>NZ_JBYTDQ010000006.1:0-456881 GCF_058791575.1 Paenibacillus sp. EB106-06-01-XG199 | reverse complement strand
CCCTCGTTCCCTCCACCCGCATAGCGGGTGGTTTTTTGTTTCGCGCGTTTCACGCACTCAACTGGCTAAAGCCATAACAAAATGGCCCCGCAACGCGGGACCTTTCCTATCAGCGGGCAGCTGATTATTTATGAAATTACTGTTCCAACAATTTAAGAAGAAAAGCAGCAGGCTCTTCTGTCAGCACCTATCCGGTTGTTAGAAGCCGGGCGGAACTACTGCTGCAATGCCGCCTTGCTTCTTACCCTTTGGCTCTTGGTAACTTTGCCGAAAGCGGAAGCTGCATTATTGCGGCTGCGCAGGCCTTCCATCATTTGCTTCTGAGCCATTACAATGTAGCCGTCCAGACGCTGGCTGAGCTCAACGACCGTATGGTCGCTCAGACTGCGCTCCTGCGCCACCTCCAGCAATTGACTTCTAAGGCTCTCTATAGTTAAAAATAACTCGTCTTCTCTGTAATCTCTTCTATGATCCTCGTGGGAAGCCTGGTATAAGTTCACGATCAGTCACCTGCTCTCTATCAACTTCTACCTTATCATAATTCATGATGCCAAAAAACATATTTTGAAAAAAAAGAAAAATATGTCGAACATATTACATTGGTAAATTTTCATTCATTCCTCTGAATAGACATTCCCGGAGGACTGTAACGCTGGCCAAGGACTCCCATGGCAAAAGTTATCCATTCCCGGGCGGCAAAGGACAAATACCGGTCTCTGCGCCAGATCATCCCCAGCTGCCAGGGAATAACAGGCTCTGTTAAAGGAATCACAGAAATTCTGGACCGGTCCATGTCACGGCAGATGGTCTCCGGCAGCAGTGCGATGCCCATCCCGGCAGCCACCATCCGGCTAATCAGGTCCCACTGTGAACTCTCATATACAACTCTGGGCTGAAATCCGGCTTTTACGCATTCTGTTATGATCCGGTCATGCAGGGCAAAATCCTCGCGAAACAGCACAAACTCCTCCTCCGCCAGTTCTTTCAGAGGAACACTGTCAGTACCGGTCAGCCGGTGTCCTATCGGCACTAGAAGCTCCAGTTTCTCCTCTACAAAAGTAAAGCAATGAAACTTTGCCGTATCCACGGGTAGCACAATCGCCCCGATATCAAGCAGCCCCGTTTCCACATCATCCTCCACTTTCTTGGCTCCGTCCTCATGCAGCCGGATGGTAACCTCGGGATACCGCCGGTGAAATTCTCCGATGACGGCCGGAAAGAAGCTGGCGCCCACCATGGGCGGCAGGCCGATGCGGATATGCCCGCGCTTTAGGTTGCGCAGGCTGTCCAGCTCGGAGGAGAGGCTGGCGAACGACTCCACTATATTTTGCGCCTTGGAGAGCAGAATCTCCCCTGCATCTGTCAGCCTTATGCTTTTGCCTTCACGGTAAAAGAGGTCCGCACCCAGCTCATTCTCGAGGTTGCGGATCATTTTGCTGATCGTGGGCTGTGAGATATAGAGCGACTCCGCCGCTCTGGAAAAGCTGTTCAACCTGGCCGCCTGGACAAAGTACTGTAATTGGCGGATATCCATCGCTTATCGCCTCCCATGCATAGACAAAAGGAATGTCATTTATTCGATCTATTCATTTTACCTATGAAAACAATTGATGTAAACTTTCATTATCATGAAAGGAGCGAAGCCTTATGAAAAAGTTATCCCTAGGCTTGCTGCAGGTAGCCGGACTTACAATATTCTCAATGCTTATCAATACATTGACTCCACTACTTCATATACCTATTCCCGGAAGCATTATCGGGATGATCCTCTTGTTCCTGCTGTTGGAATCTGGCGTCATCCGCCTGAACTGGGTGGAAGTCGGTGCCTCTTGGCTGCTTGCCGAGCTGCTGCTGTTCTTTATCCCTTCCGCTATCGGAGTGATGAAATATTCGAGTCTGCTTGAAGCAGACGGCCTTCAAGTGCTGGCGGTTGTGCTTGTCGGCACATTTGCGGTAATGGCCGGTTCGGGCCTGCTTACGGGAGCCATCTATAAAGTGAAGGAGCGTAAAAGCTGATGATTACAGGACTGCTGCTGCTAGGTCTCACCATTGCTGTGTATCTCATCTCCAAACGAATTTATGCCTCCAGCACCAAGATGTATGCTTCTCCGCTCATCATAACACCCTTGGCGATGATCCTCTTTCTGCTATTGATGGGCATCCCTTATGAATCTTACAATGCGGGAGGCAAATGGCTTACAGATCTGCTGCAGCCGGCGACCATCGCCTTTGCGATCCCACTCCATAAAAACTTCAAAGTACTCAAAAAACACGCCGCCGAAATTGCGGCGGGCGTGTTCTCGGGTACAGTAATTGCAGTGCTCTCCTCGATGCTGCTGGCAAAGTGGCTGCATTTAAGCGGGGAACTGGCGACCAGCCTGGTACCCCGTTCGGTGACGACACCGATTGCCATGAGCATCTCGCAAAGCATTGGCGGTGTCCCGAGCATTACGGCTGTTTTCGTAATTCTCACCGGCGTGCTGGGAACATTGATGGGGCCAACCGTACTCCGCCTCTTCCGCATTGACAACGAAATAGCGCGCGGTGTATCGCTGGGAACCGCCGCACACGGCACAGGGACATCCAAGGCCTTTGAGCTGAGCTCCCTGACCGGTACCATCTCCAGTATCTCGATGATTCTGACGGCGCTGTTCTCGATCGGACTTGCACCGGCACTTCTCGCGGTATTCCTCCACTAGGCCGACCCGGCTTGGGCCAAAGACCTGCCGATCATTTAACCGATCCGGCAGGTTTCTTTTTACTTAAAGCCAAAAGCGGCTATTCCTAAAGTTTCACCGGCAGGCCGCGCTGAGCCGACTCATAAGCCGCACAGGTTACTTTCAGCGTTTTGTAGCCGTCCTCATAATCGCTGAGAATCCGTGAGCGGTCTCCGGTCCGCACCGCATGCAGGAAAGCCTCGGTCTCCACTGCGTAAGGATTGCCTGCATTAACGAATTCCTTGCTGTCGCCGCTGCGCACCTCCAGCAGACGTTCCGGATTCCAGTCCAGCAGCCCGTTGTCATTGTAGAAGCTGAGTCCGACACGGCCAACCTCGCCGGGCAGCACACAGGTATTGGAAATGTTCGCAACCACGCCGCTTGCCAGCTTCAGCGACACTGTGCCCACATCAGCTACCGTTACATTCTCGTGCTGCTCATGCATGATCCGGTTCCCGAACATACCATATACTTCTGTCACCTCGCCGGCCAGATAACGCAGCAGATCGACGATATGGGTCGTCTGCTCCGTGAATTGTCCGCCGGATTGTTCCTGGTTGCGCCACCAGGCTACGCCGGGCATCCCTCCCATCCATTGTCCGACAATCATTCCTACCTTATCTCCACTCAGGGATTGTTTCAGCCGCGTTATGTTCTCCTGATAACGGAAATGATAGCCAACCGAGGTCAGCAAATTATGTTCTTTAATATCCTGCAGCAGACTTGCCGGAATTTCCGTGCTTGACCCCAGCGGTTTCTCGATAAAGAAAGGAATCTCTCTCTTAATCAGCGCCCGCTCTATCGCTCCATGCGATTGTGGAGGTACACAAATGTACACGGCATCCAGCTTATGGGCTTCCAGCATCTCTGTCATTTTACCATAACCCTCTGCTCCATACGGACGGGCCATATCTTCACCCTTCTGCTTGCTGCTGCCGCAGATGGCTTTCAGCGACACATCCTCCATGCCTGTGAGCAAATCGGCATGCACCTTGGAGAACCAGCCTGTTCCTACGATTCCGATATTAAGTGTCATTTAATTCCCTCCTGTAGCGCTCTAGTGAACAGCATCTTTTCATAGAAGTACAATTAGATTATAAGCGTTCAAGCCAGTACAAGGTAGTTTCTCCATTCCCCGGGGAGCAGCTGCTGGTATGGATATTGCAGGAACCGGTCATCTGCGAGCACAATGCTTCCGCTGTCATTCTCGCTGCGGATCAGCCTGCCCCCAGCCTGCAGCACCTTGCACATGCCGGGATAGACATAGGCGTAATCAAAACCGTTCTTTCCCCGGGACTGGAAATATTCACGCAGCAGATTACGCTCCAGCCCTACCTGCGGCAAGCCTACCCCTACAACCATCACACCGTTCAGGCGGTCACCGGGCAAATCCACACCTTCCGAGAATATCCCCCCCAGCACGGCGAAGCCCAGCAGTGTTTCAGGGTTATCCGGGCGAAAGGAGGAGAGGAATTGCTCCCGCTCGGGTTCACTCATACCGCTGCTCTGCACCAGCGTGGGAACCTCCGGATATTTGTCCGCGAATATCTCATAAACATTCTGCAAATAGACATACGAAGGAAAAAACACCAGATAGTTGCCTTTCCGGGAGACCAATCCTTTCAGCGCATCACTCAGTGGAAGCAGAGAATCGGCCCGGTCGCGATAACGGGTGGAGACTGGCAGCACAGACACCTGCCACTGCTCCTTATGAAAGGGAGAGGGCACACTCAGGCTGTAGTCTTCCTCGCCCGCGCCGATCATGTCCCTGTAGAAGGAAAGCGGCGACAGCGTAGCCGAGAAGAAGATCTGGCTGCGGTAGCTCTTTCCCATTTGCTGCAGCAAAAAGGAGGGGTCCAGATTGAACAGCTTCAGCACCACATCCCCGCGCTGGACTTCCGCATAGGTGACATACCGTTCATCATAGGTCTTGAACGTGCGCAGCATCCCCTGCACCGCATAATACGTATCCAAAAGCCCGCCTTCACCGTCTTCTTCTCCCTCCTGTGCAACCAGCGAAATAGGCGAAGGGCTGAGCAGCTCAAGCTCCGCTTCTGCGGCAAAACTCTCCAGCAGGGCAGGCAACTCCTCCGGATACATCGTCCATTCACCTGCCCCTTCTTCATTGCAGCGTTTGCGCAGGGCAATGAAAAAAGCATTTACCGCTTTGGCGGCAACGCCGAGTGAGCGGTTAACGGTCTTGTACTGGCGCTGCAGCGAGAGGAACGGAGCCTTCGCCAGACTGGCCGAGTACATCTCCCTCCCCCGGTCCACCAGATTATGGGCCTCATCCACCAGCAGCACCGTCTTCTTCTTCCGTTCCTCCGGCAGCCGCTTTAAGCTGATACGGGGATCATAAATATAATTGTAATCACATATAACGGCATCACAGGCATAGGCGGCATCCAGCGAAAATTCAAACGGGCAAACCTGATGTCTCTTGGCATACCTGGCAATCACGTCCTGTGTCATCAGCGTCTCATGCTCCAGCATGTCCAGCAGCGCGTTATTGATCCGGTCATAATATCCGTCGGCAAAGGGACAGAAGTCCTTAGTGCACAGCCCCTCATCACGAAAACAGGCTTTCTCCTTTGCCGTAAGCGTAATAGCATGCACATGAAGCCCGCCTTTCAGCAGCATGGCTATTGCCTCCTGCGCGGCGAACCGGTTAACCGTCTTAGCGGTCAAATAGAACAGCCCGGCTGCCTTGCCTTCTCCCAATGCTTTGAGCGCAGGAAAGAGGGTGGACATCGTTTTGCCGATACCGGTCGGGGCTTGGGCGAACAGATTAACGCCCTCCGTGACTGATTTATAGACCGCAGCCGCAAAATGCCGCTGTCCCTGCCGGTATTCGGCAAAGGGAAACGACAGCCCGCGGATGCTGGCTTCCTTCTGCGCCTCATGCCTGACCATCAGCTCAGCATAAGGGGCATATTTCGCTACCGTATCAACGGCAAAGGCAATCAGCTCTTCTTTGGACAACTGCCTGTAGAGGCTCCGCTGCTCTTCACCGCCCCGCCGGACATAGGTGAGCTTGACCTCAATAGAAGTAAGCTCCTGTGCTAGACATATCATATAGGCGTACATGTATGCCTGCGCCCAGTGCACCTCCCGGCCTTCGAAAGCAGGTTCGAGCGGACCGGCCGTTGATTTGATCTCTTCGACCGTCACACTTCCGTCCTCCCCGGTGAGCAGGCCGTCGCAGCGTCCGTCGATCCTAAATATAAGGCCTTCATGGGCAATTTCTGTCTTCAGGTAGACTTCTTTACGGTCTCCTTCCTTATACTGCTTCTGAATGTGCTGATGAATACGCGTACCCTCCACCATCGCTGCTCCACTGCGGAATCCCGGCTCCAGACTGCCGCTGCTAAAGACATATTCCACGAGGGATCTCACTGAAAGAACTATTTCCGCATATTCCATGTATGCCCACCCCCACTATTTCCCGAGCCCCTTTTTAGCATCGGTGGCCGTTTTCGTCCTTTTTCCATGATATAAACTGATCTGAGTGCTATAATCCCGGCTTCATTCCTGCGCATATCGCTTTACGCGGTTCATGGTGGTTATACGACGATTCTGATTTTTGACATTCCTCCACCAGCACTGCATAATAAGTTCTATTAATATGGAATTCTTTTGTCTATGCGCTGCGTCCTCCTAGCCGGGAAACGGCGTTTCATCTTGCAGAAAGAAGGCGAAGCTGTGTCATCCCTTACTATTAAACGATGGTTGGTTAAACCATTTGTATTCTTCTCGATCATCTTCATTCTCAAAAGCTGTCTGGCTTGGGGTGTAATCTTTGGAGATTTATTGCCCTGGAAAACAATATTAACCGAAATTCCTTTTGTTTGGGCGCTTTTTTGCCTTATTGAGCGTTTTGCCTCCAAACGGAAGCTTGGTTATTATATGACCGTCAATCTGCTCGTTACCGCGATCTTTTTCGCCGCTATTATGTACTTTAAATATTACGGAGTTATTGTCACTTACCATGCAGCAGAGCAGGTGAACCAAGTCACTGCTGTCCGCAACAGCGTATTTTCACTGATGGACCCTTACTATCTGCTGATATTTGCCGACATTATCATCCTGGGCATCTATTTCTTCTTTAATAAGAAGGGCCGGACGTATAAAAAGGATAATATTAACCGCTGTGACCACCGCCGCAACGGCAAGCTTTCCTTCAGCGTGCTGTTCGCCGTTTCCTTCGCACTCTGCTTGTTCAATATACTGCCCAATAAGGCCAGTATGAATGAGATCAAGAAAGCGCAGGAGATGGGTATCCTCAATTATGAGGCTTATACCATTTTTGCTCAAGATAAAACAGAGCTTGTGAACGCCAGTGAGATTACGCAGGATGCTATCAACAAGCTGAAGGGAATTGATCCCGCAGCTGTCTCCCCGCTTCAGGGTGCTGCCAAAGGCAAGAACCTGATCATCATTCAGCTCGAGTCCTTCCAGAGCTTTCTGATGGGACTAAAAGTGGACGGCCTAGAAATTACGCCGAACCTCAACCGTCTGATGGATGAAAGTCTTTATTTCCCTAACT
This sequence comes from Paenibacillus sp. EB106-06-01-XG199, assembly GCF_058791575.1. Taxonomy (NCBI): domain Bacteria; kingdom Bacillati; phylum Bacillota; class Bacilli; order Caryophanales; family Paenibacillaceae; genus Paenibacillus; species Paenibacillus sp. EB106-06-01-XG199. The sequence goes on along the minus strand of NZ_JBYTDQ010000006.1, from coordinate 449,618 downwards.
TCTACCAGATGGTGGGGCAGGGAAATACCTCGGATGCGGAGTTCGTTGTTAACTCTTCTTACTATATTCCGCCGCAAGGTGCGGCTACGATGGCATATGTCGACAAGGATCTGCCAAGTCTGCCGAAATTGCTGCAGGCCAACGGGTATCAGACAGCCACCTTCCATACGAATGATGTGGAATTCTGGAACCGCGGCGAGCTCTACAGTTCACTGGGCTGGGAGCAATATTACGACCATAAGTTCTTCGGAGATGAAGATACCTTCTTCTTCGGTTCTTCCGATGAAGTGCTCTACCGCCGGTCTGCCGAGAAGCTGAAAGAAATGGATGACAGCAGCAAGCCGTTTTATGCTCAGGTCATTTCCATGTCAGCGCACCATCCGTTCACCATTCCGGCAGAGAAATATCAAATGAAATTGCCTGAGCGTTATGAGGGCACCTTTGTCGGAGACTATATCCGTTCGCAGAATTATGCCGACTATGCCTTCGGACAATTTGTTGAAGAGCTCAAAGCAAGTGGTGTCTGGAATAACAGTCTGATCATGGTCTACGGAGACCATATGGGACTGCCGATTTATTCACTGGACCATGATGACAAAGAACTGATGACTGAAATATACGGACATGAATATGAATATTCCGATATGCTCAATATTCCGCTAATTATTCATGCCGGAGACAGCCTCAAGCCACAAACTCTGGAACAAGTTGGCGGAGAAATTGATATTATGCCAACGGCTGCCAGCCTGCTGGGTGTCTCCATGGCTAACAATATCCACTTCGGCCAGGACTTGCTCAGCCAGACATACAATCTGCTGCCGCAGCGTTATTATTTGCCAACCGGCTCCTTCATTGCCAGCTCCGGGCTGTTGATTCCCGGGAACAGCTTTGAAGACAATACGCAATATAAACTGGCTGCCGGAGGGAAAACTCCTGACGGTACCGAAGATGAATATACCAATGCTTTGCGGTTGCGCCAGCTGTCAGACAGCTATGTGACCCAATTGCCGGATAAAAAGACCGCCGTAGAATAACATAGGCGGATTAAGCAGCAGTACAGAAAGAGCCGCGCTCCCATTTGGAGCGCGGCTCTTTCTGTATCCCTCAGGCCAATCCCGTTATCGTTCCTGCTTCTCAAGTATCCGGTAATAGTCCGCGAAGTTCTGCAATTCCTCCGGCTTCAGGATTGATAAATGTTCGGCAAGCAGCAGCAGCGAACGGTACTGCGCTTCCTCCAGCAGCTCCTGGCCCTTGGCTGTAAGAGTCACAATAACTGCTCTGCGGTCATTCTCATCCGGCTCGCGTGCGATAAGTCCCAGCGCTTCTAACCGGTCCAGCATGACTGTAACCGCACTGGACTTCACCTCAAGCTTATCGGCCAGTTGGATCACCCTTGCTTTTTTCTCCTGTGCGATCATCCGCAAAAGTCCGAATTGCGGCACAGTCAGACCGATTTCTTTATGCAATGACATCTGTGAAGTGATTTTACGCTGCACCCTCCACATAGACAATCCTACGGCTTCAATCAACGGATCGATTTGTTGCGGCATCCCTTTCAGCTCCCAGTCCGTTAGTCCTGCCTTAAGCGTAACACTTCGGCAGGTGATGATTCAATGCTTTTGTCTTTTTGGACATGATCAGAGTCATTGCAAAAGTGATTTTTTTAGGCAAAGTTTGCATTTTCCGACACAAAAATACTACATTCTAGATACTGCTCTAGGAGCCGCGATACGCTATAATCTTAGCAGTGAACAGTGATTCACTGAATATATTTAGTCAGGGCTGGTGGTACAAAACATGAAATTGGCAACAAAATTAACTTGGATGATGCTCATTGTGTTACTTCTTGTCGGATCATCCATCGGGTTCTTCGGATACCGCGCCGCTTACAGACAAGTGGATGAAGCTGCAGGTATCGAACTGGTAGGCTGTGCGAATATTACTACCGGCCTGGTAGATCCCGCTGACATATCGGCACTGGTGTCAGGTGACAGCAGTAAGGTGGCCGCTGTAGAAGACCGGATCAGCTGGATTATTAACCATAAACCGATTTTCAAGGAAGCCTTCATCCTATCCTTGGACGGTACTGTGCTTGCCGCAGACAAAAGCTTCAAAGAAAGAGGCTATAAGGCCGGCGACACTTTCTATTTTTCGGATAAAGATAAAGAAATGATTACTACCATGAAGCATTCCGCATACTCCAAAGTTTATACATATCAAGGCACCTCCCTCAAAACCGGGTACGGCCCCATTTATCAGGATCATGACCCCACGAAGCCCATTATCGCACTTATGGCCATCAATTTTGACGGCCCGCTGATTCAGACGCGTACGAGGGACATCATCGTTCAGCCTTTCATTATCGGCGCATCCATACTGGTAGTAGCTATTATTGCCGCGTATTTGGCCATCCGGCGCATGGTTAGACCGCTCACCAAACTATCCAGTTCAGTTAACAACGTGGCTAAGGGCGATTTGACCCGTGAACCGCTCCTGTTCAAGAGCAAGGATGAAATCGGCACCTTGGCCCGCGACTTTAACGAAATGACGTCGAGCCTGCGCTACCTCATCACCCAGGTCAATGATACCTCCATGCTGGTGGCCTCTTCTTCCCAGGAACTCTCAGCAAGCGCTCAGGAAACGAACCGGGCCGGAGAGCATAGTGTCAATGTCACCCTTGAGCTGGCGGATGGGGCCCATACGCAGCTGGACAATTTGGAAGGAAGCTATAAAGCTGTACAGGATATGTCCCGGTTTATTACCGACATTGCCGACAATGCGGACAGCGCCATGAACAATGCGGCCAGCAATGCACTGAGAGCCCGGACAGGACGGGAAGCGATGGATTCCACCACCTCGCAAATGCAGGTGGTCAGCGGCAGCATTACCGATTTATCCGCTATTATCGAGACACTGGGCAGTCATTCCAAGGAAATTGAGAACATTGTCGGTACGATTGCCAGCATTGCCGAAGAAACCAACCTGTTGTCGTTGAATGCGGCGATAGAAGCGGCCCGTGCCGGTGAAGAAGGCCGAGGCTTTGCTGTTGTTGCAGGCTCTGTTCGTAAGCTTGCTGAACGCTCAGCTAAATCAGCAGGTCAAATTGGCGATTTGGTCAATCTCATTGTAAATCAGATGGACAAGGCCGGAGAAACCATGAAACGTTCCACGGATGAAATGCAGCAGGGCAGAGAAATGATCCTGTCTGCCGGGCAATCCTTCTCCGAGATAGAAGTTTCTGTCTCCGATATGTCTTCACAAAGCCAGCAGATTTCGGCGACCGTCCGTGAACTGGCACTGATCTCCGACGGACTCGTGACAACGATTCAGAATATTGTCGCAGTATCGAACCAGACTGCCGAAGGCGCCGAGACCTTATCCGCTTCCTCCCAGGAGCAGCTTGCAGCTATGCAAGAGGTTGAATCCTCCGCTGCGTTCCTTTCTTCACTTGCTGAGAAGCTGCAGGTGCTGGTGGAGAGCTTTAAAATCTAATTCTAATAAAGCAGCAAGTCTCAACAAGACTTCGCTGCTTTTTTAATGCTACAGACTTAACAAGTGCTAAATTCTTATCTTTGAACAAGAGGCTGGCCATCCTGTTTCTCAGTGATGACCAGCCTCTTGTATAGTACATTGAGTTATATAAACGTATGTAGCGTCTAGGCTGTATTTTCTATAAACCATTGACCCAGTTCATGAACCGGCATCGGACGGCCGTAATAGAAACCCTGCATTACCCGACAGCCGAGGGATTGCAGCAGTTCTATCTGTTCGGTGGTTTCTACACCTTCGGCCACAACCTCCATATTGAGGTTACTGGCAATCGCAATAATATTGCTGATAATCGCTTTTTTCGAATGCATTTTACTTTTGCGGATAAAGACCTGATCAATCTTAAGCGTATTGACCGGAATCTCATCCAGATTACCGAGTGAAGAGAACCCTGTACCGAAATCATCGAGCGATACACGCACCCCGAGATTCCGCAGCTTGGAGAGCTGTGCTACCGTCTCCTCCATATTGTTCATTGCAATGGATTCCGTGATCTCCAGTTCGAGAAAATGCGGCTCCAGACCAGAGCGTGTAAGCGCCTCCTCCACCACATCATACAGGCCTCCGCCTTCAAACATCCGGGCCGACATATTGATGGATACAGGAACATTCGCTACCTCAGCCCTGTGCCACAGCATATTCTGGCCGCATACATCATGCAGCATCCAGTACGTAATCGGCACGATAAGGCCCGTCTCTTCGGCAATCGGTATAAACTCTGCCGGAGAGACGATCCCATGCTCCGGATGCCTCCAGCGCAGCAGCGCCTCCAGTCCAACAGTGACGTTCATAAATGAATCCCACTTCGGCTGATAAACTACCATAAATTCAGAGCGGGCCAGCGCCTTGCGCAGATCCTTCTCCAGTGACATCCGCCGCAGCTGGTGGCGGTTCATCTCCTGATCGAACACACTGAATTTATTTTTGCCGGAGTCCTTGGAGGTGTACAGCGCGGTATCCGCGGCTTTCATCAGCGCAGAGCGGTCCGTGCCATGCACGGGAGCCAGGCTGATTCCGACACTCGCTGTTACATACAGCTCATTGCCCTTAATGCTGTAGGATTTCTTAACCTCCCGCAATACATGCTCTGCCATGTCCTGAGCATTCTCTAATGTACAATCCGGCAGCGCAATCAGAAATTCATCGCCGCCCATCCGAAAGACCTTGCCTTGGCAGCCTACACAATACATCAACCTGTCTGCAACCTCCTGCAGCAGTTCATCGCCGATGTCATGTCCCAGCGTGTCGTTAATCGACTTGAACCGGTCCAGATCGACAAAAAACACCGCACCCGTGTTCACCCCAAAGAACTCCTCGAGAAAGTAACGCTCCAGCCCATGCCGGTTCGGCAGCTCGGTCAAAGGGTCATGATAGGCCATCTTTTCCAGAACATGCCGGTCCAGAAACACGGCGCCTCCAGAAATAGCGAGCATAAACAGAGTTACCAGCGATACCCCTGTCAACAGAATGAAATCCGTCTCCATCAGAAAGGGCTTAGTCCCAAGCCAACTGTTGAGCTCGAAGCGGCTTGTACTCAGGCTGATATAATGCATTCCGGTTACCGCAAACCCGATGAACAGCGAGGAGCAGAGCTTCCTGGCACTGAAGCCTGTGTAATCCTTAAACTTGCGAAACAGAAATACAGCGATGTAAGAGGCCAGAAGAGCAATCATCATAGATATGCCCTGAGCCATTGGCTCATAGTGAAGTCTGCCGTCCATCTCCATAGAGGACATCCCGATGTAATGCATGGCAGAAATTCCACCGCCCAGAATGAAGCCGGAGGCCAGCAGCCTGAGCAGCCGCTGGCGGGATGCTACCGCAATCCCCAGGGCCAGAAAACTGGAAAGGATGCTGATCAGCAGGGACAACACCGCTCTGCCCGGATGATAACCGACTTCAAACGGCAGGCGGCTGGCCATAATGCCGACAAAATGCATCGCCCAGATTCCGCTGCCCAGCACACATGCCCCCGACAGCAGCCACAAACGCCGGATCTTGCCCGTAGAATGGGAAACCTGTGAAATCAGATTAAGCGCTGAATAGGCCGCGGTTGCCGCCAGCGCGAAAGATAGCAAAACAATCCAAATGTTATAGTGGATTCCCATTTGATCCATAGTTGACCTCTTCACCGGTTATATTATCATTATCGCTGCATGTATTCTCAAGTATAAAATCAATATACGAGTATCAGATAAACGGAAGAGTGTGTAAAGATTATAGGTGATCCCTGAGAACTAACTTCAGCTGTATTCTACCTTTTATTTGGAAATCTGTCTAAGTAAATACTGGAACTTGAACCCCTTTTTTGAGGATGGCAAAAAATGTCCATATTTGCCTGCTGCCTCAAGCGCCGAGAGTTGGGAGCTTCCCGTTTCGCGGAGCGGCTTGGGGGAAGGAAATATGCCAAACCCACCAATTGAGAGCTGCCAAAATTACCAAATAGATGTAAATTCCCGGGAAGAACAAGGTGAACACATAATGAACCCCGGCAAATCCCATTAATATAAACAGTAAGGCAAAGGAAATCCCTTTGTAATCACTCTGCTTGGCAGCTTCATATTTCTCAGAGAAGGGCAGCGCCTGCGGCATCATGCGATGGCAGATGACGGTATACAGCAGCGAGGCCAGCAGCACAGCGAACAAATCTACAATGATCTGGCCTCCGAACAGCCAGACGAATACCGCTCCTTCCAAGACAAACAATGGCAGCAGCAGCCGCAGCAGCACCGCCTTAAGCATCCCGCGGTACACCGCGGCCGTCTCGGGCAGTGGAATAGCTTTATAAATCCATGCGCCCTTATAGCTGGCCGAATAACGCAGCATTTGCACAGCAGTCAGCACCAGCATTGCGCTGAGATAAACAAACAGGTAAGCTTTGGAGCCTCTGACCGCCTCCATGTCTCCGCTCCACACCTGGTTGAATATAAAGATAAAGGGCAAGACCAGCGACAATCCTATGGACGGGTATACCTTCAGCTTGAAATCCCGTTCGTTTTTCATCATGGACCAGGTAAACCGGAAGAACATCCCCTCTTCCTTGTTCCGGCATACAATCGCAGACAGCCGCCGGGACAAGCGTCCATTATCTTTGCCCGCAGCGCCCTGCTCCGCCAGCTTCTGCAGACTCCGTTCGAATGTCGGCATCAGCTTGATGTATGCCGCAAGCAGTATCAGCGGCACCACAAGGCCAAGCAGGGCCAGCTCCACAAGATGGGCACTCTTTTTCCCGGCAATCAGCAGCTCAAACGGAGCAGAGAACCAGATCGGGGCGAACAGAAAATTCCACCAGGCCGCTTTAAAAGTAACACCCAGCTCAGTGATGTTGAACAAGCGGGAAATCAGCTGGGCGCCCACCGTAACTCCAATGGATAAAATGATCTGGACATAGTTGATGATGTCCTTGAGCTTTTCCCCGTCAAAGACCCTTAGGATCAATAAATAGAGCAACGCGGTAAATACAAGGATAAAGCAGTCCATCAGAATGACCGCAGCAGCGTACAGCAGGAAGAAAGGCACTCCCTGGATAAATATCGAAGCGATCAGTGACGGTCCCGTAAACGTCAGCGTGACTGTCAGCAAATAAATGAGAATATGCAGGCTCTTCGCCATGCTCAAGGTCCGGCGGTTCACCGGCTTGGAGAACAAAATATTCTTGTCCCGCAGATCCAGCATGACCGAGGAGAAGTCGGAGATCAGTGTTGTCATAATCATGAACATAACCACACTAAACAGCATACTCATCATCAGGATATAATTTCCCTTGGGAATAACGATGAAAATCATCATCAAACCGATCAGTAAATAAAACCACTGCACCCGGAACGGCGAACCCTCGGTCTCCTGCTTATTGTTCTGTGATCCCGCAAATACCGTCGGCGTCCGCCTTCCGTCCATGGTCAGCTTTACTTGAAGAATGTTGCGCAGCATACCATAATCGACACCGATTCTCTTGAAGCCTCCCTGCAGCCGGTCAAGCAGCTTCAATACAAAGAAATCATTCATGCGGAGCACCCTCAGCAATGACCGCTACAAATTCACCGGCGATATCCCGGTACTGGTCAAATCCGGTCAGCTGATTGAAGATCTCCTCCAGCGAGCCTTCCCTGTTCTGCTCCTTCAACTGCGAGAAGCTGCCGTCTGCTACGATATCTCCTCCGTCGATCAGGATGATCCGGCTGCTGATCTTCTCTACCACATCCATAATGTGCGAGGAATAGAAGATAGTCTTGCCCCGTGCCGCGAGTGAGGCGAAGATTTCTTTAACGATCATTACACTGTTGGCATCCAGCCCGCTGAGCGGTTCATCAAGAAATAAGATGTCGGGATCATGCAGCATGCTGGAAATCAGCAGCACCTTTTGCTTCATCCCTTTGGAGTAGGAGGCGATACGCATGTCGTAGGCCCTCTCCAGGTTTAAAAGACCCATCAGCCTTTCCGCCTTCTCATCGGCATCCTTTTGCTTCATGCCGTACAGTTCGCCGATGAATGTCAGATACTCCCTCGCGGTCAGGCTGTCATACAGCTCTGCAACCTCAGGCACATAGCCGATCCGCCTTTTGTAGGCAGTATCTCCGTCAGCGATGTCTCTGCCAAAAATTTTCACCGTACCGTTGTAACCCTCTACCAATCCGAGCATGATCTTGACCGTGGTGCTCTTGCCCGCCCCGTTGGGTCCGATATAGCCAATGATTTGCCCCCGGTGAACCTCCAGATCGATTCCCCGCAGCACCATTCTGTCACTGTAATTCATCCATAAGCCAGATATTGAGATGACCGGCTCTTCCAATAGCCCCATTGTTAATCTCCTTTCGAATCGGCTTTCTTTTAAATCATCAAGACAAACTTTCAATACTATTCCTATTCTATCAAATTTTACAACGTTCCTCATGTGAGTAATCGCAACAAGTAACCCGTAAACTTATACATTCACAAGAAAACTGGGGGGATATTAGGACTACGAACAACGTGAAAATTACAATTCTTATCTTTTAAAAAGGGATTGACAGTACAGCGGAACTTCCAGTATATTTATCCCACATTAATTCTTATATAACCAATTAGATTAGGGGGTATTATTAAAAATGTCTACTATCGACAACAACTTGATCACCGCCATCGAAAGCAACTGGTATGGCTTTGTTGTATCGATTTTTGTATTCGGGGTACTCTTCCTGTTGGCCCGCAAGCGAGTCGGGTTTGGTACGCGGGTCATTGTAGCTCTGGCAATTGGTCTGGTCGTCGGCATCCTTTTTCAGAATCTGGAGTTTGACACCAAGGCTATCACCACCTTCGGCAGCATCTATGTCAGTCTAATCCGCATGCTGGTTGTCCCTCTGGTCTTCGTTCTGGTGCTTAACAGTATTGCATCGCTGACCAATCTGGAATATTTGCGTAAGATCGGCTTCAAGACCTTTGCCTGGTTCCTTGGAACAACGGGTATTGCTTCAATAATAGGACTACTGGTTGCACTGCTGTTCAACCCGGGAAACGGCATTCAGCAGGATGTGCCCGCCGACTTCACTGCCCGTGAAATTCCGGCCTTCTCCCAGGTCATTCTTGACCTTGTACCTTCCAACCCGATCAATGAAGCGGCTGAAGGCAAGGTTGTGCCGGTGCTTATCTTTGCAATCTTCCTTGCAGTGGCCATCATCAAGGTCGGCTCGAAAAATGCAGAGTCCGTGAAGCCCGTGCGTGACCTCATTCAATCGCTGACACTGGTGCTGCATCAGGTCGTTAAATTCATCATCCGGCTGACGCCTTACGGTGTATTTGCACTCATCGCCGGCATCACCGCCCGCTATGGCTGGGAAACGCTGCAGGAGCTGGGAAGTGTAATTATAACCTCCTACGTCGCCCTGATTATCCATTTTGTGCTGGTGTTTGGCGGGCTCGTATTTTTTGTGGCCAAGGTCAATCCGCTGCGCTTCTTCCGCAAAATTTATCCCACCGTTGCCGTGGCCTTTACAACCAGAAGCAGCTACGCTGTACTTCCGGTTAATCTTGAGGTTATTACAAAACGGCTGCATATTTCTCCCCGGATCGCCAGCTTTGTCGCTCCCCTTGGGGCGTCAGTCAACTTCAACGGCTGCGGCGGGATCTGGCCGGCCATTGTTGCTGTCTTCACTGCACAGGTATTCGGAATAGATCTTGGCTTGACTGACTATATTCTGCTGGTCTTTGTCAGCATCATTTCCTCGATCGGAGTTGCCGGTGTGCCCGGACCCGCAGTGATCTCGACAACAGTCGTACTTACCGCTTTGGGCCTGCCGCTTGAAGGTATCGCAATCGTCGCCGGTGTGGAAGCGCTGATCGACATGGGCCGCACAGCTGTAAATGCTACCGGTACAACCGTCACCGCCCTGTTGGTCGCCAACTCCGAAGGAGAGTTCGACCGGGATGCCTTCAATAACAACAACGACGAAGATGAGCTTATTGCATCCGCCGTATAATTCAGTGTCTGACCTGTATTCACCCAAGTCGAAACGGCTTCGCCGTCCTCAAAAGAACGGTATCCGTTTCAGCGAGAAATAGAAGGATAATTTATAGCGTGAAACATATAAATTCATATCTTTCCAAAAAAACGGCTGCGCCGTCCTTGAACCAGGACAGCGCAGCCGTTTATGTGTGCAACAAAACTTACAGCAGAATCCTTTCCCGCCGGCGGGCAGAATCGAGGCAGGTCTCAATCAGCCGCATATTCAGCACCGGATCATCTGCTGCTACTCTGGGTTTAACCCCGGAAACGGCCGCCGCAAAATTATCGGCCTGCCAGACATAAGGATTTGCGCCGGTAGCTTCGATCACCTTCGATTCGCCGCACGTATGCAGGATGAATTCCGCATCCTCAAATCTCGCATTGAACGGCATCGGAATTTCAATCCGGCCCTCCGTGCCGAGCAACTCCAGTAGCTGGCGGTTGTAGGCCCACATCCCGCAGTCGAAGATCAGGCTTACTCCGCCTGGAAACTCAACCAGACCTGAAGCCATCATATCCACATTGTCATGCTCCGGGGAGAACATCGCTTGTACCGTTACCGCTTCCGGCTCCGCAGCGAACAGCATACGCGCCGCGCTGAGCGGGTAACAGCCGACATCGTACAAAGACCCCCCGCCCCAAGCCGATTTAAAGCGGATATTCGTCGTATCCCCGGCATCATTATATGTAAATGTTCCGCGGATTGACCGGAGCTCACCGATTTCTCCCCGGGCGATAATGTCCTGCACCTCGGCAATCCGCGGATGATGCCGGTACATGTAGGCCTCAGCCAGATGAACACCGGCCTTCCGGCATGCTTCCACCATCTCTGCCGCCTCAGCACTGTTAAGCGCAATAGGCTTCTCACAGAGCACATGCTTGCCAGCTTCCGCAGCGCGGATGACCCATTCCCGGTGAAGATGATTCGGAAGCGGAATATAGACCGCATCAATATCCTGATCCGCAAGCAGCTCCTCATAACTACCGTAGGCCTTCTCTATCCCAAACTCCGCAGCCACGGCACTGCTTTTCTCCAGTCCACGGCTCGCTACTGCTGCGATGATGCCGGATTCCGATTCCTGAATGGCCGGCATGACCGAATTTGTGGCAATCTGGGCACATCCCATAATTCCCCAACGAAGTTTCTGCCCCATAGCTGTACACCTTCCTTGTATTAGATTGTCTATTTATACCTATAGACACCATATCATAGAATAAGGTTTATCTCTATTTACAGAGGTAGGATGATGTTATGAGGTGATCCAAATATCCAGCACAACGGCCACTCCAAGCACAATAACGCGGGCCATGCTCATCAGCACGAAATTTTTGACTGCCAGGATAAAGGTCGTCGCCTTCTCCTGCTTCTCATAAAACAGGGCAATATTGCGGCGCAGCGGGATCAGTGTCAGCAGCAGCAGCACAACCAGAACAGGATGGACGCCAAGCAGCAGCAGCACAATCAAATCCAGAAAGGAGACATAGTAGAGAAGCTTAAACAGCAGCAGCGCATTGCTGCGGCCGATGTAGACGGGCAGTGTATACCTGCGGTTCTCCATATCATCCTCAATGTCGCAGATGTTGTTCGCCAGCATGATTCCGGCAATTCCCAGAATCGCCGGCACCGAAAACCAGAATAGATACAGGACCTCCACAAAGTTGATATGCAGATCAATCCAGTCTTCCCGGAACAGCAGGGTAACAACACTCTGGTCGGAATGGATGTAAGCCGAAATGAAGATGATGACAAAGCCCATAAACAGGCCGGAGAACAGCTCACCCAGCGGCATCCGCGAGATCGGTATCGGCCCGAATGAATACAGGATCCCGATCAGGAAGGACAATCCGCCGAGCAAAAATATGATCAGACCAGTCTGGGAGACAAGGGCAATCCCGCCCCCAACCGCCAGCACCAGCAGGATGATAATCGTCGCCACCACAGTACTTTCCTTGAGCTTGTAATGAACAATGGCATTATGGGTCTCATAGCCGTAGCCGTGGGTTTTGGCCGCTTTTTTGAAATCGTAATAGTTGTTAATTGCCGTTGTCGCCATATCGAAGCTCAGCAGGGACACGAACATGAGCGCAAAACGCAGAGGATAAAAATCCTCAAACCGGTACAGAGCATACAATGACCCGAGCAGAAACGGGATAACACTAGCCACCTTGGTCGGCAGCTCTACAAATCTCAGGAAACTTTTTACATTCAAGGTGATCCACCCTCATCTGTCAAATAAGCACGGTTATTGTGCGGATGTTGTTATGGTCAGCGGAGACCATTCGGCGATGACTGTCTGGCCATGGGCGGACACACTGCCTTCGGGCGTGAGGTCCTTCTCGGTCATAATGCCCAGTGCTACAGTGAAGCTGTTGAATTTGATCGGCACATGCTGCTCGCGCCGCACCTCTTTGCCGTTGACATAGAACACAGCCTCATCGTTCCCGCGGTTATAGGTTATCTTGTACGTGTTGAATTCACGCGGTTTGAAGTCCGTATCTTCCTTGAAAATGCAGAAGTATTTCGTTCCCCCGGTTTCAGGAACCTGCACGCCCGGGAAAGGCAGAACTCCGTAGACGCTGGCATATTTGTCGTTTCCGGCAAAGAAATCAAGCGCCGCACCCGTCGTGAAATCAAGCAGATTCAGCGAAACATAACCATCATACAGGTCTCCGGGTGCCGTACCCTGTGTGCGGGCGCGAATCTGCAGCTCGAAGCTGACCTCTCCGCTCTCCGGCACCTCGACCGGCTGAGCCGAATAATACATATGCTTGGCATTGTCGAGAATCTGCACATGGTTGTTCTGGCGGGACAGCTGGGCCCGCACATAAAGGTAGCCATTGCGCACAATCACAACAGCCTCCGGCTCACGGTAAGCCCAGAAAGAACCATCCGGCAAGGTGAATCCTCCGGTCTTCCAGACCTTGCCCTCCGACAGAATAGTATGAAAGTCTCCGAGTATGGTCGGGTTATACTGTGCAGCCTGTGCATCTTCATTGCTTGTTTTGTTCTTGTCCATGGGGTTCACTCTCTTTCTATCATCTAATGTTCAGCAATTTTTACATAAAGCCTTGAAGCAGCAGCGCTACCGCCATAATTGCACCGCAGCGCACGGAGGCCTGCTGGGAGGCGCCCATCAGCGGCAGATAGGCTGGCGAGGCATTTTGCGGCTGCAGGCCGCGGTATACATGCACCGGCGCAATCGCAGTGAGCAGTGCAAGCAGCGCATAAACCGGAAGCACGCCAAAGCCCACGCAGACGATCAGAGAAGCGTAGGACATATAAAGCAGCACACGCGAGAAGATCAGCGACTTGCGCTCTCCCCAAACGACAACAAGCGTACGCTTGCCTGCCTGCTCGTCCGCTTTCCAGTGCAGAAAATGATGGTTGAACAGCAGCAGCGTCGTCAGAAGTCCAACCGGAACCGAAAGCAGCACCGGCTTCAGGCTGAATTCGCCAGTCTGCACGAAATAAGAGCCGAGTACAGGCATAATGCCAAACGCAACGAAAATGGCGAATTCACTGTAACCCTTGCCCCGGTACCCAAAACGCAGTGGTGGAGCGACATAGAAATAGGCGATAAGTGCCCCTGCCGCTACAAACCAGAGAATCTCCCAGCCGCTATAAATACTGAGCACCGCGCCGCAAAGCACGGCGACTGCAAGCAAACTCCAGGTCAATACTGCGAAAACGGTCTCCGAGAGCAGACCTCCGGACAAAAAACCGGAGTTTGTGGAAATCATCCCCGGTGTGTTTTTTGCCTCCATATCAGTTCCGTTGCGAAAGTCCCATAAATCATTCACCATGTTAGAGAACAGATGCGCAGATATTGCCCCGATGATCGTTATAACAAACAAAAACGGATGGAACTCTCCCTCCCATACATATGCCCCGACAGTTCCCAAGACAACCGGTATGAGCATAACTGGGATGGTTCCAAACCGTGTAGCTTTCTTAAAAAATGTCCATTTATTCATGCCCAAGGTGGTCCCCTTCTATTATAATGTGATAATTATTATTGTTTAATTATTATACATCAAATTTCGACAGTTAGGGCAGAAAAGCGCTGCAAAATATTCCCTAATCATGGTACACTGGTTATAATGGTACTTATTTCCTATAAATTCTATAGATACTAAGGGGAGCAACATGAAGCTGCGCAAAAAAATAGTGATCTTCATCTGTGTCGTGGCCCTATCCGGCTTAGGGCTGACTTATCTGCTCCTGCACCTGATTCTGCTGGGCCGCTTCGAGAAGCTGGATGAAGCCGCACTGCGGGATAAGCTGGAGAATGCCGTCTCCTCTTATCAGAATGAGCTGCAGAATATGAAGACCCAGTTGCTTAAATATTCGGTTTGGGATGAATCCTACCGGTTTGCGGAATCCACGGACCCCGCAGATTCTATTAGTGACGCCTACCTAAGCAGTAACTATAGCCGGACAACTTATGAGATTAACCATTTTGATATGATGGCCCTGCTGAACCCTTCGGGTACCCCCTTGTACGGGGAAACCTACAATCCGGACTCCCGCAATCTATCTCCGCTAACACCGGAGATCATCACCTTGTTCAGGGATATTCATCAACGGCTTCCGAAATTATCCGGCGCAGAGGATAGCACAAGCGGCATTGTATTACTGGATAAAGGCCCTATGCTGATCACCCTGACCCCTATTGTAAACAGCGGCAAAACGAAACCGGTTGTTGGAACAGCAGTAGCCGGCAGAATGCTGCAGCAGGAGCAGCTCACAGAGATCTGGAATGAGGCAGCGTCCACCATCCAGATCAACCCTGTGAACTCCGGCAGACTCGCGGAGAGCAACGGAAGCAATATCTGGATGAGCCCTGCCTCGAACAATGTAATGTCCATTCACACAACTATATACGACCTGTTCGGCAACCCCGGTGTGGTTCTCACCCTTAAGCATCCGCGTCAGATCTACGTAAGCGGACTGCAGTCGATTAACAGCTTCCAACAGTATTTTCTTGCCGTCACTATGCTAATAAGCGGGGCCAGTCTCCTCTTCGTCAATCAATCTATCCTCGTAAGAATCTCCTTGTTGACCCGGAATATCCGGGCTATCGGCAGAAGCAAGGATTTATCCATCCGGATTGGCTCTTCCGGCAAAGACGAATTCAGCGATGTGGAGCAGGAGTTTAACCGGATGATTGATTCCCTGGAGCAGGCGCAGGAAGAGCTGCAGCTGCAAGCAATGCTTGACCCTCTGACTCAGCTGCCCAACCGTTCGCTGTTCTTCGCGAAGCTTAATGAAGCGATTGCTTCAATTAAAGGAACCGGCAGACAACTCGGACTGGTATTTATTGATCTGGATCACTTCAAAACCGTAAACGATACACTCGGCCACGACTTTGGTGATGCCATGCTGAAGGAGATCGCTTTGCGGATTTCCCAAGTTATCGGACGTTGTGATGTGGTGTCCCGTCTGGGCGGCGATGAGTTCACGATCCTGCTCGCCGATATCCCCGATTCGGACAGCATTTCTGAGCAGCTGCTACGCATACGGGAGACGCTGTCGCTGCCCCACCGCATACAGGGACATCTCCTCTACAATACGGCCAGCATTGGCGTCAGCATCTATCCGCAGAACGGCGAAGACGCCGACTTTCTGGTCAAACAGGCCGATCTGGCCATGTTCCATGTCAAAGAAACAGGCCGCAACAATATTTTTCAATACTCTGAGGATCTTGAAGAAAGTATCCGCCGCAAAAATGTACTCTCCCAGCTGCTGCTCTCCGCAGCCGTGAATCATGAATTTGAAGTCCATTATCAGCCGATCCTCAGTTCCGGCAACCTGAAGGTTTCGAAGCTGGAGGCGCTGCTGCGCTGGACAAGCCCTGCATACGGCCCTATCTCGCCCGGCGAGTTTATCCCGCTCGCCGAAACCAGCGGCTCTATTGTAAACATCGGGAGCTGGGTGCTGCGGCAGGTCTGCTCCGATCTGCGTACTTTCCGGCAGAATGGGCTGGAGCTGACCGTGGCGGTCAACATTTCCGCCATGCAGCTGATGCAGCCGGGACTGTCTGAGCTGCTGCTGGAGCTGCTCCATGAATACGGGCTGCCCAGCTCATGCCTGGAGCTGGAGATTACGGAGAGCGTGCTGGTGTCGGGTGACAATATTTTCCATTCACTGCAACAGCTCAGGGGACACGGTTTCCGCATTTCCCTGGACGACTTTGGCACAGGCTTCTCTTCCCTCAGTTACCTGCGGCGCTTTCCCGTTGATGTAATCAAAATCGACCGTTCTTTTGTTTCCGAGATGACACTGGGCCCGCAGGGTGACGTGCTGATCAAGGCTATTATCGAGCTTAGCCATACTCTTGGACTGCAGGTAGTTTCCGAAGGAATCGAGCTGAAAGAGCAGTTCGACATGCTGCGCGACCTGGGCAGTGATGAGCTGCAGGGCTACTATATAAGCAGGCCGGTAAAATTCCAGGATATCCCTGACTTTTTAACGCAAAATAATCTCCTTTACCACAGTAAATGAGCACTCTTTTTTTGTAGGCAAGCTCAAAACGATATGATATGATAGGCAAGCTGATTACAGCACCCCTTTCCGGGTGCTGTGATCCTATGCGAACACTTATGAAAATTGGAGGCTTTAATTGCTATGTCAGCGCAACCGCAAACACAATCCGTCAAAATCGTCACTGCCGACCCCAGCGCCATCGGCTTGTTCGGATTGGCTATCGTCACCTTGGTCGCTTCTTCACAAAAGCTCGAAATTACAACAGGTCTCAGCTACTGTATTCCATGGGCTATATTCCTCGGAGCCTTCGCCCAGCTGTTCGCTTCTATCCAGGATGCCAAACACAACAACACCTTCGGGATGACCGCTTTTGGCGCTTATGCGTTCTTCTGGTTCGGCATGGCCGGAAGCTGGCTGATCAAGCTGGGTGTATTCGGTACGGTTCTGGCAGAAGGCGTTGATCCCAAACAGCTCGGCTTTGTTTTTGCGGGTTATTTGGTCTTCACGCTGTTCATGACCCTTGGCGCTGTGGAAGCCAATAGAGTGCTGCTTGTTATTTTTATACTGATCGATTTCCTGTTCCTCGGCTTGACCTTTGATGCGTTCGGAGTGGCTGCGGAATTCTTCCACAAGCTGGCTGCCGTATCGGAACTGGCCATCGGTATCGTATCACTGTACGGCTGCGGTGCATCTGTGCTCAACGCTCATTTCGGCCGCACGTTCCTGCCAATCGGTGCACCACTGGGTATTTTCAAGAAATAATCCCGTCTCTTCACTTGCACAAAGTCCATAATGTACTCATTTCTAGAGCAACGGATAAATACAGGCTGCCTTTAGGCGGAACGTATTTATCCGTTTTGGATTTTACGGGGTTCTTGTTAGGTTTTTCCTTGCACAAAGGCGATAAAAATGACATGCTAAAGAAACACCCACGACATATCTCGACATTTTTCTGCGGTGCTGGAACAGCTTCTAATGAGTTATTAATATAATGTTGAATTTCGGGTATCGGAGGCATTCCATGGCTTTCTTTAATAAAAAGCCTTTAACGATCATCCTCGGCTTCTTAGTCGTGCTGCAGCTCTCTCTGTTCTATTATTACTCCTTATCAGTGAACCGGGAATACCGGGCTGAAAAAGCCGGCTTGTCCTCAAAGGCAGTCATGTTATCATCGAACATTGAAGAGAAGGTTTCGATTGTCAAAGGTGTTAGTTCCTTTATTCAAACGGTCGGCTTTGATGCTGAGCCAGCGCTTATTAATCAATATTTAATGAAGGCTTATAACAATTCAAGCAATATTATGAATATTATGATCGCTCCGGACGGCCTCATCCGTTATCTCTATCCTCTCTCAGGCAATACAGCGATTCTTAATAAAAGTCTCCTGCTCGATCCCGACTTGTCCTCGCCCGGTTTGATTCAAGAAACGATCACTTCCCGGGGCATTACGGTGGACGGTCCCCGGGTACTTGCCCAGGGTGCCTTCGGCATGGTAATCAGGCAAGCTATTTATAACGGCAACTCATTCTCCGGCATCGTTTCCGTCACACTGAAGATCAATGATATTGAGAACCAGCTGCTGTTTAAAGACTCCCCCATGTATGTAACAGATGAAGACCATACCTTTTTATTTGGCAATCAAGCCCACGGGAACGAAGAGCAGGTCACGGTTCCCATTGAAATTAAAAATCAGCATTGGCTGATGGGAATCCCCTTTTCTTCGCACAAGAAATGGGAGATCTTCCGCAGCGTCCTGTGGATCGACATTTCCTTTCTGCTCGTTATGGCCTTTATTCTGTATATCTTCTGGCATCAGGACCGGTTCAACCGCGAACTGGAGCGCGTGGTCAATATCCGCACCCGGGATCTCCGAATATCCAAACGCCTATATGAAAAACTTGCCCATTATGACAGTTTGACGGAAATTCCGAACCGGCGTTACTTCATGGATGAATTCGGACGGCTGCTGCAATGCGCCGAACCTGCGCAGACCTATACGCTGTTCTTTTTTGATCTAAACAGGTTCAAGGAGATCAATGACACCCTCGGCCACTCCACGGGCGACCAGGTCATCAAAACACTGGCCTGCCGGCTGAAGGACAGCGGCCTGCCCTTCAAGCTGTTCGCGCGTACCGGCGGCGATGAATTCGTAATGATCTTCTCCGATTTGCCGCGGGAGCAGATCCCTGAAATTTCCGGGCATATCAGCCTGCTGATCTCTGAAACACTGCTGATTGCCGGGGCATATTTAAGTCTCTCAACCAGCATAGGGATCTCTCTTTATCCGGAGCATTCCCTCCACAAGGAGGATTTGCTGAAATTCGCCGACATGTCCATGTATCAGGCGAAGTCACAGGAAGACAGCAATTATTTCGTGTTTGACTGGGAGCTGCGCGAGAAGCTGGAGCAGAAAACGATGATCTCCAAGTATCTGCATTCCGCGCTGGAGCGTGAAGAATTCGTGCTCCATTATCAGCCGCAGATCAATGCCGTCACCGGCCAAATGGTTGGTATGGAGGCCCTGATCCGCTGGAACCATCCGGAGAAGGGGCTGATCGGGCCCGGAGCCTTCATCACTGCTGTGGAAGACGCCGGGCTAATGATTCAGCTCACCGACTGGGTGCTGCAGGAAGTATGCCGCCAGCTCTGCGAATGGAGAACGATGGGCATGCCGCTGCTGCGGACATCCATCAACATCTCCAACAGCTGGTTCTATAACCGGAATCTGATAGAGAACCTGCTTGGCGTGCTTGAGCAATATGGGCTGGAGACGAATATGCTGGAATTCGAGATCACAGAAAGCACCGCCCTGCTCGAGGAGCATTATCCGCTGCTGCAGCAGATGCGCGACCATGGGATTGTCGTTTCGATTGACGACTTTGGCACCAAATATTCTTCACTGAATTATTTGAAGCATTTCCCTGTCAACAAGATCAAGATTGACCGCACCTTCATTACCGGCATTGGTGTCAGCTCCATTGATGAGACCATTATTAAGTCAATTGTTTATGTCGCCTCCCAGCTTGGTTATGACCTGATTGCGGAAGGTGTAGAGACGCCTGAACAAGCCCAGTTCCTGATTAAGCATGACTGCCCTTATATCCAGGGATTTCTTTACTTCCCTCCGCTTCCTGCGGATGAGATCTTCAAGCTTGCTTCCTGATGTTGCCCGGGAAGATACTGTACCGTATGTCTCAGGCTCCCTTTGGGGAGCTTTTTCTGTACTATATATAATAAGTAAGCACTACCGGAGGTGGGATTCTGTGAAAAATGAAAAGGCCTTAGGGGTGTATGGCTTCCGCTTTAGCGAGCCGGAGCAGTTGCCGCTCTGCAACCTCTTTGCAGTCGGGCATGAGATTGTAAGTAATGCTTCTTACCACTGGAATGGAATGGAGCGACGTGACGGCCCCCTGTTACTCTTCCAATATACAGTTGAGGGCGCAGGGGTATTCAGCACGGAACACGAGAGCTTCAAAATCAGCTCCGGACGGGCATTTCTGGCGGAAATCCCCAGCAGCCACAGCTATTATTATCCCGGCGGTTCCCAGCCGTGGGAGTTTTATTTCCTGCTCTTCAGGCCGCAGCTGGTACAGCCCCTCTGGGAGGAGATCAAGGTCAAGCTCGGTCCGGCGCCGGTCATCGACACGGGAAGCCTGCCCATCCGCATGCTGCGGGATATTACCCGGGAAGCCCATAGCGGAAAAATCACCGATCCTTACATCGCCTCCTCGCTGCTGTATCAATTCATGATGGAGCTCGGCAGACTGTCGTCCAGCGGGCCGCGCCATGAAACGGAGTGGCCGGCGGCGGTTAGGGATGCCGTTACTTTTATCGAAGGCCATCACAACTCCATGATTGGCCAGGAAGAGCTTGCGGAGAAGCTCGGACTTTCCAAATTCCATCTGCTGCGGACATTCAGCAAATATGTCGGTGTAACACCCAATGAATACCTGAACCGCATCCGTATCGAGCGGGCGGTGGATCTGCTGCGGACAACAGACCACAGTATTGAAGCCATCGCGGTTCAGGTCGGATATTCCACCGGAAGCTATTTCATCAAAGTGTTTCACAAGCTGACGGGACAAACGCCTGGCAATTTCCGCACCGGAAACGGCAGCCTCCAGTATAACCGTTTGTTCTTCAGTTAAATTCCCGCCATGCGCAATTTTGTGCTATTGAGATAACTATTTTACTGTAGAAATGGGTTTTGAAAGTGTTTTATGATGGATCTATTAGAGCAAGTTTATTCTACAACCCCTTCCGGGGTTTAAGGAGCGAGATCATCATAATGAGTCACTTACAGTATGCGAAAACACCGCCTATGGGCTGGAACAGCTGGGATTGCTATGGAGCTGCAGTTACGGAACAGGAAATCCGCGGAAATGCTGAATATATGGCGGCGAACCTGAAGTCCTTCGGCTGGGAATATGTCGTTGTGGATATTCAGTGGTATGAGCCGGGGGCAATTTCTTCGCAGTACCGTCCTTTTGTTCCGCTGGAAATGGACGAATATTCCCGGCTGATGCCGGCAGTGAACCGTTTCCCCTCGGCAGAAGGCGGCAAGGGGTTTCTCCCTTTGTCTGATTATGTACACAGTCTGGGCCTTAAATTCGGCATTCATCTGATGCGCGGAATTCCAAGACAGGCGGCGCATGCCGCCACCCCGGTCAAAGGTTCAGGAGCGACCGCCCGGGACATCGCCCATCCCAACTCCATCTGCCCCTGGAACACCGATATGTATGGGGTTGATGCTGCCAAGGAAGGTGCCCAAGCGTACTACAATTCCCTATTTGAGCTGTATGCCGAATGGGGCGTAGACTTTGTGAAGGTGGATGATATTGCTGCGTCCAGACTGTACGATACACACCAGCCCGAGATTGAGCTGATCCAGAATGCGATCCGGCACTGCGGACGCCCGATGATCCTAAGCCTCTCCCCGGGACCGGCACCGGTTTCTTATGGAGATTTCCTCGGCCAACATGCCAATATGTGGCGGATCACCGATGACTTCTGGGATCATTGGGACCTGCTCCTGGATATGTTTGACCGCTGTGAGGCGTGGGCAGGCAAAGCCGAAGCCGGCAGCTGGCCGGATTGCGATATGCTGCCGCTGGGCCATATCGGCATCCGCTCCGTAGACGGCGGCGGGGCTGACCGCTGGACTCGCTTCACGCCTGATGAGCAGGTCACCATGATGACCTTGTGGAGCATCTTCCGCTCGCCCCTGTTCTTCGGCGGCGAACTTCGCGATAACGACGCTTGGACCCTTTCCTTGCTGACCAACCCAGATGTACTGGAGATGCACCGCAACAGCAACGGCGCACGCCTCATCAGCCGGGCAGGAGACCGCGTGGTCTGGACGGCGGAAGGGGACTCCGGGTGCCGCTATGCCGCGATGTTTAATACCGGCGAAAACACCCAGAGGGTCAGCGTAACTCTCGCAGAACTGGGCCTTGAGAGACCAGTCACTGCCAAGGAGCTTTGGAGCGGGGCGGAGGTTGGCCCCGTGCAAGACGAGCTCGCTTGCGAGATTGCTCCGCATGGCGCAGTACTGTATCGTCTGACATAGCTCCCGCTGCAGTCATAACGTTGAATGAACCAAGTGATTCATCTTACGGCAGACCCGGATTAACGGGCCTGCCGTTTTGCTGCAGATATATGCCGGGAAATCCAACCAGCCATAGCACATCCCCTCTCAGGACAGTCACAGGATAGATCCAATCGAGCCAATCCCCTACACGCCTAGCGGCATTTGGAACATCTTATGACAGCAGGCATACTTCTCCTCACGTTAACCATACTAAGGTCATTCTATGATGTGACGGAGGAATGCAGCGATGGGCAAAAAGATGAATCTGCTGATGTTCAGCGGGGAATATGACAAAGCGATGGCCGGGTTGATTCTGGCCAATACCGCAAGGGATATTGAGGTTGAGGTCACAATGTTTTTCGCCTTTTGGGGACTCTTCCTTGTCCGCGACCCCGAGAAGATGACACTTGAGGATAAGACAATTTATGAAAAGCTGATGGATGTCATTACACCGAAGGGACCACAGCACCTTCCGCTTTCGCGGATGAACTTCAGCGGTCTTGGACGGATGATGCTGGAGGAAATGATGGAGGATCAGGGCGCGCCGAAGCTGATTCATTTTCTCAAGGGCGCCCGCAAAAAAAACATTAAATTCTACGCCTGCAAGCTGTCCGTAGAGATCATGGGCTTCAAGCCGGAGGAGTTTCTGCCCGAGGTGGAGATCATTGATGCGGCCACCTATCTGAAGGATGCGCTGGAAAGTGACATGCAGCTCTTTATTTAGAGGAGCTCCTTAATGAATGCAGACAATAGGCTTTAACCCATTGCCTCCAGCGGGCATATACTGAGCCTGGGAATATAACCCCACTCTTAATTAGCAAGAAGAAACGGCCGTGCCGTCCTTTGTAAGAGGGCGTGAGCCGTATCTTGCGAGAAATCACCGGGCTGGAGGGATTGTCTGTGCTGAGCATCAACCACGCTTCTTCTGCGGAGGAGCCCGCTTCACTGCAAGAGCATTTCGCAACGTTTCGCGAGCATACCATCGGCAACCGGCATTCTATTTCCACGCCTTACGGACGGCAGCCGCTGCTGTATGCCGACTGGACCGCCAGCGGGCGCTTGTATGAGCCGATTGAGCGCAAAATGCAGGAGACGTTCGGCCCCTATGTCAGCAATCCGCATACCGAGTCCAATACGACCGGTTTAACTATAACACTCGCCTATGCCGAGGCTCAGAACATTATTAAGCGGCATGTTCATGCCGGGCCGGGAGACGCCCTGCTCTTCTGCGGCAACGGCACAACCGGAGCAGTGAACAAGCTGCTGCGGCTGATGGGCCTAAAGCTGCCGGAATGGATGCGGGATCATTACCTCTGTCTTCCAGAGGAACGCCCGGTTATCTTCATCAGCCACATGGAGCATCATTCCAACCTGCTGCCTTGGCAGGAGGGCATCGGCGACGTGGTCACCGTACCGGCCGGGGCGGATGGAAGCATGGATCTCCGGGAACTGGAGGATCTGTTGATCCGCTACCGGAACCGCCGCTTCAAGATCGGCTCCTTTACCGCCTGCTCCAATGTAACCGGCATACAGACCCCGTACCACAAGCTCGCTGAGGTGATGCACCGGCACGGAGGCCTCTGTTTTGTCGATTTTGCCGCCAGCGCGGCTTATGAAGAGATCGACATGCATCCTGCCTCCCCGCTGGAGAAGCTCGATGCCATCTTCTTCTCTCCCCATAAATTCCTTGGAGGCCCCGGTTCAAGCGGGGTACTGGTATTCGATACCGCGCTTTGCAGGGGCCAGCTCCCGGATGAGCCCGGCGGCGGCACGGTGGTTTGGGTTAATCCCTGGGGCGGACGCCGCTACATAGATGAAGTGGAGGTCCGCGAGGACGGTGGAACACCGGGGTTCCTGCAGGCCTTCCGCACAGCGCTCTGCCTGAAACTGAAGGAGAAGATGAATGGCAACGGGCAGTTCATGATGCGGAGGGAACAGGAACTGTGCCGCCAGCTGCTGACCGGGCTTGCCGGAATCCCCGGATGTTACATCCTGGCGGGTGAGCATACCAAACGCCACGGCATCGTATCCTTTATCTTGAAGAACATCCATTACAATCTGGCCGTCAAGCTGCTGAATGACCGTTTTGGCATTCAGGCCCGCGGAGGCTGCTCCTGCGCCGGCCCCTACGGACATTATCTGCTTGGACTTGACGCCAAGCTCTCCCAGCATTTCATTCACGCGATTCAGGCCGGAGACCAGTCTTTGAAGCCGGGTTGGATCCGCCTTTCGCTGCACCCCATCATGACAGACCGTGAAGTCCAAACGATCATCTCCGCAGTGCGGAGCATTGTCCGCCATATAGAGGAATGGAGACAGGATTACCGCTATAACGCCTCTACAAACAGCTGGGTTCATCTCAGCGGAAACCATGAGACCGATGCCGACATCAGCGGACTATTCGTGGTGTGAAGAATTTCCCGCGGCAAGCGGCTTCTCCTGTTCCCGCGCCGCCCGGGCAAACCGGGCCTCTATGGCCTTGACGCACCATAGGGAAACACCGATGAACAGCAGCACATAGATGATCTCCCACGGATTGCGGATAAACCGATCCAAGTCATTTCCGATATAGGAAACTGCAAACACCATGATGGCTTTGCCTGCACACAAAGCGAGCAGATAAGACCGCAGGCGCATGCCGGCAAGCCCGGCTGCCATATTGATGACCACAAAAGGCCCTACCGGAAATATACTGAGCAGGAAGACATAACTGAACCCGCTCTGGCGGACCCACGTCATGCTTCTCGCTACTTTTGGCCGCTGCGCCCACTTCCGCAGATAGCGGTGGGATGCAATTTTGCGGATAATCATAAACGTGGTCACACAACCGGCAACCAGCCCGATCCAGGAATACAGGAATCCGAGCCATAAGCCATAAACCGCACCGTTTAATCCCACAATCGCAATCGTAGGCAGCGGCGGTACAAAAGATTTCATAAAAGTCAGCCCGATCCCGGGCAGCGGCCCGAGCGAGCGGTACTGCTCCAGCAACAGCCGCAGACGTTCCTCTGTCAGCCATGATACCGTATCCAGAAAGTACATACCCTCCCGCACTCCTCATCCTTGCTAAATTTGAATCTGTATAATTTGTGGCGCCGAGCCTCAATTATACAATAGATTGGCACAGGATGACCTTTTCTGTTGGCAGCATCCTGTTCTTCTTGTACTATGTTGCTATAATTATCAATGTAAAGGGGAGAGCTCCATGTTAATACCATCCAGACTGCTGGATATACGGAAAACTGCGCTTCAAGATTTGGATTTCGTCCTGGCTGCCGAGCAGGCCGAATCTAATCGACGCTTTATCGGACAATGGAGCAGGGAACAGCATGTTGCAGCACTACAGGACGGGGACATTCTGCATCTCATCATCCAGGATAAATCCGGGGAACAAGCAGGCTATGTGATTATAACGGGGCTGCAGGACCCTAATCTTAGTGTCTGCATTAAGCGGCTTGTCATACAGGCTAAGGAACGAGGCTACGGAAAAACAACCCTCTCACTGCTGACGGATTGGATCTTCACCCAAACCGAAACCCACCGGCTGTGGCTGGACGTTAAAGAACATAACTTCAGAGCCCGTCATGTCTATGAAGGTGCGGGATTCACACTGGAAGGGACCCTTAGGGACTGTGTAAGGACTGGGGATTCTTTCGAGTCGCTGCACATCATGTCGATTCTGCGGTCCGAGTATTTGGACAAGCTATCGCTGCAGGCATAGTCTTCTTGGCGCCAATTCCCTCTGCAGCGCCCTTTAGCAGGGCAAGTTCTCTACATAAATTTGCCGGACTGCACAAAAAAGACTGCCAGATAGGAGCCAATTGTTTCTTGGCCTACCGGCAGTTTTTTTGACACGCGAACCCTGTATCTTAGAATTGTCGCACCTTACGTATGCGTTTCTATGGGGGTGGCCGGTCTCAGACCACATAAAACCACCGTCGTCACATGCTTGCGCGCATCCGCCGTCAGCAGCTGCAGCTCCACCGGCACCCTGCCTGGGCTGCTATGAATAAATCTCACCCTGGCACCGTCCAAATCCTCTTCAATACTGACGATGGAGTAGCCTTGCAGCAGCAAATCGTCAACCTCCTGCCGCTCTTGGTCAAACTCATCAAATGCAGACATCTCAGACCACTCCTCCGCTGATTTCCGCTTTGGCCGGTCGCGGTGCTTCCGCTGCAAACCTTTTGCGGTGCAGGTATTTGCCGGAACCCGCCCGGCCGACAAACCGCTTGTCGCGGATCACGAATTCCCCCCGGCTGAGTACGGATACCGGTTCGCCTTTAACCTCAAAGCCTTCAAACGCGTTGTAATCGACGTTCATATGATGGGTTTCGGCAGACAGTGTTCTTTCCACCGACGGATCAAAAATCACGATGTCTGCGTCGCTGCCTACAGCTATAGTGCCCTTTTGCGGAAATAGGCCAAACAGCTTGGCGCTGGAGGTCGAAATGATATCCACGAATTTATTAAGCGAAATCCGCCCCTTCTGCACCCCTTCGGAGTAGAGCAAGCTGAACCGGTCTTCAATCGTCGGACCGCCGTTCGGGATCTTGGAGAAGTCGCCCAGACCCAGATCCTTCTGCCCCTTGAAGTCAAAGGAGCACTGATCGGAACCGATCGTTTGCAGCGTGCCGCTCCACAGCGCATCCCACAGCACCTCCTGATTCCACTGCTCGCGCAGCGGCGGGGACCAGACATATTTGGCGCCTTCAAAATCAGGCTTCGCGAGCGCGGTCTGATCCAGCACCAGATATTGCGGGCAGGTTTCACCGTAGACACGCAGCCCTTTCTTGCGGGCTTCAGCAATCTTCCAGGCCGCTTCGGCGCAGGTGACATGCACGACGTAGAGCTGCGAATCAGTCAGCTCCGTCAAGTAAGCGGCCCGGCCCGTGGCTTCACCCTCCAGCTCCGGGGGGCGGGTTAGCGCATGGTAGATCGGATCGGTGTTGCCTGCGGCCAGAGCCTGCTCCACCAGATATTCGATCACATCGCCGTTCTCGGCATGGACCATAACGAGTGCGCCTTCCCGCTTGGCTGCCTGCAAAGTCTTGTACAGTACACCGTCATCGGCCTGAAAAGTGTTCTTGTAGGCCATGAACACCTTCAGCGAAGTGATGCCTTCGTCTTCAATAATTTGCGGCAGCTCGCCCAGCACCTTGTCATTCAGCTCCGAAACCATCAGGTGAAAGCTGTAGTCAATCACCGCTTTATCCTGTGATTTGTTATGCCAGGTATCGACAGCCTGCTGAAGCGGCTGGCCTTTGGCCGTCAGGCAGAAGTCGATGACCGTTGTCGTTCCGCCATAGGCGGCGGCAATCGTGCCGGTCTCGAAGTCATCAGCCGTCACGGTTCCCCCGAAGGGCATATCCAGATGTGTATGGGGATCTATCCCTCCCGGAAAGACATAACAGCCGGAAGCGTCAATAATCTCCGCACCCGGCGCTTCCAGCTTCAGCCCTATTCCGGTAATAATGCCGTCCTCAAACAGCACATCTCCCTTATAAGTATCCGCTGCGGTAACGATAATGCCATTTTTGATTATCTTCTTCATGCTAGACCACCTCCGCTTCTGAATACGAGCCGTTCAAGCCGCTGATGACCTTCTGACGCTGATTCCAGGTCAGAGGCGCCGCGCCGCTGTCCAGGGCAACCATATCAATGGCTCCGTCTGCCGGGCAGACAATGGAGCACAGATTGCAGCCCACACAGTCTTCTTCACGCACTTGCAGAATTGCCTTTCCTGCGGCATCCGTTAACATGTCGATACATTGATGCGAAGCATCCTCGCAGGCAATATGGCATTTGTTACAGTTGATGCAGTTCTCCTCGTTAATCCGTGCAACGACTTTATAGTTGAGGTCCAGATCACCCCAATTGGAGTACTTAGACACCGATTTGCCAATCAGCTCAGTGACCGAAGCCAGCCCTTTATCATCCAGATAATTGTTCAGCCCGTCGATCATCTCCTCGACGATCCGGAAGCCGTGATGCATAACTGCCGTGCAGACCTGAATGCCCGTGGAGCCCATCAGCATGAACTCAACCACATCCTGCCAGGTGGAGATGCCGCCAATTCCGGAGATCGGCACGCCGACTCCGCGGTCGCGGGCGCATTCGGCCACCATGCTGAGCGCAATCGGCTTCACCGCCGGGCCGCAATAACCGCCATGCGCGCCTTGGCCGCCGACATTCGGAATCGTGTTCCAGCTGTGAATGTCCACGCCGGCCAGACTGTTGATTGTATTAATCAGGCTGATCGCATCGGCGCCGCCTTTGACGGCATGGCGGGCAACGACTGTAATATCCGTTATATTCGGGGTCAGTTTCACAATGACCGGCGTGGTCGCGACTTCTTTGACCCAGGTGGTCTGCGCCTGTACGAGGTCGGGCTGCTGGCCGGAGGCTGCGCCCATTCCGCGTTCCGCCATCCCGTGCGGACAGCCAAAGTTAAGCTCCAGGCCGTCTACGCCGACAGCCTCTACCCGTTTGACGATTTCATGCCATTTGTCCTGCCTCGGTTCGACCATCAGGGAGGCAATAATCGCATGACCCGGAAACTTTTTCTTCGTTTCATAGATCTCCTTCAGGTTCACCTCAAGCGGGCGGTCCGTAATCAGCTCGATATTGTTGAAGCCCGCCACACGCTGACCGTTGAAATGCACGGCCGCAAACCGGGAGGAGGTGTTAATGATCGGATCACCGAGTGTCTTCCACACCGCCCCTCCCCAGCCGGCCTCGAACGCCCGCTGCACTTGATAGCCTGTATTGGTAGGCGGCGCAGACGCCAGCCAGAATGGATTAGGTGACTTGATACCTGCAAGATCAATACTCAAATCTGCCATTGATGTTCCCTCCCTGTCATATAAAGTCCGGTTGAAGCCGCCGGTCTTGTATTGCTTGGCACTCCCCGTTTAGACAGCAGAACCTGCCACGCTGTCCTGCAGGCCCAACAATTGCTTCACAATCGCATAAGCGGCGTCTTTGCCCTGCTGGGCGGCGGATACGACCATCGCTTCGCCTTTGCCGGAACCAAACACAATATCACCAGCGGCATAAATCTGCGGATCCGACGTCCGTCCGGTCTTCTCATCAATTGTGACAACCCCATAGTTGTGCTCAAGACCGAGCGCTTCAATCAGGTCCAACCGCCGCTTCTGTCCGATCGCTACCACAACCGCATCCACCGGTATCAGGAACTCAGAGCCATCAACAGGCATCGGCGCAAGGCGGCCGTCTTTGCCGGTCTCCCCGGTCAGCTTCATCTGCACGCACTCCAGTGCCGTAACATTGCCGAGCTCGTCCCCGACAATACGCTTCGGCAAAGTCAGCCAGTTGAATTCCACACCTTCCTGCTTGGCAAATTCATATTCGAAATCGTAGGCCGTCATCTCCGAGCGCGTACGGCGGTAGACCATCTTCACATTCGATGCTCCCAGCCGCACCGAGCAGGTTGCTGCATCAATGGCCGTATTGCCTGCGCCGATGACAGCGACGCGCTGGCCCATCAGCTCCAGTGTGGGAATGCCTGTCTTGGTGGTCTCCACCAGCTCTATCGCATCGTATACCCCGGACAGCTTCTCTCCTTCAATCCCAAGCGGAGGAACATACCCCATCCCTGCAGCCAGCACAATGGCATCATACTCCGCCTTCAGCTCCTCCACGGAGACGTCAACGCCAACCTTCGTTCCGGTGCGGATCTCCACGCCCAGCTGCTCCACCTGCTCCACTTCCCACAGCGATATAGACTGCGGCAGCCGGAAAGAGACAATACCATGCGTATCCAGCCCGCCGGCGAGTGGCTTCGCCTCATAGATCACCACCTGGAAGCCTTCACGCGCCAGCTCTCTAGCCGCAGACAGCCCGGCAGGACCGCTCCCGATGACAGCGACCTTTTTGTCATTAGGAGCACCGGCTTTGAATAACTGAACACCGCTGTTTATAGCCCAGTCCGTGGCATAACGCTGCAGCAGTCCGATCTGGATTGGTGCCGAAGCATCATTCAGAACGCATGCGCCTTCGCACAATTCCCCGGTAGGACAGACACGGGCGCAACTGGCGCCTACAGGATTGGAGTCCATGATCGTCTGCGCCGAGCCTTTTAAATTATCGGTGGCAATCCGCTTAATAAAGGAAGGAATATTAATGCTGGTCGGGCAGGCTTTAATACAGGGGGCGTCATAACAATACAGACAACGGTTGGATTCTTCGATTGCACCTTTGCGGGTCAAACCCGGCTCAGCCTCGGCGAAGTTGCGCATGAACATATCAGGCGTAAACGTGGTTAACGGAGAAGAATGCTCCATCAGATCTCCCTCCTTCTGGACGAGTGGTGTTCCCAGGCATTACCGGATAAAAAATTACATTTTCATCATCGAAATCATCTTTGTGTTATATAATATAACATTATTTCAATAATCGCCTTAAAATTTTACTTACTTATCAGGCTTGATGTAGTAAAATGGGCAATAAACCAAAGAATCCATTCTATTTTCTTTCTGAACGAGTTACATTTCCTCACATATTATATTCAAACTATAGTCATTTTGATTTTTCGTTACACTAGACACATTGTCTAATTTCAAAAGTGTATTTTTTACCTGCCTGACGATATAGCGAGGGGGAAGCTTATGGATTGGGAACTTGTATTTACGGTCCGCGATGCGCTGAAAAGACCGCTGTTCGCGGAAGCGGAGCTTATCGGCGGAAAAAACGGCCTGAACCGGGCGATTCGCTGGGTGCATGTACTGGAAAGCGCCAGTTTTGAAAGACTGATTCACGGGGAAGAGATGATATTGACTACGGGGATGGGTGTAAGTGTTGATTTGCCTGCCTCCTTATCATTTATGCACAATTTGATCGATAAGAATGCCGCCTGTTTGTGCATCGAGCTGGGAGAGTATTTCTGCAAAATCCCGCAGGAGATGATCGACCTGGCGAATAGCCACGATTTCCCGCTGATTATTTTCACCCGAACGGTACGTTTCGTGGATATCACGCTTGACCTGCATTCCCTCATCATCAACCGCCATCACCGCATGCTGCAGGAGCTGGAGAGCATCTCCCGTGAATTCCACCGCCTGACGTTGACTTCCCAAGGGACCCTTAAGGTTCTGCAGCTATTATGTAAAAGCACCCGCACGCAAATTGTATATATGCAGCTGCAGGGCAAACCCCTGTTCTTCCCGGCGCTGCCGCCCGGGGATCAGGCCCCATTGCTTCAGTTCTTCGAAGCCTTCAGCGAGGAGATGGAGGGCGTACAGCCCGATGCCGCACCTTACATCCGTGAATTCGGCCACAAGCTGATCGCGCTGAAGCCGGTGGGCGCGCTCGACCAGACCTGGGCTTATATCCTGATGGTCAGCAGCCACAAACCCCAGGAGTTCGACTGCCTGCTGCTGGATTCCGCCTCCCTGTCGATCGCCCAGGAGCTGCTGCGCACACGGTATATGGAGGAACGCAAGCTGTTCTCCGAGAACCTGTGGGTGGATGAGCTGATCAGCGGCCGCACCCAGGATGACAACCGGCTCAAGGGACTGGCGGGACCCGACTTCAATGTCTTGAATGAGCTGCCGTACCGCGTATGCCTGATTGAGATCGAGAATCCCCGCGATGTTAAATGGAACAGCTCGGAGAATGATTGGGAATCCATCACCTTCCATCTGTCGCTCATTCTCCGCTCCATCTTCGAGAAATACTCGCTGCGCCCGCTGATCACACTCAAGAACAACCGGCTCACTGTCATCGCGCTAGATATCCAGTCCAAGCTGCCCGGCAAGCTGCGGCTGCAGCAGGCGCTTGATTCCCTGCTGCATATCCGCTCCGACGAGAAATTGAAGGACCTGCAGCTCGTTATTGGAGTCAGCAAGTCCCACAGGGGCCTGAAACATGCCTATGCCGGTTATCAGGAAGCCGTACAAGCGTTGTCTCTCTATACTTGTTACCAGAAGTCTGTGTTGTTCTACGAAGAACTCGGCGTATTCCAGCTGCTGCTGAACCTGAATGACGGCAAGACGCTGGAGAATTTCATCCGCAGCTATCTCGGCCCGCTGATCGATCACGACCAGTCCAAAGGGAGCGAGCTCCTGCTGACGCTGCGCGTCTATCTCGACCACGACGGCTCCAAGCAAATCGCCGCCCGCAATTTGTTCATCGTCAGACAGTCGCTCTATTACCGGCTGGACAAAATCACCGAACTGCTGGGCGAAGACTTCATGCTGCCGGAGAACCGCATCTCCATCCAGGTCGCCCTGCGTGCCTACCAGTTCCTGTATCCGGAGAAATTCACTCTGCCCAGCTCCCGTTCAGCACAGCTTTGAACGTCTCGATTATAAACTGCACATCCTCATCGGTGGAGGATAACGGCGGTGCAAAGGTAAGCACATTATTGAATCCCGCCACCGTATCTCCGTTTTTGCCGATGATTAGCCCTTTAGATTTGCATTCGGCAATAATTCCTTTGACGACAGCCAGATCGGCAGGCTGCTTGGTGGCTTTATCTGCCACCAGCTCAATGCCGATGACCAGCCCAAAGCTGCGGACATCTCCTACCAGCTTGTGATCCCGCAGCTTAGAGAATGCATCCGCCAGCCTTTGCCCGAGGATTTCAGCACGCTCCACCAAATGCTCCTGGTCCAGAATCTCCAGGTTGCGCAGCGCAAGCGCACAGGCCGCAGGATTGCCGCCGAACGTATTCACATGGCGGAAATATCCATAATCATCACTGTTGTCCTTGAAGACCTCATAAATATCCTTGCGCACCGCCGTTGCCGACAGCGGAAGATAGGCGCTGGTCAGCCCTTTGGCCATCGTCACTATATCAGGTTTGATGCCGAAATTGTGATGGCCAAAGCTGCGGCCGGAACGCCCGAAGCCGCAGATGACCTCATCAATAATCAACAGTACTCCATGCTTGCGGCAGATTTCCTGCACCCGGTCCATATACACCTGATGCGGCACAATGACTCCGCCTCCGGTAATCACCGGCTCCATAATTACCGCCGCAAC
This sequence comes from Paenibacillus sp. EB106-06-01-XG199, assembly GCF_058791575.1. NCBI lineage: Bacteria > Bacillati > Bacillota > Bacilli > Caryophanales > Paenibacillaceae > Paenibacillus > Paenibacillus sp. EB106-06-01-XG199. The sequence goes on along the minus strand of NZ_JBYTDQ010000006.1, from coordinate 416,507 downwards.
CGTCTCTGCTCCCTCCCAGACAATCGTATCCTCAATGGCCTGCGCACATTGGAGGTTGAACGCCTCCACAGTCATGCCGTCAGGACGGCGGTAGCTGTCCGGCGGTGCCACATGGAGGAATCCGCCGGTCAGCGGCTCATATTTATATTTGCGCTGCGCCTGGCCGGTCGCTGACAGGGCGCCGAGCGAGCTGCCATGATAACCGCGGTAGCGGGCAATGAATTTATGCCGGTAATGCTGGCCGATTTGCTGCTGGTATTGGCGGGCCATTTTGAAGGCCGCTTCGTTCGCTTCCGATCCGCTGTTGGAGAAGAAAATGACATAGTCGTCGCCCAGCCATTCATTCAACTTCTCGGCAAGCGCGATAGCCGGCCTGTGGCTCTGCGTGAGCGGAAAATAAGGCAGGGTGAGCAGCTGCTGATAGGCCGCATCGGCCAGCTCCTTGCGCCCATATCCGACATTGACGCACCACAGCCCGGACATCCCGTCCAGAAATTTATTCCCGTCAATATCGGTAACCCATGATCCGCTTGCCGTCGCCGCGATCATCGGCGGATGGCTCTCGCTGTAAGGGGTAATGTTATGCCATAGATACTGCTGATCTTTCTTGACGGCCAGCTTGCTTTCGTTCTCCAGGCTCTGCACCGCAATCTCTCCTCTCAACATTCCATTGTGGTCAATAACGCGCAGTGATCATTTTCTTGCGGGTGTAGAATTCTACACCGTCACGGCCGTTGGCGTGCAGGTCTCCATAGAACGATTTCTTATAGCCGGAGAAAGGGAAAAAGGCCATCGGCGCAGGTACACCGAGATTCACGCCAAGCATTCCGGCATCAATCTCTTCCCGGAACTCCCGGACCGCCTTAGCGCTGTCCGTATAAATGCAGGCTCCATTGGCAAATGGGGACTGATTCGTTACGTTTATCGCCTCCGCCAGATCCTTGACACGCACCACAGACAGCAGCGGAGCGAAAATCTCATCGCGCCAGATCGTCATTCCCGGCTCTACACGGTCGAAGATGGTCGGCCCGAGAAAGTAGCCCTTTCCTCCCGCCGCTGCATCTTTCCGGCCGTCCCGTACCAGTTCCGCCTTCTCCTGTACACCTGCCTCAATATAAGCCAGCGTACGGTCCTTGTTCGACTGGCGGATGACCGGCCCGAGAAATACTCCAGCGTCCCTGCCGTCGCCGATCTTCAGCCCGTCGGCCGCCTCAAGGAGACGGCGCACCAGTTCATCGGCAACCGTCTCCTCCACGACGACCACCGAGCAGGCCATACAACGCTCGCCCGCCGACCCGAAGGCCGCAGCGATAATATTCTTCACCGTATGGTCCAGATCGGCATCTTGAAGCACAATCGAATGGTTTTTGGCTCCGGCCAGTGCCTGCACCCGCTTGCCATGTGCAGTCCCTTGCTTATACACATATTCCGCTACCGGCTGTGAACCAACAAAGGAAATCGCCTTCACCTCGTCGTGTTCAAGTAATCCACCCACTACATCATGCGATCCATGCACCACATTCAGCACACCCGGCGGAAACCCCGCTTCCGCAAACAGCTCCGCCAGCCGGTTCATCAGCAGCGGTGTCCGTTCGGAAGGCTTCAGCACAAAGGTATTGCCGCAGGCCACTGCCAGCGGAAACATCCAGCAGGGCACCATCATCGGGAAGTTAAAGGGCGCGATCCCGCCGATCACCCCCAGGGGGTAGCGGTACATGCCCGATTCAATTCCGGTGGCAATATCCGGCAGCTGGCTGCCCATCATCAGTGTGGGGATGCCGGAGGCAAACTCCACACATTCAATACCGCGCTGCACTTCGCCCAGCGCTTCCTCCAGGCTTTTGCCGTTCTCCAGCGTAATCAGCTCAGCCAGCTCATTCCAGTGCTGCACCAGCAGCTGCTGGTACTGGAAGAAATAGCGGGCCCTCCGCGGAACGGCAACCCTCTTCCATGAATGAAATGCCTCTGCCGCAGCTTGTACCGCAGTATCCAGCTCTTCGCGGCTGGAAATCGGCACATAAGCAATCACTTCTCCGGTTGCCGGGTTGAACACTTCCTCCTCCCGCCCGGATGATGACGCCACCCAAACCCCGTTTATATAATTCCTGACCTTTTCAGTCTGCTTCGCCAGCAGAGACATAGCCTGCACCTCTTTCACTGTTTGTGGATGCCGATGATAACAGATGACCGCCAGAACGGGCGGCCATCTACTATCAATATGAGGGAAACCGCTTATTTCGCTGCCATTTCAACAATCTCGTTCGTATAGGCTTCTTTCACGTTGGCCGCCTCTTTGATTACACCGAATTTGAGCGCGATGTCTGCCGTCTGCTGGAATGCAGCTGCATCGGTATACCCCAGCTTGGAAACGTCAAAGCCCTGCGGCTGGATCAGCTTGGCAACCTCCGTCATCATCGTGAGCTGATGCTCTCTTGAAGTGCTGCCTTCTTCAGCGAGCTTCATTACACTATCTACAGCCGCCTCAGGATCGGCGATGGCATCTTTCCAGCCCTTCAAGGAAGCGCGGACGAATTTGGCCGCTGTCTCCTTATTGTCTGCAAGCCACTCTTTATTGGCGAACAGATTGTCTTCGAGCATCGCTACGCCTTCATCATTCATATCAATCACATTCAGCGCTTCGGCCTTGATGCCCGATTCCAGCACAACCTGATATTCGTTATACGTCATCGCCGAAGCCGCGTCGATTTCGCCGCCAAGGAATTGGTCCATCGTGAAGCCCTGCTTTGTGAAGTTCAGGTCCTTATTGGAATCCAGCTTGTATTTATCAAAAAGCGCAAGGATTTCAAACTCGTTACCACCCATCCAGTTGCCGACTTTTTTGCCTTTCAGATCCGCTGCACTGCTGATTCCTGCCTCCTTCTTGGACACCAGCACCAGTCCGCTCTTCTGGTAGATTTGCGCAATCTGCACCAGCGGCATTTCCTGTTCCTGGCTGGTCAGCAGACTCGCCACCCAATCCACGCCGATATCGGCGGAGCCGCCCGCGACCTGTTGTTCAGGTACTATATCCGGGCCGCCGGGCAGGATCTCTACATTAAGACCTTCTTCAGCATAGTACCCCTTGTCCCGGGCCAGGAAGTATCCGGCAAATTGGGCCTGGGGCACCCATTTCAGCTGGAGCTTGACCGTCACCGGTTCCGCAGCCGGTTCTGTGGCCTTTTCCGGTGAAGCCGAAGCCCCCGTGCCTGCCGTCGCTTCAGCCGCCGGAGCATTATTATTGTTATTACCTCCACAACCTGCCAGCAAAGAGATTGCCATGATCATTACCGCCATCAACAGCCCACCGTGAAATTTGCCTTTATTCCCTTTCATCACGCAGCTCCCCCTACCCATTTGAGTTTGTAGTCTGGTGTAACAGATTTAAGATGACGCCCGCTGGGAGGAATGCCACTTGATGAATACCTTCTCCAGCCGCTCCACTACCAGATAGAAGATGACTCCGGCTATAGCTGCAAGTACGATGCAGGACCAGCCCAGCGGCATCTTGGCCACCTTGATCGAGTTGGATAGCAGGTAGCCAAGCCCTCTGGAGGAGAAGAAAAACTCTCCGACAATCGCTCCGATCATACTTGCGGTAGCATTGATCTTCAGCGCGGTGAACACATACGGCAGACTGTTCTGAATCCGCAGATAGCGGAATACCGCCGGCTTGCCGGCTGCGTAGGAATGCATTAAATCCAGCGCCAGCGGATCAACTGATACCATCCCTTTATAGGCATTGATAGCCATCGCCGCCATGGTCGTCGCCGTAACGATTGCGGCACGCGAGCCGATCCCGTCGCCGAACCACAGATTCATAATCGGTGCCAGCGCAACAATCGGCACAGCATTCAATGCAGCGACCAGTGTCAGGCTGCCACCGCCCCAGCGGGGCCAGGCCGTTGCGACCAGGGCGATCAGGAAGCCGCAGGCCGAACCGATCAGCATTCCCGCCACAGCCTCAGTCAGTGTATAGCCGGTATAGGACAAGAGCAGGCTGAAATTATCCCTTATCGCCTCCGCTATGGCCGAAGGCAGCGGCAGCTGGTATTTTTTCAGATCGAACAGCTTGTGGAATATTTGTGCTTCCCAGAGAACCAGAAAAAGCACACCGGCCAGCAGAGGCAGAATCACGCCAGCGTTCAGCCAGCTCACAGAGCGGCGGCCAAACTTCCGCTTGCTCCGTCCAGTAAATACGTCTTCCTTCGTTGTTATACGAGATGGTGTAGATCCCTCATTCCCTGCAGAGGCTATCAACGTTGCTTCACGCACAGTATTCCCCTCCATTAGCGGCGCCCCCCCTTCGGGCGGAATTCAGGCTGCCATGGCGCAACCAGGCGTTCGGCGAGGCTCATCAGTCCGTAGCTCGCCACTCCCAGCAGAGCGCCGACAATTACCGTGGACCAGAACATATACGTATGGGAAGGACCATAATAGAGATTGCGCAGCATGATCACACCTATGCCATGCTGCGCCCCCATAAGCTCTACCAGAATCGCACCGGTCACGGCAAGCGGGGCTGCGACCTTGAGGCCGCTGAACAGTGCCGGCAGTGCAGCCGGAAGGCGCAGCTTCCAGTACACCGCCCAAGGTTTGGCGGCATAAGAATGCATCAGCTCCAGCGCCGGCAGATCGACGCTGCGCAGACCGCGCAGCATGTTGAGCGCAACCGGGAAAAAGGTAATGTATCCGGAAATAATGATCCGGGACACCTGCTCATCACGTACAATACCGTAAATAATGGGCGCAAGCCCCAGAATCGGGATCATCTGCGAGGCTATGGCATACGGAAAGGCAAGCTGCTCGATCGTCTTTGACAGACTCATCAGCACAGCGAGAACCACACCCGCAGAGGCCCCGATCAGAAACCCGACTCCTGCATTGCCAAAGGTAGCTCCCCCCTCCTTAACCAGCGTGCCGCTGTACTTCCATAAGGTAGCCGCCACTTCATGAACATAAGGCAGCTTCGACTGGGCCAGCGGCGTTTGTGCCACATGGAGCAGCATCCAGGAGCCAGCCTCCCACACCATCAGCAGCCCAAGGAGCCAGACGGACAGCGGCAGCACGCGGCTGCGCATAAACGCACTGTTCCCCTTCATCGTTACACCCCTTCAAAGCTGTCGCGGATCGTGGCGATCAGTTCAAAAAACTGCGGGCTGTTTCTCATTTCCGCCGTACGCGGACGCGGCAGCGGAATATCAACAATGGCCGACAGCCTTCCCGGATGCGGAGAAAGCACGAATACGCGGTCAGACAGAAAAATAGATTCAGGAATGCTGTGGGTGACAAAAACAATGGTGCTCTGCACCTTGCTCCAGACAGCCAGCAGCTCTTCATTCAGGCGCTCACGGGTAAACTCATCCAGCGCGGAGAACGGTTCATCCATGAGCAGTATCTCCGGTTCCATCGACAGCGCTCTGGCAATCGCAACCCGCTGCTGCATGCCGCCGCTGAGCTGCCAGGGATATTTGTCCGCGAAGCCTTGCAGCCCGACGAGATCCAGCAGCTCCAGCGCCTTGTCCTCACGGATCGACTTCTTGACGCCCATCAGCTCCAGCGGCAGGGTAATGTTGTGTTTCACCTTGCGCCAGTCATAAAGTACCGGACTCTGGAAAACTATGCCGTACTTTTGGGCCAGTCTGGCTTCCTTGGCGCTTTTGCCAGCCACCGTTATGTTTCCGCCGGTTGGTGTAATAAGATCTGCCATCAATCTCAGCAGTGTGGTTTTGCCGCATCCCGATGGACCCAGCAGGGAGACGAATTCTCCTTTGGCAATATCAAGGCTCACCTGATGCAATGCAAGCACATCCGCAGTCTCCGCCACATAACGCATTTCAACGTTTTCCAGCTGTATTTCAGGAATTCTTGCCGCTACTAATGACATTCCCAGCTCCCCCTTCATCCCTGAATCCATTCGTTAAATGTTAATTAACTTAACGTAAATTCTTATGAAACGCTGAATTTCTTTTTGAAATGTAGTATTAACTAACATGGTACACTTTGCTCCCGGTACACTCACTAGACAAATAGTAAAATTGCATCTGTGAAATTCCGTCACTTTGTCTAGGAGTGGCGCTTTCATTGTTAATAATGAAGAAATATGCCGATAAAAGAAGGTAGCGGTATTCACGCTTCACTGCGTTCAATCCCGAATGTTATCCATGAAGATATGTGGTACTATTTATCTATATTCTTGCTGAAACAGGAGACAATACGTGATGTTTAATGCTTATAATAACGCCTCATGGCTATATGCCCCGTTGTCCCTGCTCCCATGGCCAGCCTCGGCAGCCCACACTACCTGGAGGCCCAGCCGATGGAAGCTATGATCTCAAATTATATTATCATTGTCTCCATCTCCGGTGTGCTGAGCGCACTTCTCGCGCTGTTCGCCTATTACAGAAGAACGGATTTCTCCGGAATCAATGCCTTCATCCTCAGCTCCATCACTTCCGCGATCTATACCTTTGGCTTCGCGCTGGAATTGTCGGGCAGCACTATGCAGGAGATTGGCTTTTGGGTCAAGGTGGAGTATCTGGGTATGCCCTATATCGCTCCTTCCAGCCTGATTATGATCATGCATTTCGTCGGCCTGGACCGGCTGGTTAAGAAAGGGCTGCTGACCGCGCTGTACTCCATCCCCTTAATCTCTACCGTGCTCGTATGGACCAACGATTATCACCATCTGTTCTATCATTCAATGCATTTCCGGGAAGGTGCCCCCACCCCGCTGATCGACATCGTGATGGGGCCTTGGTATATCGTGCAGGGCAGTTTGACCTTCGGCTGCATGCTTGCCGGAATGTGTCTCATTCTCTGGCAGTGGAACCGGATGAAGCGGGTCTACCGCCGGCAGATGATGACGATCTTCATCGGGCAGTTCCTCCCGGCTCTGGGAGCCTTCCTCTATTTAATGAACATGACCCCTTATGGAATGGACCCTGTGCCGGTGATTATGAGCGTGACTTCGACCCTCTATATTTGGGCGATTCTTTCCAGGGGCATGCTGACCGCGGCACCCATCGCCCGGGAGAATTTATTCGAGAGCATGCGTGACGGAGTGCTGGTCACGGACCGCAAAGATACGCTTGTCGACTATAACCGTGCTGCCACGGAAATGCTGGAGGGCCTGGATTCATCAGCCATCGGCAGACCGCTCGCCCAGCTGTTCCTGCCTGCGGGCAAAGACGCTGTAGATTATGTAATGAATTCCGACCCTCTGCTCAGCGAGGAACGCGAGCTGGCCTGGAATATCAACGGGGAGACCAGCTACTACCAGGTCAGATCCTCTCCGGTGCAGAAGCATGACGGTCACCTGGCCGGGCGGATGATTATGCTGATTGATGTGACAGAGCGGACACTGCTTCAGGCCAAGCTGCTGCAGCTTGCCACTGTCGACAGCCTGACCGGTATCTATAACCGTACGCACTTCATGGAGCAGAGCCGGTCTCTGCTGGAGGAAGCAGTCGGCAGCAAGCGCCCCTTGTCCATCATCCTGCTCGATATCGACTTTTTCAAAAGCATCAATGACCGGTACGGACATCAATATGGCGATATAGCGCTCCAGCATATTGTCAGCGTATGCAGCAAACATGTGCGCGAAGGGGATATCTTCGGGCGTTACGGAGGCGAAGAATTCGTCATTTGTCTGCCTGACACTTCCTTGAAGCAGGCGGCTCTGCTCTCCGAAGCTATCCGTGACAGCATTGAGCACAGCGAAGTCTACACCTCGTCCGGTCCAATCCATGTAACGGCAAGCTTCGGGGTGGCGGAGGCGTTCAGAGAACCTATTTCGCTTGAAGAGCTGCTCTCCGAAGCGGATCATGCGCTCTACAGCTCCAAACGCAACGGACGCAATACCGTACATTTATCTAGCGGAGGTTCGATCACCCTCTTTACACCTGTTTAAACGAACAGCCCTGTTCTCCGGCACGAAGCCGATTAGAGAACAGGGCTGTTATCTCATCATTCTGCAACACAATGACCCCGCCAGTGCGTGGCAGGGTCTGAATATAGTCAGTAGAAATTATGAATATTGCAGTTAACGCCGCTTCGCGCCCGCCATGAAATATTCCACACCCTGCAGCAAATCCCCAGGCAGCTCTTCAAGCTGAAGATAGGTCTTCAGCTCCAGCACCACCCGTTCCCGGTTGTGTCCGAACACATCGACGATCCGGGCCAGCCGTTCCCAGGGAGCCAGATCCTCCCGGAACTCCTGCCTGGTCATCGGCAGCCCATGCGACTCCACATACCAGTCCGCGTCATAGCGGTAAGCAATGTCCAGCAATTTTAAGAACCCGGTGCTGCTGTATTGGCGCGGTCCGCCATATACAGAAGGGCCTAGAGCATCGCCCAGAAAAAGCACCTTGTCTTCCTTAACGTAAAGCACGCAGGAGTCCGGCGAATGGTCGCCGCCTACATGGACCACTTCACAGATAACTCCGCCCAAATCGACCGTGAGGCTGCCGGTAAACACAATATCCGGCTTGACGACAGTTACCTCTCTTGCCCCGCCGTACTCCAGACGGATATGTTCCGCGCTTTCTTCACTGATCGTGCCACTCTTTACAAGCTTCTCCAAGCCCTCTTCTCCCCAGTTCCGCCCGGTCAGGCTCTCCAGCACTTTCGCCGTCTCTTCATGGGCAATAGCTGGAGACAACCAGGATGAGAGCCCGAAGGTGTGATCCCAGTGCCAATGGGTCAGAACCAGCATGTCTGGCTGCCTGCAGCCGCGTCTGGCCAGTTCTTCCCGGAACAGCGCTGCATGGGCCGGCGAATTGCCGGCATCCATCAGAAGTGTACGCCGTTCCCCTGTAATTGCTGCCAGTACCGGACGATCCGTGTCATGCTCCGGATGCATAATCAGAATGTGACGGCTAAGCTGTTCGAACTTGTGCTCCATCTCGTGCTCCCCCTTGCAATATACATCAGACTGAAAATAGGCCGGACAACAAAGTATATCCGGACGTTCTTTTGGTGATAACAGCACCCATAGCGGTATTTCCGGCCTCGTTCATTTCAGGCCATCTTTAATCTTCATGTTGCCTCAATTACGGACAATAATCAACAGCCCTTGTTTGCTCTAGAGGGTTTTAAGTTTAATAAGAGTTAGCTGATCTGTTCGGGTCAGGTACGGATATACTGACAAGGAGGAGATTCCATGATTAAGATCGGGCTAACCGGCTTCGGTGACCATGAAGAGCTTTACGGCAAAATCAAGCCCGCTGACCGGCTCCCTACCTATAGCGCGCATTTTCCGATTGTGGAGATTGACAGCTCCTTTTATGCCGTGCAGCCAGTCAGAAATTACGCCAAATGGGTGAGCCAGACGCCGGATGCCTTCCGGTTTATCGTTAAAGCCTATCAGGGAATGACTGGCCATTTACGCGAGAAAAAGAATTATTATGACACTCCGGAGGAAATGTATCAGGCCTTCCATACCTCTATTGAGCCAGTCCGGGCAGCCGGGAAGCTTGCGATGGCCCTCTTCCAGTTTCCGCCGTGGTTCGATTGCACCAAAGAGAACGTGCAGTTTCTGCGCGAGGCCAAGCAGCGGATGCTGGATGTGCCTTCCGCCATCGAATTCCGCAATGACTCCTGGTACAGTCCGGAAATGCAGGCCAAAACCCTGCAGTTTCTGGAGCAGGAGGGCTGGATTCATACAGTGGCCGATGAACCCCAGGCCGGATCAGGCTCGGTTCCGATTGTGCCGGTGGCCACATCACCGGATATCACCTACGTGCGGCTGCATGGCCGCAACGCCCAAGGCTGGAGCCAGAGCAGCCATCCGAATTGGCGGAGCCTGCGCTACTTGTACCGCTACAGCACAGAGGAGCTGTACGTGGTCTTCAACAATAACTCCGGTGGTGACGCCACCGATAACGCCAAAGAGCTGCAAACGCTGCTCGGAATCGACGGCGGACTGGCCCCGCGCCAGCTGGACTTATTTTCATGAGCACCAGATGTGTACATATCCTCTCTTCTGCTCCTTACTGAATTACGACACCAATCGCATTTATCCATTCCTATCATAATTTTAAAGGAGGCCAAACGGAAATGAAGAGAAACCATACGATGATGCAGTTTTTCGAATGGCATGTCGCCGCGGACGGGAAGCACTGGAAACGGCTGGCTGATGCTGCCACCGAGCTGAAGGCCGCCTATATTGATTCTGTCTGGGTACCGCCGGTAACCAAGGCCGTCTCTGGCGAGGATACAGGCTATGGTGTCTATGATCTATACGATCTGGGCGAATTCGACCAGAAGGGGACCATCCGGACCAAATACGGCACCAAGCTGGAGCTGGTGGAGGCGATTGCCGAATGCCAAAAGAACGGCATCGCTGTTTATGTGGATCTGGTGATGAATCATAAAGCGGGCGCCGACGAGACCGAAGTGTTCCAGGTGATCGAGGTTGATCCGAACGACCGCAACAAGGAGATTTCCAAACCGTTCGAGATTGAAGGCTGGACCAAATTCACCTTTCCCGGACGTGGAGACCAGTACTCCGCCTTTAAATGGAACCACACTCATTTTAACGGCACCGATTTCGATGCCAAGGAAAGCCGGACCGGCGTATTCAAGCTTGCCTCCGACAACAAGAGCTGGAACCCGAATGTGGATGACGAGTTCGGCAACTATGATTATCTGATGTTCGCCAACATCGACTACAGCCATGAGGAAGTTAAGCATGAGATGCTGGAATGGGGCAAGTGGCTGGTCGACACGCTGCAGTGCAGCGGATACCGGCTGGACGCCATCAAGCATATCAATCATGAGTTCATCAAAGAATTCGCTGCCGAAATGGCTAAAAAGCGCGGTGAGGACTTCTACATTGTCGGCGAATTCTGGAACTCGAATCTCGAGGCCTGCCGGGAATTCCTCAACACGGTGGATTATCAAATCGACCTGTTCGATGTATCGCTTCACTACAAGCTGTATTCGGCTGCACTGGGGGGCAGGGACTTTGATCTGACCCAAATCTTTAACGATACGCTCGTCCAGACCCACCCCGGCAATGCCGTAACTTTTGTTGACAATCATGATTCGCAGCCCCATGAAGCGTTGGAATCCTGGATCGGCGACTGGTTCAAGCAAAGTGCCTATGCGCTGATCCTGCTGCGGCGTGACGGATACCCGGTTGTCTTCTATGGTGATTATTATGGCATCGGCGGACCGACTCCGGTGGAAGGCAAGAAAGCTGCCATTGATCCGCTGCTCTACACCCGGTACCATAAGGCATACGGAGAGCAGGATGATTATTTCGACCACCCCAATACGATTGGCTGGGTGCGGCGAGGTGTGGAAGAAATCGAAGGCTCCGGCTGTGCCGTAGTCCTCTCCAATGGAGATCAGGGGGAGAAACGGATGTTCCTCGGCGAGGAACGCGCAGGCGAAGTTTGGGAGGATTTCACCCATAACCGTGAGGACAATATAACCATCGGTGAGGATGGCTGGGCGGTTTTCCCGGTAAACGGCGGAAGTGTCTCTGTCTGGGCTCTGCCCGATAACGGCGACAAGGAACCCGATCCGGCATAAAGCATTTATTCAATAAAAGAGGTGAACTACGCGCCGTACCGGCAGCCGTTAGTTCACCTCCTTGCTATAACGTTGACGTTCCGGTTCAACTGAGTTTATAGCTCAGCATATATTCTGTAAGCGGTCCGTCAAGATCAAGCTGCGGATCATTAACGGTCCATTCCCCCGCAATGTCCAGTTCACGGCAGGCAAGCCCGAAATTGCAGGCGGCAATCCCGATATCAATCCGCTGCATCTCAAAGCCCAGCTTGTTGCCGCTGTAATTCGGCGTATGCTGCAGGTAGAAATGGGCCTGCTTCCGGTCTGGAGAGACTACCACTCTCCAAGGCTGTTTATTTGAAGCAGATGGGCCGAGCCGGACCATTTCCAGCGGGGGCGCAAGCTTCCCGGCTGACTCGGGAGCGAGCATATTGCCAAATTCGGTGTCGTAGAACAGATCCCGCCAAGGCTTCTTCTGATCAGCTTTGACGATATAGCGCATCGTGGCATCCAGCAGCCGCTGCTTCTCCCGTGCATACCCCAGCGGCGTGATGCAAGGAATAATCTCGTCCGGGGCAAGCTCGATTTCGCGGGCAAAGGTCTTGCGGTTGAACGTTCCGCCAAGCCAGCAGGTACCAAGTCCCAGGCTGGTGGCATAGAGAATCAGCCTATGAAATACATACCCGAATTCCAGCAGCGCCAGTTTGTCGTTCCTGACCTTGCCGACCAGATACGCCTGCGGATTCTGGATGATACCGTAAGCTCCCAGCTTCACGTTCTTTCCGTCCTCTGCCCCGCTTTTGGCCCAGACCCACTCAATTCCCGGCTTTCCGCCAAACGGCCCGTGCAGATTATCCTCCTGGCTCAGATAATCCATTATAGAAGCATGGACGGCCTCCCCGATTGGTGTGGCTTCATAAGTCCGTACAGATTTACGCTTCTCGATAATATCCATAACCGGAATTCCCATCTGATGTCCCTCCCCTTCATTATTTTAAAAAAGATGGCGCCTGCGGAAACAGGAGCCATCCAAGTGATGATGGATACTTATGATTGCTTATTGTGCAATCTTAGTAAGATCTTAATAAGAGCAAAAGTTATTTAGTTATATTTTTCACATACTAATATTAACATCTATAGACCATGCTGTATAGACGCCGAGCCCACCTTAGGGGGATTTTCAATACACTGGTGACGGCTACTTCTGCACCCTAAAAGAGGACTCCCTCACGGCAAAGGATGTCCTCTTTAGGGTTTGCTGTTTACTTGGCTTCGGGTGCGTACTTATACGCGGATGTCAAATCTTCCTTCGCTGTCCGTAGTGGCAGCAGCGATCTCCTGCGCGCTTGCCGCGGCAAGCGTATTGCTGTTTGCAGGTTTCTCGGGCGGTGTGCTGCTGCTGTTGGCGGAAGCGGAGCTGTTCTGCGATTTCTGGGCAATCTGCGCATCGATCTGCTTGATCTGCTGCTCAATTTGCTTGGTCTTGGTTTCCTTTGTCTTCTCGTCGTCCTTGCTGGCCCCGATCTTCTCCAGATCGGCTTGCAGCTTCGCTTTTTGCTTCTCCAGCGCACTTGTATCGGTAGCACTGGAAGCAGTATAGGAAGCGGAAGATGTAGATGATGCGGATGAAATATTCATTCACGTTCCTCCTTTCACCTCTACACTATAATCCTTCCACCCGAAAGGAACGTTAAAATGCGCTGAAAGTTTGCTGAAAGTATTCGAAGCTATGAATTGGATTAGACCTTGCTCTGACCACTCTCATCCACTGCCTGAGACGTTTTTGGCCGGGTTTTGCGGTTGACCAGCGTTACGCTAAGCAGAATAATCGCCAGACCGGCAAGCGTATTGGCATAAACCGGTTCATTCAGGAAGATTACACCCCATATCAGCCCGAACACAGGGACCAGAAAGGTAACACTGACGGTCTTGACCGCGCCAACACTTTGGATCAGGTGAAAATACAAGAGATACGCCACGGAAGTGCAAATGAATGACAAACCGAGTACGGAAAAAACCGCTGCCGAAGACGGCAGCTCCCGGGGGGCAAAAATTACCGCCAGCGGCAGCAGCACTACAGCCGCCCCGAGCTGCTGGCCTGCAGCAAGCGCCAATGGCGCAAGGCCACGGCCCACGCGCGCAGCGTATAATCCCCCGAAGCCGTAGGCAAGTGCAGCTCCTAGTGAGAAAAACACGGACAACAGAACCTTGCCGGAGAGCGGCACCGGACTCCATCCGACCAGCACAGCTACGCCGAGCAAGCCGATCACGAGTCCTATAGACTTGGACAGTCCCGGCTTCTCCTGTTGTGTTCCCCAAGCTGCTAGTGCCGCGAACATCGGTGTGGTGGCATTGAGGATGGCTGCCAGCGAAGCGCTAAGATGCAGCTCGGCCATGCAGATCAGCGTGAAGGGCAGCGCGGCATTAATGGAGCCCAGCACAAGGAACTGCTTCCAATGCTGCCAGATCCCCAGCTTCCGCTTGGTGACCGCTGCAAAGAGCAGCAAGGTTGCAGCTGCCAGCGTAACGCGCAGCTCTGTTGTAACAACAGGCCCCAATTCGGGAGAGGCAATTCTCATAAACAGAAAGGAAGCGCCCCAGGAAAAGGCCAACAGTAATAGAATGGAATAATCCTTACGGCTCATTTCCTCTCCCCTCTCTTGCAGAGCAGCAGATAGGACAGGATAGAACAAACCCCGGCACCCGCGATCACGATCGCCATCGGCAGCGCCGTATCGTCACCCCCAAGGCCGACCAGCGGAGCGACACAGCCGCCAAGCAGCAGCGGCAGCAGACCCAGCAGCGCTGAAGCGCTGCCTGCGGTTTCTCCCTGATCCTGCATCGCCAGCGAGAAGCTGGTTGTGCCCACCATTCCCACACTGGAAACCACAGCGAACAGGCAGATCAGGATGGGAAGGAGACCGCCTCCGGCCAGAATAGTGATCAGCAGCACAGCACCTCCCAGTGTGCAGAGCAGGAGGCCGCTGGCCAGCAGCTTCGCTTCGCCCAGCCGTCCGGACAATCTTCCGGCAAGCTGGCCGGACATAATAATCCCCAGCCCGTTAACGGCAAAGATCAGACTGTACATTTGCGGAGACACTCCAAAAATATTTTGCAGCACAAACGAAGAGCCGGAAATATAAGCGAACATCGCCGCTGTAACAAACCCTTGAGAGAGCGCATAACCTATAAACTTCCTGTTGCGGAGCAGATCACGGAAGGTGCGCAGCGTGCCTAGCAGCCCGCTTTTTACGCGCCGCTCCTTCGGCAGCGTCTCCGGCAGCCGCAGCAGAATGGTGGCGCAAAAGAGCAGCCCGGCTGCAAATAATACAATGAATACGCCCTGCCAGGTCGTTATTCTCAGCAGCTGCCCGCCGATAACGGGAGCGAATATAGGCCCCAGACCATTGACGATCATCAGCAGCGAAAAAAACTTCGTGAGTTCGGAGCCGCTGTACAGATCGCGGACCGCCGCCCGGGAGATGACCACCCCTACCGAGCCGGCCAGGCCCTGGATAAAGCGCAGCCCGACCAACAGCCCGATCGAGGGGCTGAAGGCGCAGAGCAGCGAGGATACCGCATAAATCAGCATGCCGATGAGCAGCGGACGGCGGCGCCCGTGGACATCACTCAGAGGCCCTGCCACAAGCTGCCCCAAGGCCAGCCCCAGCAAAAAGAAGGTCAGGCTAAGCTGAACCAGCGCTGCGCTGGTGCCGAAATGTTCGCCAAGCGCGGGAAGCGCAGGCAAATACATATCGATGGACAGCGGACCAATGGTGGCAATAGCCCCCAGAATCACAGCAAGCTGAAGCCGCTGTTTCCGCGTTGGGCCTTCTGCGGCCAGCGAATTCTTATCGTTTTGTATTTTGATCATGGTAAATTTTCGTCAACCTTTCCGCAGCAGGCCTCAGGCCAGTTTTTTGTATCCTTCATACTACCTGATGCGGGACATGATGTTCAATGTTTTTTCCTATTTATGTACCTCAGAAGCAACGGCTTTCCGGTGCGGGTTGTATTCGGCATAGGCTCCGGCGATGTGTCTGTAATCCAGCGGGGCATCCTCGATGATCGCTTTGCGTTTGGCTTTCAGTATAATTTGCTCGATATCAGCAAGGCTGCAGCCCGCCAGCAGTTCAGCCATCCGGCGGGACAGCTCCTGCGCCTCCGGTTCAGAACCGACAAACAGCCCAATATACTGAAGCCGGTCTTCCTCCGTCGGCAGCGAATACGTCATTTTCGTATCAAACCGCCGCCACACCGCAGGGTCGAGCTCTTCCTCCAGGTTGGTTGCGGCAACAAAAATACTTTCGCCATGAAACTCATCCAGGCATTGCAGCAGCGTGTTGACCACCCGTGCCATCTCCTTCACCTCATCGCCGGAATCACGCATTCGGCCCAGCACATCGAATTCGTCCAGAAACAGCACACAAGGTGCAGCATTGGCATAGTCAAATACCTTCCGCACATTGCTCCCGGTCTCACCAAGATGGCTGTGAATAATGGTATCCAGGCGGACCAGAACAAGCGGCAGCTCCAGACGGTGCGCGATATAAAATGCGGTCAGCGTTTTGCCGGTGCCGGGAGGACCGAACATCACCATTTTGCTCGGCATAGGCACATCCTCCGCCTCAAATCTTTCTTTCATGCCCTGGATCGTAATAAATTCATCCACAATGGTCCGGTTGACCCCATTCAGAATGATGCGCCGCACCTTGCGTCCACATTCCTTTGGTGTATATACGGTTGCCATGTCCAAGCCCTTGGCCCGGGGTAGCCGGGCGGGGTTGCTGTTCTTTTTGCTGCTGTTCACGTGGGGTAGACTCCTTACATTCATAATATTAAATAGTAACAATTACGATTAAAGTCTATGGTACCAAAAACCGGAGGAATTTGCTATACCCCATGGTTATCTGCAAAAAAAGGCTGGCTGCGCATTATCATGACAGCAAAAACCGCCCGCAGGAGCTTCTAAGCAACATTACGTCACTTATCAGCGGCCCCGCAGGCGGTTGTAGTTGTAGCTTTCCTGAAATCACTTGCTGTTCCGGTTCAGCCAATCACGGGCTGCTTCAGCCTCGGCCGCGCTCAGGCGGTGTCCCTGATTACCCCAGTGGGCGGTAACTTCAGCCCCCGCCCCCTGCAGCAGCTGCTCCAGCTCCCGCGTTTCTTCTGCCCGGATCAGCGGGTCATTGCTGCCTGCACCGATAAAGACCGAAACGCCGTTAAGCGAAGGGATCGCAAGCCCCCGGAGCGGCACCATCGGATGCAGCAGCACTGCCGAACGGAACAGGTTTCCGTAATGAAATAACAGGCTGCCGGCGATATTCGCTCCATTGGAGTAGCCGACAGCTACGAGATTGTTTGGATCGAAGCCGTACTGCACCGCCGCTACATCCATGAACTGCTTCAGCTCATGGGTGCGGAAGATCAGGTCCTCTTCATCAAAGACACCTTCAGCCAGACGGCGGAAGTAACGCGGCATGCCGTTCTCCAGCACATTTCCCCGGATACCCAGTACAGAAGCGCCGGGAGCCAGCAGCTCCGCCAGCGGCAGCAGATCCTGCTCGTTTCCGCCTGTGCCATGAAATAATACTAGTGTTGGTTGATTGGCGTCTGTTCCTTTGTGATAGACATGAATCATCCCTGCTTCACCTCAATTTCACGGATTTCAAATGGGCTCAAATTCTCTTCGATCACAGCACGATGCGGTTCAAACCATGCCGGAAGCATCAACTTCTGGCCCAGCGCATCCGGAGCCTCGTCATTGGCGAAGCCTGGAGGATCGGTAGCAATCTCGAACAGGATTCCGCCTTCTTCACGGAAGTAGATGGCGTTGAAATATTGGCGGTCCTGTACCGGAGTGGGCTGGTAGCCGTGACCTTGCACATGACGTCCCCATTCCAGCTGCTCGGCATCATCTTTAGCGCGCCAGGCGATATGATGAACGGTTCCCGAGCCTCCGGCTCCTTGCGGCACCGGCGAGTCTTTAAGATCTATAATATTGCCGAGATCGGCAGTAGAGCCGTAACGGATATAACCGTCTCCCTTGGCGATCAGCTCCATTCCGAGTGTACGGGTAAGCGTATCGGCCGTTTTTTCGGGATTCGTACTGTAGAGCACAGCCCCGCCAAAACCTTTAATAGCATGCTCCGCAGTCACTCCGGCAAAGGACCAGGTACTCTGCGGACCCGCTTCGCGTTCCACCAGCTCAATCCGCAGTCCATCGTAATCGCTGAAAGACAGGTAAGACTCAGAGATCCGGGTTACATGGGTAACCGGAATCTGATATGCGGCAAGCCGCTGCTCCCAGAAAGCCATCGAACCAACCGGAATCGCATAAGTGGTTACGCCAACCTGCCCGCCGCCAATCCGGCCTTTGCGCCCTGTCGACCAAGGAAAGAAGGTAATAATGGTGCCCGGTGCACCCTGCTCATTCCCGAAATAGAGGTGGTAAACCTCGGGGGCGTCAAAGTTGATTGTCTTTTTTACAAGCCGCAGGCCGAGAATCCCGGCATAGAAATCGGCATTGCGCTGAGCATCTCCGACAAAAGCTGTAATATGGTGAATCCCTGCAGTTTGAAGTGTCATTATAAGTCATCTCCCTAAGATTTTTTTTAGATGATAAGTTTGAATAGATGAACATCTGGCGTATAATCCGATTTAGTTAAAAAACAGGGCATCCAGCGAAATCGAACCTGCTCCGGTCAAAGCCACACCTACTGCGACTACAAGCACCGTTAATGGAAACTCGATTCCGTTGGCCGTCGACCAGAAGCCGTTCGGAGCATGAACCTTGATAATCGCTCCGAGCATCGTTGCGGCAATTAATACTGCAGCCACAGGAGTCAGGAGTCCGGCTGCGAACAGCAAGCCTCCGGCAAGCTCCAGCATTCCTGCCAGCACCGCCATCGCGACACCCGGCTTAATACCGATGGATTCCATCCAGCCGCCCGTACCCTTTGGACCATATCCTCCGAACCAGCCAAACAGCTTCTGTGCCCCATGCCCGATAAAAGCAATCCCGATCACCAATCTTACCAATAACAACCCTACACTAACCATTTTATACCCTCTCCATTCTCTTTAATTTAATTATCTTAACCTTAAGATATTAGCTAAAAAAAATTAGTCGAACCTTGTACTTTGCTAGCCTGGTAAACGCTGATAAGCAAGCTTCCCGCCCCGTTCTTAGGAGAATGTTGCTGGCCTAAATGCCTTTACCAAGCTTCTTTAGCAATTCTATTGCCTGTTCCTTCTCTTCCTGATTCAGACCGCCCATCATCCCGTGAATAGAAGAAACATGGCGGGGGAAAATATCGTCAAACAGCCCGCGGCCTGCTTCGGTAATCTCCGCATAAGTTACACGCCGGTCATCGCTGCAGGGAACACGCTTCAGCAGTCCTCTCTTCTCCAGCTTGTCGATGTTGTAAGTGATGCTCCCGCTGGTAACGAGTATCTTCTCTCCGATCTGCTGCAGCGGAATCCGCGTTCTATGATAGAGTACCTCAAGGATCATAAACTCGGCAGAAGCTAAACCATGGCTCTTCATGTCCTTTACCGCCAGATCCATCAGGCTCTTATAGGCCTTGGATAAGACCACGAACAATTTCAGTGATGAAGCAGCCTGCTCCTGATCCGATACGCCAGCCGTCTTGCTGATCAGCTCATTGTAGTCGCTCATATTGTACACCTCCAATGCTTTCGGCATTTATCTTTAAGTTAATTATCTTTAAGTTAAGATAAATATAATCCTGTGCGGGAAATTTGTCAACAGTTTTTGCACAATTCAAGCAAAGTCTGCTCACCGCCTTTATACGGCAACATCAGATCCCAGGATGAATCATCTCTGCTTGTTTCTCGATAGATTTAATTATGACTGTCTATAAAAGGTAAAGCTCCGGCAATTTTGCAGGAGCTTTACCTTTTATGCTTTTGCTTCTTAGTTAGAGAGCAGAACACCGTACTGATCAACCAAACCCAGTTCGTAGGCTTTCTGGATGGTAGCAAACCGCTGAGACACAAAGGCACTAAAACCATTCTGGGTCTCATAAACCTGGTTGTCAGCAAGCTCTTCTTTGGATACTGCCCGCGAATTGCTTTGGTGCACAACCTCTTCCTTGCGAACTGCATCCATAAATTGCTGGAATGTCATGGAATTATTCTTCTCTGCCTCGTTACCCCTAAGCGTTTGTTTCAAGCGATTCACCACTACCAAATTTGTATAGGCGGCAAACTCAGCTGTGAATTTCCCATCGGCTGCCACTGCTTGAATCGTCAAGATACCTCTCCCCTTTACGCATTAATAATTTATTTATCGGCTTAGGGATTGGTAAATGTTAGGAGTTTCATTCTCACTGAACAGTGATATATAAAGTATCTGTGAACGTCCGGTATGGAGGTAAATAATTATTAGCTGTAACTGAAATGTTACCTGTATGCACATCGTTTAAATCAAAAGAACGATAATAGACGGTACCCACAACAATATTGCCAGGACCTGTAATAAACTGATTGGGTGCCGACTGGGTTGTAGGTATCATTGAACCGTTTTGGCGGAGAACCGGATAATTAGGTGCTTGCATAGTCCCTTGAGCATATACGGAAATATATCCCTTCGTACCTGTCAGTGTTACATTGGCAACTGTCTGGTTAGGACTAATGTTCTCCCAAATGAAGTTGTTGCCGTCAGATGTAATTCCTGTATATTGGAGATTGGTTAAAGCAGGCGCAGGTGCAGCTGAAGCAGCAGCCGGAATCATAAATAAAGCCAAGACCATAAGAGAAACTATCCATTTTCTAATCATCAAAAACATCCTCTCCCGATTTTGTTTGACGTGACTAAAATGGTTCGTTGCTCACGGTATATAAGCCTACTTATGAACGCCTCCCTTCAGGGCATTTTTACAATGAATAGATGTAGAAGCTAAACTCTAGATGAAATGTAACCCTACCGCAAGCTTCTTAATACAGGAATATACTGTAATTTTATTCCTTATTTTAGAATACTCCCATTGATAGAGTTCGTCAATCTGCATTGTTAACCTCTACAGAAGTTCCCCAGTTTGACCTTGACTGCAAAACGGCGTATCCTTTTCCTAGCGAATATTGGCCTTTATTACCGAGCTGCATTACGAGCTATATTAATAGGAGGAGGCTGAAAAATGAAATCAGATTCTACTCCAACTTCTACCGGCAAAGCCGCAGAGGAAGCTCTGCCGCGCGTGCTGATCGTAACCGCTGTCGAAGCCGAGCGGGAGGCGGTCCTGCGCGGCCTGAGGGGCAGCAGCAGGTTCCACGTCATCGCTGCAGGTGCCGGTACCGCAGCAGCAGCGGCGGGCACCGCAGCAGCACTGGCAGCCGGAAGCTACGGCTGCGTTATCAGCGCCGGGATCGGCGGCGGCTTCCCCGGGCGGGCGCCCGTAGGCTCGCTCGCGCTCGCCAGCGAGATGATTGCCGCCGACCTCGGGGCGGAGACGCCGGAGGGCTTCCGCAGCGCGGCCAAGCTCGGCTTCGGCCGCGTGTCCGTGCCGGCCCGCTCCGGCACGGTGCAGGCCGTTGCGGCCGCGCTCGCAGCGGCCGGGCTTACGGTAAGCACAGGTCCTGTGCTTACCGTGTCAACGGCGACCGGCACCGCAGAGACGGCCGCCGCTCTGGCCGCGCGGCATCCCGGTGCCGTCGCGGAGGCGATGGAAGGCCACGGGGTTGCCGTGGCCGCCCGGCACTTCGGGATCGCGGCGCTGGAGCTGCGCGCGATCTCGAACCCGGTCGGCCCGCGCGACCGGGCGGCGTGGAAGATCAATGAAGCCCTGGAGGCCCTGGAGGCCGCGGCTGTTATACTACTGGAGGTGCTGTAATGACAACCGAGCTGAATATCGCCTTTTCCCCTTGCCCCAATGACACCTTTGTGTTCCATGCCTGGGCGCACGGGCTAGTAGAGGATGTACCCAAGCTGAATGTTACCTATGCAGATATTGATATTACGAACGGTCTGGCTGCTGATGGCGCCGGGCCTGAGGTGCTCAAAATTTCCTATGCTGCCCTTCCCTGGGTGCTGGAGCGGTACAAGCTGCTGTCTTGCGGCGGCGCACTTGGCCGGGGCTGCGGCCCGCTGGTGCTGACCCGCAAAGGGCCGGGCGCCATCAAGCATCCCAAGGAGCTGTCGGGCCGCAGAATCGCCGTACCCAGCGAGCGCTCCACCGCCTACCTGCTCTTTCGCCTTTGGGCTGCGCAGCAGGTGCCGGGCGGTCCAGCCGAAATCGTCGTTATGCCTTTCGATGAGATCATGCCTGCTGTACGTGACGGGCAGATTGATGCCGGATTGGTGATTCACGAAGCCCGGTTCACTTATCCTTCCTATGGCCTCCATATGCTAACCGATCTTGGCAGCTGGTGGGAAAGCGATACCGGACTGCCTATACCGCTTGGGGCAATTATCGCCCGCCGCGATCTGGACAGCGAAGCCATCTCCGGCTGGATACGCAGTTCGCTGCAGTACGCTTGGGATCATCCTACTGCAAGCAGAGATTATGTCCTGGACCACGCCCAGGAGCTGTCTCCGGAGGTCGCCAAATCACATATTGATCTTTACGTGAATGAATTCTCGATGAATCTCGGGGAAGACGGCTACGCAGCAATCTCTGCGCTGCTGAACCGCGCTGCGGCCGAGGGTCTCGTGCCTGCCGTTGCTCCTGAGCTGCTTCGTTAGAGCTTGAAACAGATGACTATGGAAGCTTTTAACTTTACAATAAAGCTAAAGATCAGTGATGGGAGAGGATTCAATGATTCCTGCAGGCAACAGCAAGCAAAACATCGACCGCTTCTTGGGATTTCAGGACGAATACGACCGTTACCGTCCGGAAGCCCCGCAATTGGTTACTGAATTGTTGACGAATTACTTGGGCAGCCGCCCTGCCCTCGTGGCCGACATAGGCTGCGGAACAGGACTGTCCACCTTTCTATGGAGAGAGAGTGCCGACTCTGTAGTCGGCATAGAACCTAACCCCGACATGCTGGCCAAAGCGCTTGACAAGCTGGCCCGGCAAGGACAGCAACAATCCCTGTCCTTTGTCCAAGGATACTCCAACCAGCTGCCCTTTGACTCTGGCAGTGTTGATATCATTACCTGCTCCCAGTCATTCCACTGGATGGAGCCGATAAGCACGCTGCAGGAAATCTCCCGCTGCCTGCGCCAAGGCGGGGTGTTCGCCGCTTATGACTGCGATTGGCCACTCGTACTACAGGCGGATATTGAAACCCGCTACAAACAGCTGATATCCGCCGCCGATAAACTGCTTGATGTACTCCAGCCATCTGCCGAACAGGCGCATAAATGGGATAAAGAAGGACATCTGGGGCGGATAGAGGCCAGCGGCTGCTTCTCCTTTGCGCGGGAAATTGTTTTTCATAATACAGAAGAATGTGATGCCGAACGTTATGTCGGGCTGGCACTCAGTCAAGGCGGCATTCAAACCGTTCTGAAGCTCGGCTCTTCCGCACTGGAGCAGCTTATTTCCGATTTCTCTGTAGCGGTGGAGCAGTATTTTCAGGGCCGCACCCTGCCGGTACACATCAGCTACCGGATGAGAGTCGGGATCAAATAATGCTTGGAACGGCTATCTGTTATATATAGAACCCAAAAACTGATTTCTGGTTTTATGAGAGTGCATTTTCTCTTCAATTTAAGTCTCCCATCTTTTCACCACCCCAACAAAAAAAGCGCCCAAATACGGAAACTCCGCATTTGGGCGCTTTCTACTGGCTATGACTGACTAACTGGCATATTATGCACCAGCTTATTTCTTGTTCATCTTGAACTTCAGGAACAGCTCGTTGTAATGGGCGAGCATCCGCTTGCCGAGGTTGTCGTAAACCTCCAGCCGGTCGGTAATTTCAACCGGCGGATAGAAGCGGGTGTCTCCGGAAATATCCTCCGGCAGCAGCGCAAGTCCCGGAACGTTAGGTGTGGAATAACCTACATACTCTGCATTCTTCGCCGCCACATCGGGACGGAGCATAAAGTCAATGAACTTATGCGCCCCCTCCACATTGGCCGCCGTGCGCGGAATGACCATGTTATCGAACCATTTGTTCGAACCTTCCTCCGGCACCACATAATCGAGCTTGTCGTTCTCATCCATAATTTCCGAGGCGTCGCCGGACCATACGATCCCGACGGCTGCTTCTTCGTTCGCCAGCAGCATTTTGACCTCATCACCGACAATAGCCTTCACATTGGGAGACAGCTTGTTCAGCTTGGCCAGCGCTTCCTGCAGGTGATCCTCATTCCGGTCATTGACGGAATAATGCAGGCTGTTCAGCGCCATCCCCATGACCTCACGGGCACCGTCAACCAGGAAGATACTATTGTTCAGCCTGCTGTCCCACAGGGAATCCCAGCTGCTGAAATCAATCCCCTCCGTCATTTCCGGGTTGTAGATAATGCCTACTGTTCCCCAGAAATACGGCACCGAATACAGATTTCCCGGATCGAAGGAAAGATCCATGAACTGCGGATCAATATTGGCCAGATTCGGAATCTTGCTGTGATTCAGCGGAAGCAGCAGCTTCTCTTCCCGCATCTTGGCGATAGCATAGTCTGAAGGCACAACAACATCGAAGGTTGTCCCGCCCTGCTCGACCTTGGTCAGCATCGCCTCATTGGAATCAAAGGTCTGGTAAATGACCGTAATCCCGGTCTCTTGCTCGAACTGCTTCAACAGTTCAGGTTCGATATAATCGCCCCAGTTATAGATGGTCAGCGTATTGCCGCCCGTATAGCCTTCAGCCGAATTCAGCCTAGAAGCCAGGAACATCAGCCCAAATGCGACGATAAGAATCGCCAGAAAAGCATTCACCAGCTGTTTCATCTAGGCACCCCCACTTCAGCGGCCGGCTCTGCGATATGAACCGCCGGGCGTTGCTTCCGGCGGTTCAGGAAATAATAACCGACGACAAGCAAGATAGTGAAGAGGAAGATCAGTGTGGACAACGCGTTAATCGACAGCGATACACCTTGCCGCGCCCGTGAATAGATTTCCACTGAAAGCGTCGAATATCCGTTGCCTGTTACGAAGAATGTCACCGCGAAATCATCCAGTGAATAGGTAAGGGCCATAAAGAAGCCGCTGAAGATCCCGGGTTTAATGATCGGCAGAATCACCTTGGTCAGCACATCGCGGCGGCTGGCCCCGAGATCACGCGCAGCATCGGTCAGCGTCGGGCTCATGTCCTGCAGATGCGGCAGGATCATCAGCACGGCAATCGGCACGCTGAATGCAACATGCGAGAGCAGGACCGACACGAAGCCGAGCTTGATTCCGGCAATCGTGAACAGGATCAGGAAAGACGCGCCGATAATGACATCGGGACTGACAATCAGCACATTGTTCAGTGAGAGAAGTGTATTCTTGGCCCTCCGGCTGCGGATGCGCTGAATGGCCAGCGCCCCGATGATCGCAATCAGCGTAGCAATCGCCGAAGACAGCAGGGCAATCACCAAAGTGTTAATCATAATAATCATCAGCCGCGTATCCTGCACAACCTCACGGTAATAATCCAGCGTGAAGCCCTCGAAGCCATGCATCGTCCCGCCGCTGTTGAAGGAATAGTACATCAGGTAGAAGATCGGTGCGTACAGCACGGCAAAGACCAGCACCAGGTACAGATTTGAAATCCCATTCTTATTACTTCTCATGCCGCACCCCTTTCCGTGAGCTGCCCGACAGAATCATGAACAGCGCCATGATAACAATCAGGAAGACAGCAACTGTAGAGCCCATGCCCCAGTCCTGAGTGACCAGAAAATGCTGCTCAATGGCGGTGCCCAGCGTAATGACCCGGTTGCCGGCGATAAGGCGGGTAATCATAAACAGCGATAACGCCGGAATGAATACCGCCATGCAGCCGGAGCGCACCCCGGAGATGGTCAGCGGGAAAATGACCCGCCGGAACGTCGTCCACCCGGAGGCACCCAGATCACGGGCCGCATCTACAAGGGACAGGTTCAACTCGTCCAGAGCGCTGAAGATCGGCAGGATCATGAACGGGATAAAGATATATACCGAAACAAAGACAAAGCTGAAACCTGTAAAGAGGATTTGCTGCTCTCCGATGCCCAGCAGGTCGAAGACATTGTTGACCGGCCCGAAGGTCCCAAAGATACCAATAAAGGCATACGTCTTCAGCAGCAGATTAATCCATGTCGGCAGGATGATCAGCAGCAGCCACAGCTGCTTATGTTTCGTCCGGGTCAGCAGATACGCCGCCGGATAAGCCACCAGCAGCGAGAACAGCGTAATCAGGATCGCGTACCAGAAGGAGTTGAGCATCATTTTCATATATACCGGTGTAAAGAAGTTCACGTAGTTGTCCAGTGTAAGATGCCCGTCCAGATCAAACAGGGAGTAGTAGACAACCAGCAGCACCGGCGCTATGACGAACAGGGCGATCCATAAGTAATAAGGGATGAGGAAATACGACCGGCCCTTACTCTTCATGGCTCTCCACCTCGCCGTAAGCTTCCAGACGTCTGTCGAATTCTTCCTCCGTTTCCCCGAAACGCATAACATGAATCGCTTCCGGATCGAAATACAGCCCGATCTCGCTGCCGACCTCCGCCTTGCGCGTGGAATGGACCAGCCATTCGTGGCCGGACCCGTCGTAGCAGCTGATCTCGTAATGCACGCCGCGGAACAGCTGGGAATCCACGCGGACGCGCAGTTTGCCTTGTTCAACGGCAGCAATCTCCAGATCCTCCGGACGGATCACGATCTCCACCGCTTCATTCGGCTTCAGCCCCGCATCCACACATTCAAAGCGGTGGCCGTTAAATTCAACAATATAATCCTCAATCATCACACCGGGCACAATGTTCGACTCGCCGATGAAATCAGCCACGAAGCGGTTGATCGGCTCATCATAAATATCGTTAGGCGTTCCGCTCTGCTCAATACGTCCGCCGTTCATGACAAAAATCCAGTCGGACATGGCCAGCGCTTCCTCCTGGTCATGGGTAACGAAGATAAAGGTGATGCCCAGCCGCTGCTGCATTTCCCGCAGAATGTACTGCATCTCCGTGCGCAGCTTCAGATCAAGTGCCGAAAGAGGCTCATCGAGCAGCAGCACCTGCGGTTCATTGACGATGGCCCGGGCAATCGCTACACGCTGCCTTTGTCCTCCGGACATTTCATTAATGGCCCGCTGATCGTAGCCTACAAGGTTGACGAAGCGCAGCGCCTCCTGCACCTTTTGCGTGATGACCTCTTTCTTAAGCTTCTTGATCCGCAGTCCAAAGGCCACATTCTCAAATACGTTCAGGTGCGGAAACAAGGCATAGTCCTGAAATACCGTATTGACCTGCCGTTCGTTGGCCGGAATGTGGTTGATGATTTTGCCGTTCAAATAAATGGAACCTTCCGTTGGTTCAGCGAACCCGGCGATCAGACGCAGGATTGTCGTCTTTCCGCAGCCCGAGGGTCCCAGCAGTGTATAGAATTTGCCGCGTTCGATCTCGAAGCTGACTCCTTTTAACACGGCTTCTTCATCGTCGTATTGTTTGGTAACCTGGTCAAAAGAAATAATAGTGTCTTCCAGGGTAGTTATGGCTAACGACCTCCCTTACCTTATGTATTACAACCTATTTTACCCGCTTCCCGCAGGGAACAATCTAAAGTGGCATGCTCAGCGCTGATAAGCGACAATTCCTCCCTTCCTTCGACACACTTCAATATATATAGCATATAGGATTAATGCAATATATGCGATAGCTTACAATGTTAAATGCAGCGCAGAAACTTAACAAGTTCGTAAAAACTGTACCCGTTATTGTTGTTTTTGAGTGCTATAATGAAAATTGCTGAAAACCTAAAAATGTTCTCTTATTTATGTTGAAAGAAGATGACTAACATGAACGAGGGGTTGCAGGACCGCCTTGAAAAATTCGGATTATCTCTATATATGATACGCGTTACGATTGCTGCTTCACTCTCCTGGCTTGCGGTTCATAGCCTGCACGGCGACAGTTATTTATACTTTGCACCGCTTGCCGCAATTCTTATCACCCAAGGAAGCGTCAAGGCTTCACTGGAAAAAGGGATTTACCGTCTGATGGGCGTTGTGCTCGGTGGAATTGTCAGCCTGCTCGTGGGCCATTTCTTCGACGTGGGGGCACTGTCTATTCTGCTGATGCTGCTGATCGGCATCGGTGTGGCCACCGCCTGCCGGATTAACATTCAAGCCGTTTCCCAGGTCGGTGTGACCTCCGTGCTGGCATTGACCTTTTATCAGGACCCTTATATCGTGTGGAGAGTCGCGGAGACCTTAATCGGCGTGCTGATTGCCTTAATAATAAATATGATTATCGTTCCCCCCGGGGGGTTCGTCAAGGTGAAACGCCTGGCACTGGAAGGGACCCAGCAGCTGGCCGATGCCTTAACTGGACTCGCCGCAGAGAGCAGCAGCTCCAAGCAGGCTCCAGAGAGGCTGGTCCGTTCCGGACAACTGCTGGCGAAGAGCGACAAGCAGCAGAAAGAGCTGCACTATACGTTATCCCATTATCAATGCCGCAGCGGACTGCGGTCATTGACACAGGCAACCTCGCATCTGCAGAAGGTTCACCGCTACGTCAAGGAGATCGCCGAGGAGATTTCCCTCCTGCCTGCACATTATGCCGCAGCTGACTGGATGACAGAGGTCGTAACGGCAACCGCAGACTGCATCGCCCTGTATGGAACCAAAACTTTATCCGATGCCGAATGCACCCGTTCGCTCCCCGAAGCGCTGCGCCGCGCCCGGGATCTGCAGTTTGCCTGGTTCTCCGAGCTGCAGGGTCAATGCTCGCTGACAGCAGTCCGCGATCTCGGAGCCGTCTTCTCCCATCTGAACCGGGTGCTGGAGGAAATTGAACGGGCCGATTATGCAGCTACAGTTATACCGGCACCAGCCTCCGTCCGGTCCGGAAGCGCGCGCGCCGTACATCTTGTCAAAAGAGGGCTCTCCCACAAGCTATAAGCTTGGGAGCGTCCTTTTTTTGCAGAAACGACCCTGTCCTTTGAGATGAAGGCAGGGTCGTTTTTGCTTGTAATATCGCTTGGACTCAAAGCCGTCCCTTTTAAAGGGATACCAGAGAGATTTATTATTATTAAGTTGAAAAATTAATACTAAAGTACTAGAATTAAGCTTGTTTGTAGAATTATATTGGCAACCAACCCAGTATTGAACATTCCCTGTCGATTTGAGTCGATTAAATGACCTCATGCTGAATGTATATCATTGATCTATTTTTTTAAAGGCAAACTTCCCGAAAGGGCAGGACGCAAAGCGATGGGCCTAAGAATGTGAGACTATCCATTCATGGTCGCCAGGCTGCCAATTGAGATGTGACTTGGGTACCGGTAGGTGAAGACAATCTATCATAGTCCATGATGCTCTTTTCTGTACAGATACCATTGATTATACGAAGAAGCGAGGTTAGAGTAATGCCACAGCATATCATCGAGAAAAAATTCGGGCATGTATTTCATACCACAACGCCAATCGGTAACCCCGATCTTCCGGCTCTGCCCTCAGTGCAGGTTAAGCCGCTCCGTGAGGGAGATGAGGATAAGAACGGACGTATTATCGTACAGAACAACCAAATATTTATTACTCCTCCTCTGCCCGGCGGCAAACCCGCTGTCATTTCCTCCGTTCACCCTGTGGTGTTGAATATTAACCGGAAGACGGTGACAGATCCTACGGAGGTAACCCCCACGGACCGTATCACCTGGGAGATTTGCGAGAAGCCGCAGTATCAGATCACTGTATCCGAAGATAGACTGAAGGCCTACTTCACGCTCTACCGTGCAGAAAAGTACGCCTGGAAGCTCGCCAGCTCCCCGGCTGCAGCAGATGTCACGGTCCGGGCGGAACCAAATTGCGGCCTGCTGCTGTCCACCCTTACGGTGGACCAGATTATCGCCGGCTTCAAGAAAAGCTCCATTATGCGCGAGCTCAATATTCCGGCTCTTTATGCAGAGCTGAACAACCCTACCTATCTCCCGGTCTGCATCGCAGAGGGTAAAGCCCCTATTCCCGGCAAAAATGCCCGGCTGGAGCTGTTATTTGCCGAGGACAGGGAATATGAATTCATTCGGACTGCCGATCCTGCAGATTTCCTGAACCATCCAAGGGTTCCCTTTGTCCAGGAGGGAGAGGTCATTGCCCGTAAGCTGCCTGCAGAAGAGGGAGTGCCCGGCATCGACGTGTATGGCGGAATTATTCCCTCCCCGCCGCCGCAAGATATTCAGCTGGTCACTAAAGAATGTACAACCCTGCTGGCGGACGGCGGGATCGCCTCCCTCCGCCAGGGAAGGCCCCGCTTAACGGGATCTGGTCTGAACCGCAAGGTTTTTGATTTTCCCCAGACATATCTTGTTCCCGGGGACATGGACCCCGAAGCCGCCAAAATGATGTTCCCGGGTGATGTGGTCGCCACCAATGATATCGGAAACCAGACCATCCTTGAGGCTTTGGGAAATGTATACATATACGGCGACGTTACACATGCGACAATCACTGCTACCGGAAGCATTTTTGTCCAGGGCAAGGTTGTCAGCAGCCAATTGTACTCCGGTCATTATGGAGCGAGACATAACCGCCTCTGCATGTACTCCGCTCTCTTGATGGAGGAAATGACCAGTCTGAGAAAAGCGTCGCAGCAGTTGGCGAATACCGTCCAATCACGCCAGCAAACCGTAAAATACGGTCTGGTCGTTATGCTGCTGCTGGAAAGCAAATATGACCATCTCCCCGGCCTGATCAGTGATCTCCAGGAGGTTATTGCCGGGATGAATCCCGATTATCCTATCGACACCAAGCAATTGAGACATATGCTGGAGGTATTCCTGCACCCGGGGCAGTTCACCGATTTTTTCACGGATGCTGTACTAAGCACCTTTCTGAAGCTGTTGCAGGATTTGCATGACGCCATATCCGGGATGCAGGAGGAGAATACACGGATCGACATCGCCTCGTCACAGCATAGCATTATTAAATCCGGCGGAGATCTCCATGTTCATAAGGAGGGTATTCTGCACAGCCAGCTGTTCTCTTCCGGCAATGTCCGTTTCGTAATGAACGAAGCGGAATGCACGGACTCCACAGTCGAGGCGGCAGGCTCCATCAGCGCACAGACTGTAGGGAAGCAGTCCTCCGAGAAATCAGTGCTTACCGCCGGCAAAAATATTACAGTCCGCAAAATCTGCAACAGCGAAGTTACGATTGGAGAATACACCGCCAAGATCAGCGGGACAGATGAAGAACTTGTCTTCACTGCCCAAAGCCTGCGGTTAAGAAATCAGGCGCAGTAGCCTTCCTCTGCCTAAAATATCTGATCTATATAGATTGAACTTATAATTCTTCTATTTTGGGATTGGCCGTGACAGATTCATACTGAGGTCTGTCCAGCTCGAACGTCCGGCCAATTGCTGCATAAGACGCGCCGGCCAGACGGCTGACCGGCTTCAGCTTGCCGACATCAATTCGGCCGTTATGAACCAGCTCATCCTCTACATGAAAGCCAAGCACTTCGCCGATAACCATATCGCAATGTCCGAGCTCCACAAGCTGCACCAGCCGGCATTCCATCGCAATCTTACATTCCTGTACGCGCGGGACCTTGACGGCTTGTCCGGGTACCGCCGTCAGCCCGGCCAGCTCAAGTTCGCTGATTCCGCCGGGTGCATTGATTGAGGTATGGTTGACTGCAGCGATATTATCCTCATCGACGATATGGACCACAAATTCCTTATTCGCCGCTATATTGCGCGGCGTATGCTTCATTTCTCCGCCTGCTTTGCGGACACAGGAGAACATGACCATA
Organism: Paenibacillus sp. EB106-06-01-XG199; assembly: GCF_058791575.1. NCBI lineage: Bacteria > Bacillati > Bacillota > Bacilli > Caryophanales > Paenibacillaceae > Paenibacillus > Paenibacillus sp. EB106-06-01-XG199. The sequence goes on along the minus strand of NZ_JBYTDQ010000006.1, from coordinate 385,132 downwards.
GGCGGATCATCATTTACAATATTAAAAAAGCTGAACGGAGCGGCATTCACGATTCCCGCTTCATCCACCGAGGTTACAAAGGCAATCGGCCTGGGCACAATGCTGCCGATCAGCAGCTTATAATTATCATGCGCCGTTTGCCCATCCGTCTGAATATACATGCTTATCCCCCTGTCTTAACCTGTCAGCCGCCGTGCGGCCCGGCCTATCTTAACATTCACCAGAATAATGCTGCATACGATCAGCAGCATACCCACTACCAGATTCAGCGTAATCCGCTCATTTAATAATACTACACTTGACCCGATCGAGATCAGCGGAATCAGGAAGGTGAATGAACCGACCTTGCTGGCCTCTCCCTCATTGATCAGCTTGAAATAAACCATCCACCCCAGCGCAATGACGAACACCGCAATGAACAACGTGTTCACGATAAAGGCGCTGTTCCACGTAATATCAGACCAGCTCTCCACAGCCGAACCGGCAGCCAGCAAGATGACGCCCCCGATCATGATCTGCATTGCCGTCATCCACAGCATATCTACCCGCACCGCATTTCGTTTCGTGTACACGGTCGCCAAGGCCCAGCTGAGTGCGCTGGCCAGGGCAAGCCCTACACCCAAGGCGGAGATACTTCCGGTAAATCCGCCAATGCTGAGCGCAGCTACCCCGAGAAAACCAAGCAGCAAGCCGAACATCTTCATTCCGTACATACGCTCTCCCAGCCAGATCCAGGCAAAGATACCGAGCAGCACAGGCTGCAGAAAGACAATGGCCGAGAACAGCCCTGAGGGCATATACTGCAGGCCGATCGTCTGGAACCCGTAATAGAAAACGATGCTGAGAAAGGCCGAGGTCAGATAGACCGGCCATAGCTTGCTGAACTGAAGGGCCTTCCTTTTAGGAAGCGCAGCAACAATGAGGATCACTCCGGCAATAACCGTACGGATTCCGGCAAACAACAAGGGCGGAGCGTAGGCTAGAGCAATCTTGGACAGCGGCCAATTGATCCCCCAGACTATAACCAGAAATATAAGCAAAGCAATGTTTTTCTTCCGCTGCTGCATCTCATCACCCCTTGTTCTATTTTCATTCCAAATGATACAATAAGCACAGTCATAATTGAAATGAATTATATTCATGAGGGGCATACCAGATTCGATATGAACAACAATCAAATTCGCCTATTCGTCAAAATTGCCGAGAGCGGCAGCTTCACTAAAGCCGGTCTGGCGCTGAACATGACCCAGCCTGCAGTCAGCCGGGCCATCTCCGCGCTAGAGTCTGAGCTTGCAGTGAAGCTGCTGCTGCGCGACCGGCGCAGCGGGCTGATGCTCACTGATATCGGTAAGCGTGTTCTGATTATTTTTCGGGAAATTCTAAACGGGTTTGACAAGGTTGAGCAGGAAATCTCCGCTGAGAAGGGCCTGGAGAAGGGACTCATCCGCATTGGGGCCTTTCCGGTGGCGTCTGCTTATTTTGTCCCCAAAATCATCCGTTCCATTACCGAGAAATATCCCGAGATTGAGATTGTTCTCTATGAAGGTTCGGTTGCTGAGGTTAAAGAATGGCTGGAGACCCGGCTTATTGATGTCGGCTTCATTATTCCGCCGCAAGAAGAATTTGCCACGATTCCGCTCTACCGGGAGAAACTGTACGCAGTGCTTCCTGGCGGCCATCCGCTCCGTGAGAAGCATGTCATCTGTGTCAAGGATCTGGAAGACGAGCCGATGCTGATCTGCCGGGCAGGTTATGAGCCTCCGGTCGTTGATTTGTTCCATCGGGGAGGCAGCAAGCTAAATGTGAAATACGAAGTGAACAGCTACATGACCGCACTCAATATGGTTAAGGAGGGGCTGGCTATTGGTGTCATGTCGCAGCTGTCCCTGCTGTCTCCACCGCCGAATGTGATCATAAAGGAGCTGGCCCCCGATGCTTACCGGGATATCCATCTCGCCGTCCATACACTGGAGGAGACCTCGATTGCCGTCCGCTTATTTATGGACACTGCACTGCAGCTGTTCTCCGGGGCAGATCTGTCTGTGCTTTGACGAAATACACCACTATGCTGAACAAGAGGAGTGAACCACTTGAAATATCACCGTTTGGGTAACAGCGGGCTGCAGGTCTCCGCACTGGGTCTGGGGACCAATTCCTTTGGCAAAAGAGCCGATCAGGAGACCTCCATTGATATCGTCCATGCCGCGCTCGATCAGGGCATTAATTTTATCGATACCGCTAATATTTATGCCGGCACCGAATCGGAGCGGATCATCGGACTGGCGCTGGAGGGCAGACGCCAAAGTGCAGTTCTTGCTACGAAAGCAGGTCTTCCGAGACACGAAGGCCCTAACGGCAGCGGCTCTTCCCGCCATCACCTGATGCTGGAGCTGGAAGGCAGCCTGCGCCGCCTGAAGACCGATTATGTAGACTTATATCAGATCCATACCTTTGATCCCTATACACCGCTGGAGGAGACGCTGCGGACCCTGGATGATATGGTATCGGCGGGTAAAGTCCGCTATATCGGGGCCTCCAATTATGCGGCCTGGGAGTTAATGAAGGCGCTGGGCATCAGCGAGGCGCGGAATCTGGTCAAGTATACCTCGATTCAGTGCAGCTACTCTCTGGCTGACCGGACGCCGGAGGCCGAGCTGGTTCCACTCTGCCTGGATCAAGGGCTCGGGATTATCCCCTACTTCCCGCTTGCCGGAGGTATTCTTACCGGCAAATATGCTGGTGACGGCGCACCGCCGGAAGGCTCCAGAGCCGAAACCGATCCAAACTTCGGCCGCTTCCTTACCCCCGGCCGGATTGAGCTGGGGAACCGGGTCGGGCGGATTGCCGAAGAAACCGGCGCCTCTATGGCTGCGCTGTCCCTGGCCTGGCTGATGAACAAACCGGCTGTATCCACGGTGATTGTCGGAGCCACCCGCGTGGAGCAGGTGCAGCAGAATCTGCAAAGCGTTGCCCTGCAGCCGGATGCTGAGCTCATGGACAAGCTGGATCAGGCCAGCGGCACCTTCCGCAGCGGCGAGCCGTTCGCGGTGTACCGCCTGCCATAGGAGGTATTCGAATAATAAACTGAATAGGGGTACTTCTCATAGCAATGAGAAGTACCCCTATTTTATATGGCACAATGGCCATTCAGTTATACAGCTGCGATAAATTTCTCCATATCTTCTTGTACGGTTGTAATACCGCTGATACCGAAGGTATCGACCAGCACCTTGGCAACATTCGGCGACAGGAAGGCCGGAAGCGTAGGTCCTAGGTGAATATCCTTCACACCCAGATACAGCAGTGCCAAGAGTACAATTACTGCCTTCTGCTCATACCAGGCAATATTGTAGGAGATAGGCAGATCGTTAATATCCTCAAGTCCGAATACTTCCTTGAGCTTCAGGGCAATCACGACAAGCGAATAGGAATCATTGCATTGGCCGGCATCCAGCACACGCGGAATCCCGCCGATGTCGCCAAGCGCAAGCTTATTATATTTGTACTTCGCACAGCCTGCCGTAAGAATCACTGTGTCTCCCGGCAGTTCGGCAGCGAAATCGGTATAATAATTGCGGCTCTTCATCCGGCCGTCACAGCCGGCCATTACGAAGAACTGCTTGATAGCTCCGGTCTGAACGGCCTCAACCACCTGATCGGCTACGTTCATTACGGCCGCGTGGGCAAATCCGCCGACAATCTCGCCGGTTTCGATCTCTTCCGGAACCGCACAGCCTTTGGCCTGTTCAATGATAGCCGAGAAGTCCTTCGCTCCATTGGCATCCGCCGAAATATGCTGCACTCCCGGGAAACCGGTATTGCCCGTAGTATACAAACGGCCGATATAACTCTCCTTCGGCGGCACAATGCAGTTCGTCGTCATGAGAATCGGTCCGTTAAAGCTTTCAAATTCCTCCGCCTGCTTCCACCAGGCATTGCCGTAGTTGCCCACGAAATGGCTGTATTTCTTAAAAGCAGGATAATAATGCGCCGGCAGCATCTCGCTGTGTGTATACACATCCACTCCGGTGCCCTCGGTCTGCTTCAGCAGCGCTTCCATATCCTTCAGGTCATGCCCGCTGATCAGAATCCCCGGATTCTGCCCTACACCGATATTCACCTTGGTGATTTCCGGGTTGCCGTAAGTTGTTGTATTGGCCCGGTCGAGCAAAGCCATCACATCTACACCCAGCTTGCCGCATTCCATCACAAGTGCAGTCAGTTCATCCGCCGTGAGTGTATCATCCAGAGTCGCCACCAGACCTTTTTCCATAAAAGCATGTGCGCCTTCTTCGTAATAGCCCAGCACTGCGGCATGCTCCATATACGCTGCCATTCCCTTCAGCCCGTAGGTCAGCAGTTCACGCAGGGAACGGATATCCTCGTTCTCCGTGGACAGAACTCCTACCGTCTCCGCCTTCGCCTGCAGTGCCTCATCGGTGTCTGCCGTCCAAAGAGCCGCATCATGCCCGGCGTAAGGAACCTCTACTCCGGCTGCCTGCAATTTACTGCTCCACTGGCCGCGTAGGATCAACCCCTCTTTGATTCTGGCAATGAAAGCTTCAGGCATGAAATTAGCATTGGTTATTGTAGCGAACATACCCTCTATAATAAATTTCTCCGTGGTAGAGTCGGTCATTCCAAGCTCCCGGCCCCGGCGTGCAAAGATGGAAATACCCTTCAGCGTATAGATCAGCAGATCCTGAAGATTTGCCACATCGCTAGTTTTCCCGCAGACTCCCTGAATCGTACAGCCCGATCCTTTAGCCGCTTCCTGACATTGAAAACAAAACATATTACTCATTGCACGTTCACTCCTTTAATAGGTATAGGCTACCAATACAGGACTCCGTTCGCCCCGCCTTTACAGTTAAGGCTAATTGTAGTAGACTTTCGCCATACAATCGGTAACGGATGTTACCAGATGCTATAAATTTGGAGGAAATGCTATGAAACCGGAGCCCGCTGTACTGCAATCCTGCCTGCTGTTCCGCGGGAAAACCGTAAAGGAAATCGAAGCGGTGCTGCAAAAAATAACATATACCGTAAGCAGCTTTCATAAGAATTCACTGATCTTGGCGGAAGGTGATACTGCAGACAAACTCGGCATTGTGCTGGAAGGACGGATTGAGGTTCAGAAAACCCATCCTACCGGCAGCAGTGTAACCATTGCCCATCTAAATCAGGGACAGACCATTGGCGAAGCGGTGTTGTTCCGCAGAGAAAATATAGTTCCGGCTACAGTTACAGCCACAGGCCCCTGCTCCGTCATGTTTATCGGCAAGCAGGAGCTGCTCCGGTTGTTCACCACAGACACGGACATGCTCACACGTTTTATTGAGAATCTGTCGGAGCGCCTGGTGCTGGTCAACCGGAAGATCGAAATATTGTCAGCCGGCCCTCTCCGGCGGCGGGTGATCAGCTTTTTACTGGAACAAGCGGCTCAGCAAGCCTCCGAGGTCATCCGGCTGCCCTTCAGCAGAAAAGAATGGGCGGAGCATTTGAATACGGCCCGCCCGTCACTATCCCGTGAAATGGGTTATCTGCGCGATATCGGCTGGATTCAGTTCAAAGGCAGCAGCATTACGCTGCTGAATATGATGGCTATGAACGACTACATCCGCACCGTCCCTTCGGCTCCCGGCCAGGACAAGTAATTCCTGCCGGAAGCTGTTCTCGGGGATACACGAACACATCTATATCTACACATCATATATTGGAGGGTTCACTTATGTCGGAGTTGACAGCCCAAAGCGTTGAACAGATGCTGGCCGAGCACAGTGAGTGGTTTCACAGCGGGGCTACGAAGGAGCCCGCCTTCCGGCTTCGCCAGCTGCAGAAGCTGAAAGATGCCATCCGCCGCAATGAGTCGAAAATTATCGCGGCCTTGCATCAGGATCTGCGCAAGAGCGAATTTGAAGCCTATGCGACGGAAATCGGCTTCACACTGGACAGCATTGGATATATGATGAAGCATCTGAAGCGTTGGATGAAGCCGGTGAAGGTCAAATCCCCGCTGCATATATTTCCGGCCAAAAGCCGGATCCTCAGCGAGCCATACGGAACCGTGCTCATTATCGGCCCCTTTAATTATCCGTTTCAGCTGCTGATCGAGCCGCTCATCGGGGCAATTGCCGCCGGCAACTGCGCCGTACTGAAGCCCTCGGAGAGTACCCCGGCCATTACCGCCGTGATTGAGGATATGATCAGGGAAACCTTCGAATCGTCCTATATCCGTGTAATTCAGGGTGAGAAAGAAGCCACCAATCTGCTGATTCATGCCAAATTCGATTATATTTTCTTCACCGGAAGTGTCCCTGTCGGCAAAATAGTCATGGAAGCCGCGGCCAAAAATCTGGTGCCGGTAACACTGGAGCTGGGCGGTAAAAGTCCGGTCATTGTCGATAAAAGCGCCAATCTGGAGATAGCAGCGAAACGGATTGTCTGGGGTAAGCTCATCAATGTGGGCCAGACCTGTATTGCCCCGGATTATCTGCTTGTCCACAGCGATGTGGCATCCCAGCTGATCTCCTTAATGAAACGTTATATTCAAGAGTTCTACGGCCAGGATGCGCAGCAGAATCCGGATTACGGGCGGATTGTGAATGAACGCCAGCTGCGCAGAATTGCCGGAATGATTCAGCGGGACCAATCGAAGGTCATTATGGGCGGCACCGTTGTGCCGGAGGATCTATACATAGAACCTACACTGCTCTATCCTGCGGATTGGAAGGATGCGGCCATGGAGGACGAGATTTTTGGGCCTGTACTTCCCATTATGGAATATACCCGGCTGGACGAAGCCATCCGCAGCATCAATGAGCGCCCCAAACCGCTCGCCCTCTATCTGTTCACCGAAGACAAACAGGCGGAACAGGAGGTGCTGGCCAGAGTTTCATTCGGCGGAGGCTGCATCAATGATACGATTACCCATGTAGCCAGCGCACATCTGCCATTTGGAGGAGTGGGAGGCTCCGGCATCGGCGGATATCACGGCAGGCATAGCTTTGATCTCTTTTCCCACAGCAAGAGCATTGTGAAAAGAGGGACCAAGCTTGACCTCGGGGTTGTCTATCCGCCATACGGCAATAAGGTTAAGCTGGCACGGAGATTGCTGAAATAGAGTGCAGCGATTAGCAAAAGACAGCAGAAAAGGATACCGCCCTGTTCGGGGACCGGTATCCTTCGCTCCATTATCCCGCCCTCCTGCCCTCCACCCAACTGGCCACCTCTTTTTCCGGTATGGGTCTGCTGATGAAGTAGCCCTGGATCTTGTCACAGCTTGTACGCTCCAGAAAGGCCAGCTGCTCCCGGGTTTCCACCCCTTCTGCGGTCACCTTCAGCCCCATATCATGACCGATGGTTACGATGGACCGGGCCAGTGACATATTGTTCGGTGTATCAATGCTGTCAATAAACGACTTATCAATCTTCAGCGTAGTGATCGGCAGCTGCTTCAAATAGCTAAGCGAGGAATATCCTGTTCCGAAGTCATCCAGGGCAATGCCGATTCCCCGTGTTTTCAGCGATTCCAGCTTGGAACTGATCGCTTCGAAGGATTCCATGAAGATCGACTCGGTAATCTCCAGCTCCAAATATTCCGGCGGCAATCCGGTCTCCTTGAGAATGCCCAGCACCATATCGGTGAAATCATCCAGCATCAGCTGGATCACCGAAATATTCACCGAGATATGATAGCCCTCATAACCTTCTGCATGGAGCTCTTTAATGAACCGGCAGGCCGCCCGCAGCACCCATTCACCGATCGGGACAATCAACCGGCAGTCTTCAGCGATTTTGATGAACGAAAGCGGCGATACAAAACCAAGCACCGGACTGTTCCAGCGGATCAGAGCCTCGAAGCCCCAGATTCCGCCTGAGGCGGTGTCCAACAGTGGCTGATAATGAAGTGAAAGCTCATTATTGGAGATAGCATTTCTCAAATGCTTCTCAATGATCATCCGTTCGTCAAAATGCTGCTGCATCGCCTGTCCGTATAATACATATGTTCCTTTACCGGCTTCCTTCGCTTTATACATGGCAATATCGGCATTTTTCAAAAGCTCTTCTGCATTGATCCCATTCTCCGGATACTGGGCAATACCGATACTAGTTGAGATGTGAACAACGCTGGCATTCAGCTGGAAGGGCTCCTTGAAACCCTGCACAAGCGCTTGTGCATAGGAGATGACCTCATCCGATCCCTTGATATTCTCGAACAGAATCACAAACTCGTCGCCCCCGAAACGGAAATGCTTGCTGCGTCCGTCCGACAAGCCCAGCAGCCGTTCACCGACCTTGACCAGCAGCTCGTCCCCAAAGGTGTGGCCCATCGTATCATTAATATATTTGAAATTATCAATATCCAGAAAGAACAAGGCTGCATGCCCTCCAGCGTGTTCTTTGATAAACTTCTGCAGTTCCTCAGAAAGGGACAGCCGGTTCGGCAGACCGCTTAAGACATCGTTATAGGCCAGCAGCCGGTATTTCTCTTCGCTGGTCTGCAGCAGTGCCTGATTCTCGACCAATTTGTTATATTGCTCCAGCAGCTCATCCTGCAGTGCCGTAAGCTCCTCATAGGTCGACTCCAGTTCCTGGTAGCTCATTTGGAGCTTGCTCTCATAGCCTTTGAGGTCCGTAACATCAACCATGGAGCCGGCAAAACGGACAAAACCTCCGTCTGCGTTGCGCAGCATCTTGCCCCGGGCCTGAAACCATTTATATTCGCCTGATTTGCTCCGCATCCGGTATTCGCAGTAATAGTAGGAACTTTTGCCTTGCAGATGCTCAGTGCGCAGGCGGTTCTCATGTTCTGCGTCCTCTGGATGGATAAGAGTTCTCCACCCTCCATGGCTCTCGTCCACTTCTTCCAGTTCATAGCCGAGCAGCTCATACCAGCTGTCCGAGAAGTAGTAGATCATCGTGGTCATGTCCACATCCCAGATTACCGCATCCGAACCATAGGCAGCCAAACTGAAGCGTTCATTGCTTTTTTCCAGGTTGCTTCGGATTCGCTTGACCAATTGCACGTAGAATAGGAGGATAAGAATAAAGGCCAGCAGAACAGCGAATGCCGCGACAATGCTCAGTACAAGCTTTTTATAGGATTGATAGAAGGAAAAGGGCTTGTTGATGACTTCGCTGCCTTCCGGCAGCTGCTTCAGGGAAACGTTGAAACGCTGCAATTCCTTATAGTCAACAACCTTTCGCACGGCGCTGTCCGAGACAATAGGGATCTCTCCCGCATTTTCTCCTTCCAGAATCCGCAGAGCCAGGCTGGCTGCAGTTTGTCCCTGGATTTTGCCGCTAATCAGATTTCCGCCAAAGGCCCCGTGATTCAGGCTAAAATCATAAATATGATATACCGGCACACTGCTGCTCTCGCTAAGCTCGCTTGAGAACCGGTCAAATTCAGTAATTCTTCCCGTTGTATCACTGTAGTATGTAGTCATGAGAACCATGCTGTCTGATGAAAGGGTGGATACTTGATCTATGATTTGTTCATTGGAGAGACTGTTCATCGGGATGATCTGGAGTCCCCGCTCCAGAGACAGAATCTGGTCACTGACCATTTTACCAGTGGAGAGCCCGCTTTCAGAATTGTCGAATACAATGTACACCTTACGGATCGATGGATTGATCTCCAGCGCCATTCGTATCGTTTCTGTAGAATCGATCTCTTCGATGACTCCGGTGATGTTGCGCTTGTCCGCTATACTGTCCATACCTAACTGATTAATGCCGCTGAATATGATGGGTGCATCGCTCAGGATTTCCTTGCGGTACTGAATGGCGAAGTTCAAAGCGGCATCATCCGTAACGATAATCGCATCGATATGAAGAGCTTGGTATTTGAACTTGATCATCTGGTAGAAGTGCTCGAGGTTGTCATTGCTGGGGAATCGTTTCCAGTCCAAATACTCGGTGTAGATAACCGGCGGATCGGCTGCTCCTTTGAGCTGCTCTTCAATGCCTGCACCCTGGTCATCCGTCCAGGCAAAGCCCTTCTGATAGGAATGCAGGACAAGCACATTCTGAGGGCGCCGTTCTTCGCTGCTGGCGGACACCGGCTGATACAGTGCCGTGCTGAGCATCATAAATAAAAGCAAAAACAAGCCATACCGTAACCTGCGCTGAATTTTCCCCTTGCCCATTAGCACACTCCCATTCATCTATCCCAAAGTTCCCAAAATCAGAAACGGGTAAATTCGACAATTTCTATTAAAAGCGTATGGAACCATCATGATTGGGCTTTGCTATTTACTTATAAGCTTAATAGAGTAAATATATAGACTGAACTTATAATTCTTCTATTTTGGGATTGGCCGTGACTACAGAGAATGTTTGGACTTCCGGCCGCTGTTAGGTTTGGATTTCCTGAATTCAACCGCAAACTGCGGTAGAAATCCAAACCTAAAGGCGGACGCTATCGCTCCTCCAGTTCCAAAATTCCCCTCCGCCACTTTTCCCTAAATGTACATTCTCAAGTTCAATCTATATAGTAAATAAAATTAATTACAATTTATGACGTTTTTCTTCTTATTATATGGGGAAAGTCTAATTTTTGAAACATAAATAGAAGGTTCATCCCTTCATGGACAGTCCCTTGCATCCAAGTTAGAATGAGTGTGCAAAGACCCGCCAAGACAGGAGGTTCCACATGCCTACAATTAAAGACGTTGCGCTGAGGGCAGGCGTTTCGGTGACAACCGTCTCCCGGGTGCTGAACAACAGGGGGTACTTAAGCGAGGATCTGAAGAAAAAGGTCTACAGCGCGATGAATGACCTCAATTACCGGCCAAACGAACTCGCCCGCTCGCTCAGCCGCTCCAAATCAAATATTATCGGGCTGATCATCCCTCATGTCTCTCATCCGTTCTTCGGGGAATTGACCAGCCATATCGAGGAGCATGCCTACCGGAACGGCTATAAGCTGCTGCTCTGCAACTCGCAGCAGGACAAACATAAAGAACTCGAATATATTGATATGCTTCGCGCAAGCCGGGTCGACGGCATTATTATGGGCAGCCACACCCTGGAAGTTGAAGCCTACCGGCAAATGAATCTGCCGCTCGTCACCTTTGACCGCAGAATATCGCCGGAAATCCCTTATGTCTGCTCCGATAACTATCGGGGCGGGGTGCTGGCTACTACCTTATTGATTAATAAAGGCTGCCGCAGGCTCGCCCATATCGGTGGGCATCCTGAGCTAAATATCCTGTCTGTGCTAAGATCCGAGGCCTTTGCGGATACCGCCCGGCAGCATAACCTCCCGCACACCTTGCTGCATACGGATAACAACAGCTTTGATGTCGGAGCTTATGAGCGGCTGCTTGTGCAGCTGTTCAACGAACAGCCCGATGTGGACGGCATCTTTGCAGGCAGCGATTTGATTGCAGCTTATGCGCTTAAGGCTTGCCGGGAGCGGGGATTGCGGGTGCCTGAGGATGTGCGGATTGTAGGATATGACGGCATTGCCCTGCGAAGCCTGCTGGCTCTGCCGCTCAGCACCATCCGCCAGCCCATTGAAGATATGGGCAAACTTGCCGTTGATTTGATCATTCAGCAGGTCCACGGCGGTGCCGTCCGCGCAGAATACATATTGCCGGTTGAGCTGGAGGAAGGCGCTACAACTTGAGTATGCGTAAAATCCAAAGCAATGAATTTTTAGTTGTACAAATTGCAACTACCCCGCGGATAATCTTCCGCGATCAGGATGCAATGTAATTTACGGCACCTGCCAAACGCTAACCCCCGCTCTGCTGTAAGCAAGCAGAACGGGGGTTTTCTGCGTTTGACAATTTAGATCTACAAGTGTAATATCAACCAGGAGATTAAAACTACATTTGTAGATTGAATATTCATGAAACTGCGAGGAGTCGATTATATGAAGAGCATCCCCAAAATTTCAGAGGCTGAATGGGAGATCATGAAAGTCATCTGGGGCAACCATCCGGTTACAGCTGAACAAATTGTCCAGCACCTGCCGGGGTCTATTGAATGGAGCGATCAGACGGTACGCACCTTTATCACACGGCTGCTTAAGAAGAAAGCCATTGGCTTCGAGAAATCCGGGCGTAGTTATCTTTATTATCCGCTGCTCTCCGAGCGGGAATGTGTACAAGCAGAAAGCCAGTCTTTTCTGAAGCGGGTCTTCGGGGGAGCCGCCAACCTGATGGTCACCAACTTCTTGGAAGAGGTTACGTTATCCGCCCAGGAAATTGAGCAGTTGGAACGGTTGCTCCAGGAGAAGAAAGCACAAGGAGCACACAAAGATTCAGGTACACAGGAATGAATGTGATCTACAGCCTGTTTGTCGATTTCCTGGATGATACATTAGCCGCGAGCCTGGTGATTCTGGTTGTAATCGCAATTCATGCCATCCTGCAAAAGGTCATCAGCGCCAGGGTCCGTTACCTGCTGTGGCTGCTGGTCATTATCCGAATGCTGCTTCCGGTGATCCCGGACAGTCCGCTCAGCATGTTCCATGTGCTTCAGTATGGAGAAGGAATAAAGAGCGCGCTCACGGGACAGGCCGCTGATCCATTGCCGAATCTGCAAGCTGCTGCTCCAAGCAATCAGGGGCTGGACTCTGATTCTGATCCGCAATCAGGCACTACCGGAACCGGAGACACCATTAATGCAGGACACCTACAACAAGCAGACGGGCAGGCGCCGGGAGTCCGACATTCCAGTGCGGCAGGTATCTACTCTCCCTGGCTGAAGGCCGCTGCAATAATCTGGTTCGGCGGTGCAGTCTTTCTTTTCCTGAACGGACTTGGCATCATGAGCAGGCAGCTCCGCGGGCGGAAGCGGCTGAGACGGGTTACTGATCCCCGGCCAATTGCGGTGCTTGAGGACGCTCTGAACCGGTTCAGAGTGAAAAGAAAGATCCCGCTCTACACCGGCTCCTCGGCCAAAAGCCCTTTCCTGAGCGGCGTGTTCCGTCCTTGGATATACGTCCCGGAACTGGCGCTTCAGGAGTTAACGTCACCGCAGCTGCTGCACATTCTGGCCCATGAGCTTGCTCACTATAAACGCCGCGATACCCTGTGGAATCTGCTGGGCAGTGCGGCCGCGGCTATTCATTGGCCCAATCCTTTAGCTTGGCTAGGACTGTACAAAATGAAAACCGACCGGGAGCTGGCCTGTGACGCACACGTATTGGATGTGCTGGGAGAAGAAGAAGCTGCGGCATACGGATTAACGCTCGTTGAATTTCTCAAGCAGTTTTCTAAAGGACGGACCGACCGCGAAGTGCTTTATTTCTTCGGATCGCAGCACCGTCAGCAGATTACAAGGAGGGTTTCTATGATCCGCTCATTTAAAAAAGGCTCGTACCGGATATCAGCGGCAGCCGTGCTGCTCCTGGTTCTGCTGAGCGTGGTGACACTAACGAATGCCTCCAGCGATTCAAAAAATAACGACACAGCCGTTAACGATGATTTAATCAATCTGTACAAGAATAGAAATTATAATCGCTTGGACAGAGCCGTGGAGGAAGCGGGTTTTGCCTTCCAGGCTCCGTCCGTGCTGCCCCCGGATTTCATTCTGGAGAGGGCTTACCTTGCGGTCACTCCGCCTCAAGCTGCTACTGCGAACTCAGAGGATAACGAGATTGAACAAGTTACTCTCACTTATGTACGGTACGACGGGGATACCCACACCGGGCAATTTTCGCTGGAAGCTTACAAGGATAGCAGCGTTGAGCAGATTTATACGGCTGTTGAACTTAGTGAATCCTCGCGCGGCGACGGCGGGACACCTCTTCCGGTTGACCGGAAACCCACTACCATTGGCGGAATAGACACAATCTATGTCAATGTGCATGTCAATCAGCATGTACAGAAATTATTCTATATTTGGGAGCGGGATGGGATTGTTTATAAACTATATATAGGCAGCGGTACCCTATCACAGCAAGAAATCGCATCACTCCTGGCCTCCATCAAATATCCGGATGAACAAATGAAACGCAGCTTCGTGAATAAAAAGTTTTTTAATGTAGATGTCATTGATGTGAAGGATTTACGGATGGCTGCCGATATTATGGGCTTTGTGCCCAAGTTCCCTATGGAAGAGTCCGGCTTTGCCATGCATACGGCCACGCTCACCTCAAGCATTGAATTCAGTTATCCTCTAGACGGACTGGGAATGTCCCGAACAGTGTTTTGGACAGCATACTCCAATCCTGATGTCACCTTTTTGCAAATGCAGAATCAAGGCTTATATGAAACCTTCAAACAGGAAGGACAAGTCTTTTTTTACCGGATTGACGGAGAAAAGTTTGCCGTTCCCCTTACCGCCGCTCATGTAAATGGACAAGAGGTGCTGGTTACGGAACCTTACAAAATCGACGGAGAGCTCAGCAAGCCTACCGAGCCGGATTTCCTCAGTTATTTCTGGCAGGATGAAGGCATAATCTACAAAGTGGGATTCACCGGCGTACCGGCGCTTGAGGATCAGCGGACCATTGTCTCTTCATTCATGGAAGTCCCTGCTGCAGACATTGATAAATTGGCCGCAGCAGCGGCGCAGGCTCATTAAGCTCATCCCCGAATCAGTACAACACTGCAGAAACGGCTGTGCCCATAGGCTACAGCCGTTTTTGCAGTTCCATCAGAGCCCAGACCATCCATTCTCACTTTAGTTTGCTTGCTTCAACGCTTACTTAAAGTGTGTAAATAATATTATTTCATGTTATAATTATCGGGTAGTTCATTTCATAGCTGTAAATACTGCTATAAGATGCTTAAAGCATCATTACTGGAGGGATTAAAGTGAAGCAACTGCGGGACATTCCCATCTCCGTGCTGGATCTCGCTCCGATCAAAGAGGGCAGTACAGCAGCGGATTCATTTCATAACACACTGGATTTGGCCCGTCATGCCGAAGAGTGGGGCTATAAACGCTACTGGCTGGCGGAACATCATAATATGACTGGCATCGCCAGCTCCGCCACTTCGCTTGTTATCAGTCATGTGGCCGCTGGTACACGCAGTATCCGCGTGGGCTCTGGAGGCATCATGCTCTCCAACCATGCGCCGCTCATGATTGCGGAGCAATTCGGCACACTGGAGTCCCTGTATCCTGGGCGCATAGATCTGGGGCTGGGAAGAGCTCCGGGCTCTGACCAGGCAGCCTCCAGAGCGCTGCGGCGCGGCCTGGGCAGCGACGGCAGCGAATTCCCAGAGCAGCTGAGCGAGCTCCGGGCTTACTTTGATCCAAACGGCGCAGGCTCGCGGCCGCTCGGAGTGCGCGCTGTTCCCGGCGAAGGCCTGAACATTCCGATCTGGCTGCTGGGTTCGAGCGGCTTCAGCGCCCAACTGGCGGGGCAGCTAGGCTTGCCCTTCGCTTTTGCCAGCCACTTTGCACCGGATTATCTGCTGCCTGCCCTGCAACTGTACCGCAGCAGCTTCAAGCCATCGGCTGCCCTATCCAAGCCTCATGTTATGGTCGGGCTTGGAGCTACCGCCGCTGACACCCTAGTGGAAGCCCGAAGACTTGCCACCTCTCAGCAGCAGCAATTCCTGAACATCATCCGTGGACGCACCGGCATGCTCCAGCCTCCGGTAGACAGCATGGATGGCCTCTGGTCCATGCAGGAAAAAGCCATTCTGCAGAACAAGCAGAATTACTCTATAGCGGGTGATCCCTCTGCTCTGCAAGAACGGCTTCTGCAGATTGTTGAAGAGACCGATGCCGATGAGTTCATCATCGCATCGCAAATTTTCGACCATTCGGCCCAGTTGCATTCCTATGAGCTAATAGCCCAGCTTTTTAAGGAGAACTAAATCCCGCAATCCGGCACATAACTAAGCAAGGCGATTATTAGGTTGGAAAGCATCGGCTTCCCTTCCTTGTAACCGCCTTGTTTTTTTGTATACTCATCACGAATCGTTCTTTATAAAACGCTATCATTAACAATAATATGGATAAATAATGAGTAAATCGAAGTAATTAAACGATAACCGGTTATTTTATCCTTGAATTGAATGATTTTAGCCAATAAATATGTTTTATTTCGTTTTTCTTTATTTACAATTTTGATTATACTGTAAATATTCGTTATAACGAACATACATATGGCTATAAAACTCTGATCACTGTTTTCAGGACACTGTCGCCTTATTATGTAGTAGTTCTCCATAAAACCACTCTTTATGACAAAAGTTGAAGAAACATCAGGGTTAAAGTAAGGATTTGTCGAGAGGACGCTGAGGGCAGGATTACTTTCCGGTAGAAAGGAGCGTGGAAAGTGAAGAAGAGAGTTCAGGCAGGCTTTATAGGCGCCTACATTCTGATCATTCTGGCAGGTGTCATCTGGCATGCCGGGGGTGTAAGCGCAGAAGAGACGATTAAGCTCCGGGTCAATTCCCATACGACGAGCACCGAGATTATGAGCAATATGCAGCCGGGCGACGCAACGACCTCAGATTATACGGTGATCAATGAGGGTCATGAACGGTTTAATTATTTTGTTGATTTTAAATTCACCTCCGGAGACGAGGAATTGTACAATATACTGCAAATGACCCTGCAAAAAGAGGGAGTAATCCTCTATTCAGGAGTGATGAGCGAGGCAGAAGGCAGGGTAGCCATAGGTACACTTACCGGAGGCTCACAGGAAGTGCTCCAGATGGATGTGTCCTTTCCGCTGGAAGCGGGAAATGAATATCAGGGGAAGACAACAAGTGTCGACTTCATCTTCTCCGCTTCAGCCTCACCAGATCCAACAGCTGAACCTAGCGCAACACCGGCCGCTACCGCGACACCGGGTCCAACCAGTGATCCTAGTCCGACAGCAAGTGCTACCGTGACACCGGGTCCAACCACTGATCCTGGCGCGACACCGGCCGCCTCCGCTTCAACGGAGCCGTCGGGTAATCCAACAAGCACACCTAGCAGCGGGCCGACAACGTCCCCAGGCATTACTGCTACACCGGGACCATCGGCGGCTCCAACCGGATCACCAGCCGTGACAGCTTCACCGGGAACCGCTGTAGTGACTGTAACGGATGAACCTGTGCCAATGGGCGGCGCCGACAATGGAACACCGCAAGGCTCGGCAACGCCGACACCTTCTCCGGCACCAAGCGACGACGTCATTATAGATGATGATGAGATTCCGCTCTCCGGACCGGAAGAGGGCGACAAATTGCCGGATACAGCAGAACCTTGGTATAACCTGATTCTGATCAGTTTGGCCGTTGCCATACTCAGTATTATCGTACTTCGCAGACTGAATTCGAAAAAATAAGCTGATTAAGCCAAAGGTTGGAGGTGAGAGTATGAAGAAGCGTTCCGGGCTATCCATTGCCGTGAAGCTATTCTTCATACTCTCTTTGTGTGTGCTGATCTATTCCGTAGTGCAGATCTTAAAAGCACCCGCTGAAGCCCGCCATGCCCTAAACGATTGGGACAAAAAGAGGGAGGAAGCCGTCAGTCTCCAGGTGCCGGAAGAAGAAACTCCGCTGCCCGCAGGAATGGTCAACCTCTCTGGAGAGAAAAACATTGCCAGAACCGATTATACCGGGGGCGAGGTTATTGGAGAGATTTATTTTCCGAGGCTCGATAAACGGGTAGCGATTCTGGAAGGAACCGGGCGCCCCCAATTGAAAAAAGGCGCAGGGCATTATGAAGGGAGCGCAGCGATTGGCGCCATCGGCAACAGCGTACTGGCCGGCCATCGCGATACAGTGTTTCGCGGCCTTGGCAATCTGGAAGTCCATGATCTGATCGAGCTGGAGACCGCCGAAGGAAAATTCATTTATGAAGTTACCGGCAGTCTCATTGTAGACGGTGATGAACGGGGGGCGATTAAGCAGAGTGATACACCGGTGCTTACCTTGATCACCTGCTATCCTTTCTCTTACGTCGGTCCGGCGCCTGACCGTTACCTGCTCTCAGCGTCATTGCTCCGGCAGGAGCCGCTGTCCCATGAAGCGGAATAACATATGCACGCCACAACGCAAAGGATGAGACCTTCTATAGAAAGTGATAATATAGACATACGACTGGAAGAAAAAGAGGAGCTGAACCATTTTGAAAGAAGAGCTGATCAAACGTTTTGTGTCTTATGCTGAGATGGATACCCAATCGGATGAAGACAGTGACACCTGTCCTTCCACTCCGGGGCAAATGGTGCTGGCCCGCAAGCTCGTTGATGAGCTCGGCGAACTAGGACTTGCCGAGGTTACGGTGGACGAGCATGGTTATGTCATGGCTACCCTTCCCGCCAACAGCGACAAGGAGGTTCCGACGATCGGCTTCCTCGCGCATTTGGATACCGCGACAGATTTCACCGGCTCCGGTGTGAAACCGCAAATTGTCGAGAATTATGACGGGAACGACATTGTGCTGAACAAGGCGCTGAATGTGGTCCTCTCCACGGAGAGTTTCCCTGAGCTGCCCGGGTATAAGGGACATACCCTGATTACGACAGACGGCACAACGCTGCTGGGAGCAGACAACAAGGCCGGAATCGCCGAGATTATGACCGCGATGGCGTATCTTCTGGAGCATCCGGAAATTAAGCATGGCAAGATTCGAGTCGCCTTCACCCCCGATGAGGAAATCGGACGCGGGCCGCATAAATTCGATGTCGCCGCCTTCGGCGCTTCCTATGCTTACACCGTTGATGGAGGGCCTCTGGGAGAACTGGAATATGAGAGCTTTAATGCTGCTGCCGCCAAAATCAGCTTCAAAGGCGTCAACGTGCATCCCGGCACTGCAAAAGGCAAAATGATCCATTCGTCCAAAATCGCCATGGCCTTCCACCTCCGGCTGCCATCCGGCGAGGCTCCTGAATTTACGGACGGCTATGAAGGGTTCTACCATTTAATCTCCATGCAGGGATCGGCGGAGCACAGCAAGCTGCATTACATTATCCGCGACTTTGACCGCACCCAGTTCGAGAACCGCAAAGCGAATATTTCTGCGATTGTAGATGAATTCAAATCCACTTATGGCGATGAGAACATTGTGCTGGAATTGAATGACCAATATTATAATATGCGTGAAAAAATCGAGCCGGTCCGCCATATCGTCGATATTGCCCACGAAGCGATGGAGAACCTCGGCATAACACCGGTCATTCGCCCGATCCGCGGCGGGACAGACGGTTCACAGCTCTCCTACATGGGACTCCCGACACCGAACATTTTTACCGGGGGCGAAAATTTCCACGGCAAATTCGAGTACGCTTCTGTAGATGTTATGCTGAAGTCCGTCCAGGTTATCGTTGAGATTGCCAAGCTGTTTGAGCAAAAGGCATAGCCGAGGGTTTCCCCTTGCGGCTGCACAACCCGCTGCAACAATTCGGCCTGCCTGGTCAAGAGCAATTGCTCTGACCGGGCAGGCCTCTTTGCGCAGGTAGTGAAGCTCCTGCGGCTTGTCCGATTTTATTATCTGCGCAAACTGTGCAGAAATAAAAACCCTCTGACCGCCGCAATACGGGAGTCAGAGGGTTTTTGCTTGGTGAGAGCTTCCGGCGGCAGCCGGACAGCAATCAGTATGGGACGCGGATTTTCTGGAAATCGTTCCCCCGCTGTCAGAAAAGACCCCGGGCACGCAACGGACCCAGCAGCTCTTATTTTCGACTGGAGCATCATTCCGGCAAGCTATCGGACTCCAATGCACTTATGCACGGGTATTGGCCTGAAATCCGGCTGCCGAAACGGTAATAAGTGCGCTACGGTCCGTTAGTCCCGCAAAATGCACTCTATAGAGAAAATAAGGTCTCCCCGGTCCGCGGCCGTGGCAACACCTCTAACTTAGCTGTAACGGCTCCGTCTGAGACGAACCAAACCAAACGGAGCGGCGGCTGCCCCAATTAATCCGCAGGCGGAAGTTTTACCGCGCCAACGCTCCGCTGGATCAGATTTAGGCTTTGATCGGCATCCAGCCTGGCGTATGAATTAATGCGCCCCATAGCGGGTCCGGTATTACAAGCTCAGCCTGGGCTGAAGGATCAAGCTCCGTCTTAATGTCAGCAGCGCGTCCTCCGGCAACCTTCTGCACCCAGTCCGGATCAATCAGCAGCGGGCGGCCCAGGGCTACCAGGCTGATTCCGGTCTCCAGGCTCTTCAGCGCATCATCGGCCTTATACAGGGAGCCGACACCAATAACCGGAACATCCTCTCCTGCACGGTCCACAATCTGCTCAATCCGTGGACGGCTGTCGTCCGTGCCGCGGTGAGGTTTGGACCACAGATCCTGCTGCGAAACATGCAGATAGTCCAGACCCTCCTCCTTCAGCGCATCAATCAGCGCAAAGGTCTCGGCCATCGTAATCCCCGGTGTTTCCGGCTCCTCGGGTGAGAAGCGGTAGCCGACCAGAAACGGCGATGAAGCATGCTCCTTCACCGCATGTTTAACCTCACGCAGCACGGCGAGCGGGAAAGCCAGCCGGTTCTCCAGGCTGCCGCCCCAGCGGTCTTCGCGTGTGTTGGAATGCGGGGAGAAAAATTGCTGCAGCAAATAGCCGTTCGCGCCATGAATTTCCACGCCGTCGAAGCCGGCCTCAACGGCCCGGCGTGTAGCCGCGCCGAAGTCGGCAATAATACCGGTAATTTCTTCTTCGCTCAGCGCACGAGGAACAGGACCATGACCGCCCCGAGGCAGCTCAGCCGGAACATTGCTCGCGCTGACCGCCTGGCCATCCGGAAGCAGCTCAGGAGGACACTGGCGGCCACCGTGGAAGATCTGCAGAACTGCCTTCGCGCCTGCACCCTTGATTGCTTCAGCCAACTCGCGGAGGCTTGGAATCAGTTCATCACGGTCTGCACCGAATTCGCCGGCAAACCCTTTACCGCTCCGCGTCACATATACACAGGCCGTAATCACCAGTCCCGCACCTTTGGAGCGGCGGGCATAATATTGCAATTCCGGTCCGGATACCGTACCGTCCTCATTAGAAGAAAAGTTGGTCATCGGTGCCATAATGACACGATTTTTTAATGAAATCCCATTTTCGAACCGGTAGGATTCCAGCAGTGGACTATAATCTGTAGACATCTTTGATTTCCCTCCATTATATACTTAGCGCTACTGGCTCCACACTTGCAGCTTGGACCGCAGTCTGCGATCTATTGCTAACGAACGTTATCTATCTTCCTCAGGTATATCCTTCCAGATGACATTATTCCCGTAGTTTTTGCCCCAATCGTACATCATACGCAGTACAGGCAGCAGGCTTTGCCCGTATTCCGTCAAAGAGTATTCTACTCTCGGCGGGACCTCAGCATACACCTTTCTCAGCACAAGCTGGTCTTCCTCCAGCTCACGAAGCTGATTGGTCAGCATTTTTTGCGTAATATGAGGAATAAGCTTCTTCAGCTCACTGAAACGTTTGGTTCCTTCTAGGCCCAAGTGCCATAAGATGATCAGCTTCCATTTACCGCCGATAACGGCAAGCGTAAGCTCCTTCTCGCAGTTGATTTCCTTCAGATTGATACGGTCTTTAATATCCGTCGCCAAGGTATGCGGCCCCCTTTCGTCTTTAATATCATACTACAAAACACCCGGGGGCCGCACATCACCGGCAGGCGCATCGGGACCATATTCCCTATGTACGCATACAGACCGCAGGCTCGGCCTGCGGTCTGTATGCTGCGTATGCGTTTTATTTGCTGGACAGGCTTCCCTGCAGGCTGGCTGCGCTGAAGTCCGGCTGCGCTTCAATCGTGGTGTCACCCGCTGCTTTGGCTTTTTCCAGTGCTGCATTATAGCGGGTATTCAGATCCTGAAGCTCCTTGTCCAAATCTCCGCCGTCAAAAATATATTTGTTGAAGACATCGACTTTCTTTGTTCCTTCCAGGCGTCCTTCGGTAGTTACCAGCGGAGTTGCCGGATAGATGGCATCAAATTTCGTTGGCAGGAAGTTCTCGATTCCCGGAATATCCGGAGCTTTGGCTGCAGCAGCAACGGAAGGAATAACCGAAACCCCGTATCCGCCTTCCTGATAGGCAATCTGTACCTCATCGCTGTACATCCACTCGATGAATTTCCATGCCGCTTCCTTCTGCTCCGAATCCTTGCTCATCGCCAGGTAGCTGCCGGAGATAACCTGACTGGCACCGTTTTGCTTGCCGTCCACTGTCGGAGGAAGCGCTGCGGCCCAGCGGATATCGGTCGGGAACTGGGTTTTGTAGACGCTAGGTTCGACAGAATGGTTGAAATACATCCCGATTTTACCCTGGGCGAATTGCGCGCGCAGCGGGTCAATATCCAGCGATTCCGAACCCGGCATCATGCTTCCGTCCATCGTGATCTGCCGCAGGGCTTCAAGTGCTTCCTTATACATGCTGAAGTCGAACTGGCCAGTCTGGAAATTGAAGCCCTCTGTACCTGCAGTTTTGCTGAGGGTCGTGATCGGATAAGCGATACGTTCAAAGCCGCTTGCGCTTTTGAAATTTCCGGCGAAGCCATAAGCACCGCTGGCTTTACCCACCTCTGTAATCTTCTTGGCATCCTCCACCATTTCCGCCAGCGTGGTCGGCGGCTCGGTAATGCCGGCCTTCTCGAACAGATCTACGTTATAGATCAGGCGCCAGAACTGGCCGATATTCGGCAGGGTGTAGATTTTGCCGTCCACGGTATTCTTCTCATTAATGAGCACCTTCTCGAACCGGCTTTTCATTTCCGGTGTAATATAACTGTCGAAGGACTCCAGGTAGCCTTTCTTCACCCAGGTTGGCACGTTCCCCGTATCCACACGCAGAATATCCGGTGCTTGTTTACTGGAGAAGGCAATATCCACCGACTGGGCGTAGTTCTCGGCCATCACTTTCATTTCAATATCGACATCGGGATTGAGGCCCTCATACTCACTGATTTTCTGCTCTATAAAGTCAGAATCATGACGGTCGATGGTCCAGTAGACCAGCTTTGTTTTCTCAGCGGCTGTATTGTTGCCCTCCGCCTCCGTATTTGTATTGGACGAGGAGCACGCGGCCAGCGAACCGGCCAGCAGCAGCGAAACTCCAGTCAGCATCCACTTATTTCTTTTCATCTAAATTGCCTCCCTTTTCTTTTTGTAATCGCATTCATTTCATATAAAAATTATAGAATGTCCGCCCGATTCTAAGTGAAGGAGAAAACAACTATTCATGGGAGACGAAATCACTGTTTCCGCGCTGCGTGACCGAAGCGTATTTGGAGCGGAAGTCGGTAGGGGTCATGCCGGTATATTTTTTGAAGAGTTCAGTAAAATAGGGGCGGTCCTCATAGCCCAGCGAGACGGCGATATCCTGAACCTGCATGCCTTCCAGCACCAGTTCCTTGGCCTTTTCCATTCTGCGGCTGATAATGTATTGGGCGAGCGTCATTCCTATCTCCTTTTTGAACAGATTGGAGAAATAACTCGGGCTGAGATGAACCTCTCTGGCACAATCAGCTACGGAAAGGTTGCGGTGCAGATTTCCATTGATATGGGCGATGGCCCGCTCCACCAGTACACGCGCATCGCTGGACTGGCGGATTTGCACGTACGCACAGCCCTGGCGGCAAAATTCCCGGATCTGCCTGCGCAGCTCCTCAAAGGAGGCGGCTCCGTTCATGTCGGCCAGCTTTTTCTCCAGCGTCTTGACCTCCGAGTCCGAAGCCTTGTCGGAAAAGACCCGGTGGATGGAATGGGCCAGTTCAAGACACATCGTCTTGACGATAGCCGGACCGGGCAGGGCGGGAGCGCTCAGCCATTCATTCCAGATGTCGCCTAGCTGCTCCTCCGCTTTGGCCAGATTGGCCGAACGCAGGCAGTAGAGCAGCTCCTTCTCTTTGTCGTAAGAGTACCGGGGCAGGGCGGCATCCCCCTCCAGTGATTCCACATAACGGTATACGCTGTTCCCGCCGGTCAGAAACGTGTTTGCCAGCGCAGACAACGCCTGGGCGTAGGATACGGACAGCTGGCCGGCCTCTTCGACCTCCCCGCCGAGTCCGATCGACACCGTCTGGTATGTATGACGGCATACGTTCTCCCGGCATTTCTCCGCGAGCTGCTCCGCATCCAGCTCCGCCGGGGGATTCATGACGATGACGAATTGATTGACATGTTCGCGGAAGACGAGGCCTTGCGTATAGGCAGCAACCGTCTCTTCCAGAATATTCTGCACCGCAAAACGGATCAGCTCTACTTCAGATACTGGCAGGGCGGCCGTGCGCTCTGCAAAAAAGTCTATTTCCGCCACCAGCACACAAAAGTCGCGGCTGTTCATTGTAATGGCATAGAAATCCCACTGCTGGCTGAGGTGCTGCTGCCTGCTGCCATAGCGGATTAGCAGACGCATGTACTCCTGGCGCAAATAAGGCATGCTCTCCCGCAGCTTCTGCTCCATCCCCCGCATCTGTTCGGCCTGGGAGCGTTCCCGCTCCAGCATCTCTTTGGCCTTCAGAACCGATTCAAGCACCTGAGGCTTGGTAAAAGGCTTGACGATCAGGTCAAAGGCCCCGAGCTTCACCGCTTCCTGGGCATATGTGAAATCGGAGTAGCCCGTCAGGAAGATCAGTTTGATGTCCGGCTGCTCCGCCTGAATAATCCGCATCATCTCCAGTCCATCGGTAAACGGCATGCGGATGTCGGTCAACACAATATCAGGCCGGTGCTTGCGGATCTGCATTAGCCCTTCTTCTCCGTTAGCCGCTGTTGCTGCAACTACAATGCCGTGCTCCTCCCAGGGGATTCGCTGCGACAAGCCCCGGACAACGGCCGGGATATCGTCAACAATACATATTTTAATAGGCTCAGTGTGGTTCAGGATAAACTCCACCTTCCATTGGAAATGAGAGAACCGCTTCGGTTTCGATAAGCGGACGGCTGCAGAAGGTTAATCCGGCCTCCTTGCCGTAATACAGCTGCAACCGGCTGCAAATATTGGACAGGGCGTACCCTCCGCTGCCGACAGGCTCCTTCAGCCGGGCATTCAGCTTCTCCGCATCCATGCCCGCCCCGTTGTCGGTTACCCGGATTACAAGATTGTGCGCCTCCGCTGCCACGGAGATCCGAATCCTCCCCCCGTTCCGCAGCTCCTTCAGCCCATGAAGAATCGAATTCTCCACGAGGGGCTGAATGATAATCTTCAGCACGGGAAGCTCCAGCAGCTCCGGCCCTGCGGTTATCGTATATTCGAACAGTCCCTCGTAGCATTGCTGCTGGAGGTTCAGGTACTGGCGGACATGCTCCAGCTCCCTGCCCAGAGTCGTAATTTCCTGCCCGTTGTTCAGCCCCAGCCGGAACAGGGCGGACAGAGAAATCACCATCTGCTTCACATCCTCATATTCATCCATTTCACATTTCCAGAAGAT
The DNA here is from genome assembly GCF_058791575.1 of Paenibacillus sp. EB106-06-01-XG199. NCBI lineage: Bacteria > Bacillati > Bacillota > Bacilli > Caryophanales > Paenibacillaceae > Paenibacillus > Paenibacillus sp. EB106-06-01-XG199. The sequence continues at coordinate 359,830 of NZ_JBYTDQ010000006.1, read as the reverse complement.
TGTATTCAGTGTGTTATATAAAAAATGGGGCTCAATCTGCGCCTGCAACGCCTTGATCTCCGCTTTCCGCTTTTCTTTTTCCGTATCCTTGACTTCAAGAATCAGCTCACCGATCCGGTCCAGCATCTGGTTGAATTTGCGGCCTGCTTCCCCGATCTCATCCTGAAACGGACTCTGGAAACGGGCGCCGAGATCCTCCTGCTCCACCCGCGACATCGTCTTCTGCAGCTTCAGCAGCGGCCCAAGCAGCAGTGCCGACAAGTATCTCGCCAGCAGCAGCGCGATCACAATACAGACAGCCATGATCATCAGCACCAGCCACTGGATGCTGCGCACAGGCTGGAGCAGCTCCTTCTTCGACTGGTAGCTGACCAGCAGCCAGTCGTCTGCATACCGTGATTCGGCATAGCTGACCAGCATCGGCCCGCCGCCGGCGGAATACTCGAAATTGCCGCTTTTTGCTTCAAGCAGCTTGTCCATAAATGCCGCCGAGCGTGACCATTCCGGCCGTTCCTTGTCTCCGAAGACACTTGCCCCCGTCTTGTTGATCAGCAGAAACTTTGCGCTGCCGAGGCTCGCGCCCCCGCTGACCGTATCCTCCAGGATGTCCTCCTTTACATTGACGGTCAAAAAGACATCCGGCACATAATTCTCCGTAAGCGGCTGAAGCAGCAGGGAAATGACCTGATGTTTTCCGGCGAACAGCTCGTCCTGATGGCTCTCCACCCAGTTGGATTCCGGATTGTCCTTGATCCGCTTATACAGCAAAGACTCCATAAATGGAGTCGCTGTTCTGCGCAGATTGCCGGCGGAATAGAAATCCCCGTCCGGCGTACTGATCAGTATAGATTCAATGGAGTTCTCCGTTAGCTCCGCCTGTGTAAAGGGGCCTTGCAGCAAGGAGAAATTGGCGAAAAACCGGTCTGTGTTATGCGCTTGTATGTCCCTTATGGTCTGCTTGTACGCTTCACTCAGCATCATGGTGGAGGAAGCCACAATAATCTGCTTCAGCTTCTGGTCCAGCACGTTGACCGACTGGTTCAGCACATTGCGGTTCAGGTCGATGGAGTTGCGCTCCATAGCCCGCGAAGCAATCGAGTAGGCCCACAGGCCGGTAATAGAGATGCAAAAGACCGTCAGTGCGGTAAACGACAGCCATATTCTTTTCTTCAGCGAGGTCCGGTAAAGCCAGGCCTTCAGCATGGTTCCACATCCTTTGTTGACCGGCCGCCCGGAGAATCGCTGCGTTAGCCTCAGCCCTTTACAGAGCCAGCCGTCATCTGCATAAATGATTTGTTGGCAAAAATGTAGACAATAATCATCGGCAGCATGGACAAGCATGCGCCGGCAAGCATTAGCTGGGGCTGCGCCGCATCCCCGATACCGTATTTCAGCCCGGCTAAACCTACGGTCAGCGTCTGCAGGGCAGGCTGCGTCATGGTAAATACCAGCGGCAGAATATATTCATTCCATGCGCCGCGGAAGGTCCAGAGTGCAGTCACCCCCAGTGCGGGCGTCAGGAGCGGCAAGATAACACGAAAGTATACGCTATAAAAGTTGCAGCCGTCAATAAACGCCGCCTCGTCAAGTTCCTTCGGGATCGCCCGCACAAAACCGATCAGCATAAAAAATGCAGTCGCATGGGCACTAATCAGAATGATGATGACGCCCCAGAGCGATTTTTGCAGATGAAGCGATACCATAAGATCAAACTGGGGACGCAGCACGACAGCACCGATGGAGATAAACAGGGTGCAGGACTGAATGATCACATACAGCCGTTTCCCGTAGAAATCAACCCTTGCTACTGCATATGCAGCCATCGTTCCTATCAATAGAGTGCCTATAGTAGTAAATGTGCTGATAAATACGCTGTTCCAGGTGAAGCGTGCGAAATTTGCTGAAGTCCAGGCCTGCGAATAGTTATCGAATTTCCATTCCTTCGGCAGCAGGGTTGTTCCTGTGGTCAGCTCCAGATTGGACTTAAGCGATCCGAAAAAGGCCAGAACAATCGGGAATACCGCAAAAGCCGCCACCAGAAGCAGGAAAATCCACAGCAGTGCCTTGGACAGCAGCGCTTTGGTCTTAACCGAACGCTCAGCTTGTGCCGAAGTCATTTTCGTTTCCGCATGCAATGTGCTCACTGTACATTCTCCTCTCTTTTAATAGATATCATTCAGCTTTTTGGATACATAAAAGTAAACCAGAGTGATCAGACCGACGATAACCGCAGTGGTGAACCCGACCGCGCTCCCGTAACCAAACTGCTGGATGCTCGAGCCTCCGCTCGATACAGGGAAAAACAGTTTATAGAGATACAGATACATGACTTCCGTCTTGCCGTACGGCCCGCCCTCAGTCAGCACCATAATGCTCTCGTAACCTTTCAGAGAGACGGTGATGGCCAGCATGATGATCATTTGCAGCACAGGTCCCAGCATCGGAACGGTAATGCTCCACATCTTCCGCAGCGGCCCCGCGCCGTCCAGGGAAGCGGCTTCATAAAGATCCTCCGGAATATTCTGCAGCCCGGCAATAAAGAGCAGCATATAGTTGCCGACCGCACCCCAGATTGCGATAATAATCGCCGTGATTAAGGCGTGTTTGGCGCCGAGCCAGTCTATGGGAGCGGATACAATTCCGGCACCCATGAGCAGCTGATTCACCATTCCGTTGTAAGAGTTGAAAATAACGTAGAACACAATCGCCATCACCGAAGCACTGATCACGGTAGGCATGAAATAAATCGCCCGCAGCAGCTGGCGCCCCTTCAAGGCGCGGTTGAGAATCACCGCCAGTACAAAAGACAGCGGAATGGTGATCACAAGCTTGCCGCCTGCATAGATGAAGGTATTGACCACGGAATGCCAGAAATCCTTATCGCGGAACAGCCGCTCGAAATTATCCAGGCCGATGAATAGCGGTGTGCCGAAGCCCTGATAATCATAGAACATGTACTTTAAAGCCCAAAAGATAGGGTACACCCCAAAAATCAGCGTCAGAATCAAGCTGGGCGCTACAAAGGTCCAGGCGTTTATTTGACGTTTCGTTTCATTCATTGATTGTTCCTCCTGTCATTGGACTTGCGCTTCTGCCCTAATCATACGTCCCTCCGAGCATATACAGTTAGGGAGAAACCGACTGCGCTAAGGGGGAGAATTTCACTTTTTCATTTAGAATAAGCTCCGAGATCAAGACCTCACTTTGCGGGGCAGTTTTCAGTCGCTTTGTCCCCTCTGCTTCCTGTTTTTATCCATCCCTGATTTCATCCCGGGACAGCTATACTTAAAGAAGAAAGTAAATAACAGAACAGGATTACAACTTCACAGGGAGGTTTGATTCTACCAATGAATTCAGCATATAAAGACGCAGCCGAAGCCCGCCCCTTCGGCTGCTATGACCGGGAACAACTGGGGGAAATCCGCAGCAGAATTGAACAGATCCCCGCAATTGCGCAGGAATACGCAAGACAGCAGCAGCTGTCCGGACAATTTGCCGCCCGCGAGGCAGCCGTTCCGCTTAGCGGCCTCGGTATATTCCGGGTGGAACCCTTCGTCTTCAAAGTTCCCGCCGGGGCCGCCTTCCTGAAGCTGGCTGTACAGGTACGGGGACAGGGCGTTGCCCGTATCTGCGGCGTGCGCCTGACACATTCCCAGCTTGGGCTGCCGGTGGCACTGATAAACGGCAGCTTCGGGGAGGCACTGAACGGCTGGACCCAAATGCCCGGAAGCGGCAGTACCATTGTGCTGGAGCAACTGTCCGGCAGCGGAAGCGGCCTGCAGCCTTCCGGCGTAACTCCGGCTGGCAGTGCGCCGGAGGACCATGTGCGGAGCGTACGAATCAGCAATACAGCGGAGGCAGAGTGGACGGTTCTACGTTATGAGGAGCTCCTGCCTGTATGCGCAGGCGATTATTACGGTATCCAGACAGAGCTCAGCCTGGAAGTCCCTCTTGTGAACGGCGGCATATGCACCGGGGTTACTTTTCTGGATACCGCAGGACAACCTCTTGGACTTGAGCGGCTGTCCCCGCTCTTCAACCGGCCCACGCTGACCAACTGGGCGTATCTGCTGGAGGCTGCCGGTGCGGATGCCAACTTGTATATGGTCTCGGGTGAAGAGCGGTATGCCGGGCTGGCTAAGCGCAAGCTGCAATACATGCTTGCCGATATGCGGCTCGGCATGGATATTTTCCGCCGGGACGGCTGGCATGACGACGACACCTACGGCGCTGTGCATATCGGCCGGGGACTGGCCGCCGCCTCGGTCATCTATGACCAGATTGCAGGCAGCGGAGTACTCGCTGCCGGGGAAACGGCGGCACTGCTCGCCGATTTCCGCTATATCGCGGCTATGATGATGGACACCGCCTACTACCGGTTCGACCTTACGACCTTCCCGGACGAGAAAGGCGGCAAGCGCAGCAACTGGAATGCCGACCGTGCAACCGGGCTCGGGGTCTATGCGCTCCTCTTCCCGCAGGAAGCCGAAAGCGGAGCATACCTGGAGCATGCCCGGTCCGTGATCGACTGGCAGCTCGCGGAAGTGGTTGATGCGGAGGGCGCATGGCCGGAGAATGTGCGCTATCACGGCGCCGTACTGCACCGTTATTTCCTTTTCTTTGCCCTGCTGAAGCGCCTAAAGGGAATTGATTATTTCCGGCATCCCAAGGTAAAGGCGATGTACCGCTTCCTGATAGGCATCGTGACAGCGGAGGACATTATTCAAGGCGGCCCTTCCGGTGCGCCCGTTCTGCTTACTCCGGCAGTCGGCGATGCCAATGTGCAGGAACAATGGTTCCGCCTGCTCGGCTACGCGGCCCGATTCTATGCAGAGGAAGATCCGCAGCTGGCAGCGGAAATGGTCTGGACCTGGAAGCACGGCGGCGCGCCTGTCCAGGATACCGGAGCCTTCCCGCTGCCGCTGGCCGCGCTGCTGTATCCGCAGCCAGATCTTCCAGAGCAGACACCTGCTCTCCGCTCCGTACATTATCCAGGCATCGGTTATGTCATCTTCCGCGGCGGAGAGCAGAACCTGCAGCATTACGCCATTTACGAAGCTTCACCGCTGACCTATCACGCCCATCATGATGAAGGCCACTTCTCCATCTGGGCAGATGGGGTTCCTCTGACGCTGGATGCCGGAACCGGCGGCTATTACAACGGGGACCGGCACTGGTATGTGTCGGGAGCCGCGCATAACGTCGTCCAGTTCGCCGGTGAAACGGGAAATCTTCTGGACGGTCCGCTGCAAAGCGTCTGCCGGGAGGTCCGCTTCTCGGAGGAGCTGGATTATGCAAAAAGCCTCATTCCCGATGCGCGGGCCGGAGAACATGAGCGGCATTTCTTGTTCATCAAAGCGGGTTTTGACGCTTATCTGGTCTGGGACCGGATTGAGGGCGGGGCAGACAGTGTCTGGAATCTGCATACGCTGAGTACGGAGGCCGAAGTCACGGAGCAGGCCATTGACGCTGTAGGCTTAGGCGGCATGCGGCTGAGCGCGCATATCGCCGAGCCTGCCCTCCCGGTCATTACGACCGGAGAGGGTGCCGTAGGCGGAGCGTACCCGCTCGCCGCACAGCAGCATTTCCGTGTGCACGGCAACGCTGGTGAGGACTACGTGGTGCTGCTGCATCCCCGGGCAGCAGCGGCTCCCGCACTCCGGCTGGAGCCGTTGGAGTGCGAAGAAGCCGGGGAAGGCGTCCGCTTGTATAAGATCGCCCGCGCAGACGGCATTTGGTGTGTCGCTGCCATCAACGGCTCCACAATGACCCGCCGCATCCGCGTTCCCGGCGGCGTTCCGCTCAGGCTGCTCGGCCCAGCAGAAACAGCTTTGGCTGGAGGGGCAGAGGCTGAATACACAGCGGCCCAAGCTGCGGAAGCCCGGAATTCGCAGGCTGGGCTGACAGTTCTCGAGGACTCGGAAGCGGACATTCTTAGCCTTGAGCCTGGGACAATTCAGATTGCCGTTCCAAAAGGATTTGAACGAGTCTGACCCCTATCTATTCATCTTCACGTTCAGACTTGTCAGGCGGCAACTGTATTGCAGATTCAACTAACCTAAGGAGGAAATAAACATGAGCAATCTTGGAGTATGGGAACCGGCGGAGCCGGGCGTCAAACGCTGCATCCTGAATGCGGCAGCCAGTCTGATGATGATGGAGGTTCATTTCGAGAAGGGAGCCGAGGGCTATGAGCACAGCCATCCGCATGAGCAGATGAGCTACTGTCTGCGTGGAAGCTTTGTGTTCCGCATTGATGGCAAGGAATATGCTATAGGAGCAGGCCAGAGCATTGCTATTCCTTCCAATGCCAAGCATGGCGTGACTGCACTGGAGGCAGATTCAGCGCTGCTCGATGTCTTCACTCCTATCCGTGAGGATCTGCTTAAGCGCTAGGCTAATCTATAGGATCAGCAGCAAAATACACCTAAACAAACCACGCCTGTCCGGGCAGCCGGACAGGCGTGGTTTGTTTTATTCCAAGTTGGCATGCTTGCCGAACATCTGCGTAGTGGTCTGGCCGGTCTGCTCCATCATCCGCAAAATCACCGCATCATAGAAGACGAGCAAGGTCTGTTCAAACAAGGAGGCCATAGGCTGAATGGTGGCGCGCTCTCCGCCGTTCTGTTCTTTCGGAGAGCCCGGCAGCTTCACTGTATAATCAGCCAATCTGCCGATCGTCGACTCCGGCGCAATGGTCACAGCGGCAACCGCCGCGCCAAGCGCTTTGGCTTTCTCCGCCATCGCGAGCAGACTCTTCGTTTCACCCGATCCAGAACCAAGCACCAGAACATCGCCCGCTTCGATTCCCGGCGTCACAGTCTCGCCGACTACATAGGCCTCTTTGCCGGCATGCATCAGCCGCATAGCAAAGGCCCGGCCCATCAGCCCCGACCGGCCTGCCCCGGCGACGAACACCTTGCCGGAGCGCAGCAGCAGCGCTGCAAATCCCTCAGCTTCTGCTGCATCAAGCTGCGCTGCCGAGCGCTGCAGCTCCTTCACTATTTCCTGTGCGTATCTAACGGTATCCATACGAACCTTAGGCCTGGCTCACAAGGCGTTTCATTTCTGCCGCCGCTGCCTTCGGGTCACTTTCACCGGTGATGCCGCCGCCAACGATGACGAGGTCAGGTCCAGCTGCAATGACTTCCGGCAGTGTGCTCAGCTTAATCCCCCCGGCAATCGCAGTTTTGGCCCGCTTCACTACGCTTTTGATCGCATGGAGATCGGCGAAGGAATTTTTGCCTTCGGCCTGATGATCATAACCGGAGTGTACACACACATAATCCACACCCAGTGCGTCCACTTCAGCAGCTCTTGCCTTAATATCCTTGACGTTGATCAGGTCAACCAGAATCTCTTTATTCGTCTTCTTGGCTTCCTCAACAGCACCTTTAATCGTCGAATCATCGGAAACGCCCAGCACGGTAACGATATCCGCACCCGCCTCCACGGCCTTCATCACTTCATAACCGCCTGCATCCATAATTTTCAGATCAGCCAGTACGGTCAGCGCCGGGAAAGCTTCTTTAATGGCCTTCACCGCGTGCAATCCTTCATTAATAACAATCGGTGTGCCGATTTCCACAACATCAATAAATTCAGCCACCTCCGAGACAATTTCCTTGGCTCCGGCGATATCCACAAGATCTAGTGCTAATTGCAGCTTCATATGATAAATCTCCTCTTTAGTGTATTTTTGTAAGTGTTGCACTAAGTGTAAGTTCATGCAGTCCAAAAGGGAAGTAGGCACTTTATTGTGATGTAGTCACCTGGAGGATACTATTGTGCTGCGCAGAGGCTTAAATGATGCCAATCTTGAAAGAAATCCATCCAATTTTTCATTATTTCCGTAAAAATACTGCATTTTCATAAAAGCTGTGCTAACATACATTTTGTTTGGGACTAAAGCATTTACATTAGTACGGGCAATAATAATAAGAAGGTGTATTATGGAGCAAGTAAAACATCAAGAGTTCAACTTGATTAAGCTAACCTGGCCGATCTTCCTGGAGCTGTTCCTGTTCATGCTTATGGGCAGCGTCGATACGTTTATGATCAGTTCGGTATCGGACGATGCCGTATCGGGTGTGGGTGCAGCGAATCAGATTATAGCTATAGCCATTCTAGTACTCAGTGTAATCGGAAACGGCGCAGCTATCGTCGTCTCCCAATATCTCGGTTCGAAGAAACCGCAGGAAGCGGCTAATGTAACCGGAAATGCCATTACGCTCAACCTGGCCGTAGGCCTCATTCTAAGCGCGGTTCTGCTGCTGTTCGGCGGAAGCCTGCTGGCTGCGCTGAATGTGCAGGGCGATATCCTCGTCTATGCCAGAATGTATATGAACATTGTCGGAGGCGGTATTTTTCTGCAGGCGCTGCTTAACGCCCTGGCGACTACGATCCGCACGCACGGCTTCACGAAGCAGACGATGATGGTCTCCCTGCTCATGAATATCATTCATGTGGCCGGCAACTACATTCTGATCTTCGGGCATTTCGGCTTGCCTGCAATGGGAGTACAGGGTGCGGCCATTTCCACAGTGCTGAGCCGGCTGATCACGCTGGTACTGTTCTTCCTGCTGCTATACCGGATCATGGAGGTAAGGGTCAAATGGACCTACTACATCCACCTCTCCAAAAAATATGTGCTGCAGATTCTCAAAATCGGCATTCCGTCTGCTTTTGAATCCATTACCTATCAATCCTGCCAGCTGGTATTTACGCTGTATATTACGTATTTGGGCGCTGAAGCGATGGCCACGCGCCAATACGCGCTGAATATCTCGAGTTATATTTTCTTGTTCAGCGTCGCAGTATCCATGGGCACCTCGATCATTGTTGGACATTTGGTCGGTGCAAAACGTCCCGAGGAAGCCTATACGCGGGTATTCTCCAGTGTGAAGTGGGCTCTGCTTGTCACTGTAATTATGGATGTCATTGTTATCGCCTTCCGTGTACCGCTGTTCGGACTGTTCACCGACAATGAGAGCATCGTCCGGATGGGCGCCCAGGTCATCCTGCTCAGCTTCTTCCTGGAGACGGGACGCACCTGCAACCTGGTGATCATCAACTCTCTGCGGGCCTCGGGCGATGCCAAGTTCCCTGTTTATATGGGGCTGATCTCCATGGTCTGCATGAGTCTGCCGCTTGGCTATTTTCTGGTGTTCACGCTTGACCTCGGCCTGGCCGGGGTATGGCTGGCCACCGCTTTTGACGAATGGGTAAGAGCAGTGATTATGTATTTCCGCTGGAAGAGCAGAGCCTGGGAGAAACACGGGCTGATCCAGCATGATGCAGAGACACCGGTTAGCCCCTCCCCTGCTGCAGCACATTAAGCATTCCGCAAGATGAAACGGCTTATATTTTAAAGAAGGCGGTTCGCCAAGGTCTTTTCGACCTGACGAGCCGCCTTTTTTCATTTATAATGAACTCCATAAAAATACATAACAGGAGACGAGGCCGCATATGACCACACATTCACCGAAAGAAAGTGAAATTGAACATTTCAATGCCCTGGCCGCCGGATGGAACAACAGCGAGGAAGCCGTTGCACTGGCCCAGAAGGTTCTCCAAGCTCTGGGCATAAAAGCAGGGCAGAGCCTGCTGGACGTAGCTTCCGGCACCGGTGTCATACCCGCTGCGCTGCATAAGCTTGGCATCCGCCCAAGCCGCTATCTGGCCCTCGACATCTCAAGCGCGATGCTCGAAGCGCTGCGGGAAGGCTATCCTGAAGCAGAAACGCAGTGTGTTGACTTCGAAGATCCCTTCACTTGCGAATCCGGCTTTGATAACGTGCTGATCTATAACAGCATTCCCCATTTTGTAAATCTGGAAATGCTGTTCGCCAACGCGGAGCGGAGCCTGAATCCCGGCGGCACATTTATGATTGCCCATTCCAGGACCAGGCAGGGACTTAAAGAGCATCATGCGCGGATTGGCTACAGCAGCATGCGTGAACCGATTCCTCCAGATCAAGAACTGATAGAACTGGCTGTCCAGCATGGTTTTGACGGGATTACGATTGAGGATGAAGAATTATACTGCTTCTCCTGCTCACGCGTCAGCCTTTAACAGAACCGGCGGCAATGCCCTCGACAATCCGTTCACTCATAATCAGGAACACCAGCAGAATCGGCAGAATGCTGATCATCAGCGTGGCACCGATCGCCCCCCAGTCTGTAGTATACTGGCCGATAAAATTCTGGACCCCGACGGTTAGCGTCTTGTATTTGTCGGAGCTGATGAATGTGTTCACGAAGATAAACTCGTTCCAGTTGTAGATCATATTGATAATGGCTGTTGTCGCCAGCACGGACGAAGTCATCGGCAGCACAATCTTGAAGAACATTCTGTTCACCGAGCAGCCGTCAATAATTGCCGCCTCCTCCACTTCCTTCGGCAGCGCATAGTAGAAGCCAAGCAGAATCATAATCGTTGTGGGCAGGTTGAACGCCACATACGACAGAATGATCGACAGCGGATTATCCGTTAAATGCAGCTTCAGAAACATACTGAACAGCGGAATCAATGTGGAATGGACAGGGATCATCAGCCCGACCATAAACAGGCCCAGCACCAGTGATCTGCCCTTCCAGAGCATGCGGGTCACGGCAAAGGTGACGAAGCTGGCCAGCAGCACCGTAAGCACCAGTGCAACCGCCGTAATCCAGACACTGTTCAGAAAATACTGTCCTATATTTCCGTTGACCCATACATTTTCATAATTGCTCCAGTGCGGATGCGCCGGAATGGCGAATGGAGCCATGTTGAATACTTCCTGATTGTTCTTCAGCGAGAAGATGAGCAGCCAGACTAGCGGCAGCACCTGGATCACAGCAACGGCGATTAGGGCGAGGTACATGACACCATAACCGGTTCTGTGCAAGAGCGGCACCCCGCTGCGCTGCCGAATCGGCGGGTAGCCCGCAGCGGCTTGAGTTCTCATGATAGGCTCCTCCTTTCAAGGCGGGCAATATTTAAGAATACTGGATCGTATCTTTCGAAGCAGTCGCCTTACGGATCAGATAAGTGGCCACCAGACAGATGAGCAGCAGGAAGAACCCGACCGCGCTGCCATATCCGAAGTCAAAGCTGCGGAAGGCCTTGTGATACATATAAGATGCCATAACTTCACTCGCCCCGTTCGGCCCCCCGTCAGTCATGACATAAATGAGATCAAAATATTTCAGCGACCCCACCACCGACAGTACCACCGTCACCTTAATCACCTCACTGATCAGCGGCAGCTTGATCCGGGTAGCGATCTGCCAAGGATTGGCCCCGTCTATCCGCGCGGCTTCCATCAGCGATTCGGGAATGTTCTTTAAGGCAGCATAATAAATCAGAATATAAAAACCGGCATATTGCCAAATAATCGGGATAAACAAAGCAATCAGCACGATGGAGGGCTCAGCCAGCCAGGACGGCGGATTGTCGACCCCGAGAGAAGTCAGCAGGCTGTTCAGCACACCATTGGTGGGGTGATAGATCTTCATCCACAACTGCGCGATGGCTACGGAAGACAGCAGCATGGGGATCAGGTAAATCTTGCGCAGCAGATTTGCGCCCTTGATTTTGCCGGATAAGACCAGTGCAATCCCTAGATAACCGATGAGGCTGATGCCCGAGAACATAGCGAGCAGCAGGGAATGCAGAGCGCTTTGCCAGAAGGCGTTGTCCCGCACCAGCTCCTTATAATTGTCCAGTCCGATGAATACCATCTTGCCGATGCCGTCCCACTGGTTCAGTCCATAATAACCGGTCAGGACAATCGGAATATAAATAATGCCCATGATGAGCAGCAGGGAAGGCAGCACATACAGTGCGATCACCAGCTTGTTGGACATCACTTTCGCCATGGTGCAATCCCTCCTTTCCTTCCTGAAATACTCGTATTAAAGGGGGCGGAAGTCCCCCAGCCAACCTGAGGCTTCCGCTTCACACTCTATTCTTAATTGCCTTTCTCTACAGCTTCTTTATGTTTGGCGGCGAATTGTTCGGGGGTTACCGCCTTGCCGAACAGCGCCTGAATCATATCCAGGTGGACTTGTGCAGCGCCCGGTTTCATTTGCACATCGGCAAACAGCGTGATGCTGCTGGCATTGTTCAGCTCATTCAGCAGGTCTACATACAGCTGAGGCAAATTGCTGTTCGCTGTATCGACCTTGGTAGCCGGGATTACGCCGGCAGTGGTTACGGACTCTTCACCCCACTTGGAGACAAAGTACTCCACAAACGCTTTAGCCTCTTCCTTCACCTTGGAGGACTCGGCTACGAACAGGCCGACACCGGGACCGCCCACCCAGCTGTTGATGTTGCCCTTGCCGCCATCAACGGTCGGGAATTTGAAAAAGCCTACCTTGTCCTTGAATTCCTGCGGAATATCCGGGTTCGTCGTAAAGTTCGGAAGCTCCCAGGTGCCCATCAGGTACATGGCCGCTTTTTCATTCATGAATTCGGACTTGCCTTCATCGTTGGACAAGCCGTTGAAGCCCTTGTTGAAGGCATTCATGTCAACCAGAGTCTGCACTTCGGCCGCCGCCTGAATGAGGCCCGGATCATCGAAGGAGCCTGTACCGTTCGTAGCTTTCTTCAGCGTGTCACTGCCGGCAATCCGGTCGGCCAGATACATATACCACAGCGAGCCGGTCCAGCGGTCTTTGTTGCCGAGGGCAATCGGGGCCACTCCATTATCGGACAGCGTTTTCACAACTTGCTTGAATTCCTCATAGGTGGCCGGTACTTGCAGGTTATGTTTGGCGAAGATGTCTTTGTTGTAGTAAATCGGTGAAATGTTCAGCTCAATCGGCAGCGCGTAGGTTTTACCGTCCACTGCATAAGCTTCCGTAGTCCCTGCGACGAATTTATCCTTCAGCTGTGCCCCGCCCAGGATATCATCCAGCGGAGCGAACAAACCGCCTTTTACATAAGGCTCCATGAAGCCTGCCGCCCATGTAATTCCGACATCGGGAAGCTCATTGGAAGCGGACAGCACCTTGAGCTTATTCTTATACTGCTCGTTCTCCAGCACCTCCTGCTTGATAGTAACGTTCGGATGTTCCTTCTGGTATTCGTCTATAATCTGTCCGACCAGTTTATTCTGCTGGGCTGAGCTGCCTGCTGGCCATAAATGCATCATGTTAATCGTGACTTTCTGCGCAGGAGCATCGGTAGCCGCTTCTGCGTTCCCTGCTCCCGCCTCACTGCCACCCGCGGCGTTATTATTCTTCGTCCCTCCGCAGCCCGAGAGAATCAGCGCCAGCGTAAAAGTCAAAAGCAGGCCTTTAGTCAACTTGTTCCTTGGCATTGCTATAACCTCCATTTTTTCAGTTGTGTGCGGATTCTGTAACCGCTCTCAGACAAATTTTAACATTGCAACCGGAGGTTTATAAGATCACGCTCATTGGTAAAACTTCCACTTTTATTGGATTTCCGTCTGCTTGTCCCCCATCTGCTGGCGGTAGCGGCTTGGGCTCATCCCTTCAAGTGATTTGAATACCTTGATAAAATATTTGTCCGTGCGGTAGCCTACACGCTCGCCGATCTCGCCGATGGACATTCGCGTCTGCAGCAGCATTTCCTTGGCCCGCTGAACCCTCAGCCGAGACACATATTCGCTGAAGGGAACCCCCGTCTGTTCCTTGAACAGCACACTGAAGTAACTCGCGTTCAGGTGGATCAGCCCGGCCACCTCAGCCATACTCAGCTGCTCTTGCAGATGCTGCTCCACGTACACAAGCGCTTCTTTCACCGGCTCTCCCATGCCGCTGCGCTCCGGATCCATCTCCAGCAGCTTGTGGTCAACCAGCTTCTCCAGCTTCTCACGCCGCCGCTCCTCTTCCCCGCGCTTCAGGGCAGCTTCAACCACCTGCAGCAGTTCACCCTTGTCCAGCGGCTTGAGCAGATAATTGACTGCCCCCAGCTGCAGTGCCTGCTGCACATATTCAAATTCAGCATAGCCGGAAATGACGATCACCACCGGCTTACGCGCCTGCCCCTCCAGCGAGCGGATCAGATCCAGCCCGCTGACCTCCGGCATCCGGACATCGGTTATCAGCAGATGGACCCGCTCGCGCAGCAGCCGTTCACGGGCTTCAATCCCATTATCTGCGGTTTCCACGGTATATCTCCCTGCTGCCCATACTTCCAGCGTCTGCTTAATACCCTGCCGGGTCCGCGGCTCATCGTCCACGACCAGAATCATTTTGTTGCCCAGGCTCATAGGTATATCCCCCATTGTTCGGTATTTCAAAGCCAATGGCCGTCCCTTGGGACGGTTTGCTGTCAATCATCATTCCTTGAAGATCCGCATTTTCCCGGCCATAGTAGAGCTTAAGCCGCCGCTGAACATTTACAAGGCCCACACCGTTTCCCTTGGAAGAGATAGAAGGTCCTCCCTCTAGCGAATTGTAGAGCGCCTGCAAAGTGTCTGCATCCATTCCGGGACCATTATCGCTTACGGTTATTGTTGTCCAGCCCTGCCGGAGTGACGGCTGGACAACAACGCTGACCAACCCGCTGCCGACACGGCTCTCGACTCCGTGCAGAATCGCATTTTCTGCAATCGGCTGGATCAGCAGCTTCGGCACCGGAACAGCCGCCGCCTGCGGAGCCAGCTCGACATTCCAGGTCAGACGTTCGCCCATCCGCATCTCCATAATCTGCAAATACCGCCGGACCTGCTCCACCTCTTCTCCAAGTGTTACCCATTCATCCATGTTCGGATTGCCGATGATATAACGGAACAGCCGCGACATCACTACGACCAGTCCGGCCAGCTCCTCTTCCCCTTTCTCCTCCAGCGACCAATTGAACGCCTCCAAGGTGTTGAACAGAAAATGGGGATTGATTTGCGCCTGCAGCGCTTTGAGCTCCGTGCGGCTTTGCAGCACTTCTTTTTCATAAACTACCCGGATTAAGTCGTTCATATTGGTGATCATACCATTGTATGTGTTGTTCAGCTCCCGAAGCTCCATCGTAGATACAGACTGCAAATTGGGGGTCAGCACCCCGAGCCGCGATTTGCGCATCGCCCGGATCAGATGCATGATCGGCCGCGTAATCATGGTAGACAGCACAAACGACATAATCAAAAACAGCACCGTTCCGAGCGCCCCGGAAACCAGCAGCACCGTCCGCAGCACAGAGATCCCCTTCGTCACATAACTGACAGGCGTAAGCACCAGCAGTGTCCAGTTGGTCTTGTCCGAGCGCAGCTTGACCTGCACATATTCTTTGTCCTGGAAGCTGACGGTCTGGTCCTTGCTGTGGAGCAGCGGCAGCAGATTAGCCACCGGTGCTTCGCTGCTGCCAAGCAGCTGGCCGTCATCACTGACAAGCAGTATCGACTCGCCGCTGTCGCTGCCGGAAAGCGGATCATTCAGCTGAAAGTAGCTCCGCTGAATCCGCGCCATGAGATAGCCGCCCCGTGAGAACCAGCGGTCCATCAGGCTGACCTGGCGGATCGCCAGCAGACTCTGGTCATCATTCGGATCGACACCGATCCAGACCAGTCTGCCCTTTTGCACATTGGCTTCGCTAATATAGCTGCCGTTAATCCTTGTGCTCAAGCTGCCGTCTTTAATCGGGAACAACAGCCGGTAATCAGCCGTATACAGCTCAAGGGAGCCTACGCTGGGCATGTAAGCCTGATAGCTGGATACAATCTTCAGCAGAGATTGCCGCTGGTTAAAAGACACTTTCTGCCCGTTCAGCTCTTCCAGCAGCAGCTGCTGGACCGTCGGATGATTGGCCACCTGCTCTGTGAGACTGTCTATCTGGCCGATCAGTGCGTCCAGTCTTCCGTTGGCCTGAACCGCAGTCTGCTGGATATGCCGCTCGGAATTATTTTTCAGCAGCGAAGAGACCCGGTCATACACAAATGCTCCCGAAACGACAATAATGATCAGCATCACAAGCAGAAATCCGATAAAGATTTGATTGCGCAGCGTATTCAGCTCTTTGAATCTTCCGTACACTTCGGCCCCTCCTTCACTGACAGCGCTTCCAGCTCTATTCTCCAGAAGTGCTGCCGCTTGGTCAAGACCTATTATCATTGGGGGCACTCCAGGACAACAAAAAACCCCTAAGCAAGTCCCTGATTCAAGGGAGCTTAAGGGTATCGACGTTAGAAGAAAACCGGTCAAAGCAACCGGGAAGAGAAAACTACGTAATTGTAATTCCCTTCTTTATTTCCTTCATCTCATGATTCGTGTTGACAAGCATAGGCAGGATCTTCATGCTTCGGGTCATTGGTGAATTGCATTGCCAGCAGGTAGGCACATATTGAAAGGCGAAATTATCGCGCATCCAACCGGTGCAGCCTTCTTTGGTGCAGGACCAAATGGCTGTGTCTTCCTGGGGAAGATCCTCCAGCGCTTTTTTACGAAAATACATAAGTACCCCTCCTTAGTTCGTATCCATACGATTCATTACCTTTTCAGGAACGTTAGGACAGGTATGCGTAATAAAAAAGGCTGCCCTCAACTTGTGTTAAGGACAGCCTTGATTTAAGAAATTACAGTTTTACAACGTTTTCGGCTTGTGGTCCACGAGCGCCTTGAGTTACGTTGAACTCTACGCGTTGGCCTTCATCCAAAGATTTGAAACCTTCACCAGTGATTGCGGAGAAGTGTACGAATACGTCGCTTCCACCTTCAACCTCGATAAAACCGAAACCTTTGTCTGCGTTAAACCATTTCACTGTACCTGTTTGCATAATATTACCTCCAATATTTTATTTAACACATGTCCTTTTATTCCTACGTATTGTACGAACAAATAAAAATTCACACATTGGAAAAGGATTCATACGCACAAATGATAACCTTTTACAATATGTGAATTAAGGGTTAAATTTATGATTGACTTCATTGTAGCACATTAATTTACCGAAAGCAAAGAAAACGGCAAACTTTTTTTGGAGCAGCTGCCCATGATTCAACCGGAGTGAACCATGAGCCGCTCCCAGCCGCAAGGTTTCTAATCAATATACCCTGCAAGCCCTTTGTCCATCAGATAGTCCATTTCTGCATCGAGAATATTCTCGACTGTCAGTTCGTCCAGCTTCACATCACGCTGGGCAGTAACATAATCAACCAGATCATCGTTGTCTATATCAACTTCGCCTTTGCTGTTGGCTTTGGCATTGTTGATAAAGTTCTGCTCATGCTGCAGCACCAGCTTGATCAGCTTCGGATCAACCTTCGTCTGGGCGGACAGCACATCCAACAATTCCTGCTCATTTACTTTATCGCTCATAATCGTTAGTCAGCTCCTCAGGCATTTATGCTCCATTATTGTAGCACAAGTCAATCTGCCGGCGCTTCGTTTCGGCTACAGGCTCCAACCGGGGATTTTGCGCAAATCTCCATCCCAGATCTGCACGGTGCTCTTCACCGGAACATCCCGGGGAGACGATGCCGTCTGAATATAACAGGAGTCAATCCCTACTGCTGCAGCCCCGGCGATATCCGTACGCGGATCATTGCCAATCATAATCGCCGAGCTTAAGTCCGCACCATAGGTGTCCGTCAAATAGCGGTAAAACAACGGGTCCGGCTTACTCACCCCCGCCTCCGAGGAGATAGCCACCCCGTCAAACAAATGCAGGATGCCAAGCATAGTCAGTTCAGCCTCGACGAAGGTTTTCTGTCCGTTGGACAGCAGGAACACTTTTTTGCCGCCGGCTCTTAAGCTCTGGAGAATTTCTGCCACTCCGTCGTACAGGGAGATATGGATCATAGATAACGTCCGTACCCACCTTACCGTTTCATGCAGCCAATCCTCGTTCGGACTTCCGCCCAAATCCCGTGCCACCACCCGGAAGACTTCCTCCATAACGAAATCGGGAAACTCACAGCTCTGTGCAGCAGCAGCAAGCTGGATGTCCCGCTCCGCCAGGAACCTATCCTGCAGCTCTGTTCCCGTGATGTTCATACCGTGGTAGCTAAAGTGGAGCGCCAGCCGTTCCCATACCTCGGGACGTTCTTCATCAGTTTCAATATCAATCAGCGTACCGTACAGATCAAAAATATAGGTTTGATACATAAAAATGCCCCCTTTATTTCGTTTGTGTCCGGCTTACCGCAGTTAGAATGCCGGATAGAATTCGTATTTTTAGTTTACTATAACTATATAAATCGAACCTATAATTCTTCTATTCTTCTATTTTGGGATTGGTCGTGGCTACAGCATTCTCAGATTTCAATTCTTAAAAATTGCAACAAAATCAAAATGATCACCGTTAAGAAAATGACGCACACCTGACATACTACTCAACTAAAGGAGACTACACACATGAACAAGTCACTGAAAACAAGCGTTGCCCTTTTAACATTGTCATTGGCCCTTACTGCAGGAGTCGTATCGGCCGGACCAGCCATAACCTCCATCAAAAACAACAAAACGCCACAGGCATCCGCCAGCACGGCGGCTAAGACTTTCACTATTGAAATCAACGGTTCGACCCTTTCTGATACCGGCTTCCAGCCTTCCAGTGCCAAAGAACCCTTGGTTCCCCTGCGCACCGTTGCTGCGGCGCTTGGGTTTACCGTCACATGGAATACAGAGACCAAAGCCGTTGATCTGAATAAAGGCAACATCTTTACAACCGTGAAGAATGGTGAAGACCGCTATGCCATCAATAAAATGTATACAACACTCGGAACAGCACCGCAGATGAAAGGGAACCAGCTGTATGTTCCAGCTTCCTTTGTAAGGCAGGTATTGCACCAAACCATCTCCGTGGAGGGAAAACAAATCGTGATTACTCCATCCGTAGAACATCAGAATGAGAGTGGCGTCATTACTGCCCTCCGCAATGACGGTAAGTTCCAGTCTGTACAAATCAAAGGTACGGGCACCGCAGGTATTGTGCTGAATGTGGGCAAGGATACTGTTATCCAAATGGCTGACGGCACAAAGCTTGCATTTACCGATCTTCAGCTCGGCATGACCGTGGAAGCAGAGCATGCCATATTCGCCACCATGAGTCTGCCGCCGCAAACCCCTGCTTACAAGATCACTGTACAGGACTCGAAAAAGCAAGGCACTACGCTGGCGACGCAAGGTACTGTGGAAAAAGTAATCAAAGCTGAAGACGGCTCACTCAGCATCCGGATTAAAGGCACTGCCCTTAGCGAGCAATCGCCTAGCGAGGTCGTGCTTCGTCTGGCTGAAGATACCGCGCTTGTTAATGAAAGCGGCGAGGCTATAGAGGCAAGCACACTGGTTCAAGGTGCCAAGGTTATCGGATTCTATAGCCCCTTAATGACCAAAAGCCTGCCGCCGATCGGCACAGCCCTGAAGGTCGTTGTAGAGACAGTCCATGAATAATTGGGCAAAGTGACACAAAGATAATTTATACAGAAGACCACGCTGACTGCCTTTGCAGAAAGCGTGGTCTTTTGAGATATTCCTTAAGAGACCTTATCCCTTAATTGCCTCTCTGATTACAGGCTTGCGGCCCAGCGTCACTCTATTCTTGCCGGCAGCCTTCGATAGATACAACGCCTCGTCAGCCTCACGGTATAAGTCCTCAAAGGCGATATCACTTTGCTCTGTAAACGCAATCCCGATGCTTACGGTGAGCTGGATACTGTGTCCGCCGTCCAGTTGAACAATATGCTCGCTCATTATGGAACGGAAGTTCTCAGCTTCCGCCAGCGCTGCCCTCTCACTGCCGGTAAAAAAGCATACGGCAAACTCCTCACCGCCCACTCTGCCGGCAATGCCGTTATCCTCGTACACCGCAAGTATTTTACCGGAGAGATCGACCAGAGCCTGATCACCCGCTATATGCCCGTATGTATCATTGATTAATTTGAAATCATCTATGTCGAACAGCAGCAGGGCCATCCCTGCCCCCTCACGAATCGTGTACTTCTGCACCAGGCGCATGAAATGCCTGCGGTTGTACAGCCCGGTCAGATCATCAACCGTTGCCTGATAGAGCAGCTCCCGCTCGTACCGTTTCTTCTCACTGAGATCGCTGACCACAATAAGCATGCCGGAAGGCCCCGTCTCTCTGCGCCCTGAAGCAATTAGCGACACCCCGTAACAGACATCCGTGGTGCCGGGGGCCTCGACTTCGAACTGCCCTTCAACCCGTTGTCTGTAGTAACTGGCGATGTCACCATAATGCTCCAGCAAATGATGGATGCTCCGGCCTTCCCAGCTGCTTGTCTGCTCTCCAATCAAAGCCGATAACATGGTCTCTGCGACTTTATTGACGTCGATAATGCTGTCATAACGGTCCGTCAGCACGATGCCGTCCTTCATATTCTCGAAGATCTTGTTCTTGGCCAGCGGATATAGGGAAAGCCGAGGATCGCGGAACAAGGACAGGTACGCCGCCAGAACCGGAGGCAGATATGTAAATGCTGTAAAGCCTGTAACCGAAATTTTGAGGAGCGGGAGGAAGAAAACAGAAATTACCGGAATTATAAGTCCGGCCAGCAAGAGCAGATTTCTTTTAAAAAAATACTTGGGTGCATTCAGCAGAGATAGGGCCAGCAGATAGACGGCATATATACCAAAGAGCTGGTCGTAGGCTATGAGGATCATACTCAGAACCGTCGGTTCAACCATTATTCCGCTTATCCCCGCTACAGTGGTTATGCCAACTTCACTGCGCATCAGATGATGAGCGGAGTCCGTGAAAATCAGCACAACATCCAGCACAACCGGAACGCAAAAGAAGGCAAGCCGCCGGTTTAGCCCTTCCGAAGAACGGGACACATACTCTTTAATCGCCGCGTAAGTAAATATCGTGCTCAAAAATAGCGGAGCCTGCTGAACATTTTTCCAAAACAGCTTGGCCTGAAAGGAAAGGGAGAGGATTTCTCCGGCCGTAGCC
The DNA here is from genome assembly GCF_058791575.1 of Paenibacillus sp. EB106-06-01-XG199. Lineage (NCBI taxonomy): Bacteria > Bacillati > Bacillota > Bacilli > Caryophanales > Paenibacillaceae > Paenibacillus > Paenibacillus sp. EB106-06-01-XG199. The sequence continues at coordinate 338,970 of NZ_JBYTDQ010000006.1, read as the reverse complement.
GCGAAGATTGCGCTGACAAGCAACATTAAAATCCATAAATAGCGTCTTCCAGGTGTGTTGCGGTGCTTATATGAACTGACGCCCATGTAGAGACTTAGAACACTGCCCATTAGTAAATAATACGGATAACCCTGCATCCATGGCATGTCATATTTCTCCTAATTTTGAGATAGCTTTGCCTTATTATATCCTACTATTTCGCACAAATGAATCACTCCTTGAAAAAATTACTTTCTTTTCGGGATTGTGGAAACTGAATGTCCAATAGGCAAATGTGCCGGTTATGCAGAGGGCAGGCCAATATACAGGAAGACCCTACGGGCAGCCCGTAGAGTCTTCAAAAGGTGAGAAGCGAATTTTTAATTATGCCAGTTTCCAATTGCTAGGGTGCTGTTCCAGAAAACAATCGACGCAATCTCGATTTGGTCTTCCCTTTCAGATAGTACATGGGTTAATCAACTACCTTTCGGAATACACATTCACATGCCGTTCCATCCGTTAATTGATACCTTCCACTTCCCACCTGCTTATTATTACCCGCTCCCAGCGGCGGCCAAACAATAAATGACAAAAAAAAAGAGATCCCGGTCCGCCATCTGCATGACTTCCGTAATCTCCCTGTTTGTCTGAAAAATGTTATTTCTTCTGTGCCAGACGCTGTTTGAACTTGTCCACGCGGCCGCCAGTTTCTGCATCTCTTTGTTTACCTGTATAGAACGGGTGCGATGCGGAACTTGCGTCCACACGAATCACCGGATACGTGTTGCCATCTTCCCATTCCATTGTTTCACCGGATGACTTAGTAGAAGCGCTCAGGAATTTAAAGCCTACGCTGGCATCCAGAAAGATAACCTGGTTGTATTTCGGGTGTATGCCTTCTCTCATTGCAATAACCTCCTTCCCGGGTAAATAATGCTCTATGGTAACATGAAGCCATCTCTAGGTCTATTTAAGCAAAGATACTTAGACGAAGGGAAATGCATAATTTCTACGATCAAATTACGCCACTCCATCATACGCGATCCCAATCCCGGAGTCAACCTTTGTCCCGTTTTTATTCCTATTCTCTTCCGGTAAATGTCTATATAGATAACTTCCTATATTATTAGCTTGTCCTGAATTTTCATATTAAACATCATATTCGAGCTGCTTCTTGGCCTGAACAATGAAATCAAACGGATTCTCGATGGTTTCGGCCTCATATTCCACAGCACCAATCTTCAGTCCCAGATTTACCTTGTATTTGGTAGAGAACTCCGTATCGTTTAATTCCTGAAGCTTAAATTTGATCCGTTCAATGACAATCTTAGCGCCTTCCCGGTCGGTAAACAGCAGCAGCCCCCAGGTAGCATCGTCCTTATCCAGTAAATACAGCGCATCATTGGTACGAATGCTGGACTGGCTGAGCTGGGATACATCATAGATAGCCTCGGACAGTTGGTCATCCGGAATCAGCCGGCGGATCTCACTCCAATATTTCACCTTAATCACAAGCAGCGTAAGCGGGATCTTGTATCGGGTTGCTATGCCTGTAAAGAGGCTGGCATCCTTCTGGAAAGATACGCTGTTCCGCAAATCGGTATTCTCGTCTACCGTGGCCAAATTGGCGCTTTTCTTCATCAGCCGCTCGTTCTCTGCCTGCAGCTCGCGGCTGCTTGTAGTGAAGACCCATAACACTACGGTAAGCAGCGGTGTCATGATCAGCCAGAAATAGGTGTCCAGACCGATCGTTTCCCCCTGTGATACCGTCTGGTAGACGATAAAGAACCCATAGCCGAAGATGAAGGCGAGATTCAGCGTGAGCCCGGCGGTTACCGTGGTGAAATAGGTGACCAGCGCCAGCAGAAACGCAAGATTCAGAATGATGATATTCTGGATATAGTGATCCGGCGAACCGGAGATAAATACAATACATATGAATACCAGCACCAGAAAGGCCAGAAAGCCCAGATCGGATACCAGACCGCTGCGGTTACGTCTCACGCTGATCACCACGTTTCCTGAAATGTTTGCGAAGCAGCAGAAGCAGCGCCACAAGCACCAATGTGACCACAAGTACGACTGCAACCACAAAGCCCAGCACATCGCTGCGGGCTGTAATTTGCTTTAACACCGAATCCTTGGCCGCACCGGTAATCGTCTTGAACCGGTAAGCGCCGACGTTGCCGTCCTTATCAAGGATGACCCCGTCGCCATACACCTTCCACTTATCCTTCTCGGTAGAAATCAGCTTGGAGGCCAAGTAATAATCCTCCGGGTTGACCCCTGTTACTGCCAGCAGCCCGCGTCCATTCTCATACGGGGAATTGACAAGCTGCAAGGTTCCGATTTCCGCACCATACTTCTCTTCAATACTCATCTTCTCATTCGAGAGGAGCGTTGAACCGTCCGTATTGTAGCGGAAATAGAGCTTGTCGTTATTGTCCCGGATTACCTTATTATTCTTGTAGGACCCTATGGCAATGATATTGTTATTCTTCAGATTATCCGCACCTACATCATCCGTATAGTAGTGGATATCTCCTGTATTGCCGCCAGCATACCGCCCAAGCAGATTGAAGACATTGCCCAGACTTTGATAGGAGTAATCATCCATCTCAGCAGGCAGTACAACAGCAACATGGTTATAAATTTCATCGCGCAGGAATGGATACGGATAGTTATTGAACAGCAGTTCCGTGCGGTCTTTTGTATTCAAATGCATCGCTGACTCTTTGCCGATATAGGCCCAAGGCATTTGCTCCGTATTCGGCGTGCAGACGGCACTTGCCATTTCCAGATCAAAAGCGACCGTAACAGAGAAGTTTCCGGAAATATTCAGGCTTTGCGGCACCGATACATTCAGGGTATCGCCGTTAGCCAGCTCCTTCGTCAGCTTCTTGCTGCCAATTGGCGTATTATTAATGCTCACTGTAACCAGGGACCGCTCAAAATCAAGATTCTGGGCATAGCGGAAATCCAGACTGATTTTACCGGAATCGGCAATGGAACGGTTAGAGGGCAAGGAAACAAAATAAGTCCGTTCCTGATGATTGGGTCCGGTCAGCTTGTCGCCCGTCTCGGCAAAGGTTACATTCGAACTGATGGAATAGGCCGGATCGGCAACTTCGGTGGCAGCATCAACTGCCTTCACCTCACTGCTGATCTGGCTGAGCAGCTCCTGGCTTGCGAGCAGCCGTCCGGCTTTGATCAGCAGGCTTTCGTCCTTCGAGGTTACTACCAGCGTTGGCCGGGTATCCGTCTGGACCAGCTGAACCAGGGCATGGGTACTAAGATCCTCAGTGGAGCTTAAGAGCTTCTTCAGTCCGGCGGGAACATGGTCATACATCGCCACCACGACCACGAAGCTCTTGTCCTTGATCGTATCCTCCCGGTAGGGCAGCAGCGGAATCGTCCGGTCTTCCAGCGTGTTCCCCTTTACCAATCCCGACAAAGCATAGGTGGCAGACTCCAGCTCAGAACCGCTGGCATTCTCCGGTATGGCAATAAGACTCTTATTGCTGTTTAACGTATCAATCCCGGAGAACCTTTCCGTGAAGTCACTAATGCCTCCGGTTAGTGCCTTCGGGGTGTACATCACTGCAATGCTGGAGGTGTTGAACAGATGCAGCCAGCTGCCCTGCTTGTTGTCAACATAACATATTTGGTCATCTGCTGTCGTGGTCCGCAGATACCCCTGAATGCTCAGCGTATTGCTACCTTCTCTCAGAAACCCTTTAGGTGCACTAACACTTAAGCTCTGCTCCCCGTTATTCTGCAGTGACGGCCTGAACGAGTAGAATGGACTCCCGTTAAGCGACAGGGTGACACTTGAAATCTGCTCCTCTGTAATTTGCGAAACTTGAAAATGCAGATTGATTTTAAGCTCATCAACATTCCAATAATCCATTATTGTGAAGTTCTGCTGCATGGAGCTTGATCCCGAAAGGGCAGTATCCGTTGCGGTAAAGGATGTCTCATAAGTCAGCCTGCCATCTCCGGGAAGTGCCGGCGCGGCAGAAGCCGCAGGGAGCTGGATCAGGAGCAGGGAGAAGCAGAGCACCCATAACAACATCTGTTTTTTTATCATATTCCGTATCTCCTGTGCATCTTATTTCTCTTGCTCCGGCCGCTTTAATAGCGTTCGGTTTTGTACCATTTGGCTTCCCGTTTGAAAATGACGTCCTTAAGATAGTTGTATAAACCGTAAGCGGCGACAACCATCCAGAGCTGGCAGTATGAAACATACATCAGCAGAATGATCCATAGATTAGACAGGCTCATCTCGCCCTTCTCCGTCGTCAGCGTGACGAAGATTCCGACCACAAACAGGATGATGGCAAGCAGCCACAAGAAGCTGCTGAGTCCGGCAATCGTAGTATGGACATAACCCATCGCATGAAGAATTAACAAGATATCCGAAGTCACAAGCGAGATCAGGAGCAGGAAGTAGATCGACAAGTAATACAGGATATCAAAGCGTATTTTGGCAGCCGACTTATTGAAGAGCAGCGGAATGTTCTTGACGATTACATAGATATTGCCTTTCGCCCAGCGTGTCCGCTGCTTGAACCAGACCTTCACCGTCTGCGGCTCCTGCTCCCAGGTCACCGATTTCGGCTGAAACTTGATCCGGTAGCCCATCATGTAAATCCGGAAGCTGATCTCGGTATCCTCAGCGATTGCTTTGACATCCCAGCCGCCGATGCTCTCCACAATAGACCTGCGCATAATAAAGTTGGTGCCGGGAATGGTGCAAAGCTTGAACAGCTTCCACCGTCCCGCCTGGGCCATCCACTGAAAGGACAACGTCTCAATATTAATAAACCGGGTGAGCAGGCTCGCATCACGGTTGCGGGTTCTGAATTTTCCGATTACCGCGCCAAGTGTGGAGTCGTTAATAATCTCCGCTACCAGATAGCGCAGCGCCGTTCTTTCCGGTGTATTGTCAGCATCATAAATGGCGATCAATTCGCCCTTGCTGCGGGCAAAGCCTATATTTAGCGCATTGGATTTGCCTTTGCCGCCCGTGACCGCATCCGTGTTAATGATCATCAGATTGCGCTGCGGATGTCTTTTCTGAATGCCACCCAGCAGCAATGCACTATTATCCGAGGAGTTATCATTAATGACAATAATCTCATAACGGTCATGCGGGTAATCGAGGGCCAGGAGCGACTCTACGGTCTTACTGATGACCACTCCCTCATTGTGTGCGGGAACCATGATGCTGACAAAGGGATACTCGCCCTTAATCTCGGGGACATCTTCGTTTTCCGTTGTGATGTAATATAAATATCCCGCGATGATTAAAGCCACATTCACAAGCAGCAGCGACCAGATACAGATCACCGCGATCACCATCAGCACATCCGATATCGTCATATTCTTCTCCTACTATTGATAAATTTTCTTTATTTCAAATATTTTCTCCGGTACATCCTGTAACCGATAATCAACAGGCTGCCGAACACTAGCAGAGAGATGATGATGACCACAATAAAAAACTGATTTTGCGCACTGAACAGCCGGGTGAAGCTTTTGACCTGCTCCTTCTGATACTGGTAATCGCTGTCCACCACTTCCGGGGCATACCCGACATTAAGTGCCTTGCCGCCCATTCTGATGACCCCGTCAGCAGAGGCAATAGTGTTCGTATCGGTAACTACCTTATGGGCTCCCTGCTTATAATCGGCAAAAGAGATCCAGCTCTGTTCCACCCAGCGCAGCATGGATTCCAGTCCTTCTTCGTCCTCCGGAAGATCGACAACAACCGCAGTATCCAGCGGTAACTGGGGCATAGCCTTTCCGGTATGCCGCAAACCCTGGAGGAACTCCGGCGTTACACTGTACAGGCTGGAGGCAAAAACCGCCGAAGTGTCGGTCTGCTCCATATACCGGGCTTCTTCATCCGGATACAGCACAGCTGAGTCGAAAAAGCCCATTCCTGCCCCCGCATACTCTTTGTCGTAGATCCAGTATCCTTCCGCTCCAATGCCCAGCGGTGCTATACCGCCCGCCACCAGCACATTGATGAACCCGTTCATCTTGCCCTTTAGCGAGCGGTCACTCAAGCTGATAGGCGGCCTTACCGCAGGGGCGTTCACCACAATGCTCCCGTTGCGGGATTGCACAATTCTCAGCGCCTCCAAATAACGCTTCATCGCCGGGAAGCCGGTGTTGCCGAACACCGGCCGGACACTGGCAATGAACGGAATTCCGTTCTGATAGAGCCGGTCTGCTGTCTTCTCCAGCAGCTCAAAATCCGAGAACGGGTAAATCTCCTTCAGCACCAGATAGGTTTGAGGTGCCGCAGAAGACGGAAGCCAATCCTTCAGTACATAAGCCATTGCGACAGTGCTGAAATTCCCTTTCTCCAAATAGGGTACATAAGTGTATTGTCCCCGGCTCACGGCATACGGCGCCTGCAGACTGCCGCCCTGAAATGAAAACCTTCCGTAGGCGTGCGTTGCCTTGCTCGCCGCAATATAGGGCATGTCTGGCACATTCAGGCTGACTCCGGAGAACTCTCCAATAGAAAGGCTGGCGTATTGTCCGCGAAATACAGCCGTGGATAGCTGCAGCGACTGCTTCATCTTGACTGGGATGTTGTAGCCAACATGCAGAACTTCCCCCCGATAATTGTCCGCGTCCTCTAGGTACGCCTTATTCGTAATGGCAAGATCTTCACTGTTTATGACTGTTATCACGCTGGAGTACGATGCCAAGGTGCCTTGCTCGTATTCATCTAGGCTCATTAGTGTAACTTTGGTGCTGTAGGCGGCCAGCAGCCGCTGAAGCTCCGTGATATTGCCTTCCCGGGGCGTTCCTTTCGCCAAGCTGTCGAACAGCAGCAGGGTCTGCTGCGGTGCGGGAGCGGAATGTACGGGAACCGGAGCCGGAAGCAGCAGTGCTAATATAACCAGCAGCAAGCCTATGATTCTCTTGCGGTTCAAGCACTCACGCCCTTTTCGGCTACGGGATATTCGCCTGCAGGGAGGGCAGGGCTCGCGGGAGTCGCGGTTGAGATTTTCTTTTTCAAGAAGAGCCCCCGTCCAATGACACTTGATACGGTAAAGAAGGTCACTAAGTCAAACGACAACGTGAACAGGAATTCATGCTTGGCAATGTCGGCATCGCCCGCTCCGATAATAGATACAAAGATACCGGACAGCCCCACCAGCATCGTCGCTATTATCAGCAGCAATCTCTGCAGGCCTCTGAAATTCCCGGCTTTCGCTGCCGTCACAAAGGACGGCGTAAAAATCCCTATAATAACCGCCATCCATAAGAGGATAAAGGCGAAGGTTCGCGGGGCCAGCTTTTCTTTAAGCATACTGTAAAGAGTGAAGAAATGACTTTGCGCGCGGAATTCCTTACCTGCTGATTTCTCGTAGTTGCCCATCGCCGCAGGCTTGATGGTATAGGCACTTTTCGCGGCAGTATCCAGTATAGAGCCCATCTGGGCAGGATTGGCCAGATAATATTTCAGGACCGAGACAAAGCCGTACTGGCTGTAGAAGTCCTTCTCCAGAATGTCCGATTTCACATCAACTGTGCCGTATTGGTCGTAATACGTATTTTCCCTCAGAATCGCGTATTGCTCGTTGATACCGAAGGATTTCAGCGCCGTTTCCGGATTGTCGGATTGCATCATCACCCCGCGGGTCATCGCATGATATTGGTTAATATTCACGAACTCCTTGGAGATGTTCAAATAGGTTGCCACACCCGTGATCATCATCAGCACCGCAGCAGCAATAGTAAGCCAGCGGAAGAGACGTTCCCTGCGAATCCAGATAAGCGAAAGCGCGAACAGGGAAATCACCATGCCCACCGGAGCATTCTGCTGCTTGGAGGTCGTCAGGATCAGCGTACTGATCAGAAACACCGCCAGCATGGCATAATCATTGTATCTTCCGCGGTAGAGAAGCAGCCATGAGGCGAACATGAACAGCATAGTAATCATCACAATGCTCTCGCCAAAGAAGGAATTGAAATACGCCGTATAGCCGGTATCTCCGAAGATAACAATCGCAATGACCGCGGTAACCATCCCCCGTCTGCGGGACATGCGGCAAGTAACAGCATCTATTAACAGATAAACAGCTGCGACATAAAGAACCAGATAAATGGCCGCCTGAAAGCGGATATCAAAGACCTCTTTGCTGAAGAACAGCTTATTGACGCCGATCGCCAGCTTAATAAAGAGGGATTGGGAGGAGACCAGCATAGAGCTGTTCTCATTATAATATTGATAGATTCCGAACTGTTTAACAAAATAGCCAAAATACTGGCTGTCATAATCCGGCAAGTTGAAATAGAGGCCGTTGCTGTAAATGATGCGGAAAAAGTCGCCGTTATCGGCCATCCCCACATAGGGAGCCGTAAACAAGGCGATAACTGTAATGATCAGTACGCCAATGGCCGCTGTCAAAGCAGGGGTTACCGTTAAATCAACAGGGATTAAACCTCTGCGCAAAGGTATTTTCATTGTGTTGTCATCCATGCGGGTTCACCTTCGTTACTATTAGATTAAATTAGTAGGAATAAGCGAGTAAGGCCATAAGATTGTCAAAAGAATAGGCTTGTCCCGTCTCAGGATTTCCGAACCCGCCGTATAGGACACTCCCTGTATCCGTAACTCTAAATTCGTTCATTCTTTCTATACTTCTGCTATAAAGAGAGTCGTCGCCGATCTCCGCGCCAATTATTGCCGTAAGGGCATAAATTGCCGTGGAGCGGATATCATTGGCCGGCTGGCCGTCCCTGGTGTATTGCCCGTACAGCGTTCCCGCCTCTACCTGCTCCTTGATATAGCGGATACTCTGTGGTTTCTGCCGGTCCACCTCAGCCAAATTCAGAATACTCAGCAGCGATTCCACCGTATTGATTTTTTCCGAGCTATAGTTTCCTGTCTTATAATTAAATCTCGTTTCATAGAACGGGAACTCATCTGACAAATACCCGTCCTCGAGAATTGTGTTCATGTTGTGTAATAAAATTCCGCGAATTTCGTCATCTATCGACAAATTTTGCAAGACATCCAGATTAATATAACATAAAGTAACAAAGTCATTGGTTACCCGGAGATCATTGTCATAGAAATCGTACATATATCCATCTTTTACATTATTCCGGTAAAAAGTCTTAGAATATTCGGCTGCTTCATTCGTGTATTCCTTGTTGTCAAAGGTGTCTCCTGCTGCATATAGCGCACCGATTAAGCGTAAATCATCAACGGCGGCATTAAGGGGGTATTGTTTTTGGAGTTTCGGACTATAGCGATAGCTGAAACCGCCCTCTATACTGAACGTTTGCTTCGCCTTTGCCCATTCTGAGGAGAACAGCTCCTTATTACCGTTCAGTACGGCGATCCTCATCATGAGTGAAGCCGACTCGCTCAGCACTTCGTGGCCAGTGGCAACTTCTGCCGTCTGGCCGGTGTCCTGCAAATTTGTATAGACGCCATAAGGACCCGTAAGCTGTTTAGCAATAAATGTGTACAACTCCTGTTCTTCTTTATCTATATGGACGGCTGGTTGGGTCCTTAACGGAGTAGGGGATGAAGGCAGAGAACCCGTGCTGATCTCCGGGGAAGATATCGGCTGCTCCCCATTGCTTTTGCAGGAGGCCAATACACATAGAGACAGCATAATAGCCGCGGCTTGAACGCTTTTATTTCCCAATCTATCACTTCCTTTAGAGATAGCATTAAGGTTTCGATACTATTATAACGGTAATATAAGTCACTAAATGTAGATTAATGTTGATCATTATGTGTCAAACCAATAAAAAATATCTAAATATTTACATTTTATGCGCCGAATAGACAAAAGCCGCCCTACAGGTCATTTACCGGCCCGGGCAGCTTCATTTTTATGCATATAATGGCTCTATCCTTTAATTCTCCGGTACGTCTCCTCATCCGACACAATATATAATCTGGCATCATGCGGAATGGGCTGATTAAGCTTGCGGTTGATGCTCAGGTCGCCGTGGTCAGACAGCAGGGTTGCTCCCCGCGAAAGCAGATCCTGAAAGGCATCTCCATAGGTTTGCCAAGCGGCATTCCGCGGAATCTCATAAATGTCGTCGCCATGCTGGCGGCTGAGCAGCTGAGTGATGACTTCCGAATTCCCCTCCTGCAGTGCGGAACGCACAGCCAATCTGGAGATGGCATCATGCGACAGCACGAACTCATTCACCTGAACATGCCGGAAATTCCGAATGTTCTTCTCCTGCATAATCTCTACAGTAGTATGTACCTGCGGGGCGAGCCGCTCAATGCTCGAAGCGATCAGCAGCGACTTGCCGTCAATCAGCGAAGCTTCGTCGATCCGGTTGTCACCGAACACAATAGCTGCCTTGGCTCCATGAATATTGGCCTTCTGCAGAATTTCATCACTGGAGGCATCACCGCTGATAAAATGAACCTGTTCCATATGCTCCAGCGGATGACGCCCTGATTCGTCAATAATGACGATCTTGCATTTCGGTGTGTAGCATAGAATCTCTTCGACGGCTGCCTGCGTTTTGCGGCTCCAATTAATCAATACAATATGATCTGCGGCGTGAAAGCTCAAGGTTCCCGCTCCTCTCCTTCTCTGCACCTCTCCCATGGCCTCAACAATCTTTCCGATGACCAAGCTGAGCAGGCCGATGCCGAACACGTACAAAAATATGGTGAACAGCTTTCCCATTACCGAAGTCGCAAAAAAGTCACCGTATCCAACAGTGGCCATCGTAGTCATGACCCAATAGAAGGCGTTGAACCAGTTATGAAATGTACCCGGCTCCAGAATAAACGCGATGGTTGCGCTCAGAACAATAAAAAAAAGGATTATCAGCCCAATTGACTTCTTCTTTAGACGCATCAGCTTTCCGGATACTCTGAGTAAAAAATGCACCATTCCGCCCCGCTTCCGCTGTTAAATAGGGCTGCCGCACCGTGACCCGGCACGCGCAGCCTTAGTCTGCCGGCTCCTACAGGGAGCCCGCTGAATTAAATAATCAGACTGCTGACGGCAAAGGCAGTTCCGATGAATACCAGGCAGAGCATGGTGCCTACGGCCACATTCCCCTGCTCTAGCTGTTCGGAAATCCTGAAATTGGGAGTAAGCAGTTCAAAGATCCAATAAGCGGCGATCAGGCAGACGTAACCTACCGCAAACCATAACATCATGTGCCAGATAGAAGTATTCGTATATGCCGCTACGCCCAGTACGATCGCTGTGGCCAGAAATTTGCCTCCCAGCGCCAAAGCTACAGCCACATTGCCTTTCTTCAATTCCTCCATATCCTTGAACGGAGTCATCAAGCCGAATACAACCATGCCAAGCACCTGAAGCAGAATAATAGTCAGAACGCTGACTATCAAATTAATAACAATCGTCAATTGGCCCACCCCCGAAATTTCGCATAAGCCGAATCATAGTCGGCAAAATCATGCACTTCCTCCAGTACCACGGAAGCTGTCTTCTCTTTCTCCAGCGCTGTATAACGCTTGTCGTCAATCGGCTGCTTGATCCGGTTGCCGGAAGGCAGCTCAAGCACGGCGAAGTTTCTTGTCTTCTCCTTGAACTTGGTCTTATAGACCCCGACAAGATCCACATCGGTGGTAATAGATACTTTAAGATTCTTCAGATCCTCTGCAGCCGTCTTCTGGTCTCCATACGATTTAAGCGTGGACCAGGCGGACAGGCGGATCTCATTCTTCTGGTCAGCATCTGTAATCAACTCGGCATCCATGAACTGCAGCGTCCAGATCTTGTCTCCAGTGGCATAGTTGCCATCGTTCGGGAGCAGCTCATTATCCGGCAAAACTGTCATGTCGCTGCCGATCAAATCACCCACTGTGCTCTCCACTACCCGGTAATCCCACGGCACACGGGATACACTGTCCGTTGTTTCCGCTGCAGGAGTACCTGTATGAAACACACTGTCCTCATTGCTTGAGCATGCGCTCAGCAGCACCGACAACAGTAGTATTCCAAGGACCGCGCCCAGCCGAATTACCCCGAAGCGCCCGGTCCGCACCATTCTACTTTTACTCATCTCCAAGTTCCCTCACTCCTAGCGCGATAAAATGACTGGCATTGCCTGTAATCGGTCCGCCTGCCCGCCCGAGCAGGCCACAAGGTTTCCCGTTAATGACGAACATGCCGGTGAGCAGATGAAACTCCCCCTCGGCTGTCTGAATCCGGGCCATTTCGGCTCTTTTTTGATAGACGGTAGGGAATATTGTACTGCTGTCAAAGCCTTCCTCGTCCTGCAGCTCAAGTGTGCCGTTGTCATCGAAGAGACGTACAGAACCGCCTTCACGGCCGAATACAGACTTCGAGACAAAGCTCCCGGAGAACACCGGCTTATTGTAGGTCGGCAAAATATAGCGGGAAACCGCCTCGCGCTCTTCCTCACTAAACAGCAGCCCCAGCTCATACATCCCCCATGCCGCTGCAATCAATCCCTTGGACTGCAGCAGGATGCTGTGCGGTCCATTGAACAACTCCAGCTGTCCACTCTCCACGGCATAAGCGAGCGCATCGCCGCCTTCGTCTACCGCCATCCATTCCTTGGGATAGAGCGCGAACATCCGCTGAATAACCCGGTCCTCTCCATCCCGTACAGTCCCTTCATCAATCCATAGATCGAGACAATCCACGCACTTGATATCCAGACCGCTGTGCTTCACAAGCGCCTCAATCGTGCCGGAGTCTTCCTGATGGGAACCGTAGGCGACACAAGCCGCCGTGTCCGGCCGTTCTGTGCCCCAAGCTGACGCAAGAAGTCCCTTCATCGCTCCATTGGGGCTGGCGATTCCCGCCTGCTCGCAGATCCAGGGCGTAGCGATGGAGGCCTCCACATAACCGGTAGGCGTATCGGCATTCAACTCCAGCAGCTTAATCGTCCCGTTGTCCGCCACGGCGAAATCGAACCGGGCATAAAGGCTGATGCGGCCCGGCTCCGGCAGCGGGCATTCATCAAGCATCTGCCACAGGACGGGGGGAATGCCGAGCAAATCATATAGGTCATGTCTACGGTGGACATAGCGGACTGTTTTGTCCAGTATAGCCCACAGCTTGACCGAGGCTTCTTCAAGTTCCCGGTAAGTCTCGCCGCGCATCACCGCAACGGCATCAAGCCAGTATTCTTCATCCTCCAGGTCTGCCCAGGTGAAGCCAAGCTCATGCAGCTTCTCCACTCTTGGCGCCCGTTCCAGACCGGATTGATCTACAAATTGAAAGACACTCTCTGCAGAACTCATCCGCCGAAACCGCTCTTGCTGCTGGAGCTTCTGCCGGCGCTTGATTTCGAGGAGCTTGATTTGCTGCTGGAGCTTGAACCGCTGGAACCTAAACCGCTGGATGTGCCCCCAATGCCGCCTTTCTTCGAGGATGTCCCTCTTCTCGTAATGGAGCCGGTGGAGGAAGTAGAGGTTTTCGGCTTTGCCACTGATCCGGCTACCTTCTTGTTCTGGAAGCTGCCGCTGTTGTAGGTTGGCGGCTTGTAGGTAGTCCGGGTACCTCCGTAATAGGTCGGCCGGTCATTGTACCAGCCTCTGGAGGAGTAGAATGAGCCGCTGTTGAACAGCATGTGATACAGCAGCATATCATCCCAGCCGAAACCCGAGCTGTAACCGCCATAATTGTTAATGACGGTTGTCCCGCCGGAGGTTACCACCCCGCTGCCCTCCTGCACGGTCTCTTCCACATTCCCTTCCGGGTACGGAATATTCCAGTCTACATTTTTATCAAAATAAGCCTTGACCTCTTCGGTGGACCAGGAGACAAGCTTCGGCTCTTCGCCTGAGCTGCCGCTGGCACCCGCCCCGCCCGGTACGAACAGTGCATTGGCCAGCAGCGCAATCCCTAGCGAGGTGGACAATACACGCAGCGGCTTGCCTTCAGCATTGAATAGTTTAGACACGGCGGGTTCTTTAGCATTTTCATCTTTTCCCAACATGGGCCCCTCCTTTCCTGACAATTTATCCTTCAGCACGCATCGGAACCAGCAAAAGCTCCAGCTTTCCCTCGTCCACGTTCAGCCGTCCTTCCACTGCCTCATACTCCCGGCTGCCCACTACAATATAATTGACATGCTCCAGGGCAGTAATCATATTCATGCTCCAGGTACGTTCCTCGATGACACGCAGGTCGCCTTCCGGCATTTTTTCAAACAGGATGACTTTCATTCCATTATCCACTTATTACCCTTCTTTCCTGATAGCTGTTTATGCTTCTGATACGCTGTAAGCACAATTTCGTTTCATGAGCCCGCAGTCCATCCCTATCTATTTTATCTGTTTGGGTCCAAGTAAATTCTAGGGTATTGGAATAATATTGGCAATCGAAAATATGTTAATGGAAGTCTGACCGGTTCCGTATATTTTGAGCAGCCGCGAAAGCAGCGGCAAATAGGGATACCAGCAGCAGACTCCCGGGAATACGCTGCCAACATTTTAGCATACCTCCTCCCCCTCTCTAAAAAAAGCCGATTCCATTTATTTCGGAACCGGCTGTAATTCTTATTAGAGGTGCATATTGGAATTACTGTGCATCCTGCACGGCGGCAGGAGCTGTATTATCCTGTGTTTTGGATAAGAACAGATTCAGAATGATCGCAGTAAGCGACCCGGAAACAATACCATTCTGCAGCAGCATTCTGGCAAACTCCGGCAGTTGGTCGAACATGGAGGGCAATACCGCCGAGCCCAGGCCGACAGCGATGCTGCAGGCGGCAATCAACAGGTTGCCATCCTTGCGCAGATCGACCTCGGAGAGGATCGACATCCCGGAAGCCGCGACCGAACCGAACATTACGATCATTGCCCCGCCGAGTACCGCATTCGGCACGATTGTGGTTAAAGCGGCCAATTTAGGCAGCAACCCCAACACAACCATGATACCGCCGGCGGCAAAAATCACATTCCGCGTCTTGACACGGGTCAATGACAGCAGTCCGACGTTCTGGGAGAATGCAGTATACGGGAAGGCATTAAACAGCCCTCCAAGCATTATCGCGAGACCTTCCGAGCGGAGGCCGTTGACAATCTGCTTCTGCTCAACCTTCTGGTCTGTAGCCTTGCCTACGGCAAAGTATACGCCGGTTGATTCTACCATGGATACGATATTTACGATAATCATCGTGAAAATGGCCGTAACGTTAAACTCGGGCCAGCCAAAGTAGAACGGCTGGGCCACGCTGATCCAAGAGGCAGAACCGACAGTTGAAAAATGTACAATGCCCATAAAATAGCCGATAGCTGTCCCGACAACCAGACCTACCAGTACAGAAACGGAACGCAAGAACCCGGTTGTCAGCCGGTTCACAGCAAGAATCACCAGCAGCGTAATTAAGGCCAGCAGCAAATTACGGGGTTCTCCGAAATCAGGTTGTCCCTGCCCGCCGGCCACATTATTCATAGCAACCGGAATGAGCGACAGCCCGATAATGGTCACTACAGAGCCGGTTACCACGGTCGGAAAGAACTTCAGCAGCTTCCCGTAGATCGGGGCGGCAAACACAACGAATAATCCCGATATAATAATCGCACCATAGGCTGTTGCCAGATTGGAATCCAAGGCGATAGCAATAATGGGGCTAACCGCAGTGAAGGTGCAGCCCAGCACCACCGGCAGGCCGCTGCCGAAATATTTGCTGCCCATGACCTGCAGCAGCGTAGCCAGTCCGCAAGTGAACAAATCCGCAGCGATGAGGTAGGCCATCTGTGTTCCATTCAGGTTCAGCGCCCCTCCGACAACAAGCGGCACAATGACCGCGCCGGCATACATGGCCAGCACATGCTGGAGTCCTAATGCGAAGACTTTTTGTTTGCTTAACATCCTGCACTCTCCTTGATCATTTCTTTAATATCAGCAGTATTGTCTATAAAATGAATTTCTCCCGGCGCCATGGAAGCGATTCGTGCCAAGGCATGCACGGGGATTCCTCTTTTCTCCAGCAAACTGCGTCCTTCCTGAAAGCTCTTCTCGATCACGCAGCCTACGCCAAGCAGCTCTGCACCGGATTCCTCCACGATATCAGCCAGTCCCACCAAAGCAGCGCCCGTAGCCAGGAAATCATCGATGATCAGCACTTTGTCGCCCGGGCCCAGATATTTCTGCGAGATGCTGATCCGGTAGTGCTCTTGACGGGTAAAGGAATGCACCGGGGCCGAATAGACGTCCTCCGACTGTGTGATGGCTTTCTTCTTCTTGGCATAGATGAATGGCACCTTCAAGGCAATGCCTGCCGCCATCGCAAACTGAATTCCGCTGGCCTCAACCGTCAACACCTTCGTAACTGGCAGATGCCCGAAGATCGTCTTGAATTCCTGCCCGATCTGCAGCGCAAGCTCCGTATCCACCTGATGGTTCAGAAACGAGTCCACTTTCAGCACCGTATCCGACAGAATCAAGCCCTCTTCTCTGATGCGTTCCTCTAATATTTTCATTACTGCGGGTGATCGCTCCTTTGATATGATTTGATGAATTCTTTGAATCGTGACATAAAAAAGACAGATCCCCTTGAGTGTTTCTCAAGTGAATCTGTCCCTCTGGGTTTTTGTCCCTAAGTGGTGTAACACATAAGCAGTGTCCGCATCGCTTGGACCAGCCCTTCTTCTGCCGCGGCACAAGAAACGGAACCCTAGACGCGCTATTTCACTCATAGTCGGATAATTACAGTGGTTATCCGGTAGAAACTTATGGGCCATATTCCCAAGATTATATGAGTTGTTTATGAAATGTCATAGTAAATACCTTGTATATCTTACACGCTCTGTCTGAACCTTACAAGCAAAATTTTAAGCATTATTTCATCCATTTATGACATGTTTTCATGAAATACACATGTTTTCAATCGTCCTATTAGGCAAGCGTTTGTTTCTAAGCACACTCCGCCCGTATTGCTCACGATTTCCGCCCCCATGCATTTATGATAAGGAAAACTACTCAGAGAGGAACGATACGGGTGGCCAAACAAAAGGACCGGATTGTCGTTATCATTCAAAAAGGAAAACGGCGGATTGTTACACGGACGCCGCTGGCGGGAGTAGACCGGCTCGTATTTGTCATCAATAATCAGTACACCAACGCAGCCAATACCACCCAAATTGCCAGCGGTGCGGGAAGAAGCAGCGCAGCCGGAAGCAATGCGGCCATTGCTTCCCCTTATACACGCCAGCAGCAGAGCGTCGGCGCTGGGGGAGATGCCGCTAACCTGGGGAGCAAAGGACGAAACGGAGGCAAACATCCTCTCCCTTTGATCTGTCCCCGCGGCAAGGAGATCGTCGTTGTCATCAACAACCAGACGGTCAAGCTCCCTAAAGGCAGCATGAGTTCATCGGCCACACAGGTAGGCAGCGGCGGCGGAACATACAGTACGGGCGGAACCAACTCTGCCATCGACAGCCCCTATACACGCCAGCAGCAGGCGGTCGGCGGGGGCGCTGGAGGCCATGCCCTGAACAGGGGTTCAGCCAAGCACCGCCAGAGAAGAAGACGGTCCCGTTAACTTTTGTCCGCAATTCATAGAGAAATCTGAGAATAACGCCAGTAAATCCTGTTCTTTTTGCGGATTAGCCGGCGTTTTCTCTCGCCTTCCCCTATCGCCTCCTCTCTATTAAAAGTATAATTAAAGGTGATTCGTGATACTAACTAGACAAAGGACGGGCGAGCATGACAATAAAACAACGGGTTTGGTTAGCATCATCTGCCTTTATCCTTTTTCTCAGCAGCATGATTGCTGTATCTATAATTTATCTTGAAGGGGTTCCTCTACTCCTGTCTTTAGCATTTGGTGCAGCCGGCATTATTCTTGGAAGTGGACTCATGATGAGTATCCAGCGGAACATCCGCCGGGGTCTGGATAGGATTATGAAGATATCCGTAGATATTGCGCAAGGCACCCTCGATTCCTCCGCAATCAGTCCCGAAACTGGAGATGATTTCGGGGAGTTAGCGCATTCCTTTCACGCTTTAGCCGTTAATCTGGAGCACAAGACCACAGAAGAACGCAGCCTGCGCCTTCAAGCCGAAGAACAGGCCTGGATCAATACCCAAGTTACAGAAATGGCCCTGATGCTTCAGGGATCGGTACATTTAGAGACCGCAGCCCGGGTTTTTATCGGCAAGCTGAGTGCCGCTGTCAGCGGAGCCTACGGAGCGGTCTATTTGAAGCAAGGGGACAAGCTGCACTTCACCGCCGGTTATGCCTTCGATGAAGCCGCCAGCCGCCGCGAACCCTTTGCGCTTGGCAGCGGACTGGTTGGACAATGCGCACTGGATCAGAAGATGGTCGTGCTGCATGATCTGCCGGAGCATTACATCCGCGTGCATTCCGGACTGGGTGAAGCTGCCCCGACTACGCTGATCCTGGTTCCTGTTATTTATGAGCAGGATGTTGTCGCCGTGGTCGAGCTGGCTACCCTGAACACATTGGCTGACAAAGACTACGAATTGATTAAACGGACCGGCCGGAACATGGGCGTGCTGATCAATACTTTGGCAGACGTGGCCAGAATCGAGGAGCTGCTGGGTGAAACCCAGCTGCAGAAGGAAGAGCTGGAGGCCCAGACGGAGGAACTGCAGGCCCAGACGCAGGAGCTCGAAGCGCAAACCGAAGAGCTGCTGGCACAGACCGGTGAGTTGCATTCACAGACCGAGCAATTGCAGGCGCAGGGAGAAGAACTGCAGATGCAGGCAGACAGCCTGCTGACCTCGAATGAGCAGCTGCAGCGGCAGATGGAATTGACGGAAGAGCAAAAAGCCGAAATTGAGGCCCAGGCCGATGAATTAAAGCTGCAGACGGAAGAACTTTTTGCCTCCAACCAGGATTTGCATAAGCAGATGGAGATTTCCGAACGGCAAAAGGAAGAAATACAGGCACAAGCCGACGAGCTGCTGGCGCAAACCGAAGAACTTCAAGCGCAGACTGAAGAGATCTCGGCAGCAAATATTCACCTGCAGCAGCAAATCGAACTTACCGAGCAGCAAAAAGAAGAGATCAAAACCCAGGCGGAAGAAATCTTCATGGCCGCCCAGTACAAATCAGAATTTCTAGCCAATGTATCGCATGAGCTGCGCACTCCGCTGAACAGCCTGCTGATTCTGTCGCAGATTCTTGCCGAGAACAAAGAAGGCAATCTTGGCCCTAAGCAGCTTGAATATGTGCATACCATTTTCTCCGCAGGCAAAGATCTGCTGCAGCTGATCGACGAGATTCTCGATTTGGCCAAGCTTGAGGTAGGTAAGATGACCGCTGTCCTTGAACCGGTCTCCTTGCATGATCTAAGCAACCACCTGTTCCGCCACTTTGAGCAGCAGGCCAAGAAAAAGAATATCCGCTTTGATGTCCATTGTGACAGCAGGCTGCCTGACCATCTTATGACCGACGGCCACAGGCTGCAGCAAATCATCAACAATCTGTTATCGAATGCTGTTAAATTCACTCCGGAGCAGGGCTCCGTCTCTCTATCTATCCGCATGAGCGGAAATGAGGCGGTCTTCTCCGTCAGCGATACCGGTATCGGGATTCCCGAATCCAAGCTGGAGAGCATCTTTGAGGCCTTCCAGCAGGCGGACGGCACAACCAGCCGCAAATATGGGGGAACCGGTCTTGGCCTGACCATCTGCCGCGAGCTTTCCACCATGCTAGGTGGAAGAATTGAAGTTGAATCCACAGAAGGCAAAGGCAGCACCTTCTCCCTGGCTATTCCCGCTGTTGAGCCGGAGGGTAACGCTCTTGCCCAGGCAGCTGCGACGTTCGCAGCTGCCGCCAGCAGTGAGCTTCTCAATCCGGACACCAGCAGCCGGGAGAATACCGCCTTCCGGGAATCCTTCGTGCCCGATATCTCCATATCCAATCCGAAGCTGCTGCAATTCGCAGAAATGGAGGATGACCGGGGAAATCTGCTCAGCGATGACACGCTCCTCCTGATCATTGAAGAAGATGCCGAGTTCGCGGCCATTCTGCTGCAGCTGGCCCGCAGCAGAGGCTTTAAAGCGATCGTCGCCTTTCAGGGCGATCAGGGCCTCGCTCTGGCACATGCCTACAAGCCGGATGCCATCCTGCTCGACCTGCATCTTCCCGTCCTTGACGGCTGGTCAATCATCAGCCGCCTGAAGAGCCGGCCGGAGCTGCGTCATATTCCGGTGCATGTGATCTCAACCGCAGAAGAGAATCAGCAGAGCCTGGCCATGGGCGCACTCTCCTTCTGGAAGAAACCCAGCGATCAGGCCGAGCTGGAAGCTGCCTTCCTGCAGATTGAAACCTATATCAGAAGGCCGGTTAAAAGCCTGCTAATTGTTGAGGATAACAAGGATCTGCGCAGCAGCCTTGTAGAGTTCATCGGGCATCCCGATGTACGCATTGTCGCAGTGGGGACAGGACGGGAAGCATTGGAGCAGCTGGTAAGCCATCATTTTGACTGCATGGTCCTTGATCTGGGCCTGTCGGATATCAGCGGCTTCGATTTGCTGGAGCAGGTCAAAACCAACCGCAAACTGCAAACCCTGCCGGTCATCATCTATACGGGCAAGGACCTCAGCAAGGGCGATGAACAACGTCTGAAGCATTATGCCGAGAGCATTGTCATCAAGAACGTGCGCTCCATGGAGCGGCTGTACGATGAAACCGCGCTGTACCTGCACCGCAAGCATGCTGATCTGCCGCCGGACAAGCAGCGCCTGATCGAGAAGCTGCATAATCCGGAGGCGGCTTTTGCCGGGAAGAGCATCCTGCTCGTGGATGATGATATGCGCAATATCTTTGCGTTATCAAGTGTCCTGGAAGGTTATAATATGGATATCAGTTTTGCCCAGAACGGCAAAGAGGCGTTACGGCATCTGGAGCAGCATCCCGAGACCCAGCTTGTATTTATGGATATTATGATGCCGGAGATGGACGGGTACGAGACGATGAAGCATATCCGTGCCATGCCGGAGTATGACCAGCTTGTGATTATTGCCCTGACCGCCCGGGCTCTGGAAGAAGACAGGGTTAAATGTCTGCAGGCCGGCGCTTCCGATTATATCTCCAAACCGATTAATACCACCCAGCTGGTTACTGTACTGAAGGTGTGGTTAATTCAATAATTACCAGACAAACTTCACATTTTAGAAATTTTAGCTGGCTGTGGGAGGAAATATGGATTATCCTGTGAATATTTTACTTGTTGATGACCGCCCGGATGAATTTCTGTCCGTTCAGGCGCTGCTTGCAGACACTCCTTATCGTCTAGTTGGTGCCAGCTCCGGTATGGATGCCTTGAAATGCCTGCTGGAGCAGGAATTCGCCCTGATTATTATGGATGTGCTGATGCCGGACATGGATGGCTTCGAAACGGCCAAGCGGATTAAAATGCGCCAGAAATCGCGGGATATCCCCATTATATTTCTAACCGCACTAACCTCCGAACTGGAGAATTATATGATGGCGTACACGGCGGGAGCGATTGATTTTCTGACCAAGCCCTTCCATCCCATTGTCCTGAAAAGCAAAATAGACGGCTTTGTCCGCCTATATAAGACCCATAAGGAACTGCAGATCAAATCACAGGAGCTGGAAGCGGCAAATGTCGTCCTTACAGAATTGAAGGAGACTGCTGAGGTTGCCCTAAGGATCAAGAGCGGGTTTCTGGCCATGATGAGCCATGAAATCCGCACCCCCTTGAATGGAATTATTGCAATGTCGGATGTGCTCAGAACATCAGAGCTGGAGACAGACGATCTGGAAATGGCAGAAATTATTCATACCAGCGGTCACGCACTTCTATCCGTAATTAATCACATTCTCGACTTCACAAAGATTGAATCTGGCAAAATGGAGCTGGACTACGAGCTGTTCAACCTGCATGCCTGCCTGAAAGAAACGATGGATCTGTTCAGGGCACTCGCCAAAGAACGCAACTTAAGTATGGAAATGGATATCGACCCGGCGATTCCCGCACTGCTGGTTGGCGATCCGAACCGTCTTAGACAGGTCCTGAACAATCTGATTGGCAATGCCATCAAGTTCACGGCAAGCGGCGGTGTAAAGGTACATACCCGTCTCAGACAATCGCTGGATGGGGTCCTGCAGCTGGAGTTTGTGGTTGAAGATACGGGCATCGGCATTCCGGCGGATAAAATGGGTTATTTATTTCAGCCCTTCACACAGATCGGCGCGACCATCAACCGCAAGTTCGGCGGAACCGGCCTTGGGTTGTCCATCTGCAAAATGCTGGTTGAACTCATGGGCGGCACCATCTATGCCAAACAAGGCATCGAACAGGGCGCCGTATTCATTTTCACCATTCAGGTTACCGAAGGCCAGCCGGATTAGTCCGCTTATGGGAACACAGAAAAACCGCAATCACTCCATTCCTTGGAGGCTTGCGGTTTTTTGTCAGTCTGGCAGGCTCTATGATTGTAAAAGAGAGTGCGATCCCGTTATCCGGCGCTTACTTATTCAGCGTATCCACCGGCAGGAGCCGGATGGGCAGCGATATATTCCAGGGCATTGTAGATCTGTTCCGCTGCTTCTGCGCGGGTAATCTCCTTGGCCGGATGGAATTTGCCTGCGGTGTCCAGACTGGCGATTCCAAGGGCAAGTGCCCGCTGAAGGGAGCCGTCGTAGCCGCCCGTGAAATCAGCTTCGTCGGCAATATCCACCGGCATGAGCTTGATCATCGGAAGGTTGCTGTGCTTCTCAATCGCCAGCATCAGCTGATGGGTGAACTCTTCCCGCGTCCAGTTCTCCGCAGGGTCCAAATCTGCCGGCAGGCCAATATTGTTATTGGCAGCGATAATCAGCGCATCCGCATACCAGGCCGTATTGCTGGCATTCGGGAAATAGTCCGTCGCCTGCGGGGCTTTGATGAAGCGAACCATGTCGATATTCAGATCCAGGGCATTGACGAATAGTTGAATGCCTTGGGCAGTGGTAACCGGAGCATTCGGCAGGAATTTACTATCAGTGACCCCGTGAATAATCCCCTTTTGCTGCAGCTCTTCAATTTTTGCTTTAGCCGGGATACCGGCCAGATCCTGAAAAGAAGCAGCGGCGGCAAAGCTCTGCCCGGCAAAAGTCAATGTCAGTACTGCCGCTGCGGACAGCACAAGCTGTTTGAATGTATGATTATTCATGTCTACTCACCTCACGGTAGGTTTACTTGCTTAATTGTGCCTTCTTTCTACCAGACGGAGCCGATTATCAAAAGTTGCAGTTCATCTGCTGCTATTGGAACGTAGGACAGCCCCGGCTCAATGCGTCATTTCCGCACAGAGCCGGGGCTGTTCAGTCTGCCTTTTTGTGGTTCAGCACATTGTCCTCCAGAACGGCAAATTTATCGCCATATTCCCTGATGATATGCTGTTCCCCCCAAGCGCAGAGGGAATCCAGAATCGACCGCAGCGATAAGCCGTATTCGCTGAGCTCATATTCCACTTTTGGCGGCACCTGGTTGTAGCTGATCCGGTTGACGATGCCGTCCTGCTCCAGCTCCCGGAGCTGCTGGGTAAGCATTTTCTGTGTAATATTCGGCATATGGCGCTTCAAATCACTTGTCCGCATCTTGCCGTGGGTCAGGTGGCAAAGAATAACGCATTTCCACTTGCCGCCGATCACCTCCAGCGTTGCTTCCACGGAAATATTATATTTTTTAGCCATGAGGATTCCTCCTGAAAAGTTTGGTGAGCTTTGTCTTCAAATACACCTGCGGGTACTTTTTAGTACCTATAGCACTAAAAAGTACGTACTATCCTTTAACGTCCTGGTAATCCATAATAGCACTTACCGGCCGGTGATTACCATACTGTAGGAGTGGAAAACATGTCCTTAGATAAAAGAAGAAGCACCCTGGCGCTGCTGGCTTTGGCAATCAGCGCCTTTGCGATAGGAACAACCGAGTTTGTCAGTGTCGGCCTGCTGCCGCTCATTGCTGATGACCTGCATATATCCGTAACTACAGCGGGATTGACCGTCACTCTATATGCGCTGGGCGTTACCTTCGGCGCACCCGTGTTAACGTCACTGACCACGGCGGTCTCACGCAAAACCCTGCTGCTGGCGCTGATGCTTCTGTTCATTGCCGGCAACAGTCTGGCCGCTGCCGCTGACGGAATTGCCGTGCTGCTAACCGCACGGGTCATTTCGGCTCTCTCACATGGCCTGTTTATGTCCATTGCCTCAACCATTGCTGCCGATCTCGTGCCCGAGGACCGCAGGGCCAGCGCCATTTCGGTGATGTTCACCGGACTTACGGTTGCTACCGTAACCGGAGTGCCGCTGGGTACATTCCTCGGGCAGCAGCTTGGCTGGCGGGCTGCCTTTATCGCCATAGTCATTACCGGTATCGCCGCACTGATCGGGAACCTGGTTCTCGTTCCCTCCGGTCTGCGCAAAGGCACGAAGACGCCTTTGCGCGACCAGGTCAAGCTGGTGACGAATGGCCGCTTGCTGCTCGCTTTTGCAATTACAGCTTTGGGATACGGCGGCACCTTTGTCGTCTTCACCTATTTATCGCCTCTGTTACATGATATCAGCGGCTTCAAGGAAAAGACGGTTGCCGTCATTCTGCTGGTATACGGCATCGCCATTGCCATCGGCAATGTGATCGGCGGCAAGGCGGCGAACCGCAAGCCGATGAACGCCTTGTTCTATATGTTCGCCCTGCAGGCTGTCGTTCTGCTGGTTTTGGCTTTCACGGCACCCTTTAAGGCCGCAGCACTGATCACCATCTTCTTCATGGGGCTGCTCGCATTCATGAACGTACCGGGCCTGCAGGTTTTTGTCGTAATGCTCGCCGACCGGTATGCGCCAAGCGCCAGAGATATCGCCTCTGCTGTCAATATTGCCGCCTTTAACGCCGGCATTGCCATCGGAGCATACCTTGGAGGGCTTGTCACCGATCACATGGGACTGATTCATACCACATGGGTAGGATCAATCATGGTATTCGGCGCTGTAATCCTTACCGCCTGGAGCCGTGCGCTGGAACGAAAAGATGAGCTTACACTTCAGACTGAAGCCGCCTGATCACCTGCCGCTCCATTCAATCCGTTTCAAATACTCAAAGTACTAACTGCAAATCACTAATCACATTACATTCTGGAGGTTATTATAGATGGCACAGCATTTACAGGATACGACTACACTGCAGAACGGCGTGAAGATGCCCTGGCTAGGATTGGGCGTCTTTAAGATCGCCGACGGGGAGGAGCTGGTACTGTCCGTGAAACAGGCCATTGCCCATGGCTACCGCAGCATTGATACCGCTGCTGCTTATCAGAACGAACGGGGCGTTGGCCAGGCGATAGCCGAGGCTATGAAGGATAACGGACTGAACCGTGAAGATCTGTTCGTCACCTCCAAGGTCTGGAACGCTGATCTCGGCTACGATGCAACACTTGCCGCCTATGAGGCCAGTCTGGAGAAGCTGGGCCTGGAATATCTGGATTTGTATCTCATTCATTGGCCGGTAGAGGGCAAATACAAAGAGTCCTGGCGGGCGCTGGAAACGTTGTACACAGCGGGCCGGGTCAAAGCGATCGGTGTCAGCAACTTCCAGATTCATCATCTGGAGGATGTGATGCAGGATGCCGTAATCAAGCCGATGGTCAATCAGGTGGAGCTGCATCCTTACTTGTCCCAGCAGCCCCTGAGAAGCTTCAGCAAGGAGCAGGGCATCCAGATCGAAGCCTGGTCGCCACTCATGCAGGGACAGCTGCTGGAGCAGCCTGTACTGCAGGAAATCGCCGCCGCATACGGCAAATCCGTAGCACAGGTTATCCTGCGCTGGGACTTGCAGCATGGCATTATCACGATTCCGAAGTCAACGAAGGAACAGCGGATTATCGAGAATGCTGCTTTGTTCGACTTCCAGCTCAGCGATGAAGACATGAGCCGGATTGACGGGCTGAACCGCGATGAGCGGGTCGGTCCGGATCCCGATAACTTTGATTTCTAAGCGGACACCACGCTAGAATCATACAATAAAAGAAACGACGGCAGCCATGGACAAGAATAACGTCCTAGACTGCCGTCGTTTTATATTTCTCCTTCAGATACCTTTAGGAGTGCTCCCTTTTATAAACAATTGACAAAAATTCGGAAATTAGATATATTTAGTTTTGTAATATTATATTTTGCAAAATATAATTTAGATAACTACTAATTAGGATGGAATGGAGGAGATTGTAATGATGATTTTGAGTACGATACTCGTAGCACTGGTTGCGCTTGAGCATGTATATATTTTGGTTTTGGAAATGTTTATGTGGACTACTCCAAGAGCGCAGAAGGCGTTTGGAATCAGCAGGCAGTTTGCGCAGGAAACAAAGTCACTAGCCGCTAACCAAGGACTGTATAATGGCTTTCTGGCCGCTGGTTTATTATGGGGATTGTTCCATCCGAATGAAACGACGGGGTTTCAGCTTCAGCTATTTTTTCTGATCTGTGTCGGTGTGGCAGCGATTTATGGCAGCGTCACTGCCAAGAAGTCGATTTTATGGGTTCAGGGCCTCCCGGCCTTTGTGGCTATTCTGGCTGTTCTTGTGGCGAATCTGTAGGTCAATTCCCCATAGTGAGCCATCCTTTGTGGATGGCTCTTTTTGTGCCCTCTTCTCCAGAACATTAACCGGCATCAGACTTAAGCGCACTAAAGTCCAAATTCTTAAGCCGTTCTGTTTCAATAAATATCATCAAATTGTCGCCATCATGCCAACACCATTCAAGATCATCATCGGAGGCAATGGTTAACAGAGAGATCCACCCCGCTCCAGGCGATGGATCATATGCAAGTGTACAATGAGAAGGATAACCTAGAAGGTAGTCTGAGCTTTTATGCAAAGAATCTCGTATTTCAGTGTATATGTCGTTCTCTTCTTCCCCGAAAGGCCAGTCCTTCACCTGGTATTCGTCATAAGGAATATCCATCGCCGGGATAAATTCAATCACAGTGGTCTTGCCATTATCGGAATTGGGCGGCGGCGATATCTCCTCCAGATCTATGGATTCAGGAATATATATAGCATGAACATATCCGTCCTCAAAAGCCTCCAGGCAACCCTCACCCTCGGGGTCATCCGCTACAAAAAGACTTAGGAGTCCTGTAGATGGCAAGTCTGCTCCAGTTAATGAGATTTCCGCAAAATTGATTTGGCCCAGGAATCGATATGGATTGCCCGCATATGTAGGCCATTCGCTACCGGCTGGTAAATCAGGCGCTCCTCCAAAACGGCTACAGCCCAATCGTGGTTCAACATCGTTATTCTTAACTATATCAATTGCTGGTCTCACAACTTGGCGTAGATACTCTTTATGGCGTGCTATCCCTGACTGTTCTATCTTCTCTAAAAAGTCGTTGTTATTCATTTGTATCTCCTTCTCCTTGAAAAACTTTACGATTTCAAGCGGCAAGTTTTGTTTAATATGTTCTCTGCATAGATTATAAAAAAATCTCATGATACCTTATTTCATATAACGACGGAGGAGGTCATAACATGAAGATTACGTTAAGAAGGTATAGATTACTTTCCGATTTCGAAAGAGTCTCTCAGTTCATGAGATTAAACTTCAAGAAGTATCAGTTGGGTGGTAATGTCCCGCAGCCTTTTTGGGAGTATGCGCATACACACCCTTATTTTAATCATTCTCTAACACATCGATTCGGTATTTGGGAGGAGAACGAAGAAGTTGTAGGTGTAGCTTGCTATGAAATGGACGTTGGCGAATGCTACTTTTCAACCAAAGAAGGATATGATTTTTTAAAACATGAAATGGTTGAATATGCAGAGACAGAGCTGTCTAAGAGATCAGCTGACCAATACAGCCTCGATATTAGGGTATACGATTATGAAGAACATCTTATAAAATTGCTTATCCAAAAAGGATATCACAAGGTATACAGTGAGCCAATCCGAGTTTACAATTACGTTTCGGGTTTTTCCACGCGCACATTACCCGAGGGATTCACTTTCATAAATTTAGAAAATGAAAATGACCTGCGTAAAATTAACG
This sequence comes from Paenibacillus sp. EB106-06-01-XG199, assembly GCF_058791575.1. NCBI lineage: Bacteria > Bacillati > Bacillota > Bacilli > Caryophanales > Paenibacillaceae > Paenibacillus > Paenibacillus sp. EB106-06-01-XG199. The sequence continues at coordinate 310,989 of NZ_JBYTDQ010000006.1, read as the reverse complement.
ATGTATTGTGGCGGGGATTCAACCATGGAGACAAGCCTGACGATGACCTTGATTCCAGATTGCTCATGCAGAGTGGTCCACATTTCAGAAAGGACCTTACCGCAATAATAAAAGCCCCCAATGGAGAGTACGCCTGTTTTGCCGGAATGTGGGTTGATGGTGTGAACGATTTTGCATATCTTGAACCCCTTGCTACAGATCCGCGATATCGCAGTTTAGGGCTGGCAACTGTAGCCGTAACCGAGCTAATGAAGCGCACTGAACCATTAGGAGCTACTTATTGTTTCGGAGGCGCTCCCGACTTTTATCCCAAAATTGGTTTTGAAACCGCCTGCCACCGGGAAATGTGGTCAAAAGCATGGTAACCAAACGGCAGACAGAAGCGGATATTATCCGACCCTATTCCCGCTTCTGTTTGCCGGAATTAACCGTTAACTTCTCATCTAGACTCACTAAGTCCTTTCACTTCTATTACCTTTTTACTAAACTGATACGTTACAGTAACATTTTCTATAACCGCAGTATCCTGATAGGCAAGAGAACCCTCAAACTCTAAAGTATCATTGTCTTTCCACACTATTTTATCTGCATAGCTATAATTCTCATAATCTGTGCGAATCCATGTATCTAATTCTTTTTGTGCACCATATTTGACTCTTGCAGATTCTACTAACTCTGGACTTGTCATTCCCTCTTCAATATTAATAATTTGAACGAATTCACTTTTATTAGAGCATGTCACTATCGCAACTAACTTCTTATTGGGTGAAGGAATAATATCTGTAATATACATAGATGGTGGAGAAAAACTTGAATATTCTTTAAGCACATTGTCTTTTATCCTCCAGAGGACATTTTGACTCCCATAATCCGAATAATTATTAAATAACGCAAACAATATACTTCCGTCTGCCAACTTAAAAACATAAGGGCTCCGGTAACTTTTTGACAGAATATCTATAGCGAAAGCAGCCGAATCGGCGATTTTTTGATTATCATTTTCTAAAAATGGCTGGAGTTCTTTTAACGCTTTTTCTCTCAGCTTTTGATCATTAAAGCATTCTACTAGCCTATTAATAGCAATATATACATATTCTTCATTATCACTTTTTAAAGCGTGCAGAAATTTATCCGCATCATATTGAGTAACAGGCGCTAGCTCCATGTCTTCAGCTCTTAAATAACGTATATAAGGCTCTGCATTTTGATTATTTTTATAATATTCTGTTGCTAATAAAGCTGAAGCGGTTGAACTATAAAGGATAAGGCAGGCAACCAAAACAACCCACTTTTTAGAAATACTTTTTTTCCTTTTCCCGATTCCACTGTGCTCTGCCGCTTCAATTAAGTTCTCATCAATGAATCCGATCTCTCTATATAACTCTTCTCTTTTCATAGGTTAACCCCCTCTTTCTCCAGATGAACTTTAAGTTTATTTCTTAATCTAAATAATATGGACTTCACTTTACTGCTACTCATATTAAAACTCTTAGAAAGATCCTTTATTGAATAGGAGTACCAGTACCTCCCAATAAATAAATTTCTTGCTTGCTCATCTAAGGCATATAAAAATTGATTGATTAAATTGGCTATCTCACCTGCTTCATACTCTGTTTCTACAGTCTCAGGGGAAGCTAAACATTCTTCTAATTCAGTTAAAATAACTTCAAACTCACGATTACGCTTTTTCGCTGAATTATAACCATGTTTATCAAGCGCAATATTACGTGTGATCCTCCCTAGAAATACAGGGAACTTCCTAGGCATATTAGGGGGTATTGCATTCCATGCTCCTAAGTATGTATCGTTCTCACACTCTTCAATATCCGAATAACTGGAAAGTGTGTTTCTTGCAATCACTCTGCAGTATGCCCCATATTTATGCTTAGTCTCTATAATGGCTTGCTGCGAACGCTGTAAGTACAGGCGAACTATTCCCTGATCTTCCATCCGGTATTCTCCTTTACAAATCTTATCCCTCTTATCTATATAGTAGAAAGTTCTTAGGATTGGTTGCACTTTTCTCGACTCTTTCCTATTAATTAGAGCGTGTCCTCAAACTGGAAGAGCTCTGGGGAAGCAGGGTTTAGTATTGAATGAAGATAGGGTCCCTAAAAGCACACAGCGGATTCGTTCACTCGGACTCAGGAGACGCTATCGAGAGTAAAACCCCTGTTTATTCTCTTTTGCGGACCCAGATGCACTTATCTGCTCTGGATTCTATCTAAAAACGGTCTTCAGGGAGAAATAACTGCGCTGGAGTCCGTTTCCTTACTGTAACAGGCTAAAAGCCCCAAATAGGTGCAACTCGGTCCGTTTGTGCTCAGAGCCAGGAATACACTTTCCGGACGCACACGCCCTTGTTCAAAAATGTTTTTTTATTATTCCTTATTCTCATCCAAACAGCAAGAAAGGCCCCTCCCTTTCAGGACGACCTTTTCCTTGAGAGATTGAACCAATGTTCTCTTCGCGCCAAGCCTCTCTATTTCGATATGGATTACTATACTCACGATTCATCTTTGTCAAAATAGTCATCGGTCAAATGCAGTTCCCGCAAACAACCGATAAATTTCTCTCTGAAATTCGGATTGCCTTTATACTCCGGCCATACCGCCTTATAGTAAGGCAGCAACTTCTCATGTGGAATAAGGCCCCAGTATAAAATCGAGTTATTCAGAACCTGCGGGCCGCCCCCCATCAACATCTGTTCAATGATCTCCCAGCTTCCCTGCTTGTTCTCACAACTGCGCGCGGCATAGATGGCAGTAGTTTGCATCTTCGGGTCGGCGTGGCACAAGAAAGGTGCAAAGTTCTGGAGAGTAATCGCACCGTAATCCTCCAGGATATACGCTGCATAACGCAACGTTTCCGGGTCGTGAATCCTGTCAAGCCTTTGCAAGATCACTGGAATGAACTCCGTTAAATTCACAGTTTTACTGGAAGCCTGCAGAATCTCTAAAGCTTGCAGAAAACCCTCATGCCCATCCGATTGCAACAGCTCCAGAAGATATTTTCTACCCGCATCAAAAGAAGTTTTGCAGATTAGCCAAATTGCTGTCGTCCGATTTTTTGGGCTTTGCTTCGCTATATTTTTCAAAAAACCAAGGGTTGGCTGAGAGATTTTCTTAAACTTGAACATTCCATCTAGCGCTTTTGCCTGGATTTCTTCGTTTGGAGCGCTCTGATAAATCTGGATCAGCGCATTCTCATCACCCGGCATTCGACTGCCAAACCACCCGTTATCATAATCCAGAATAATTTCATCCAGCCAGCGCTCATACCAGTCCAGAAAGTTGTCTTCATAGACAAAGAAAAAGGGATGATCGGGATGAAAATCGGAGGTGTACACAATTCTCCCCCTGTGTTTCCCTTCAAGCACAAGATACATATCGTATTCGCAGCCTTGGGTGCCTATGCACAACATGCCGCCCAGCACCTTATTACGGGCGTCGTCGTATTCCTCATCGGGGATGTCCTCGTCGTTGGTCAAGGGCTCCGTCAGATGGTTCCATTCCTCTTTGGTCATCCCGGGATGCAGAACAGCTTCTGCAAGGAGTGCCTGGCGCTCGGTATAGGAAGCTGCCTTTTCGATCGAATAAATTCCATAATAGGGTCCGGCGCCTCCGTTGCCGACTTTCGTTAAAAACTGCGCGAAAGGCTCAGGAAGTGTGACCTGATTGTGGGCTTGCCAGTCCGCCAGCTCTTTTGCTGCAAGCTTCCCATTAACCCTGTATTGATGTGAGGATGATCCAAACTCCGAGAAAGCCGTGTCTTTACACATGGCTAGATTCAATTTGTTTTTTATTCGATCCAGTTGCGTTTCTTTCTTCCCAAACCACATATTTGAACCCTCCTGTTGACGATAGCCAGGTTTTCTTTGTTTGCCACAACGATAGTATGTATATAATTTATATCCGTAAGGTACAACAGTTCCTGTATGCAAGGCAGTTTTAAAAAGGGCCACCCTTCACAGGATGACCCTTTCTTTTGTAGATCAAGCTTCCGCCTGACGGGTGCTCATTTAATCACTCATAATTATACGTTTATACGATAAGGGCAACAATCTTTCACTTCAACTTTTACACCGGATAATACCGCTCCTCTTCCAAAATGGTCCCGATCGCATTCTGCCGCCCGCTGCCATGATGGTTACAGTGCCTCCTGCTGTTATGTTTGATGCATTCAGCGTAAGCGTGTTATTGTCGCACTGGCTGCAGGTGCCAGACTTACAGTAATGTCCACAGTCCGGGTATCCGTTATGGCGGTATCGGTCCAGGACGTTCCGTCCCATACCTGCTTCTGATGGGTCGCTAATAGAAGTCTCATTACTTTTCTCGTAAGCATAAATACCTCCTCAAGATCAATATTCTGCTCCTTAAGCATGGGAAAACCGATAGGATATGCCGATGACACGAAAAAAACGGTTTGATGGCTGGCCGTAAAACGCCGTGGAGTGGTAGCCCAGGTAACCCGGTTTATTCAAACCTATACCGGCCATCGATGAAAAGCAGCGCAGCTCCGTTTGCCGAACCTGTATACTTGCTTGTTCTGTGTAAACGCTAATAATATATAACAAGTCCCATTTTTACGGCTGATCAACCCCCTCCCTTTTCCTCTTTTTGGTGATAAACCTTATCGAGAATAGTAATCGCTTTCATTTCCCGTCACACGGAGTTATTCATTTACTATAATCCTTCTCCAAAAAAAAGGAGCGGGGTAAGCCCACTCTCCAGGGATAAAATTGTACTGTTCTAACAGATACCAGCCATCACTCTGTAGCACAAGCATCATTCGGACCACGAGCGCATCAATCAAAATGCCGAACGCTAGTGATGATCTCCTTCGCTTTTTATCATATGCTCTTCTCTATACTGGCCGGGACTAACGCCTACATGCTTCTTGAACACTTGACAGAAATACCGCTGGTTATCATATCCGACATTAGTGGATATTTTAGAGATTTTGAAGCTGCTTTCCCTCAGCATCTTTTTTGCTTGCCGGATGCGCAGCAAAGTGACATATTCCAGAATCGTTTGCCCGGTTGATTTAGAATATAAGTTGCTTACATAGGAAGCGTTGAGATCAAACCGCTCTGCCAATTGATCGAGCTGGATATTCTCATGATAATGGGATTCAAGATAAGCTTTGATTTCATGAACCACCTTTTCCTTCAGGGTAGTCTTCGTTACGTTCAAATAAAATTGCACACTCTGCGCCAAATCCATACATATTTTCTTCAAAGATGCCCAATCCGGCGCTTCATGTATCTCTTCAATCAGCCGCGTGCGGTCTCCGGTCACTCTCTCGATCTTGATTCCATAGTCCTGCCCGATCAGATCGTGCAACCGGTTAGCCCACTGGGCGCCTGTCTTCTTCAGGGTATCGGGAGCGATTAATTGCTTTGTCCCCCATTCTGTCCAACGTTCTAGCATCGCTTCGAACTCTTTTTGTTCGTAACGGATAAAGGATTGTATTTGATTAGACCAATCGGAGACCACTCTTTCTGAAACACGGGAAATCTCCGTCCAGCTGCTCACGTCCATTACCGGAGCGCCGAAGAACAAACCCATTTGACATGCCTTGCAGGCTGCCAAATACGAGACATGCATATGCATTATTTCGGTTACAACCGGACCGATTCCAAACGACAATAAAGTATCGTCCCATGAGCCGTCATTTGAAAATGTTGCGGCTGCAGCCATCAGAATTTCCGTTAATGACGCGTCTTTCTCCAGACTCGCCATGCATAATAAGATGACTTTTTGCTGCTCATAGAGCAGATCCACGACGATTCCGCGGTTCGTCAAAAAGCTCAGGAGAGCATCGGTAATGCCCTTATCCTTCATTCGTTCGAGCAAAAGCGTCGCCGGGCTTCCAATCAGGATCACTGCAAACTGGTCATATTGTCCGTATGGCGTTTGATCGAATGATGGACGTTTTCCATTGACGATTAGATCCGTAAATATCGCCCGGTCTAATGCTTTTGCAATTCGATGCTCAGGGTTATTCCCCGTTTGATCCGCTTTGCGCCCCAGACGTTGAATTGCCCTTGAGACGGTCCTTGCCACTTCATCTAGCTCTGCAGGCTTGATCAGATAATCCACCGCCTCCAGTTCAATGGCCTCTTTGGCGTATTCAAACTCGGAATAGCCGCTCACGATGATGCATTCCGCTTTGCAGCCATTCTCCTTCAGGGTACGGATCAGCTCAAGTCCGTTCAAGCCAGGCATCCTAATATCTGTCAGAACAATGTCCGGGTCCGACTGAAGAATCCGTTCCAAGGCTTGTTTGCCATTATTTGCAGTGCCCACAATCCGTATCCCAGATGCATTCCAATCGATCATGGCCGACAATGTCTCCACCACAAGCTGTTCGTCATCCGCTATAAAAAGTTTATACATGATGTTATCCCACCTTCGCAGCCCGGCCTCAATCCATTATTCCGATCTCTAGGGTTACTTTGGTTCCGGCGCCTGGAACACTGTCTATGCGGATCCCGCGGTCTTGGCCGTAATGCAGTTGAATCCGTTCCTGTATGTTCCTCAGGGCATATCCCCTTGGCCTCATGGCATCAGAATCAAAACCTACTCCGTCATCTTCGACTTCGAATATAAGCGTTTCTCCTTCTATACGTCCCCGGATGGCAATGTTCCCTTTGTCCTCCTTCAACTCGATTCCATGAAAGATCGCATTTTCCACCAACGGCTGAATAAGTAGCTTCAGCATGCGAATGTGCTCGATTCCAGGTTCGAGGTCGATTATCACCTCAAACTTCCCCTTATAGCGGATGTTCTGAATCTCTAAATAATTTTTCACTTGTTCGATTTCATTCCCGACAGTTGTAATATAGTCCCCGTTGTTCAAGCTTAATTTAAAAATATTCGAAAGGGACATGACCATTTTGGAAATGTTTTTGGCACTGATTCGTTCCGCCATTAGATATATGGAATTTAACGTATTGTATAGGAAATGAGGGTTGATTTGACTCTGCAGCGCATGAAGCTCAGCTTCCTTCTCCTTAAGCTTGGCTTCGATCAATTTGTCCGACAATTCCGTGTTGGTGCGGAAGATTCGCAGGAATTGATTTCCGATTTTACCGATTTCATCTTCTTCTATAAAAAGGATTCCTTCGATTTTATCGCGTTTTGCCGCTTTTCTTGCTACAGAAGTGAGCAAAGTCAACTGTTTGGTGATCCGCTTCGAGATGAGATAAGCGCCGTAGGCGGCAAGCAGGAAAGCTACCAGCGTCAATGAGAGCGTAACATTACGAATCAGGATGATTTCCGAGTTAATGCTTGAATAAGGGATCATGCTGACCACTTTCCACTGGGTTACCGGATTCGTTTCGAAGGTGATGACATACCGTTCTCCATCCATCGTTTCGATGCGGTTCCCTCGCTCAGGCAAATCATAGATCTGATCCAAATCCTTTTGAGGAATTTTTTTTAAATCATTGTTATGGGAATTAGAATAGATGATTTTGTTTTGCTCCAGGATCATCAAATCCCCTTTTTCCGCATTGGAAATGTTCTTGAACATTTCATCGAAGACCCGTCTATCGATGGAAATAATCAACATGCCGATCGGCTCGAGCGTTTCAAGATTGTTTAACCGTTTGCCGTACAGCAGCAGGTTCGGGCTGTCCTTGAGAAGCCGGACTTCATCGCTGTTCAGCCACAAGCCCCGGCCGCCCATCCCCCCCACCTGTTGATACCATGTTGTCCGTGAGACCGCCTGATAGATATTGTCATAAGTCAATCTGTCCCATTGGTTTGTGGTAATCAGTTCCCTTTGCCCGCTGCCAACGTAAACGTAACGAATATAGGATTTGTTGTTGGTAATATTGACGATCAGACTGCGGGTCGCATTTTGAAGGTCATAGATCTCCTTGAAATCATTCTTAGTATAGGAAAGGAAGTTCTGAACATCTCGGGAAGACAACATCAGCTTCGAAATCGATTCAACATCATTCACGAAAGTCTGGATATTCCAATTGATGGAGCCTAGCAAATTCGAGGTGGTGTCGGACATCTTGTTCTCGATCACTTTGCTTAAATAGACAAAGGTTAAGGAAGCAATCAGGACCAGCGGAAGCAAGGAACAGGCTATGGACAAAATAATAATCTTGCTTCGGATACTTATCGACAGGAACAGCCGTTTTATGCTCATGAAATCCCCCTGACCAAGAAGAGTGGCAACCTGATACTATCAGTATACCTTCAGTCATATGCATATGGGAGATTAACCTTTAGTCGCACCTGCGGTCATACCGGAAATAACGCTCTTGTTGAAAATGAAGTAAACCACCATAGTCGGGATGGTCGTAATGCTAATTGCAGCAAAGGTGGCTCCCCAATCCGTCAAACCGTACTGCCCGATATAATCCATCAAGCCAACTGGAATGGTCCGTGATTTAAGGTCATGAATAAACGTATTCGCGAAAATAAACTCATTCCAGACAAATATCAGATTCATAACGACAACCGTGACTATCGTATTCCGGGATAGAGGGAAAATCATCCGCCAGAAAACCTGATACACACCGCAGCCATCCATGACAGCAGCCTCCATGATCTCATTCGAAATGTATTTATAGAAGCTCACGAAAAGATAGATCGAGATCGGCAGTGCAAAACCTACTTGGGGCAAAATGAGAGAAGTGAGCGTATTGATAATTCCTATTTTGTTATAAAGAATGAACAGCGGTATGAGCACGACCTGGATCGGAATCATAATGCCGCACAGAAATAGAAACAACACGCTTTGACTCCATTTAAAAGACATCTTCTCAATAACGAAAGCAGCCATCGCGCTGAATAGGATCACAAGCACGATGGTCGTCACGGCGACGATGAGACTATTGGAAAAATAAGTCCCCAAATTCCCTTTGTTCCACACATTGAAATAATTATCGAAAGTGAATTGGCTTGGCAGGCTGAGCGGGTTATCACCGGAAAAATCGGTAGGCGCCTTAAAACTGGAGATGAACACCCAGACAAGCGGATACACTTGAATGACAAGCAGAGCAAAGGAAACTACCACAAGAACCGCTTTAGTATAGCCAGAAAATTTCATCATCAGGTCTCCTTACTGTCCATCATCCGTCTGATAAAGGCGACTGCAATGAGGCTTTCAACGACGATAAATACGGCCATCGCGCTGCCATAACCAAAGTCCAGACTGGAGAATGCAGTTTTGTACATATAAGTCGGCAACAATTCCGTTACGCGGCCCGGTCCCCCGTTCGTCATGAGATACGGGATGTCGAACCCTTTTAGCGCTCCCGTAGTAGCCATAATGATAGAAACCATCAGAACTGGCTTAATCAGCGGCATTTTAATCGAACGAAACAGGTTCCAGGAAGAAGCTCCGTCAATTCTGGCAGCTTCCTCGATATCGGAAGGAATGGAAATTAACGCACTATACAAGATAATCATATAAAGACCGATATAACGCCAACCTTCGGGTACCGATACGGCACTCAGAGCCCACTTCAAGTCGGAAAGCCAAGGCCTGCTCCAGTCTCCAAGACCAATCTGCTGCAGACAAAAGTTCAGGATTCCGACAGGTTCAAACGAGTACACATTTTGGAACAACTGTGCTATGGCTACTGACGTGATGATAGCAGGGGCAAAATATAATGTTTTGAACAATTCTCTCCCCTTGGTGATGCTGGTCAGCAAGATAGCAACCAACAAACCAAGAAATACCTGCATGGCTACAATAATGAAAACATAGATCAGATTGTTGCTGAATGCCTTCCAGAATGTCTTGTCGCCGCCGAACATCTTGGCGTAATTGTCAAAGCCGATATAGAGCATATCTGAAACTCCGTCCCAGGAGAAGAAACTGAAATACATCGACCAAAGGATGGGAGCCAGGACGGTAAGCAAATACACTAATAATGCAGGCAACAGGAAGACAAGAGCGGCTTTGCGATTGCGTAGGACTTTATCCATATGCTTGCTCATTCCCTAATTTTAGTTTTATTTTACTTACAGGCGGCCAACCGGCTTTCGATTGGCCGCTGTTTAGCATCGCTATTTGAAATATTTCGGCGCATTTTCTTTAATCGCCTGATCCATTAATTCTGCAAAATCATCCGGAGTATGGGCTCCCAGAGCCAAGGCATTCAATTCGTTGCCGAGCAGTTCATTCGTGGCCGGGTCAAGGCGCGTATCCCACGGGACCGCAAAGACGTTGCCGGATTTCGCGATTTCGTCTTGAATTTTATAGAAGAGCTCCGGCATCCCTTGCTCTTGATCAAGAGAATAATTGAAAGGCGAGAATTGGCCTTTTTCCGTATAGGCCTTCGGATATTGTTCCAGAAGGAATTTGACGAATTCTTTCATCTTATCATCGAAGGTCTCCTGGTTGAAGGCAACGCCGATGCCCGAGTTGATGAAATAATCATTTTCAGCCGTTTTGGCACCTTCCATCATGGGAAGCCGGAAAAACCCGATATTGTCCTTCATTTCTGTGCTTACTTTATCATTTACGAAGTTCATAGTTTCCCATGAACCCATGTAATACATGCCGGCTTTGCCGCCCAGGAACAAGTCACGCGCTGCGGTGTAATCCGTTGCAGTGAATCCTTCCTGAAAGTACCCTTTGGTGCCCAGATCGTGCACGAACTTAATACCTTCCATGCCGGCAGGGTCCTTGAAAGATGCCTTCCCTTGCTTTATATTTTCAATAAAATCATTGCCTGTCATGCGGAACGGTTTGTACGCCAGGTACCGGAGAACCGGCCATTTATCCTTGCCGTCGACGGCAATCGCCGTAACCCCGCTTTGCTTCAGCGTCTCGGCAACCTCCATGAACTCATCGAACGTCTTCGGCGGCTCCAGGCCAAGATCCTTGAACATCTTGATGTTGTACCAGAATACCTCGATTCCATATTCTAACGGGAAAGTATACATGCTGCCGTCTGCGAACTGCTGATATTGCAAGGCCACCGGACGGAAATCTTCATATTTCCCCAGCTCCTCCAGCAGTTTTTTCATATCGACCAGTTTGCCTTGCTCCACCAGCTTGGAAGCATAGGCATCCGGATCTGTATCAAACATGGCGGGCATCTCATTGCTTGCAATCAATGTGCGCAGCTTCTGCAGATAGGACGGGCGATCACCCGTACCTTCCAGAACCAGCTCGAATTCCGGATGTGTTCGGGAAAACTCGTCCGCAATTTCCTTTACGGTAACGGCTGGAGGGCTGTCTACACCGCGGGCCACGAACCACTTGTATGTTTTCTTGTCCACCTTCGGCGGATTTGCCGATCCGGTTTCTGAAGCGCCGTTATTAGTATTTTTGCCTCCGCATGCGCTCACCATCGCCACCAGGACAACCAGTGATAACGAGAGAGTCAGCCATTTGACATAACGTTTCATTTATAAGACCTCCTGTTAGTTGGGAACCGAAATGGATGCCTGTTCGAAATTCGCCCGGCCTTCCTGAACAAAGCAGCCCCAGTTGCCGGTTTTTAAATTATACAAACGTGTAGTCATGGCGACCTGGTCGGCCAAGTATACGACGCAAACAGAATTCTCCATAACGATCTCGATATTATAATTCGTATCGGCATGCAATTCTATTGGTACTTCCAGCTCTACCGCATGCGGTTGGTCTCCTTTGATATGCCACTGCATCTCACCCTCTATCCGGCGGGGCCACATGTCGAACACCAGGCGGTTATGAATAGGTTCAAGGCGAATATAATAGGCATCATTGTTGTCCTCGCTAACACGAAGCATAATACCGCAGCTTCTGGTTCCTTCGGAGAAGGACAACCGGGCCGAAATTTTGCAAGTTTCCGGCATGGAACCCGCAGATATGCAAGAGAAGGTCTCGTCTGCCACCGCCGCTATGCCTCCCTCTGACTCCTTCCAATCCCCAAGCCGGGAACCCCACACGGCAGCCTGTTCATTTGAAAAATGATGTGAGACTGTCTCCGGGATACGAACCGTTAATGTTCCATCCTGTTCCTGAACGAGTTCGTGCACGACCAAATTCCCGGCCCATTGCCAATCACCGTAATCATCCTCGTTTTCCTTGCTAGGGTCCCAGCCAAAAGCATATCGCTTGTTTCCGTCACTCCATGTTTTGGCGGCATAGAACGCCCTAGCGTCAAACGCATCGTTTCTCGGCGCCGTCCAAGGTCCGCTTAAAGATTTACTCATACGATAATGGGTGACAAATCGCTCCGAGAACGTGGAGTAAACCAGATACCACCATTCCCCGATTTGAAATAAGTCCGGGCATTCGTGCGTCACGTACATTTTCGGATTCCAGAACGGTTCGCGGATTTCCCATTGCTTGAGATCCTTCGAAGCACAGAGCCCGATGCTTCCCCGGCGCCGGGAAGGGCCCTCTTTGTTCCTTGCGGCGAGAAGCATCCAGTATTCCCCCGCCTCTTCGTTCCAGAATACAAAGGGATCGCGCCAGTCATGCCTTTCATATTGAATTCCGTCGGAATAGAAGGTATCCTCGGGAATTTTCCGCCACTGCTCCATATCCGTGCTCACGGCGTGCATGACGCATTGGAGTGGCACTCCGTTCTCTATGAATTCCGGATTCGGATTGAGGCCAGTGTAGAACAGATGATATTCTCCATGGGCTTCGATGATCGAGCCGGTATAACAGTTAAGATCCTGCTCGCTCACACTTCCATGCTTCAGCATTTCGCCCATTTCTTCGTAGTGCACGAAATCGCTTGTGCGGAGCTCGAACCAGGAAGTTCCCTCCCCATGAATACTCTTGTTCTCCCTCCAATCATGAAGATAGAACAAACGGAAGCTGCCGTCTTTGTAAAAGGGGATCAGGTCCCCCACCCAAGCCCCGTTCGGCTTGTAAAATAAGTTAGTCAATTTTTGTAACCCCTTTCTTTTATCATAACTTGATTATAAAAGGGATTGAAAACGCTTTAAATTCTAACTTCTTTGTCATATGTTCAATATTTTTGGTTTTCCTAATTTAATGAAAAGACTGTGGATCAGTATGTACGAGAAGGATTTCGATATGGCGACCTCTTCAGGCGGGATGATGATGCAGATGATGGGGCTGAGTACCAATGGAACATTATCGTGGAGAAAATCAAGATGGGGATGAAACAACGCGTAAGGGACGGAAGGTGGAACGGTGGGCCGGGGGCTGAGAAGAATCACCAACCAAGTGAACCGCGAGGGCTACAAGACTTGGCCTGGTAGTTGAGGTTCACCGCGATTGTGAAGCATCCTTATCTTTTTTGCAAAAAGATCCACCATTGCCGGTCAAAACCGGGAATAAAAATCTCTTCGCACCCCTCAATCCCGTTCAGCCAGCGTCTGGTCAGGGGGATGATATTCTCAAACAAATCTACCGGGTAGCCCCAGTCAAGGTCCAATTGGAACATATAATGATTCATAGCGATAATGCCATCTGTTCGCAAAAATATCAATAAAGTGTGGATCAAGGTGATAAAAGGCTGCATGGCATGAACTTCGAGTGTACCCGAGGCAACCTCCTGCTGAAGAAGTTTGATCATGGCCGGCAAAGTTTCCATCCAATCTGTATGGATGGTGTCGATTCCAGCCTGTCCGCACAAAATCGCCTGGATGATATCATTGACCGCATGCTGAAAAACGATAAGATCCACTGACCCGGAAGGCAGATGTTTTTCGAGATAAGCTGCATCGTCCTCTATGACTTTCATATGCAGGGGAAGGCCCCGCGTTTTCTGCAGCAAACTGGTGGTGAGGCTTTTATTCATATTCGCCGTTATGTATGTACTGTTCGGATGGGTTCGTGCCATGACCTGGGGAACCATATCTGCATCGCCGGAAGCCACCTCCAATAATGTCAGTTCATCTCCCAACTGCAGTGCTTCAAAAACCTCCGCCCAACGCGCTCTGAAGTAGACTTCATTTACAATGGTAAATTGGGCAATCGGACTTTCCAGCAACAGTTTAAGCTGGTGTTCAACCTCGTTTTGCGGGAGGGAGAGATATTGCTTCAGTTCTTGCTCACTCAAAAAACGTTGTGCCCGCTCATTTATTAATGGGTAGCATTTGTCTACGTCATCTAATGGAATCATTTAAGCTTCCCCTTCCTGGCTAACCTATATTTGCTACTATTATATTTATTAATGGATTTTCCATCAATCAGAATTATTAAAGATATATAGGTTAAACTAAAGGTTTTTGGGGACCCCTATCTACTCCATTCCTGGCTCTGGGCATAGACGGACCTAGCTGCTCTTATTCGGGGCTTTTTGCCTGTTACAGTAAGGAAACGGACTCCAGCGCAGTTATTTCTCCCTGCTGGCCGTTTTTAGATAGAATGCAGAGCAGATAAGGTCCGCTGGGTCCGCAAAAGAGAATAAACAGGGGTTTTACCCTCCTTAGCGTCTCCTGAGTCCGGTACGAGTAAATCAACCCGCTGCGGGCTTTTAGGAACCCCACTTTCAATACTAAATTCCTGCTTCCCCGGAGTTCTTCTGTTTGTAGACACGCCCTAGCAAAATTGATTATTCTGCTCTCCAAACACATCGCAGGCATGTTTAAAAAGGCCATCCTTTGCGGGATGGCCTACATTTTATAAGATATTTTCACCTTGAACAGATCAAACTTATAAACACCAATTCTTGCAAAAAAGAGTCCCGAAATTTTCCAAGACCTTATCCAACATCATATCAAACGGTGAATTATAAGTCTATACTTTTTTGATCATATATGTAAAAATATGTTCGTTAACAAATGTATGGGAGGGAATGAAAATATGATTCCAACATGCTTTTCAGCTTATTACACATTGATCCCCTTATTAAATGAAATTTCTGAATGGTCTCTTTTAAGGAAATGGTCTCTTTCAGAAGTTTACAGAGCAACATTGAGAACAGGTGAATCACGTATTATTAAATGGGGAGGAAGTGAGATGGCAGGGGAAGCTGAAATTTACCAGGAGTTAGTTCATCCACTGCAAATCAAAGCTCCGCAGATCTTTGAACTTACTCAACTGAAGGGCAGTGGAGTATTCATCATGGAAGATGCCGGAAAAAGAAATTTGGAACAGCAACCAGAACCTGAGTATTTTCTTGAGGCTTCGAGGGAATTAGCAAGGCTTAGAGTGAGAGCAACAGCCAACTTAAGGATGCTACCAAGAAAGACCATTGAAGCATATTCAGTTTCAATGAGCGGATTTCTTCAACTGTTGGATGATTTATTGAAATCGAATACGTTAGAAGAAAACAGAGTGTTACTAAAAGTCGAAAAAGTGTTACCTCTTCATTTAGAAAAACTATATCAGATGGTCCCCACTTCTCTAGTTCATCATGATTATCATGCAAAAAACCTTTTGATTCAAGAAGATGGCATTATGCCGATTGATTGGTCCAGTGCTTATTTAAGTCCTCATCTTGGTGACTTGTATTGCTTAATTACGGAAGCACACACCTTCTGCAATCTCTCAAAAGAAGATATGATTTCAGCTTACTTAGAGGGAACTAATTTACATATTAATCATTTGAACTGGCAAGTGCGAATTGGCGGTTTATGTTGGCTGATTAAAACATTACGTTGGCTTGTATACGGTGGCATAGAGATAATCCCAGGATCAGAAGCTTGGATACCTGATCTGCTGAATAATGTAGAAAATCTATGTGAGGAATTGATATATGATAGCCAGAGCTATTGAGCGCAAGTCCATGCCGCAAAACATCAGATTAATAGTGGACTTAAACGGGGTGAGTTTCCTTAAGCGATTCGTCCAAAATCATAAAGCAAATTATCGGTAAAACCGTGGCAGAAACGAACCTTCCGTCACAAAAATTTTCGACCTCTGCAAAGGGCTAAAGATCAGACCGTCCGACTTTTTCAAGCTGGTTGAGGTTGAATATGAGAGCACAGGAGAATGAGTAAATGTGAATAAGAGCGGGACATAAGGCTGGTGGCCCCTGTTCCGCACGGACGACTTTGCCTATCCATATTTATTATTAGGCTTTGAAGCAAGATAACTCTGCATGATGCTTCTTAGCAATTTGCGCACATAATGCAAGTCCCAATCCATTTCCCCCTTCTTTTCTACTCCTTGCCTTATCTACTCTATAAAATGCTTGCAAGTGCAATTTGTGCGCGAAATTCCCCGGTTAATTTTCCATGGAAATCAACCGTGTCCAAAGCTTTGCCAACAGGAGTTAGCTGACCCAATGGACTGGGATAAGAGTCGGCTATCCTGTCATCTGACGCGGATGGAAAAACGCGGTCTTGTTCTGAGAAAACCACTATATAGATTGAACTTGAGAATTATATTTAGGGAAAAGTGGCGGAGGGGAATTTTGGAATTGGAGGAGCGATAGCGTCCGCCTTTAGGTTTGGATTTCTACCGCGATTCGCGGTTAAATTCAGGAAATCCAAACCTAACAGCGGCCGGAAGTCCAAATATTCTCTGTAGTCACGGCCAGCCCCAAAATAGAAGAATTATAAGTTCAATTTATATAGATACAGATCGCGGTGTGCAAATTATCATTACTTCTGCCGGTAAGTCAATCTTGGATGAAGACCTTCCCTTATTTATGGGCGCAGGTTCTGTGAAGGAACGGCATAAACCCAAGGTCCGCTGCAAAGCTCGTTACACGCTGCCAACCACCACAATGAGCACCGGCAGTACCAGGAAAGAAGCCAGCGTTGTCCATACAATGCAGCGGGATACCAGGGAGGGAGAACTGCTGAACCGTTCGGCCAGTACGACAGAATTGACGGCGACAGGCATGGACGCCAGAATGAGCAGCACCGAAAATAAGGTGCCGGTAATATTCAGCAGGAGCAAAACGAGTGCGGCAAGCAGAGGAGCCAGCAGAAGGCGGACCGTGATCCCGGTCCAGAAGGCAAGCTGCACATTGCGCTCTGTCTGGGCCGCTTTGACCTTGACCATCTGCGCGCCCAAAATCGCGAGCACCACGGGCGAATACGCCCCGGCCACCATCGCGACTCCGGATGCCAGTTCATCCGGCATATGCAGGCCGAGCGCCCGCAGCATCAAAGCCAGAATCGCCGCATAGATGGCCGGCAGCGAGAACACGGATTTAACGGCGCTGCGCACTGAGAACTGTGATCTTGCAGCGAAATAAACGCCGATGGTATTGACGATTACCATCTGGCCAATGACATAGACCGAGGCTTTATCGAGGCCAAGCTGGCCGAAGGCCAGCAGCACCAGCGGAAGCCCGTAATTGACGCTGTTCGTAAACGTGGAGACCAGTGTCAGTCCGGCGGCTTCTGCCGGAGCCAGCTTCAGTACTCGCCCGAGCACATTGGCCAGGCCCCATAAGAGAAACAGATTCAGCAAGGAGAACGACAGTGTCTTATAGACGTCGTCGAAGGAAATTTCTGCAGTAGCCAGCGTATCGAGAATGATCGCCGGACTCAAAAAGTACAAATAGAGCGTTAACAACGGTTTCGTATCGAGGTTCTTGAACCGGCCCAGCAGCGCTCCGGCGATGACCGGAATGGACAGCGGCAATATGACCTTAAATAACGTCGACAACACAGTCTCAATCACGGGCCAGGACTCCTCTGTTCTATAGTTACTCCCTACTATACCTGCTGAAGTAAGGCCCGTCTAAGATATGGAAACAATATGCTTAATAGAAACTGCCTATGGCTGCACATAACTTCCCAAAGGATAGTATTGTGATATGATTAAGAAAAATCGCTATTCCTCAGGAGGCTAGTTGAATATGAACCATTCAGAGCCTGTTATTATAACCAAGGGCACTCCCGGCGAACCCTGTCCCATTGCCAAAACACTCGATATTATTGGAACCAAATGGACCTTTCTCATTATCCGCGATCTGCTGATCGAAGGCACGATGCGCTTCAGCGATCTGCTGAAATCCCTGGAGGGAATCAGCCCGAAGACGCTCTCGCTGCGGCTCCGTGAGCTGGAGAACCATGGCATTCTGGAGCGTACAGTATATCCGGAGGTACCGCCGCGTGTAGAATATACCCTGACCGCGAAGGGGGAACAGCTGGAAGGAATTTTTATCGAGCTAAAACGATACGGACTCACGCTCTAAAAAACTTTAATCCGGCAACCCTTCCACTGCACAAAACTATACTTTTGGAAACTGTATAACAATTAGGTAACTACTTCCCAAAAGGAAGTTATAGACATATACTTTCCTCACAAAGCACAACATGCTTAGCGATGCTTCCGAAGCAATTGCGGCGGATGTCTGAAAGTAATGCTCCATAAACCTTTGAGGAGGAAATGAGATGTTAACAGGACAAAAAGTAGTTATTGTCGGCGGAAGCTCGGGAATCGGTTTGGAAACGGCCAGACGGGCCGCCGCGGAAGGTGCGGAGATTGTAATTGCCAGCCGTTCCCGGCATAAGCTGGAACAGGCCAAGGCTGCCATCGGTAAAGGGGTGAAAGTAACTTCGCACATACTGGATGTAACAGATGAGGAGCAGGTGCGGCTGTTCTTCGAGCAGACCGGGACTTTTGATCATCTGGTTGTCAGTGCGGCCGAAACAAGCGGCGGGCCTTTCCTGGCAACGCCGACAAGCACTGCCCGCTCGCTGTTCGAGAACAAATTCTGGGGCCAATATTATGCCGCAAAATATGCGGCTCCGATGCTGAACCCCAATGGGTCCATTACCCTCTTCTCAGGGGTTGTAGCGTTCAAATCCATGATCGGCTCCTCCATGCTGGGCGCAGTGAATGCTGCTGTCGCAAATCTTGGCCGGACCTTGGCCCTGGAGCTGGCCCCGCTGCGGGTGAACGTCGTCTCTCCGGGCATTATTGACACGCCTTCCCGGGCAGGGATGGCGGAGGAATCCCGGAATGCCTTTTACAGCAGCACAGCTGCCAAGCTGCCGGCCCAGCGTGTAGGCACCGCGGCGGACGTGGCTAAGGGCGTTCTCTATCTGATCCATAACGGATTCACCACAGGCACGGTACTTCATATCGACGGCGGCCATAGCCTGATCTGAAAGCGGCAGAGCCGCAGGCCTGGAAGCTGCGTTCCGTCATTCCCCCGGGCCGCCGTTACGCCGTAATGCCGTTATTCCGGAGATGCGCTCACCTGTCTACAACAAAAATCCTCATCCCCAGAGAAATGACAAGGGGATGAGGATTTCCGTTTGTTACAGCATTTTGATTTCAAGCAGTTCATATTTTATGATGCCCATCGGGGCATTGACGCTGATGATGTCGCCCACTTTTTTGCCGATCAGCTCTTTGCCCAGCGGACTTTCATAAGAAATCTTGTTGTCCAGTACATCAGCCTCAGCCGGGCCCACCACTCTATATTCGATTTTTTCGGAGTATTCCACATCATTCAGGATGACGATGCAACCTACACTGACTGCACTCAAATCCATCTTGCTCGAATCAACGATCTGGGCTTTCGTCAGCATTTTCTCCAGGATCATAATCCGGGTTTCCATGAACGATTGATCTTCCTTGGCCGAGTGGTACTCACTGTTCTCCTTCAAGTCTCCGTAGCTGATTGCCAGCTTAAGGCGGGCTGCCAGTTCCTTGCGTTTCACCGTCTTCAGATCCCTAAGCTCTTCCTCTAACTTAGCCAATCCTTCTTTAGTTAAGAATACTTCTTCATTGGACTTAGACATGTTCTACAACTCCTATTTTTGCCTGCTTTATTGTATTTTACCCCATATTGCGCAAACATGCGAAGAAGAAAAGAAAATTACCTCCTCCTCCTTTACCCGGCACAAATGCGAAGATGCCAAGGCCGAAGAGGAGTGAATCCCTCTTAACTCTCCAAAAACATTGACGGATAGGGATGGACCTGATAAATTAAATTAAATTAATCATACAATTTAACTCGGAATTATATTCCAGCCAAAGGGGTTGATCGCCGTGAACTTTATTTTCTTTTCCCCTCATTTCCCGAGGAACAGCGCCGATTTCTGTACTCAGCTGCAGCGTCAGGGTGTGCTGGTGCTGGGGATTGGTGATGCCGAATATGCACACTTGGAGGACAAGCTGCAGCTCGCGCTGACGGAGTATTACAAAGTGAGTGATCTGGAAAATTACGAGGAGATCTTGCGGGCGGTAGGTTATTTCACACATAAATACGGCAAGATTGACCGGTTCGAGTCGCTGAACGAATATTGGCTGGAGCAGGATGCCGCCATCCGCAGTGACTTCAACATTTACGGCACCAAGACCGATTTCGTCTACAATCTGAAGCAGAAGTCCAAGATGAAGGAATTTTTCCGCAAAAGCGGCGTCAACACCGTGCAGTTCTCCACCGGAACCACCCGGGAGAGCGTCGATGCGTTCATCCGTGAAGCCGGCTTTCCGCTTGTTGTAAAGCCCGATCTCGGCTCCGGGGCCAGCATGACTTACAAGATCAATAATGAGGATGAGCTGAAGCAATTTTTTGACACCAAACCCGCTGAGGTCCCCTTTATTATCGAAGAGTTCATTGACGGGGTCATTCTGACCTATGACGGACTGGTCGATATCCATGGTGAAGTGCGCTTTGCCGTAAGCCATCTGTTCGAGAACAGCGTGATGGAGGTCGTCAACACCGATAACCATCTGTATTATTTCTGTCTGCGGGAGATTAGTCCGGAGGTTGAGGCGGCGGGCAGAAGCATTCTGAAGGCTTTTGACATCAAAGAGCGTTTCTTCCACATCGAGCTGTTCAAGTCGAATAAAGATGGCCGGATTATCGCTCTAGAAGTAAATATGCGTCCGCCCGGCGCCTGGATGACCGATGCCATAAACTTCTCGTACGACGTGGACATCTATAAGGAATGGGCCAGCATGATCGCACATAACGAGGTTGACGGACCCTATGAAGGCAAATATTATACCGGCTACGCCAGCCGCAAGAAACATAAGCATTACACCCACAGCCATGAAGACATCTACCTCACCTATGGCGATAAGATCGTGAATTATGCCGAGATCGAAGAGGTATTCAGCAGAGCTATGGGGAACAGCGCCTATCAATTCCGTTCCGCCGCATTAGAGGATGTCAGAGACATCGTGAACTATATTCAACAAGAAGAGGGATAGGATGTGTTAACGGATGAGGACAAGCTACCATAAGGAGTACAGCCATAACTTGCACAGGGAAATGGAGTATAAAATATACGGCCACGCCGGCAAACCGATGCTGGTCTTCCCTACGTCACTCGGCAGATTCTATCAATACGAGGATTCGGGCATGATCCAGACGCTCTCGGAATTCATTGAGGCCGGCAAGCTGCAGATTTGGGCCTGCGACAGCATTGATGAGGAGACCTTCTTCTCTGCCCACTGGAATCACGAGGACAAAGTGCAACGGCATGAGCAGTATGACAAATACATCACGCAGGAGCTGATCCCCGGCATTCTCGACCAGAGCAAATGGAACAATGGCGGCAGTGACCAGCGCATTCTCATCTCCGGCTGCTCCATGGGCGCATACTACAGTGCCAGCTTCTTTTTCCGTTATCCGCAATATTTCGATACCTTGATCGCCCTAAGCGGCGTCTATTCCACCTATTATTTCTTTGGCGACTATATGAGCGACAACGTCTACCTCAACTCTCCGCTCCACTATTTGCCGGGACTTCAGGATGATTATTATCTGCAGCAATACCGTGACAGCAACATCATCATTTGCGTCGGCCAGGGCGATTATGAGGACGAAATGCTTCATGAAACCCGCCTGTTGCAGGAACTGCTGCAGCGCAAGGAGATCCCTGCCCGGTTTGACTATTGGGGCCACGATGTGAACCATGACTGGCCTTGGTGGAATAAACAGATTCATTATTATGTCGGCAGCTGCCTATAGTCGTTATATGTTGCAAAAAGGGAGCTGCCATAGTGGCAGCCCCCCTTTCCTATGCAGAACCCGTCTTACTTCCTCAGATAGCCACAGGGTTTCCCTTGCATACTTCCTTACTCCGGCAGATGTTCTGTACAGAACAAGGCCAGTGCTGCTTCCTCGTCCTCTTCCATATCGAAATCCAAAACGCGGCCTGTCGTCGTTTCCAGCAGATCGTAACTGACGATGGCGCTCTTCTCTTCCTCAACTTTGAAAATCACGCGGGCCGATACCCCGTTCTCTTCGTACAGTTCATCTTCTTCCGGCACATCCAGGTTAATCATGAACTCATATCGCTTGCCGCTTAAAATACCGAATGGGTCTCTTAAATTTTCCACGGTGTAGCTTGTAAATGTCAGCACAACGCATACCTTCTTTCCTAATCACTGCCAAGCTATTGTATCACAAAAATCCTTAGCAGGTGATGGAAGGGATTATGTCCTGCTAACCAGACCGTCCGCAACCTGCTGAAAATGGTCTCCAGTCTTACCCGGCTACTACCCCGTTCTTATCCGCGCTGCTGTCCTTGGTCTTCTTAATCTGCTTGCTGCGCAGCTGGCCGCAGGCGGCATCAATATCCGTGCCATGCTCCAGCCGGGTGCTGACGCTGACTCCCTGCTTCTTCAGCGTGTCAAAAAAGGCCCGTACCGACTCCCGCTCGCTCCGCTGGTACTGACTGTGTTCATCCACAGGGTTGTATGGGATCAGGTTGACATTGGCCAGCTGACGCCGGTCGCCGATCAGTTCTGCCAGCTCCAGCGCATGCTCCTCGCGGTCATTGATGTCCTTCAGCAGAATGTACTCCAGTGTAATTCTCCGGTTCGTCTTCTCCAGATAATAATCAATCGCCGGCATTAATTTCTCTATAGGAATCGCACGGTTGATCTTCATAATCCGTGTCCGCAGCTCGTTATTTGGCGCATGTAAAGAAATCGCCAGGTTGACCTGCATATTGGCATCGGCAAATTCTCTGATCTTGTCGGCCAGACCGCTTGTCGAGACGGTAATGCCCTTGCCGGCAATCGCCAGCCCTTTGTGGTCCTTGATGATTGTCAGGAAATTCAGCAAATGTTCGAAGTTATCGAACGGCTCGCCGATCCCCATCACTACTACATGGCTAACCCTCTGCCCCAGTCCGGCCTGATCGAGATGCTGCTGCACCTTCATAATCTGCTCCACAATCTCGCCGCTGGACAGATCACGGCTCTTCGCCAGCAGTCCGCTCGCACAGAAGCTGCAGCCGATATTGCAGCCGACCTGAGTGGTGACGCAGACGGACAAGCCGTATTTCTGCCGCATCAGTACCGTTTCAATCAGATTGCCGTCCTTTAGACGGAACAGGAACTTGATCGTACCGTCAGCCGATTCCTGCTTCACATGCTCATCCATCGTTTGAAATACATAATGCTCGGACAGCAGCTGCACACAATCCTTATTCAGATCGGACATCTCCGTGAAATCCGTAATCCGCTTGCGGTAAATCCAGTCCCAGACCCGGGCTGCACGGGACTTTTTGTGGCCGCGCTCCGATAGCCATGACGCCAGTTGATCCAATGTTAATCCATAAATGGATTCTTTATTCATTTCATATCCTCTTTTCAAAACTTTAAGTTCAATCTATTCTACCTTGACAGGACTTTTCCAACAACATCTACTTATTGTCTCAAATTTCGTTTATTAAAACAAGGGGAATCCCTGCCTGTGGCCCAGTTAAATAAACAAAATCAGGCCGCCGGCCCATCCACATAAAGCTGCCGCAGCCCTTGCAAAATTACTTCCAGCAAAAAGCCTTGTCCAGTGTATGGCAGGGCCTGCCGGAAGATCAGGGAGGGCATGACGGCATCATGTCTGCTGCACTCCCATCAAGCAAACTGTCTACAGTTAGGTGCCGGGCAAACAGAGGATAATTTCACCTAATCTCGAATATATGAATTACTGTTATAAACTTAACATTTCAAAAGGAGACTTAATATGTCACAGGCATCAACTTCGCACTCTAGATTTAAGGCTGTATTAAAGGATTGACCCAAGAAAAGGCTATTGAAGTTACAAATGCAATGATGACTGAATTTAAAAAAGCAATTAGTACAAAAAAAACACCAGTTCTCGAAACTAACTTTATTAAAGAAATCATGAAACAAGGTGAACAAGATTTCTTCATCGTTCCTACCTTTAATCCAAATGAGCCTTCAGTTGGATTAATGTCCAAGAACCTGAACGCTGTTATGCACGTTGCTCTGAATCGAACGGATAAAAAGTTTCTAAAGCACTATAACTCTCCACAAATCGTAGATTTACTTCATCTCCATTCATACCGTAAAGGAGAAGGGAAAAAGTTAATGGAGGCATTTCTGCAAATTCAAGGTAACCTAAATATTCCGGGTTCATTATGGACGGAAACGACTGAAACTATGAAGTATTTTGAGAAATACGGTTTTGAAAATTTGGGGAAGTTAGGGGACAGCTCTGAATTTCTTATGAAATTACCTTGTGGAACTTGTTATAGTCGTTGAAATGGTCTTTTTCTTTGGGGCTTAACGTCAAATTGCGGTAATGGGGGAAGTCCCCACCGATGATTATAAGCCGGAGAAGGATTGTATAAAGCGCACCCATTTACAATGGACACGCTCTAACCCTGCGGATTATTTAAAGATAGCGAATTTCAAGCCCTTGCTCTTAAGATATTGGATGATTTCAGGGAGGATCTTTACGGTTATGCTTTTTTCATGCAAAAGATAGATGCCGCCCGACGGATCGGTTGCGCGGAAATAATGAAGAATCTCCTCCGGGCTGTCCGCCTTCCAATCCTCAGGGTCACGGTTCCAGAGCAGCACCTTCATATGCTGTCTGCCAACTTCAGCCGCCAGCTCTTCATTCACCGCTCCATACGGAGGACGGAAGACCGTTACCGGAGACTGGATGAGCTGTGCCAGCGCGTGGTTAACTTGACTTAGATTGTTCCGGTTCTCTTCACCGCTGTTCCTGGTCATGACGCTGTGATCCCACGAATGATTGCCGACCGCCATGCCCTGCGTATCCGCATAGATTACTTCCTCAGGGTAGTGGAGCACATTCTGTCCAATAAATAAAAAATTGGCCGCAATGCCTTCCGCCTGCAGAATATCCACGATCTCCTTGGTATACTTCGAAGGGCCATCATCGAAGGAGAGCGCCACATATCCCTTGGGCAAGGCGTATTCATAGCTGTCTCCGCCAAGCTCAATCTCCTCGTACAGCAGCTTGTGCACTTCTTTCTCATCCACTACTGGTACCGTGGCTTCTTCCGCTATACTGCTCTCAAGTGAAGTCAGCCGCACCACAGGGGCATAAGGAGCAGACAAGTTGTCATCCTGCCCGGAACTATGAGCACCAGCCTCAGACTGGGTGACTTCCACCTTCGCTTCGGCACTGTCCGAGAACAGTCCATCGTCCATACGCAGCAAGAATACGATCAGCAGAAGGCTCAACACAAGTCCTCTCAGGGCAATTGACCGGGCTCCAGCCCTGGAACTGCTGCGCTTAACCGGTTTCGGTACTGCCGCTACCGCCGGGGAAGGAATCACTGCTGCCTCTTCCGGCTGCTTCAAGCGATGAAGTAAGGAGATATATTCCTCGGAGCAGGCGAAATACAGCATTTCGCTGAAAGTCCGGTTCATTTTGATAAGCGAGCTGAAATGTGTCTGGCGGAAGGGATCCCACTTCGCATACAGTGACAGCCGAATCCGCTGTCCTTCAAAAGGGGGGAGTGCGTTCATTTGCAGATATGTAAGTTCATCTATGTGGACCATTTGTCTGGTAAAGGCACCGCTGCGGGTTAGACCTACCTCCATCCGATAACCGTCCTGCCCGTGCTCAAGCGACAGCAACTCTATCATCAGAGCGGCGCTTTTTTCCTCAACTGGCATAAATATTATGTATCCCCATTCTCATCACTGCGCTCTGCAGGCAGGCTGCTGCCGCCAAAAGGTGCTGTCATCCGGTTGGTGAAATCGCTGATCATGCTGGAGAGGTAGGCTTTCTCCTGCCGGACCATTTCGTATTTCTGTCGAAGATGGCCATTTTCAGTCTCCAGACGTCCGATCTTCTCTTCCAGCTCATTCATTTTCTTGAGCTTCTCCGCATGGACCTCATTGTGCTTCTGCACAAGGTTAACGTATTTCTGCTGCTCCAGATCAATGGTGCTCTTGAGTTCATCCATTTCTGCAGAAAAGGTGATATGAAGCTCGCGGTAATCCTCCAGCACCTGATCCACCTTCAGATTACGCTCTACCAGCTTCTGCTCCAGCTCCATAATGTTCTTCTCCCGGTCTTCAATCACCTTGTTGAGGTTCTTGAGATCCTTGTTCAACCGCTCCACATGTCCGCTGGAATGCGCAAGCCGGTCCTGAAGCTCACGGTTATTCGTCTCGGCATGTGTCCGGTCCTGAATCATCTGTTCAACCGCAAAAATCAAATCCAGTGATTTCTTGTCCAGCTGTGCTTTGCCCGTCGAAATCAGGCTGTTCTGGCTGTCACTCTTTTCATAGCTTTCCGAATCTTCAGGAGGACTTTCTGCCAATTGTACCTTTTGAACCATGCCCGGCTTCGGCGTTTTGTCCACCGCGTCTCTTTTCTTAAAAAAAGGAGCAGCCATCTATAAATCACCTCATTATAAATGTCAAAAAATGTCGAGCATATACGAGTTTATTATAGATGATTTGTCCTGGATGTAAGTGAGCCTTAATATCTAACTTTCCTAAATACATCTAAAGACCCAATTTGTTGCCACAGAAGGGATTAACCACGCCAGCAGGCCGGATTTCCGCGGTTGCCGGATTTTTCGCACAAAAAAACGCAGCCCTATTGGACCACGCCTTTTGCCCTAAATTCATTATTTATACAGGACTTTCTCCACATTGTACTTGGCTTTCAGCTTGTTCACAATGTAGGTTTCGTAAATCTCTCTGTCGACCGGATCCTCAACGAGGCATACCTCAATCTTGGTGACTTCGTCGCGATGGGGCTTCATTACGGATACGTTATCTTCAAAATGCTTTTTGATTCTGGGTCTCAGCTTTCTGGCCTTGCCTACAAACAACAGCTCGTCGTTGTCGTTATAGAACATAAAGATACCGCCGGCTTCACGCGTAATCAGGTGGAAATCCGTAAATCCGTAAACATGGCTCAGCACAGGATTCTCCTGCTTGGTAATCGTAACATCCGGTGCCGGGATGGTAATGCTGATCATTCGTGCTCACTTCCCTCTTGTATATAGAAATAAATAGTATCACAGATCAAGTGGCCTGACTATTTCTATCTTCTGCGGCTTTGATGTATTTTATAAGCGTGTTCACAAAGATTTATTCTGCCGGGCCTTAAGCACGCGGATCGTTTCCGTAATTCCCTGTTCAAACGGTGTGGCCGGAATCGGCCCGACGGTACGTTCATATTTGCTGCCGCTTAAAATAAGGGGCTCCTTCGTTAGATAGAGCATCTCGACAATCTCCTTCATGACCGGGATGAACAGTCCCAGCAGCGACAAGCCGGCGGCACCGACGGGTATAACCGGTTTTGATGATCCGCTAGCCGTCCGGGCTATCCGGACAATCTCTTTACCCGAGATGATGCCCGCACCTGGAATGTTCCAATTCTGCCCGTACGCTTCCTCCCTGCCCGCCAGCTCCACCATCATCACTGCGGCATCCGGGAGGTAGACGTATTCACGCGGAACGCTCATATTTCCGATGAACATCGCTGGTTTCCCGGCGGCAATCGCCTCCAGCGTCGAACCCAGATACGATGCCTCGTTGGCGGTCGGCCCGTAATAATCGGGCAAGCGGACGATCATTCTTTTGGCCCGATTCCAGCGCGGGCTGAAGAACATCCGCTCAAACTCAAGCTTGACTTTCCCCTTTTGGGTATGCGGATTCTTCGGATAATCCTCATTGATCGGCTGCTCATTCCGTCTTTTACCGTACGGATAAATGCCGTCCACCGCAATAATCCGGGTCCCTAGCTTGCTTGCCGCCTCCAAGACCGCTTCCCCCATCGGCAGCAGCTTGGTGCTCATCTCGTGATAAGGCACCGAAGCACAATGGAAAATAACATCAGCCCCCTGCGCGGCCTCCTGTACATCGCCCGCCTTAAATACGTTGCCGGTCTTCAAGCGGAGTCCTGTTGGATTCCCCAGCTTCGCTGCAAGCTGCTCCAGCTTTGGCAACGATCGCCCAAAGGCGACCGTTTCCACCCCTCTTTTCAGCAGCTCGGCAATAATGACCATTCCTGTTCCTCCGGTTGCACCTAACACGACAGCTTTGTTTAACATTTTAATTACCTCCTGATTAGTGGGTTTGGGTTTGGGTTTGGGTTTGGGTTTTTGGCTCTTGGCTCTTGCTCTTGGCTCTTGGCTCTTGGCTCTTGGCTCTTGGCTCTTGGCTCTTGGCTCTTGGCTCTTGCTCTTGCTCTTGCTCTTGGCTTCAACGGATTGGGTAGTGATTAATCAATAATTAAACACTTTCGTGGTTTCTGAC
This sequence comes from Paenibacillus sp. EB106-06-01-XG199, assembly GCF_058791575.1. NCBI lineage: Bacteria > Bacillati > Bacillota > Bacilli > Caryophanales > Paenibacillaceae > Paenibacillus > Paenibacillus sp. EB106-06-01-XG199. The sequence continues at coordinate 282,657 of NZ_JBYTDQ010000006.1, read as the reverse complement.
TGTCACGGACTGGAGAGACGTTATCTTGCTGTTCGAAGTCTATTTGACTTCCATTCGGACTCAGGTGCACTTATTGAGTGTGAAAATCAACAAATTGAGTGTTATTGTGAACAATAGCTGCACTGAGGTCCGATCACTGCTGCAAACAGGAATTTCTCCGAAATAAGAGCTCTGGTGTCCGGAACACCATGCTGACGAACCATCAGGAGGATTGGCTTTAGGGTGATACGGCGAGATAGCGAATCGGCTTTAGCAATAGGCTATGAGATCGGCGTTACGGCCACTCGGATTAGCACTAGGCTATGAGATCGGCGTTACGGGGATTCGGATTAGCACTAGGCTATGAGATCGGCGTTACGGCGATTCGGGTACTTAACTTAACCATATTGCCATACGGCATACCGATGGAGTCTAATGCTTGGCGATTGACTATTTAACCAGTTGATGAGCGGCTCAAGATACCGTTGCTCCTTAGTACTTTAGTTTCTAACAGGGCACTTTTGTTATGGGCTAATCACTAACTAAAATTCATTAATATCTAAGGGACTCCGCCCTTAGATCCTGGTCACTAACCAAACTCACCCTAGTACTCGCTGGTGCTTACAGATGCTTTGGCTTTAGTTCCGGCATTCCCAGCGCCATTGCGATATTGCACAGCATGCCGTTAGCCATAAAAGTGCTGACCTCAACCTCGGGATGCTCCATTCCGGCAGCCACAAATTTCCCCTTAACCAGACTGGTGACCTCAAGCATTCCCTTCTGCATCGCACGGAGGATCATTTCATCACGGATGCCCAATGCCTGCACTTGCAGAAGAATCTCATTAGGATGGGTCTCCATCAATTGCTCATATACCCGGATTGTTTCCGCAAGCAGCTGATCTGCAGGAGCCTCAACACTCTTAAAGGTACGGATAATCCGCTCAAAGGCACGGTCCAGTGCGGCTACAAACAGTTCCTCCTTGTTCTTGAACAGCTTGAAAATATACGGCTGGGAGATGCCCACTCTCTCCGCCACCTGTGCAGTGGTCGCCCGGTAATAACCAAGTTCGGCAAAAACCACAACCGCCGCCTCCAAAATCTGCTCCCGCCGGTTAACGGAGGTCGCTTCAGCTGCCTTAGACCGGACCGTACTGGATTGTTTGTTCATGATGGCCTTATGCCTCCTTTTCTGATGAATAGTGAAGTGATTCTCGCCTCAATCGGTGGTTATTGATCAATCACTTTATTGGTTAGAAGTATATACTCCAATTCTTAAATAATCAAGCCCGTATTTTAAAAGTCTAGCCGGCTGTTCCACCTTTACAATTCGTGTGGCTGTCGTCATTAGCAAGGGTGGAGGACTGGATGGAAATGTCCGTATCACTTGCAGCCAGAGTGCCGTTTAGGAAATAGTCCGCAAGTCTTCTTCGAATTATAGTTACGCTTGGGATATCCCCTGCTGAGCATTCTGTCCGACACCACACTTGCAGATGAACGCTGAATCAACTTATGGTGCCCCCTTCAAAATAAATGTATTTACTGCAACTATTCAGGGGTACAATAGAGCTTTTTTAGAGATAGATGTATTTCGTACAACTAGAATTGGCGAAGAGCAACGTTTTGCCCAAATCACCCCTAAATAATTGTACAGAATACAGCTATCTCCCATACTGCTCCAAAATGCTGGTTTTTAGATGTATGAGATGCAGTTAAAGAAAACGAGAAGCTGATAGCCCGGAGGAACTATTGCTGGTGGTGAAAAGGGCAAGCCATCTCCGCCGCTGCATGTTCAGGTCCAGCAGGAGTTTCTTCGCTCCGATGCTCCATGATGTCCAGGCCCGCCGCAGTGGTAGAACTGGTATGCCCCGTGCTATCTCGCCTACCTTCCTGCTCAGCTTCTTGCATACCCTCCTGAGCACATTCTCGCGCACTTTCTCGCGCACCTTCCAGTGCCCCCACATACGTACCTCCTCGGGTACCTTCTTGCGTACCCTCCTGCATACCTTCTCGCGCACCCTCTTGCGTACCCTCTAGTGCCCCCTCCCGCATACCTTCTCGCGTACCCTCCAGCGCCCCTTCCTGCGCTCCCTCTTGCGTACCCTCCAGCGCCACTCCCTGCGCACCCTCTCGCGTACCCTCCAGCGCGCCCTCCTGCACACCTTTCAGCATACCATCCGCCTCCTTCAGCCACCCTGCATAAGCAGAACTTTGGTAGACCAGGCGCGGGCTGAGGTTAAGCTCTTTCAGCTTGTTGTCATTCCAGATTGGCGTAGCCGAGGGTGACATTGGCGGGATCAGCCAATGCCATTTCCCCGATACTCCCCGCCCCCGCTGCTTCTCCTGCTCCTGAAAGCGGACGAACTGATCAGCAGCGGTATGATGATCCACTATGCTTACTCCGGCCAGCTTGTAGGAATGCAATACGGCACAGTTAAGCTCCAGCAGAGCCCTATCCTTCCAAAGCGAAGTATTGGTCGAACGGTCCAGTCCAAGCAGATCCGCTACAGCCGGCAGCCGGTTATAGCGACTGGTATCACCAAGATTGCGGGAACCGATCTCCGTTTCCATATACCAGCCGTTAAAAGGAGCAGCTGTATACCGGATCCCGCCAATTTCCAGCTGCATGTCCGAAACGATCGGCACCGAATACCAGCGCAGCCCAAGCTCCGGGAAACGTTCGATTTCCGGATGGGTTAGCGGAACCTCCTGCACGATTCCCTCAGGAATGGGGAACAGACGCGGCTGTTCACAGCCGATACTGATTACGAGCGGCAGCACATCGAAGTCGCCGCCGGTCCCTTGCCAGCCAAGCTTCCGGCAGAGCGAAGTAAAAGCATCGGACGCTGGGTCGCCAGCGCGCGGATCCTCTCCATTCCCGGGATACCCGGCATAACGGATCAGTTGATGATTCCAGATGCGGATCACTTTCGCAGGATCTTCACCGCTGCGGAACACGGTCATCACCGGACGGATGCGTCCTCCGTTATTGGCCCGCTCCATGTGGGCCAGCAGCGCTTCGGCCACCTCCTCTGCGGTTTCCTTCCCGCGTGCGTCAATCACCTCGAGCGAATGCCAGAACAGACGCCCGATGCAGCGGCTGTTATGCCGCCACGCTACCCTTGCTCCATGTGTCAACTCTTCTTCGGTATGCTTATAAGTACCGCTTTGCAGCACTTCTTCATGTATGGCCGATATCCGCTCAAGGATCTCAGGCTCGGATTTCTCCAGCTCCCCGTAGCATAACCGGATGAACGATTCGGCCTGACCTATTAAGTCTTCGCGCAAAACTCCGCAGTTATTATTTTCCATACCGTCCACTCCCTTGCTTGATCCGTTCTGCCGGATGTTCGTGATATTTTTCTCAAAGAGGGATGAATTTGTATTCCTGTGTCCCTGAAGTTAATAGCATAATCATAGTAACTCCTGCGGGAATAAGCAAGAATCGGACAGGCTGTGGGCAAGGAGACTCAAGCGATCCTTTGAATGCTTATATACCGGAGACCAGCCAGCTCTATAAAAATATAAACTGAAAAAAAATCTAATTTTGTATATTATAGTATGGAGTCTTCAGTTGGCATTATGTGATCAAGTGGCAGCTGTCAAAGTTTGAAATACCTCTTTCGGAGATTGTGGAGGTTACACAGGACGATACTTATGGCGGTTCCGAAAAAAATGCCATTCGAATCGGTACTCCTTACGGCACAACGGACAGGGTTGTCATTAAAACACAGTCCAACATTTATATTTTATTTACCTCGGATGCAGTGGCAATTATAAAAAAAATAGAGGATCTAGGGAATTCTGAAAGTTAACCGCTTCTGTTAAAATAAGAATCTGGGGTGATACATATGAGCAAATATGGGATGTACGCTAAATTTACTGCACAACCCGGCAAACGTGATGTTTTGGCAGAAATCTTGCTGGAAAGCACGGCAGCTGCTGAGACTGTCGAAGAGTGTGAGCTTTACATCATCAATTTCTCGGAGACCGAACCGGATATTCTCTGGGTTACCGAGGTATGGAGCAATCCGGAGGCACATGCGGCCTCGCTCAGCCTGGAAACTACCAAAGCGGCTATTCAGCGCGCCATGCCGCTGATTGCCGGTGTGGAGTCCACAAAGCTCAAGCCTGTAGGCGGCAAAGGGCTGTCGTTTAATTAAAACGCAGACGAACTTAGTGAAGAATATAAAAGGCAATAAACGCAGCCTGCAGCGGCTGCATTTATTGCCTTTTTAGCGTTATCTCAACTCAGCTATTCAAAAAATATCTATAACCATTGATTTATTCCATTTCAGCCAGCCTGGCGATAATTCTACGCTTACGGTACAGCATCCGCGCGGCCTCAGCCACATCCTCCAGCGCCTTCCGGTTTAGATATGCGCCAAAAAACATCCCGGCGACGGGAACGGCCTGGAGCATCTTTTTCCAGCCCCAGTTATCGCGGTAGACCGTAATAACCTCCTTCCAGCCTTGGATCTTGGAGACGGCAGCATTCGCTCCGGCAGTGATATCGCCGTTGCCTCCGGCCTGCAGATTCAGCTCCTGCAAAATCGTCCGTTTCCCCACAATATCCGAAGACGCGAACTGCATCACCTTGACCGTGAAAATCCGTTCCGCCTTGTCCGTAGGATTATAGCCATAGCATAGACCGATTTCCTGAATGACCTTCAGCGACAGGCCCAAGATAGCGGGAATATCGGCAGCAAGCGTGAAGAAACCCCCGAATCCGGTTGTAGCCCCTTGCGCCGTTGCTACATTCCGGCTGCTCTGACTCAGCTTCAATGCGGCCTCATCCATCACAGCGAGCGGAAACGGTCCCTTCTCGCTTCCCCCGGCAGCCCGGCTGGACGACTCCAGGAGCGAGCCCACCTTACGTCCAGCCACCAGATAGTTGCCCCCGTTCTGGATATAACTGCCCAGTTCATCCAGCAGCCTGCCCAGCTTCTCGTGTATCACCTTTGGTGTGATTTTGTCCAATAGCTTGAACGGCAAGCGGGTGATCCGGTCCCAAATCATCAGCTTGTTCTGCTCTTTTTCCCATTTTACAATTACGGCAAGTGCGGCCTGCAGCTCCGCAGCCGTTTCAAAGCGTGGCAAGCCTTCGGCAGTTTCCGGCATAGGGTAACCTCCTAAAAGTTTTGTGAGCGTTTCTTCACTGAGTTTACTTCGTACAAAATCCACACGCAACAGCGCCTCTTATCTTTATAACCGAATTAACGGCTATTGATTGCCTCATCCTACTATTCGTTTCCGGGTCAAGCCAAACAGGCATTTCCGGAGACTCACCGGAAATGCCTGCGGCTGCACATACTGCCTGGGAAACACCATCATTGAGCTGGGCTCTAATCCTTAATCTGGCTCTGCTGCACTTCCAGAGCGGCTAACCTTTCCTTCTCATCCTGTAGTCTTTCTTCGGTTAGATCAACGCCATGGCCGCCCACCGAACCCTCCGGGGCATGCTTGACTGCATTTTCGGCATGCTCCAGACTATTCCCGGCTTGGGCAAGAGTCTGTTCATTCGGATGGCTTAAAGCCTGCGTTACTGAGTTATGCAGCTTGGTCACAGAATCTTGTGCCTGGTCCACTGTGCTGTTCGTCCGCAAACTGGATTCATAGTGCCTCATAAGTTGAATACTCCCCCTTCTGTCACGCTTCCGATCCTCTTTAGCATGGATAAGGGGAGGTTTTCTTATACACAATATCTACATCAGGAACATGGCGACAATCGTCGTCGCCGAAAGGCCCAGCAGCACCGGCTTCAGGTTCCGCCGGGCCAGCTCGAACGGGCTGACGCCGCAGATGGCGGCTGCCGGAATGAGCGCCCACGGAATCAGTGTACCGCCGCCGACCCAGATGGCGGCCACCTGTCCAAGGGCGGTCAAGGTCGCCGCGCCGGAATGAATCGCGGCGGCAAACATCTGGGCAATCGGGCCGACCAGCGAGATGCCGGAAAAGCCGGAGCCGTCAAGGCCGGTGATCGCGCCGATCGCCGTTAATGTTACGGCTCCTACCGCGCCATTCAGCGGAACGTGCGCTGCAAGGGCGACGCCAAGATCATTCACGATGCCGTGTGAGCCGCCGGGCAGTGTGTTCCCAAACAGCTCGGTGAAGGCCGAATCACCGAGATAAAAGAAGGCCGCGATGGGGATGACCGGGCCAAATACTTTAAAACCAAAGATAAATCCCTCGATCAGGTAAGAGGTGATTTTCTCCAGCCCCTGGTTATGATGGGCCTGCAAAGTGATCGTAATCAGGATCAGCACGGCGGTTCCGCCAACCAGGGCCGTAGCATCGCCACCCTGCAAGTCAAGGATAAACATCGCCACTACATCGAGCAGGAACAGTAAGGGGATGGTGATTGCCAGCCCTTTTTTCAGACCGGGGCTCATCAATACCGGAGCGGTCTCCTCCGCTCCTGCTGACAACGGACCTGAAGAACCTTTGACCGACACCAGCCCGTCTCTCCAGGTTCCATTTCTCTGATCTCTGCGCATCATCCAGAACGCCGTGACCGTAGTGACCAGTCCCATCACTATAACGAGCGGCAGGCTCGCCTCCATAACACTGGACACCGGAAGGCCTGCGGCATCTGCGGTCAGCTTCGGTGCCCCCTGAATTATATAATCACCGGATAAGGCAATCCCGTGGCCGAACAGGTTCATCGCCATCGCTGCGCCAAGCGCGGGCAAACCCACCCGGACAGCCACCGGGAGCAGTACCGCCCCGACCAGCGCCACCGCAGGTGAAGGCCAGAAGAAGAGCGAGGTAACCATCATAATCAGCCCGATCCCCCAGTAGGCCATCGCTGGTGTGCGCAGAAACCGGGTAAGCGGAGCCACCATCGTTTCATTAATGCCGGTAGCCCTCAGAATCCGGCTCATGGCCACAATAATGGAGATGATCATAATTGTGCTCATCAGCTCTTTGGTCGCATAGACAAATGAATTGAAGATTCCCGACACCGAACCGCTGAGCGTACTTGTTGCAAGCAGCCCCAGGGCAAAAATCCCGGTCACACAAATCATCGTTGTATCGCGCCGCCTGATCAGCAGCGTCATAATAAACACAATAAAGACCAGATACACCCAGTGAACCGCAGATAATTGAATGCTCATCATCTTTGGCGCCCCCTTTCCTCCTCAAGCAAGATGGTGCTATATGCTATGCGGAGGGTTGGGCTATTGTTCTACTGCCTCTTGTCTGACTTGCTGTTTCTGATCAGCAAACTTAGCTTTAGCAAATCCCTGGAGGACAGAGCTCTGATGGCAGCAGGAAGCGCTGGCTCCCCTGGCTGGGTAACAGGCTGCTTCCCGCTACCCTCCGGCATGACCCATTCGGTTTCATTCCGCGCTACTGCAGCAATATGTGCCTGCTCCGCTTTTTCCTTCAGCTTATCTGCCTCGATTCGTCTGCCTTTCTCCACTTCCCCGGGAGAAGCTACTGATGCAGACCAAACCGTATATGTACCATCTTTGTGTATAATCAGACTGTGCCCTGTCACTGTGACCCCATGCAGCTCTTCCATCTGGGCCAGACTCTTCAAATCTTCATGGATATAGCTATCAATATAACCGTAAACCTTCTTCTTTATGGAAGGGTCCTTGCTCATTAGATGCAGAATGTTTGGTGCCACCACCACTTCCTGCAGGCTGCCGCTTATACCTCGCTTGGTAATGTCCTTATCATCTGCCGGGATGGTTTCGATACTGACTGTAAAGTCGTAAATATCCCTAATCTTCTGCGCCTGTTCCTCAGTCATAGCCGTAACGGAAGCCAAGGTTTCAGAGAAGCCAAGGGAGGGCGCTGCTGTGGTATCCTTGATCTTGGACTGCGGCGGTCTTTTAATTGAGCTTCGCTGAACTCTTGATATTGAAATGTTCATTCAGCATTCCTCCTTCCTGCATAAACAATGCACTATACCCTATTTATCGGCGCATAAGAAAGAGTTATTAAACCGTGCAAGCTCCCGGCAAAATCTATAAGACTAACCAACAGTGCCGTCGTAACTGCGCTGAATCCGCAAAAAAACCACCCCGGCGCTTAGCCGAAATGGTTGATTAAAAAGTATTGGGGAAACTCATTTCCCTAAAGCGCTGCTGGCAGCATCTTCACCGCCAAGACGGCCGGAAGTGAATGAATAGCCGATGCCGACACCATTACCAACATAGGTATCGTTGAACAACACGCCTTCCGACTCCAGTCCGACAGCGTACAGGCCTTTAACAGGCACACGTTTGTCGTTCAACACCTGGAATTGGGTGTTGACGAGCAACCCGCCGACAGAGCCCAAGTTGTTGATCTCGGCAATAATTGCATAGTACGGACCGCTTTCTCCCATAGGAAGCAGATAGTCCTTCGCTTTGCCGAATTCAGTATCTACGCCTGTCTTGGTCGCTTCCTTGTATTTGCTGAAGGCATCTGCGAATACAGCCGCGTCCATTCCGGCATTCTTAGCCAACTCTTCAATGGTGCTGCCTTTATAGCCATCTCCATTCTCTACCATGGAGTCAAAGACTTTGTCCGCATCCTTCCAAGGGTTCTCCAGCGTGAACTGCTTCGCAAATGTTGCGTAGAATTCCGGCGGCATTCCCGGCAGACTAGGTGCTTGTACACCGTTCATCCCTTTAGCCTTCAAAGCGTCGATCTGTGACTTGGAGACAATCACGTAATGATAGGCACCGTTAAATGCACTCGTATTGGCGGCTGCCACTGCAGTAAGCGTAGCCGCTTCGTCTCTGAATCTCGCCCCGGACGAGCCTACATTCATGAAGTTCGGCAGGTAGGAAAGCATCAGCGGGTAGCTGGCCTCAAACGGCTCATATTGTGTCTTCAGCTTCTCTGTTGCTCTGGCCAGCGTCTGGTGAAGCATTTGTCCGCCGAAGTTATCAGGAACCTTGGCCCCGGCAGCCCAGGACATTTCCAGGCCTTCGCCGATATTCTGGCCCAGTCCGCCATTTATGCCCTCAAACCCGAAGGCTTCCTTAACCATTTCCTTGTTGGCAGCATAACCGCCGGTGGCCATCACGATGCTTTTGCCGGTAATCTCCAGCGTTGTACCGTCTGCCTTCTCGGCTACTACACCGGTCACTTCTCCATTACTGCCTGTAATCAGCTTCTTGGCCGTAGTTTCTGTGATAACCTGTCCGCCTTTTTTCTCCACCGATTCTGCCAGCATCGCCCGGAGCAGGTCCTGGCGGGTCTCGTAGGCCGGAAGCATATGCAGCTGTTCACCTGCGAAATTGATAAAGGTGGTTTTGTAGCCTTTTTGATTCAGCCAATCATAAGTATCCCCGGACTTCGTCACATACTGGCGGATCGCCGCGGCGTCCACACGCCAATGGTTATTGACGATCCAGTCGGAAATTTCTTTCTCCACACTGATCTTAAGCCCGCTGCTGACGGCAGCAGAGGAATTGTAGAATTTACCCGCCCAGGATAAATTGCTCGCTCCGCCGATCGTTGCCGTCTTCTCGATAATAATGACCTTTGCGCCTTTATCCGCTGCGGATACCGCCGCAGACACGCCAGAGGCACCCGCGCCCACAACGACAACATCGGCGGCCAGCTGTTCTGTCTTGCCTTCGCCGGCTTTGGCAACAGTTCTGGATTTGAAGGCTTCCACATTGCCGCCTGCCTGCTTCAACGCATCTTCAACAGCAGTCAGGATCGCTGTGCTGGATTCGGAAGCGCCGCTGACGGCATCGATGGCCAAGGTTTGACCGGCTATGATTTCTTCCTTCACTTTATTGATAGCTTCAACGCCGATGCCTGCTGTTTCATTTTGGCTTACGACCTGAATGTCCGTAATCTTCTGGGCTGCATCCAGTGTAACTTCCACCTGAATTTTGCCGTCTTTGCCATCAGCTTCCGCCTTGTACGTTCCCGCTTTGAAAGAAGCCGGGATTTCACCCGAATCGGCTGTTGGCTGCGTCGCTTCAGGCGATGCAGACGGCTGCTCCGAAGCGGCCGGTTCACTTGAATTGCCGCTGCAGCCTCCGATGATCGACAGGATCATGACCAGGCACAGCGATAACATGAATATTTTGGTAATGGATAGCTTGCGCATTGCTTATTTGCCCCCAGTATAGTTTTGTGGCCGTCCTTATTTCTCTCTTCCCGGACCGCCCATGCGTATGTCCAGAGTGTAAACCTTGGTGCAGCACCAAGGTCAATGAATTATATGTGAAACTTTTCTCAAAGTGGGGGGTAGGACGGGAAACCCTCTGCTTTTTGAAGAAGCAGTCAGGTTGTTATTCAATAGGCAAGTTTAGATCGGGATATTAATCTCCAGATAGGTTTTGTTCGTTCCGCTCCTTCGTTCTGTGAACAGAATTTTTCCGATAATGTCACCCGTGATGGCATAGCGGTGCTCTTCGGCATAATCCAGCATGAATTGAAAAGCACTCCGTTCGATGTACTCTTCACAAGAGGTTGCAATCACCGAAGATATGCAGGTCGCCGGCTGAAGATATTCAACACTTTCATTCAGGCTCACTTCAAGCTTCTCCTGGTCCTCCTCCAGCAAGGCCAAGCCCCAGCTGTAATCCAGCTCCGCGCTCCTGTAGATACTTTCCGTATTTTCAATCCGGAAGGAATAGAACGTAAAGGGCAGCAGCTCCATCCAGGCTTGGACCGTTCTTTTCAGGCAATCCTTCTGCAGCAAATGATTTTTGTTCGTCTGCTGGATTCTGTATATTCCCGGCAGATGCTTGATCCGGCACTTATAGAAAGAATGGCTGATTACCTTCAGCTCCTTATGGATCTCATTGATCTTGTTCAGCAGCATCGTGCTGCGCCTGATTTCCGCCTCCAATTGCAGCTGCGCGGCGGCGATCGACTCCACTACCTGCTCCGAAGGCGCATCATTAATAAGCTCGGCGACATCCTGAAGCGGAATCTGCATACTGCGGTACCACCGGCTGGACAGCAGATTCCGGGCATCCAAATCATCAAAATAACGGTAGTTGTTATGATGATCTTTCATGGGTCTGACAATATCATGCTTCTCATACAGCCGCAGCGTATCAGCCGTTATCCCTAGAATGGATGCGAACTCCCCGATTGAATATTTCATGAAATCCCCCCAGTTTGTCGAAATTTATATTTTATATCCTTAATGATAAGGGGTTTTGACGGGAGCCTTTGTGGGTTATATCACATCGCCATATTTCTCACACCGTAGAGCAGAAATCGGACTTTTCCAGTCGCCGCCGCCAATAGCATCGTTTATACTAGACTCTACTAGAGAACGTAATCAGCGGAGGAGATTTCATGCCTATGAATCTAACAGAAAAGGTGGCAGCCCTCCCTTTATCGCCCGGAGTCTATCTGATGAAGGACAGCCTCGGCCATATCATCTATGTCGGCAAAGCCAAGCAGTTGAGGAAAAGGGTGCAGTCCTACTTCTACAATTCCAAGGGGCATTCGCCCAAGGTAAACCGGCTGGTCAGCAACATCAGGGATCTTGAATATAGAGTGACCGATACGGAATTTGAAGCCTTTATGCTGGAGTGCCAGCTCATTAAGGAAATTAAGCCGATGTACAATAAAAAAATGAAAAATCCGCTCGCCTACACTTATATCACCATTCGCAATGATACCGCCTACCGGCAGCTTGAAGTGGGCTATGATCCAGGACAGGCTGAGAACAGCCTATCCTTTGGTCCCTTTACAAGCAGAAGCACGGTGGAACGTGCGGTGCAGGGTATTAAGGAATGTCAGAAGATCCTCTGCAGCAGTCCGCATGCCAAACAGACGCTCTGTCTCAACCATTCTCTGGGCCTATGTATCGGGATGTGTGGAGGCGGAGAAGCGCTGGAGAAATACAATGGCATTATCGACCAGATCATCGCCCTGCTGAATGGAGAGGACACGGGTATCCTTGAGGATCTGGAGCGGCGAATGGATGAGGCGGCGGAGAGATATGATTTCGAGGCGGCGGCCAAATACCGCGACTATGTCGGAGCTGTCCAGTCCCTGCTGCAGAAGGAGAAGGTTACCCGTTTCACGTCAGAGAACCAGAACATCGCCGTCCTGGAGCCGGTGAACGAACAACTTCTAAAGCTTATTCTGATAAAAGGCAGCCGCATTCTCTTCCGGGCCAAGCTGGAAACCCGACATCCGGATATGGCGCAGCTGCAAGCCGGCATCCAATCCGCTATTGCCGAGACCTTCACCCAGTTCACACCGGAACCGCCGGAAGCGGTCAACCGCCATAAAATTGACGAAGCTCAAATCATCTACAGCTATTTAAAAGGCAATTCCGGCAGCTATATCCTTGTTCCCCAGGAGCTGCTTCATCCAGAGCATCAATCGTCTCTTCGCGAGGCGGTGCGTGAACTGCTGGAGAATTATTTCGTGCTGTAACAAAAACGGCTGAATGAGCTTTCCATAGGAAAGCTCGCTTCGGAAGCATAACCAGTCACCGGATTTCCACCGCGTATAGCAGGTTATATCAAGAAATCTGGGGACAACAGCGGCCGGAACTCCAAATATTCACCGCAGTTACGTCCTCGCCAAAATGGGAAATCTTAAATTCAATCTATAGGAGGAAAACACTTGACTCTCAAAAGAACTTATACCTTATTAACAGCAGCTCTTCTACTTCTTGTACTGGCAGGATGCAGCAGCAATGCCGAGCCCGTCACCATGGAGCCGGATACCTTCACCAAGCAGGATATGGCCATCTACAAGGCGGTTAACAGCAAGGAACGCGTCAGCTACGGCATGAGCCGCAAGGATGCGGAGAAGGTGCTGGGGACCGGAAATAAAGGGATTCCGAATTCGTATACATATGATCCCGGAGTGAGCGTGATCTACAGGGATGATAAGGTCGTATCCATAGCGCTGCGGAAAGAATCCCAAGGGGTATATAGAACTGCCCGGGGAGCTGAAGCCGGCATGAGCCATGCGGGTATTAAAGAGTTGTATGGAGAGAAATATGCGATAGAGAATGCTGAGAATTATATGGATTATTACTACGATACAGTAACACGTCAACTTGTGAAAAGTTCTGTAAAGGAGTTGAATTCGCTCTCGGGGGAAGCGCTCAGAGGCATATATATGGTTTCAACAGTCTATGATGAGGAAGGAAAGGCCACGATAATCATACTGATGGATAGGCAGGCAGCTACTACTATGAAATAGTTCCTTGAGAAGGAGTACACAAATACAGAAACTAACAATTATTATAATAACTTCCGATTAAATAATGTATTACATTATTTAGGAGGTTGGTATGAGCGATTTTTTCCAGGATTTTAAGTTGATCGAGAGCAATGCGGAAGAATTTCATATTTTGACACCGGAGTACATCTATTCTGAGATTGGAAAAGAGAACGAAGCACTTGTCGTCCAAGCACTTGCGAGAGGAGAGGATTTTCCGGCAGAAGTCCGTCATGGAAAAATATTTTCAATCGGGGATATTGAATCCGTATCCTCGAACAAAAAGGGAATGTTTACGAATATTGTAACTAGATCTAGTTTCGGAAAAACAGAGACTGACTTTATCGTAATTACGGATCCCGACATTCGCGAAGATTTCATCAGGTTATTACACATACATATGGGTAGTGAATATAAATTTAACAAAAAGCAGCTAACAAGCGTCACAGCTTCCTTAAAGCCCTTATTTTTTGTGCTAATCATTCTGGGGGTAGGGGCTGTTATGACTAAACTTTCAATCAATGCTCAAACTGAACCTATTGAGGAAGGTCGCATTTTGAAAGCTAGGGTTCGTGTTCTTTATTATTTACTGGGCCTGATTAACCCCGTCTGGGTAATGGTTTTTACCGGGATTGCCTTGTTCATTGCACTTGTAATCGTCATTCGCAGAATTGCAAATCCGCCACATATTATCCAAATCAAGCCTGCTAAAAGAAGGGTAGCTTATTTGGCCAGATTTCGATGAACTGTTAAGTTAACTAACTATGCAGGTATGCGGCATGGCATTGCTGCCCTGTATTCAAAAAAGAGTCTGCCCTCCGGTTATGACCGGCGAGGGCAGACTCTTCTTATATTCAAGCCAGCCTGATCATTGACAGGCTGGCTTTGTGCGGTTCAGGCCAGTGTTTACGCCTTCGCACCGTTCAACATTTCACTTATGCCTTCGCTAAGCGGCGTGAGCGGACGCTGCAGCAGCTTCCCGAAATCGTCGCTCTCGATGTCCAAAGCACCTTCGCGGATCGCGGCTTGAATCGCGACCACAATCGGGAGCGCTGCTTCCGGCACGCCCGCTCCGGCCATAACGCTGGAGTAGGTGGCATCATCCACCTGCTGCACAGCAACGTCCTTGCCCAGCACGCTGCCGACTATTGCAGCCAGCTCTGCCTGGGTTGCCGGCTTGCCGGACAATTCGTACACGGCGTTCTCTGTACCTTCGCCAGCCAGAACAACGGCTGCTGCCTCTGCATAGTCGCGGCGGGTAGCCCAGCCAACCTTGCCTTCGCCGGCCGAAGTCAGCCAAGGGGCTCCGGCTTGAACGGCCTGAATGGAGCCGATCTCATTCTCCAGATACCAGTTGTTGCGCAGGAAGGCATAAGGAATGCCTGACTCAATAATGAATTGTTCCGTTGCACGGTGTACCGGAGCAAGGAACAGAGTACTGTTGTCGGCATGGCCAACGCTGGTGTACACGATGTAACCTACGCCTGCCCGCACAGCGGCATCAACTGCTGCCTTGTGCTGGCGGATCCGGGTATCATTGTCGCCGTCTGCTGATACGATCAGCAGACGGTCCACACCGGCAAATGCCGCATCCAGCGTCTCGGGCTGATCGAAGTCACCATGACGGACGTCGACTCCACGAGCCCGCAGGCTCTCAGCCTTCTCCGGGTTTCTTACACTGGCTACAAGCTTCTCAGCCGGTACGGATTTCAGCAAGGTTTCTGCTACGATAGAACCAAATTGTCCTGTTGCTCCTGTTAATGCGATTGTCATGTTAATTCCTCCATTGGACATATTTATTTGAATGACGTATTGCATTTCATGCTGTGTTGAGGTTTTGTTGATCCTGTAACCATTGTAGTTACATGTAGGTAAAATGTCAAATATATTGTTTTCCGCCTTTATTATTTTCAAAAAAAAGGGAACTACTCCGCTTTTACTGCGTCTGTATAAATAAATTCTGAAGCTCATGCTTCCGAAGTGAGTTTGTACAAAGTCGATTCAAGGATGTTATGCTCACAAAACTTTTAGGAGGTTATTCATGAACAAGCTGATTGTTTATTCGTTGGCTGGGATCTTAACAATTGGAATTATGGCATCTTGTGGTGATAAATCCGGCACAAATGCTGCATCGCCAGCGGTGAGTGCTGAAACTGAGATTTCGGCAGCCCCTCAGGCAACGGCTCAACCAACCGCACATGCGACTGATCAGCCCGTAACTACTCCTCAGCCCAGTCAGGGGACTTTTACTACAGGGGTGTTTCTAGATTTAGATACGATCGAAGATCCCTTATTTAACGAGGAGATTAAGAATCTATTGAATACAACATTGGAAGCCTTGGCTAATAAAAAGGAGGATGCCTTCCGCAGCGTGTTCAAAGACAGTCAGTCCGCGGATGCATTTATGTATTTGTTCGGGAAAGATTATTATTTTGATACTATAGGTACCGTTGAACAAGATAAAGAAGGAAGAGTAATCGTAGAAATTAGAGGGAAAGTTAAAGACAGCGGTGAAATAAAAGAGCCTAATTTGTTCTACTATTTCATGAAGGACGCAGACAATCACTGGAGTTTGCGGGCGATTGATTAATCGCCCGGCTCCCGTGCCCGCCAAAGGACGGCGGGCACGGGGAGTGATCTTTTAGAACGGAGAGCCGATTATGCACTCACCGTTTTGAAATAGCGGTACACCTGCTGAAGCTTCTTCGCGTGCTTACCCCGCGGGCTCTCCATGCTGCCGAACTCGAAGAATTTCACCTTGCGGATACCCACGTAGTTAAACAACGCTTTACGCATCAGGGCTTTGTGCGAATTATTCAGCCACAGCAGCGGATAATGCGCCGGACCTTTCATGCTGGATACACATACCACCGATTTCCCCTTCAACAGCCCTTCCGGCAGAAGCCCGCCCTTATCCTTGTACGCAAATCCCGAAGCAAACATCTGATCAATATAGCCCATTAGCATTGCCGGAGGCCGTCCCCACCAGATCGGGTAGACCAGCACGATTTGGTCCGCCCAGATCAGCTGTTCCCTATACTTTGCCAATGCCGGATCACTGTGCATATCCCTCCTGCGTTTGTGCTCATTGAAGACCAGCACTGGGTCAAAACCTTCCTCATATAAATCCAGCACCTTAATTTCCTTGATCTTGCCATTCTCCTTGCTCCCCCGGATCACTTCCTGCAAAAAAGCATAGCTGAGGCTCTTGTGATTCGGATGTGTATAGATAACCAGTGTGTTCATATTCGCTGCCCCTTTACTTATCATTTGATAACAAAAGAGTAACACATCCCAATTTTAGTTGTCAAATGATAATTGTATTTTGATAATTATTTTGCTATGGTGTCCTATAGAGGTGATCCTATGGACCAGAATAATTTATTCCAGAAATTCGTGACTTTCACCACCGCTGTCCATCAAATAACAAGCGATATATCCAAAGGCGTGAAATCCGAGGCGCTAACGCCTGTTCAGTATAAAATTCTTGAATACATTGCCGTGAGCCAGCCCGTCACGCTCAGCGAAATCAGCGACTGCATGCATATGTCCATGCCCAACACGAGCCGTGAGCTGAAGAAACTAAGCGAAAAACATCTATGTCACAAAATCACCGATCCCGCCGACCGGCGCAAGCAGGGCATCACCCTCTCTCCTGAAGGCGAAACCATGATGAACGAGGCCTTCCAGCACATTGCCGTCCGGTTTGCTGACCGCCTCGCACATGTTACAGCAGAGGAACGCAAAGAGATCGAGCACGCGCTCGATCTGCTGCAGGAGAAAGTATTTTATTAAGCGGAATTTCCGTTACCAACATTTAACACAAAACCATTTCGGCTTGGCATCGTCCAACTGTATAGAATCAAATCTATCAGTAAGGTGATGAATACATGACGAAAAGCAAAACTGTACTATTCTCTTTATTGGGCCTGTCCCTCTTCTACTCGGCTTCTGCTCATGCAGACTCGGTGATCCAGACGCAAATCACACCGAAGAAGATCTCCATCTATTTGGACGACAGGCAGCTCCAAGCCGAGGTTCCGCCGGTCAGCCTACGTGGCGCTGTGCTGGTTCCAATGCGCGGACTGTTCGAAGAGCAAGGGGCCAAGCTGAATTGGAATAACACGGCAAAGATCGTTACTGCCACCAAAGGTGACAAGAAGCTAACCTACCGCATCGGGGATACCACCGCCCAGTTGAACGGGCAATCGCTCACGCTGGATGTTCCCGGTCAAATTACGGATGGCTACACTTTAATTCCACTGCGCTTCGTCAGCGAAGCACTCGGAAGCAGCGTAACATGGGAGCCGATTACCCAGTCAGTGCGGATCTTTTCTCCAATAACCTATGAAACCTCCATCCTCTGGGGTGTCAACTTGCGGAGTGCCCCGGACGCCCAAAGCGGCTCCGTCCAGTCAGAAATGCTGCCTAGCGGTGCGAAGGTTCATGTGATCCGTGAGGTTAACGCTTTATGGCTGGAAGTGCGGACCGAAGACAACCAAAGAGGGTACATATCGGCGAAACCGAAATACAGCGATTATACCAGTGCTTCTCTGCTGGATAAGCAGGCCGAAGCGCTGATATCTTACGGAAAGACCTATCTGGGCACCCCGTATGAATTCGGGGCTTCTCCGGATCAGACGAAAACCTTTGACTGCTCTTCGTTTGTGAAGCGATTATTCGGGGACACCCTGTCCATTGAGCTTCCGCGCGTATCCTACGACCAGGCCAAAGAGGGCAAGAAAGTCGGCATCGACTCCTTGCGCAAAGGTGATTTGCTGTTCTTCAGTGCACGCGGCCTCGATATCGGCCATGTGGCCATCTATGCTGGAAACAATCAGATTTTGCATACCTATTCCAAAGACCTGAATGTTCACGTTGAAGCCTTTGACGGCCAGTGGAGAAAACGGTTTGTGACTGCCCGCAGAATTCTATAGATCAATTAACACCCCCTCCAAGGCGCATGAATTAGATCCTTACTGCGCCCTTTGAGGGGGTGTTGTCTTGCCGGCCGTTCGCAGCACTAAGCGAACAAAGCCCCCTATATAGATTGAACTGAAAAGTTTAGAGTAAAGGGCCAGTCGCAATTACAGTGAATATTTGGACTTCCGGCGGCTGTTTGCGGTTGAAATCCGAAGACAAAGGCGGGCGCTATCGCTCCCACAGTTCCAAAATTCCCCACCGTCGCTCCGCTCTCTTTCTTCAAGTTTCAAGTTCATTCTATATAACGGGCGAATAAGCTGGTTCACTAGAGAGATAACGGCAACGGGACCTCATATTATTTAACCTCTTATTTTATCCTCTAGCCCACATATGGTGAAATTCAAATGCATCTTTACCTCTCATTCCGCCATCTGGCCCGCATACGGCCAATTCAAATGCATCTTTACCTCTCATCCCGCCATCCGTCCCGCATGCGGTGAATTCAAATGCATCTTTACCTCTCATTCCGCCATCTGTCCCGCATACGGCCAATTCAAATGCATCTTTACCTCTCATCCCGCCATCCGTCCCGCATACGGTGAATTCAAATGCATCTTTACCTCTCATTCCGCCATCTGGCCCGCATGCGGCCAATTCAAATGCATCTTTACCTCTCATTTCACTTTAGCAACTTGTAGGGGATGTAAGGTTCTTTACGTGCAGTATTCCTCACAGTGTTCACCATAACGCGAGCTGAAACACAACGCGCCTACGTATCACCAAGTTTTATCTACACCCTTTTTTAGATTGCATAATATGTACAAACAAAGGTGCCTTTACAGGAGCTTTACAGCAGCTAAATCAAGACTGTGGGTGGCACCGTTCCAGCCATTCATTCCGAATGAATTTTTCTCTTGCAGGTGACGTTGCGTCACCCGTTATACTTGAAGTAATGATTGTTATTCTGCCGCAAAGTTGAGGTGATGGACAGGATGCACAAAGGCTTAACCACCGGACAAATCTCCCGGATAACCGGGGTGACCGTCAGGGCGCTGCGGTATTATGACCGGATCGGGCTGCTGAAGCCCACCCAATTCGAAGGAGACACCCGCCTGTATAACGAGGAGGATATCGCCAGACTCCAGAAGCTCTCGGTGCTTAAATTTATTGGGCTTTCCCTGGAAGAAATGAGCACCGTGATGGAGATCGGCAGCGGGAGTGATCTGCGCAGCGCTCTGCAGCTCCAGAAGCAGCTTATCCGTCAGAAAATAGATCATATGGAGAGTGTAGTCCAGGCCATCGACGCCTCCATGGACTATATGGAGCAACAAGAGCAGGCAGCGGACTGGGAAGAGCTGGCCCGGATCATCCACATGATCCGCACGGAAAGGGATTGGGGCCGGCAGTATCAGAATGCCGCCCGGCTGCAGGCGCGAACCCGGTTGTATGATGAGTTCAGTACGAACCCGCAAGGGTGGCACAGCTGGTTCTTTGAATACATGCTGGAGGCAACGCAGGAACTGCTTTCATCCTCTACCCTTCCTTTGCGGGTGCTGGATATCGGCTGCGGCGATGCGGCTCTTTGGGTTCGGAACCGGGAGCGGATTCCGCCCCGCTTGGAGATCACGCTTGCTGATGCCTCCCCGGGGATGCTGGAAGCTGCGCGCAGCGCACTTGGGGCGGCGGCTGGAGGATTTCAGTTCCGCCAGGCCGATGTTATGGCCATGCCTTTTGCGGATAACGAATTTCAGATCGTGATTGCCAATCACATGTTATACCATGTGGAGCAATTGACGCCGGCATTCGCGGAAATTTCCAGAGTGCTTAGCCCCCGGGGAAGCTTCTTCGCCTCCACGATGAGCAGCCGGCACTTGCGGGAGATAGAAGAACTCGCCCGCGAATTCGATCCAGCCCTCCGGGTACTGGATGACACACTGGAACAATTCAACCTGGATAATGGCGCAGAGCTATTGCAGCCCTGGTTCCCGGCTGCACGGGTTGAACGTTATCCAGATTCTCTTGTTGTGACGGAAACCGGTCCGCTGATCAGCTATATGACCTCTACGCCCATGAATGCGGGCAAGGTGCTGAAGGGTGAGACGCTGGAACAATTTATAGATTTTGTAGAGCGTAAGATGGCGGACCAGGGAAGCCTGGCCTTTGCCAAGGATATGGGCGTGTTTACATGCCGTAAACTATGACGGAGCGGCTGGATACAACTAAAAAGGAGGCTTCACCTATGAACCCTAACGTGCGAATCAAGCAAATTGACCTGTTATCAGACAACTGGTATACACTGAAGAAATACACCCTGGATTACCGGAGCAGCGACGGGACCTGGGAAGAGCAGCAGCGCGAGGCTTATGACCGCGGTAACGGCGCGGCCATTCTGCTCTACAACCGCAAGAAGCAGACGGTTGTCCTGACCCGGCAATTCCGTCTGCCCACCTATATTAACGGCAATACATCCGGCATGCTGATTGAAGCCTGTGCCGGACTGCTGGATCAGGACAGCCCGGAAGAATGCATCCAGCGCGAAGCCGAGGAGGAAACCGGCTACCGCCTGTCGGAGGTGCACGGCATCGGCGGAGTGTATATGTCGCCGGGCTCGGTAACGGAGATGCTGCATTTATTCGTCGCGGAATATTCCGACGAGATGAAGACGGGGCGGGGCGGCGGACTGGATGAGGAACAGGAGAACATCGAAGTGCTGGAGCTTCCTTTTACCAAAGCAATGGAGCTGGTGGAGAGCGGTGAAATCCGGGACGCCAAGACCATTCTTTTGCTGCAGCATGCGAAGCTTCACCGGCTGCTCGAACCGGAGGAGCCGAAACCTCTGCACATCCTCATTGCCGGTCCTTACCGCTCGGGAACCGGAGACGATCCGGCATTAATTGCAGCTAATATGCAAGCCATGAATGAAGCTGCCTTGCTGGTGTACAGGCTCGGCCATCTGCCGGTGCTGGGCGAGTGGTATGCATTGCCGCTGATGGAGGCGGCAGGCTCAACAGCCATCGGCGACAAGGTGTTCAATGAAATGTTCCACCCTTCCTCCGTGCGGCTGCTCGGTCATTGCGATGCCGTCCTGCGGATTGGCGGGCCTTCCCAAGGCGCCGATGAAATGGTGCGGATCGCCAAGGAGAGCGGGAAAAGAATCCTGTATGGGTTAGAGGATGCGAACACTTCCTTATGCCATATGTAAGGAGCTGTCCACCTAAGGCCATAGGGAACAACTCCCTGCTCCCCTGTCTACAGTTTTCTGGCGAACTCATTTAGTTTCTCGGACATTCCTTGAATCTCATCCATAAACGCGGATGCTGCTCGGAGGACCAGGAAGGAACGGCCCGGCCGGTGAAGTTCGAATGGGTGCCAGATCCTGAATTTCCGCCGCACCGTTTATGCTGATTCCCATCAGAGACACAGCAGGGAAATATATATCTGTGCCCTCCACAACAAAGAAGCGTCAAAGACACCTGTGGTGTTTCGGCGCTTCTATCTATTCCTTAATGTTCTTTATTATAAGGTTGCCTGTTCAGCGTGAGCGACGCCTCGCTCCCGTCCATGAACCCGGCCTCTATACATAACTCCACCAATTGATGAACACCGTTATACTGCTGGCGGTTGCGCCGGTCAATCTTAACCAGTGCCTCTACCGTAACTTCCTTCACCTTCTCCACACTGTTCTGCTCCAGGGCTTGCACAAGCTCTTTCATCTTATCCAAATAATACACCGTGGTTCTAAGCGTTCGAATCAGCATGATTTGCCTTGCGTGTACCGGAGTGTACAGGCGGTAACCATTCTCCTGATTTCTCTCCGGGGACAGCAGCCCTTCCTTCTCCCAGTGCCGGATGGCGGAGGTCTGCACATTCGTGATAGCCGCCACTTCTCCGATGCTCATCTTATGCTTCATTCCTTTGCCCGTAACCGGATGGAGTCCGGGGTCCTGCAGCAAGGCGAGCGTTCTGCCGGCGGTGACTTTCTCTTCCTGCAAACGGGCCTGCTCGGCGCTTACCAGCCATAAGGCAGTGTCCAGCTCCCCTTTCTGAATATGGCGAAGCACCTCATAGGTCAGCGGGTAGCCAAAGCCGGGAAGCATGGACCGAAGACAACGGAAATACGCCATATGCAGCCCGGTGTACAACCGGTAGCCGTTCGGAGCCCGTTCCGGTGGCGGAACCACGCCCCAAGCCTCGTAATGTCTTAATGCACTGGTGCTGATACCAAGCGACTTGGCAATTTCAGCGGGTTTGTATATAACCATCTGCCGTTCACCTCTTTGCATACCTGATGATTGTAACAGTAGCAAAACTCCCCCGTGATGGCAAACCTTCAATCATAACCTTAAAGTGCTTTGACAGCCTTCGGGAATAATACAACCTCTGGGGACAAGGGGCCTTCCGCTAATGCTTCTCTCTTGCATCAATGTTGTATATTGGTTGGTGTAATAGATTAAGCAGTAACTAATAGCTGAAATGGAGGGCTGATCATGCTTACAGCAAAATTACATGATGGAAGTGAAATTGAGGTCGTAATTACGGGTGAAGGACCGAACCTGCTGCTGCCGGTTAATCCGTATCCTGTTATAGGTCCCCAGGCAGCGGAAATGCTCAAATGGGGGGCCGATCCGGCACTGGGACGTTCACTGATCGACGCGCTCAGCGGTAAATACCGGGTCATTGCCTTTGACTATGAAGGGCATGTCCAGAGCAAGCCGAAGCCGGATACGCTGACACCCGCCAACATTGCCAAGGACTTTCTGTCTATTGCCGATGCTGCACAAGCGCCGCAATTCGCCTATTACGGCTACTCTTGGCTGGCGCTTAGCGGACTGCAGCTGACTCTTCGCACAGACCGCATCACCGCGCTTGTCATGGGAGGATTCCCTCCCATCGGCGGACCCTACAAGGAGATGCTCCGGGTAACGATGGCTGCGCATGAGCTGTCTCAAGCCTCACATCAGCATCCGGCCCCTTCGCCGGACAGCCAGCGCGAAACCTGGGACGACTTCGACTGGTCCACGGTGGAAGTCACCCTGACCGAAGCCCAGACGCGGCAGTTCGTCACGTTGTATGGTGCACTACAGTCATTCGATGACCGTGCCGCGCAAACCGTGCTCAGCTGTTCCCGGATGTGCTTTGCCGGTGCTGCCGATACTATTGATTATGATCAACGCTGGGGAGGTGTGAGGGTCGACATCGCCGGACCTTTTCTCCGGCAGCGTGAAGTGCTCGAAGCGCTGGGCTGGAAGATCTCGGTGCTGCCAGAGCTCGACCATACCGGGGCCATGCAGGCGTCACACGTCCTTCCTATCCTGATTCCCTGGCTGGATTCCAAGCTGCTGTAGCCATGCGGAAATAAATGATTTGAGCGCAGGATCAAAGCCGGTATTTTCGGGTAAAGGTATGCAACGAATCCTATATCAGCAGGACAGAAAGGATGTTGTGCATGCAGCAGGCTATGATCATCATTAATCCCTCCGCCGGCAAGGAGGATGCGCTTGAATATATTAGTCAGGCAGAAGAAATTCTACAGAATAACGGATACATGGTTACGGTCAATGAGACGGTAAAAGAAGGCGACGCCACCCGCTTCTGCATTACTGCATGCCAGGAAGGTTATGAGCTGGTTGTTTCCATCGGCGGCGACGGCACGCTCCATGAAGTCATTAACGGGCTGATTGATCAGGAGCACCGCCCGCGGCTGGGTATAGTTCCGCTTGGAACGATCAATGATTTTGCCCGCGCCTTGCAGGTTCCCCTGGATCCCGGACAGGCCATCGCTGCACTCACCTCCTCCAGGATTCAACCAGTCGATGCCGGCCGCCTAAATGACCGGTTATTCGGAAACGTCGTCGCCGCCGGTTCACTCGCCGAAACGCTGTCAGGCGTATCGTCAGATGACAAATCGAGGCTGGGAGCCTTTGCCTATTTCAAGGAAGGCTTCAAAGAGCTTGCCGGAAGCAGCAACCCGGCTCATTCCTTGACCATCCAGTATGATGGCGGGATATGGGAAGGCGAATCTCCACTATTCGTCGCCGCTCTTACCAACTCCGTAGGCGGATTCGAAAAGCTGGCGCCGGGTGCTCAAGTTGACGATGGCCTGCTTCACTGCTTTATCATCAAAGACCTCAATATCTTCAATACGCTTACAGTCAGCATCTCCTTGCTGCTGGGCAACCTGAAGGATCATAAGGATGTCATTTATTTCACGGCCAGCCATGTCACCCTAAGCTCACCCGCCCCCGTCCGGACCAATGTGGATGGCGAAGAGGGCCCGGCTCTGCCGATCCGGTTAAGCACCCTTCCCCGTTATGTTCAGGTAATCGTTCCTGAAGAAGAGTAGCGGGCACTCCCAGGGGAATGCCCTATCCCCCTCCTCATACTTCAGGCTTATACTGGTTTAATTTCCCTTCGTAAATCAACTGCAGCCGGTCGCTCTGCCGAAAATCATCGGGCGTAACGAGCGCTGGCAGCTTGTTCCATAGCTTGATGCCGGAACGGTCCAGAACTTCCGCAACAAATTGCGAGCAAAAGTAGGAGTTGCTGAATTCGACCGGCTCCTTCAGTGCGATACCGATAACACCGAGGATGTTATATAGATACTTCTGCTGGCTGCGGATAAAGATGTGCAGCACACGTTTCATTTTCTCCACCTCGCGGTCCGTGACCTGAAGCTCGTAGATGACGCATGTTGTATTCGGATATTTGCTGAATGTGCCTGTCTGAATATCCTCCTTCACAAATCCGCCATTCAGAGGATTGCTTGGATGCTTTCTCCCGAAGCTGTACATTTCCGAAAGCCCGCGGTCAAAAGCGATCGAGGCGTGATTATACGGCGCTTTCGTGTAGCCTTGAATGAGCTTCGTAAACAACGTGCCGGTATTCGTAAGCAGGATAAAGACCGATTGATTACCTGTCATTTACAAAATTTCCCCTTATCAAGTTTGGAAGTTTCCTTCATAATAACATATGATTCCTTTAATGGAATCCTACCCTGCGACAAGTTGGTGATAGCTATAGACCGCTCCTTATTAACATTAGTGCTTATTTTCGCTGCCCTTTCGGCCATCCATTTAATTTATGTTGTAGTGAGCAGACTCCAGAAGAACAAGGACTATACCGGCATCGGCTTCCGCATCAAAACCTGGTGGGGCATGCTCCTTATCTTCTGCCTGGCCACCTTGTTCAATCCGGTCGTCTCGCTGCTGTCGCTGATGGCGCTCACTTTCTTCGCCCTAAAGGAATATTTCTCGATGATCCGGACCCGAAAAGCCGACCGCCGGCTGTTCCTCTGGGCATACCTGGCGATTCCTTTGCAGTTCTATTGGATTTATATTGAGTGGTACGGGATGTTTATCGTCTTCATTCCCGTGTATGTATTTCTGCTCCTGCCGCTCCCGCGGCTGATCAACAAAGGCACGCTCGGCTTTCTGCGCAGCGTCAGCTCCACCCAATGGGGACTTATGCTGATGGTGTTCGGGCTTAGCCATCTGGCCTACTTTCAATTTGCCACTCCGGAATACGGAGCCGGACTCGTCCTGTTCCTGGTCGTATTAACCCAGCTCAATGATGTCATACATTATCTGGCCTCGATCTATTTCGGCAAACACAAGGTGGTTCCGACCGCCAACCCCAACCTGACCTGGGAAGGGTTCATCTGCGCATTTGTGGTAACAACAGGGGTATCCTATCTGATCTATCCCTACCTTACGCCGCTTAACCCGGCCTTCGGATTTTTGTCCGGCATGCTGATCAGTCTCAGCGGTTACTTCGGCAGCTTAACGGTTTCGGTGCTGAAACGGGATTTGCTGATCGGAGATGATGACAAGTTCGATGCGCTCAAAAAAAGCTATTTAAGCCGGGTCGACAGCCTGACTTACACCTCGCCGGTCTTCTTCCATGTCATCCGTTATTTCTTCGATTTCATGTAGGAGAAACAGCAAGCAGCACGCCTCCGCTGGCCGGAGACGTGCTGCTTGCTGCATTATACTACCGTCTTTTACTGCTGAACTTCGCCCTCAGCTCCGGTCGGTGGAGTACCCCCGCCGCCAAATCCGCCTTCAGGTCTCGTTCCGCCGCCGCCTCGGCCACCACCCATGCCGCCGCCCATACCGCTCGTGGCAGTGGTTACTCCGGATTCATTCAACCAGGTTACGCTGCTGGAGATGTCGAAGGATACCCCTTCGGTACCGCCGCTATAAGCGCCGCCAGTGTACAGGCCATCTACTGCCGTACCTGTCGAGCTTCCGCCAGTGAAGAGAGTGTACGACCCGCCTTCTTTAAGATCCGGCGAGCTGACGACTACTGATCTGTAGCTCTTCGATGGAGCAAACGTAGCGATCGTATTGCCGTCGCTGTCCTGCAGATGAACCAGTTGTCCAGCCTCCTGGGAATCCGTGAACGTCATGGCGATCGAGTATTGGCTGGATGCATCACTTGGAGCCTGAAGCATCCCCGCACTTCCCGCTACTACCAGATAACCGCCGGTGATCTCGAAGGTTCCGTCATAGTCCAAAGCGCCATTGCCATCAGCAATTGGACCATTGGTGATCACAGTACCGCCTGTCATCACGACCGATCCGTTCGAATCCAAACCGTCCCCTGCAGCATCAACGGTTAATGTGCCTCCGCTAATCGTGAGCAGGTTGTTGCCGGAGCTGGTGAACTGATCCTGTCTCTGTGTTCCTTCCGCAGAATTATCGTCATTGCCTCCGGCAACATTCACACCGTCATCGGACGCAGTCACATCAATCTCACCGCCTGCAATGGTGATATTCGCACCTTCAATTCCTTCATAGCTCTTTGTAATATTAACGGTTCCACCCGACAGGCTTGTCAGGCTGTCCGCATGAATACCGTCATCTCCTGCGGCAATCTGGAGTTCTCCATCTGCGATGGAGACATTGCTGTTGCTGTGCACCGCATCATCGGCGGAATCAATCGTGAAGCTTCCGCCGTTCACCGTAAGATCTCCCCCGGCTTTCAGCCCTTTAGCGCTCGTGGATTCGGTTTCTGTTACAGTTGCCGTATCAGCGGATGCCGCTGTCGTGTCACTCGTTGCAGTCGTTGCGGTCGTCGCAGCGGTTGCGGCAGGTTCGGCTGCCGTATCTGCCGGTGCCTGGCCCGAACCCGTACCGGCTGCGGGAGCCTGAGTACCTCTCATACCCCGGCCGCCGCCCATTCCCATACCTCCTCCTTGGTCGCCCGTCTTCACTTCGGCGTTAGCATTGCCGCCGCCCGTCAGAAGGTTAAATGTCCCTCCATCAGCAACCAGCGTTGTCTCGGCCTGGATTCCGTCATTGCCGGCCACAATATCAAACGTTCCGGCCGTAATGGCAATGAATCCTTTGTCGGCATCCTCATCGTTGGTCGATTTGATCCCGTCTCCCTCGGCATTGATAGTCATTGTGCCGTCTTGAATGGCGATCAGATCTTTGCCGACAATCCCGTCATCGGCTGCCTGCACTTCTATCGTGCCCGACACAATCTTCAGGTCATCCTTACTGGTGATTCCGTCCTTGTAGCTGGCGGTAACCGACAGCTTGCCTGTTCCGTTAATCGTCAGGTCTGCCTTGCTGAAGATAGCCGCACTTGGCTCATCGGTAGTGTCATCAGCCAA
Source organism: Paenibacillus sp. EB106-06-01-XG199 (assembly GCF_058791575.1). NCBI lineage: Bacteria > Bacillati > Bacillota > Bacilli > Caryophanales > Paenibacillaceae > Paenibacillus > Paenibacillus sp. EB106-06-01-XG199. The sequence continues at coordinate 254,970 of NZ_JBYTDQ010000006.1, read as the reverse complement.
GATATAGGTGGTGCCGTCGGTAATCTTGTTGTCCGTCCCTTCCTGCAGGGTCATAATGACCTTGCCTGCTTCCTTAATGTAGACCGGTGCGCTGCTGCTGTTATGAAGCGTAGCGCCGTTCAGCACGAGATGAACACTTCCTTTATCCTGAACATCAATAATGATCTGTCCTTCATTCAGCGTTCCGCTGACAACATAAGTACCTGCCGCTGTAATGGTTACTACTCCCCCGGAGGCTGCTGCGCCGGAACCGCTAACGGCTGCGCCCGTTCCATTCAACGCTATCGTGGTGGAGCTGTCCGCGCTCCATGCTATAGCGGTATCTTCTTCGTCAAAGGTAACCAGATCCGCTGCCTTGACACTTGCCAGCTGTACACTGGAAGCCGTTGTGCTCTGTGCGGATGCCGTTGTTACGGCTGCTGATGTTGCAGGGGTTGAGGCCGATTGTGTTGCGGAACTGGCTGCGCCGCAAGCCGACATTACAGCAGCGAGCAACAGCACCAGTCCTACTTTACTTCCCATGATAAATTTATTCATATCAATCAATCCCTTCATTCTTTTAGTATTCTGTGAGAGTCGGGCTCATCGTCAGTGACAGATCCAGGTTGCCGTTGCGGCAGCGGATCGCATCCAGCAGTTCCTTCTGGCTCGTGTGCTCATCAATCGTCACGGCGTAGACCAGTTCATATAAGCTGCCAAGCTCAGTGGTGCGGATCTTTTTCAGTTCATAAGCGACATTGAATTTGGCAAAAACCTCTGCGAAAGCTTCCTCGTAACCCAGGTTCTCGGGAATGGTCACTTTCAGCGTTTTTTGCATTGTTGTTCTAACACCAAAACCTGTGCGGTTCAGGATAAACATAATAATGCAGAGAATAATGGTAAATAGTGCAGCATAACCGAATGCGCCTACGCCGCAGGCAAGGCCGGAGGCCATGGTGAACAGGACAAAGGTGATATCCTTAGGATCACCCGGCGCGCTTCGGAAGCGGATGATCGAGAACGCCCCGGCCAAGCTGAAGGCTCTGGCGACATTGCTGCCGATCAGCAGGATGATGATAGCCACAATAACCGGCAGCAGCACCATCGTGAGCGTGAAGCTTTGCGAATATCCCGCCGGGCTTGTTTTCATATAGGTCAGACTAATAATCGCGCCTAGGGCGATAGCGGTCAGGATGGTTAGAATGGCGTTTGTGAACGTTAATTCTGTACTCGTCAGAGCCGCCGAAAAGAGGTTATCAAGCATACAGGACACTCTCACTTTCTGTTTTACTGTTTCTCAGCATTTTTTTATATTCATTGCCGTATTTGGAGAAGCCCGTGCGGTACATTTGGTGTTCGGAGAGCATTTTAGAGAGCCAGACCGGGATCGTTTTTTCCGCCTTCACTTCCATCAGCCATTGGCCCGGTTCCATCAGCGGTTCGCCGTGAGTGCCATGCTCCATCTTGAGATCGTACCGCCGGCTGCGGATATTCGTATCAAACGTGATGCGGAGATCGCGGTTATTTTTGCAGAACATCGCTTTGCGGTCATAGGACAGATACACCATAGGCTGCAGATCATATCGTGTCAGGAAGTATTTGATTTCCTCAATAACCTGCTTGTTCATGTAATCCTTGTATTCCGGCTCAACTCCTGTGCGGACAAAATCATATGCCTCGTGCAGTGTCAGCGAGGTTCTTCTTTTGTTGACCAGGCCGAACACCTTTTTCTTAATCTCCAGATACACCTTCGTCTCTCCACTTGGTATCCCGTAAGCTCTTAACCTAAGCTTTTCCTTGTATTTTGGCTTGGCCAGGCTGTTGCGGATCAGCGTATGGTGTGCCGTGTCATAATACAGATTGGTGATGGAGTAATATTCATGCTGCTTGTTGTAATCGTCAGGCTCCATATATTGAAGCAATTCATTGTAAAGGTGGTGGTAGGCTTCATTGTCGAACAAATACTTGTTCTCATACCGGTTGAAAACTTCGATCGCCATGGGGTTCAGATCCTTTCTTATTCGAATATTTCGTGTGTCCCGCTTGCTTATGAATGTATCTTAGTCCCCAAACCTTTAGCGAAGCTTAAATGGTTTTACACAGGTTTGATTTATTTACACAGGCTTAACAAGAGGGAATATAGCGGCGTTTGCTATATATGAAGAGAGAGCTTCCATTAAGGTTCGCTAAAGGTAATCTTGTTATAATGGCGTAAGCAGCAAGCACATAATAAGCAGAGGATGTTTAACCCTATGAGAATATTAATAGTAGAAGACGAGGTGCATCTGGCGGAGGCCGTCACGCAAATCTTGAAGAAACATAATTATTCGGTAGACGCCGTGCATGACGGCAGATCGGGACTTGATTACGCGTTAAGCGGGATCTATGATTTGCTGCTGCTCGACATCATGATGCCGGAGATGGATGGAATCAGCGTGCTGAGGGCGCTCCGGAATAAGGAAGTGGCTACACCTGTCATTTTTCTGACCGCCAAAGGCGAAATTACGGATATGGTAACTGGGCTCGATTATGGGGCTGATGACTATATTGCCAAGCCTTTTTCATCAGAGGAATTGCTGGCCCGGATACGGGCGGTACTGCGGCGTAAAGGCGAGGTTCTGCCGGATGATGCGCTGAAGTTCGGGGATTTGGAGCTGAATACGACCAATCTGCGGCTTACGGTGAACGGCAAGGAAATGAAGCTGAACCTCAAGGAAAGCGAGCTGCTGGAGCTGCTGATCATACGGAAACAATCCGTAACCTCCAAAGAGCAGATTATTGAGAAGCTGTGGGGATTCGATTCCGAGGCGGAGCATAACAATGTGGAGGTCTATATCTCTTTTCTGCGCAAAAAGCTCACGTTCCTGGGTTCGGCCATACGCATCAGCACTATCCGGAACGTCGGTTATGTATTAGAGGTGAATACCTGATGTTCAAAAAGCTTAGAAACCGGTTCCTGATCGTCAATCTGGTCACTATCTCCGTGATGATGCTTGCCGCCTTCGCCGCCATCTACATCATTTCCTACCTGGATGTGCAGGCTAAGAATGAAATGGAACTGCACCGGAGTGTAGAGTTGTACCAGAAACGGAAGGGCAACAATTCTGACGGGCCGCGGGATAACGGCACTGTCACCGGAATGCCGCTGCCGGATGGCGGGGACATGGGCAGCATGGGCGGCGGAAATCCCCCGCCGGAACGATCCGTGTCCTTCATGATTGAAACGGATGATCAGTGGAACCAAACAGGGACGCCAAAATCACAATTCACCATGGAAGACGAGTTCTATCAGCAGGCGCTGCAGGAAGCGGTATCCGCAGGCAAAAATACCGGGCGCTTCACCCTCGACGGCAGCGACTGGACCTTTGAGATACAGCCAACCACTGCCGGGCATATGCTGGTCTTCCTCGACATCACCGCCCGGCAGGAGATTCTGACCAATCTCAACTATACCTTTACTATCGTAGGCGTGGTCATGCTGATTATTCTCTATTTCACCAGCCGGTATTTTGCCAACCGCTCCATCCAGCCGGTCAAAGAAGCCTTTGATAAACAGAAACAGTTCATCGCCGATGCCTCCCATGAGCTGAAGACACCGCTCGCCATCATTAGTACCAATACCGATGTGCTGCTCTCCAATGGGGAGGACACGATTGACCAGCAGTCGAAGTGGCTGCACTATATCAAGTCGGAGACAGAGCGGATGGCCAAGCTGACGAATGACTTGCTCTATTTAACGGAGATAGATGATTCGCGGACGGGCATGATCCATACCCCTTTTGATATCAGCGAAGCGGTCGAGAATATCATTCTGACGATGGAAGCTGTAATCTTCGAGAAGAACGTTGCTCTGGAGTATGATATTGAGCCTCATCTGACCGTTCAGGGCAACAGTGAGCAGATCAAGCAGGTGGTCATGATTCTACTGGACAACGCTGTGAAATATACCGGCCCGAAAGGTGAGGTGAGCCTATCCTTGCGCAAACAGCATAACGATGTGGTGCTGGCCGTTACCAATACCGGAGAGGGCATCGCCCCGGAGCATCTCCCGCGGATCTTCGACCGGTTCTACCGCACCGATGCTTCCCGGGCACGTAAGCAAGGCGGGTACGGGCTTGGCCTGGCCATTGCCAAATCCATTGTCGAGCAGCAGCATAAGGGCAAAATTTACGCCCGGAGTGTGATGGGAGAATCCACTACATTTTATGTCCAGCTGTCTTGAGAAGAAACATAGACTACGATTATCCCTTTATGTCGGTGGTCCGACTTTTTTGCTTCCCATGCATGAAATTATCCGATAAAGGTCAACCTACTGGTTAGCGTTCCTTTGGGGCGCGTTAATAACAGGAGGCGATCAACCTATGGCAAAACCGGATAACCGGGCAGACAATGTTGAGCATTTACAACAAAGCATTCAGCATACAGAGCGGAATTTGAGGGAAGCGGAAGACTACCTTAACGAATTTTCCTCAGAGATCAGCAGCGAGGAACGCAGCCAGATCGAAGCCAAAAATGAACGGCGCAAGGAAAGCATCCGGGGCTTCCGCGCGGAAGTTAAGGACGAGGCAGCTCATTCCCAGGAGTAGTTGACGGCAAACGGCGGCCCACCCGGTTTACCCGGGCTGGACCGCCGTTTGTATGTCGATATTTTACTATTTGCGGGGTTTATAGGCCACTGCGTCTATCTGCACCTTGAGTCCATCCGGACCCCCCACATGGGCAAACTCGGTGGAAATGGTTTTTCTGGCCGGATATTTACCTTTGAACCTGCGTTTGAACACCTCTTCCATGACCGGAATATCCCACACATCCCTAAGCAGGATATCCACCTTTACGACAGCATCCAGCTGCAAATTCACCTGCTGCAATCTCTGGCTCATATCATTCAGCGCTCCTTCAACCTGCTCCCCTGACGATCCGCCCACATTGCCGACACAGAAGCTGAGAAAGATAAAATCCCCCGCTTCAACAATTCCCGAATAAGCATACTCTTCATTTACATCAAGTCTAACGATTTCGCTCATCTAATTACCATCTCCCTATACAAGATACACCGATTATATAGGGTGATATCGGACAACAGAATGTCGCAGATCTCAATTATATAGTTTGAACTTAAGATCTTTCTGGTTTGGGTTATTGTCGTAACTGCGGAGACTGTTTGGACTTCCGGCCGCTGTTTGCGGTTGAAATCTACAGACAAAGGCGGACGCTATCGCTCCGTAAGTTCCAAACTTCCCCTCCGACACCTCCACCCTTTTTAAATTTCAAGTTCAATCTGTAAGAAAGGCGTTTCACCACTAGGCAGTTTTTTCGGTAGAGGCTTACGTCTCGGTGTTTCAAAGACTTCGCTCTTTTTCCGAAGGCGTGTGTGTGCATGCGGAAAGTGTATTTCTGGCTCTGAGCACGAACGGACCGAGTTGCAACTATTTGGGGCTTTTAGCCTGTTACAGGAGGAAAACGGACTCCAGCGCAGTTATTTCTCCCTGCTGGCCGTTTTTAGATAGAATGCAGAGCAAATAAGGTCGCCTGGGTCCGCCAAAGAGAATAAACAGGTGTTTTACTCTCCATAGCGCCTCCTGAGTCCGTTACGAGTACACGAACCCGCTGCGGGTTTTTAGGGACCCTACTTTCAATACTAAATCCCTGCTTCCCCAGAGCTCTTCCAGTTTGAAGACATGCTCTAGAGCAGAATCCGGTTTTCCAAAATATTTTTCAGGCTGATATGCGACTTGGAGGGTCCAAGCTTCATCAGGGAGTCCTGGAATTCCGCCAGTTCGCCAATGGATGCCGTCTGCACTTTGATAAGGTAGTTGTATTCTCCGCTGATGCGGAACAAGTCCGTCACCTCCCAGGCTTGTTCGCAGAAATCAACGAGCTCCTGGCAATATTCTGTTTTGAGCAGGATGAACGTAGTCGTGCCCCGGTTCAGCTTATTTAAATTAAACGCCGCAGTATACCCGGAAATGATGTTCCGCTCTTCCAGCTTGATGATCCTCTCCTTTACGGAGGGTTGGGACATAGAAATTTCTTTACTGATCTGGGACACAGGCATCCGTGCGTTACGCTGCAGCAACTGCATAATCTGTTTATCAGTTTCATCCATTGGATACTCCATATAGGCACCTCCTGAGCAAGTTTTAATATAATAATGCTTTCCAGCTGAAAAACCTTATAATAAATAATCATTTTACTATAAAACCCTTATTATTCGTATGTAATTCAATGTTTCTTTCCCCTATAATTAATTGCATCTTAGTTAGGGGGAGATTAGATGTGAGTATTAAAGGCCTTGCCCATGTGGCAATCCAAGCGAAGGATTATCAGGCAACACTTGCTTTTTATACAGAAGTGTTAGAGTTCAAGGTGGCGCATCATTGGAGTCTGCCTGCTTTCAAGATCAACGAGGCTTGCATGCTGCTCTCACCGGATCAAAGAACCTGCATTGAGCTTTTTGACGATGAAGCGGTGATTGCGGCTCAAGGAAAAAAAGCGAAGCGCGAAGAGGATGTTGCTCACGGTGCGCTGCTGCATCTGGCCTTCTATGTCGGCAATGCCCGGGAAACATATCAAAAAGCCCTTGCTCATGGAGCAAAGGCCTGTATAGAGCCCGACCAATTGTCGCTCGGTGAACCCGCGCTCATTGTGCGAAATGCGCTCGTTCACAGCCCGAACGGGGAGATCATCGAATTCATTGAAGAGGTGGATTGGACTCGTTCCACTGAGGGATGATCTCCTTACATAAAATCATTGAAATTGATCAGCTTCAGCCGCCGGGCTTCCACTACCGCCTCGGCGCGGGAACGGACGCCCAGCTTCTCAAAGATACGCGTCAGGTTATATTCTACCGTCCGCTGGCTCATCAGCATCTTGGAAGCGATATCCTTGTTGCTGTTCCCGTTGGACACTTCCTGCAGTATCTCCTGCTCCCGTTCGTTAATGGATACCTCCTCCAGCATCTTCTCTTCCTTGGACTCATTGAGACGGATATCCCTGCGCCGCAGCTGCCTCAGCAGGGAGACCGGAATGATTGCCTCATCCCGGAGAACGCAGCGGATCGCGTTAAGGAGCTGCTCGCGGGTAACTGTCTTGCTCACGAAGCCAGATACGCCGGAGTCAATCAGCAAGTTGAAGTTCGGGCTGATCTCATACCCTGTATAGATTAACACCCGGCTCTCGGGCTGGACGCTCATCATCCGCTTGGTCAGCTCAAGACCGCTGATTACCGGCATATTCAGATCAAACAGCATGACATCGAAGCTCTCCGACTTGACCAGCTCCAGTGCCTCCATCGCTGAGAGAATCACCGTGACTTTCATCTCCGGGTCCTGCTCAATCATATTTTTGGTTCCTTCACCCACGGAAGGATGGTCATCAACCAGCAAGATTTTTATCATCTAAATCGTCCCCACCCTCTCTTGTCATATTTGCTGACTCCAGCGGCAGTGTGATGCAGACCTCAAGTCCTTCACCGACTACCGATTGGAAGAAGATTTCGCCCTCCAGACTGCGCACTCTCTCCTTAATGCCTGACAGACCCATGTGCTGGTAGGAATCATTCAATTCGCCGAGTTCCATCCCAACCCCGTTATCTTTATACATCAGCCGGATCGACTCCCGTTGCTCAAGTCCAATCTCAACCACTGTAGCTTTGGCATGCTTATTGGCGTTGCGCAGCAGTTCCTGAACGATGCGGAACAGCGCCAATGTCTGTTCATCACTTAATTCTGTTATATGATCCGTTACCTGGAAATTGATCACATAATTTGAACGGATCTGAGCCTGCTCGAACAATTGCCCGAGCGCTTCGACAATGCCCATTTCCTTAAGCAGCGGCGGTCTCATCTCATTGCAGGTCTCGCGAATCTGGTGGATAACATCCAGCAGGCCTTCCCGTACAGTCTCAAGCTCGTGATAGATATCCTCCGGCATCTGATGGTCGAGCATGACCGTTTCCAGCTTGCGGTACCAGATCAGCTGGTCCTGCAGCGCCGAATCATGCAGGTCGGCAGCCAGCCGGCGCCGTTCCGTCTCCGAGAGATTAAAGATCAGACGCATCACCCACGGTGAAGCTCCCTTTTGCTTCTGAAATTCCTGTTCAAGATCTTCAATCAAGTTTTCGATCAGATATAGATTCTCATACACGATGGCACTGTAATTAGCCAAGGTTTTCAGCCAGCTCAATTCATCCAGATTATATTTGGTACGATTCTCCTTATCCGCCAGCCAGAGGACGTGAAAGGTAGAGCCTTTCTGCCCCATAACAACGCATAATCCTGAAGGAACGGCCATAGTCTCCCCAACGGCCAGTTTATGAGCAGCATCCCGCAGGGCAGAAATTACAGAGATAGGCACTGAACCGGAGTCTGACTTTGAGCTTCCCCGGGGACCCAGTTCTCGGTTTACCTCCAGAAAGGCCACTTTCTTGACCAGTAATATAGAGAGTACTTCCTGCTCCAGCAACCGCTCCAGGTCGGCCCGCTTCATCACCCGCGAAATACGGGTAGAGAACCGGTCCAGGCTTCCCTGGAAGCTGTACAGGTTCTTGTTAAAACTTGGCCTGAACCGAAAATCGGCATACTCCTTGCTGAATAACAGAATCGTAACAATAAAATACACCATCAGAAATAACTGTACCCATCGAACCCACGTATAATTGTGCTGCTGGGTAATCAGAATCCCGAAGGTGGTTATTAGCGAAGTTGGGATAAACGCAATAATAATATGGTATAGAAAACGGCTCAGAACAAAGTCAATATCAAACAGCTGTCTTGTAGTGAACATATACAAGTACACTACGGGAATTGCCAATAGAAAAATTGAGGCCACCTGCGGAGTAAGCAGAGTTATACCAAATAAGCTAGGCACGCCAAATAACAGGATAAACGGCATAAATCCAAGCAAATGACCCAGCAAGGTCAGCTTAAATAAATTTCGCAGTGAATCCCGGCGGTGTACCACAAATTTCTGAATCAATTTATAAATAGTGTAGAGATTTGTTAAGATAAAGAGAGGTAAAATGGGTGATACTTCTATAAAGAAAGGCAAGTAGTAACCCGTTAATATTGTGATAACCCGCACGGTGACAACCGCACCCGCAATACAATAGATACCGATAAACCAGTTTCTAGGAACCAGAGGCTCCTGATACTGTATCAAATACCGGTTGAGAAACTGCAGGAAAAATACCGGGACTAGGACGAAGGTGGCAGTGAAGATTATGTTGCCTAGAATATCGGCTCGCCCCGAAGAAGCCGCGCTGAAGTAGGCAAAACCCGTCGATAAGAAAAACAGGATCAGATATATAGCCGCCTTGTCTTTTTTCTTGCGCTTGTAAACAAACAGTGAGAATCCGGCGAATAACAGCACGGAGGATAACGGCAAAATAAATTCCAGCAGCAGGTTCTCAGATCCAATTCCCTTCGCTACAACAAGTGTGATTCTCTCCTGACCGCCATCAGGCTGATTCCGGTTCAAAGTGATGGTGGAAGCCCCTTCTATTACATCAAATCTCTTAATAGACTGAACTGAAGAGGCGGATCTTCCATCAATTTCTTCTATAATATCGCCCGGAAGAATCTTTCCATATCCCCAGTAACCGACAGGTGTATCTGCCGCCACGTAACGTCCCTGGCCATCCTTTTCGATATCAGTCCCAATCATTCTATGCTGCAATATGCTCTGGGATAGGTAGACGGCAAGGATAATCACAATGACTGAGAAAGCGGTAACGTTCATTCTTCTCGACAATCCGGTTTCCTCCAAATAAAGCTAGATTAAGTCCAATACATTGCCATGCGGGGTTCAGTTTTGCCCTCTTTGCTGCCCAGCACGTCAATAAATGCTCTATGTTCAGTTTCACTCATTCCCGCCAATTGAAGTTGTCCAGTCTGTACACGAGTCCACGCACTTGGATCTGCCATCAACTTTTGAACCATTTCCTTCAACATTTAACATTCCCCCAATCGGTTTATAAGAGATCTTCCTCTTGAATTCAATATATCAGGTGTTGTCCCAACTGGAAACGACAACCATACTAGTACTTTCCGCAAATGTAATTGCGGTGTGATTGCGGGCTTTTGCGGTGATTTGTGGCGGTTTGTAGCGGGCTTTACGGTACCCTCTGACTCAGTCTGCCATCGCAAGCATCTGTTCCTGCCAGACGGGGGCAAGCCCAAGCTTGCCTACTAAATCCAGATAATTATAATAGTGGGTTCTCATTCGGATAGAAGAATACAGGAACGTTCCCGATTGCTCGATAATGCGCTCAATCTCTTCTTTGCGGTGTGCCACCTCCTCCAATTCCAGGCGTGCCTCAAAATAATCAGTGATCCAGCCCTCTCCCTCCGGGATGGACTGAAGCAGATACAGTGTCGGCAGTGTTTTTTTGCGGTTCCAGAAATCATTTTTGTTGTCCCAGTTCAGCAGGTCACGGATATCATTTTTCATTTGAGCTGCTATTCCGAGCTCCTCCGCATACTTCCTTACCTCTTCATGGATTTCGCCGGTTGCCAGCAGTGTTCCAATCATACAGGCGGCCACAAGCAGACCGGCAGATTTCTGCCTTACCATCTCTATGTATTCCTCTTCGCTCTCAATATCGTTCAGCAGATCTGTTGTTTGGCCATTAATGGCAGAGAGCACCTGCTCATTCATCAGCCGCGCGGCACCGCTTGCCCGCTCCTCCGGGAAATCGCTGGTCAACAGCATCTGCTGGGAAAGCGTCAACAGCCCAAGGGCAATATTCAGGGCGATTTCCGGACTCATCCGGCTCCATACCGTTTCTTTGTTATCCTTGTCCTGCAGATCATCAATGATATCCAGACTCAGGATCATCAGCTCCACAGCGGCGGCGGTCCGGTAAATCGCCTTACCGCTTCCGCCAAACGCCCGGTAATGAAGCACTGTCATTCTACTGAACAGCAGTGATTCCCGCAGTTTTTCTTCCACACAGGCTGTTCCTTGCTCCAATAAATGCGGCACGGTAAAAAACGACCGCAAACCCGCTCTGATTTCCAGCTCTATCATTTCTGCACAGCCATCCATCCTCAGAAGCCCCCAATCAATTTCGGTCTCCTAAACGCATCATGGGGTACGTCAAAGTTGCCACGCGTCAAGCAGATTCCTCTAATAGAAGGGTATTCTATATTCTCTTAGTATTTCCTTCTTCTGAGTGGTATAACATGGGGTATTCTTGTCAAAACCGCCCTGCTTCCACTGTCGCACAATAAGGACCCGGCCATTATGCGGCCGAGCCCGTACACCGGGTTACCGGTTCAGGAATATGCCTCAAAGCTTCAGTGATAGTCAGTGATCGAACGTTCAAAAATCAATTCCAAAAAGGCGGAAGTTCCAAATCCATAGGTATTCGGGGCGAAAATTTGAAACAGTTTCCACCCCTCACGGGCATGCTCATGAATAAGTTCGTGATAATCCTCCTCAGGCTTGCTTTGCAGGATTCCCTTTAAATCGACTTTGACAAATTTGTATTGGTACATCTATTTCACCTCCTCCAGAATCAGACAGGAAAGCACCACTTCAGAATGCCCGTCTATTTCTAGCAGCTCCTGAACGGCCCGGTCATAAAAAGTGGCAACAGGCTGGAATTTCCATCCGAATTTATGGGTGCACTGTGATAAACGCTCCGTTAACCGCCCGCCTTCCAGCAAGCTGAGCCGGTACCCCCGTTCTCCGAACAACTTCATGGAGCTTTGGATTTTGGCCGTTACAAATACGGCTGCCTCCGCCGTTCCCTGGATCAGATCGGAATGGAACAGCCGGTTCCAAACGCCGGGGTCTGTCTCCTTCACTCGCTGAACGACCATTTCTGCCGGATTGCAGTAGAACAGCTCATGCCTGCCGGATACCGGACTTCTCGAAAAGATATACAGCCCCGGACCGTTCAGCTTGGCCCCGCCCAGCTCTCTTAAAGGTTCATAATCCAGAAACGGTCTGGACTGGACCTGAAGCTCCTGCAGATGGACAAGCAATTTCATCATGAACGGATGCTCTGCCAGCTCGCTCTTCTGCAGTCCGAAGGAAGGAGAAGAGAAATAACGTTTTGCGGGCTTCACCTCAACATTCCTCTGGGCAAACAGTTGATTCAGCATTTTCATCCGCGAACGGGTCAGCACCTCAAGCTGCGGATTCACATTGGAATTGGAATGATACTTCAGCGCCAGCCGCTCTTCCTCAAGTTCATGCTCCGACCGCCAATCCATAGATTTAACCTGCATACTTAACACATCCTCGTAATAGATTTGGTCCTGGAGTCTGATTGAAAAGGATGGAGGAGAGATCAGGCGCTGAGAGCGTCCAGGATAACCACAGGTTAAACTACAGTCCAACCGCCATCGACCACCAGATTATGCCCGGTGATCATGCTTGCGGAATCTGTGGCGAGAAACAGTACCGAATTCGCAATATCCTCCGGTACCGCAAACTTGCGGAGCGGAATACGCGGCAGGTTCGTACGCCGGAACTGAGGATCATCCATCTCCTGCTCATTGGACTCGGTAATGACAAAGGTTGGGGACACCGCATTGACTCTAATCCCGTGTTTTGCCCATTCAGCAGCCAGGGACCGTGTTAGATGAATCAGTCCTGCCTTGCTAACGCTGTAGGGCGCATGGTTCTCACTGCCTACTACACCGTCATGGGAAGCTATCATAATGATGGAGCCCCGCTTATGGCGGACCATCGTCTTCGCGACCTCTCTGGTCAGGAAGAACGTACCCTTGAGATTAATATCTACGACGAAATCCCATTGCTCCTCGCTCAGACTCAGCGCAGGCGACAGCAGGTTCACGCCTGCATTGTTGATCAGAATATCGATGCTCTCCACCTGTTCTTCGATAGAACGTATACACCGCTTGATGTCCTCCACGCTGCGCAGGTCAAGGGGCTTGCACAGCACCTCAACACCGTATAGGCGCTGTAGCCGTTCAGCCTCATTCTCGGCATTCTCCAGAAATTCAGGCAGCTCCGTGAGCACTATAGAAGCGCCGGACTCTGCAAAATGCTCAGCGATTTCCGCCCCTATCCCGCTTCCGGCGCCGGTCACCATTGCCCATTGTCCAAGCAGCTTTTTGCCCTCCACGGCACGGATCGGGCGCTCTTTCCACTGTGCCTTGCCCGGTTTAAGCTTCTCCGTTTTCATTGCATTTCCCATATTCTCATCCCCCCTCTATAAGGCCTTTATAGCTTTGTAGAGCAGTTTAGGATTCAGCTTCTGTCCATACAGGAGGACACCCACCTGATAAATCTTCGCCGACAGCCAGCAAGCAGCCAGGGTAGATACGAACAGGATCAGCGTCGGAATTACAATCTCCAAGGCTGTCAGATCTGAGGCACCAATTCTTGCGAACATAACGAACGGGGTAAAGAAAGGAATGTATGAGCCTATCACTGCCAGTGTGCCGTCAGGGTTCAGCATAGCTAACATAGCAACAATGAGTCCTGCCATAAGCAAAATCGAGATAGGCAGCGTCACCTGGTTGATTTCCTCGCTGCGGCTAACCATCGATCCAGTTGCCGCGAACAAGGCAGCAAAGAAGAAATAACCGAGAATGAAAAAGAGAGTTAACAGCATAATTGTGGTTCCGCCCAGAATGGAGAAATCCACCGGCATGCCGAACAGCTCCAGCACCCCTCCCGTACCCGACATCGTCAGGATGAGGTAAACCGCGCCAACAATAATGGCAAATTGCAGAATGCCTGCCAAGCCGACGCCAAACACCTTGCCGAAAAGAAGCTGCACCGGCTTAACCTTCGTAATCAGGATCTCCTTGACCCGCGAGCCCTTCTCTACGGATACAGATACCGCTACATTGCTTCCGAACATGTAGATTAGAAGATACAGCATGAACGTCATCATATAGACCGGCCAATACGTGGCAGTTAAAGATTTGCTTCCGGCCTCCATCTCCTGTATTTGCATCTGAACTGCTGAGGTCAGCTGCTTCTGCTGCTCCTGTCCCAGGCCCAGCTTGTGAATTTGAAATATCGTATACTGATTCTGAACGTAGCTGTTCAGTTCACGGATATAAGGAGCATCATCCGCCTTGTTTACGGTTAAGGAAAGAACCGGCTGGCTGCCTTGATTCTCAATCTGAACAATCCCAAGAAGTGATTTCTTCTCCTCCAGACGCTTCAGCTCCCCGGCCCTTTCATTCTCGGTGATCATCCGCCACTCATAGGAGGGTGATACGTTCTCCTTGAAACTATCTGCGTTCGGGATGGCTCCTGTCCTATCCAGCACATCAATTTCGCCCTTCGCGGAATTCCCGTCATCCTGAGTTAATTTTGGAACCAGTACAAGTGCAGCCACAACCACGATCATAATCAGTGTTAAATAGGTAAAGGCTTTGGAACGCAAGCGTTCCTTGAAGGAGTAAGCAAATACCAGACCAAAATTCCTCATGACACTTCACCTACCTTTTCCACAAATATCTCATGCAGTGTTGGCTCTTTAATCTCAAATTTCAGCAGCCGGATGCCCATCTGGGTTAAGCGCAGCAATAGCTCATTGGCCTCATCCTCATCCCGCACCTTCATCTGCCATTCCTTTGCATCCGCGGTAAGCGGCTGAAGATGTGTTGCCACCAGATGCCGGCTGAGATCCTCGTCGCTGCGCAGCAGCACGTTGCAGCGCTCATAAGAGCGTTTAATGTCTGCTATGCTGCCCGATACTATCATTCTTCCGTGCCTAAGAATGCATATATCCTCGCAGAACTGTTCTACATGCCCCATCTGATGGGTGGAGAAAATCATGGTCTTTCCCAGGGACAACTGCTCCTTCACAATCATCGCAAGCATATCCGAGTTAATGGGGTCGAGGCCGCTGAATGGCTCATCGAGAATGATCAGCTCAGGGTTATGCAGCAGGGCAGAGATAATCTGCACCTTCTGCTGGTTCCCTTTGGACAGCTGTTCTACGCGCTTATGCTCATGCTCTGCGACTCCGAGCCGCTCCAGCCAATGCTTCATGGCCTTTATAGCCGCCTGCCGTGACATGCCCTCCAGTCTGGCGAAATAAACCAGCTGTTCACTAACCTTTTCCTTAGGATAGAGGCCCCGTTCCTCCGGCAAATATCCAATGCTAGGACGGTTACCGAGAATCGGTATTCCTTCCCACAGAATGTCTCCCGCATCATAATCCACTAATCCGAGGATGGAACGGATGGTCGTTGTTTTACCTGCCCCGTTTCCTCCCAGAAGTCCAAAAGCCTTGCCGGTAGGGGCATCAATGGTAATATCGTGAATGACCCGGTTGTTCCCATATTGCTTCATTAATCCATTAATCTGTAGTCCCATGCTGTTTCCTCCATTACATCAATTAAATTCGGGTTAAATGGCAGAGCAGAACATATCCGATTCCCGGCAGGCCCGTCTCTATATACTTGTTAGTCCATGTATGTATAACTAAGAAACTGTTATTTTCGGATTTATGAAAGCCTACAGCCATAGGGCTGTAGGCTTGTGAGGTGGCAAGCTACGTTCACAAAACTGCGACAGGATGTTTCAGGCATCCCTCCTGCATAAATAAGTCTGTAGCCTGGGATATGATTTGGTCAGCTTGTTCTTCTTCGACCTGGTAGCGGTCCCTAAGGGCCTGCTTCAATTCAAAGCGATTGGCGCCCGCCATCATTCCTTCCAGCAGCAGTGCCATGGGCTCGCTCAACCTCAGTAATTTCTGGCTGCTAGTCTGGTAGACCGCCGGAGTTTCCCCGATGAAGAACAAAAGTACGGTATCTGCGACTGCCGAGCGGACATTTCCTCTTCGTTCATAGGGGTATTTGTGTGTGCAGGTTGGCAGCGACATCCGGAAGTTGTCCACACTAAGACCGTCTAAAGCCTGCGAATATTTGTTAAGCCCTTTGAGCATTTCAATGGTCTGCATATATAAGTGCATTGTGTTATGTTTCTTGCGGATATTACAATATTGCTGGCGGTTCATGTAGGCGGGCAGGAAACTGCATTTGGTACAGGAAGCGTTGATTTCACAAGTCGCGCAGCCTCTTACTAGCTGCTCCCGATCCGAGACCACCGCAGTCTGCAGCAGCAACCTATCCATAGAATCATCCAGAGTGCCGATAGCGGCGCAGCCTCTGCACCCGGATACCGCCTGATTGCCGTCTACGAACAGCCTCGGAAGCTGCTTCACTGTGCAAGTCTGGGCTCCCGACCAGCGGCAGCTATCCACCAGATACGACTGGATTTCATATCCGTGCCGGAAGGTCCCTGTTCGGCTGAAATGGTCCACATCCTCCAGATAGGCCTCCAGATCTTCAGTGGATGTTATCCTTAGCATCTGGAACTCCACGTTGTTCCTATCCCGTTCCCTGGTTGCCGCTTCTGAATAGCCCATTTGCCGGATGCGGATCGGCTCCACCTGGAGAAAGTCATTCAGCTGCAGAATATATTCAGTTCCTTCCGTCTGCACCACTTGATGAGCATTGGATAAATAGTATTCTTCTTTGTCAGCAGCCTCCGACAATTCCTCAAATCTCCGGTTGCTGCGCTTCCATACCCCATCGGAATCATAATAGATATAACTCGGGTTTTCTCCCCTGTATACTTGGTTATATTCGTATATAAGTGCGCTATTGAGGGCTGTGTACTCCCCAAAATAGTTACTTGGCACTTCTTCCTCTAGCGGTTCTGTGAGCCCGATATGCTTGACCCCGCCGCCGATCGCCTGCTGCGGATAGTATCCGGTCATATAGGCCGTATACTCGTTTAATAAGAACGGAGGCTGCTCTGTGGTCAGATGCTCAAGCATTACAGCGGCTAAGGCTTCCGGGAGAATGACGGGCTGAATGGCTTTGGCCCGGTCCATCGGTTCTGCCCGTACAGATACCGCCTCAATCACTCCTTCAGTGATCCATCTGTGCAGCAGCTCCGCCGTAAGGCTGGGGTCTGCTTCCCGGTTTCCGTCATCGGTAAGCGTAACGGAGAAGGTCATCGGCTGACTGGTTTGCCTTTGCCATATCATATAATTAATTGCTTCTTCTTTCGGGAAGGCATCCGGCGTGGTGCCCAGGGGAACCTTGATCTGGAGTTGTTCTACCCCACACTGTTTAAATCGCTCAAGCATTGAATATGTACAGGCTTCCAGCGGAACAGTCAGCTTATATCCGGCCTTGAACTCCGCTTCCTCCAGAACCTCCAGAATCTGCTCTCTCTGCGCCTCATCCCGGATCAGGTCGAATCCCTCAATAGTAATGACGGGTGCCGTCTGTCTGGATGTCCGGACCGCAAGCTCCAGATCACGCTGCAGCCGCTCCGGAGAATGCCTCCGTATCCCTTGGGCAACATGATGAGGATTGCCGAGCTGATCCGCACATTTCACTGACAGCATCGCCACCCTCCGGTCTGACATGTCCTCCCATACCCCGGTCAGCTCATCCAGCTCCATGACGCCTGCTGCAGCCGCGGCTTCCTCCTCCGCGGGAAGGGCCAGCGAATCTCCACCAGGCTTTCTGCCAACCATGGCCCGGGATGTAAATCCATTCACAGCAGACCAGCCCTCTACCTCTGTATTCACCAGCCGGGAGAGCGTCCGTTCAGGACTCCACCTTACTAAACCGTCCACTTCTGTTTCCCCGAACACTTCCTCACCGATAACCGCTGCCAGATTACCAAACCAAATGACCCGGTTCCGCCCCTCCTGCTCCTTAAGGGTGGAGGTCAACCGCTTACATAACCGGTAGTTTGACGGTGTTACATGAAGTGCAATGATTTCATTCCCCAATGCAGCAATATCTGCAGTTGTATCATATATGTTAGATAGATTAGGTTCGATATATTGAGTCGCCGTCATGCCTTGTCTTTTGAAGAAGGCTCTGATATACCTGCAATCCAGATGATCACCGGCAGTGAACAACCTGGGTTTCTGCTGTTCGAAGTGTATCAGCGTGATCCCGTTCCCGAAGGATAGTCCAAGCACCATTCATCTCTCCTCGCCGTCTTATGTAACTTTTGGGCCGTATTATTTTTCTTATGGACTAATCATAATTCATATTTTTAGGTTTTACACCGAAAAGCACCCTTCGTCATCCCACAAACATCTTGCGGAATGCAGCAGCAAAAAGCGCAACTAGCTGGCAAAACTAAGCAGGTATAGAATTCTTAACTAAATAAGTTGAACTTTAGACTTACCGATCCGGCATAATATGCAACTGCGGTGAATGTTTGGATTCAGGCCCCTTCACCCGCCAAGACCCCGTCTTGGTGTTTCAAAGACTTCGCTCTTTTTCCGAAGGCGTGTGTGTGCATGCGGAAAGTGTATTTCTGGCTCTGAGCACGAACGGACCGAGTTGCACTTAATTGGGGCTTTTAGCCTCTTATAGTAGGAAACCGGACTCCAGCGCAGTTATTTCTCCATGATGGCCGTTTTTAGAAAGAATACAGAGCAAATAAGGTCGGCTGGGTCCGCAAAAGAGATTAAACAGGGGTTTTACTCTCCATAGCGCCTCCTGAGTCCTTTACGAGCAAACGAACCCGCTGCGGGCTTTTAGGGACCCTGCTTTCATTACTAAATCCCTGCTTCTCCAGAGCTCTCCCAGTTTGAAGACGCTCTGGTTCAACTGATATAAACAAGTGGAAACGGCTTTGCCGTCCTTTTTAAGGACGGCAAAGCCGTTTCAGCGAGAAATAGAAGGACAAGTTATCGTTTGAAACATATAAATTCTTATATTTTTAAAAAAGCCGCTTGGCAGCGGCTCTCATTCCTTCTTAATAATAAGTTTAGCTAATCGAGTTCTGCACGGGAGAATAAGTCACGGATAAGAGCGTCGTCCTCACAAGCTGCTTTGAAGCCCGCTGCAAAGCTCTGCACAGCCTCTCTATTGCTGGAATACGCGCAGAACATATCCGCTTCGGGGTCAAAATGGATGCTGTCCGAGAGCTGGGGCATCTTCTCTTCCAGAAAGACAGATGCCAGGGAAGCCCAGTCATAACCGCTCCCTTCGAAGCCCTCGTCTTCCCGTGTCTGAAATAGTTCGGCTTTATAAGAGCCTGCGTTTAAGATGACTGACATGCCGCCGTTGTCCTGCTCTACCAGAATAAAGGGTTTCAACTGGTCTCCTCCTTCAATTGCCTCCTGAGTAAGCCCATCATCCCTGTCATCCTCAGACACATCATAATCATATTCCTCATCATTCACCAATCCGCGGATAAAGGCCTCAAAGCTGCCGGCCAGAAACGTAATTTCATAATCGCCTTCCTGATCGACATGAATAACCGCAGGTTCGCCTTCTCTGCCGCATAAACGGTAATCCAGCATTACTACATCATGGCCGGCAGATGGGCAGTCGCAAATTACCACCCCAATGTCCGGATACCCCCACTCTTCAATCATAAAGCGGCTGCCCAAATCTCCGCACAGTGAATAGCTTTTCTCCCGCCCGATTCCCATAATACTTGAAATGGCAATATGGTCTTCCGCCCATGAAGTTGCTTCCCCGGTAGGAAAACAGGTGTTTTGCGGGATTCCCCCATTCTGCAGCTTCATCAGTTCGATATAGGAGGCCGGCAGCTTGTAACCCAGCTCCTGCTCCACTGAGGCAATCATCTCCTCCGTCGGCGGCTCGGATACATATTCTTTTAAAGCATAATCGCTGTTCTCCCAAAAGTCCGAGAAATCCGCTGGCTAAAAGGAGTTGCTATCACCGCTCTGTTCCTTGGCCATTTGTGCAGCCGCAAAACGCTTCTGCTCCCTTTTCTGCTTCTCGGCACCGCGTACACTCCAATTGAATAGCATTAGCGTATCCTGGTCTCCGGGATCCAGTTCGTCGGCCTTTTTAAAGGCTCTGGCAGCTTCCTCATATTGTTTCAAATAGTAGTAGGAATACCCCGCACGAAAATGCCATAACGGATCATTCGCTCCCTGCCCGGCAATAGCCAAAAGCTGTTCCAGCGCCTCTTCGTATCGCTCCAGATTATTCAGCGCTCTCGCCAATTGGCCGATGACCGCATAATCTCTGTCTTGTGCAGGAACCTCCATAATGCTGTCGACGATTTGTTGATATTCATCCGCCTCATGCCAAAGCGTTAGTTGGTTCATCCAATGATTGTCCATAGTTTACCCTCCCATTATTCTGCTATTTCAAAAATGGAATCGATGATAATCGCATAGAAGTGATTAATTATACTCTAACCGTTTGGATAATAAAATCAACCTCAGCGCATAGGTGAACCGCAGCCTCATTTCGTATAAAATAGATTTAACATTGTTTACAAAGGAGGGCCCATTTCCATGGCCGTATTCATCAACGAGCAAATCAAAGCATCCGAGGTGGTGCTGACCGGCCTCAAGGGGGAGAAGTTCGGCACGTTATTACGAGCGGAAGCGCTGGCAATGGCCCGCTCCGCCGGTGCAGACCTCGTCTGCACCTCGCTGATGAGCAGCCCCCCTCCCTGCAGCCTGATCGCTAAGGGCAAGGGAAAGGCGGCCGCGCAGAAGGACGCCGCGTCCCGCAAAGCGGGCGCTGGACATGCCGCCGGCCAGAGCGGCGGCGGGAAGGTCAAGGAGCTTCGATTCACCGCTCACATCGAAGAGCATGACTACGATACCAAGCTGCGCCAGGCAGACAAGCATCTGCGCTCCGGCAAGCCGGTGCAGCTAGTCGTGAAGGCGAACGGAGCGAAGGAGGCGGCAGCAGCCAAGGCTGTGCTGGAGCGGCTGCTGGGCGATTTGAAGGAAGCCGGATTGAAGGAAAGCGGTATCCAAACCAGCGGCAAAGGCTCGCAGGTAAAAGTTAATCCGCGATAAGCAGTAAGCCCCCGATCGGGACTTCTCCCCAAGAGCTGACGCCCATGCTGGGCATATGAAAAAAGCAGTCCATCCCCTACAGGATGAACTGCTTACAGCTTGAAGATTAACCTTGTTCCTATTGGGCATTCCCCAGTCTAGCCTGCATCTGCGCATAAGCTTCCGGGGTGCCCACATCATCAATCGTGCCCTCCGTATAGTAGGCCCGCATCTCTTGGTGGGAATGCAGCCACTCGGGAAAATAACTCGGCGCATCCGGGTTGCCACCTTCGGCAAGATAACGGGAGAATAACGGCAATGTAGATCGCTTGTAGATATAGAGAGCAAATACGCCAATGTTCGTCTTGGGTGACTGCGGCTTTTCTTCTAAAGAAAGGACACGCCGCTGTGCATCCAGCTCTGCCACGCCAACACTCTGCAGTTCCTCAATATCGTCCACTGTCCGGACCAGAATGCAGTCTTTATCGACTTTATGAAAATAATTCAGATACCCCTCAAGCCCAAAGCCGAGCACGTTGTCGCCCGCCAGCACCAGCAAATCCTCCTGCAGCTGTTCCCGCCCGATGACAAACTGGATATCGCCAATCGCTCCTAACCGTCCCTCTGGAGAAGAGGTTCCGTCATTCAGAATACGAATCGGCTTCGGCCCCCTGTACTGCTGATGCCACTGCTCAAAAGCATGAAAGAAGCGGTCATTCGTCACAATCAGAATCTCCGTAATCTCCTCCAGTACCTCCAGACGGTCAATCAGCAGATCCAGAATTGTACGGTTTCCTTGAACCGGCAGCAGCGGCTTCGGCGTATCCCTGGTTAACGGATAGAGACGGGTCGCATACCCCGCAGCCAAGATCAATGCAATCATTCCCTGTTCGCTCCTCTACCTTGGAAAATGTCCCTCTACTATATACCACACGCCACCTCATTGAACCAGAGTCTATCCTTTATCCTCTATGACAAATTTAAGTAAATATCGTGCTAATGGTGGGAGGTTCTTTGGTTTTGTAGTTTATGGAGGTGGTTATCAATTGTTCCGAGTGTTGTAATATCCTGATAGCGCTTAATCTGCTCATCCGTTTGAACGGTCAACCAATTCCAGGCAATTCATAGTCCAGTCAAGCGCCTCTGGCAGTCTGTCTTCCCGCCTATGGTATAACGCCAAGTGATAACAATAGCTGTAATAATGCGAGATATTGCCTGCATCCTCATACTCCCCAAATCCGGCACTCTGTTCCGCGAAAGTATGCAGCAGATCATCCACATCAAACCCATACTGGACCGCAGCCTGCAAAACAGTCCCAAGCCCTGGCAGTAGCTCCTCGGGATTATCCTGCAAGAATCGCGCATACCCCTCCAGCAATTCCGTCTTGCCGGACAGAATCTCCACGATGTATAAGTTGGCACGAGCCAGAACCCGGAACTCCTCGGCAATCTCCCGCCCTTCCTCCCCCAAATCCTCCATCCAGCCCAGCTCGGCATAGCGGTATATGGATTCTCTGGCCTCATCATACTTCCCCTGCTTCTGGCAAACGATGCCCCGCATCAGGTGACTGAACCCGAAATAATAGACCAGCGGACGCTCTGTATCCAGAATCGGTACCGGAAGCTTCTTAGCCTTGTGATACTGCCGTTCCTCATAGATGCACTGCGCATAGCTGTACAGAATACCCGCCGTATTCAGCATCTTGTCCCAATCCTCGAAGCGATAAGCCATCTCCAGCATTTCAACTATAATATCCGGCTTCAGTGATTTCAGAATGGAAGGGCGCACGGTTGGGGCCTCCTTTTTATCCATTTTCAGTTAATTGTATAGCCGATTTTATATTTGGTCAATATAAATAGTACTTTTAAGTACAATTAATCAAATAATAAGTTTGCACTTGATGATCTGTAATGGTCAGTGTACCTCTTCTAACCTTAAGTGGAGGTGATGACATGAATTTACCAGAAAGTGTAGGAAATCGGATACGAGAGCTCAGAAAGGCAAAAGGATGGACCCAAGAACAACTGGCCGAAGCAGCATCGCTTCATTACAGTTACATAGGTGGAGTAGAACGGGGAGACCGGAACATTTCTTTGGAAACTCTGGAGAAAATAATAGCCGCCTTCCAAGTTCCGGCTGTAGAAATTTTTCGTTTTGAGGATGAAGCTGACCGCCGTAAGGCTTTAGATGAACATATGACTTTGATCAGTGATAGAAGTACAGAGGAAATAGCAGCACTCACTAAGATTAATCGGGAAGTTATTGCTGCTCTGGGGATCAGATAATGAATATCTTGACCAGGCATAGTAGAAACAAAGCTTAGAATGCATATACCGACACTATCCAACGAAGTTGAAGAGTATAACGTTAAGTTATTTAATCTATTTGGCAGTCTAACTGTATGTAAAAAGGCACCTGTTAGGTGCCTTTAGATTATTTTCCAGATACAGGTCTCTCAGCAAAAATCAGACTAGCTTTTCTTAACTGATCTGAACCATCCTTTGACCAAAAGGAGATCATATTTAATCCACGACGTTTACGGTCGCCTGTATATTGACTTAAATCTAGCATGTAAGCAATATAAAGTTTTCCAGCTCTATCTCGAACAGTAACCCTTGGATTTATTCGATGAATAAGTCGAAGATCAACTAACTCCTCTATATCTTTCGCTCCATCTTGATTCCAATCACGTTCTACCAAAAAACAATTTGTACCCGTATTAAAACAAAACTCTCTTACATTTTCAAAAAGTTTTTCAAGTCTCTCTCTTTCATCGTTCGTATCCCTTTTTAATTCTTCTCTTTTTGAAGAGTCATGCTCACCAGCAGCACGGTTGACATCCTCAGCTCCTATTTTAGGTCCTCTAAACCCTCCACCTCTTTCCCTTGCTACCTCTACTGATCTACGAAAAATAGTTAGAAAATCTCTTGCTACCCCGCCACTCGCAAGTACCAATCGATCCATGGCACTTTCTGCCATAATGATTCGAGGGTTTTGCGAGCCTGCCTCTTCAGCTATTTCCTGTAATACGCTTGATAAAAAAGTTCTTGCAATTGAGAATTTTTCAAGAGTAATGTCCAGATCAATTTCATCTGCATCATCACCAAGTTTTAAACCCTTAGGCGGATCACTATGAAGATACCAGTCTGTGCGGTGACGAATCGTCCCAGCCTTTAACCATACCTGATTTCCTTTTGTTGCTCTATGAAAATAATCAAGTACATTTGCTTGATCAGATCTTCTTATATGATATAAATCATCTAACATCAAAAATGCATCAGTACCAGCTAAATCTGAAATCTCTTTAAATAATTTTCGAAAGTCAAGCATATGTCTATGCAAATAATTGACCTTAGATCGACGAGAAGCTTCAGTTACTTCTATATTAGAATCATTTTTTCTTGTTTCTTTTGAGTTTACACCCGCTTTAATCCCTTTTAACTCCACCCCAAGTTCTCCGGTATTTTCAGCTTCTACCGAGTCACCAGATGACCATTTATAACTAAGGTCCGCCTCATCTTCGGAATGTAAAATAGTATTCAGATTTTCAATTTGTTGATTTAAATTTATTACTAATTGTCCACTTTTCGTTTTATTTAGAGGAGATCGCTCAGGCTGTGCTCCAAAAACTTTCTTCCACCATGAAATTTTATTCGTAGAATTCAAACCAACTTCTTGAACCCACTCCTTAAAAGATTCGAGAGTAGCTATTAATACACTAATTAAAACATCTGGGTAACTATGACTCTTAAACTGTTCCATATCGACAAAAGCAACAGGTGTTCTTTTTAGAGATAAGTCTCGTTTGGCCTTTAAAAGCAAACTAGTCTTACCTGATCCCCTACGTCCAAATACAATATGATTTCGTTTTGACATAGCCCTGCTCAAAGTACTCCCTGCTGGTTCTATGAATCTTGTAGTACTCATTACAGTCGCTCTGGTTGCTTCTTCAACTGCACGTACTAAATCATCGATTTCTGGTTTATTTAATATATCCTCACTTTTTTTCACAGCCACCAAAATCACCCTCGACATTTAATAATACAAGTATATATGTATTTCCAAAATTCAATAATAAAAATGTCGATTCAATATATTCAACTTCTAAATGCCAAATAATTCCCTCAATGCTTAGATATTCCCTACGCGATAACATATATTTTCATGAAAGGTAAAAGTTACTCCCGAATAATCTTCCGATTGCCTAGGGGCCGCTCTCTCATCCTTTAATCATTCTTTCCTTTGGGATTGTCCTGCAAATCATCCATAATCACCCGGATATCCTCCACATTGCCTACACAGAAGCTGAGAAACATAACGTCCCCCGCCTCCACCAATCACGAGAATGCATACTCCTCATTCACATCATGCCTAACGATCTCGCCCATACCTGTGCTCGTCTCCTTATCATTTCAAGATACGTTTATTATAGGAGGGGAAATCGGACAGCTGTGTCGTGGTTTGATATGGAGATTAACATTTTACATCTTACTCAGAATACTAATAATTCTCCCCGCGATAATAGCGCTCCAGCTTATGCTCCAAGTGAATGAGTTGAGCTTTTTTCTTTTCAATATCGTCCAAAAGGGCTTGCTTCTGGTCCTGGATGAGTTTGGTTCTCTCCGGCAAGGTAGATGTTCCGGCTTTGACCATATCGTAGTACTTTTTGATCTCCTCGACACTCATTCCCGTTTCCCGCAGACATTTCAGAAATAGCAGCCAATCAATCTCGTTGTCGGTGTACAAGCGATTGTTTTGCTCGTTGCGGACCACGGGCTCCAGAAGACCTTTTCGTTCATAAAAGCGAATCGCTCCAATATTTATCCCTACTTTTTTGGCAACCTGTCCAATGGTGAAAATTTTTGCTCACTTCCTGACTTTTAGTGTTGACCTACACTTAGTGTAGCATAGTAAGCTACAAATTGTTGATAGATCATATCTTGCAGAAAGAAGGATGAAGATGACAAAAACCGCTTTTGTAACAGGTGCCAATAAAGGGATCGGCTTTGAAATCGCAAGACAGCTTGGTGAAGCCGGATGGAGGATATTGCTTGGCGCACGCAGCATCGAACGGGGGAAGGACGCAGCTTCTAAATTAACCAGCCAAGGGCTGGATGTGGAGTTCTTACCCATTGACATGACGAATCTCGAAAGTATTGAGCAGGCAGCCGATACGATTCGCAGCGATTATTCTGATCTGACGCTTATCATTAACAATGCCGGCATGCCGGGGGCGTTCTCCGGTTCATTCAGCGATACCCGGGAGGAGCATTTGCGGAGCGCTTTTGAGGTGAATTTCTTCGGCACCTTCCGCTTGAACCAACGGCTTTTTTCCATAATTAAAGAGAATGAAGGAACGATTGTGAATGTCTCCACCGATATGGCGTCACTGCACTTCATGCAGAATTCGGAATACGCACTGAATGCGTTTGACTACAATTCCTCCAAAACCGCAAACAATGCGATGACTGTAGCCATGGCCATAGAACTCCAACACAGCAAAGCTCAGGTATTCGCAGTAACCCCCGGCTTCACGAAGACGGATCTGAATGGTAATGCGGAAGGCGGGAAATCCAAAGAAGCTGGGGCGTCCATTATTGTGGGCTATGCCACGGATGGCAAACGCCATAACGGAGAGTTTTTGGATGTGAATGGGGTTTACGCGTGGTAATGCTGGTAATAAACGTGCTGTAACCTGCTTGGCTATTAATGCCCAATAACACAAAGGCTCCGTTACCGGAGCCCTGGGCTTTAACCATCTATTACCCTTCCATACCTGACGTGTTCTCCCAACATTCAATGTGATCCAGGCCTTTAATACTATCTTTAACAAAGACCGGGTTTTTCCCAGCCTGTTTCTGCCGCTTGTAATCATGAAGGGCAGCAAAGGCTACTTTGGATAGGAGAAGGATGGCAATCAAATTAACTACCACCATGAGCCCCATAAATAAGTCAGCCAAATCCCATACCAGTTGAACCTTGGCAACCGAACCGAATATAATCATGGCCAAAACACTGTATCTGTAGAATATGACTACTGATTTCTTTGAGTTTAAGAACTCTATATTCGTTTCTCCGTAATAATAATTTCCAATTAACGTGCTGAACGCAAATAAGAACACCATGATAGCCAGAGAACCAGATGCCCAAGAACCGATATGCTCGCTTAGTGCAGCTTGCGTAAGCTTGATGCCATCCAGCCCAGGCTGCTTATACGCATCGGATAGCAAAATAATGAAGGCGGTGCTCGAACAAATAAGCAACGTATCTGTAAGCACACCGAACGCTTGCATAAGTCCTTGTTTTACGGGATGACTTGTCGTTGCCGTTGCTGCAGCATTCGGCGCACTTCCCATTCCCGCTTCGTTCGAGAACAAACCACGCTTCACCCCTTGCAGAATCACCGCCCCAAGAGACCCTCCTATGACTTGCTCAAATCCGAATGCACCCTTCACAATAAGCGCCAGAACCTCCGGCATTTTGGTAATGTTAATCAGCACAATGCATAAGGCAACAGCGATGTAAATCACGGCCATAAAGACTACAATATACTCGGACAATTTGGCAATACGTTTGATGCCGCCAAAGATAATACTTGCAAACGCAACAGCCATTAGAAGCCCCACAATAAAACGATTGGTGCCGAATGAATTTTCAAAAGCAACGGTAATCGTATTGGACTGGACCGCGTTAAAGACGAGGCCGAAAGACAACGTGATCAGCACGGCAAATAAAGATCCCATCCAACGTTTCTTCAAGCCTTGCTCCATATAATAAGCAGGCCCCCCACGAAATCCCGTCTTATCTCTAACTTTATACACCTGTGCTAAAGTACTCTCAATAAAGCTGGATGCTGAACCAATAATCGCAATAACCCACATCCAGAAGACAGCGCCCGGCCCACCTAAGGCAATTGCAATTGCAATTCCTGTTATATTGCCTGTCCCCACCCTGGCTGCCATGCTGATACAGAATGCCTGGAACGATGAGATGCTGTCTTTAGATTTAACATTAGACTCTTTTAGAACAACAAACATTTCCTTGAACATGCCCAATTGTACAAATCTCGATCGAATGGTGAAATAAAAACCACAACCAATAAGAAGAACAATCAGAAGCTTAGACCATAAAAAATCGTTTGTTAGACTGATACCCTCTAATACTTGTTGCATGTAATTCCGCCTCTCATCCTTTTATGCCGACACCTCAGCTGCTTACCCTCTCTAACATAGTATTTTCAAATATAGCAGTCATAATTTCAAAAGCCAATAAAAAAGTTATGCAAAATACTTCCATATGAGCACACTCTGATGAATGGAACAAGCTGATGGCTTTTCTGAAGGAGATTATTCCTGATCCAGCGGCTGCTGTATCCCGTCCTCATAGAAATCGAACACCACCTGCTGCTGCGTGCCTCTTACCGCATAGAACACATCGGCCAGCGACTTCCCTTTCCGCTTCTGCCTCAGCTCATTCTCCAGCCACTCCCGGGTCAGCCCGTTCCGCTTCAGATTGTCCTCCACCAGCACGCCATCCATAATCAGCTCCACGGGAAAAACCTGCGATTGCAGCGCCAGCCCCAGATCCTGCTTCGTGACGAACTGATATGCTTCCTTCTTCAGAACAGAGACCTGTCCGTTATCCTCAAGTACCGCATATTCGACCTCTTCGATATTAAAAATATCCTTCTCTCTCAGCGCCTGGTCCAGCGAATCCAGCGTATAGTGGATCTTACGCATGTTGGCCTCCATGATTTTGCCGTCCTCGATCAGCACGGTGGGGGAGCCGGAGATCCAGCTGCGCAGGCTGCGGCTTTTGAGCGCAATGAAGGAGAGCAGGAACGAGATGGCTGTAATAACAACCAGAGACAGGACAAGATATGAGGATTTCAGGCTAATATTGAAGGCCAGGTTGGCCGCCAGGGAGCCCAGCGTAATGCTGGTCACGAAATCGTTCGACGTCATGCTCGAAAGGGTCTGCTTCCCTAAGATTCGGGGAATGAGCAGCAGCAGTCCCACTGCGAGAATGGTCCGCATTAGAATTTCTACATAGTTCATCTTCAATCCTCCTCCCCCCCATTATTTCCAAACGGGTTCAAAAGAAACAGCAGGGCTTGAGAATCCTCCCCTGTAGGGATGCGCTGCGGACCAGATGATTATTTGAGCAATGTAAGGATCTCCTTCACAAAATTATCGGCGAATGACCGTTCAGGACGGGATTTCAGCATTACCGTGAGTCCTATCAGTGACACGACCAGTGTCTGTGCCAAACTTTTGGCGTTAATAGAGGCATTCAGCTCGCCTGAACGCAAACCCCGTTCAATCGTTTCCTGAAATATTACCGAAAGATACATCTGGTGCTCCCTCGTCAGGATTTCAAACTTCTCATCATGAGGTGCAAGCTCCACCATTGAATTGATGCAAAAACACCCCCAATTCGCACCATTTCCATATTCTTTTGCCACCAGAGCATCAAAAAAATCACGGAACGCCTCTCTAACCGTTACATTCTTTTGAAGGCTGGCACGAACATCAGAAGCGTGGGCACTTGTGTATTTCCGCAAAGCTGCCTCAAATAGTCCTTTTTTATCTCCAAAGGCCGAATAGATGCTTGGCCGCTGAATGCCCATAGCGGATGTTAAATCGCTTAATGAGGTCGCTTCGAACCCCTTTTCCCAAAATAGCTGCATAGCTGCATCCAGTGCCTTTTCCTCATTAAATTCGCGAAGCCTAGCCATAATGCACCCCTTTACATATCGAACGGTATGTTATTCGTCTATAATACCATAGATTACTTATCAATAATCCACATTTTTTAGCTCGCCTCCCGCATAATTTCCGTTTAATTCCTTGACAAATAGCATTTTATAGCAGTATATTTTCTAAGACCAATTACATACCAATCAGTATGTTATTATTAAATTGCTCAATACTAAATTCATGGAGGTATAAGCTTTGAAGAAGCTTGATGCAGAAACGAAGTTGATTGCAGTAGAGAATACAGGCACCGGATGGGAGCCAGCTCAAGCAGAAGCCCCCCGCTCTGCAATCCCCCGTTACGTGCCGCTCTTGTTTGCCATCGCCTGCGGGCTTGCAGTTGCCAATATTTACTACGCACAGCCTTTGCTTGACGCTATTGCGGATGAGTTCCGCATCCCCCATTCATCCGCCGGAATCGTTATTACAATCACACAAGCATGTTACGCCCTGGGGCTGCTGCTGCTGGTGCCGCTCGGTGATCTTCTGAACCGCCGCTCACTAATCGCCGGACAGATGCTTTTATCCGTCCTGGCTTTAATTGTGGTGGGGACTGCCTCTTCCAGCATCGTATTATTCATAGGTATGGCCATTGTTGGCCTGCTCGCCGTAGTGACGCAGACGCTCGTTGCGTTCGCGGCAACCCTTGCGGCACCAGCCGAGCGCGGACGTGTCGTCGGTCTCGTAACCAGTGGAATCGTCATCGGCATTCTGCTTGCACGGACGTTTGCCGGCCTATTGACGGATTTAGCCGGCTGGCGCTCTGTTTACATAGTCTCTGCCGGATTATCGCTGCTTATGGCTGGCGTATTGTTCCGGGTACTGCCTCATGATGAGCATGAAAGAGAGCCATTATCCTATTTGCAGCTGCTGCGCTCTACACTCACCTTGTTTTTACAGGAACGGGTCCTGCGCATTCGCGCTGCCCTCGCCCTGATGATTTTCACTGCTTTCAGTATTTTATGGACCTCGCTTGTGCTGCCGCTTAGTGCTCCGCCGCTTTCTCTTTCACACACTGCGATTGGAGCGTTTGGCCTTGCGGGAGCCGCCGGGGCGTTAGCGGCAGCGCGGGCAGGGCGGCTTGCGGATCTGGGGTTAGGACAGCGGACCACTGGCGCGGCACTGATTCTGCTGCTTGTGTCATGGCTGCCTATCAGTTATACCGAACATTCACTTTGGGCCTTAATCGCTGGTATCCTCCTGCTTGATCTGGCAGTGCAAGCGGTACATGTCACCAACCAGAGCATGATTCTCTCTGTGCGGCCTGAAGCGCGAAGCCGGCTTACCGCCGGTTACATGATTTTTTATTCTATTGGCAGCGCCACCGGGTCCATTGCGTCGACTACGATCTATGAACACATGGGCTGGAATGGAGTATGCTTGCTGGGCGCAGTTGTCAGTGCATTGGCCCTGCTCTTCTGGGCATTGACCCGCCGATTGTACTGATTCCAACATCACAAAATTAACCCTGCTATAGCTCGCAGAAGCTCTCCAACACCAACATTGACGTGCCCTGCCCAGACTCCTACCCCCATTTCTACTGGGCCTCAGACCAGTAGAAAGACTGGGCGGAGGTTAGTTCAGATCAGGGTGGAGGGATTGCTATACTATTCCATGGATATACATACATTGGAAAAAGAGGGGTTAATCATGAAAATTAAACTGGCCAGCACACCTGCCTCCGCTACGGGCGGACAGGAAGAACGAATGCGATTTGCCCGTCGGGGACTTCTCGTTTTTTTCACCCTGCTCATTCCCATCTCTGTCATCGGCTATATTTTGGGTATGAAAAACCCCGCTTTTATACTGCTCCTGATGTGGGCGCCGGGCCTTGCCTCAATCTTCGCCCGTTTGATCCTGCGCGAAGGGATCGCTGATATCTCCTTAAGAGTGGGTGGACGCCGATCGTTAAAGAAACTACCTTTTGTACTTCTGTTTCCTGTCTTTATTGGCTTCGTAGCCTACGGTATTGCCTGGATCACTGGACTCGTGCAATATGTTACGCCTGAAACCTATATTAAGGCTCCCCCTGCTGTAGTCTTCACGGCACTTCTGCTGGTGCAGATGGTCGCCGGTACCGCAATGGGGCTGATCGGCAGCCTCGGCGAGGAATTGGGCTGGCGGGGTTATATGCTGACACGGCTGATTGATGCGCATGTTCCTTACCCGATATTGACGAGCGGGATCATCTGGGGACTATGGCATCTTCCCTTAATAATTGCTGGACTCTATTATTCCGGCCCCTATCTCGCTCTCTCCATCGTATTGTTTATGGTTACAGTAACCTCATTCGGATATATCATTGGACGTCTCCGCCTCACTACCGGCAGCGTCTGGCCTGCTATCTTCCTGCATGCTTCTTGGAATGCTGTGATCCAAAATGTCTTTGATACCTTTTCTGAAGGGGATCAAGTGCTGTTATGGACGGGTGAGTCCGGCGTATTCGTGGCCCTTGCCCTGCTGGTAGCGGCATTGATCCTTTCACGCATACCGATGAATGTAAAAAGACTGTGAAGGTTTAAATGCGGATGCGGATTAAATCCCATAATTACCATATTTTCTATATATAGCGAAATTGATTATGATTTCAAAAAGACACAAAAAGCACCCATCCCTTTAAGGGTGAGTGCTTTGCTCCCGCAGAATAAATTATGCTGTTGCGTATTTTCCCTTTAGAAATGCTTGAAATTCTTCAATATCCGCGAAGCGGTTGATCTCCACTCCCTTGGAGCGGAAAAGCCCTTCCAAATCAGCATTTAACCGTTCCACAGCGGTTTGTAACGGCGATAGGTCATCCGGGTTCAGCAATCCAGCCAGCTCCGGGAATCCCAACCGCCGGTATACGTCCTCATAAGCCGAATGAAGCATCAAATCGCTGGGCCAGATTCCCGTCTCGGCAAGAAATAAAAAGCTGGCGATCTCCTCCTGTGCCTGTATGGCGGAAAAGAATGCCGTATCATAATCATTCCTTTCGCAAGCGGTAATGATTTTGTCCAGAACGCCCTTCACCTCTTCATAACAACCCTTCATGCGGTCGGGGTAAGAAGGTGCGTCATAGCCCATTTCCTGCTCCGCTGACAGAATAGCAAATATACCCGCTACCAGTTCCTCACAAGCTTCTACAATCTCGCTTGTTACGCTGCTGCGCATAATGGTTTCCATCAGCGGCTCCAGGCGGGGCGGTTGTAACGGAAGACTGAGAACTTGCTCCCGGTTTTTGCCGAAGCCGCTTTTATAATATGTTCCATTCAGCAACGCCAGGCTTTGCAGCCCCCTCGTTAATACGCCGTACGCTTCTGTTCTGTAATAAGCTATATTCCCGGATGCACCGGCGCGGCAAAGGTTATACAGGTGTGTGTATACATTGCAGAACTCGGCTTCTGCTTTTCCGACCCTGTTGCTTCTGTTTTCGGGGGATTGCATGCTGGAAATAGGTTCACGCAGCTTCATGAGTCTTTCACGGTCTTCCTCTGAGCGTACGTACAGCAGCTTGCAGTCAGCGATAATCGAAGTTTTGAATTCCTCAAATGAGGCCATGCTTGCCGCACGTTCCCAACTGATTGGCCAAAAGTCGAAACTGATGTCATCAATAATAAACTGAATGCTTGCCCCGTAACCTTTAGGCGTAGCCGGAATGAAAAAGAAGTCCAGGTCCGAGCGTTTAGTAGCCGTCCCTTGAGCATATGACCCGTAATAAGCAACCAGCGCGATATCTTCGGAATAAACTTTTTCAATATGATTTACAAGCGTCTTGGCAACATCAAACACATTCAACATTGTATTTCCTCCCGTTATGTAAGCCTTGCCCCGTCATCATAGCAAAGTTTAATCCCCCCGTTTAGGCAGAGTTCAGCTATAATTTTTGTCTACTGTGCAGAAGAACCGGCTATGTCCTTTCTTATCAGTTGCAAAAAGGCCCTCCTAATGGGGGCCTTTGCATTCCAACTATTCAGCATGACGTCATTACACTGAACTGCACGATTCTATCCGCGGCAACTCAGTTCTCCGCACTCACCAGTCCGCGAATAAAGGCCTCAAAGTTATTGGCCAGCTTCGTGATCTTGTAATTATTGTCCTTGTCCACATGAACAACCTCCGGTTCGCCGTCATTGCCGGATGAGCGGTAATCCAGCATTACCACTTCATGCTCTGCAGCAGGGGTGTCGCATATGACTACGCCAATCTCAGGGTATCCGCCTTCTTCAATTCTAACCCGGCTGCCCGCAGCTCCGCACAGTGATTGACTCTTATCCCGTCCAATGCCCAGAAAACCGGAAATTTCGAGAGACTCTTGTCCTAAAGGAATACGCGTGCTGTGTGGAATCCCCCCGTTATGTAATTTCATCATGGAAGTGTAGAACGCAGGCAGTTTGAAGACCAGCTCTTCCTCCACGGAAGCAATCAGCTCATCCGAAGGCGGCGCTGATACGTAGGTATCGAGCGCATACTCGCTGTCATCCCAAAAGTTCGAGAAATCGAATTTTTGTACAGGCTTCTTGACAGTGGACTTCTTCTTAGCGGCTTTACGGCGGCTGAGTGCCAGAAACTCCAGGGTATCTTCATCCTCAGGGTCCAGCTTGTCAGCGATTTCAAACTCTCTGATGGCTTCATCATATTGCTTCAGATAGTAATGGCAGAAGCCCACGCGGAAATGCCACAGCGGATCCTCTTCACCCTCTTCGGCGATTTCCTCAAAAAGCTCCAGTGCCTCTTCATAACGTCCGAGATTATTCAGCGCTCTGCCCAAGTGGCTATTCAGCACATAGTCCCGTTCCTCCGGATCAATCTCCTCAATCGCATCGACGATCTCCTGAATCTCGTCTTCTTCATGCCACAATTCCAGTTGTTCCAACAGATTTTCACTCATTATTTATGCCTCCCAGTTCGATAACTACTACTTATAGGAATTATACCATTTCCAGCCTGATTCCAGCCAACCAAGGACGAAGTGGACTTTATACTGCACCGGAAGACGCACAAGATGATGTTTAAATCACAGCAAGATTTATCAAAATCGGTTCAGATGTATGTTATATAGTATTACTTGCCGGAAGGGGTGAACATACTGTACTACCATTTGATCCATACGAGCATTGAGTATATTGAACAGCATCTCGAAGAGAAGCTCAGCCTGGAACGGATTGCACAGGAAGCGGGGTTCTCCAAGTATCACTTCCACCGTATTTTTCGTAAATATGTCGGCAAAAGTGTCTATGAGCATATCCGCAGCCGCAGGCTGAGCTGTGCGGCAAATCTCCTGCTGTATTCGGAGGAGCGCATTCTTGATATTGCGTTGCAATATGGCTTTGAGAGCCAGGAGGCCTTTACCAGAGCTTTTAAGGAAATTTATGCTTTACCGCCTGCCCAATACAGAGCGCAGATGAAACTGCTGATTCAAGAAAGAGAGGTCTACACAATGTCAGAAATTAAAGGCTGGAAAGTTACCGGAACGACTCCGGAGAAGTATAACGTGACGCTGGATACCCGAATCCACTATAAGACCACCCCCTCTGTCTGTCTACAGTCTACGGCCGGAGAAACATTCGAGTTCAATGATTTCGGTACAGTGATGCAGCAATTCCAGGCCCAGCCGTATACGGGAAAGCGGATGCGGTTTGCCGGCTTTGTCAGTACGGAGAATGTCACCGACTGGTGCGGTTTATGGATGCGGATTGATGATAAGCTGCAGAACCTGTTAGCCTTCGACAACATGCAGCACAGAAGCATTCGGGGGACCACGGAATGGAACCATTACGCTTGTGTGCTGGATGTACCTCCCGAAGCCGTATGTATCAATATCGGAATCCTGTTGACAGGCCCCGGGAAGGTATGGCTGGGAGATTGTGAATTTGAAGAAGTAGGCAAGGATATCCCGGTAACGGATGGCCTGGTGGATGCAGAAGTCTTTCCGCCGGAACCGCAAAACCTGAAATTTGACCAATAGTTCTTATACCACATAGGTTTGGGGAGGCCGTAATTTTGTTTTCCATCATCGGAGAAGTATTAAAGACAGGTATTAAACTTCTGACAGAACTGTTTTCAGGGGAATTACCCGGATATTTCTATACATGCTGCATCGGACTTACCCTGTATATCCTCATTTATTCCTATTGGGAGAAACAGGCGCAGGCCACTGCAGGAAGCTATTCAAAAAATGTTCTTATAGAAACAGCTTCCCATCTGATCGCCTGGATCGTGGCCATGCTTATCGCAAAGTTTTTTGCAGGTATTATCGACCAAGGGGTTGCTCCGATGGAGGACCGCACCTACTATACTGCCGGCATGCTCATGGTGATCGCGTATGATCTGTCCGTAGTTTTGTCACTGATTACCCAGAAATTGAACATAAAAAGAGAGGCCGGGGAAATAAGCTCCTTTCTCTTCGGTCTGGGTCTGGCTTATGTCATCTTCCTGCTGGCCGGGGAGTATTGGTTTGCGGAGTTGACGATGTCGCAGCCCTATCTGATCACCTTATCCATTGTCACCGCCATTTTTGCTGCACTGTTCAAGATCTCGCAAAGGGAAGAGTTTGGTTAGATACCCTGCCATTATTCCACAAGGCCCTGAAAGGAGCGCAATGTTCCATTAAGGACTCGAAATCTCCTTCGCCCGCAAGACAGCCGTTCTCCATCACAAGAATCTTGTCGACCTCTTTAATAAAATTCAGCCTATGGGCTATAATGATCACCGTTTTGTGCTGAAATTCGCGGAAGACCGTTTCCATGATGCTTTTCTCCGTAATATTATCGAGGGCTGATACCGGTTCATCCAGAATGACAATATTTCGCTTCTGCAAAATAGCCCGGGCAAAGGCCAAACGCTGTCTTTCGCCTCCCGATAATTTGAGGCCTTTCTCCCCTACCAGGGTATCCAGCTGCTCCGGCAGCTGCAGCACCTTCTCTTTCAAATGAACCTTGTCCAGCACAGCATACAGCTCTTCATCCGGAAGGCTCTGCTCGAACACCATATTCCCCCGGATGGAATCGTCAAAAATCGGACTGTCCTGAGAGAGATAGGAGATATGTTCGTAATAGCTGTTCAGGCAAATCTGATCCAACTCCACGCCGTCGAGCAGCAGCTGGCCTCCGCTCTTTTTTAACAGTCCGGCCATTAATTTGATGATCGTCGATTTCCCGCTTCCGCTCAGTCCCACCAGAGCAACCGACGTTCCGGGCGCAATCGAAAAGGATAATTGACGCAGAACCGGAACCTCTCCATATTTAAAAGACACATCTCTGAATTCAAAAGCACCCCGCAGCTCTGTAACTGCTGTTCCGGCTTCCAGATTCCGGTCCTCCGGCGCATTGATGAACTGCTCAAACCGCTGGTAGGTTACTTTATTCAGCCGATAATTCACGAACAGCACATTGAAAATGGCAATCGGCGTATATATTTTATCAATAAACATAAACAATGCGACCATCACCCCAAGAGAGGCCTGACCTGACACCACGTTTCTCACCCCGTAGATCAGCACAATCACTTTGATGACAGTAATAAACAGTTCGAAGATTGCAAAAAAGGACTCATGAATCATTTGCAGCTGAGCACTTTTATGAATGATATTTCTTGCGGTATCACTTATTTTGCGGATCTCCTGCTCATACTTTCTGTTCGTCCGGAAGACGACCAGCTCCATAAATCCACGAATGGAATATCTGGACATGGCTTCTTGCTCTTGAAGTATGGTTGACTTGATCCGGTACAAAACTTTGAGCAATACGTTTGTGATCAGGAAGATCACAACATAGCCGGCAGCAATCACCAGCATGATCCGCATATCGTAGAAGCTGATGAAGATCAGGCTGAAGATTATCGTGGGCAGCAGCTCATGCAGGGTTTTGAGGAAAAAGGAGTAAATAATGCTGTTGCCGGCCGCTGCGCCGTTCTCAATCACTTTGATCATTTGGCCTGTACCCATCTCCTGATAGGCCAGATAATCGATTTTGGATATTTTGGACAGCGCCAGGATCTTCAATCGCTCCGTGATGCTGTTCGACAGATGGGCGCTTGGATATTCATCCACATAGTTAAGGACGACCACCAGGCCCAGCAGTACCCCATAGCTCACAATAAAACCCGATATTTCTCCTAAAGATGTTCCTTCCACAGCCCTATCCAGGATCTTCTGAAAGACCACAATCCCCAGACTGCTTAAGAATTGAATGGCAAAACCTAAACTGATATACAGCACAATCCACCCTTTCAGATGGACAAGACATTTTCTCAACATCACAGATATCCCCAATCTTTCAAATGAAGTATATAAAAAAGCCGGGACTTCCTCCGCCGTTCAACTCCAGAGAACCCCCACAATTCAAAAATGTGTGTCCCAAAGTTAAACCGCTTAGTGTCCCGGCTCCGTAAAATGACCGCCCGACACCATTCCGAATGCTAGTAATAGTCGATCAAAGAGACAGACTGCCCCCTTGATAGCTGGTACGCGTGTTACCCAGCCCGATTACTAGTTCCTCGGAACGATACGGAAAGACATCCATTCACCTCATTTGTCAGATTCTCCATATTATATATTTCGTATTGTTATTATTCAAGAGTGAAAAGCAAGGATACTGCCCTTTCTTGTCGAATACTTATGCCTTGAAGGCAACTGCGTATTGTCACAATATCTGCGAGGGTGGAGGAGTGTATCTTATGGCTTACACGATTAATAATCTGAAAGATAACAGCAATGTAGTGATTAAGGAGCAGCTTGGCGGATTTACGGTCATCGAATATAAGGAGGATCTGAGCAGCACCACACTGCTGGAAGCCCAAAACAACTTCTTCATGAGCAAAAGCAATATGCGCAACAAGCAGCTTATGATTGAACTGAGCAACAGCGAGGTTATGCTGGGCGCAGGGGCGATGCAATATATGATTGGCAATATTGAAATGACCTCCGGGGTTAAGGGTGTTGGAGGGCTCATGAGAAACATCGTCTCCAGTGCGGTGACCGGCACCACGGCAATCAAACCGCTTTACAAAGGTACGGGAACGATTCTGCTGGAGACCACCTATAAATATTTGTGGCTGATTGACGTCGACAACGACCATATCGTCATTGACGATGGCATGTTCCTGGCTTGCGAGTCGACACTGGACGTTGCTGTCACTGCGCGTAAGAATGCATCCTCTGCCGTACTGGGAGGAGAAGGACTGTTTAATCTAAGTGCCAAAGGAAAAGGCATTCTGGCACTGGAAGCCCCCATTCCTTCCGAAGAAGCCGTCGTCATCGAATTGCAGAATGATGTACTGAAGGTGGATGGAAACTTTGCGTTAATGTGGTCCAATTCCCTGGACTTCACCGTTGAGAAATCCGGCAAAACCCGGATGGGCTCTGCGGCCTCCGGTGAGGGACTGGTCAATGTATACCGGGGCACGGGTATGGTGTGGCTGGCACCGCTGATTCAGTACAAAAACAGTCTGTTCCAAGCGAATCCCACATCTTAATCCGTAAACTAACTTATATTTGGAACAAGGGCCATCCGCTTGGATGGCCCTTTGTCTTCTTCGGTATCGGGGAATTTAATTCCCTGCCCTGTTACCCTTTTTTTATCGGTGCGGTAAGGACCATCTGCCCCCGTGGTGCTTCTCCACTGGCATCTGGCTCAAGGCTGATCGCCACTGTATCGTATTCCTGCGGTTTGAATGAATAATAGAGCGCGCCATTCCCCGCGCGTGATACAAAGGTTCCTGCATTCTGCGGGGCATCTCCCTTGATCAGCCATACCTGAAACACTTCCGTTCCTGTCAGCTCCGGCAGATTCTCCGCTTGAACGACAAGATGGGTGCCGCTGCTGTCAACGACGATCGTCGCCAAACCGCTGGCCACAATATCCTTGGCCGCCGGACTCAGTGCGACCGACTCATCAACCTTAAGCTCCTGTGCCGGCTTCGTGCCGCCGGCAATCTGCTGCTGGAGCTGGTCCACATCCTGACGCAGCTGTCCCGCATAAATCATCATAATCAGCACCGCTGCGGCAAGACCCAGGCTTACGTACCGCCAGAATGGGATTTTTTTGGCGGGCGCAGCCGGGGGCACTGTCTTCACTTCCCGTTCTACAGGAAGTGCCTGGACCGGCTCCTCTTCTATTGAACGTTTGACCTGTGCCGGAGCATCCGTTACCAGTACCCGGGACATTATCCGTGACTTCATTCCCGAGGGCAGCTGAACAGGCTCTGAGGCAAGAGGAAGCAGGTCCATCACGCTGCGATATTCCTTCACCCGCTTGCTACAATCTGTGCACTCCATTAAATGAGCCTCGAATTTCTGCATTTCATCTTCAGGCAAGGCTTCCAGAACATACAATTCAACCCGTTCACATCTATCGTTCGCCTCTTCAGTCATGAACATGCTCCCTCCTTCCCCAATGGCTCAATCGCTTCTGGAGCTGTTTCATTGCCAATCTTACCCTGCTCTTGACCGTGCCCGGCGGAATGGATGCAAGGTCTGCTGCCTCCTGCTGGGTTAAGCCCTGATAATAGATCATATCCAGAGCCTGCTGCTGATCCCTGCTCAACTCTCTCAGTGCTGCCCTTACCTGCTCCCCGGCCATCAGCAGCTCGGCCGTTTCCTCGGTCATCGTCGCCTGATCCTGGATCAGCTCCAGACTCTCTGATCCGGCATGCTGCGGAACCCTTGTGCTCCGCTTGCGAAGATGGGCTATGGCAATATTGCGGGTCACCGTGAACATCCAGGTGGTGAGCTTCCCCTTGGCTGCATCAAAGTGCTCCGCATTCTTCCAAATACGCAGGAACAGCTCCTGCATCACTTCCTCGGCCGCCATCGAGTCCTTTACTATCCGGTAGGCAAAGCTATAGATTACTTGTTCATATCGGTCGTAAAGCCTTTCGAGGGCATCCGGGTCTTTTTGCATTATGCGCTCAATCAATTGCCCATCGTCAGCTGTATCAAACAATTCCAGTCCTCCTTTTACAAAGTAAAATGGCCATTCTTATGTGTGTTTAAGTTTTTAGACCGGCTGCTTAGCCCAGCCGGAACGAAGCCACTCCGCCGATTGTTCCATGTAGCCCAACTGGTCCACAGCATCAAAATGCTCAATAGCCAGCGTATCATCGTAACCGCTCGCCTTCAGCCGGGTCAGAATCTCTTCAATCGGGATGAAGCCATACCCGGCGGGCGATGGGAACAGCCGCGCTCCACTCATGGCCAGCTTCGGCATGCCGCCATTCTGTTCATCCAGTGAGCGGTCTTTGCAGTGGACATGGACGACTCTATGCTTAAGCTTCTCAAAGGCTTCCAGTTCATCCTCACCACGGTAAACGAAATTCCCTGTATCAAAAGTGATGTGCAGCTTAGGCGCATGCTCCAGGAACCAGAGCAGTTCCTCCGAGCCGGAGAACGGCGCGCGAAGGTCATCGAAGTCCTCCATCGTCACAAGAATGCGTTTACGTTCAGCATAATCACAAATCGCTTTCAAAGCCCCGGCCATATTATGCAGCGCCTTATTGCGCTCCTCGGCACTTGCAGATTCATCAATGAATCCGGGGATCATGAGCACTTTCCCCGCTCCCAAATATTCCGCCGTGTCGATAAATTCAAACCCTGGATTGGTATCGGGGTCATTCCCAAAATCAAAAAAGCCATACATCGACGCGACCGAAATACCCGCTTGTTCCAGCCGTTTCTTCATGACCTCTTTGCCGCAGCCTAAGGCCTCTTCAAGATCCAGCTCTACCGCACTGATGCCAAACTCCTGTGCTTTATCCAGTACTTCCTCCAATGTCAGCCCGGTTTGCTCGCTTGCCCTTACAATATGATTGTAAAACACAGATAGGTGCACAAGAAACCTCCTTTCATGTCATTCGGCTAGAAGCTGGCACTATTATATCACTTTAGATCACCCTAAATCACATGGGTCGAGGAACAGGATGAAGCGGTTCACACCCCACCCAAAATATTGAATAATGATTTAAATTATGTTAATATGCGAACATAAGTTCCTATCAAATAGCTCAACTAGAGGGGCAATTCACTATGGAAAACAAAGATGATGCTGAAATGATCACAGACCGCCAGATCCTGGAATTAATGCAGGCTGTCAGGCAAAAAGACCCGGAAGCGATGCTGCAGCTTATTCAGCTCTATAAGGAAGATATAGTAAATATAAGCAAGTTCATTCACATGCCCAAAGAAGATGCTGTTTCTGAAATCATCCTTGAATTTCTGGAGTATATCCAAAGGAGCGATTGATTCTGATATAATGTATTTTATTTCCTATACTAATTTATGGGGTGCTCTTTATATGTCAATTCAAGCCGTATTATTTGATTTTGATGGGACGCTTGCCGATACTTTGCCGGTATCCTTCAGTGCCTTTAAAGCCGTATTTAAGCAATACGATAATCGAGAGGTTACGAATGACGAACTGGTTGCCATGTTTGGCCCGACAGAGGAAGACATCATTGGCGGCAACTTCAAAGATAAAGCCTCCGTTCTGCAAGGTATTCAAGATTATTACTCGTTATATGAGCAGGGGCATTTTGAAGAAGATTTCCAACCCGACCAGGGAATTATGGATCTGCTTCATTTATTGAAGGGACAAGGTGTGAAGCTTGCTGTAAT
Source organism: Paenibacillus sp. EB106-06-01-XG199 (assembly GCF_058791575.1). NCBI lineage: Bacteria > Bacillati > Bacillota > Bacilli > Caryophanales > Paenibacillaceae > Paenibacillus > Paenibacillus sp. EB106-06-01-XG199. Next base: position 212,893 of record NZ_JBYTDQ010000006.1, on the reverse strand, counting down.
CACGGGGAAAAGCAGACGCGCGTTTGAGATATCAACCGGGGCTTTGAACATGACGGACTTTTTTGATATCACGATTACAGGGGATGACGTGGATAGACCCAAGCCAGACCCCGAAGGTATACATAAAGCATTGAACATACTGGGCCTTGATCCGGCAGATGCTGTATTCGTAGGTGACAGCAATGCAGACATCCTCGCAGGCAAGGCTGCCGGACTGCGCACTTACGGTGTCCGCTGGTTATCCACTTACCAGAGCCTGGTCTACGATGTTTCGCCGGATGGAATTTTCAGCAATGTAGCGGAATTCCGCGAACTTCTTGCTAAAGAGATCCCCATTCAAAAAAATTAAGGGTTGAAAGATGCACAAAAGCGGCCAGCGAATGTTATCGCTAAAGCCGCTTTTGTCTTTTTATACCTTTTTCACAAACTCTGATTTTAATTTCATGGCCCCAAACCCGTCAATTTTGCAGTCAATATCATGATCTCCGTCAATCAGACGAATATTTTTTACTTTTGTGCCTATTTTCACGACCAAAGACGTTCCTTTAACTTTCAGGTCTTTAATCACTGTTATCGTGTCGCCATCGTTCAGGACATTTCCATTGGAGTCTTTAACAATCTTTTGATCTTCGCTGTCCCCGGCCTCTGCTTCCAGACTCCATTCATGGGCACATTCCGGGCATACGAGCAAGCTGCCATCCTCATAAGTGTATTCCGAATTACATTTTGGACATTTTGGTAAATTCGACATAGTATTGTTGTTCCCCATTTGCTGTTTTTCTACTATAGTCCCATAATCCTCACCTATTGGCAATCCTTAAAGAAACCACTCCTGAGCGGAGTGGTTTCTTTAGATTCAGGAACACTGGACAGATCCTTGGCATAGGTCCTTATGAGGTACGTTTTAACGCATGTTTTCTTCTTACCACATGAATTCTCTTTTTTCTGGCCAAACGTTGCCTTCTCATTGCCAATTTGCGTACTTTTCTCTTCTTTGCACGATGTCCTTTAATCAGCCTTACCCGCTTGAGAGAGCGGAATTTGAGACGGATCAATCTTTTTCTTCTCAGTCTTAATTTTAACCGCAACACTCTGCGGCGTTTCAGTCTGTGCCGCTTTACGGGAGGCTTCACCGGAACTGGTGGGGCCACCTCAGGGACCAGTGGCGGTGGTGGTGGTGGTGGCGGTGGTGGCGGTGGCGGTGGCGGTGGCGGCGGAAGCAGTATTTCTGCAGGCTGATGCACCTCTTCCACATGCTGTATCTCTTCTACATGATGGATTTCCTGAGCGGGTAGCTCAGGGGCGATGTAGACCGGCTCCGGTTCATAAACTGGCTCTGGTGTGAATTCTTTAGACCAGGGAGTCATGGAAAGGAACCTATTGTACAGCGGTGATGCGGGAGACTCCGGCTCCCACCATTTGGTGTCTCCGGCGAAATGAACAATTTTATTATTTAAATCCAGTTCATCATGGGCGAATGTATTAAACCGCAGATCCATCTGCAAAAAGTTGGAGCTGTATATGGCATTCAGAACATCCTGATCAGGCATGGTCATCGTTGGATAATAGCGCAAGAAATGAAGCATTTCTCCATACCAGTTCGGATGCTTACGAATATTATCCAGTTGGAACAGAATGACTCCCGAGTTGAAATACACCTCCGCATTTAATCCAAGTGAAATAAAATACTCCAGCATATTTTCGCCCTGATCCAATACTGCGCCCAAATAGCGTTCTCCCAGATCGATGCTCCACAATTCGTTAATATCCATATTGACCAAAATGTCGCAGTCCAGATAAATAACCCTGTCAACCTGAAGAATTAGCGGAAACAACAAACGGTACATACTGGCTATCGTCCAATAGTCTATTTTTTGCACACCGGACGCAACCTCTTTCAAGTCCTCAGGAACAGTAACATGATAAAAATAAATGTTGTGATAGAATGTTTCCACCAGCTGGGTAAGCTTCCACTTGTTTTCTCCGCTTAAGGTATCATCGTGCACAATGTGCACATTGATCGGTTGCTGGGTATTGGAAAAGATTGATGCAAGTACAACACCCGCATGTTCGGTATAGCTCCCGTCTTTGTCATTGATCGTCAAAACCAGCTCAATCATTCTCAAGGATCACCTGCCCTTAAAAGTATACTCCTGCACATTTGTCTGATGCATTAGACTACTTTAAGTGTATGTTTATCCCTGTGTCTGGATTGGACTAATCCCCAGTACGTATCTAAATTATTTTGAATCGCCGTTCTGCGGGTCAGAATGGAGTCTTGTGACTGTTGAACGATCACCCAGAATATGACGGGCCGGCTGCTCGTGAATTTCCTGTTCGGCCAGATGAACATGTGATCCAAACACACTTCCCGCCGCATGGACATGGGACAACCGCACCTCATCCGTCAAAATACTATTGGTTATAATGCAATCTTCGACGACACAATTCGGCCCAATATACACATGGGGTCCAATCACACTGTTCATTACGAGGGCGGTTGGATCAACAATGACGGGAGGAATCCACTGAACCTTACTGTCCTGATCAGAGCGGTCTGCAAAGTTCTTTGGATCATGATCCATCTTGTAGCGATTCGCCTCAAGCCAGCGTTCATGGGTACCGATATCAAAAAATGGCGCCTCCGTCACACTGTACGCCACATGTCCGCCTTGTGAGATGAGCATTTGAATGGCATCAGTCAACTCATATTCTCCGCGGGGAGAAGGCGTAAGTCTCTCAATGACCGGCCAGATGGCCGCAGTTAAAGCATATACGCCGACAATAGCCAAGTTAGATTTCGGAGATTTCGGCTTCTCCTCCAGACTGACAATTTTCTGTTCCTCAATCACGGCAACACCAAATTGACTGGGGTCCTCGACCCGCTGAAGCAATATCGAAGCCTTAGAATGATCCGCGTCCAGTGAGCCAATCAAGGGCTCTATGTCACCTTCATATAAATTATCGCCAAGCATTAATACAAAAGGAGAATCCGCCATAAAAGACTTTGCACTTTTGACCGCATCCGCCAGACCCTTAGCTTCATCTTGCAGCAGAAAGGTTAAAGAGGCGTTCCACCGCTCCCCGTCCCCGATCGTTTCCCGGATCTCCCCTTGTGTAGCGTTCACTACGATTCCAATATCGGTAATACCGGCAGCAACAAGCTTCTTAATGATGGAGACAAGAATATACTCCCCGTTAACAGGCAACATGCATTTGGGTTTGGTATAAGTCGAAGGCCGAAGTCTTGTTCCCTTACCGGCGCATAAGATTAATCCTTTCATAACCATCCTCCTTACTCTTAAAATCTGCAATCTTTGAAACTCAGTGAAATGGAGTCTCTTTATATTTTATGCACAAACTGTGAAGGGGCTTGGGTATATAATAAGCAGCAATAACCTATTAATCTATTATCTGGTTTGACTGCACGAAATGGCCTTTTTTGTAGAACAGTATCCTTCAGCTAACCGTATGTTTGCTCGTAATAGCACTTTGTTTAGCGAATAGACACCTCCTTTGTCACCCTTGCAGGGAGTCGCTTAAAGACAACGAATTGGTTATAGCAAACACCCCGAAGCGGAGGAATCGAAATGGAAATGTTAAAAACAAAGGAAGCTGCAGAACTGCTGTCCGTTAGCCAGACGACAATCAAACGTTGGGCCGCCATGTTCCCTAATTTCTTTCCAAAGGACCGATTTGGGCACTACATCTTCACCGGGCAGGAAATCGGCCTGCTACAATCTATTAAAGAGCGAATCGAGCATGGGGAGACCTTGGATAGTATTGATCTGGGGGGCAACAAACAACCTGAGCCGGCAGAGCCGCTGCAAGATATGCGCCCCCTGCGCACACCGGATAAGCCTATGGAAGAGCTGTTATCCCGCATCGTTCATATTGAACACTCCCTTGACCAGAAAGCCGACGAAGTGGTCTCGGTTCAACTGCTCCGGCAGCGTGAAGAACTCGAGGACCTGCGCCAGATGATCCAGCAATTGGCTGTATCCATAGAAACAATTCAGAAACCAAACAGCAAAACATCGTCCTCTGAAGAAATACGCCCTATTGCCACTGCCAAGCTTCAGGCTCCACCCAAAAAGCGCGGCCTTTTGCGCACTTTATTCTCACTGTAAGGTACATGCAGCCTGAGTCCTGATGAATACAGCACTCGGGCTGCTGCTTGTCAACGCAAAAAACCGTCCCCAGAGGGACGGAGTTAGCTATATTAAGAATGATGTAGTTGATCCGGCAGAAGCACGCAAGCCTGTATAGCTGCTGCTGCAGCTTCATGGCTTAGGGTTGGTCTTTGTTCGCAAGCTGCTCCTGGGCAAGACGGACCATTTCCCGGACCATCGCACCGCCGATTTTCCCGCCAATATGTCCGGCTGATTCCGTAGTCAGACCGCCATTGTTGCCTGGCTGCAGAGGAATACCCAGCTCCTTGGCCACTTCGTATTTTACGTTGTCCGGGTGGCTGGGATCAACGGCATAACCTTCGCTCTTCATCACATCTGCTTTGAACGTCTGCATCCCCTGTGCAGCCCCGGGCACGGCATATCTTCTATTTCTTCTGGCCATCCTCATGCACTCCCTTGATGTCTTTTCCCTAACATACCCTGAAGGCTTGAGAGTTATCCCTGTTCATCCTCAACATCCAATGAAAAAACTTCCTTGAAGCCCCTTTTGCCCTCAGAAGTAATCTTTATGGCTCGTGTGTTAGGCAGACGCTGCACCCAATTCACCTCTAACAGCTTCTCCAGAAGAGCACTCCCTAATGCTCCGGCAAGGTGGTGCCGTCTTTCACTCCAATCCAGACATTTGTGTGAAAATGAGCGGCGTTTTTTCTTAACCTGTTCAACGTCTATTTGAAAGCTTGCAAAAAAATCCTCCCCCTCTTCAGTTACAGCAAACCCTTCCTTATCTTCACGCAGAATACCTGCTCTAAGGAGGGCATTGGTTAATTGAACTCCTATACTCCCGGCGAGATGATCATAACAAGTTCTTGCGTAACGCAGTGCTTTATCCTCTGAAGCTTGTCTTAAAGACTTAATTGGGACGGGTGGAGCGAGTGATAACAAGGATTCCATCACCTGGGCTACCTCCTGATTACGAATCCCATAGTACCGGTGTCTCCCTTGTTTCTCAACGGCAACTACGTTAGCATTGACCATTTTTGCTAAATGGAAACTTGCTGTTTGAGGCTGGATGCCTGCCATATAGGCTAACTCACTTGCTGCATGAAACCTTCCATCCAGTAAAACAGTTAATATTGCTGCACGGGAAGTTTCGCTCACCAGAGAAGCAATCACAGCTACATTCGAATTTGCTTTCATTTTCGCCCTCCATTTTTGCATTCCACATTTCGATGATGATTGAACTATTTATATTATACAATTAGGGAGGATGTATACAAAATAGGAGGAGAACGACTAATGAACAATACGAACCAGATGCCACAGACAGAATTGATTAAACCTAAAATTCTCTATTATGGAACTCCGGTCATATTGCTAAATACATTAAATGAAGATGGAACAGTAAATATTAGTCCTATTTCTTCATCATGGGCATTGGGAGATTGTATTGTACTAGGGGTTGGACTGGAGGGGAAAGCGCTTGAAAATTTAGAGCGGCTTCCTGAGTGTGTAATTAATATTCCGGGCCCTTCCCTTTGGGAGAATGTAGAACAATTAGCGCCTTATACCGGCAAAAACCCCGTTCCAGAGCATAAGCAGAAATATGGATTTTCCTATCAAAAAGACAAATATGCTATAAGTGGATTGACTCCTGCCCAGTCTATAGCGGTACAACCTGCACGAATTATGGAATGCCCGCTACAAATTGAAGCCCGCGTAAAAAACATTCGGATTCCTGAGCATTCTCCGGACTTTGCTATTATTGAGACCCAAGCTGTCCATGTACATGCGCATAAAGAAATTATCCTTGAAGGAGATCATATCGATCCGCAAAAATGGAGTCCGTTAATCTATAATTTCCGTCATTATTTCGGCCTGGGTCATCCGCTCGGTAAAACCTTTCGGTCAGAAACATAAAACCCGGACATTCCATAAAAAAGAAGACAGACTGCCTAGGGTTCCTTCGCAGTCTGTCTTTCTACCCTATTCCCTACGCTCACGGCTGCATCCCATCTTCGATCCGCTTCATGAAATCTTCAACGGCGCTGTAACCGAGCTGCTTCAGGTACCAATTGTTGGCGGCTGCCTCGATCAGACCGGCGACATCACGACCCGGCTGAAGCTGGACCTCGATATGCGGAATTTGGACGCCAAGATATTCGGTGAACTTAGGTACCAGCTCCAGCTCATTATTCAGAGAATTCTCCCGCCATGGGGACAGCTCAATGTCGAGTACGATTCGTGTCTCGTCCTGAAAAGCCCTGCGCCCGTATTGGCGTACGACATTAATCAGCCCGATGCTCCGCAGCGCCAGGAACTCGCGTGTTGTCTCATTATGCGTCCCGAGCAGCGTAGCCGGCCCCAGCTTCTTAAGCACCACTATATCGTCCGCCACGAACCGGTGGCCTCTTCTAATAAGCGTGTGTGCGGTTTCGCTTTTGCCGATCCCGGACTTGCCCCTGAGCAGTATGCCTATGCCCGATACGTTGACGCATACGCCATGGATCGACAGCTCGGGCGCAAGTGTCTTCACCAGATAGCTGTCCAGCTTGGCGATGAACTCGGTTGTCGTCTCTGCTGTCCGCAGCAGGGGAATGCCCTCCTGGTCGCAGAACAGGGTCAGATAAGGGATCTCCTGCTGGCCTGTCGTCACAATGAAACACGGCGGATGATATTTGACGATATTCCCGATATGCAGCCTGCGTTCTTCTACGCTTAGCGTCAATAAATAATTAATTTCCTTGCGCCCGAGCACTTGCACCCGCTCCATGGGAAAGAAATCAAAATACCCCACAAACTCAAGCCCCGGTCTATGCGTCCGCGGACGGGTAATTAAACGGTCCATACGGCTGGAACCCGCAAGCACCTCCAAATGAAACTTTTCCGTAAGACTTTGAACGGTGATCGACTTCATATTGTTCTCCTCCTGCGGCTTATCTGGATACGCCTACTTATTCAATAGTGCGGTTTCGGATATATTCAACGGCCGAATGGTACTTTCCTGTATTAATCCCCTTAATATCTTGTAATCTTTCCATGCTGATTATATATTAAAATCAATATATAAGACTCTAGACCCACATTGATTCAAATTACTAATAATAGCAAGAGGGTGCACCAATTGGCTTTGGAGTCGTGGATTGATTTGATACTTTGCTTCATTTTATTTCTTTTGTTCGTATACATATTTACTTCAGTCACAATTACAAATCTGCATAAAGTATATTTGGCATTTCATTTTTCCATGATGATATGGCCTTACTGCCAGTTCGCCATCAGATCCGCCCGGGACCCCATTCACCAATTGTTTTATGTGAAGCTTGCCTTTGTGGATGCTTCTCTGCTGACTGCCGGCTGGATCTTCTTCACCATTCTTCTCTCAGGCCAATCGCAATTTCTCAAGCGGAAAATATTAATGCTCCTGTTCATCCCGGCTATCATCTCATCGCTCGGTGTGGTGCTGAATCCGAATGGCTGGTTTGTTCTCCCTGTAAACGGCGGATATGTCGAAAGAATCTATGGTCCTATTTTTTGGATCAATATTTCGATTCTCGTTATCCATGCCATCGTATCCTTATATATCATTTATGTAGCCCTGGTCTCCGGTCAGGCGCCCCGGATTAAAAACCAGGTCATGTACATGCTGAAAGGGATACTGGCGGTGACCGTATTTCTTATGCTCGATATCTTCCTGAATGTTGTACTAGATGATTATTTGCCCGTCATCCCGGGGTTCACCTCTTTGGGTATTGTGATCTCAGCTATTTTCTTTGTGATTACAATTCATCAGGATAAAGTGTTTGATATTGTGACCATCGCCCACCAGGATATTATAGATACGTTGGAGTATGGGATTCTAGTGCTTGATGATCATGAAAAGGTGGTGGAAATCAATCAGGCCCTGCACCCCCTCCTGCTAATGGAAGCCGGTGACCTGTTCGACATATCCGGCATATTGCCCGGCAGCACCGTAGAGAACGCAAACTTCCTGCTTCGTTACCGGGAATGTCCCGATGAGGTGGCTGAGATTGAGTTCTGGAAGCCTGACATCCAGCTATACATCCACATTCATGCCGCGCCCATTATGGTTAATGCTGTCAGGGTGGGGCGGATCATCACGTTCCAGGATATGAGCGAACTTCGCCGGCTCATTGAGGAGACTAATCATCAGAACAGCATCCTCCAGGAAAGAAACGAATCTTTAATCAAGGTCCAGGAGGAGTTGTTTCAGACCAACCGCAAGCTTACGAAGATGGCGATCACCGACAGCTTGACAGGATGCTATAATCGTCACTATTTAACCCAACAGCTGGAGAGTGAAGTGACCAAGAACCGGGAATACCGGGCCCCGTCCACACTTATCCTGATAGATATTGATTTCTTCAAAGCGGTCAATGATCGTTACGGTCATTTGGCCGGAGATGCGGTGATTTGCGGTACGGTGGATATCCTGCAGCAAACGATTCGGCAGGATGACATCTTAGCCCGTTATGGTGGAGAGGAATTCATTATTTATTTACCGGATACGGATGAGTCACAGGCACTGCTCCTGGCCGAACAGCTCAAAGCGAACATAGAATTCAATAAGATGAGTATCGAGAATGTGGACCAGCCTGTGTCGGTCACCATTAGTATGGGTCTTCTAAGTATCAGTGATTTCACGGCCCGGCAGCCAAGGGACGCGGCTGCCTACTTAAGTGATTTGTTCAAATCGGTGGACGAAGCCTTATACGAAGCTAAAGATCAAGGCCGCAACCGGATTGTTTCCATTCGAGGATAAGGACTTATAGCCGGAGCGCTACAAAAAAGTTGAACCGTACGAAACGGTTCAACTCAAGGATGGTTTATGGGGTCGTTTGCGGTTCTTTTTCACTTAGACCAAGTGTCTGCGTTAGGGAAGCCAGAATCTCCTGGAGCAATTCCGGGTTGTCCTCCAGTGAAATGCCGTAAGAAGGAATCATTTCTTTTATTTTCGGCTCCCATTGCCTGATATGCTGCGGGAAGCATTTCTCAAGTACTTCCAGCATCACGTGAACGGCAGTAGAAGCACCTGGAGAAGCGCCCAACAGCGCAGCTACCGACCCATCGGCGGCACTCACTACTTCGGTACCAAATTGGAGCGTTCCTTTACCACCCTCCGTATCTTTGATCACCTGCACACGTTGGCCTGCTGCCACCATACTCCAGTCTGCACTTTTGGCGTTGGGAATAAACTCGCGTATTTCATCCATACGTTGTTCATTCGATAACATTAGCTGCTGGATCAGATATTTGGTCAAAGACATTTCTTTTACACCAGCCGCCAGCATGGTGAGGAGATTATTCGGTTTTACCGAACCGATCAAATCCAAATTCGAACCCGTTTTCAGGAACTTTGGCGAGAAACCGGCAAACGGTCCGAACAGCAGTGCCTTTTTGTTGCCGATATAACGGGTATCCAGATGCGGGACAGACATTGGCGGAGCCCCAAGCTTGGCTTTACCGTATACTTTCGCATGATGCTGTGCGACGACTTCCGGATTGTGGCAGACCATAAATAATCCGCTTACCGGAAATCCGCCAATATGTTTGGACTCTGGAATGCCGGTTTTTTGCAGTAAGGATAAGCTGCCGCCTCCAGCCCCGATAAAGACGAATTTGGCGGTATGGTACTCAATTTTACCGTTATCCAGATTATGCACTTTAACTTTCCACATACCGTCGCTGGTCCGTTTAATATCCTTGATCCCATGCTTATAGTTGATTTCGACGTTTTGGCTTTTTAGATGATCAAACAACAGGCGCGTCAAGGCGCCAAAGTTGACATCTGTTCCCGAGTCGATCTTGGTTGCAGCTACCGGTTCATTCGATGTACGGCCTTCCATCATCAGCGGAATCCATTCCTTCAGCTTCGCAGGGTCATCGGAATACTCCATCCCCTGAAACAGAGGATTTTTTGATAGCGCTTTAAATCGCCTGTTCAAATAAGAGACGTCCTTTTCCCCTTGCACCCAACTCATGTGCGGAAGCGGCATAATGAAGTCCTGCGGATGACGAATCAGGTTGCGTTCCACCAGATAAGACCAGAACTGTCTGGAAAGCTGGAACTGTTCATTGATTTTTACAGCTTTACTGATATCTATGGATCCGTCGTACTTCTCGGAAGTATAGTTGAGCTCACACAGTGCCGCATGGCCCGTACCTGCATTGTTCCATTCGTTAGAGCTTTCTTCTCCCGCGCCTGCAAGCTTCTCAAACACTTTAATTTCCCATTCCGGTGCTAACTCTTTCAGCAAAGCTCCCAAAGTCGCACTCATGACTCCGGCACCAATTAAGATAATGTCTGTTTTTTTCTGTTCGCTGCTCATAAAAAACCTTCCTTATCTCTTTTATATTTGCAAAAAAGAGCCAGACCGACTGCTTAGGGGCTGTAAGAGGCAAGGCTCCACTCAGGAATACTATTAAAAACGTTATCGGCTGTTATCAGATAATTATATACAATTTGAAGCAAATAAAAAATCAAAAGTTTACACAATCCGTATGACATTTATATGCAGATGTTTGATATGGGAATACCGGATGATTCGCTTTCGGCTTGACTCGTTACGTTTACACTTGTAAACTATAACTATCGTTTACAGACGTAAACAAAAATTATTGAAAACAGGTGAAGACAATGCAGGAATCCCCACGCATTACCGAGGCCGAAAGCGAAGTGATGAAGCTCCTCTGGCAAAAAGAGCCTTTGTCCGCTAATGAGATTATTTCCAAGCTGACGCAGCAGATGCAGTGGTCGGATCAGACGATTAAAACCTTTCTGAACCGGCTGCATAAGAAAAAGGCGATTGCATTCGAGAAGTCCGGCCGGAACTATCTCTACTACCCGCTGGTTTCACACGATGAATACTTAAAAACTGAAAATCGTTCTTTCCTGGACAGGGTTTATAAAGGGGCCGTCGGTATGTTATGCGCGAAATTTCTCGAAGAAGAGAACCTCTCTGAGAAAGAAATTGAGGAGCTTCAACAACTTTTGGAGAAAAAGAAGAACTCATGAAGTCTATCGACACCCTGTTCCTCCTCTTCCTGGCCGCGTCCCTGGCTTCAACGGTCATCCTGCTATTGTTGCTCTTGGCCCGGAAGCTGTTCCTCAAGCGCCTTAGCCCTAGAATCCTGCATGCATTGTGGTTTATCGTTTTGATTAAGCTGCTGGTTCCCTTCGCTCCGCAAAGCCCTGTCAGCCTATTCAATCTAATACCGCAAGCGTTGCCTGTTGAATGGAGTCTGAATCAAAAGAATACCCTACCGATGCTTTCCTCCGAATCCGACTCCAGTACGAAGGTGACAGTAACGGATAGTGGAGAAAAAACCTTGCGTCCAGACACTGTCCCGATCCGTTCGGGAGAACAAAGCTCGTCTATTGCACAGCCGCCCCCTCAAGAGAACATCTATGAGAAAGTTTGCGATGGGCTGAGCGGGTTAGCAGTAAGCACGCTTGTTTGGCTTGGAGGACTCCTTTTTTTCGGTTCATACTCCCTGTTCTTCACGCTCAAATTCAGAAGCAGGGCCGGAACCTCCCGCAAGTCAGACAACCCGGAGGTGCTCTCCGTTCTCGCGGCGTGCCTAGAGAAATTAGGCATTCGCCAAACCATTCCCGTCTATGAAACGAGCAGCCTTTGCAGCCCATGTCTCTATGGCTTAATGAAGCCGAGAAATTATTTGCCCGAAGATATCGTCGCAATTGCCGATACAAGGCAGCTCACACATATTCTGCTGCATGAGCTGACCCACTATCAACGCAAAGACTTATGGTTCAATTCCCTGTGGACGTTAGCGGTCTGGCTCCATTGGTACAATCCGCTGGTTCGGCTGACCATGAAAAAAATGAATGCCGATCGTGAGGTCGCCTGCGACGCAGGCGCGCTCGAGGTGCTGGGTGAAAAGGAAGCTGCGTCGTACGGTATGACACTTCTTATGCTGTCGCGCTTATTTTCCAGAACCTCTGCCCCGCGGGTCAATCTTTCGCATTTCTTTGAGCACCAGAATGAAACGAAACGGAGAGTGACGATGATCGCCAAGTTCAAAAAAGGTTCGTACAAGCTATCCGCTGCTGCTATTCTCTTGGTTCTTGCCTTGAGCATCGTCTTGCTCACCAATGGAGCGCAAGATACAAATGGCACCCAGCCGGATGTGAATACCCATGCAACAGACTCCCAGAAGCAAACTGTTTCTTCATTCAGGATCGTCAGACCGATGGACTCGTTCAAATGGTTTAACCGTCTAGACCGGGCGATCGTTTTTTCCAAATTCGACTTTAAAGTACCTGACTATCTGCCCGAAGGTTACCAGCTTGAGAATGTGACATTGAGTAAGCTATTCTCCAATCCGAACAAAGCTGACCTCATTGATACAGTAACCATTACTTATGTATCCCATTTCGGACAAGAAGACGAGAAGCAGTTCGAGATGCTCGCCTCCAAGGGCAAGGGCAATATGCTGGAGCACAATTTATTGTGGGGCGCTCCATATTCCCAAGAGGACACAACCTCTCCTTCTTACCGGCAGGATGTGGTTGCGATGGGCAATATCCAAGGCACTCTATTCACGGCAACACAAGTCAACGGGCGTAAGCCGGGGACGGGCATAAGCTACATCTGGCAAGACAAGGATATAGTATATGCGGTCAATTCCTATAGCCAGTTCACACAAAAGGAGCTATCGAAAGTCGTGCAATCCTTTGTTTCTCCGCAGCAGGTTCAGCATGTCCGCTACGATGGGGAGGGAAATTCTTTTCCTCTATACGACGAAAAAGATTTGCTCGAAGCGAAGAATATTCTCGGCTTTAACGTGAAGTTCCCGTTCGGCTTGCCCGACACCCAGCTTACGCTGGCCGACTCGGTATTGCTGAAAGCCGGAGACCAGAACACAGGGTTCTCGTTCAGCCAGACCTCGGATGCCCTGTGGAATGACTATCGGGCACCTCACGATTCCAAAATCTATGATATGAATGATGTACTTTCGCTTTATCAGAGTAAAGCTCCACTGTTCAATACGTCCAAGCTCTCGTTCATTCGGAAGCTGGAGATTAACGGCATCGAAATTTCAGCTTATGCCGATAACGCACACGTATACTCTGAACCTTTTTACAACAGCTCGGACAAAACAAAGATAAAAACTCAAACTTATTACTTCTGGGAGCAGAACGGTCTGTACTATGCTGCCAACTTCCTGGGTATGGATAAAGACCAGGAACTAAACCTGAAGGCTTTAGTTCTCGCCCCTGTTCAATAGGTCTGAGTAGCTTCTCCTTGTTGTTATATCGGATTGGCGGAAAGCAAGAACATCAGAAAAAGACGACATTCATTCGCAGCTTGGCGAATGAATGTCGTCTTTTAGGAGGTACCACTGTTACTCTATTAGTTCAATATGTGATTTCAAGTCTAGTTGCAACGAATTTACAGAATACCAATTCCTGAATCCAATTCCAATCGCACTTAAATCAGAAAGCATATTTGTTCTGTAAACTTCTACAATGGATGTATCTTGATCAGCAACAGAAAATACATAATCTCCATTATTCTCAAGTCTCACTTGTAATATCTCAACATTCCGAGCTACATTATAACTAAATATCGGATCAATAGATTTGGATAAAACAACTTTTTCATTGTTAAAAATACCCCAAATATATGTCTCACCAAGTTTTGTCCTAAAGATAATACCCGCTTGATATGCAGACACTTTAGGTTCTTGTGCAATAGAAATCTGTACATTATATATAAAATTTTGATTAGGCTTTATATGATACATAAATTTAGGAGAATTATTGTAATCATATTCTTTATCAGTTTGAATACAAAACTTAATCATATCTTCGTCAGACTGTATAATACCTTCTTCATTGTTTTCTGTGTTCCATTTCATTTCAGGCATTTCTTTCTGTTGTATTTCCCGTAATGAATAAAGCATAATTAAAACTTCTTTTAAATAAGTTTTTAAGGAATTCTCTAATATTATTGCTTTTTCTGAGTTCACTTGTACACTAAAGGATCGGTTTTCTGTAATTAAGCTTTTTAAATAAACCGAAATAACTGTTTTCCATTCTTTAATAAGTTGCGCGGATGTCTCCTCTATTTTCTCTATTAAGGTACTATTTATTGAAAAACGCTTAAATTGTATCACTAATTCTGCGTTAAGGACTTCCTTTGATTTAACCATTCCTAATAACTTGGTGCCAATGTATTCAGTAGTTAATCCGCTATTGTTCTCTTGGTGCTGTTCCATGGCTATAATCTCATTATATATCGGTGCATTTAGAATCTCGTTTATGCAGGTAATAAGTAATTCTGATTCTAGTGGTTCTACATGTAAGCTTTCAATTGAGAAAAAGTATTCTGTATTATATGTTTCATGAGAGGATGTCGCCAAACTTTCTAACATTTCCGTAGTGATAACAAATTCATCATACTTATAACCTTCATTTTTCTTTTGTGCACTGTCCATAATATAATAAACCCCTGTTGTGGCATTGTACCCTTTAATTAAAAATAAATGCATCCAATCAGATACATTATAATGATGACTGTAATAGAGCGCTTTCAAGTTGCCGGAGACAAGAACTGGTCTTTGGAGATTTATTTGTTCCCTAATAATCGTATGTATATCTTTGCACAGGGGGAAATAATGTACCTTTAGACCTAAAAGACTCATAACTTTTTCAGTGTTCTTACAAAACTGGCTGAAATCAATTTTTAAATTCGAACTATGGTATAATTCAAAACACTTCTGAAGAATTAGATAATAGTTTGAAAAGTAACTCCTTTTCCCCTCTGCAACAATTAATAACGTTTTTTCTAGACAATTCACCTGATCAAGTAAATAATTATCTTTGTTTGGATGAATAAAAGGTAAAATTAAAGTCATACTCATAATCTCCAATCTGATTAGAATAATGAGTTACACAGATCTTCAACGGTTTTTAAAGATTATAATATCTAAAGCTTCATCATTAAATTCAATAGCAAACTCAATTTCAATTAATACCATTCAATACCTCCTACTCAATTTAGGAAATCGTTTGCACAACTTTACAATAGCATACCATTTATATGACCATATGGGAATATAATACTAGTAAAAAGCTGCTGCGAATGAAGGGATTAAGTGAAAGTGCTATTTTAATGATCAGGCTGCTCAGAGAGATTGGGACCACCTGCCTTTTTATACCGATCAAAAAAGACATTCTCTTCAGAAAAATGAGGAGAATGTCTTTTTGAGATTTTAATGGACTTTTTCAGCGGCCTCCCTTTTGGGTGGAGGTTTTGCTCATTAGAGTTGTTTACTTGTTTGCCAAGAAAGCATCAATTTGAGCTTGCAGTTCAGCCTGGATTTTATCAATGCCAGCCGATTTCAGTTGCTTGTTCAGCTCTGCAAGGCCTTTGTCGATGTCATCAATTACCCCGTACTCAAGCGGAACCGCATAGCGGAGCATCACATTGCCTATATTGGCGATTTGCGTTTTCACTTTGCTGTTGTCGAATACAAACGTTTCAAGCGGATAATGGTAGACTTCTTTTGCTTCCCAGCCATTCACCAGATCGGAAATTTCTTGCGGGAAGGCTTCATTGTCACGGTTGAGCGGTGAGTTGAAGCTCCAGTTCGAGAAGCCGGTAAAGTTCGCATTTTTAGCGGTTGCTTTATATTTGTCGTCGCCCACCGCTTCATAGTGTACACCGCTTACGCCGTACATCATCAGATCATGCAGCTCTTTATCATTTTGCATCAGATCGATTAACATCAGGGAACGTTCCGGATTCTCGGAAGTTGCATGGACCGACGTACCGTTTTGTGTAGAAATAGCTACCGATTTTTTCTTGCCTTGGTTGATGTCGGCCAGCGCTACTTCATAAGGAGAATTTTCTTGGCGCATTAAAGCCATGAGTGCTCCAAGCGTTCCGTTGTTGTGCGTAATCGATGCCGTTTTGCCTGCTTTGAAATCCGCCTGATGATCGTTTTTGCTGTTCAGAACGTTCTTCGACCATGCATTGTTATCGGCAAGATCCTTGTAATACACGAGCAGATCTTTGAACTCCTGCGTTTCATATACGTTAAAGATTTGCCCTTTTTCATCCGTCAATTTAAAGGCAAACGGAAGGTCGAGATCAAACATATTCCATTCATTTTGCTGCTTCAGCAAGACACGGTCCAAATTATGAAATTTCCAGTCCCCTGTTTCCGGAGTGAAAGGCGATACGCCCTTCTCCTTTTGAGCTATTGCTTTCAAATAAGTAGCATAGGTTTCCGGGCTGTTGATTTCTGGCAGATTGTGTTTCTTACGCAAATCTTCACGATACAGAATCAGCTTTTCGACGGACTCCCCTCTGTTCTGCGGAACCATGTACAGTTTTCCGTTTACTTTCGCCTGATCCCAGCCCACATCAGACATCGCAGCCATCGTTTGCGGCATATATTTGGTAAGCAGCTCATCGGTCAATTCCAGGAATCCGCCTTTCAGCGCCTGATCATTGTAGCCGGCCCAGTTTGCTGAATAGATGAGGTCAAAATCTTCATCCGCCGCCAGCTTCAGTGGATATTTTTGCGCCCAGTCAGACCAGTCCAGGAACTCGCCTTCGACCGTGGCATTGATTTTTTCTTTCAGCTTTTTATTAATTTCAGCAAAAACGATATCATAGTCTACAGGCTTGGGACCCACAAAAATCATTTTCAGCTTCACTTCTTTGGAGGTATCAATGGCGCCTGAGGTGTCTGAGCCGCCTGTCGTATCGCTGCCTGGCTCTGCTGACTCTGATGCATTGTTAGTAGCCTGAGCAGGTGCATTGGTATTGTTCTTTCCGCCGCCGCATGCACTCAAAATCATTACGAAGGTTAAAACGAGCGCCAACATGATCAATCTATTTTTCTTCAGCATTTCAAACCTTCCCCCTTATGTTTAAATATATTGATTAACCGGGTTTCCCCGGGTTCACCCTTTCACAGCGCCAATCGTCAAGCCTTGGACGAAGTACTTCTGTACGAACGGATAAGCTAGCAGAATTGGCCCGGTCGCTACAACCGTCATCGCCATCTTCAAGCTTTCGGTCGGAATCGAAGTAGTTACGACGGCTCCCGCACCCATCATAGCTTTTCGCATGCCATCCATATTGCCAAGCATTTTATATAAATAATATTGGAGCGGCATCAGGTTTTCATTGGATATAAATAGCAGCGCGTTGTACCAGTCGTTCCAATAGGCAAGTGCAAGGAACAATCCGATTGTAGCGAGCGCCGGTTTAGAGAGCGGCAGGATTAGACGGGCATAGATCTTGAAGTCGCCTGCGCCGTCAATTTTGGCCGATTCGACAATTGCTTCCGGAATGCTGCCCATAAAAGACTTCATGACAATGATATAAAAGACGTTGAGCATCATTGGAATCACTAAGGCCGCCAGAGTATCCTTCATATCCAGGTAGTTGACCATAAGCAGATACCACGGGACCAGCCCGCCACTAAACAAAGTCGTAAAGAAGAAGAAGAAGGAAAACTTGTTGCGCCACTTGAAATCTTTTCTGGACAGCGCGTAAGCGGTCATCGAGGTCAGAAACAAGCCCAGCAGCGTGCCTATTATCGTAACACCTATCGTCACCAGGTAGGCCTGAATCATTTGCTCGGGATACTTAAACAAAATGCTGTAGGCTTCCGTAGAAAATGCAGTCGGTATAAATTGATAGCCTTCCGTAATGATTTTATTTTCTTCCGTAAAGGATGACGATACGACAAGCACAAAGGGAAAAATACATAATATCGCGAGAAAAATCAGGGATACATAACCAATACCTGAGAATATTTTACGATCGAGCTGCTTCATATCGTTACCTCCATTTTGAAAAACTAAACTCCTACTGCGCTTAGAACAGGGCGCGGTCTTTGTCGTATTTACGGACAGCAAAGTTCACGGTCATGATCGTCACGAATCCAAGAACAGATTGGAAAACGCCAGCCGCAGCCGACATGCCGATGTCATTAGAAGTAATCAGCGATCTGAAAACAAAAGTGTCGATAACATCTGTCGAAGAGAACAACAAACCGTTGTTGCCGATCATGTTATAGAACATCCCGAAGTCACCCCGGAAGATATTCCCGACCGCCAGCAGCACCAGAATAATAATCGTCGGATAAAGATTGGGAATCGTCACTTTCATGATCCGCTGAAAAATATTGGCACCATCAATTTCAGCCGCTTCATACATCTCGGTATCTATGCCCGTAATCGCGGCCAGGTACATCACCGTTCCGTATCCAAGACCTTTCCAGGCAGAAACGAGAACCAGGATATACGGCCAGTAGGAAGGTGTATTGTAAATATCGACAGGCTCCAGTCCTAAGCCTCTAAGCAGCGCATTCACAGTGCCGATATCATAGTTGAGCAGGTTATAGGCAATCGCCCCGACAACGACCCATGAGATAAAGTAAGGAAGAAACAGCGCCGATTGTGTAATTTTCCGGAACCATTTGCCGCCGACCTCAAACAACATGATTGCTGCAAATATTTGCAACGAGTTGTTCACAATAATAAACGCAATGTTGTACAATGCTGTATTTCGCGTGACCCGCCAGGCATCTCCCGATTCAAAGAAAAAGCGGAAGTTGTCAAGTCCGTTCCAGGCACTCCCAAAAATACCGCCAGCGTAGTCATAATGCTTGAAGGCAATAATGATGCCTGCCATCGGGACATAGGCAAACAGAAGAAAAAATGCAACCGCTGGTGCCAGCATCAATAAGAGAACCCTATAGTTTTTCAAATCGCTCCAAAATGTATGCCCTTTCATCTTTGCACCCCTCTCTTCTCTATATCTCTGATTATAATAGGGCGGGTGCAGCGGCATAATTCAGCGAAACAACTAAACCTAATACTAATTCAACGATTCGACAAAAAATAAGCCCTGTCCCGTCCGGAACAAGAGCCTCACGAATAGATTCAAATTTTGTTTCTCTTCCGGTACTCGCCGGGGGACATGCCCATGTACTGCTTGAACTGCCTATTGAAATAAATAATATTTTTATATCCGGCCTGTTCTGCAATTTCATATATTTTCTTCGTCGGATCTTCGAGCAGCTCGCATACCCGCTTCATTCGCAATTCGCCCAGGAAATCGCTGAATAGACTGTTGGTTTCGACTTTAAACAGATGACCCAGATAGTTGGGCGTAAAATCGAAATGAGCGGCAACCTCGTTCAGCGTTACTTTTTGCTCCAATCTTCCTTTCACATATTCCGTAATTTCATCAATTAGCTTCCGCTTTTGTCTTTGCCGCTTCAAATACAGCAGCTCCGACAGTTCAAAGAACCTTCTTCTCAGCCACGAAAGGATATCATGCACCGTTTCGAACTGAAACAGCACAAAAGGATGATGGGAATCCCAATTCAAAATCTCGTACAAATGCTCATTCATTTGCCGCAGATCGGCATGAAGCTTGGAGGTAATCCGAATAATGATGTCGTAAATGTCGTTTTTCTGGGAGATCGGGCTGTCTCCGGCAAACAGCTGCAGCAAGCAATCGTCAATGGTTGTAAGGTCGTAGTCGAGCATAGCCTTAAGCATCCGGTCAACAATAACCTCTACATCCGCAGCGATCTTTTCCTTTGGATGCCACTCGGAGGCGTCTTGGATGAGCCTGTTCTTCCCGACAATCCATTTGATGCTTAAAGCGGCCTGAGCCTGCCGGTAGGACTTATGCAGCTTGTCGAGTTCGGTTGTGTACATCCCCCGGCCGATGGTAATGGAAAAGGAAAATTCCTGATAGAACGCCCGAATCAGCTCTTCCATCAAAGCTGTGAAATGTTGTTCCTGAACCGCAGCCAATATCACAAAGTGATAGTCATAGGTGGTGATGACCATGCCTAAATTTTGATCGTGAGCGAACTTCCGGATGAAATGATTGGCGCTGCTGCTCCATATACTTCGTTTCTCTTCCGTCCATGACTGGATTTTCCACGCCATGTCGTCGATCTCAACGATGGCGACCGCGGACGCATCTTGTAAATAGGGCTCAAGGAAACTCTGAATATGCGTCTCGACCTGCCCCGGAGTGGACTCGTTAAACCAGCGCAGCAGCAGCTCCTGATTGACAAGCGTCAGCGTCTCCGACAAGGAGATATGCTGCTTCCGGGCTTTCTCAATTTTGGCGCAGAGTCCGCTCAGCATATCGTTTAGCTCATCGTCATCGACGGGCTTAAGCAAATAACCGGATGCGCTCAATTGAATCGCTTCTTTGGCATAGCTGAAATCCTGATGTCCGCTAATAAAAACAATATGGACCTCAGGGTTGATCTCCTTCGCTTTCCGCGCAAATTCCACTCCTGACATAATGGGCATACGGATATCGGAGAGAATGATGTCAACAGGATACTGCTCCATCACTTTGAGAGCGGCAAACCCGCTCGCGGCCGTTCTAACGTTATGCAAAGGCAAATGCTCATTGCCCGCCACACGCCGTCTGAGCCATTCCAAATCGACCACTTCGTCATCCACCAGCAGAACGTTAATCTCCATCACCATGACCCTCCTACTCCCCCATAACTTCCCGGATTTCTGCATTATCGACCGGTAAAATAATTTGAACTGTCGTTCCCGCCCCAAAATGGCTGCCAATCTGAATGCCGAAATCATTGCCGTATCTCAGTTTAATTCGTTCTTCCACGTTTCTCAGACCATAGCTGTCAGAATGAAGCGGGTTCGACCGCATTGTTCTAAGGGTATCCGGCCGCATACCGATCCCGTTATCAATGACCTTAAGTTCAATCCGGTCACCAAGCCGCTTTCCGGTAATACGGATCGCAATCGTCTCACCGAACCAGGCGTGCTTGAATATATTCTCGACAAACGGCTGCAAAATCAGCTTAATAATGGGAATCCGTAAAATTTCCGGATCGATATCATAATAAACCTTGAAGGCATCCGCATACTTTACTCTCTGAATTTCAAGATAGGTCCTTACCTGCTCCAACTCTTTTTCCAGAGAGATATACACATGTCCTTCGTTTAAGGTGAGCCGGTAAAATTTGGAAAGGCCTTGTACCATCCCCGTTACCTTCTCAACTTCGCCCAAATTGGCCAGACTGCCAATCGTCGACAGTGTGTTGTACAAGAAATGCGGACTGATTTGGGCTTGCAGCACATCCAGTTCAGCTTGTTTTTTCTGGATGCCCTGCTCGTAGACGTCGCGGATCAGTTCCTGGATGCTCGTGGCCATTTGATTAAAGCTATTGGCAATGTAGACAAATTCATCGTTTCCTGAAAAGCCAATTCTTTTATAAAAATTCCCTTCCCGAAACGACTGGACTAAATATACGATCCGTTTAATTTTTTTGCCGGAGATTCGGGCAACCAGGAAGCCAATAACAGCCATAACCAAAAAGCTGATGGAACAGACGGTGCCAATCACCTTCTGCATTCTGCTCGCGTCTTTGTTCAAATAAGTGTGCGGTACCCTTGCCTCGATGGCATATCCCGGTATCGGAACATCTTCGCTAATAATCAAATAAGAATCTTGCTTCGCATGCTCATCTACAATACCCTGTTCATATATAGTCGATCCTTGCATCCTGTCAATCAAACGAAGGTCAAGCCCCTGTTCAACCGGAAAGGTATCGAAATTGCCAAAAAGCTCGTCAATTCTCGCCGTGACACGAATATAACCGATAACGGCCGGACCATTTGAAGAAACGAGCTTACGGACATACGAAATGTTGCCCAGCTCGCGATCGGTGTCTGCCTGAAGCCACACGCTGTCTTTGCTATCCGTGACGATCGACTGAAACCACTCCGCATTTTCGATCGTCCGGTAAGGAAGAACATAATAATCGCTTCTACCGATCGGCATCGACATATCGTCACCGGTTATTTCAAGCATCGTCTCATTCACGGTATAGAGCGCAAGTCTTAGCTTGTTCCCGTACAATTGCAGAGGGGCCTTCATATAAGGAACGATATCGTCTCTCATCTTAAGCATGTTATCTAAAGGCTCCCCCCTAAACTGAAGAGCATTTTGAAAGTTCGAATTGAGAAACAGCGAATTACTCATTCGTTTGATTTCATCCGTCTGGTATTCGATGTTGTTCCTTGTCTGCTTCAGAGCGGTCCTGATATTCGTTTCCGCCATCTCTGTCCTGGATTGAATAAGCATCGTATATGCGATATAGCCGACCAGCACATCTGTCAGCAATACAAGAATGAGATATGGAATCATCATCTTGTAGGTGAACGGAATATACTTTTTCCTGAACCAGAACCTCTTCATGGGCATGCTCCCTTGTAACCGTGTCAATGATATACCTTTGTTTTTATCCATTCTACAATGAACTGAAAGCGGTTACTAGAGAATGCATTTGGAAATTCGACTTTTAACGACAAAAAAAGCCCGCAGCACTATAATCAGCACCCTCTCCATGGTGTGTTCCTACCATGGCCGGAATGATGATAAAACAGGCTGTGCGAGCTTCAACTCCATACCTTTCTACCTATTCAGAAGAGGCAACGTTAGCTTGTTCATTCATGAGCATGAACCAAACCTTGTTTTAAGCGGTCCAGCTGCAGAAGATGATGACGGTAGTGCATTTCAACTAGCAGAAACCATTCCTCTGCGCACAATCCACCGAATCGCGGATGAGGCACTGTATTTTGTTTGGACGCTTCCCCAAGGGTCGGTTCAATCTCCTTCATTCTCTGGATGACCGCGTGCAGCCCTTGAATTAGCTGCTCTTTGCTTTCCGGCTGCTGCGGCGTATATTGAGGGGAAGGCGGAACCTGAACACGAACGGGCGGGAAACTTCCTTGAGCGAATATTGCCTCACCTGCTTCGGTTTTTCCCGCTTGAGATACCAGGGAGTCTTCGCTTGGCACCAGGCATTGGTCTACATTGCGAAGCTGCATATACAGCGCTGAGTTAATGAGATGTTGAACCATCTGTCCGATAGACCACTCGTTGTCGCTTGGCTTTTGCTTCAGCTGCTCCATACTGAATGGTTCCAGTTCATGAATATAATGTGCGACAGTTTCCTCAAAACGTTGTAAGGCTTCCTTAGTTGTAACCATCATGTATTAGCTCCTTTAATCATCTTTTTGTTCTAAGTATACAAAAACGCTACTGACACCCTTATGTCAGTAGCGTTTCAACATGTTCTCCAGTTCGTCTCTTACCCGATATCGGAAGGATTCCGGCTCCAGTACAACCACTCCGGCTCCCCAGCCGAGCACGGATTGCAGCAATTCCTCCGCCTGCCTAACACGAAAGGTTACCAGCAAGCCTTCCGGTTGATCCTCTATCGTATCTATATAGAAGTTGTTTGACTCCCTTACCTTATCGGCAATGTCAGGCTGGACCCGGATGCGCACACGGATGTTACGGTCATCTGGAGGCCGGTATGCATCCAAATTAAAATCTGCTGGAAGCTTGAATCCAGCTTCCAGTTCAATAAGCTCCGTCATCCGGGACAACCGGAAATGACGGATGTCTTGACGCAATTCACACCATGCGATGAGTACCCATGCCCCATGAAGGAGCACAAGCCCATAAGGAGCAACCGTACGAACGCTTTGACGGTTTCCATCAGCTTCGGCAATTTTTTTGGAATAGTGGAAGCTTATTTTTCTTTCCTCCAGGATCGCCTGACGAATCGCTTCCAGGTATGCCTTCTCTTGTATTCGTGATACATCTTCAGCGGACGTACGCAACCGAATGCTCTTACGTATCCGGGCAGCCTCACTGCGGACCGGTTCCGGGAGGATGGCTTCAATCTTTCCTCTGGAAGTACGGGACTTACGGCCATAGTGGACATCAAACCACTGCTCGATAAAATCCGTCCCGATAAGTAACGTCACAGCTTCTTCTACCGTAAAGCTGACTGGCGGCAGGAAATACCCCTCCATTAAGGAGTATCCCTGTCCTGGCGCCCCTATCACGGATACACCGGCTTCACTCAAAGCCTGAATATCCCTATAAATGGTTCTCACGCTTGTTTCAAAGGTAGCGGCCAAATCCTCGGCCCGCAGCACCTTATTACGCTGCAGCTCAAGCACTATAGCTAACAAACGATCCGTTTTGTTCATGCGGCTGCACCCTTTCCCGGCTGTTTACCGTTACTTACAATACGGATCACTATATCATCTATAGAGCAAAATTTACAGGAAACCCAAAGCATATTTACTTTGAATCATAAACTCAGGGGGGGTGAAATGGAATTCCCGTCTCTTGTGCGATCGAAGCAGCTTCTCCATTTACATCCCTTGCAGCCTGTTCGTAGAATCCTCATAATGCCCTGCCAGCCTTAGCTTGAAAGTGGTCCTAACGCTTGGCGACAAGGCCTCCACCTGTAAAATGGCCGTGAGCAGCTCTTTATTCCGTATATCCTTATACATAACATCATTGACCCTTGCAATGGAAATTTGAGAGGGATGAGTTTTGGAGCAAAAGAAAGGGCTATCCATGCTAACCCACCCTTCCTTCAGAACACGCATGAGAAAACCGGTTCTCCCCAGATTTTGAAAAAGAAGCGGCAGCTGAGGGTTGCCAAACTTTTTAGCCAGCTTATGACATGGGGGGCGGGGCTGGGTAATCTCAAGCAACGCCTCCCCCCACATAAAAATATCGCCGATATGTACTTCCGGTTCCCTCATACCCTGTACTGTTAGATTTTCTCCGAAGGAACCAAAGGGAAGCTCCATGCATAGCTCCTGTTCCCAGTCATCGTAATATTCTTCAGGATAAGCGCAAACCGCTTTGTCTAGTCCACCATGTCTGATTTTGTTCGCCTGTTCATCTCCTTGCAAACCTAGAACGGATAAGAACACCTGGTCTTTTGTTGGTATCTTCGTGATCGCAGACAATACGCGTTTCCCTTCACATTCAATCCATCCGGCTTTTCCGATGTTCACAGAACAGATTTGCATTCTGATTCCACTCTCCTTAAACCGCTGTATCCGTCTGCAGCTCCTTTTGCATTAGAGCGACTTTCTGATTCTGTGCATTACGGATTAGTTGATAGATGGCCACGCCACAGAGAACCAGCAGACCAGCGACAAGCGAAAACATCATTCCCCCGCCAAAATACTCAAAGATCAGTCCGAAGCAAATGGGGCCGAGGATTTTGGGGATTTGCATATATAAGCCAAAGATAGAGTTATATCTTCCTCTCATGCCTGCAGGTGCAGCAATGGAAACATATTTTTGCAAATGGATGATGCCTATAATTTCGCCTACGGTAAAAATCAGCTCCGTGACCACTAATACGAGGAAAGATGCAGCAAATCCATAACCCAGACTTACGATGGCAAACAGCACATAACTTATCAATATCATGGACTGCGGTGATCTGTTTTCCGTCTTCTTTGGCAGCCAGACCATGAGCAGAATCACAACAATAGAGTTAATTGTCATAAGTCCGGCAAAGATGGAGGAGGCATTAGAAAAGTTAGTTTTCAGATGCAGCGGAAGAGTGGTTTCCACCTGTGAGTACAATAATCCCACAGGAAGCGCGAACAAGGTCAACAGGTACAGCAATCTATGTTCCCGGTATGGAAGTCTGGTCGAATGGGCCGCAGGCTTATCAGGCTGCAGGATCTCTTCCGGTCGTGTTTCCGGCACCTTCCACCAAATAAGCAAAGCGAACAAAACAAAAGAAGCCGAACAAATCACAAAGATAACACTCTGGTTCAATAGATACACGGCCAAGCCCAGCAAGGGCCCCAGCGCACCGCCAACATTGACTGCACCATGAATAAGGGCAAAGGCTTCCGCACGTTTCTCCTCGGGAACAATGTCAGAAATCTGGGCATTGGCTGCCGGCAGAAACATCGGCATCCCCATGCCCCCAAGTACAGAAATCAGAATCAGCATCCACAGGGTATCGGCAAATATAAAACCAAGCATGGACAAAGCCTGAATAACCAAGGATACAAGCATAACCGGCTTGCGCCCGTAACGGTCAGCCAGCCCCCCGCCCCAGAAGCTGAGCATAATTCCCGCCAGCGGTTGAAGACCTACAACCAGCAGAGGCATCAGCACAGTTCCACCAAGCTTATCCGAAATATAAAAAATGAGAAAAGGCCGGATCATAAATGTAGTTAATGCACATAATCCGGTTCCAAACACCCGAATCCATAGTACGGGGTCATGTCGTCTAAAATAAGAAAACGTAAGCCGCATGAAAGAATCAACCTCTCTTCATTCTATTCAACAATGCCCATATGCCCGTTACTCTCAAGCGACAACTCCCAGGTGCGCAATTCATAATTCTCTTTGCCCGAAAGGACATAAGGATCACGCTCTGCTATCTGCACGGCCTCTTCTCTGGACGCAGCGCGGATAATGACCATACCGCCGGCATAATCCGTAAACGGCCCGCACAATACCAGCTTCCCCTCCCGGTCAAGCTCACGTAAATGGTTCACATGGGCGCGAATGAGTTCAAGACTCATTTTTTCATTCGTTGCATGGCTGAGCAAAATAACATAACGAATATCTTCATCTCTGGTAACATAGCTCATTTGTACATTCCCCTTTTTTATTAGACTGTGATCCGGTCTGCAGACTCCGGTGCGGAATGCAGCCAGCAGTGTGTATCATCAGCTAAATAGTCGTGATACAGGCCATAAGCAACCCCGCGGCAGCCCCCGCATTTTTCCCGAATTCCGCATTGCCCGCAGTTTCCGCCCAGGTTGCTCCGGTCACGCAATTGCTGGATAACAGGCGAGCTGTCCCAAATCTCTTTTAAGGGGCGCTCATGGACATTGCCTAAATGTACCGGAAGCATAACACAGGGAGTGACCCAGCCATCTGCAGAAATATACCCTTGCGCCATACCGGCTTGGCAGCCTCTGAAGCCCTCCTGGCAGGCTAAAGTGGGATCAACCAAAGCCATTTGCGCCAAGTGGCTGCTGAACTTCATACGCCCTTTAAGCTGCTCCCTCTTGTTCACCCACAGCATCGCCAAAGATCTCCATTGCCCGGGAAGCAAGTCCATACTTTGACTTCCCCGGCCTACAGGCACGAACTGGGACAGATTGAATAGATGGACTCCTTTGGATAAGGCATATTGAATGACCTGCTCGGTATGATGCACATTTTCCTTGTGAGGAGTAAAGCAGATATGTGTCTGGAGTCCTGACTCCAGAGAAGCATCAATAGCACGTTCTACACGATTAAACAGCCCCTTCAGCCCTCTCACTTCATCATGTGTCTGGCCTATGCCATCGAGGCTGATCTGGATGCGCTGAAGTCCTAATGCTCTCAGTTCCTTCGCTCTTTTCAGATTCAGACCCCAGCCGTTGGTTCCCAGACCCACCTGCATATGATGATGAACGGCATGTTCGATGATCTGTTCGATATCCGCCCGAAGCAGCGGCTCCCCGCCGGATAAGGCCAAATCAATACAACCCATATCCGCCAGTTCGTCAATTAACTGCAAAGCCCGCGCCTGATCCAGTTCTCCCGGAAGACAGGTTCCAGAGCTTGACGAGCAATGTATGCAGTGGGCATTACACAAATTAGTAACCGACCAGACCATATGTACAGGATAGCGGAACCATTCCTCCACCATGTTTAGACCAGCTCCGTTTCTTGTGATTATCCGTATATTTCAAAGCACTCCTGGTTGTTAAAGTACTGGGCAATTATATTTTGAAGGTCACCTATACTGATCTGATCAATGAATGTCAGGAGTTCGTCCAGAGGAACCATACGTCTATGCCGCATCCAGGCCTGGGCAATTGAGACCGAACGGCTGTGGGATACGGAAGCATCCAGGGCCATTTGTGTTTTTACCTTTTGCTTGGCACGGTTGTATTCGCGTGATGTGATCCTTCCAGCCCCCATCTGGCGCAGCTCGCCCAGCATCTTTTCTCGAACCCCCTCCAGTTGAGCTGCACTTGCCAAACTATAGATTTTGAACAGTCCTTTGCCGCCCAATACGGAGTATACACAGGTGATCTGCTGGGCTAATCCAGGGGCAACGATCACATTATAGAGCCTTGAGCCGATGTAATTATCGTCGCCCAGCAAGGTGCATAGCAGATGGACTGCGTAATGTTCTTTATCCTCAAGCGGCGGGAGACTCCAGGCCCATACTGAGTAACATAGCTCTGTACGCGTTTGCGGTAGGTTGACAACCGCAGGTTGTGCCATTAGAGGCTGTTCAAGCCCGACCGGAAGCATAGGCTCCTCCCAATCCTGTAAAGCTTGCAGGCAGGACTCCAGTCCGCTGCACTTCCCAAGGCTGCCGGAAATCACCAGCAGAATATTGGAGGGAATATAATGCCGCCGGTGAAATTCTCTAAGCTCCAGAGCGCTCAATTTAAGAATATCTTCATCGAGACCAATCAGCAGCTTGCCGAGACGTCCCGGATACACGTATTGATGGAGCGCATGAGTGAGTCTGCTCCGCGGTTCCTCTAATTGTCTTGATAATTCTTTGCGGATAATATTCTGTTCCAGACCAAAATCTTCTTCCCGCAATAGAGGCTGACGAATCATATCCATTAATGGAAAAAAGATTCCGGGCAATTCTTCAGGGATGGAACGGCTGTAGAAGCAAGTATATTCCCAGGTGGTAAAAGCATTCATAGTCCCTGTCATTTGAGTGAATTCGGGACTCATGGCTCCCTTTGGATAAAGCAGCGATCCCCGAAAAAGCAGATGCTCCAGCGCGTGTGCTATACCTGTCTGTTTCGGGGACTCATGTCTTGCCCCGCTCAGTACAAAAAATCCGGCCGTCACACTTGCCATTGAAGGCATATCCTCCGTGATTACGTTCAGACCATTTGGATACTTCCACTGCGAGTAGGCCATAACGTCCTCCTAATGATTCAATACTAGCGCTGAAGCGGATACCGGACCCAACGTCACCACACCCATTTCTGCAGTCGGGGCGGCGTTCTGTAAAGCGGACTGAATCGCCTCCGGAGTAACCGAACTTATGGCTTCTTTCATGACCGTTAACGTCCCTGGGTATCCCGGATACCATGAGGCGGTCAACAGCGTGTTCATTCTGGAAGCTGTACTCTCTGACCTTAGGACCATCTGGTTTAAAAGCTGGTTTTGGGCGGCCTTGACCTCCTCTCTGCTCATTCCGTTATTCCTGATTTGCTCCATTTCTTGAACAATGGCAGATGCCGCCCAGGATACGGAATTCGGTCCGGTGGCCAGATAAAAGGTCATGAGTCCCGTGTCCCTGAAGGACATCAAGCTGCTCCGTACTTGATAGGCCAACCCTTTTCTCTGCCGGATACTTTCAAAAAGTCTGGAACCGTCTCCTCCACCCAGCGCCTGTGACAACACAGCAAATGCGAAAAAATCAGGATGTCTGCAGGATACACAGGGCAACGCTGCTGCCAGATGAACGAGTCTGCCTTCCTGTTCGATGGAATACGTACAGGATTGCCAATAAGGGGATTCTTCCCGAGGAACGATCAGTGAATCCTGTACAACGCCGGCTTCACCGATTTCATCCAGCAGCTTCTCCAGTCGTTCCTTTGAAATGCCTCCAACCACAGCAACCACACAATTATTTGGAACATAAAGACGTTCATAGACGCTCTTCACCTTGGGGAAATCCAGCCTCGCTATATCTTCAACCCGGCCTACAGCTGACCGTCCGATCGTTTTACCCCCGGACATTTTCTCACGCAATACATCCATTACGTACGCATTTGGTTCCTTCCGGCGTTTACTGGAAAGAACTGCTGCATACTCCTTGCTGGCCGCAAAGGTCTCAGGGCACAAATCAAACTCCAGAATATCATGCAAAAACAGTTTGAAGACCGGCTCAAATTGATCACAAAGCACTGTAGTCCAGTGGCGTGTCCATTCTATATTGGATGAGGTTTTCAAATTAGCTCCGAAATCCGCCAAAATATCATTGAGATCCTCTTCCTTCTGTTCTCTTCGCCATATCCAATGTTCGAGAATCCGCGAACTGCCTATTTCATCTTCCGCTTCCAGCCTTGCACCCGCACCCGATAGCAGGCCCAGCGATACCGTGTTCATACCGGCTAACGGAAGATGAATAATTCCCAATCCACTGCTTAACCTCCGGAAGGTTGTTCTGCTCCGACCCATTGGCTGCCTCCTTGTAAAAAGAACCTCCGGCAGCGCCCGAGGCTCCTTGCTTGCTAAATTACTCTCCAGGCAATAACAGATAATTCCCCTAAATCTACAATATCCAGTTCTTGAATGGCTGCCAGCAAATCAGCGTCTTCCATTTCCGCCATATTGTCACGGGCGATGTCCCACAGCAGTTCTCTGGTTGCTTCCATTTCCTCACCTCCTCTCTATAGGGCTGGTCAGGCTGCCTGGAGCAAGCCTCGTTTCAATAGCTTCTGAAGTAATCCGTTCACTTCCCCGCGTCCCTGGTCACACTGGAAGGCTGGAATGGATTCCTCAACAAGCCCCGTAATCTCGGCAACCCGGGCGGGCTGCTCACATAGCTTCAATATGGTATAGGCCAGACGTGATAACACATGAAGCTCGTCCGTAGCCGGGTTGTACACCACGTACTTGCTATTTTCCTCTTTGCGGGTAACAATATTGGATGCGAGTGTTAGTACCGTATCCGAAGTTAAATTTGGCATCTTATCCTCTCCTTCTACACTTGAACTGCTTCAGGAACCACCCAGCAATAAGGATCGCCCATTGAAGCATCGTTATGATAGGCTAATGCCGCAGAGCGGCATCCTCCGCAGATGAACTTATGCTCACAAGTGCCACAATTTCCTTCGTTTCTTGTCGTCCTGTCCCGAATATTCGCTAGGACCGGCGAGTAGCTCCAGATGTCCTGAAAGCTCTGCTCACGCAAATTGCCTGCTGTGAGCGGTAAAGTCACACAAGGGGTGACATCACCGTTAACCGTGATACGGGCGGTAACATAACCTGCACCACAGCCTATATATTGTGCTGCCTGCTCTGGCGGCAGCATCAGTGCAACACGGCAGTCATGCCAGTATATCTTCAGCTTTCCGGCGTACTCCTGCTGCATAGAGATCCACTCCACAATCACATCGCGAAGCTCATTTGGCGTAAGCGCCAATGCCTGATCTCCCCGTCCTGTGGGAATGAACTCAGATAAATTCACTCCATTTGCACCGAGCCGGGCGGCCAATTCTACGACCCTACGGCCATCCCTGAAATTTAGCCGGGTCGGCGTATACCCAACAGTTACATTAATCCCATGCTTCACTAATGTTTCTATAGCGCTAACAGCTTTGTCATACAGTCCTTTGACACCGCGCACCTGCTCATGTACTTCTGCGGTTGCTCCATCAATACTGACACAAATTCCAGACACCCCTGCCTCGATGATCCGGCGGCACATCTCATCATCAATCACAGCTCCATTGGTGCCGATCGAAACCATCATCCCCTTCGACGAAGCACGGGAGGCTATGTCCATCCAATCGGGCCTGAGCAGAGCTTCTCCCCCGGAGAGTCCAAGCAGGAGAACACCGGCCTCAGCTAATTGATCGACTACAGAAAGCGCCTCTTCTGCGTCTAATTCGTCGGGATGCCTGCGGCCTGCGCCTGAATAGCAATGTACACAACTGGCGTTGCACAAAAGTGTAATCTCCCAGACCAGGTAGAACGGAGCTTTGAACTGATCCTGTATTGCTGCAATATTACTCATATTTCCCTCCCTCACCGGGACCGTTTGCTCCCGGCTTTCAATATGTGCTACTAAATTAACATATATTAGAAGCGGGAGGATCGTACATTTGAGGTATTTTTATAATATAATTTGGATATTAAGCCGCAAAAAGGATCACCTCCTCAGTCAACCGGGAGATGATCCTTTTCTATTACTCACTAATTATTATTTAAGCAGCTCGGCAAAAAAGAGAGAAACGGCTTCCTTTTGGTTGTGTACCCCAAGCTTGCTCAAAAGATTACGGATATGGGTTCGTACCGTTGTATAAGAAATGTGTAGCTCTATAGCAATCTGCTGAGTTGTATGGCCTCTGGATAATAGGCCCAGCACTTTATTTTCTTGAGAAGTTAGCTTTTCCATGAGGGAAAAGATCGCGGCCTGTTCGAGGGTCACCCAGATTAACCGTTTATCGTAGCTGCTGGCCCGTATATTCTTCAGGAAAGGAACCCGGACCGAACCACGTTGAACAAATACCCTGCGTGATCCGTTGCAATTGTTCATATGTTGCGTAGCACTTAGAACCTGGCAGGTTTTACAGAGGCTGTTCCCGGTAGAATCACTG
The DNA here is from genome assembly GCF_058791575.1 of Paenibacillus sp. EB106-06-01-XG199. Taxonomy (NCBI): domain Bacteria; kingdom Bacillati; phylum Bacillota; class Bacilli; order Caryophanales; family Paenibacillaceae; genus Paenibacillus; species Paenibacillus sp. EB106-06-01-XG199. Next base: position 180,532 of record NZ_JBYTDQ010000006.1, on the reverse strand, counting down.
AAGAGATCAAGGGAACGGCAGGCCTTGCCGACCGCTTCTGTGGCCGAAATACCAAGCAGCGCACCAAGCTCCGCACTCCATTGTAAGACTTTCCCCGTCTCATCGATGATAAAATAGCAGTCAGAAGTGCGCCTGATCCAACTCATATCCTCTACATTGGTTACGAAAGGCGCTTTGAGCTCTCCCATCTCTTTACCCCCATTTTCCAAACAGTGATTAGTGAAGTTTGTCTGGATGCAGGTTCCAAAAAGAAAAAATAATTGCATTATTTTCTATTTATTTGATTATAGCATTGCTTTCGAGACTGTCAATTCTTCATCTACAAAGATATCTCCAAATGACCGAAGCGGAGGAAATACCCCCACTTGGGATTCCCCTGCGTGAAGCTAAGCTGTTCTAAAAGATCTCTAATCTGTACCTCCCGGCACTATCGCTCCTACAGTTCCAAATTTCCCCTCCGTTACTTTTTCCCTTTTGTGTAGTTATTAAATTCATTCTATATAAGGATACAAAAACGCTACTGACAGCCTTATGTCAGTAGCGTTTTAACATGCTCTCCAGCTATTTAATGGCTATATAAATCTGCACTTCAGTGTTTGCTGGATCCGAATTCCTGGAATCATAAAGCTCAAAATCGCCCGTATAGGTTCTCACTTCCGGCGATTGCTTGAAATAGGCCCATATCTCCCGCCACGCCTCAGGCACCACTTCATACATAGGTCCCTTCTTTGACGTGAATACGATGTACTTACTTTCGGGTATTTCCACAACCGCATGATTATCATCATCCTGGACGAATTCATTGTCTGTTTCATGTCCAATTACAACGGTATAAGCTCCGTTCACGTCGCTTTCATAATCCGTATACAACGAGTATAGGAATTGAGGATTTCTGATCCCCTCCGCAGAAACAAGATTACTCTGAAAGTAGGTGTCCCAAAGCTGTGGCAATCGTCCGTCCGGTCCCGTTTCTTCAGCGTTTGTTGTACGTACAGCCACTCCAGTAAGGATCAGCTTGGGCTTGTGGGTCGTATAAGTGTTCATGGTTGAATCCTCTCCTTTCTCCAAAGTATACATGGAGAAACTCGACATCTGACTGTCATGTTTATGAAGAGAGATCCTTGGTTAGTATTCATCACTGAATTTGCTCTACCTCATACAAGGACTTATCCGATGCCGGAAGGAATGGGGTCCACTCTCCCGTTGTACAGATCAGAAGCCGGTGCATGGCACGCGTGCATGCGGTATAGAATAGCTTGCGCTCGCTCTCCAAATGATACGTCTGCGAAGATGCGTCGTAGATTAGAACGGCATCAAATTCAACGCCCTTGGCAAGATATACGGGAAGGATCAGGGTTCCCTTCTCAAAGTTGGGCGTACTCTTCGTCACAAGCTTCAACCCCTGGCAGCCCTGAGCTGTAAGGAGATCATAAGCAGCTTTGCTTTCGGCCGCTGTCTTGGTGATGATCCCGATGGAGACCAAGCCTTCCGCCCGAAGCGCCGCAAGATGCTCAGCTATTCTTGCTGCCCGCTGCCCGCCACTGCCCATCTGAGAGAGGAGCGGTTTCCTGCCACTGCGTTCAAAGGCTACAATCTCCTTGGCGTTAGGCAATAAAGACTTCGTGAATTCCACAATCTCACGCGTTGACCGGTAACTGCGAACCAGACGGAATACGCTCGTTTCAGATTTGCCATACAATCCGATGAGCGGTGATTCTTCGCCGTACAGTTCTGTGGCCTGAGCAAAGATAGCCTGTCCGAAATCGCCAAGCACCGTCATGCGGGCACGGGGAAACATTTTTTTGAGGAACTCATACTGAAACATCGAATAATCCTGACCCTCATCGACGAATACATGCCGGATCTCCGTGTTCACCCGAACGCCCTCGATGAGCTCCTTCAGGTACAGGTACGGTGTCGCATCTTCATAGAAGAGCTCGGACCGGCTAAGCTTCTCCTTGGTTTGCTGACAGATTTCCGGCCAGAGCGGGGGAATTCCAGCTTCATTCGTCATCTCCGCCAAAACATTCTCTTCTTCAAAGAACTGGATGTACAGCCCAATCATGTCTATGAACAACATCCGCTTCACACTTCGCTTCAGCGGTTTAAATTGCTCCTTCACGACCATCCGGCGCAGCAGTGCTTCCTCCCGCTCAGCATAATCGAAATCGCCCTCGTCCAGCCTCCGATTGCCGCGCTGCATTTCGCGGGCTTCTTCATATTGTTCGGCAAAGTCAAACACACCCCTGTCTTTATGCAGTTCATTAAACGCTTCGGCGTACTGATCATTGTCAAGATAATCAAGCTCCTCCTGCACCCAGAACGCCTCACGTTCCTTGTCCTCCAACAGAGAAATTTCACGCAGTAGCCATTCCTGCAGCAAAGCGATGCGGTTGGATAAGCGAATGGAAGAATCATAGCTGTAGAATTTCGATTCCATTTGCTTAGCTGTGATCAAATCGCGATCCCGGAAGCGTATGCTTATGAATCGCATGCCCTTCCCTTCCAACCCCTGCGCATACTTCTGGAGCGCTTGAAGAAAGTCCACAGATGCCTTGTATTGGATTCCTTTCAGCCGGGCTTCATACCCGCGGTCAGATTGTTCTTCCAGCACGTATTCTATCTGGTCGAAGGGATCCTCTAAGCGAAACGTCCTGCCAAGCCAGTAATCGAGATATTCATGGAAGGTCGTCTGCTGCATGTTCTCTTCACCGAGTTCAGGAAGTACGGTAGATACATAACTGTTAAACATCGGATTAGGCGAGAATAACACAATTTGGTCAGCCCTCAGCCGTTCGCGGTGTTTATACAGCAGGTACGCCACCCGCTGCAGGGCCGCCGAGGTTTTCCCGCTGCCAGCCGCCCCCTGCACGATGAGCATCCGGCTGTTGTCATCGCGGATAATGGCATTCTGTTCCTTCTGGATCGTCGCGACGATGCTCTTCATCTGATTGTCGGCACCCTTGCCAAGCACCTGCTGCAGCAATTCATCGCCAATCGTTAAGCTCGTGTCGAATACGTTCTGCAGTTGATCTCCGCGAATCTGATACTGCCGCTTCAGCTGCATCGTTCCAGCGATAGCTCCACCCGGCGTATCATATCCGGCCGTGCCCGGTGAATAATCGTAATACATACTAGCAATCGGAGTACGCCAGTCATACACCAGAAAACTCATGCCATCTGAGTCAATGAAGGATGATACACCGATGTAGACCTGCTCGGCAGTGTTCAAGCCATCCTCATGAAAATCGATGCGTCCGAAGTAAGGAGAGGACAGCAGCCGTTTCATATTTTTCCATTGCTGTGCGCGCAACCGCTGGCTTCGCTCCCGTTCGGACAATAATGCTTCTTGCTGTCTGATACTGTAGAAAGTCTCTTCAAAATCTTCACTAGTGCTTGTGTTCACAGTCACTTCTTCCCAAAAAAGCTTGCGGATGTCCACCACTTGGTCATGCAGCCCGGCCACCTCCGGCTCCAGTTCGGTGATCTTCGCTTGCAGTTTTTCCATAACCTGCTTCAGCCGTTCCTGTTCTTGCTTCCAATCCTCTGCACTTATCATCTTCCTGCATACACTCCTTCATTCGAATTTGTAAAATGAAAGTTTGACAACCCGTATTACTGTGTGGTAAGATTAAGTTGTAAATAAGATAGGATTATTAGGCTATTCATCAAATAAATGATCAGTAATTCTCCAATCATATCATACTATTTCTGTGTGCACAACTTAATCGAACATGATTCTTATGAAGGCCCTTCAATTGGAGGGCCTTTTTCTTTTTTAGGGAACAAACCCAACCATTGAATGCGTAATGCGCTCACCTGCAGTAGATAATTTCTAAAACAAGGAGAGTGGTTAAATTCTCGCCACCTATTTTGAAGCACGCGCCTGCTACCAGAAAAATGGTGATAATCTGGTCAATTTGAAACCCTCACTTGCCGGATTAGGTATCGCCAAGATGTGCTATGACACTGTTCTGGAATATGGCCTTCAAGCGAAAATTGCTGTTGATCATAAAGTTTCCACACCTGCGGTTGAAAAAACAATTGAAGCCACCATCTATTTAAGTGGCGTGGGGGCTGAATCCGGCGGTTTAGCCGCTGCACATGCCATTCATAATGGAATGACCGCTGTTCCCTCACTGCATCATGCACAGCATGGCGAAAAAGTAGTGTTTGGTTTATTAACACAGCTTATTTTAGAAAGTGCACCCAAGGAAGAACTGGAAACGGTAATCAACTTCATCAAAGAAGTGGGCTTACCCTTAACATTAAAAGATCTCGGTCTGGATCAGTTTAGAGAGGACGAATGGCGGAAAGTGGCGGAAGATGCATGTGCTGAAGGAGACACGATGGGCAATATGCCACATCCCGTAACTCCTGATGATGTATTCCAGGCCATCATTGCGGCAAATGCATTGGCAGAATATTACCATAATTAAAATCTCATGACCTATTGAAACGCTAAGCAGCCAGTTGCCGGGATGGAACCGACAGCTGGCTGTTTTGTAAGATATGCCATTCCTGAAATCGTATCTCCTTCCGCCGCTCTTTTTCTAAGCAACGCTGGGTTAAAGCCGCTGAAACAACTGCTCCCCTTTTGTCTGCATATATCTATACATTGCCAGGCATGCCGCTATCATAATCATGCCAACCCCTAACAAGAGGAGATTTGCATTTACCTGCGTCAGAAGAAGGGATAGTCCCACGGGAACTAATAAACTGATGAACCCTATGAGCATAGATACAAGAACTGCTGCACTTTGTTTGATTGCCGTAACTTCACTTTTCCACTCCAGGTTAGGTAATTTCAGGTTAACAATAATGCCCATCAGCGCGGAATAACAAGCGTAGATCAAAGGGATAACAAGCAATAATAAGCTTTCTATCCATCCCGTGCGCAACGATATCATAAGCATTACACTACTTATACTCAGGACCGGTAATGTGATGGTGAGATTCACGGCAACTTTGCTAAGCCATATCGCTTGTTTCGATACGGGTGAGCTTTTTAGTATCCATAAATTATTGCCTTCAAGCGAAATGGAACTTGATGTTGTGCAGCTTAACACTACAAATAAGGATAGTAGGATGGGAGCCAGCGTACTCAGGTAATGGGATAATTGCGGAATTTCAATCATTTCCCCCAGCTTCTCCGAACTGACAAACAATAAGGCAACCGACATCACCAGTAATAGAATCATGCCTATACTTGTATTCAGCACATAAACAGAAGATCCAAAATATCGGCGCAACTCCTTCTTATACAGTGCACGAAATGGAGAGGAGGATTCTAACGGCTTCATGGTATATTTGCTGCCTGCATGGCTGGTCATTAGACCGGTATGAATCGCTTTATATCTTGTACTTAACACAGTGGCAAATATAATAAAGGAAAGTACGGATAACGCAATAAATAATAACAATGATCCTACCTGATACGAGCAGACCGCATCGACATACATCGCTGCAAGAGGATACAGCTTAAATATCATATCGGCCAGCTCAGTCCCCATATCAGCAAGTGCCTGCTCGTTTCCATTGAGTGTAAATGAACCGACCATAAGTACAATCACAATGGCAAAAGTTAATACAAGACTGATCAGCCTGCTCGCTTTAAACCGGGAAGAGATCCAGCTAATGCATGAACCAATAATCGTTGCCGCAATAATCGGCAGTAATGGGATAAATAAAAGGGTCATTAGAAAAAACAGATAAAATAACGTCCCCGGATTCACTTTTATAGCATATACCACACCTGCTGGCAGCATGACCATCAAAGAAAAGAACAAATTCAGCACATAGAGCTGAAGAACACGGCTTGCCACAACATGACTCGTCTTGACCGGCAGTGACATCACCAAATCGTAGTCCTTATAGCTGAATAATACACCGCTTGCCTTATAGACCGTGGTGAAGAACCCTACAATAGAAGTAACAGCCATCATAATGGCCAGCAATAGATCCATTCGCCCCATTTGTTCAAAAGTCACTGCCAACATGAAGCTGTATCCAAATGAAACTACTGCTATCATAAGCACTCCCACAAGAATACCAAAGGCGAGTAGAAGCGATTTGCGTTTTTCTTTAACATCTTTTGTATGTAAAGCTTTATTCAACCCAAATGAAGAAAACAACTGCAGCTTCGTTAATCTCCAGATATTAATCATTGTCGATCAGCTCCATGAATAATGCTTCCAGGCTATTTTCGCCCTTTACTTCTTCTGTCTTGCCATGGACTATTAATTGGCCCCCCTTTATGATCGCTATCTTATTGCAGAGCTTCTCTGCCACATCCAGCACATGCGTGGAGAAAAAGATGGCACTGCCGTTGCTGCACAGCTCTACCATAATTGTCTTTAGCATGTGAGCCGCTTTTGGATCAAGGCCAACAAAGGGTTCGTCTAACACCAACAACTTTGGTTTATGAATAAGTGCAGAGATAATCGCAAGCTTCTGCTTCATCCCATGGGAATACGATGAGATCATATCACCCAAATGGACCGTAATTTGAAAAGCATCGCTGTATTTTTTAATAAGCTGCTCACGATCCGCTTTGGATACACTAAAGAGATCACCGATAAAATTCAAGTACTGAATGCCGGTAAGATGATCATACAGATCCGGGTTATCCGGAATATACGCAATCCTCGCCTTGCACGCTACCGGATCTTTTTTAATGGAGATACCGTCTATTTCAATATCCCCTTCTTCAAAATCAAGCACGCCCACTACTGCCCGAATGGTTGTTGTTTTACCTGCTCCGTTATGTCCGATAAAGCCGTAGATATCGCCTTGCTCCACCACCAAATTCAAGTCATTTACTGCCTTTTTACCACCCTTATAGCTTTTGGTAAAATGTTTGATTGTAAGCATTCCCCTTCACCCTTTCAATCCGTTTCTTCCCATACGCTCTTCCCGTAGAATAACTATAGTACGAATAGCACCGCTCGAACGTTCATTTGTCTGCAGGAATATTAAAAAAAGCCCATCCCTCTTAGGATGGACTTTCTCATTATTAAAAAATCAAGCGCCAGCGTGGCTTCACACTTCTTCTGCTTTCTGAATGCCGCGCAGCCATATTCCACGGATGGATAACGTATCGGAAATAGTCGTGGTCGGGTCGCCGTCGACCAAAACTAAGTCTGCCCTTGCCCCCTGAATGATACGCCCGCGGTCATTCAGGCCGAACCGGCGGGCTGTTTTTGAAGTAGCGGACTGAAGAGCTTCTACGGGCGTAAATCCCGCTTCCACCAATAGCTGCATTTCATGGTGTACACTGGCCCCATGGGCAAGCCCGCCAAGCGAAGGAACCGGCACGGAGACATCCGTACCCACAAGGATATCTACACCTGCATGATGAAGGTCCATCACATTCCGGTAGTTGTCTTCCATGCTGCCTTGCGGGTAGGTATGGAAGCTAGCATTCAGCGTATCCACCCATTCCGGACTGAGCCTGGAACTCACACGGTGATCCTTGGCCAATTCCGCCGCGGAGTTACCGATAATGGAGGAGTTCAAGACCAGACACGGTGTAACGAAAGCACCGGCCTCAGCGATCATTCTCACCAGATCCGAAGTATTGTCCGGGCGGTCGATGAATAAATGGGCCAGACCATCGACCCCGACTTCGATGGCTTGCCGGGAGGAGTCCGCAGTCAACACATGGGCAATCGCAATCTTGCCGTACCGGTGCGCTTCCCCTACGGCTGCACTTAGAATATCTTGGCTTAAGACAGGCAATCCGGGGGCGGCCAGTACCGTCCCTTCCTCAATCATAATCTTAATATAGTCGGCTCCCTCCCTGACTTGTTCGCCCACAAATACCAGCGCCTCGTCCGTGTTCGATACTGCAGCCGCTTCTCCGTGATCATGGGCATGAGCAGCCAGTATAGCGTTGCGGTCATCCTCGCTCATTTTCTCCATTTCCTTCAGTACAAAATCCGGGATTTCCCCATCCCCAGGCATAAGTTCATCGGGATGCCCTCCAGGAGGTGTGACCCCCATTCCGGCAGACCGTACGTCGGCAATATCCTCAATCCCCTGGAGCTGTGCCTCGCGGCCGTTTTTCGTAAACCCGCCCATCATTTCCAGTTCAGTCGTCACACCGAATTTCAGTGCGTCACGCAGGCCCTCTACGGAAGTGTGAACGTGGGCATCGATCAGACCCGGCAATAAAGTCCCTCCTTTCGCATCAATGGTGACCGCATGTGCCGGTACTTCACCGCCTACCGATAGGATCTGTTCGCCTTCAATCAGGACCGTCGTGGCTCTGATCACGTTCTCGCCGTCAAATATGCGCGCATTGGTGATTGCTGTAATCATTGTGATACCTCCTATAATGGGATAGTGTTTGTTATTGATTGAAATATAACAGTTAGACTTCTAACTGTCAATCATAAAATTAAATGAAGTCTAACCATTTGAATTTGACAATTAAGGGACCGAAAATTAAGATGTTCTTATAATTAGAATTCAAACTATAGCAAGGGAGTCCGGCACAGGATGACGAAGCAAGCTTTGCTTACCCCCTACTCCGATTTAATCCGGGAGATTGGATTGAAAATCAGAGGTATGGCCAATGTCAGATTATCGGAACTGGGACTGAATGCGCAGCAAGGACAGATGATGGGCTATATTTTTGAACATCAGGACAAAGGTGTGATCCAGAAGGATTTGGCCGAGCGTTTCAACCGTAAGGGAGCCACCATCACCAGCATGCTTCAGGGGTTGGAGAAAAAAGGGTATATCAAGCGGGTGATTCCGGAAGATAATGAACGGCAGAAAAAAATATATTTATTGCAAAAAGGGGCCGACCTCGTCGAAGAATTCCACGATATATTCATGGAAGTAGAACGATGTGTTACCCAGGGCCTTACCGAAGAAGAAAGCGCGGCCTTCTTGAAGTTATTAATCAAAGTGAAAGAGACCTTGTAGCAAGACAAAGCCACTCCTGCCCATGTGAGTGGTTTTTTTACAAAAACCTTCTTCTATGCATCAAGGTAATTTGCGCTGCTATGTATTCAGAGTTATATTGGATGCCCTCCTTAATCCACCACATAATAATCCCCAGCAGTGATGATACCACAATATCGACTGAGACTACCTCCTTTGTGGAATCTATTCTTCTCGCGTTTCTTCGTGTTTCTATCGTATTTTTCAATAGGTTGGACAAGTGATTTTTGAAGCCTTTATGCTCAACGAATACAGCAAAGATCTTCCGGTATTCATAAAAATAATTTAAGAATGTAACCAACTGCTCCTGTTCGTTGCTGCTCTTCACTTGTAATAGCGGTTCAACTTTCATGGACAGGTCATCAAAGATTTCATGTACGATCTGGCGCAACAAATCGTTAATATCCTCATAATGCAAATAAAACGTTGCCCGATTCAGTTCTGCCCGGCTGGCGATTTTTTGGACGGTCAGCTGCGAAATATCCGGGTTTTCTTCCAATAATGAAAAGACGGCAGTCTTCAGCATCTTTTTCGAGCGAATGACTCGTGGATCTACTCTCTTTTGTGCAGACATTTCATCCCTCGATTATCGTTTATTTGTCACTTCATCTACTAATCCACCCGTTCTGTCGATTAGTCAACATTTTCAATAAAATTGTAAATAGGAATAATTCTTAATTACTGATATGATTCATTTTATTGACACTGTGTCGAAAAAGCAATGAAGAGGGGATTACACTGTGCAAGAAGACATTAAGAAAATAAATAAAGGAATCTTACTAACCATCTTAATTTTGGGTTGTTTCTTATCCACACTCAATCAGACGTTATTAAATGTCGCCTTAAGTAATTTAATGGATGTATTTCATGTCACGGCAACGACCGTACAATGGATTTCAACGGGCTTTATGCTGGTTAACGGGATATTAATTCCGATTACAGCCTATTTAATGAAGCGCTTTACAACGCGGCAATTATTTCTAAGCGCCATGTTATTTCTATTAATGGGCTCAATCATTTGTGCAGCGGCACCAAGCTTTATTGTGCTCTTAATAGGACGTATGATCCAAGCGGCCGGCGCAGGCATTATTATGCCGCTCATGATGAGTGTTGTGCTCGCTATCTTCCCTATTGAGAAACGCGGCAGCACTATGGGGCTGCTTGGACTGGCGATGATTTTCGCTCCTGCCATTGGACCGACGCTCTCGGGATTTATCGTCGAATATCATTCTTGGCGCTGGTTATTTATTGGCCTCATCCCCCTTGTCGTCATTGTCATAGTGCTGGCCTTCAAATATTTAGTGAATGTATCCGAAACGTCTAAGTCGAAGCTCGATGTAGTGAGCGTTCTTTTATCAACCATCGGATTTGGCTTAATCTTATACGGCTTCAGCAGCGCAGGCAGTAAAGGCTGGGACGATGCACTAGTGATCCTCTCCATAGGGATTGGGATCGTTGTAACGGCCCTATTCTGTATTCGGCAGATCAAGTCCGATGACCCGCTGTTAAACCTGTCTGTCTTCAAAAATAAAATCTTTACCTTAACGTCTCTAATTAACGTGCTAGTCACGATGATGATGTACGCAGATATGATTCTATTGCCTATTTATCTGCAGAATGGCCGTGGATTCACAGCATTTGATGCAGGGCTTCTATTATTGCCGGGTGCGCTTGTAAATGCTTTGATGTCACCCGTCACCGGTAAATTATACGACCGTTTCGGTGCGAAGCCATTGTTCATCATCGGTTTACTGTTTGTTATTCCATCCATGTGGGCGGTAACAGATTTATCTGAATCGACAACGTATATGTATTTAATGATTCGTACGATCTGCCTGCGAATTGGATTAAGCTTCATTACCATGCCACTTAATACGGCGGGACTAAATGCGCTGCCCAAGCAACTCGGTACACATGGTACAGCAGTGAATAATACCGTCCGCCAAATTGCCGGGGCGATTGGTACGGCTGTCGTGATTACAATTTATACAGTGCAGGCAACAAGCCATGCAGCTACAGTGATCCAGCAGAATCCTTCTACTACTGCTGAGCTCCTTAAATCCCTTACATCGATTTTAGGGGCAAGTGACGCCTATTACTTCATGATGATTTTATCCATTGCCGCATTTGTTATCACATTATTTATGCCTACGAAAAAGAAGATCATAATTGAAAAAAAAGCAAACGCAGTCAGCAAGGAAGAACCTCTGTTGTAACACGCATGAGCTAGCAATATTAAGTATATGAAGAAGAAAAGCCACTCTTTATGCGGAGTGGCTTTTCTTTTATTATGTTCGCAAACCAAAAATACGCATAGCGCATTCGACTGTGAATTGAGTTAATCCGTCATGCAAATCAAGATAAATTAATCCTGCAGTTCCATTTACGGCTTGTCTCTCCGGTAAATATCAATGCTTTTATACCCTTCACTCAGAATCCTCTTCATTTCCGCCCGCCGTTTTTCTCTAGTCTCCTCTTGTACGGCGCTGTATACATAACGGGCCCAATCCTTTCGGTAGCCGGGCGTAAGGGACTGGTAAAAATCCAGTGTCTCCGCACTATCCGTCAGATCTTGCTCCACAGCGGGGATCATAGAGGTGTAATCGTCCACACGTTGACTTGGCTTTGAGGATGCTTCCTTGTTCTTCCGCGCCTCCTCTTTGAATCCAACTACGGTAAACACATCATTTAAGCCCACCATACGTGCAAACTTCAGGTTGCCCGTGCCAATATAACCGTCCTCATCGGCTCCTACCCCTTCAAAAAGACTGTCTCTGTGAATATAGGTCGGATAAACCTTATTCCCCTTTTTGGGATAAGCGGCGAACAAATAGCCGCCTGTATTTAAATAGTTGTGATCAATCACTTTCTGGACGAGATTCTGTAGCGATTCCATATTGAGCACATAAGCAAAAATCAGATCATAACTGCTGGCTGTTAATTCAGTGTCATGCTCTGCTAATCCCGCTAAACTGTCGTCATCCTCTGGTCTGTACAATACAGCAACCTTTTTGAATTTGTGCATATTTAGCTTTTCTACAATTGTTTTAGCCATGTACGGACCCCCGTTATATGTTGTCTTTATCATAAAACAGCCCCCAAGATCCCTAAAACGTGGGATTGGAGGCTACTTGTGAGAAAATGTTCTTTGCTTTAAAACTTGAACGTTAGCTGTTAACAACTATCACTTCGCGCTGCGGTCCACGAGTTTATGAGGATCAACTTTATTGTCCATTAATAGCGGGGTCTTTGCACCTTTAGCAATTTGATCCCAGGCTACCACTTTAAAGTTTTGGTTAAGCTCTTTGCCATTGTTAATGTTGGAATCATCCTGTGCGATGAAAATGCCATAAGGGAACTGTTCGCCCAGTCCGAACCCGAGTACATCAATACCATCAGTCACTGAGGTGCCATCGGTCAATGCGCCATCGGCGATATTAAAGCTAGTGAGGTAAGCGTTATTGCCTTCACGGTCATATATCGCGTAGCTGTCACTGCCTTGGCTGGAGGCGATTAAATAACCGTTGCCGTCGGCACCGTAATAGAGAGTCAACCCTTCAATATCATCCTGCAATCGGCGTCCGTCCGCAATATCGACAGTGGATAGAGGTTTTGTGCCGCTGTCAGGCTCTGCATTATATTTGTATATCGCGTAATCCTCTTCCGCTATATACATCATGCCATACTCATCATCGGCTACCATTCCTTCTGATTGCGTAGAAAGCTTAAACTCGCGAACGAGCTTACCTGAAACTTTGCCCTTCCCGTTCTCAGTCAGCTCATATTGCTCAAATTCGCCTGCTTTACCCAGAACCAGAGCGTAATACTTATCCGATTTCAGGCTATGGTAAAGGCTGAAGCCGTATACCTCTTCCATCTTCGCTTTAATGGGCTCTGCTGCGATGTCAGTCAACTTCCCGGTTGCCCCATCCATGGCAAAAATATCGATCGTGTTCGTAGAACGGTTCGTCGCGCCAACAATATCTACTTTTTTATCGCCAAGCAGAAAATTATAACGTATATCAATATTATTCATTTTTCCTACTTTATAATTCTGAAGCTCTTTGCCGTTCAAATCATAGACGAGAATGCCTCCGCCTTTGTTCGTTGCAATGATTTTGGAATTCGCCGGGTTCGCAGAATCGAGCCAAATGGCCGGGTCATCGGCTGCATCCTCGCCATCTTCAACGGCTGCCGTCTCCACCTGGGCGGTTACCGGATACGGGGTGATGATATCCGCGGAATTGATGAACTTTGCATTTTCCGCCAGAATTGCTTGAAGCAGCTTGGAAGGAATGTACATCGTGCCATCGACTAATTTGACCTCCGCTGGAAGCTCGCCTGCTTTACCCGCTAGACGATATTCCTTATCGCCTGCCGTGAACGTGCCTGCGAATCCGTTCTTCAGCTTGACCAGTGCCGACTTATCGTCGCTATCCCAAGTGATAGTTGCTCCGATCCCATCCATATGCTTGCGCAGAGGTTCATATCCTTTTAGGTCTGAGGCGGATGCTGCATTAGTTGTTGCGGCAGGAAGTAGAGCGCCTGCAAGGAGTAGCGTAGATAGTACAGTTTCCCATGTTTTCATTGATGTTCAATGTTCCCCTCTATTGTTAGTAATTGCTTAACTATAGAAGATGAGTGTAAAAGACGTATTAACGGACAACTAGGCCTTTGTAAAATTTACAATGTAAATTCAAGATAGTATTTGATTATTTCTCAGCAGGGAATTTGCTCATATGATATAGGATACGACATTTATGATAATCTGGGAAATGAGTTAAACTCGATTGCGAGGGACACTGTTGCAATTACCCAGGATACTACTTCTGAAGATTTATTGTTCGGGACGACTCACCCGGCCGGAGCATATAAATTGGATCTATTAAAAGAGCGACCTCGGTCAGGCATCCATGGGATGTGATTCTGTACTGATTATTTTGCTGCTTCTTTCCCGCTTTCTCCGATTCGCCGAATACAAAACAAATAATAAAATAAACCATAACGGCGTCAATAATAAGGCCGGACGTGTTTCTTCAGCAAACAGCATAATAATGAGTATGATTGCAAACAACGCTAAGACTACATAATTAATAAATGGGGTGAACGGGGCTTTGAATTTTGACTTCGCCTGCAATTCGGGCTTTGTTTTCTTATACCGCACATGGCAGATCAGGACGATACCCCAAACCCAAATGAAACAAATGGCACTGATGGTTGTCACGATCCCAAAAGCAGTCTCCGGAATCAGCTTACTCAAAAGAGCTCCCACGGATAACACAAGCGTGGAGATGAAGAGCGCATTGCTAGGGACGTGATTTCGATTCAGCTTTGCAAAATTAGCTGGAGCCTGTTCATTCCTGCTTAAATTATATAGAATCCGGCTTGTTGAGAACATTCCGCTGTTACAGGCAGACGCGGCTGAAGTTAATACGACAAAGTTAATAATTCCAGCAGCAATCGGTATCCCGACTAAACTAAACGTTTTAACAAAAGGACTTTCTGCCGGATTTAGTTCTGTCCATGCGTTGATGGATAATAAGGCAATAATGGCACCCACGTAGAAAAATAGAATTCTCAAAGGGATTTTATTAATCGCTGATGGGATGGTTTTTTCTGGATTAGATGTTTCTGCTGCCGATACCCCCACCAATTCCACACCTACAAAGGCAAACACAACCATTTGAAAGGAAAGTAAGAACCCTGAAATCCCGTTCGGGAATACTCCCCCATGCGCCCAAATATTACTGACAGTAACCGTTCCGTTAGCTGTTTTGAATCCAATCACGAGCAGGATTGCCCCGATAACAATCAACGCGAGAATAGTCACTACCTTGATTAATGCAAACCAAAACTCTAATTCGCCAAAACTTTTTACAGTTAATAAATTGAGCCCTAATAAAATGATCAAACAAATGACGGCAGGAATCCATTGCGGGATATCAAACCAATATTGTACATATACGCCAACAGCTATAATATCCGCCATAGCCGTCATGATCCAACAAAACCAATAGGTCCATCCGGTTACAAATGCTGCGCGCGGTCCAAGATAATCTTCGGCGATGTCTGTAAAAGATTGATAACCCGCTTTTGACAACAGAAGTTCTCCCAACGCCCTCATAACAAAAAACACGGCAATACCGACGATTAAATAAGCAAAGATGATGGATGGTCCTGCGAGTTGTATAGCTTTACCTGATCCTAAAAACAATCCGGTCCCGATGGTCCCCCCAATTGCAATGAGCTGAACATGCCGATTCTCTAAATCTCTCTTTAGTTCTTGTGGTGCCATGTGAAACTCCCCCCTCTAAATTTAATAATTCTTTGTGAAATAATGAACAAGTAAAAATGACAATAAAAAAGAGACTGGATGCGCTCCAATCTCACGGTCATAAGAATATTAAATAAAATACACTCATTATTCTGACGATTATCAGAATAACAAATGAAATATCCAGTACTCTTCTGTCCTTTTGCCTGAGATTGTGAACCCTTCGGCGCCGGGGAATCCCCACGGTCTCTCCAGAAGCTGCTCCTGCTATAGTGTGATCCATAGCATTCATAGCTTAGAAATTATTTGATTATAGGATCATAACTTCTTTTAAATATTTTTCAATACTAATCATAGTCAAAAGTTTTGTCAATAACATTAATTACCACCGTGCTTCGCCAAAATAATTATGATAGGGCTTGAACGTTGCCAGTACTTCGTCTACCTTGCCCATTCGTTCCTCCAGGCTTCCCCGAAGCGTGATGTACGGAATCCGCCGCGCCTTCAAATCCGCAATAATTTGCTTATGGAAAATATGCCGCTTCTGATTCCCGCTGCGGTCCCATGTATCCTCGTAAGGAATATCGTCTTCACACAGGAAAAAAAGGTCATACCGCTGTGCATTTTCCAGGGCGATCCGGGTTAAGCGTTCAGGGGCCCGGCCGTGGTAATCCAGGGCAAACATATAAGTGGTGATCGCATTGGTATCGACAAAAAGATATTTATCCGCTTGCAGTAAAGCCCGCTCTTCCCGCTCCATATGGCCGACAGCAATTTCATCGAACGCCTCCAAGCCAATTCGGCGGTCCACCTGATGCTCCGTCCAATAATCGCGCCCGTATTCGCTCGCATAGGTTGTACGATACCGCCGGGCCAACGCTTCGGTGATCGTGGATTTGCCGGTAGACATCGCTCCCACAAAAACCACTTTTGTTATTAAATCCCGATATACGCTATCGCTCACATATTCCCGGTACTTGTAAGGATCCGAACGGACCATAGTAGCTGAAATCGGTACCTGCCCGCGGGCTTGATCCACCCTCCGGTCTACTGCGCCCAAAGCGATGCTCATATGCTCTCCGTAAAACTCGCTGGAGTAGAAATGTGTCACTTGCTCGCCTTTCAGTAACCCCAGAATATATTGCTCTTCCCTTATCTCATGCTCCCGGTTGTTAGAATACCCATCGGGACCGTCCCAGGCTTCAATCACCCGTACCGCCGGGTAGAGCTTGCGAATCCAGTTGGCCCGGATATGCAGCGGGATCGGGGTCACCGTCGTCTCATAGATCACTACAATCAGTTCATCGACCTCTTGCAGCGCCGTCTCGAACATAAACTGATGCCCTTTATGCAGCGGGGCAAACTTCCCGAGCGTCAAGCCAAGTCTCTTCATGCTGATACCTCCCTAGCTCCCTTGTTCCAATTGTAGTAGCCGTATACAGCGTTAACCAGATACGCACTCCACATGACGATCATCAGCAGGCCTTCACCGCTCCCCTCCAGCATTCGAATCACCCACAGCAGCACCGTGAACATATTGAGGACCATATAGACCAGCCATTGTTCCTTGAATCTTCGAACCATTAAAAGCGTGGCGACAACGGATAACACCGTCGTAATCGCATCAATATAAGGCGAATTCTGCCCCGGTATGAACGATAGACCCAGGCCCAGCAACAGGCTGCCTAATACGCAGAACGCCCCCACAAGGAGCAGACGCTTGAGCTCCAGCTGACGCATGGACAGCTTGCCGTTAGTCTGGTTATTTTTCCACATGTAGAAGCCAACCACATTCATAGGAACAAAGAAAAGCAGATTTAGCATAACCTCTCCAAACAAACCGTTGACGTAAGCCAAGTATGCATAACCAACGGTATTGTACATCCCAAACACATAACTCATCAGATTTCCCTTCGCCGCGAGCACCACGCACAGCACCCCGGTGATAAAGACCGTAAATCCGAATAAAGAATCCTTAGAAATCACCGTAAATCCAACAGCAATTGAGGTAAACAAAACCAGCCAGGTCAATTCAAACAGGTTCCAGCCGCCCCATGATTTATTCACTTGCATCCCCTCTGCTTTCATCCGATTTGTGCACCATAAGGTTAGTTCGTTCTTACTTTCAATTTGATAATAACATATTGTTAATATCATTGAAAGCAAAAAATGTACACTTGATGAATCGAATGATCCAAAGAGAGGCTTCGTGCCTTGTGGCCGCTAATGTAACTGATAAGTTAATTCGTTTAACCACGCGGTCATTGAGGAGATTTTAAACCACAAGTTATAATTCAAGGGACTAGTCGAACTGATAAAAATTGGAGGGTATTCAAATGAATATTGAGATCGGAAAAAAAATCAAAACCCTACGTTTACAAAAAGGAATGACTCAGGAAGAGCTTGCAACAAAATTGAATATGTCATCCCAAGCCATATCCAAGTGGGAAAACAACGTAACCATGCCAGATATTCAAATTCTCCCTGAGTTATCTGTGATTTTAGGGGTTACAATTGATGAGCTATTTGCATTATCTGATGACACACATCTAGAGCGTATTGAAAATATGATTAGTACCGAACATTTTATTTCCAAAGATGATTTTAATTATGCTGAACAATTTCTCAAAGAAAGGCTAACTAATGACGAAAATAAGGCCCCATGTCTCACATTGCTGGCTCAGTTACACATTCATCGTTCAGAGGAGCACCGTGAATTAGCTTCCCATTATGCCAAGGAGGCCCTGTTATTAGATCCACATAAAAAAAGTAATCATAATGCTTTACGGGATGCGGAGAATGGAGTCATTTTTGACTGGAACTATTCAAATCACCATAAACTTATAGAGTATTATAAAAATTTCGTGCCAAAACATCCAGATTACTGGCAGGGTTATGTATGGCTTATGAACCACTTACTTGCAGATGGCAGATGCGCTGAAGCTAAAGAAACTCTAGAAGGATTGAACAAAATCCATCCAGGTTATTTATATCAATTATATGGAGGACTGATCTGCAAGGAAGAAGGCAACCTTTCTCAGGCATTAGTTCTTTGGGAGCAGATGACGGATCTGTATCCTGATGAATGGCGAACGTGGTCCTTTAGGGGAGACTGCATGGCGAAACTGTGCAAATACGACGAAGCCATCGAATATTACACCAAAGGATACGAACTACAACCCAATCCCAAATATATAGATGCATTGATAGCAATTTCACATATATATGAGATTCAAGGAGAATATGATAAAGCTATTGAGAAGCTTCAAGAAATCATCGAACAATTGGAAAGTAATTGGGAAATCACAGAGGGTAAGGCAGTTGATTTTTATGCAAGAGAAATAGAATATTTCAAGAAGCTGTAAGTAAAGTGGCATAAACGACTAGCCCATCAATTACACCGCTTCCCCTGCTATATTATGGGGTGGATTTCAGTTCTGTTCACGAAAAGCCAATCAATGGAGCACGCTCCATTGATTGGCTAATTCGGTGTCCCGTGATCACAGCTTCCAATGGCAGGTCATCTTTAAGTTGCCCCCGCGCAGCTCCGCGGTCAGCGTACCGTTCATCTTGTCCATTAGACTTTTGGCGATAGAAAGACCAAGTCCCGATCCTTGGCCGGATCGGGTGCGGTCGACCGTGTAGAAGCGGTCAAATAGCAGCCTCACATCAATATCGGATAATTCCTTCGCTTCGTTAATGATCGTGAACTCGGCAATCTCAGGCTGTTGCTGGAAGCAAATTTTTACATGACCGGTCGCATGCTTGATAGTATTGGTAAGCAAATTCTCAATAACCCTCCGCACGGCTGATTCGTCGGCATATACGGCTACCTCTCCCTCCGGCATCCGGATATCCGGCGTAATATCCCGTTCGTTAAACCGGTCGTAGAAACCGACCAGAATGTCTGACAAGAGGACAGTCATTCCGATCCGCTCGGTCTTAAGCTGATAATCGGAAGATTCGATTAGGGATAACTCGAAGAAATCGTTCAATAGAGCTTGCAGCCGTTTTGTACGATTCTTAACGATGGTGAGGTATTCGTGCTTCTCCTCAGGCGTAATAGGCTCCGCTTCCAGCAGTTGAATATAGCCAAATATGGAGGTGAGCGGAGTACGGATATCATGGGAAATGTTCGCAATCGCCTGCCGCAGCTCATTCTCGGTTCGTCTTCTGCGGGCCTCCGCGTCGACTACGAGATCGGACTGGCGGTTAATTTGACCTGCAAGCGTTTCGAGCCTATGGTCGAATAGAGTCACGTCTATTTTTTTACCGGTTGTCCGTTCATTATAGTGACGCAGCTGCTCTGTCATCCGCCCCAGCTCCCGCCTCATCAGCAGCAGATGGGTAAGCAGGAGAGCCGCCACCGTAACCGATATGAGCGTTATGATAAGCAAGACTCTCCCGCCCCTCTCATTATTATTTAATTTCTTTTCTGCGGAACACGAGAATACCGAGTAGCGCGGATACGACAATCGTCAGCACTGGCACGAGCAGGAGCGCTGGCAGATCGCCGCTGGCAATACTGGGCTTGCCGATATCGTTCATCAGCTTGAAGATAGAATAATCATACACTGTAGTAAAGAAAGGGATGTACTCACCTAAGCCCCCCAAAATCGTATCAATCATTAGGAAGAAAATCATCGAGAAGCCGATCGTTTTACCGCTTTCGGTGAACACGGCAGTGAACAGCGCCCCGATCGCCGCATAGCCTGCAGTGTACAGCAGTGTCAGTCCTAGGACCCGCGGTATGAAGGACGCGTCAAACCCCTCCGGCAAATGGCCGAAACCTGAAAGCAGGGAAACCTCGGTCGTGCTTACGATCGGGAATACCAGAGAGATAGCCATGGCTCCGACCGAGAAGCCGATCAGTTTGGCGGTGAACAGCCGCCCTCTATCGTTGCCCGACGATGCGATCGTCTTCATGACACCCGTCGCATATTCATTGGCGATGAAGAATCCGGCCAGCGCTGCAACGCCGAATTTGATCAGATAGGCATTGCTTGCAATAAATTGAATCAGAAATTCGGCTCCCGTGAACTGCGGCTCTCCATTCGACTTATGGTCAAAGTAGTAGAGCAGTGGATAGACCAGTGAAAGAATGGCGGATATTAGCAGCAGCACGCGGAATGACCTGTCCTTACGCAGCTTGAACAGCTCGGATCTAATCAGATTATACATGCCGGGCACCCCCGATCCGCTTCATGAAATAGCTCTCCAGGTCTTCGCCCATCGGCATAAACTGCTCAATTTCCAGACCTGCGGAGAATAGCGTCGAAGATACTTTACCTGGCTGTTCGATGCGGCCAAACAGCTTAATCGCGCCGTCGGGCATCACTTCGAAATCGTTGGTGTGGAGTTCGTTCTGAATAACCGTTGCCGCTTTGTCCGGATCATCCGCTTTAATAAACACATATTGCTGACATTTATCATTCAATTCCTGAGCAGTGAGCTGCTCCAGCAGCTTGCCGTTATGAATAATGCCGTAATGGCTTGCCAGCAAATGCAGTTCGCTCAGAATGTGGCTGGAGATCAGAATCGTTATCCCTCGTTCGTGGTTGAGCTGCTTGAGCAGCTCGCGCATTTCGATGACGCTCATCGGATCGAGCCCATTGGTCGGCTCGTCCAGAATTAGAAATTCCGGATCGCTTAGCATGGCGATTGCCAGACCCAGCCGCTGCTTCATTCCAAGCGAGAAATTCTTCACTTTTTTCCTGCCTGTTTCCTGCAGTCTGACCAATTCCAGCATCCTTGGGACGCAGTCTTTGCCGGGGATGCCCCGGAGGAGCCGGTTCACCTCCAGATTCTCGGCGGCGGTCATGTGGGGGAAGAGCGAGGGGCTCTCGATAATCAGACCCATCCGCTTACGGGCCTGGGTCAACGCCCGCTCGTCGCTCGCGCCGAACAGCGCGATATTTCCTTCGGACGGAAAAGCAAGTCCGGTAACGATGCGCATCAGCGTCGATTTTCCGGCTCCATTCTGCCCAATAAAGCCATATATGGAGCCTTTACGGATAGATAAATTCACTTTATCCAGCGCTACGCTGCCTTTGAACTTCTTAGACAATTGATTCGTCTGCAATACATATTCGCTCATTGTAGTCTTGGCCTCCCTTATGTGATAGACCAAGTATAGAAACGAAAACTTAAGAGGAGCTAAAGCCAATCCTTAAGAATGTCTTAAGGCTTTAGCCGATAGCCCATGCCCCATACCGTCTCAATAAATTCGCTGCCGGGCGCAGCCTTCGCAAGCTTGCTCCGCAAATTGCTCATATGGACGTTGACCGTATTGTCGTCTCCGTAGTATGGCTCATCCCATACGCTTTCGTATAAATTTGCTTTCGTGAATACCTTTTTCGGTGCTGATAGAAGCAATGTGAGAATCTCATACTCCCGGGCGGTCAGCGCAACCTCCGCTCCCTCTGCCGTCACCGTTTTGGAATCGTGATCGAGCACAAGTCCCTTATGCTGCAGCACGCTCTTCACAGCCGGCGGAGCAATCTGCGCAAACCGGCGCAGATGGGAATCGATTCGCGCCGAGACTTCCTCGATATCGAAAGGTTTCGTAATGAAGTCATCCGCACCCCCGCGCAGCGCTGACACCTTGGTCTGCTGCTCACCCTTGGCCGAAATGATAATGACTGGCACGCCTCCCCGCAAGCGGATCCATTTAAGCAGCTCCTCGCCCGTCATTCCCGGCAGCATCAAATCTAGCAGTACCATGCTCCATTCCCGCTGCTCCAGATAGAGTAGCGCCTCTGTTCCGGAAAAGGCAGGCTGTGGCACATAACCGCTTTTTCGAATAATGCTGCACAGCAGCCGGCTGATGTCATTGTCGTCCTCGGCCACGAGAATATTTATTGAATTATCCATCTTTTCTCCTTGTATTATCCTTAATCAGCTGTCATTTAGATGTTCTATAGCCTATATGATAGACGATTTTTACCTCTATTTCCAGAATAGCCTTCCTGATGCGGCCCTTTCGGTGTTCGCTGGAATCCGGTGGTTTTTTATGCTATTCAAATGTTCCACGTGGAAATTCGAATCCGCTGTGATGAACATGAAAAAGATCAACCGAGCCCGGTTTTTTCGACCACAAATACTATCTCCCCGTCTCATCAATCTATTGCTTCAAAAATTCATCCACACTGATTTGCTGTAATTCATAATCCGCACCGATGGCTTTTAATTGGTCCTCTATGTTAGCCGCAACCCGATCAATGCCCTTATACACCAGTAGAGGTGCCGCCTCCAGATAAGTTTTGGCCAGCGCATAATCGCAGGAGAGTATCTTTTTGATGAACACCAATGTTTTTATTTTGTCGGTGCCCGGGCCTGTAATGAATACTTTGTAGTAATCCAACTGCCCGTCTTCGCCCATCTCCCATTCCTCCTCAATCCCCCTAGGAAGTAAGACGCTGTGAAGAAATTCGATAAGATTATCATAAGCAACAGAGAAATCCCAAGAACCCTCTCCATGCCTTGCAGTATAAATCACGGTATCTCCTCTGGAGAGATCCAGGCAATACGGGTCACCTTCATCCGACGCAATAACGAGATAATCGCGCGGCCAATCGGTAATGACCTCTTCCGTAACGGGATTATAATTGTAACCCGATTGGCCTTCAACCAAGTCCTTGGCGCCGTAAATAAATAAATTGATATATTCATCCGTGCTCCAGGAGACTGATTCGGGAACATAGTGCTTCAGAAAGTAAATGTACTCATCGGGCAGATTCCATTCACCGGAGACGGTGCGTATTGCCTGCTCTTCCGCCTCGGTTAGCAGCTGCATTGGATACTTCGCGTAAAAATCAGGGTTTTGCTGCCTTGTCTTCTCTAAAGCTGATTGCATTTTCTCCAAAACGTTGTCTATTCCTTGATAAACGTTCTGCATTAAGATCACCACTTTAATTAAGATTGGATTGCTTCGAAGGAATCAAAAACTGTAGAAAACAGTTTCACCGTTTAGGAAGGGTTTGCAGTAATTCTCAATCAAATCCGGCATTTGTTTACGTATCCACATATGCTTATCTTGGTTACTTATCAGAAAAGAGTAGTAGGAAAATATCACCAAAAATATGAAACCCTCTAATTGTTCAGTGTCTATTTTTCTGGAAATGACAGTTGTGTAGCCGGATAGTAGAGCGTCTCGCAATTCTCCTTCAGTCAAAAGGGCGCCCATAGCGATATCCATCGCGTAATATCCAAAACCCGACAAGCCAAAGTCAATGAATGAAATCCCCTTTGGTGTGCGGATTAGGTTACTATAGTTAATGTCTGCATGGATGAATCCCCATGTCTCCATCGTTTTGCTCAATACTTTAACACGATCATTGATCAACGAAAATGTATTTTCAAGAATATAAAAATCCTTGGTAGTGATAATCCCCATTTCTTCACCGGATCGCAATTTGGCCAGCATGGTATTTGTCCACTCTATTTCATATTCGGGCCTAATAAAACTTGAACCCTGTTGATAGCGCATTGAAAACTGATGCAAATGGGCAATACGCGTCCCAAAGGTACGAACTGTTCCCTCACTGTTCAAATCTTGCTTGGACATGATTTCCCCAAAAATCCATTTTAAGACGGAACAGTGCACTTCTTCGTGTTCAATAACAACAGTTGTTACCAGTTCACCGTTTAAATTCGGAACAGGGATTTGAACAGGTAATTCGGAATGAGAAGACCAAGCTAACAGATATTCCAACTCCGATTGAACAGCCTCACGCGTATTATGTACACCCTGCATGTTTTTTGTAATGGGTTTATGCATCCGCAACAAGTAAGTGTCTCCAGAATACTTTTCTGTGACCTTGTATGTGATGTTCTCGTTATGACGGATCAATTCCACGAAAGGGTCAATAAAAGAATACTTCAGTAAGACTTCCTTAAAACACTTCGTATAATCCATAGAATATCCCCCCTAGTTACCCTACTCTTCTTGGAAAATCTCCTTAATTCCCTCTAATTCCCGGGGCTTAATTCCGTTCTCACTAAGTACAACCACGGAATCGGCCCTTTTCCAGACAAGAATTTCTCCGTTCGTATCCCAACTAATAATATCCTCAGGGAAATCTTCCACCTTTTTTAGCCCCAGCAGTTTGACTAATTCACCATACTTGTTCTCATCCACAATCTCATAGTAGTCTCTATATGCGTCTAACTCATATTTATAAACGGTCTGCCATTTCCCTTTGTTGACCTGATTCAGCATGGCTGAACTCTCTATATGGGTCTCAAAATTGTTGCATTTCAAGTCGTATCCCTCATAATATCTGCCTTGCTCATCAATTGAAAATATCTCTTGATACAACGTATCTGCACAATTAAAGTGGCGTATGACGATATCATCCTCCGGTTCCATTACGATTAATCCGCTCTCATGTTTAAAATCGCCCCGGCAAGGCACCTTATGAAGAATTCCATATACGATAGGCTCCAAGTAAGCATAGAGTGTAAATCCGCCGAATCTTGTTTGGAAATCTATTAACGGATCTGTAGGCATGATTCTTGCCGCTTGAAAGGCATTGATTATCTCCTTCTCATCCTTAACAGAGTCTTTCCATTCGGAGTGTGCAAGATAATCACAAGCTCTTTTTGACAAAACCATATCGTCACCCTTTCCTTATTCGTAATTTAACAGCTGGTTAGGCCGCGGCCATACTTTTGTTTCATAATAATTCTTTTAGTACATTTTTAGCCAGCCGTATCTTCTCATCATTGGCATCACGAAGTAAAGCCACAATGTCTTGAATATCGCTCTCTGCTGATGTAACGATGAAATCTTCATCCAGATATGCAAACAACTGTATTAAATTCACTTCAAGGGATTCCGCAATCTTATTTAAATTCAGTAAAGATACGTTTTTCTCCCCACGTTCAATCTGCCCTATGTATGAAAAATGAAATCCGCCTTTCTCACCAAGAGCTTCCTGAGACAAGCCCAGCTCTTTCCGAAGAGCACGAATACGGGTTCCAACGAGCTTTAAGATTTCCTTATCCATTACGGTATTCACCTCTCCATGTCAATCCTGCACTATTTATAGATTACCTCTTAATTCTTCGGGTGTATCCCCCATTATCCTTACAGAATCCTTAGAATCTCCCCTTACACTGTGGAAGTGGAAAGGATGATATAATATGCGGGACATTATTTTAGAAACTCAGAATCTTTGCAAGAGCTTCAAACATCAACCAGCCGTCAACAAAGTAACGTTAGCAGTACCCCGTAACTCGATCTATGGGCTCTTAGGGCCGAATGGCGCAGGTAAATCAACAACGCTCAAAATGATCGCAGGCATGCTGCGCCCCGATTCCGGGAGTATTCGCATTCATGGACATGAATGGACCCGGAAGGATTTAAGCGAGATTGGCGTATTAATTGAGGCGCCACCGCTCTATGAGAATCTGACTGCCAGAGAGAATCTTAAGGTGCGCACGCTTGCCCTCGGACTGCCGCAGTCCCGCATCGAGGAAACGCTCGCTGTCGTGGATTTAACCCATACCGGAAAGAAACGTGCCGGACAGTTCTCCATGGGCATGAAGCAGCGGCTGGGAATCGCGATTGCGCTCTTGAACCAGCCCAAGCTGCTGATTCTGGACGAACCGACCAACGGGCTGGACCCCATCGGGATTCAGGAGCTGCGGGAGCTGATCCGTTCTTTTCCCGGGCAAGGAATCACCGTCATTCTGTCGAGTCATATTCTCTCTGAAGTCGAACAGGTAGTGGATCAGATCGGAATTATAGCCGGGGGAGTTCTGGGATATCAGGGAGCCGTTCCCCACGGGCAAGAGCTCGAAGCCTTGTTCATGCAGGTCGCCGCAGCCAACCGAAGGGCTGGTGAATAACATGCTTCGTCATATTAGGGCTGAACGTTTAAAATGGCGGGGCACCTTTATTCCTAAGCTTGTCTGGCTAGCACCTGTGTTCACGCTGCTCCTTTGCGCCATCTTAATGGGCGGACGCTTATTTCAAAGCGGGGCGTACAACTGGTGGTACACGATGCTCTTGCCCGGGGCGCTGACCCTAACCTGTTCACTGGCTCTGCATAAGGATGCCAAGATGAAATACCGTGGACTGCTGGCTCTGCCCGTTGATCTGAGGACCCTCTGGACCGGGAAAATAATAGCCTGTGCAGAATGGCTATTAGTCGCCATCCTCCTGTTCCTGGTTGCCGTTACGTCAGGGGGAATACTGTTCGGCCAAACCATTCCGCTGATGAACAGCATGGCCGGGAGCCTCCTGATCTTCGTCACGTTTCTGTGGCAGATTCCGCTGTGTCTGTTCCTGACCGCACGGCTCGGATTATTCGCTGCTGTTCTGCTTAATATATTCGGTAATGTTATGGGTGTCGTTGCCTTCGATACCGGAGGACTGTGGGATTTCATGCCTTATACTATTACTCCCAGGCTCATGTGCCCGGTTCTGTCCATCCTGCCGAACGGTCTCCCCGTACCGGTGGACAGTCCGCTGAGAAGCACGGAAATGATTCTTCCGGATGTCCTGATCTCCCTGGCCTGGTTCGGATTACTCTCCCTCCTTACTGCGCTATGGTTTCGTAAGCAGGAGGCGAAGTAACATGGCTTCACTACCGGGATTGCTGAGAGCGGATCTGCTCAAAAGCCGGCATACGCCGTTTCTGCTAATTCATCTGCTGGTTCCTCTTATCGGAGTTGGCGTATTCTTAGCGTACTATTCGTACTCCCCATGGAGTGCAACCGACAAAGCTCTGGCGTTTATGCAGTCTCTAGGATGCGCATTTCCTACCCTGATCGGGCTAGTCTGCTCCATGGCGGTGGAACAGGAAGCGGCTGCAGGACAGTTTCAAAGCATGCTTGCTATACCCGCAAACAAAATTACTGCCTATATAAGCAAGCTGCTTCTCCTGCTGTTGTTTGGCTTTGGAGCCGTCCTGTTTGCTTACACCCTTTTTGGCCTGGGGTTCGGCGGAATTCTCCAGCAAGACAGATTGGGAATGCCCTTTTACATCACCGGGGCGGTTATTCTGTTCGGGAGCAATATGTTTCTCTACCTTCTTCATCTGACAGCCAGTCTGCGCTTCGGAAGAGGCGCTTCCATCGGGGTGGGGATTGTAGGGAGTCTGGTCGCCGCCTTAATGCTCACCGGGCTAGGCGATGCCATCTGGCCGTATATTCCCTTCGCATGGGGCGTCCGCTTCATCTCTCTATGGACAATCCACGCTTCCGGTACCACGCTATCCCCCACTGTATCAGGGCTGAGCGCCGGAATTACGGTCTGTGTACTGGGAACGATAATGGCTGCTCTTCTATGCGCTGCATGGTTCCAGCGGTGGGAGGGACGGTCAACCGATAATTAGACATACAACTTACAATCGAGGGAACGAATATGGCAAAAATACTCGTGGTAGACGATGAACCCGCCATCCTGTCGCTGATCCGCAACGCGCTTATTACTGACAATCATCTGGTGACAACGATCTCTGATTCTACACAGGTGTGCCGGAATGACCTTGGCGCGTATGATCTTATTTTGCTGGATGTGATGATGCCGGGTGTGGACGGCTTTACACTCTGCCGGGAAATACGCGCGGCGGTGGATTGCCCGATCCTTTTTTTAACGGCCAAAACACTGGAAAGCGATCTGATGTACGGCCTCGGACTGGGGGCAGATGATTATATTGTGAAACCTTTTGGCATAGGCGCGCTGCGGGCACGGATTGGCGCCCACCTCAGGCGGGAAAGCAGAGAGCGGCGGAATGTTCTCTATCTGGAGAATGTACACTTCAACCTCTCCGGTAAAGAACTGTTGGTCCAAGAGGACAAGGTGCCTCTGACCAAAAGCGAATATGAAATTTGCGAATTTCTGGCCCGCAGCCGCGGACAGGTCTTCTCCAAAGAACATATTTATGAAGCGGTCTTCGGGTTTGACGGAGAAAGCGACCGCAGCGCCATTACGGAGCATATCAAGAACATCCGCGCCAAGCTGAGCAAATACGGGATCGACGCGATTGAGACTATCTGGGGGATTGGATATAAATGGAATCTGTGAAACGAATCAAAACAGTGCGCCTTCGCACCTTTTTCCTGCAATACCTCCTGTTCTTAAGCACGGGGACGATTCTGCTGCTGGTACTTGTGCTTGGATTGTTCACATTGGCGTTTTCCTCCAATATTATACTGCCTGCTAACTATGCCGAGAAGGAGATTGCTGCGTTCAAGGAGCGTCTTGCCTCAAGCAGAACAGTAACGCCCGATAGCGTTCCGGGAATGGTGGATTATACGGTTTTCACCGGGGAAGGAAAGTTTCTCGCCGGTAATCTGAGCCGGAGTGAAGCAACACATGCCTGGGGGATTATACAGCAGGGTAATACTCAGGACTCTTATTTCTATACAACCGCCCGGCACGGACAGGAGCTCTGGATATTCCGGTATAGCTTAACGCCGCAGTATGCATCCCCCTTGCTGCGCAGCTATCTGCCGAATCCTCAGTTGCTGGGAGTGCTGCTCTTCATCTTGGGCATTTTGCTCCAAGCAGCCGTGCTTGCCGCCCGGTTCGGCAGAAAACTCACGGAGAAAATGGCAGGATTACAGGAAGCGACCGAGAACATCCAGCGCGAGAATCTTGAGTTTACCGTGAAGCCCAGCGGTATCCGCGAAATCGACGATATGCTGGTCTCACTGGACCGGATGAAAGAAGCCCTGCATACTTCACTTAAGCGGCAGTGGGAGCTGGAGAGTTCCCGCAGAGAGCAGATTTCCGCGCTGGCCCACGATATCAAAACCCCGCTTACCGTCATTCGGGGAAATGCGGAGCTGCTGCAGGAGACGACACAGAATGCTGCCCAGCTGGAATATAACGGTTACATTCTTCGCAGCGCCGAGGATATTGAAGCCTTCGTACAAGAAGTTATTGATCTGTCCAGCCTGCAGGCCAGTTTTGTTCGTCAGAAATCGCTGGTACGTACAGCGGAGATTATTGGGGAATTAGAGCTGCAGATGAAGGCTCTGTCCTCCGGCAAGGACCTGCATACGCATATCCAGAAGGATAAGCTTCCTGCATTTCTCCTCTTAGATAAGGAACTGTTTCAGCGGGGAATCGTCAATGTTATCGCCAATGCGGTCGAGCATACGCCTCCCCAGGGGAGCGTTGCTTTGCTGGTGCGGGGGGATGACGCTGCTGTCCATTTCACGGTCACGGATACGGGCAACGGCTTCTCGCCAACCGATCTGAAAGAAGCCGCCACCCAGTTCTATAGAGGGGACCAGAGCCGAAGTTCCGGCAATCATCACGGGATGGGGCTGTACATTGCCGAGTCCGCCGCCCAGCAGCATGGAGGGAGCTTAGCTATAGCCAATATGCCATCCTCCGGCGGAGGGAAGGTGACTATGAGCATTCCTGTTTCTGCGGGAGGCTGGGATGGTTATGGGCAGGAGTAACGAGCGCTCTTGTGGTGTCCCTAGATTATTTCAGTTTTACAGGTTCGAATAAATTCAGATAATATTTGCTTCCGCAACCATCTGGATTATCATTACGAATGTGTTCTTCCAAGCATACTCTTGAACGGTCAGATTTGTACTTATTATGCTTGGACAAGTGACGCATTAACGTTTTCCATGAATCACCTATATCGTCACTGCTTTCAAGCATAGCGTATTGGCCCCCGGGTAACATCATTTCTTTTAAATGTTTTGGAACATCCGTACCATCTGGGATGGTAGCACACATGCCATATCCATATGGGGTACCCAGATGACTTGGCATTGGCTTCACATTACCACCAAATAAACGTGCTGTGCCCAGTAAGTTTGCCGACTTAATCCAATCCAGCACCGGTGCCATTGCTTCATCTTCCGGGGATACACCTATAGCAATATTGTAGGCCACCCTCATAGGAGGAAGGGTAATAATTTTGATTATGTTGGCTTCTTTCAAATTGCTCATTAACAAATCCTCCGTTTCAGTAAGAATCTCATCCAGACTAGACAAACAGTCTGCGTTTTGCTTTTGAAGCAGTTTCAAGACCCGGTCTAATTGCTGTTCAAAAAGGAGTACTTCTGCTCTCTGCACCTTTAGAGTGGAGATTTTATTTGCAATAACCGTGCTAAGCTGTGAAGGGGACTTGTTTGCGATAACAGATTTTATATCCTTTATCGGAATATCCATTTTGCGAAGTACTGCAGTAATTCGTATACATAAGAGTGCATTTTCATCATAAATTCTCCAGCCAGAGGAGGTATCCCTTGAACTCTTAAAGAGTCCTTCTGATTCCCAGTGGCGCAAGGTGCGACTCGTCAGTCCCATCTGCTCCGACAATTTATTGATTGCAACAGATCTGTTCATCCTGATCTCCTTTCCGAGCTCTCAAAGTTATAATAGCACTTGACGCTGCGACAATTTCAAGAGTGTTCCTTCTCTAAGCACAGTGAAGTGAAAAACGCTCCATTGAGTCATGTTCACAACCACCCATACAGGAATGAAAGATTCTAAATCACCTTCCTTTTGAAGATAAGGTTTCAAATCCACCCGAGGATTTCAAAAATGTTTCTCTGGTCAAGCTCAAAAAGGCTTCGATTACAGGCGAGATCCACTTCTCTTCATGCCAAAACATTTGGGTTGCAAACGATGTGGCGGTCAAATCCCACGGCAATGGAACCAGTTCTCCCCGATCCATTTCTCCTATCACGGCCATTTCAGGCAATATGGCAATGCCCATTCCTATTTTCGCGCATTGTTTAATAGCCTCAGCACTGTTAAACTCCAATTCAGTAATTCCCCCCATGCCCTTCTGTGAAAGACTTCGATCAAAAAAAGTGCGATAGGAACATCCCTTTTCCGTTAACAAAAAGGTCCCGCCATGAAAATCTTCAATGGCCAGTGCAGTACGTGCAGCCAAAGGATGATCTGGTGATACCAATAGATAAAAGGGCTCATCCAGCATTTTTTCACCGCAAAATCCTGTCTCGCCCTTGTCCTCATCCAGCATAAAAATAATGTCAGCGTCCCCTTCACGCAAGCTCTGTTTGAGGTTCGAATTAGCCAGCGGACGAAACATTAACCGAATCCCTGGATAGCACAAACGAAACTGGCGCAATACAGCCGGCAGCCGGTACGTACATAACGTTTCATCGGCACTTATGACTACCGTACCCGTCAATTCGCCGGATTGCTTAACGGCATGCTGTGCTTCTTCAACCACACTCAATATGTTATCTGCATAGCGCAGGAACTTTCTCCCTGCATCGGTCAAAGTCACATTTTTACCCAATCTGTCCACCAACTTGACACCCAATTCTTCCTCTAAGGCCTTCATTTGCATCGTAACCGTTGAAGGGACATAGTTCTGCACTTCTGCAGCTCGGGTAAAGTTGAGTGTGGAAGCAAGCGTATAAAAGGTTTTTAATTGGCGCAATTCCATCACATTTCCGCTCCTTAATTCAAAAAAAATGAACGTTATATTCATGAACGTTTCTTTGACTTAACAATAGCGGCATCGTAGAGTGATGACAAGGAAGGCAGTCCCTACTTTAGCTATGAGAAGGAGTTTTTATATGAGAGATTATGATATTTATGAACTAGGAGATGTTCTGCTGCAATCCGGTAACACTCTGCCTAATGCCATTCTCGCCTACAAAACATACGGCATGTTAAATGCAGCCAAAAATAATGTGATTGTATATCCCACCTGGTTTGCCGGCTTGCATACTGATAACGAATGGTTAATCGGACCTGGCAAGGCACTGGATCCAGAAAAATATTTTATTATCATCCCTAATATGTTGGGCAATGGACTCTCCTCCTCGCCAAGCAATACGCCATCGCCCTATCAACAAGCAAATTTTCCACTGATCTCAATTTATGATAATGTGCGGCTGCAGCATCAACTGGTGAATCAAAAGTTCGGTATTACAGAAATCGCCCTCGTTGTAGGTTGGTCACTAGGCGCTGTGCAGACCTTTCAGTGGGGGGCAAGCTATCCCGATATGGTAAAACGAATCGCTCCATTCGGCGGAACTGCCATGACCCGGCCACATACAAAGGTTGTATTTGAAGGAATGATCGCTGCCCTTCAGGCTGATTCTGCCTGGAAAAATGGTTTTTACACACAGAAACCTAAAACGGGATTGGCAGCCATGGGTCGAGTCTACGCAGCTTGGGGGTTCTCTCAGGCTTATTATCAAGAGCAGCTCTATCAGCAGGAGGGCTACCACACACTGGAGGAATATCTCGTAGATTACTGGGATCAAGTATTTTTGACCTTTGACGCTAATGACCTGATCACCATGTTACGAACCGGCATTACAGGTGACATTAGCGCTAATCCGATGTATAACGGTGATTTTCACCTTGCATTAAGCAGGATAACCGCACGGGCCCTGGTTATGCCGGGAAGTACAGACCTTTTCTTCACTCCCCAGGATAGCAAAGTTGAAGCACAACAGATACCAAATGCATTCTTCCTCCCTATTGAATCCAAGTGGGGGCATTGCGCAGGCATTGGACAGCATGAACCAGATTCCGTATTTATAGATAAAAGTCTAAAGAGTTTCTTGCTTGAATGAAACTGAGGAGGAGCGGATTAAATTGAAAAATAAGTTGATTATATATGTCCTAGCACTTGCTGTTTTTCTAATCGGAACCATTGAATACATTATTACAGGAGTCATTGAAATGATCGCCGTGGATTTAAGAGTATCTACTTCCGAAGCTGGTTTACTGGTGACTGTATTTGCTCTGGCAGCAGCCATTGTTACTCCGATTCTAATTGCATTAACAATCAATATGGATCGCAAGAAGCTACTGATGGCTGCCCTCAGTGTGTTTATTATCAGCAACGGGCTTATGCTCGTACACCTTTCTTACGAACCATTACTATGGGTACGAATTATTCAAGGGGCTAGCGGAGGAATCGCTACGGTGGTAGCCATGGCAGTAGCGACACGACTCGTCGAAAAGGAAAGAAGGGGCAATGCCATCGGTATTATTTTGATGGGGCTCAGTAGTTCGTTAGTTCTGGGTGTTCCAGCTGGCACATTTTTTAGCGAGAGGTTTGGATGGAGAGTTTTGTTTATTTTGATCGGTATCATAAGCGTTCTTCCATTGTTTATCATCTATAAAAAGGTTCCTGCCATCAGAGAAGAAGAAGTTGTTACCCTCAGGATGCAGCTCTCTATTTTAAAAGATTCAAAAATTGTAACTGCCTTGGCTATTACTTTATTTTATATTGGTGGTTACTCTACGCTTTTTACTTATATTACACCTTTCTTGCAAGCCGCATCCTCTCTTTCCATAACCGAAATTAGCGGTGTTTTATTCCTAGCGGGAATTTGCAGCTTCATCGGATCCAAAGTGGGTGGACAATTGGCAGATACAAAGGGATCGAAATTCACAATTTGTATGGGACTCCTGTTACAGGGAGCAATGCTCCTTTTATTCACTCTAGCTGGTGCCAATATCATTGTACTAATCTTAGTTTTAATGATCTTTATGTTAGCAACCTGGAGCATTTCCCCTGCTCAGCAGCTATTTCTGGTCACTCTGGTACCTAGAAATCCAGACATTGCCCTGAGCGTAAATACTTCCTTCATCCAATTTGGTTTTGCGCTAGGATCTGGATTAGGCGGCCTTGTCATCAGTCGTACCTCTGTTCTGAATTTGAATTGGGTAGGTCTGGCTGCTGTAAGCGTTGCACTACTTCTTGCCATCTTGCTATTCAACAAAAAGAGCAGTGAGATTGGAACGTCTACTGTTACTATAGAAAAATATTAAATAGCTCCCTCTTTCTAAAATCAGGGTTGAAATGCGGAAGATCGCCCAATCCTTTCCTTGCATAGGACACCCGATTGGTTGCCCTAATGTTTGGAACAGGAGTGTGGAGCGGGAGACATTGGCTGGCAATAATAATCCATGCCTTCGCTGCCCACGACTATGTTGAGTACATCACCTTTACCTGCATGAAGCACTGTGAACCGCTGCAGGCGATGAAATTGCTCTCCCAGATTAGCTGTAGCCTTGCCGCGAACCGACATGAGAAGCAGGTTGGAGGGTAGAGAATAGGAACGAATGGATTCGCCAGCTCTAATCGTGGTGCGGCGAATATCGATGACTTTGCAATTCGCGTGATTCCAAAAAACCATAAGATCATTGATGTCCATGCCGCAGCCCCGCCTCCACTCTCAAAATCCTGTTTTATTTCATAATGGCTCCGCCGTTTGCTCCTCCCCGTTTACCGCTGACCTTCCTGCCGTTCTATCAAATAGAACAAATAATCGGTCGGAACCCCGGCGTATCCTTGCTGCCTCAGCATCGCGGTCACATTGCCCCGGTGATATGTCCCATGGTTGACCACATGCTGCAGGATGCCGGAGAAATGCGTATCGAGACGACCGTACTTCGGATGCTCGATCGTCATCGCCTTGTCCGGGTCGGGCGTACGCCGCAGCAAATCATGAAACTGTTCGGCGACGCCAGCGAACAGCCGCCGCATCTCGTCCACGGTTTTGCCCTGCGCTTCCTCCGCCCAGCCCGGGATTTTCGGGAAAACCTCCTCGTTCGGAGCTTCCGCCAGTACGGACATATAGAGCTTTTCGTACAAGTACATGTGCCCAAACGTTGTCGACACGGACGGGAATACACTCGTCACTTCCGCATGGAAGACATCCTTCGGAAGCTGCTGCAGATGAGTGAATAGCTGGTCATTCGCCCAAACATGATATTCGTACAATTGCTGCGGATGTTGAAGCATGTATGAATCCACCTTTCCTTTATTCATCGTCGTTTGGCTGCCAATGCCGCAGCCTTATCTCTATCGTATACCGGGTTCGCTGACAACCGTTGTCAGCGAAGTCAATCGGAATCGTCTTCGTAATGTTTTGCGATTCCGTAGGCCATTTCCTGAATCCGACGCTTCAGCTCCAGCGGCTCCCGTATATAAATGGCCGGACCAAACGTCAGCAGATACATCGGAAGGTACTTGTTCATCGTAGGAACGTCCAGCAGAAACCTCGCCTCGCGATCGGTCCGTTCCGTCAGATAGTGGCGTAGATGCCAGTGGCGGCAAACCGCGTTCAGGGTGTCGGGCTCTCCCTCGATACGGATAACCGTCAGCGGTCCGTCCGCCTCCCGTTCCCGTTTAGACTGGTCGCGGAAATAGGCGGACGCGGAGAAATGCTCCGGCTTTTCGAACCGCGCTTCGGTTGGCTCCAGCCGCGCGATACGATCTACGCGGAACGTCCGCATTGCCAGCGACCGATGGCAAAACGCGACGACGTACCATTCGTTCCGGTCGTAAGCTAGCCCATATGGATCGACTTCACGTTCGTCGGCCTGCCCCGCATTCTCTTTACGATAAGCTATGCAGACCGTTCGCCCATCCTTCGCCGCCTGCTCCAGGTCCCGCAACAACAGAACGCCGGAAGGCGGACGCACCGGAGAAATCACATCCAAGCCACTCGTCTGGCGGGACAGATCGTCGCGCTGCTCTTCGTGCAGCCCATTCTTCACTTTCTCCAATGCACTTTCCAGCTCTTCCGTATATGGATAGCCAGCGCCTTGCGCAAATTTAAACGCGTCCACAAGCGCCTTCAGCTCTACGGAATTGAAGAATAATGGCGTCTCCCTGAAGCTTTCCAGAATGTGAATGCCGCCGTCATGGCCCGATTCCGCAACGACTGGCACACCGCTGGCGCATAATGCGTCGATGTACCGGTACACGGTGCGGATGCTGATCTCCAAACTGTCCGCGATCTGCGCGGCGGTGAGTTTCCTTCCGGAGCGTAGCATCCAGAGCATCGAAAGCATATTATCCCATTTTGCCAACGGTAGCACCTTCTTTCCTCGCGAAAATTCAATGTTATATCATCATATTTGGAAGTAATTCTTTACGATCTACGGATGGATAACTTCAGTCTGTTCATCAAAATATCCAGCTTCGGATAAGACGGTCTCACTCAGATCATATTTCACAAATATCCGTAAAGACCTGGCAATATGATCACCAACATTCTCACCAAAGTTAAAGAGTGAAGTTGCATATCAATCAACCGGAACATTTAAGATCTTGCGCAGATGCTTAACGTCGTTCATTGGGGAACGTCCAAACATGCGGCTATACTCCCGGCTGAACTGCGAAGGGCTCTCGTAACCAACGAGAAAGCCCGCAGCAGCGGCTTCTAATCCCTCTGAGAGCAGCAAGCGGCGTGCTGTCTGCAGCCGGATGGCCTTCTGATACTGAAGTGGGCTTATCGCCGTTACCTTTTTAAAATGCTTGTGCAAAGAAGAAGGGCTCATGTTCGCTTCGTTCGCCAATTCTTCGATCACAAGAGGCTTGGAGTAATCGCGGTTAATCAGATGGATCACTTTGGAAATGTTATACGCATAGCTGCCGGCTATGGCAAATTGCCTGATTAAAGCTCCCTGCTCACCTTTCAGCACACGATAAAGAATCTCGCGGGTGATAAGCGGCGCAAGGAACTCAATATCCTCAGGGGTGTCCAGAAGCCGGACAAGCCGAAGCAGCCCATCAAGCAGCGGCGGGTCCGATTGGCTCACCAGTATACCCCGTCCCGTCTTTCCGTTCCATTGGGGGCTGCTCATCTGAATTATATCCAGAATGACATCTGGACTAATGGATAATTGAAGGCTTAGGTAAGGAAGCAGCGGCGAGGCTTGAGTGATTTTTCCGATTACAGGCAGATGCACCGAGGTGACCATGTAAGTGGTCGGATCGTACACGTAATTTTCCCCTGCCAGCGTTGCTGTCTTTGAACCTTGTGCGACCACGTACAGAGAGGGCATATTGACCGTATGCTTCGGCTCCGACACCTGGCTTGCGCGCCTGAAACAAAGTTCCGGTACCGCTGAAGCATGTGTTCCGTCCGAAGGCGCGTGACGTTGAATAAGAAGAATCAGTTCTTGCAGATGAGCAGAAATCTTAGAGGGAGAGACGAAATCGGGCATGCTTCACCTTTCCTTTCCACAACGCTGATGGCTAATTATATCCACACCGAATAGGATTAGGCAAGAATTGGACGGGATTAGTCTACCTGCTTCCATCGAATTTTACTTAAAATGTACTTGCAAGGCCAATAGATCAAAGAAAGAAGGATTGAGCTATGAGCTTGGAAGGAAGAATGGAGAACAAAGTCGTCGTCATCACGGGTGCAAGTAGCGGAATTGGAGAAGCGACAGCACTGTTGCTTGCCGGGCGCGGAGCAAAGGTCGTGCTTGGGGCGCGCGGAGTTGATCGCCTTGAAGCATTGGTGACAAACATTACGAATAGAGGCGGCGAAGCTATTTATGCAAGCACTGACGTGAGACGGCGCGAGGATCTGTGCAGACTTGTTACATTGGCTTGCGAACGGTTCGGGAAGCTTGATGTTCTCGTCAGCAATGCTGGCGTTATGCCTATTTCCCCTCTCGATGATCTGCGCGTCGAAGATTGGGAGGACATGATTGACGTCAACATTAAAGGCGTTTTGTATGGCATTGCAGCAGCGTTGCCTGTTTTTCGCAAACAAGGCTTCGGGCATTTCGTGAACACTGCTTCTACAGCAGGACATAAGACCGTGCCGAACCAGTCGGTCTACTCCGGAACAAAATTCGCCGTACGCGCCATCTCGGAGGGACTGCGCCAAGAGGCTGGCGATAAGCTGCGTGTAACCATCATTTCGCCCGGTATTGTACAGACTAATTTCACGGAGGGCATGACAGACCCGGCATTGAGAGACCAACTCGCCGCCATCCGGGATAAAATGGCGATGACGCCAGACGCGGTAGCCCGCGCAATTGCATACGCAATAGAACAACCGGATGATATCGATGTGAACGAGATCGTGCTCCGTCCCACCGCCCAAGTGTAACGCAAATAGATATGGGTACCTGTTCCCCTGGTTTCAATACGAAGGGGGTGTCCCAGAAGCCATCAAATGGCTTGGTACACCCCCTTTAAGTTCCCGATTACTTCCAAATCTCTTCGGTGGAATTTTCAACGCCGCATTGCGGGTTCAGGCAAATACGGTTCAGATCGAAGTAGCTATTCCGGCTGAGTATCCCCGTTATCTTCCAAATTTACTATGACACCATTGTTCTCCAGCTCTTGGATAACCTGCTCCGCTTGCTCATTCAGCGGGTTGTTTGCCAAAGATACTTCTTGTAATTGGGGCAACGTTTCGAGCACTTCAATATCCTGGATGAGGTTATCGTCTAGATAGAGATGTTCCAATGTTGGATGATTTCGTAACGGCGTCAAATCTTGAATTTTATTTCCGCTCAGTAAGAGCCATTCTAACTTCAATTTCTTAATGGGACTTAGGTCTTCCACCTGATTGTTGCTGGCAAGAAGATCGGTCAGCTTATTTAGATTTTTTAACGGCACTAGACTTTTTATCATGTTACCGTCAACAACCAGCTTCTCTAGAGAACTTAACCCGGAAATCGGTGAAAGATCAGTAATCTGATTCTCCTCAACTGCTAAGAACGTTAACTTTTTCAACTTGCTTAGCGGTTTAATATTCTTTATCTTTTGGCCGGGCAGAAATAAGCTCTCCATGTTAACCGCATATTCAAGACCTTGTAAACTGGTGATTTTAGCCTTAGATTCGCTAGGATACAAAGATTCCAACTTCTTCAAATCAGCTGCCTTCAGCTCTTTCTTAGCCGGCAGCTCTAATTCCGCGCGAACGGCTTTCGCCAAAACCGGGTCCGTAATGACGGATGCGGCCCAAATGGATGTTGACGGTAAGAATACGAGAACCAAACAAATCACGATGATATTTTTCATTAGCTTAGTAGGCATATACATTCTCCTTTTCAAGCACATTGAATAAGTGCCATTCCTTACCTTTATCGGATTTCACTGCAGAAATGTTCAGCTTAACCTGTTGAATTCAATCAAAATAATTAAAATCAACACCGAAAAAACGCCCTAAAACTATATCAAATAGTCATAGGGCATTCCCGCTAAATTTTGAAGAAATATGAAAGCTTATCTTGTCATTAAATCTCTCGTCCGACATTGGTGTCCGTTCTATACATTTTCCCTGCTTCAATAGGACTTTCTTTTGCTGTCATATGATGCGGGATTACCCGGTAAACTTGAACCGGTCCGCCGAATACAGCCGACCTATACTTGTCTACATGCTGCTTGGACAAGGGGCGGTTATAATAGCCGGGTACGTATTTATTGATCAACTCCTGAAGTACATGAGTGGCTTCGTCCAAATCTGTGATCGGCTCTGCTTGTCCAAATATCATTACGCTCATATAAGCCGTATCCGTTTTAGCAGGTACCGGATCCGTAATGGTCCCGTATTCCTCACAGACTGTAAAACACACCTCTGGATTTTTGCTCATGACCTGATTACGTCTTCCATCGCCAGCCCCGTGAACATAGAGCTTCCCCTCAGACCATACATAATTTAGCGGTACAACATAGGGGAGGTGCCCATCAACCAACCCAAGATATCCTATTCTCGCTTGCTGCAGGAAGCTTTCAATTTTCTCCTGATCCTTGCATTCCCTGGTCTTGTAACGAACTGGATCCATTTCGAAACCTCTCCTTTCACTCATGAGATATTCATCCCACTCCAATAGTTTGAACTCCGATACTCTTCTAGAGTGCGGCAACGACTCAGATTGCAAATACCAGCGTTATTACGGTAGTATATCAGTGAATGGAGTGCCTTTTAAGATCCAAATATTAAGATTATAAGCAATCCATAACTACTTAATATTTTATGATTGGAGCTACTATTTGGAGGTATACACGATGATGAAAGTAATTCGTAATGATAAGAGACCGATCTGGCAGCAATTGCTTGATCAAGCCATTCATAATATTACAAGTGGAATCTGGGCTCCAGGAGAACTGCTGATTCCTTCCCGCGAACTCGCTCACCAGATAGGCGTTTCTCGCTCAACTATACAGATCGTTTATGAGGAATTGCTAAGCCGAGGCTATACGGTTACATCCCGAAGAGGAGGAACGCGGGTTAGTAAATGGAATCAAATCACTGGGTCAACGAAGGAAATCATAGCAAATGGCCCTCTGCCTCCCTCACTTCCCTTGTTGAACTCGGCGGTCGATCAATTACAGGACTGGTTCAGAGGCAAAGAACATGGAGAAGCGGATATTGATTTTAGTCCCCACGAACCTTATTTGGATGGACATTTTCAGAAGAACTGGCGGCAATCGTTTCTCCACGCATCCGCTGCAATGGACTTATCAAGCTGGGCTTACGGCAACCCCTATGGTTTCACACCATTACGTGAGCAAATTCAGCGTTATTTATCACTTGAACGAGGGATCCATATCCAAACAAATCAGATTCTGTTGACCTCTGGAGCTCAGCATAGCATTGACTTAATCGCACAATCGCTTTTATCTGATGGGGACACTGTCTGTGTAGAAGATCCCGGTTTTCCAGCTTCCTGGATGGCGATGAACTATCGGCGTATGAATGTGGTGCCCGTCCCCGTTGATGCGCACGGTCTTGTGGTTGACCGTATTCATCCACAATCCAAACTGATCTTTACGACTCCTTCGCACCAATGCGCAGCCGGGGTTGTTATGTCGGAGCCGCGCAGGCAACAACTGCTGCATAAGGCCGCGCAAGAACAATTTTGGATCATTGAGGACGATTATGACAGTGAATTTCGATATCGTGGGGACCCGCTTCCTACGCTCTTTAGTCAGGCATCTAATAACACCTTGTACCTCATGAGTTTTTCTAAAATGATTGCTCCAGGCATTCGTATTTCGGCTATCGTAGGATCTGCCCGGGCAATTGCTCAACTAGCCAGGGTACAGGAGCTGACTTACCGTCATCTTCCGATTATGGATCAGCTAACACTAACCCACTTCATTAAGAATGGACAT
This sequence comes from Paenibacillus sp. EB106-06-01-XG199, assembly GCF_058791575.1. Taxonomy (NCBI): domain Bacteria; kingdom Bacillati; phylum Bacillota; class Bacilli; order Caryophanales; family Paenibacillaceae; genus Paenibacillus; species Paenibacillus sp. EB106-06-01-XG199. The sequence goes on along the minus strand of NZ_JBYTDQ010000006.1, from coordinate 139,444 downwards.
TTTATGCGCCATATGCGAAGAGTCAGAAATGTGTACCGGCGAAGACACGAAGCTATGACAAAGGCTATTATGGCTAGCGGTTTAGGGGAACGCTTCACACTAAGTGGAGTAGAAACGGGATTGCATATGTTACTTGAAGCTGAAGAATCATACGACGAAGAAACCGTGACAAAGTTAGCCCTTCAACAGGGAATGCGTGTATACCCTCTTGGACCTTATTGTCTGGAAAGCAAAAGGAAGGGATGGGTGTTGGGGTTTGCAAAAGTAGATGAAGCATCGATTGAGCAGGGAATCCATCGTCTTGCGGAGCTGATCTTATAGGGTCATGTTCACAAGAAGTTTTGGGGTTATCTTCCGTGCTCTTTTTCTGTTAAAGCGAGCATCTCCCGCTTCCACTTGTCCCGCTCCTCCGATGGCATCGGCTCCCCTTTATCATACAGAAATCTAGCCATGTAGAATCCCTCCTTGGTAAGCAGGCTGGTAACAAGCTCATGCTCTAATACATTATTTTTCATGATCTGCGTCTCAACTATAGAGCTGCAATCCGTCTGATGCAGTATTTGAGCAGCCACTATGGTCTCATGGGAGACATAATCCGCTGTATGCTTTTCTACAGAAGCAGCCTCCATCTCATCAAAATAATTAATCGTGAACGTACACGAAGGCTGGTAACGGTGGTATTCGCCTAGCGGATAATATCCGATAAATTGACTGTTGTTGTAAACATGGAATGTTGCAGGCACGTAGCTATCAAGCTGAAAATACGGGATGAACCGGGCAATGCCCAGGTCAAGCTCTTCACCAGGAGGAATGACCGCATCCACGCCCATAAGGGGTTCCCCCTGCTTATCTACATAAATTGTGCTATAAGCGCTGTACCTCGTAATCCAAATTGAACCGTTCTCCTTCACAGCCTCAACGTAATAACTGTTAATTTGATTTCTTTTTTCCTCTCGTTCATCGGCGGGATTGACACAGGTATGCATGTGCTTCCGGGTGTAAGTAAAGACTGCTTTATTGGCGTCTATCGACAGTAATTCAAATTCGAGAATTTCAGATTTTATATTATAGATTTGAAATGTCAGCATCAGTTGAAAGTGATTTAAGAAGGACATCCCCCTCTTATCCGGATGAAATCTATTGATCAAACCTTGTTCATCCTTATCCATATAAGCCTGCTCCAAGCCTTTAACCATGGCCTGTAGCTCCTCTTGTGTGATGTCTTTATTTTTCTTAAAAAAGAACATGTTCTACTCTCCTCTCCATGCTAAATGAGCGGCCGCAGCATACTCTTTCAGTTATCTATCTTGCAGAGTTAACTGGCACGTTATAATACTCCCCTAATCTCGTCCCGTCAAGAGATAATGTGTGAATTAGCGGCGTAGCGGGGAATTCCCCCTCATGCATTCGAAATATGAATGAATTTCCGAGTATGAAGAGCGATATCGCTTTTTCCAATTCATCCGGTTTCACGTAAAATTTTCTTCAGGTTAACGGGGAAAAGGAGGATCTGCATGCACAAAGTGATTAAAATTAAATTCACGCTCCTTTACGGTGATGCGCCTGAAGCAAATTGTGACGGATACATGGAGTTGAATCGGGATGGTCATATGATCGCGCTCTACAATAGGTATGGCGAGGAAATAGACATGTATGGCGGACATGAATTTGTCAGGGTGCGGACGCTTGGCAAATTCGATAACGAAGACCGCGATAATTTTTACTCCTTGTTAGAAAGTGATGGTGTGGGATAATCTGCACGGCAGGCTGGCTGTTCTACACGGTGATTCCTGTCGCACTGTTTTCAATTATTATGCATTCGGCTGCGTCACCTATGGCTTCAGCAGTGTCTCTCTTGGGCCTGAAGGTTGCAGCCACCGCGAAAAACCGCATCAACGGCTTCTACTCCCTCCGAGAGCAGCAGGCGGCGTGCTGTCTGCTGCTCTCGGATAGCCTTCTGATACTGCAACGGAGGGTCGGATTGACTCACCAAAATACCTCATCCCGTCTTTCGTCTTTTTTGCTGAATAATGCGGCGAGCCGCTAAATCAGGCGGTTCACCGCATTATTCGGCACGACAAAAACGACTATCGTCCCTTGACCCGGATCACTCTGAATGTGTAGCCCCTTTCCATATAATTGTTTCAACCGTTGATTAATATTGAACAAACCGACTCCCTGCCTTTGGTTCGAACGTTTGTCGAATATATGTTGCCGTGTTTTTGTATCCATCCCCACGCCGTTATCGGCAACGGTTACTTCTGTACGATCCTCATATTCGGCGATATGAATATGAATCATTCCGCCCGACGAACGACTCATGATGCCGTGCCGCACTGCGTTTTCGACAAGCGGTTGAATGGAAAGCGGGGGAATCCTTAGCTCCATGTTCGCTTCGACTTCCCAAACCGTATTCAGCCTGCCTTCGAAGCGTTCATTCTCGATATATAAATAAGAACGTACGAGAGCAAGCTCCTGTCCAAGCGGAACAAGCAGCTCGGAATTTTGGAAGTTAAAGCTGGCCCGTAGATAACTGCCGAACTCGTCGAGCAGTAAGCGCATTCTGTTCAGATTGACGTCGCTAAGCGCAGCTATCGCATTGAGGGCGTTGAATAAAAAGTGCGGCTGTATTTGCGCCTGCAACCATGCCGCTTCCATACGCAAGCGTTCACGCACGGAACGGTTCAGATCCGTTAATGCCCGCACCCGAACCTTTAACTCCATCGCATCCGCAGGCTTCACAATGTAATCGTTAGCCCCAGCCAAAAACCCGGCGGCGATGTCCTCAGGCTTGTTGCGCGCGGTCAGAAGCAGAATGGGCAGTTCCGAGCTTGAATAGCGTTCACGAATAGCTCTCGTTAACTCATACCCCGACATGTGAGGCATCATGACGTCAGCAATAACAAGATCCCATACTCTTGTGTTCAGATGTGACAAGGCATCATTGCCGCTCGTAACAGCAACGATGTCGAAAGATTCCCCAGCCAGAATGTTCGCCAGTATTTTCAAGTTGAGCGGATCATCGTCCACAGCCAATACCGCAGGACGCACCGATCTCTCCACAACAGCAGAATCGTCAACAGTACCGTAACCGATGTTCAAGTCGGCAGCGGCGGCTGTTTCTGCATAGACAGGCGGCAGACCTACTGCAAAATCCGCTTCCCGTTGAACGTGCGAATCGGACAGCGCCAAAGCAAAGGTGAATGACGATCCTTGGCCAGAGGCAGATGTCACTTCCAGCGTTTCGCCGTGCAGCTCCACTAACTGCTTGCAAATGCCGAGGCCCAGTCCGATGCCGCCCCCAGGCGCCGCCGTCATGCCGGAGTCGCCTTGCTCGTAAGGGTTAAAGATTCTTTGCAGCGTTTCCTCGTCTATGCCGACGCCCGTATCCGCAACGCTAATGTACGCCTTCCCATCTTGTGCGACCACCCGGATGGCGACAGTTCCTTCGTTGGTAAATTTGATGGAATTATGAACCAGATTAAACAAAATTTGAACGAGCCGATTCTCGTCAGCCATCACAGGAGGAAACGCATTCGGAATCTCATTGACCAGCCGGACCGGTTTACTTTCAGTCATGAAGCGAAGCATGTCGAGGACGCCGGAAGCGACTGCCTGCACCTGAACGCTCTGCACATTCAGGCGGACGTTACCCTCCTTAAGACGAGTCAAATCAAGCAGGTCGTTTAACATAAACGACATGCGCCGACCAACCGTTATCACCAACTCCAAATTTTGGACGCTCTTGCTGCTCAAAGAATGTTTTTCGCTGTCAAGGACGGTTTGCGCCATATTCAGCATCCCGTGCAGCGGATTTCGCAATTCATGGGATGTGTTCGCCAGAAAATCGTCCTTCTGCTTGTCTGCCATTCTTAACTGCTCATTTAATTTGGCATTTTCTTGGTAATTCCGGAAGTACTGCTTAAACCAGTAAGCGGAAAAACTGATGATGGCCACCAGCACGTCAAACGGAAAGTAAATGTTTATCACTTCCAAACGGGCATTAATCAGTCCCCAGGCGGAGCTGGATAATATGCTCATGGTGGCAAGCAGCAGGAAGGTGGCACCGGGCTGACTTCTGGCTATCAGTTTGCCAATCAGATAGATAATCCAAGCCATTGGAAACCAATAAAGCAGTCTGAATAATTTAAACTCGATTATATAGTAAATGAACGGAGGCGGCATGACCAACACAAATCCTGAATATAAAGCCAGAGTAATGGCGTACGTACGGAACAAAGCCGTGTTTGTTCGGATCTTGGCAAATATTCCGGCAATCAGCAGGAAGAAAAAGGGAAGTAAAGAGTACGAGAGTATCTTGATTTTCAGTGCCCATGCATAGTTGATGAAAGGCATGCATACCAGCAGCAGGCTGTCGTTATCAGACACAATCGTAAGCCCGGCGGTCAAAAGCAGCATGAAAAAGGCAAGCAACCCTTTTTGCCGACTGAACAAGTATAACATCACGGCGTACAAGCTAAGAAACATTAGTACCACGAAGGTCACAATCTGAAAGCCAATGGAGATCCATCGTTCGGTATTGATGGCCGTATCCGACCCGAAGCGGATGGCTCTGACAATGCCGCCATTAAGCGGATTATCAAAATTGGCCACGCGTACGAGCAACTCGATCTCATTCACTCCGTTTGCCTTATAAAGCGGGGTATAAGAAATCCGGCGGGGTTTATACGTATTTGCGTGCTCCGTCGGCTGGCCGGCTCCTGCTATCTGACCGTTGAATTCAACAACTGAAGAGGCCTGAATTTCCTGAATCCAGAATTCGAACGACTGTTGCGGTAAAGGATCGACCAGAATACGCAGCCGGTACGTCCCGTATCCGAACGACGATTTTGACCCTGCCGGCAAAGCACTTCGCCAATCTCCCGGAACCTGAATATAACGCTTGTCCAGGGATTTCCAGTCCTTGTCTTTCTGCGTGACGAATGCTTCCGGATAAAAGTCCCACTCGCCATTCAGCGTAATGGAGCGGGAGTTCGCGAAATCCCAGCCGCGCAGATCGAGCACACCTTGAACCGCACGAGGATGTTCAGGCGTAAGAAAAATCCCCGACCAAAGCCACCGGACGCCGAGAAGTATGGAGAGAAACAGGATGAACGTCATAGCATATTTCAGGGCGGTTTTGTTTTTTATCCAAATCATACAGGGCTCACTCCCAACGTTTCGCCGTTCAGTTCTGCCAATTGCTTGAAAATGCTAAGGCCCAGTCCGGTAGCTTTCATATTTCGACAAGAAAAGCGGGAATCCCTTGTTCCATAGAACGGGTGATTAGGCATATTAGCCAGGTTGTATAGGCGCACCAAAAAAAAAGAGGAGGCAGTTAGCCCCCTCTTAATCATTAATACTAGTCGATCAACTTCGTAGCTTTCAGCAATCTTTCAATCATAGCCGCTGTTTCCGCGCGCGTCATCGCCGCTTTCGGGTTCAACTGCTGTTTGCCGATCCCTTGCAGGATGCCAGCCTTAATCAGTTGAGCAACGGACTCCCGGGCATACCCGGAGATTTGATCCATATCGCTGTAAGGAGCCAGAATCTGATTGATTTCCAATGTGCTCAGCGCCTCTTGGGGCTGAACGACCTGAAGGGAGCGGGCGATCATGGCGATGCCTTGCTCTCTTGTAATCTGTTCGCTGCCATGGAAACCACCGTCTTCAAAGCCTTTGATAATGCCAAATTCGCTGGCAATCTTTACGGCATCGTGGTACCAGCTCGACGGTGCTACGTCGCTATACGGCGTGCCGGATACACCTTGTCGCATTAAGCCAAGTCCGCTTGCCACAATCGTGGCAAATTCCGAACGGTCGATACTGCGATTCGGGGAGAAGGTATTGTTGCCTGTACCTTCAAGCTGCAGTCTGGCTGCAATATTATTTACACTCTCCTGTGCCCAGTGGCTCTTCACATCATCGAAATTTTGCGGATTCCATATGACCGAGTAGCTGCCCTGGCTGCGCAGGTCGTTGATCAGTGCAAAGTAACGGTTGTTGATTTTCGTTACGACTGTCGGCACATGGAACACGGTACCGTCCGGATTAACAATGACACCGGTCGTAATTTTGTTCGGATCAATGCCTTCAGGCAATGCGATATAGCGAGGCGCGTAATCCGTCAGTTGATCCGGCTTAACGGATTGGTTTTGGTACGTGAAGTTAAGCGATAAATCGACCGGATTGACGAGCAGATCGTAGCCACCTTTGGCCGCCTGATCTTTTGCTGCTGCTTTCAATGCGTCAGACGATCTCTTGATATTAATATCGACTGCAATTTGGCCTAGCGGCGCGCCGTTCCATTGTTTGGTGATCGAATCCAGATCCAATTGTGTGCTTGGCATCGGATAAATAGCAAGCAGGTTCTCAATATTCAGTGTGGAGCCGGTATCGGATAACTGCTTCAGGGTGGCTGCGGTCAAACCCGCAACCTTAATTTCACCGTCACCAGGCACAAGTATATTCAATTGCTGTCCATTGCCTTTGGAGAGATGAGCTGATAGTTTACCTGGATCAATCACAACGGCCGTTAAGTTGTTTGCCGTTGTGCCAGTAGCAAAGCCGCTGTCCTCATTGTTCACGGTTGTTTTCACGCCCGATGCCGTAGCAGGAGCAGATGTAGGTGCAGGTGTAGGAATAGGACCTCCGTTCGTGCCGGAGTCATCACGAGGGTCGCGCGTCACCGTTACGATGTACGTTTGCGTCGTGCCGTCCTGCGCCGTCACGACCGTCTTGATCGTGTTAATGCCTACACTCAGCGGCAGCGAATCGGAAGCGACGCCACTTGTCAACGTAATCGGGCCTTTTACCAACGTGCCTTCGCTATTGTACACGCTCGCCGTCACCGTAGCATAAACAGAATCTACTACTGTCGCCGTCACTGTCGTGTCGCTCACGCCGTTCGGCACGCTTGTTGTATAGTTTGTCGTGCCTGCTGCAAACACCGGGCTTAACGTGCCGCTCGACAGCATCAAACCGTTCAGGTCTGCGTTGTCAGCCGCTGTACGAATCGATGTTCCTGTGCTGGCAGCAGACGCCTGCTGTGTCGCTGTCGCTTTCACACGGGTTACAATCGTATAGTCCGTATCCGGCGTCAGTCCGCTGAACGTCGGGCTATCCTGCCACGTCACGCCGCCGTCAATGCTGTATTCCTGACCGGTGACGGCTTTCAACGTAATGCTCGTTGCTGTTTTGCTTACTTCTACCGGTGCTGCCGGAGCCGCCGCGCTGTCCGCTGCCGTTACCGCCCCCGTTGCCGCGCTCGTCAAGCTCCCTGTCGCATGCGTATCGTCAGCGGCGACCATCACGGTGATGGCTGCGCCGAAGTCGTCAGCGGTTAAGGTGTAGCTTGAGCCCTTTGCATTCGTGATGGCGACTCCGTTCCGGTACCATTGGTAAGTCGGCACGTTGTCCGTTGTGCCAGGCGTATAAGTGACTCCTGACAGGTCCGCAGTCAACGTTTGACCAACCTTGGCAACACCGCTGATCCCCACGCTGCCTCCCATCTCCGGAAGCACAATAGCTTTAGCCGCTGTACGAATCGATGTTCCTGTGCTGGAAGCAGACGCCTGCTGTGTCGCTGTCGCTTTCACACGGGTTACAATCGTATAGTCCGTATCCGGCGTCAGCCCGCTGAACGTCGGGCTATCCTGCCACGTCACGCCGCCGTCTATGCTGTATTCCTGACCGGTGACAGCTTGCAACACAATGCTCGTTGCTGTTTTGCTTACTTCTACCGGTGCTGCCGGAGCTGCCGCACCGTCTGCTGCCGTTACCGCCCCCGTTGCTGCGCTCGTCACGCTCCCTGTTGCATGCGTATCGTCAGCGGCGACCATCACGGTGATGGCTGCGCCGAAGTCGTCAGCGGTTAAGGTGTAGCTTGAGCCCTTCGCATTCGTGATGGCGACTCCATTCCGGTACCATTGGTAAGTCGGCACGTTGTCCGTTGTGCCAGGCGTGTAAGTGACTCCCGATAGGTCCGCAGTCAACGTTTGACCAACCTTGGCAACACCGCTGATCCCCACGCTGCCTCCCATCTCCGGAAGCACAATAGTTTTGGTGGCAGTGATACTGTTGCTAATGACACCGGAATTATACTCGACAATCACTCCCGGATCAAAATATACGCTGCTACCACCATGTGTATTATTTACGGCTAAGTAACCCACTTTATTATTTGTCGTATCTAGCAGAAGTGTAAGATGGTCATACGCTCCATTAGGCACAAAATCTTTCGATGCCTCAAGACCTGTTGACAGACCATTTGATACATATTTTGTATCGCCATAAATAGAAGTGTTCCAATTAGGTGCTGTAGTTTTAGTAGCGCCTATAAAGGTTAGAAAGCTCCAATTCCCCCCAAAGGGAGTTGTAAATTCTTCAAACATACTAGCAATCGTAAAAATCTCCTGCGGATTATTTGATTTTGGCTCTAGGAGATGTCCATGATTGTTCGTTGCTATAGTCACTGCATCTTTAAAAGTCATGGTACCCTGTCTTTGCACGTATACAAAATAGCGTCCATTGTAGGTACGCACAGATGTTTTCCCATCGGTCAATGGGGCCCCTGGCGCTACATTTACTGTGACTTTTTGGGTTTGCCCCACAGCTTGAGTAAATGTCATATTTCGGATAACAGTCAGAATTTCCTCATAAGTATTACTATTTGAAAAATTGAACACTCTATTTGCAGATGTAGATTTGTCAGTAACGATGTTACTAATTTTTATGCCATTAATCAACTCGGTAATACCACTTGGAAGAGTTCCAACAGCAGTTGATCCATTATTTACCGCCACAGTAAAATACCCTCCCGCTCCATTCACGACCCCCGTACTTCCAAATGTAGCATTGGATAGCTGATAGGTTGTTCCGGTCACTCTAACAGGATTACCAAGATCAAGTGTTGGTGTTACTGCAGCTCTTACTTCTAACGGATAAAAAGGCATCATCGTCAATACCATAACGATTGCCATTAGAAAAGATAACATTCTTCGATTTTTTAATTTCATTTTTTATTCATACCTGCTAACGAAAGCATATAGAATTTCTATATTTGCAGATTTCTTTCTGTTTGCAGGCCTCTCCCTTCTTCTTGTAAAATTTGTATATTACTTCTAACTCAAGCGATTCTGCTGTCGCTGGAGTAAAACGATCGTTCTTATTCTATTCCGCTTTCGTACTCCCCCCTGTCCCATAAGAAATCAAAGTCCCTTGACTCCATATCTCTATATAATCCACTTTTCTTCGACTGGTGTGATCATAACAAAAGGAACTTTACAAAATCTCTACAACTGCTTTACATGCTGTTTAGCTCACGTGGAAATGAAGTAATTGAATTGGATACAGATGCTCGGATAAGCTCTAATCATCCATTCCCAAAATTCCGATAGTATTGGTGTGACAAGTCGAATCATGTCAAAAACAATGCCTACATTTTATGGAGCGTGAAAATACATGAAGATCATGCTGGTGGATGACGAAACGCTGGTATTAAACCAGATCCGGCGAATGCTATCGGGGTATCCCGGTATTTCGGTGGTCGGCGCGTTTGGGAATGCGCGAGAGGCTATTATGCAAATGCCGGAGCTTCAGCCGGACGTCGTATTTTTCGATATTCACTTGCCGGAACTATCGGGAATCAAAGCGGTAGAGTTAGCACAGGAGGCTTGTCCGGAAGCGGATATTGTATTTATAACGGCATATAGCGAGTATGCTGTCCAAGCCTTTGAGCTGAATGCGGCCGATTATTTGCTTAAGCCGTTGCATCAAGCACGTTTGGATCAAACAATAAAGAGGTTGATGCAAAGAAGAATGCATAAAGAAGAAGCGCTCTCAACAGTGCCTTCTCGCATTCTGTGTTTTCGGTCTCTCCGTTTTCAGCGCAGCGGCGGGTCTCCGGAAATTCCGAAATGGCGGACGGCAAAAACACAGGCTCTGTTTGCTTACCTGCTGCACCAACGCGGGAATATCGTCCTCAAGGAGACGCTTTTGGAGCTGCTGTGGCCGGAGCTTGATGTGAAACAGGCGGCGAATCAATTGTACACATCGATTTATCACATTAGAAAGTGCTTGAAGCAAATGGGCATCGATGCCCCCATCCAAAATATTACTATTCGAGAAGGCTACATACTCGACACCAGCCGCATTCGGATTGACGTAGATGAATGGGAAAACGGCTTGCGGCAGGTGAGCGGCGTAAATTTGACTGATAATCACTCCGAGCTGCGGCGGTTGCTTTCGCTTTATGAAGGGGACTATTTACCGGAAGTTGGTTATGGGTGGGTGGAGGACGAACGCGAAAGACTACGGAAGCTATGGTATCAGAATGCCCGTTCGTTAGCCCGGTTCTATGAGAAAGCCATGATGCAGGAGGAAGCGCTGGCGATGTACGAACGGATTCAGGATGTGGACCCGTATAATGAAGAAGACGGACTTGCGCTGATGAAGCTGTATACGGCAAGCGGAAGGCACAAAGAAGCGGAGAAGCACTACCATAAGCTGGATCATCTGTTTTCAAACGAGCTGCGGATCGGCTTGACCGATAAGCTGGTAGACTGGTTCGAACAAGCAAGAAAGAAATTGCCCCCCTTAGCACAATGAGGAAACAGAAATTGATCATCTCACTTATAATACGGTTCACCTCAACGAGTCTACCGGCAAAAAATGCTTAAGGAGCATGCCTCGGCATGCTCCTTTGTTGATGTTCTTATGTTTTTATTTTCATAATCTGCACGAGGCGTATGGCCCTTTCTTCCGCCCAGAGAATTATAAAATGATGCTCCAATCCTACGCATACAGCCAAATCCCCGCCACCGTCATCAGCCCGGGCAGCGCCGCCTCGTCCACCTCCACGTTGTCGTACCATCCGCCCACGGCCAAGTTAAGCAGCAGATAAAAGGGCTGGTCGAACGGCATACCCGGCTCCAGCTGGCGCTGCGCGAAGCAGTACCCGTCTACCAGCCAGCGAATAGAACCCGCATCCCATTCCAGCGTATAATCGCGGAACTCATTAATGGTTCCGTCTTCAAGCTCGTGGGTGAATTCCTCAACCACTTTGCTGTCAAGGTCCTTTCCGTAGTGCAGCGTGCCGGCAATCTGCCGGGGCAGGCGGCCCTTGGCCTCCAGAATGTCGAGCTCTCCCGAGGCTGGCCAAGGCCCGTATGCCAGATTCTGCGGCAGCAGCCAGATGGCAGGCCATAGACCTTGCCCTACCGGCAGCTTGGCGCGTATGACAAGCTTACCGTAGCAGAAAGAGAAGTGATTCCTTGTATCCAAACGGGCCGACGTATACGCAAAGCTCCGCCCCTCCTGCTGGGCTTTTTCAGGGCACGCTCGCAGGTTTAAGCCGTACTCATCGAAATAGAGATTGTTCGGGTGATCCGTATAGAACTGCTGCTCGCCGTTTCCCCAGCCGGCATAGATGGGATTGTCGTTATCATCAAGCAGATCGTTGCCTATACGGATGTTCCAGAGACTCAAATCACCTCCGCCGTTCACAAAATCCTGCTCCCATATCAGCTTACTCATCCATGACACGCTCCTTTCCATTTAATCACAGCATAATGCATTTCAGCGCCCGGTCCGAATGAATCCAAAAAAATGGGATAGGGTCAAAAATCATGCCCCTTTTTTTCCTGGGTCTTTTTTCTTACGATGAAGAGGAAAGGGGGGACACGAGACATGTTTCAATTCCAAACGAAACAAATGAAAGCGTTTTTTAGACAGTGGCAGATGCAAAGTATGGTCATTCCGGGAATCATCTGGATGTTGATCTTTTGTTATTTTCCGATGCTGTGGCTCATTATCGGCTTTATGGACTATAGTATCGCGAAGCCTATGCTGGAGTCGCCGTTTGTCGGGCTGAAGCACTTTCAGGATTTTGTGACGGACGACCGGTTCTGGCGTTCGATCCGCAATACGCTGGGGATGAGCAGCATCAAGCTTGTGCTGGGATTTCCGGTTCCGATTTTGTTTGCTCTGCTGCTGGGCGAAATCCGCAGCCTGCGCTTTAAGCGCACCGTGCAGACCATTTCGTACCTGCCGCACTTTATCGCCTGGACGATCTTCGGCGGCATCGCGCTCAACTGGCTGGGTGAAGGCGGTGTGGTCAACCAGCTGATGATGACACTCGGACTGCAGAACCGCGAAATTCTCTTTAACAGCGACCCGAAATATTTCTGGTGGATTACCTTTTTTACCGATACGCTGAAGGAAACAGGCTGGAGCGCCATCATCTATATCGCGGCTATATCCGGCATCGATCCTGGTCTGTACGAGGCCGCGGAGCTTGACGGAGCGGGACGCTGGCAGCGCATGTGGCACATTACCGTGCAGAGCATCCGTCCGACCATCGCTATTCTGTTCATCCTCGCCGTCAGCGGCATTCTCGGCAGTAACTTTGAGCAGATCTTTATGTTAAAAAACAATATGAACATGAAGATGGCCGAGAGTCTCGATCTCTATATCTATAACATGGGACTTGTGTCGGGGCGCCATTCTTTCTCAACAGCCGTTTTATTTGCCCGTTCCATCGTGGCGCTGGGGCTGCTGTTTATGGCGAACCAGACATCCAAAAAATTGACTGGCGACGGCATTTTCTAGAAAGGGGGCCAACCGGTGAAAAGACGCTCAGGACTAAGGGGCATCGGAGTATTTGAGGTCTGCAACACCCTCCTGATGCTGGGGGTATGCTTTCTGACGCTGTACCCGATGTGGTTCGTGCTTATTAACTCGCTTAACGCGCCGGAGCAGGCGTTGCTGGGCACCGTCAACTGGTTCCCGGAGCAGTTCTCGCTGGCCAGCTACAGCGTCGTATTTAACGACAAGACAATGATGAACGGGTTCGTAATTACGACCCTGCGTACCGTAATCGGGTCGGCTGCGCATGTCTTTTTTACCGCCATAATAGCTTACGGCATGAGCAAGACAACGCTGATCGGCCGCAAGCTGTATATGAAAATTGCCCTGATTACCATGCTCTTCTCAGGCGGACTCATTCCAACGTTTATCCTGATGACGAAGCTGGGCCTGTACGACAACTTCTGGGTATTTGTCATTCCCGGCATGTACAGCTTTTTCAATATGGTCATCTTTATGAGCTTTTTCCGCACCATCCCGGATAGTCTTGAGGAATCGGCCAAGGTGGACGGGGCATCAGATTACGGCGTGCTGTTCCGGATTGTACTGCCTAACAGCATGGCTGTAATTGCTACTATCTCGCTGTTCTCCGCAGTTTATCACTGGAACGATTATTATCAGGGCGTTATCTATATCCGCTCGCAGGAGATTCTGCCTTTGCAGACCATTTTGTACAAAATCATTGCCGAAAATTCCATGTCCTTCATGCAGCAGCAGGCAATGGCCCAGTTCGGGGCAAGGCTGCCCGGCAACTCCATAAAGTTCGCCTCCATGATGGTGGCTACCCTGCCGATTCTGGTGTTCTATCCCTTCATTCAGCGTTATCTGGTCAAAGGGGTCATGATCGGCGCTATCAAGGGGTAAACCGGATTCCCTAATCAGTAACCTACAAAAACTGAAAGGATGATCTTCTTATGAAGCATAAACCCGTTAAAAGAAGTCTGACTATAATGCTGACCTTGATGCTGTCGCTGGCTCTGGCTGCGTGCAGCGGCAATTCCGGCAATAATGAAAGTGCCCCGACTGCGCAGCCGGCAGACTCCACACAAGCGCCGCAGAACGAAGCAACGCTGAATCCCGATGAGCCCGCATGGAAACTGGACACGAGTCCAATCGATTTAACCTGGTTCGTTGGTGCCAACTGGTACGCCCACTCCTGGGGCGAAAGCTTGACCTCTAAGTACATTACAGAGAAAACAGGCGTCAATGTTAAGCTCGAAGTCCCTTCCGGCGAAGCGAACGAGCATATCACCTTAATGATGACCTCCGGCCAGCTGCCGGACCTTATCTCCATGGGATCATGGGAAACCGCTGTCAAAAAACTGTGGGAAGGCGACCATGTCTATGCCTTAAACGAACTGGCAGATCAGTATGACCCTTACTTCTACAAGGTGGCGGGCGACGGGACCCTGAAATGGTACCGGCAGGAAAACGGCAACACCTATGGCATTCCGAACGACTCCTACAGCCCGAATCTGATGCATGAAACGGGTATGACGGCGGCCAATCAGACGTTCCTTGTACGGAAGGACCTGTATGAAGAAATGGGCAGTCCAGACCTCAGCACCCCGGAGGGCTTTCTGAACGCGCTGCAACTGTTTAAAGATAAATATTCCAAATATAAGGGCCAGCCGATGAGCCCCTTCTTCGCCCAAGGCAATGTGCCATACGGCATGACTGAATATCTGCATAATCTGTTAGCTATACCGCACGAGAAGGACGGAAAAGTATATGACCGCGTAACCGATCCCGAATATATTGCCTGGCTGAAAACCTTCCGCACCGCTTACGAGCGCGGGCTGATCAACGTAGACTTCCTGGTGGATTCCGATACGCAGGTGGAGGAGAAAACGAATAACGCGCGCTATTTCATGATGATCCGCGAATGGTCCGGCATGACGGCCGTGAATCCGATGCTGGCTGCCGGCACCAATCCCGATTCGTATTATATCGCTGTGGATGGACCGCAGAACAGCAGCGGCGACAGCGCCAAGCTGTTCCCCGGCAATATGGACGGCTGGATGGTGACAATGATCAGCAAGTCGACCAAAAATCCGGAACGGGCCATCCGCTTCCTGACCTATCTCTCCAGCGAAGAAGGGCAGCACGATCTGTTCCTCGGCAAAGAAGGCGAAACATGGGAGACGGTGGACGGCAAGCCTCAGCTCAAGGCTGATATGCTGAACCTGATTGAGAGCGATATTGAGACGCTGGAGAAGCAGTATGGCGTGCTCGATACGTACTGGATGATGCGTAACCCGGTTATCGTTAACCAGTGGAGACCGGAGAAAGCACCTGTAATCAAGCAGATGGAGGACTTCGCCAACGCTCAGGCCGATATTGACAGCGGCATTTACAAGGGGCTGGACCCGCTGGGTGATTCCGAGGTGGCAGTAGCCTGGTCACGGATTTCACAGAACTGGGAGGAAGTGCTGCCGGAGCTGATTACAGCCAAGGATGAGGCTGCGTTTGACAAAATCTTCGCAAGCTTCCTTGAGCGCCGTGACAGTTACGGCTTCCAGCAGGTAATGGAGTTCCGCCAGGCCGAGCTGGATGTGCGGAAAGCGAAAATGGCCGATTAACAGCACTGCCGGCTGCCTGAGGGCAGCCGGTCTTGCCTGCTTACGCAGGGGTTTCAGCAAGTTCGCTCATTCTCCTGTTTACCTGCCTGAGGGTTTGTAATCCATGGTATATTACAAATGTAGGGAGGTATGGGAATGAAGGCTGTATGGATGAAAATAAGGAAGCTTTACCGCAATTCCCGTATATCGCAAAAATTATTTCTGGCTTTCAGCCTGATGATTGCCATCCCTGCCATTGTGGTATCCTTCCTGTTTATCCGGGCGCAGGAAACCCAGCTCTACAAGGACGCCATGGCCACCGGCAGCAGCCACGTCTCGCGCCTGGAGGAACAGCTGCGCAGCCGCATGGATATACTTGAGAACGCTTCCTCAACAGCTCTTACACAGAAAGCATTTGTCGACTTCATTCATTCCGATATGCGGACCGATGGTCTGCGGCTCGTCAAGTTCAGGCAGAATCAATACGAGCAAATGCATAATATTATTCAAAGCTACGACATGGTAAGCGAGCTAAGCTTCTATGTCGATAACCCGAACCTGTACGAGATCTGGCCGGAAATCTATCATTACGACCGGTTCTGGCCACAGGACTACTGGATGTCACTGCGTGAAGAGAACGGAGCCGCTTACCGCTTGTTCTCCCTTCAGGACGGGGAGCATACGTTATCCTACTATAGATTGGTGCGCCTTCAGGGACAACAGTACAAGCGGCCTACCCTCATGGAAATCCGGACCCGGCACAGCGTCTTTTTCAGCAATCTTTTGGAGGAGGAGACAGGTGGTAATTTCTTCTCCGTTGTAATGGATGGAACCATTCCTTCACGCCATATTTATAATACCTCTCATGCTTTTGCCCTGGACGCAGGCGGGCAGCTGAATGAGATCCTTACCCGCGTTCACGGGCAACTCGATGTACTGCAGCATAACAATCCCGTCGAGGTCCGGGCCGGTGATCAGACCTACTATGCGCTATACCGTTACATCGCGCCGCTGGATGCCTATGTCATTGATATCGCTTCCCGCCATGATCTGATGAAGGGGCCGCGAAGCTGGTACCTGCTCGTCGTGGCCATTACATCCTGCGTGCTGCTGATGATGCTGCTGTTAGTTTCATATATGACCCGGCGCATTTTCCGCCGTCTGGAGATGGTACTGGCTTCCATGCGCAAGGTGCGCAGAGGCCAGCTTGATGCCAAGATTCATACAGGTCTTGGAGACAATGAACCCGGTGATGAAATCGACTATGTCGCCGTCAGCTACAACAACATGCTTGATGAAATCCAGCGCCTGATGACCCAGGTCATTGATAAGCAGCTGATCGCCAAAAACGCACAGCTCCATTCACTCCATTCGCAGATTAATTCCCACTTCCTGTACAACGCACTGGAGTCGATCCGGATGCATGCGGAAGTGGAGCGGCAGCCGGCTATCGCCGGGGCGTTGGTGTCACTCGGTTCGCTGCTGCGTTACAGCATGCAGTGGCGGGGCGATACCGTCAGTCTCGGGGATGAGTTAGCCAATATTCAGAGCTATATCCGCTTCATTAACTTTATGGAAGGCAGCAGCTTCGAGCTGCAGGCGGACCTTCTGCCTGAAGTGCTGCGCTACCCCATTCCGAAAATGTGCATGCAGCCCATTGTGGAGAACGCCGTGCATCATGCGGCACCCCCGGGAGGCAGCGTGAGCATCGAAATTAACGTAACCGTAGAGAACAACCTCATGCTTCTGATCGAAATCCGCGACAACGGAGCCGGCATCAATTCTCAGACGCTCAGCACTCTGCAAGAGGCGCTGGAGGATGAGTCGGATAACCCGATTGTCGCCAGCCAAAATGGCCTAGGATTAGAGAATGTGCACAAACGGCTGCAGCTGCACTACGGCAAGGGCAGCGGCCTTTCCATTGATAGCATACCGGGCGCCTATACATGCGTCACGATACGGTTGCCTTGGGAACAAGTCAATCTGGGGGGATGGTAAAAGTTGATCAATATGCTGATTGTGGACGATCAGAAGCATATCCGCGACGGCCTGCAGGCTATGGTGCGCCAATTCCCGATCCAGCCGGACAGCATTTACTGCGCAGGGAATGGCATTGAAGCGCTGCAGCTGCTTCGCCAGAACAGCATCCAGCTCGTCATTACCGATATCCGCATGCCCGATATGGACGGACTGACGCTGATGGCGCACGCACGGGAAGAGCACATCACAGCTGATTACCTGATCATTAGCGGATACGGCGATTTCGCTTACGCCCAGAAGGCGATCGAACTGGGGGCGAAGGGCTATTTGCTCAAGCCGGTGAACCGCGAGGATCTGCAAGCCTCGGTTGAGCATGTGTGGCAGGAAATCCGGACCCGGCAGACGCTTTCGCACAACATGGAGCAGCTATCCCGGCTCGCCCGGGAGACGGACCGCAAGGAACTCAGCCTATACATGCAGGGCTCGGCAAGCGATGAAGTGTGGGTGGGCGAGACGGAGCAGCAAAATGCGGAGCTATGGCGCAGCTACCGGCTCTGCCTGCTGCGCGAGGAGCGGCGGATTAACCAGCCGTGTGTAAGCAGCGCCCACAGCATGGAATCCAACGCCTACCGCGTGTATGGCAGTGAGGGCTGCATCTGCCTTCAGCACCGGCCGCACCTGATATTAGCCGTTGATGCCTCTGTTCCTACCGGCAAGCTGCCCGCCGCTCTCAAGACCGCACAGATTGGCGCTACAGCCGTCATGACCGGGCCGCAGCAAGGGTTAAAGACGCTTCCCTGCGCCTACACCGAGGTCCAGGAGTTATACCGGCACAGCTATTTATTCCCCGAGCTGCGCTGCATGCTGCCGGAGAACATCGCGGGGCTTATGCAGCAGTGGCAGCTTCCCCATGAAGAGCTGTACGCTTTGTTCCGTTTCATTGGAGCTAACAACGACGGCAAAATCGCCGAGGGCATTTCGATGCTTTTTCACAAAGATGTGCTGCAGCGTTATCACATTCAATATACCGACCGGTTATGCCGGGCTGTGGTGCAGATGCTGGAGGAGTACGAGTGGGTGATACGCCCTTACATGGGGGAGGATGTGCTCGATATTGAATCGCTGCGTAACCTGTATGACTATCCTGGTATCCGTGATTATATTCAGGCGCTGCAGCATCAGATGCTGCGTCTCAACCATTTCTATTACGAGTTTAAGTGCAGCTACCGTACCTCACAGGACCTGAACGAAGCGATCCGCTTCATCCACGAAAATTACCACAAGCCGCTTGATCTCGCCATGGTTTCCAACCATGTATCGCTGAACTACGCTTATTTCTCCAACCTGTTCAAAAAGAATGTCGGTAAAGGATTTGCCGAATACTTGCGTGATGTGCGGCTGGATAAAGCCCGGCGGCTGCTGGCCGAGACGGAATATAAAATCGTCGAGATCACGCCGCTGGTCGGGTATGAAAGCTACAAAAGCTTCACCCGGGCCTTCCGCGAAGTGATGGGCATGCAGCCCACGGAATACAGACAGATGATCCGGCGGAAATAAGTGTACCGATCCCCCTTTATGGGGGATTTTTGGGGTTCATCCTGTCTAAAACTAAAATAATGGGACTTCATATAAAATCCTGTACCTTTAACCGAATTATTCCATTGGTTAGAATATAGATGTATTAATCTGAAAGCGTTTTCTATTGTGCCAAACGATTCTAAAGGAGGGCAAGTATGAAACGAATGTACAAAGCTGAGGTTAGGTTTACACGCAAAGTATGGGGCCTGTTCCTCGCGCTGGTGATGTTGTCGGGCATCGGATTGTTACCAGCTTCCAGGGTTCAGGCGGCAGGCAGTACTGTAACGTCCATGGCTTATTTCTCAGCGGCAGACGGGCCGGTCATCTCCAAATCCGGAGTGGGGCAAGCCAGCTTTGGGTTTGTTATGCCGGTCTTTAATGGAGGTTCCGCCAGCTGGAACGACGTTTCCGGCGATGTAGGCGTTAAGGTGAAGAAAAGTGGCAATTGGGTAGACATCGACAGCGCAGGCGGTTATGTCTATAACCAGAACTGGGGACACTGGAGCGACGGCGGCGCGAATGGCTACTGGTTTACGCTAACTGCTACCACAGAAATTCAGCTATACTCCAAAGCCAATAGCGGAGTTACACTGGATTACACGCTTGTGTTCCAGAACGTTAACACCACTACCATCACGTCAATGACGCCGACGCAAGGACCGGCACTTACGGCGGGCTTCACCGGCAGCGCAGGTTTTACGTATCCCGTCTTCAACAACAATCCGGGCCTCATCTATGATGCGGTAGCTCACGATCTCAAGCTGTCCGTCAAGCCTGTTGGCAGCACCCAGTGGGTTAACATCGACAACAATGCGGCCAGCGGCTGGATCTATGACAGCAATTTCGGCCAGTTTAATGAAGGGGGCGGAGGTTACTGGTTTAAGGTAACAGAATCAATCAACGTCAAGCTGGAGTCGAAGACCTCTTCCGCCAGCCTCATCTACACCATTACCTTCAATCAGCCTGTCCGCAATTCGTTCGTCCTCTCCGCTTACGACGGCACCACCTACACAGCGGACAAGAGCGGCGCCATCGGCTTCCCGTTACCTAAGATTGACGGAGGCGCGCCGATTGGCAGCGAACTAGGCAACTTCGTGTATCAGATTAAAATAGGCGGGCAATGGGTCGATCTCAGCAGCTCCGGCCAGAGCAGATTCGTCTACTCGGGCAACGGATACAATAACATGTCCGCCGCCAACCAGTGGGGATACTGGGCAGACTACGTCTACGGCCTCTGGTTCCAGCCGATTCAGGAGAACATGGAAATCCGTATCGGCTACCCGTTAAACGGGCAGTCCGGCGGAAACGTCGGCAGCAACTATGTGTATTACAACTTCATCGGCAACCCCAATGCGCCGCGTCCCGATGAAACCGACCATGGAGACATTGTGATCGGGACGCCAAGTGATCCAGCCATCGCCGGCATGAACCTCATCTGGCAGGATGAATTCAGCGGCACCGAACTCGATACAAGCAAATGGAATTATGAAACAGGCTATTACATCAGCGATGATCCCAACAGCTGGGGCTGGGGCAATGCAGAGATGCAGCACTACACGAACAGCACACAGAACGTATTCGTGACTGGCGGACAGCTGAACATCCGGGCCTTGAACGATCACCGTTCGTTCCCGCAGGACCCGAACCGGTACGCAGAGTATTCCTCCGGCAAAATCAACACCAAGAATCATATGTCCCTTGAGTACGGACGGGTGGACATCCGCGCCAAGCTGCCTACCGGCGACGGTATCTGGCCGGCGCTCTGGATGCTGCCGGAGAATTCCGTGTACGGAGCCTGGGCTGCATCCGGCGAAATCGACATCATGGAAGCCAAAGGGCGGCTGCCCGGCACCACCAGCGGGGCTATCCACTTCGGCGGCCAATGGCCGGTGAACCGCTATATCGCCGGTGAGTATCACTTCCCGCAAGGGCAAACGTTCGCGAACGATTACCACGTCTATTCTATGGTGTGGGAAGATGACAACATCAAATGGTATGTAGACGGCAAATTCTTCTTCAAAGTAAGCCGTCAGCAATGGTATTCTGTCGCCGCGCCGAACAATCCCGACGCACCGTTCGATCAGCCGTTCTACCTCATCATGAACCTGGCAGTCGGCGGCCATTTCGACGGGGGCCGCATACCGGACCCATCCAGTATCCCGGCTACAATGCAGCTAGACTATGTGCGGGTATACAAAGAAGGCACGGGCGGCGAAAATCCCGGCAACGTTCCAGTTAGCGGCGTCACCGTCACACCGTCCTCTTCCCAAGTAGAGGTAGGCAAGAGCGTCCAGTTAACTGCGGGCGTAGCGCCTTCGAATGCTACCAACAAAGTAGTCAACTGGTCGGTCTCTAGTCCCGGCATCGCCTCCGTCAACGCAACCGGCAGCGTAGCCGGCCTCGCGCCGGGCGTTGTCACCGTAACAGCCACAACCGCTGACGGCAGCAAAACGGCTGCCAGCACTATCACTGTCGTCACGCCGTCACCCGGCACCGTCGTCATCGGTGACAGCGTGCGCGGCCTGAAGAAGACCGCCAACAACCTGCAATTCTACGTTAACGGCGCGACCTTCGCCGACCTGCATTACAAGATCAATGGCGGCGGCCAGATCAACGTCGCCATGACCTCTACAGGGAACGGCAACTTCACCTACCCGCTCCTCAACCTGCAGCAAGGAGATACAGTGGAATACTCCTTCACCTACAACCCAGGTCAGGGAGCGCTCGACACGCCTTGGCAGACGTATGTGCATGGATTGACACAGGGAGTTCCGGAGTAGGGATTATGGCGGAATGAGTGATTAAGCGGAATGCAAATAACCAAGCAATGCCCCTGGGGCAATGCTTGGTTGTTTTTTTACTTGTAGACCTAATCGGTTAGCTAATCCTCTTGCAAATTCCTTTTGTGCGTCCAAGTTTAATTCACTATACACTCTAGCCGTGTGTTCCTGTGCTTTTTCCATGACTGAATGTTCACTGTTGCTGGAAAAGTCAAAGGCAAATTGATCGTCATTTCTTTACTACTCAGTGCAATGAATCAACGCACCTGATCTAGCAATTGATAGGCTTCTGCCTTCGTTTTTACCGCCAACAGTTTTTCCCTGAAGTCATCATCCATCAGCTTTCGGGACAGCATTTGTAAGACTTTCAGATGAGCGTTTCCTTTACTGTTGCGTGGCACTGCAATCATAAAGATCAGTTTGGCTTCACTTCCGTCCAGGCTCTTCCAGTCTACTCCGTTCTGCTTGATGCCAAAGACAACACTTGGCTTCAGTACAGCGTCCGATTTGCCGTGCGGAATGGCAATATTCATACCTATGCCTGTCGAGCTTTCTTCTTCCCGAGCCCATATAGCCTCTTTAAAATCACGGGTTGAACTTACCGCTCCGACGCTATCCAATGTTCCAATCATTTCGTCGATAATCGCATCCTGAGTATCCCCGTCCAGATCTAAATCAATTAAATCGGGCGTAAGGATATCGGTTAATTTCTCAATGTGGAAGACTGGCACTTCTTCAATAATCTGATCCTTTATCTGTACAGATGCTGACACAGCTGTAGCAGTTCTCCCGCCAGTCACAACTGAATGTTCAAGATCCGCTTCTCCCGCGATATCCAGAGTCCCCGTTACAACATCCTTTTTCAACATACTGATCATAAGAGCTGTTACTATTGAGCCGACAATAATAGCAATAAAAAACATCAAAACATTGTCAACAGCACCAAGAACAGCTACAATAGGTCCACCATGGGCAACTCTATCACCAACATGGCCAACCATCGCAATCACCGAACCTACCATCGAACCTACCACGACACTTGGAATGACACGTAGTGGATCTTGTGCAGCAAACGGAATCGCACCTTCTGTGATACCAAATAAGCCCATTGTAAATGATGCTTTACCTGCTTCTTGTTCCGAAGGTTCGAATTTACGCTTGCGAATCATCGTTGCAAGTCCCGTACCAATAGGCGGGATACAAATAGCAGCAGCAATTGGACCCATTATTTCATAGTTTCCTTCACCGATCATGGCCGATCCGAATAGGAAGGCAACCTTGTTCACTGGCCCGCCCATATCGAAGGAGATCATCGCACCTAGGATGAGAGCTAACAGAATCGAACTTGTACCTTGCATACCTACGAGCCATACCGTCAGGGATTCAAACACCTGTGCGATTGGAGAACCTATAACGAACACAAAAATCAGCCCTACAATCAAAGAGGTCAATACGGGTATAATAATGATTGGCATAATAGGCTTCAACGCCTTAGGGACCTTAATCTTCTTAATTCCGAGCGCTATATACCCTGCAAGGAAACCGGCGATAATCCCGCCAATAAATCCGGCTCCTGCTTCACTACCATAGAAACTTCCGTTAGCAGCGATGAACCCACCGACCATACCTGGAGCAAGACCAGGCCTGTCCGCAATACTCATTGCTATAAATCCGGCCAATATTGGTACCATGAAAGTAAATGATGCCGATCCAATATCCTGTATCGTCTTCCAGAATGAATCATCTGGAATTAATAGCCCCCCTGGGGTTTTCACTCCGCCTAGGGACACCGCTATAGCAATCAGCAATCCGCCGACCACGATAAACGGCACCATATAAGACACACCGTTCATCATATGGCGGTAAAATGAATTCTGTTTCGACTTCTTCTCTTTCTTGATATCATCAGCCGACCGTAATTGTGCCCGATGGACCGCCACATCACCGCTCATTATCTGTCTAATCAGATTCTCCGGATGGCGAATCCCTTCCTGTACCCCAACGACGAGTAGCTTTTTGCCGACGAAACGATCTTTGATCACCGTTTTATCCGCCGCGATAATGATGCCGTCTGCTTCACGGATATCCTTTTCGGTCAGCTCATTCTCCACTCCAATGGAACCCTGAGTTTCAACCTTCATCTCTATTCCCAGTTTATCAGCAGCCTTCTGAAGGTTCTCAGCCGCCATATAGGTATGTGCAATTCCATTTGGACATGAGGTAATCGCTAATATTTTCATGATCATTCTCCTTTACAATAGTTATTCCCGTTACATTCATAGTATAAACGGCAAATAAACTATTATCGGACTGAAGTTTTACCGTTATTTCCGGCAAAACCTAGTTTAATGTTCCATAAAATAAAGAGCTATTCATGGCTCATGATCCTTATTTCATCCGTTTTAGCATCGCACTAATTCCACGTACACTCATGCTGACGTCAAATTCCCGTTTAATCTATTCCGCCACCAGTGTAGATTGCTGTATTCAACCGTTCAATCTCTTCGTTGCACATTTTTATCGCCGTCTCGGATTCATTTATTATTTACCCTTTCAGTTTACTTAGAAATTTCATCACATCGGTCTCTTTGGACAACGCGCTGACAAAAGCCGGACGTTCACTGACCAAGGACAACTCTTTAAACAGCTGCCTCGCATCTTCCCGTTCGTCACTTTTTAATGCAAGCATAAATACGAGTTCGACCTTTTCAGTTCCCCAGAGGATTGGCTGCTTTAAAGTGGCGATGGCTATAACCGACTGTCTGATCCATTGCGGATTCCCGTGCGGAATCGCAATCCCTCCCCCTATTGTCGTAAAGGACATACTTTCTCTCATCAGAGCGCTCTCCGAATAACCTGTCTCTGCATATCCCTTATCCATCAATATTTGCCCCAACCTAGCTATAATCTGGGCCGGACGCTGAACATCCTGTTGGAGAAAAACTAGAAATGGTGAAGTGTACTTTAGAAAAACAGATTCTTGTCTGCTGTCAGGCTCATCAAGTTGCTTAATCTCTAGTTCAAGCTTTCGCACATCTCTCGCCTCCAGTAGGGGGGAGACAAGAATGCAAGGAACTTCCAACCCCGACAGCGCAATAGTAGAAATGACAAGATCAACTTGATGGGAAAGCAGATAATCTTGAACTTCCGCTTTGCCCATAGAGGCTTCCACCAGCACAGACGGAAATTTTCGTTCAATTTTCGTTCGCAGCAATTGGGACATGCCAATGCCCATGTGACATACAACAATTACCTTTTTGGGATTACTCTGACCTTGATGAAACCTTTCGACGGAAGCTTGGAAATGCAACGCCAAATAAGCCGCTTCTTCCTCTGGAATGGATAGATGAAGTGATTTTCTCACCTCTTCCAGCACCATAATGACCCGATCGAACATATAGGGATACATTTTCTTGATCTCCACCAACATCGGGTTGGAAACGGATAACCCGTAATCGAAACGATTCAAAGTAGTATATAAATGGACTTTCAATCCATTCATCAGAATCAGATCTTGAGAGAACTCAATCATGTTAAGCTCCGACATTCGGCGCGTTAACTGCTCGATCAAATCAGGTAAGAGCGGATGTCTGTCCGCCAAATCTTCTTCGCCCTCTTGACGATAGCGAAATTTTCCACCAAGCAAATGTAAGGCTAAATAAGCGGCTTCTTCGCGAGGAAAAGACATGGCAAACAGCTGTTTCAAGCGCAACAGAAAATCTGTAGCCCAGGTAAATTCCACTTTCTTCTGCAAAAATGAAATTTCATTATCCGATAAAGAAATCGGCTGCTTAAGTTTCATTCGTTTGACAATCAGTAGGACATGCAACATCAAACTTTCAAAAGCTTCATCCGTGTAATACAGCGAATGCCGCTTTTGCAGCTCTCTAAATTCATAGTATACGCCAGTAATCTCATGCGGCTCGAACTGTTTTTTTATCATCTGCCCCGTCAACTCTGAGCTGTCTATTAACTGATCCAAGCGAGCTAACGCCCTCCGTTTGTTCTTCTCGGAGCCTTCAATAACAAGACCAACTCGCTGCTTGGAAAGTAACCGTAGATTAAACCGATGCAGCCACCCCTCAATTTTGGCCACATCTTTACGAATAACCGCTTTGTTTACAAAATACCGCGAGACCAGGTCCTGAATTGTAACGGGCTTGGTGTCCATCAACAGTTGATAGGCTAGATGCAGTACTCTCTCCTCGTCAGATTCCTGTCGAACCGGGCTTTCTTCCTCATAAAGGCGGTGGAATAGCTCAGCTTGATCAGTTTCGTCAATGTCTAGATAAATGCCCCGGCCAGGTCGTCTCACTAGGCTCGCATTGGCGTACTTTTCTATATATTCTCCAATTATTTTCAGATCGCTCCGTATGGTTTTCTCTGAGCAATTGATCTCATCAGCAAGATTCTGTACTAACAACAATTGATTCGATTGAGTTAATAAAATGCTAAGAATTTTCTTTTGTCTTTTATTCATTAAATTCCTCTATTCCTTCATGGTTTTGAAGACAGCACCAAGAACAGGGACACATTGTCATAATATATAATTGCCCTTCATTCACTGGAATACACAGCATAACTATACAGCTTACTACAAAATAATTTGCTCTGCGGCTTCGATACTGGCAAACAATACCTGCACTTTCTCTTGCAGCTTGGCCTTGTGTTTAGTCACGGCTTTGCCCCAAACAAAGGTGTAGCGATTGGCATTAGCCTCAATCTTGGTACCATCCACGAAATAATGCTCCAGGGAGACGTATTCTTCGTCCGCCAGAAATTGAAGCACGGCGGTGAATACCGTTTCAAGGATACCTTGTTCGCGGGGCGTCCTCACCAAGTTCCTATGTGGATCCTACTCCAAAACCAAGGGGCGTCCCAAGCAGCCATTACATGGTTTTTGGGACGCCCCCTGTACTTTGAAGACTTACGCTGTCCCTTTGAGGAAATTCAAGGCACATTGCTTCGCTTATGTAGCCCTCCCGATCATCAAGGCATGATAGTTGACGACCTTTAGGCCTCTTGAGGTGGCATGGCGAAGGAATATTTCCTCCACATCTTTCAGGCATTCCTGCCAGACAACTTCCTTCAATGTTTCCTTCTGGCCAAAACATTTCTTGATCAATACATCCTCAGGTCTCGACAGATATTCAACCTCTTCAAATATCTGTAATTCAACCTTCTGTAGATTGCTTTCGCTCAGTTGGCGTTCAAATTTCGCTTTAATCTCCCCCAGGTAGTTGTCCGGAAGTGGAGAATACAACCCGGGAAAGTGACTTCGAAGTCCCCCGTCTGTTCCGCAATGATACAAACCCAGCGCCATACCGCCGGGTTTAATGACCCGATGCCCCTCATCATTTCCCTTGTGGAATAGCCACGGTCCCTTTTTTGTGTAGACGACGTCAAAAGAGTCCACAGGAAATGGTAATGGTTCCTCAGCATCCATTACAAGAAATGTAAGGGATTTGGCTGCGCCCTCTTTTGCTGATGCAATGTATCCCTCGACGGCATCAATCCCCACGACTTCTTTTGCTCTGCAAGCAAACGTCCTCGTGAATTCACCGTGACCGCAGCCAACATCCAATACTCGTGAGTTCTCATGGAGACAGGCTGCAATTTTGTCTGCAAAGATAACCTCGGCCCGCGGTTCATCGAACACCGACTTCCACGGATACTTGTATCCTCCGGTTTCCAACGCTAAATTTGCGTACCACGCTGTAGTCTGCGGCGGAATCCAATCGGGATGTTTCATTGGGTCAAATAATAGTTTCGGCACACTAACATCACCCTTTCTATAAATTACAAAATATTCGCGACCTAGCACCAAGCTCCCTCTGCAGGACGTTGCGGCCCCAAACTACTTGTTTGCGGTGTTATCCTTGATGTACCCGAAAAATGTCATTTTGCCGTTTTCGTTCTCAGCAATACTGTACGGATGGATCTGGTCTGAATATCTGCGGGCAAATCTCCCTTCGCCTACCGGATAGATCTCAATATGAAGATTGCCAGAGTATCTCATAAAGTATAATTTCCCATCAATAAGTTCTACTGAGATAAAGGCTTTTATAAATTTTTGATCGTCAAATGTTCGTACCGAAGCCCCCGTCTTCTCCATACGTTCCCGAAAAGCTTCTATACAAAAGTACACTACCTCTTCTCCACGCAGAATAAGCTCTTGCACAACTCCAATCGTTGGATTGATATGTCCCTCTGATCGGCCATTAATAAATAAAACAAGCGCCACATACACCACTTCTTAGGTATATTGCTCTCTAACTCCTTCTAATATAAGGCATATTGACCGGTGCAGCTTTCATTCGAGGTATGGTATATTCATTTGGCACTATCTCCAAAGCACTGCAAAATTCGCATGCTCCGACTATACAAAAACGCTACTGACAACGGAATAGTAGCGTTTTAGCATTTATTTTATGGTTTTTTAAATAATGTTCCACCCGTGTATTCTGAACGTGACTTTTCTACTCTATTCGCTTACAAGGGTTTCTTTGTTTTGAACATAGGTATATTCAAACAAATCTTTATTAAATGATGTACGCGTTCAACCTTTGCATACACAATCTGTA
The DNA here is from genome assembly GCF_058791575.1 of Paenibacillus sp. EB106-06-01-XG199. Classification (NCBI taxonomy): domain Bacteria; kingdom Bacillati; phylum Bacillota; class Bacilli; order Caryophanales; family Paenibacillaceae; genus Paenibacillus; species Paenibacillus sp. EB106-06-01-XG199. The sequence goes on along the minus strand of NZ_JBYTDQ010000006.1, from coordinate 111,317 downwards.
TATAACCTCGAAGCCCCACTTCGTCCCTATATTCATCTTCATTTATAAGATTCAAGTATCCGATGATAGAGGTTAGAGGGATCTAAGGTCATGGGCAACATTCGTCACCAAATCATTTTTAATCTGTTCTGATCTTCGCTCTTCCGCAATGGCCTTCTTGGCTTGAATTACGACATTATTAATGTGGGTAACAAGTTCATCTAAACCAGCTTCCGCTCTCTCTTCTATTTTATAAAATCAAAGTAACCGTTAGCAATAAGCTCAAAACCAACAATTTTATCCATGTCTTCTGCTTTTGCACTTAACATCAAGACTGGAATTTAATGCTCTCTTCGAATTTCTCTACAAACATCCAGTCCATTCATCTTGGGCATCATAATATCTAATATCACGAGGTCAATAGAGTGACGCTCCATGAATTGAAGTGCTTCAAGTCCATCCTGCACTGTATAAATTTGATAGCTTTCATTGCGCAAATACACCCCGATTAACTCGGCAATCTCTTTATCATCGTCTACAATAAGTATCTCGGTAGTCATATATTCCCGCCTCAAAAACCATATCCAACGTCACCCTATCATAATCTTATCTTATTCAATAAATTATTCCCATTGCTTCTCTTTAATAGTCCATTTAATTACTACATACCCCAAAACCGCTCCGCAGTGAATCCTCTCTTCGGCAAAACGCTGCACATAAAGAAAAGCCCAAGCATCTTCTCTGCTTGAGCCGATTCCCAACAAACAAATTACTTAAGTACAATCAATTCTGACACGCAGGTATCAGCAAACTTTTTCCCAGGATAGGTCGATAGTATGGTTAATTTAATCTTGCTGACTTCTTGTCCGATCTGACCGATCTGTTGCGAAAGAAGATATATGCTATTCTGGTCTGCAGCTTTCTTGGAATCGAAAGGCAAGTCAGCAAGATCAACATCTTCCGTTATCCATTCTGAATTACCCATAAGGTACGATAAGCGAATGGTTTTGATTCTTGCATTGTTCTCATAGCTCTCCTTGCTTTTCATATAACCGTTGATAATCCGCACACCGTCAACATATGTACCTGGTTTCAACTCTAAAGTAATGGTCTCCCCGATTCCAGTTCCTTTGGCGCCCTCAACCCATGCTGTATTCAGCTTCCCATCAAACATATTCGTAATTTCGTACTCTTTCCCTAACTCAGTAGAAGCAATTGCGCTCTTGAACTGACTTATCGGTATTTTTGAGGCTCTAATATGTTTGGATAATAAATACGCCTCATACTCATACTTAAACTCAAGCTGGCCAAGTTTCTTCAATTCAGTATTTTCCAGTTGGAGTTTAAGTAATCCTTTTTCTGTTTCTTTTCCGTATGGAAGTGAGAGACGGATGGGAGAGCCGCCTTTCATAACAATGTCGCGGTAATCAAATGTGATGTTTAGTTTACCGGCTCTCCCATTCCCCCAGTATCCTGCTGGTGCTACATCGTAGCTAAAATGTCTATCCCCGAAAATTACTAACGGCTGGCCGGAAATCATCCAGTCGTAAAATCCAGCGTTTACCGAATATCGCACCGTAAGCTTTTTGGTCTCTCCCTTTGCAAAATTAATCTCAGTTATGTATTCGCGGGTAACTTTTTGGACGATATATTCATCTTCTATTACTTGATTTACGATTTTGGTTGTACGTTCATTTTTTATTGGGAGTAACTTATTGCCATCTGTAATCCGAAAGTTATCGGCTTTGAAGTCACAATTCGGTTCGCAACCATGCTCATTAACGTAGAAATGAATTGGAAAAATATACGCCGTTTTATCAGCTCCGCCTTTATTAAACAAAGTATACGCTGCAGTGATATCTACCGTATCACCCTTGATAATAAAAGATAGATTTTCTTCTTTAAGGATAATGTTTTTCTTTTGGGTGAACTTCATTCCCCCTCCTTGAACATCTGGTGATATATCCCCAGGGCCTCCATTGGCTGTCGTCTGGATAGGCATTGCAACAAGAGCAGATACTGCTGCAATAAGAAAGACACATAACATTTTGGTAAATTTACGAATAACTGAACACCTCTTTACTGGAATAGGTCTAACTCAATGAAGTCAGGGTGAAAGAGCCACGGCAACCTGTTGCTCAGTCCCCTTTCTTCGCAATTCGCTTGATTCAACTACCGTATCCGGGCACTAGGTTAGCGTACATCCAGCTAAATGTCCCCAAGAAGAGCGTCGAGTTGCTCCCACCGCTCCGCAGTGCGGATCATTTCTTCGGCAAAACGGACAGGGACCGCGCTGGACGATTCGAACGACGGCTGAATCCACCAAAGCGATTCGATACACCAGACGTACTTGATTGCCCTCAAAATCGAGCCTGGCGGTAGTTGCCGCACACTACGGTAGCCTTCAGTGAAAGCGACCACTGCATCCTTGCGGAATCCGCGCCCGCTGAGCGTGCCGGAAAGGACAGCCCGCCCGAGGTCCAGCGCTGGAAACGAGTAGCGTGCCCGGTCGAAGTCAACGATGGCTGCCAGAGCGTCTCCTTCGAAAAGCAGGTTGTCTGCCCACAGATCGAGGTGGGCCCAGCCGGCAGTCAGAGGCTTAAAGTCATCATCTCCAAGTGAATCAACAATCGCCTTCTGTAATTGCAGTGCATTCCGGACACGCTCAGACGAGTCACGGGCCGCATCCCAGCTTACCTCCCAGGTTCGCTCCACCTCCTCGCGAGACAACCGCCAAACCGGTTCCTCCGGCGGCACTGCTGCTCCGAACCCCAATGCCGCCGCGGAATCCCAGACGGTATGCATATCCGCGGCAGCCCGTCCGAGTGCATGCATTCTATGCTCACCGATCATGCCAGCAGGCACCATAGCGCCCGGACAGCATGTCATGACGGTCATGTACCTTCCGCACGGCAGAATGTGCATGCAGCGCCCTTCCAGCATCAGCGGCTCAGGGCACGGTCCACCCGACTGATAAAAAAGAAGTTGCAGTTGCAGCGCATTTTCAATCTTGCCGCGAAACTCCGGATCACCCATCTTAAACCGCTCAGGGTGATAGCTTTTGGCGAACAGCCACCCCTTGTTCGTCTCGACGATCCACTTCTCGTTCAATAGCCCACGCCTAACACGCCCGGCAGACAGCAGCTCAGCCGAAAAATGCTTTTTCAGCCAGTCCGCGATTTCGTTGACTATTTGGTCCTCAGTCGTCAAGAGCATTTAAAACCAACCTTTCCAAATGCCTCTGCCCCCGAACAGCGAAACTGCGCAGAGAGCGTAGTTGAGTTATAAACTATAATGAAACAATGTTAAAAAGAGGCAGTTCTCCCCTTTCCGGGGGATACGCCTCTAAATGGTCAGGTCACAGCCATGTTTCGGCCTTGTTATATGCTTCATAATTAAGAATATTATGGGGCCTCAGAATAGTCAAACTAAATAAGAGCGTTAAATTCACTTTTGCTAAGAACCGAAATTCACGAGCGATCTCTAGTCCTTTTTTCCCCAAATCCTCCAACCAGCCAAGTTCTGCGTATCTGTAAATACTATCTTTGGCCTGCTCATAATCCCCTAGCTGTTGATATGCAATTCCCCGCATCTGCTGACTAAACCCAAAATAATAAACAAGCAGATGCTGCATCTTAATTAGGGGTCTAGTCAGTCCCATCGCCTTGCAATACTGCCTCTCTTCATAAATACGCTGAACATAGTTATGCAGGATATCCGCCGTATAGAAAACGTCGGCAATCGCATACGTGAGCTTAGAAAAGCAAAAGGATGGACTCAAGAACAATTGGCAGAAGCAGCATCGCTTCACTACAGTTACATAGGCGGTGTCGAACGCGGAGATCGAAACATTTCTTTGGAGACGCTGGAAAAAAATCATTGCAGCGTTTCAAGTTCCCGCCATTGAAGTTTTTCGTTTCGATGATGAGACCGAGCACCGAAAGGCGCTCGATGAGCATATGGCTTTGATTAGCAATAAGAGTGCAGAAGAAATAGCAGCAATCACCCGGGTTGTGCGGGAAGTGATTGCTGCAATGGGGATAGACTAGGATGAGAAGGAAGATCTTTTTAGGAGAATAAAATGAAGAATATCTCAATAGGAGGAAGTCCCCTTTGTATATTCTCTAAGAAAGTTTGTTTTCTTTTGAAAAGCTTCAAAAATCGAATCCAAAGAACGACTGCCACTCTTTTTCAGTTTACCAGCCTATAACGCAGACTGGAGTTTGACCTTCGTTTCCGTTACCATGTGGGTTGCGGTTGAATTGCCCTGCCCCTTCCCTTTCTACGTTAAGACGAGTCTTTTCCGAGCTGACTCACAAAGGACCTTGCCCTCTGCGCTGTCTGTATCAGCAAGTTTTAGGTCTATCCTTTGCGGGATTTGATCTCGCTTTGTTCTACTATCGTAGCCGTTAGTTTAGCAAAAGGATACGTCATACGTACATGTCAAACTATAACTTTCTTGCCCAGATAATAGCACGATTTGTATCTTCAACAATCGGCTTCGGTATCGATTCAGCCGTATAATTTTGATAGGTACGCTCTATAGTAAATCCAGCATCGGACAGCCAACCGTAAACTTGCGTTTGTGTAGGAATATGCTTATGCCACCGCTTGGGTACAATAAATTGCTCACCGCTATTTGTGGTAAGCTCCCAGTGACCAATTCCGGTACAAATCTGGGTTATAGGATCATACACGCTGCCATAGCTAACAGTGCGACCAGTCGTGCCCAATTCGTCTGTTCCTTCGAAATAGCTACTCTCATTCAACCTGCTGAATGAGGCTGCTGGATTATAATATAAGTCAAAATCCATATAAAGATGTCCACCAGTACTAAGCGACGCCGCTGCATTTTTAATAAAGGTCTTCTGTGCCTCTTTGTAATCCATTTTGCTTTCAATGTTAATCAAGATATTGCCTGCCATAACTACTACATCAAAACCGAGACCCCAATCAGAAATCGCCGCTTCAGCCTGATAACAGTGTATATTAGGCAAACCCACCATCCGGCGATAACAGCGTAGGAGCATATGTTCATCTGCATCAAAGCCTGTAACAGTATGATTCGCCTTTGCAAGTGATACACATATCCTACCACCACCACAGGCAACTTCAAGAATACTTTGTGACTGGTTGCCTGTTTGCTCTGCAAGTACTTTTAATAGAAAATCGATGTCATGTGTTTGGTTTTCAAACTTTTCATACACACTGGCATACCAATGTTTTGCGATAAAATCTCTGTTCACAGATTTACCTCCAATTTTTTAGGAGGGTTAAAGTATAGTCACCCTCCAAGAAATTATGCGGGTGGACAATTCTGTTATATTAATCATCTAACATCATCCTTTCAACATTTAATGGAAAGCGGGATAAATAAAAACTGTGTTTCTATATGATTATAATTGGAAAAATTTCATTATCAATGTAAAAGTTCTTTATAGTTATTCCCGTCAGCTTAAAAGGATTCGTCAAAATTAGGATAATTCGGCCATGCTCTGTAGAACCTTTTCACTAAAATAGATCCCACATTGCTTTCAGCGACAAACCTTTTTGCGGAACCCCCTCCCCTCCCTGCAAGGAAAGCCATAAAAAACTTGCCCTACTTATGATACGGTTCACCGCAATGTATCTTAACACAAAGTAAAGTTTCCACAAAATATATATCAATATATAAAAGACATAGCCACTCCTGGCAATCAAGTGGTTTCTTAATAGAACTAGCTATTTTATTGACTACTCACTTTTGGGAGGAATATACTGTTCTAGCAATGGTTTTAATACTTCAAGACAGTGATTGACACCAATAACGATTGAATTAAACTCCCAATGCAAATCAATGTGTTCCTTCCAAAAGTCATATCCTATATCTAACATGGCACAAAGCAGATCACCTGTATACCTCGCACCTGATACAAACTCGTTCACGGCTAATCGTTCAAGAACAATAGGGACAAGATACGCTAAACAGAATTTCTGACCAATCATTAACCTTAGGTCTTCATTAGTGAAATCTTTTAGTGGTACTGTTCTAAGACGATGAACGGTTTTAACAAGGTTAGAATTGAATGTAGGCTCACCCCAATCATCTCCATCTAATTCCTGCAAAGATTTTGTTATATCGAATTTAATTAAAGAATTTCCCATACAAAATATCCTCGTTTCACTAGGATGAAATCCATGCTTTATTTAACAATCAGGTCTTTCCATGTAAAACTAATCCGCTTAAATTAACGATGACTTTGCCATTATTTATGATACGGTTCACCGTAACCTACATAGTGCGTCGCCCATCCGATAACCGGATGAGCGGTTTTACACATTCTACTTCTCCTGCTCCTTTATCACCTGCTCAATCCCGAGCAGAATCAGCTTCAGCCCGAACTCAAACGCCCCGTCGGTTCCCATTAGCTCGAATAGCCCGCTCGTAAACATCCTCCTGAACAGTCCCGTATCCGTCTCGCTCATGGAATCGAGAAGCCGAATCAGCTCCTCACCCGGAGGCGCCCCCTGGTCTTTAAGGATCGCGGAGACATTGCGCCCATGCTGATAATTGTCCAGAACGAAGTAGAAGACATAGTTCACAAGCGTAGTAACCACCTGCATTTTCTGCGCTTGCGCGAGCGGCGTCGATTCCACGCAGAGCAGCATACGGTTGGTGAACCGGATGATGTCCGGTTCGTGGGGCAGCGTCATCATCATGAGCTGCGTAGAACAGGGATATCGGCTGAGCACGCTCCGTACTGTTACCGCAAGCCCTGTCAGTTGCTCCTTCCAATCCCCCTCGGAGTGGAACTCCTCCAGAATCACCTTCGATACCTGATTGGCCAGGCGCTGGTAAAGATTCTGTTTGCTCTTGAAGTACCAATACAGGGAGGGAGCCTGAATCCCCAGCCTGTCGGCCAATCGTCTCATGCTGAATTTCTCGATGTCCTCCTCTCCAAGAAGCTCCCACGAGGCTTCCAGAATCCTGTTCTCCGAAATTTGAGGCTGCTGCTTTTTCATTATTATCCGTCCTTTATCTAACAGTGTAAGTTTATGCTTTACAGGTTTATAGGTTCATGATATCATCTAACACTGTAAGGTTCAATCTAACATCGTTAGATTGAATAAAATAAAGAAAGTGGTGATCCAACATGGATGCAGAAAACCTCTATTATTTTGAAAAAGCACCGGTCGCAAAGGCCGTAGCTCACTTCGCTATACCGATGATGCTAGGCACCTCAATGAATGTCATATACTCCATCTTGAATGCCTATTTCCTTGGTACACTCCATAATACTGCTATGTTAACCGCACTCGCGCTAACCTTGCCGCTATTCGCAATCATTATGGCCCTGGGCAACTTGATTGGCATAGGCAGCGGTACCTACATCTCCCGTATGCTAGGAGAGAAAAAGTATGATGACGTAAAGCATGTGTCTTCATTCGCTTTTTACAGCAGCTTAGCTCTTGGTCTTATCGTGATGGCCGCGGGTCTTCCGTTGATCGATCCCATCTTTCATGGCCTGGGGGCAACGCCTGACTCCTTCGGATTCACGAAGGACTATGTCACTATTATGCTTATGGGTTCACCATTCGTCGTATTATTTTTCACGCTGGAGAATATCGTGCGCTCGGAGGGTGCAGCCATCACCTCGATGATCGGTATGCTTCTAAGTGTTGTTGTAAATATCATTCTCGATGCGCTCGTCATCTTCGTGTTCCATTGGGACGTGATCGGCGTTGCGTCAGCTACGGTCGTTTCTAACTTGGTTGCGAGTGTATACTACGCCTTCCATATGAGATATAAAAGCCAATTTTTAACGGTCTCCGTAAAATGGTTCAAGGCTACCAAAGACATTCTGGGTAATGTATTCAAAATCGGGGTTCCCGTCTTTATTATGAGCATCTTTTTGGGGGCAATGTCGCTTATCTTCAACCATTTTCTTGTCGAATACGGGGATTCGGCCGTAGCGGCTTACGGAATTTCATCACGTTTATTGCAATTTCCTGAGTTTATTCTGATGGGCTTATGCGAGGGGGTCGTGCCGCTCATTGCCTTCTCTTTTACAGCGGATAAATTGCGCATGAAGAATACCATTGGATTTACGACCAAAGTGATTGTGGGGTTAGCAGCCGTATTCGGCATCATCGTCTATTTAGTTTCCGACCATTTAATTGGTCTATTTACAAATGACCCGCAATTAATTGAGATGGGCAGCTACATTCTGCATGTGACGTTCTTATCCTTATTCATTACAGGAATGACCACTCTGTTTACCGGGGTCTTCCAGGCAACAGCGCAAGGAACGGCCGCGTTTATTATGTCAATTATTCAAGGAGTTACGCTGATTCCTGTACTTTATATTGCCAATCAAATGAACGGCTTCCACGGGGTAGTCTGGTCGATTGTCATTGCGGATGCCGCCGCATTCCTTGTCGGTGCCGTCATGCTGTATGTTCTGCGGAACAAATTGCAGCCGGAATTGGATAGTTTGCTGCAGTAGAAGTTATATAACAGCCAGATCAGCCAACCTTGGAGTTCTGCCTCCTCGTTAAAAAAAAGAAGGTGCGAGCAGCCGGTTCATCACCGGACGCTTTTCGCACCTTCGCTTTTTTGTCTAAATCAACGCGTTGAAATGGCCCTCTGAGTTTACCGTCGCCGTCCGGGGATCAGTCAGACCAATGCCCTTGAGGCCTCCCTTTCCTTCCGTCCGCCAGAGCGGGAGATGGTCTTGAAGCGGAGGAGCCAGTACAAAATCGACCGGGGCGCTACTCCCACTTTTCTGCACCATTTGGGCCTCCATCAGTCGAATTTGCCGCTGCAGCTGCTCCCGGCGATAAGGAGTCTGCATCTCTCCGCCCTGCGCTGCATTCACCTTGTCCAGTTCCATCAGCAACCGGTTCCGCTGCTTCTCCAGGGAACTTACATCGCTTTGTGTGCCACCGTAAGCTGCAATGGCCTGTACCGGGCTGATGCCTGATACTGTCTGTGCCGCCATGATCTGTCCCTCCGTTTACTTGGCTCCTAATCCAAATTCAGCCAAATTTTAAAGTTCTAATCATGTCTATTACCCGGCCACCCCCGCCATGACAACATCCCAAACGCATATCGGATAAAAATCGTCGCATAGTCTCAGTCGGCCGCTTGTTTCGACCATACCAAAGACCCATATATCATTATAAACAAGTCCACAAACGCCAAAAGGGATCGTGGATGGCTTTTTTTCTGTACTGTTAATAAATCCTGTTAAGCAGCCCAATCACTTCATCAAGGGTGAGGCCAAAGGACTTGTAATATGATGTGTCGCTGTCCATTTGCTTCAGGACCATTTCGTTGCGTATCCGCAGCATCTCATCGGGCGAGAATTCGGCTACAAAACATCCTTTACCTGTTACCGTATTGATCAAACCGCTTCGCTCAAGTTCTTCCCACGCTTTCTTTACGGTGATAACACTAACATGAAGTTCCAGGGCCGCCTGACGAATGGGCGGTAAACAATAGCCGCTTTCCAGCTCACCTTTCAGAATTTGTGCGCTGATCTGTTCGTAAAGCTGCTGATAAATCGGTTTCTCGGATGTGCTCGAAATCGTTACGTTCATAATATCTCCACTCTTAGGAATCTCTTTACCGCAATCCGATAGGCAATCAGGGTGAATGAAATAAAAATTACGAGGCCCGCGATCAGAATGGATAGCTGCAGCGCTTTATTATCCGTCCCGGAGCCATAGAAAATGTCGTTCATCCAAGGATTTTGGATTCCGGCCCATTGGGCCACTCCGGCAAAAAGTATAGCGGCCGTAGTGGATGTGGTCGTTGCCACGCCATACTTATACGCCGTCTTGTAGTACATGGATATAAATATGATGTTGAAAATCGCAAGCATGATAAAGCATAATCCCCAAAAACCCATGTGTGGTGCATAGAAAATGTAAGTCAGATGGGGGTATAAGCGAAACGTAAATATACCGAAGATCATCGCAACAAGAAGATGCATTAGTTCAAGAATGACAACAACGGCTATCCTGGACTTCACGATGTCTGTTTTGGTCACTGGCATCATCGTACTAAACATCAAATCGTTCTGACTTTTAAATCCGCCAAACATGTTCGGTACGGTAATGAAGCAGAAATATAGCGGGACAAGAAAGTAGACCCAACCGGGAATTAGCATTAAGCCGCCCAGAATTAAGGGTAATGCAAAGAACCAGGGATTTACTCCCAATTTCAAATCCTTCATCACTAAATTATACATATACACCCTCCTTTTTCGCAAAGTAGATCATGATTTCATCGAGGCTGGGCGTGGTTGCCCTTAGGCTGGAGGATGGATCGACATCATTGGCATGAATCAATCCGGTAAAGCCGAACGAGTTGATTTTGTAGGAAATCAAATATTCCTTTACTTCGCTCAATTGGGCCTCGCTGCCGCTGATTAAACGATAGGACTCCTTAAACTCGTTTTTCTCGGAACTGGCGACGATTTGCCCGTGTTCAATGAAGGTTATATAATCTGCACATCTTTCCAAGTCGGATGTAATATGGGTAGAGAAAAGAATACTGATCTCGCCGTCAATGATAAGCTCCTGAAAGATATCTAGAAGATCGTCTCTCGAGACAGGATCGAGTCCGCTGGTCGGTTCATCAAGGATAAGCAGCTTTGCGCCATGCGATAAAGCAAGGGTCAAGCTGTACTTTACTTTCATTCCTGTAGACAGTTCCGCTATTTTTTTATTTTCATCCAATTTGAATCTTTTTAGATAATTGTAGTAAGTTTCATCATTCCAATTCTTATAGAACTTCTTTGTAATATTGGTTAGCGTCTTTATCTTGCTGCGTGTATAGAAATCGATATCACCGAATGCGCATCCAATATCCTGCTTCAATTCGGTTTCATGTTCAGCGATGTTCTTGCCAAAAATGCTGATCTCGCCACTATCGGCTTGAACCATGTTCAAGATCGATTTTATCGTGGTTGTTTTTCCCGCGCCATTGACCCCGATAAAACCCATAATATAACCCTTCTCCAATTGAAAAGATACGTCTTTGATCTGAAAGTGAGGATATTTTTTATTTAAATTTCTAATATCTAATGCCAGCATACCATACCTCCTCAACAAATTGTGTATTCCGTGTATGCACAATATATCATGAGGCTTTTACAAAGTCAATTGGTTCAAGACGCAGAACGACAGGAGAGCTAGCCAGCGCCACACATCCCTTCCCCGAATAGTGATAATCCCTTTTTTAAAAGGATTACGGTACGGTTTACAATAAAATCACTAAAGCAGTCATATAACCTTGTCCGTTCAGCACAATCTCCAGCTCCTTCATTAAAATAAAAAAGGGCGTCCCTTCGTCATTATGACTTGGGACACCCAATGTCGAGCTATTCATATCCCTACAACACTCTCCGACTTTCTACAACAATAGGGGCACTTTAAACTTATATTTATTTTCTTCATCAGCACATAGCACCAACCGTATTGTGCAGGTGGTTTTTATTGATTATGACTTCAGTACTGGCCTGATATACTTCAAAAACCGCTCCGGATCGTGATAAACGTAAATGATTCTCCCAGGGGAAGTATCAAAGCAGTAACCAGTGTCTGCAAAATCAAAAGTTGCCATTACCTTTTCCATCTTTTCCTCCACCCTACGATTTTCCTGCTCATAATTGAATGGCCCATGTTCAAAAACAATATACTCGGCTTCGGGAACATCAATCATAAGCATTTGTGGTGGTACTTCACCTTTATAGTCAAAAGGAAGACGTACACCAAAACACTCTATACGTGGAATCCCCCAATCGCAGAGTCTGCCATCCGGGTCATTAATGTAAGCCATAATCTGACCGCTGCCACCGTTAGATTCACTCCCGCCATCATCATCCAATTTGCCCTTGATACTATCGAGTAAGCCGCAAATTGTTTCGCAGTCCTGTCCCGGAATAAGGCTTTGCTTTTGCCAAAAATCCCAATACCCATTACTCTCATAGTTTTTAATGTGCAAAAATTTGTGTGCGGGAATGGTTACAAAATAAATGTTAACATCATCTGTAGATTTCATCATACCCATCTCTCCAAATCCGAAAAAGTAGCGGTCGAAAGAGTTTATTTTTGTACGAAGAGCGACAGGCATAGGCTTTTTTCGGTATTCACTTGGAGTTACACCATATGTTCCCTTGAAAGCCCTGGTAAAAGCTTCATGTGATGAAAAACCATAATCAAAAGCAATATCCAAAATGCTTTTTTCACTATCCCGAACCTCTTTTAGTGCAAAGGCTAATTTTCTATGCCGCAGATAATCCCTAAATTGCATACCCGATATTTCCTTGAATTTTCTCGTAGTATGAAATTCGGAATAACCTAACTTGTGAGAAAGAAATCGTAGCGTTATTGCTTCACTGTTACGATTCTTAATACACTCGTCAATTTCATTAACGATTATTTGGATTTGCTTGTGCCACTCGTACAATCGGCCTGTTCACCTCGTTTCAACCACTCTATAGTCATTGTAGAGTAATGGAAATTGCATTGCTTGATTTCACTTGCGGAAAAGAGTTTTGGTCCTACTGTTGAATCTCAGACACTTGAATCCTCATTTTCAATCTCTTTCTTCTGTTCTGGTGTACGGAACGTTTATAGGCAGATGCAATTAAGACCAAAAGGCCGCAGGCGCCGATCCAGACTAGGACGACTGTCGGATGATTCATGCGTAGCCTTTGCCCAAAGAATAACAACTCACGCAGTCCCTCTACCATGAAGCGCATCGGCAACCATGATAGTATCCACTCGCGGTAAAACGGAGATAAGAACTCCGAACCGAAACTAAGGAGTGGCGCACCGGGGAATAGGAGCAGTACAAAAATAATCAAGAGAGAAAGAGTGGCTTCTCGGGTTAAGCTAGTCGGCGGTTGTCTTCTATGATGACCGAATCGGGTACGCCTAGAAGCTTCAGCATCAATGCAGCACCAACTCCCGTCCGATCTTTACCTCCAGCACAATGATGCAGAAGACCCGGCCTTTCAGTGTCTAGGTTTGCCATCGTTTCGAATAGAAATCGGTAGGCCGGGCGTTCTATTTAGCTACCGAACTTCTTATATTTCCTTAAATAAGGCTGAGAAGCGCGGACAAAAAAATGATCTGCAATTGTTTTGCGAGCTGCAGAGAAATCGCAAACAGACAGAGTGCCTCTATCCAGCCTTCAGTCTGGTCATACAGCTCCGCCACTTGTCCCTTTGTGTAAATCGATTAATATCAGGAAAAGTCTTGTACTTCTTCCCTTTCAAAACGCAAATCCTGAATACGGATATGTTGGATTTCATTTGTTCAATGACATAGTAGTTTCGAATTCCCTTTGCGGAGTGGCCCTTTCTCGAATTACTGAACTATCCTTTGAAAGCGTAGAAGCCTCTCATGCTCATCTGAGCGAAGCCAAATCAGCGGAAACCCCTTAGGTCATCGTTCCTTAATCATCCTCTGAACCTCCCGCACCTGCTCTGCCGTCGCCCAATCTCGCAGCAATTCGAAGAGCGCCAGACTTCTTGTAAAATAACTGTCGTTCCCCGACCTATGGGCTAGCCTTACGGCTTGCAGTACCTGCTCCAGTGCCTCCTCCGTTCTTCCCGCCCGCTTCTGATACAACGCCAGGTGATGGCTGAAGCTGTAATAGTGCGCGAGATTGCCCTCATCCTCATATGTACCGAATTCAGCCGTCTGGTCCGAAAACGTCTCGAGCAGCTTATCCACATTCAGTCCATGCCGCAGCGCGGCCCGCAGAATTGTATCCAGCCCCGGTAACACTTCTTCGGGATTCTCCCGCAAAAAATCGGTATAGGCAGCCAGCACCTCCACATGGCCAGACAGCAGCTCCAGCGCATGCCCATTCGCTTGGGCCAGGGATCGGAACTCCTCTACAACCTCCAGCCCATCCTCACCCAGATCCTCCAGCCATCCCAGTTCGGCATACTTATCAATGTACGCCCGCGATTCCTCATACAGTCCCTTCTCCTGGCAAGCCATTCCCCTCATCAAATGACTGAAGCCGTAGTAATAGACCATTGGATGCTCCAGCTCAAATGTCAGCATTGGCAAGGACTTAGCCTTCCGGTACTGCTGCTCCTGGTACAAGCACTGCACGCATTCGTACAAAATCTCCGCCGTCTCTATCACCTTGTTCCACTTCTCCAGGCGGCAAGCCATCTCTAACATCTCCACAATGACATCCGGGTTGATTGATTTTAGGAAGAATGGGCGCAAGGGTAGAGCCTCCTTTGGGCTAAAAGAAAATTTTTTCTTTTTGAGGATAAATTATCTGTGCGATATAACTTGGGATGATTGAGAGCCTAATATAAGGCTTTCATAAATAGCTACATAAATTGTATATATTTTACTTTTTGTTGAATACTTTATCTGTTGTGGCCATTATATCAGATTAATAATGGACTTAAAAGGGGTAAATTTCATTGAGCGATCCATCCAATATCATTAAGCAAATTATCGGTAAAACGGTGAAAGCGATACGTATCAAACAAGGCTTAAGCCAAGAAGATCTAGCGCATGAATGCAATGTCGACCGATCCTATATTTCCATGATTGAGGTTGGCAGAAACGAACCTTCCGTCAAAAAAATTTTTGACCTTTGCAAAGGGCTAAAAATCAAGCCTTCCGACTTTTTCAAAATGGTTGAGGTGGAGTATGAGAAAGCGCAAGAGAACGAGTGAATGTAAATAAGAGCGGGACATAGGGCTGTTGACCTGTGTTCCGCTCTTGTCGTTATATTGCGATACCATTCTAAAATAACGATCAAACCACTTCCAATAAAGACCGAGCACCGAAAGGCGCTCGATGAGCATATGACTTTGATTAGCACTAAGAGTGCAGAAGAAATAACAGCAATCACCCATGTTACCCGGGAAGTAATTGCTGCTATGGGGATGGGGAAGAGCTGTAGTCTTCATTTCTTTCTTCTTCTGAACTCAAGAACAACCCTGCTCTGAATATTCTTCGTTAACCCTCTAATTTAGTGATCATGTCATACACCTTATTCAAATTCGTCTTAAAGTATGTAGTAAAGTACCAGTTATGATACAATTCCGGTACTTCAATCTCATCAATACTTTTCTTACTTTGAACGGCTTCTGCCACAATTGCCATTATATCGGTTATATATCCCTTCACTTCGTGAAGGTCTTGCAAAGAGCATACTTCGCCATGTCCCGGTACGATAGTTTCTACATCCAGCAGTTCGACTTGCTCCAAAATATTCAGCCATTCCTGAGGATTTGCATACGCCAAAACCGGGTGATGTTTTGAGAGCACCAGATCCCCTATTACGACAATTTTGTCTTCCGGAATGTACACGATTGCATCACTTTGCGTGTGTCCCCCACCAAAGGTAATGAGTTGAATGCTACGATTACTGCCATGTATGGTCATCTGCTGATCAAAAGTTATTGTCGGCAGCGAATGTACTAGATTGGGGAGCATCTTCATAAACTCACGGTCACTAGCACTTTCCCATGCCATTTCCCTTTTTAACTTTTCATCCGTCTCTTGTTGTATTTGCTCTTCAAATTCTTTGATAGCCTGATACATCTGCACCGTGTTTTCCCGATATTGGGCTAACCTTTCTCTGGCAAAAGTATTCATAATCTCACGAGTAGTTGATGTTGAAATAATATTAGCCGCAGGTAAAAACACTTGATTTCCAGAGGTATGATCACTGTGCCAATGCGTGTTGATTACATAGGATACAGGGTTTCCCGTGAGGTACTCTGCAGCAGCTTTCAAATCCTCTGCAGCCTGTATTGTCGAGAATGTATCCACGACAAGAGTTATATCGCCTAGATCAATGATTGCTGCATTCCCCAAAGAACCGGTACCTGGAACCGCAATCGCTGCAATTACACAATCAGCGATGTAATTCAGCCGAAAATGCTCGGAGCCTCTAAATGATTCAATCCTATTTTTCATAGTAACCTCTCCCTTCCAACATGGGAATACACTATACTCCAAATCAATACAGTAGACAATAATTTTTCTCCAAAAAAAGTAGGCTATATAAGCTGAACTTATCAAGGATGCAAAGCAATTTCACAAACCCATCAGTTGAACCATACCTAAGTCGAGCAGAGGACTACGATAGCGATTTAATATTTTATCATATTATTCTTCACATGCACTAAGATTTTACAATGATAAGCTTAATAATGTATGCCTTACGACACTTTAGGAGGTAATATAATGAGCAAGTACGACGAAGCCATGAAGCTGCTGGAAGAACAAGTGGGTAACAAGGACGGCCTGATCTCTCTGTCCACCATCGCGCTGGAACCGGGGGCCAATGGCAAAAGCCGTCCCGCCGCCCGCATTGTGGACGCCTATTATGAGGACGGCGCGTTCTACACCGTCACTTACGCAACCTCAGGCAAGATGCAGCAGATCGCCCAAAACCCCGAAGTCGCCGTTTGTATTATCGTCGAAAACTTTACGGCCGATGGTATCGGTGAAAACCTGGGCTGGGTATGTGACGAGAAAAACGCGGAGATGATGACAAAGCTGCGCACAATATTCGCCGAGTGGTATAACGAAGCCAATAACGACGAAGACCCTAACACATGCCTGCTGCGCATTCGCCTGACAAAGGGCCTGTGGAATGACGCCCATAAAGGGATCAGAAATGAGATTGATTTTGTCAATAAGACGGCAAATTAAGTGGTCTATGTGTTTCTATATTTTGCATATTAGGTTGCTGCCGTTGGGGTATAAGCATACTGTGTGGTTCGCCTTATTGGATTAATGTGAAGTAGACATTTGATAACAGACAATGTTAGCTCAAAGGGAGTGTCCGCGCACTCCCTTTTTTTCGCCGTTACTTATGGTAGGGTTCACCGTAACATCTAAAGAACGAAACTTGGGTACACCACTGATCTTGACGATTCAGCCAACGACAATTTCCCATCTTCCATCCGGTATACCTTGTCGCAATATTCAAGCATACGCTCATCATGGGTAACCATAATCGCCGCCTTCCGGCGTGACTTCACCTCTTGCGCAATTAGACTGACCACTTCATGGGCGCGCTTGGTATCCAAACTTGCTGTCGGCTCATCCGCCAAGATGATGTTGGGATTATTAATTAAAGCACGGGCAATCGCTGTCCGTTGCTTCTCACCACCTGATAACTCTTCCGGAAGGCATTTTAACTTCGAGCCCAGACCCAACTCTTCCAGCAACTTAGTGGCGAATTCCTTATCCTCTTCTTTGTTAACCTTTCCCGACATCCTTTTTACTATTAGCAATTGATCAAGAACATTTAAATAGGGAACCAAATTCGATGATTGCATAATAAATCCGATTTCTTGTAGTCTTATATTCGCTAGTTCTTTGGCAGTAAGTGTAGAAATATTATGTCCATTCAGCTTAACCTCTCCTTCTGAAGCCTTAAGTAGCGCTCCAGCAATAGACAAAAACGTACTTTTACCTGAACCCGACGGTCCAACTACAGCAACAAACTCGCCCGGTTCCACTGATATTGACACATGATCAAGTGCCGCGATCCGATTGCTTCCTTCGGCATAATACTTTGTGACTTTACTCAATTGCAATCCCTTAGTCATTATTCAACCCTCCCGAGCGCTTTGAGCGGATCAATCTTTGTAATCTTGCGAACAGATACCATCGAACTTAACATAGCGATAATTAGCAAAATAACAGAATACGTGACGACAAGACTAGTTTCCAGCTTGAATGGCATACCCTTCGGCATAATGGCAGCTGTTCCATAAGTCAGTAAGATTCCAACTACAATACTAGTCAGCGAAAGCACAAACACTTGCGATACAATGGCTTTGCCCAAGAATCTGTTACTAGCACCTATAGCTTTCATAATGCCGAACTGGTTGGTCTTCTGCATCGTAATTACATAAAAGAACACCCCAAGCACGAATGCGGAGATAGCGAGCAGAAATGCAAGCATCATTAAAATAGTACCGTTCTCTTCTTTGTACCCTGGCATTCCTTGAACGGCTGCCGCTCGGTTAACCGTATCCGTATTTGATAGCTTACTATTAATTAAATCTGGATCGATATCCTTGCCTTGTAACATAATCGCATTAACGGGCCCTGCAACTCCTTTATCCGAACCCGGAGCCGCAAAGGTAATCTTCCGCCATTCAACCATTGGAGTAAATACTGATGCAACGTGGTTATAGGTCTGATTCTCGACAAATCCGATAATCGTCAATGATTCCGTCGTGGCATCTAATTGAAAAGTGTCACCAATGTTATATCCCTCATCCTTCATGGACGAATTTACTACGACACCAGTAGGGTTCTCAGAAGATAGGCCTTCCCCTTCTACGATAGCCGGTTCCAAGAAGCTTCCTGGGTTAATTCCTATAATCGCGATATCCAGCTTATCTTCATTCTTGGTGCTTTGTTCCTTCAACGCTGTTGCCATCGTACTTCCCATAGGTGCGGCAGCACTCACATTTGGTAGTAGCTCCACCTCCGCCATTAATTGATCAGACAGCAGCGACTTACTCATTGAGGACTGGGACCCTTCTTCAAAAATGACATAATCAGCCTTCATAGTCTTGAATGTTGACGCAGCTAGCGTAGATAATCCATTCCCCAAACCTGACAAGATAAATACCAACCAAGCAATTAGTACAAAAATAATGATGATCATAAAAAATCTCATTTTACTATGCATCAATTCTTTCATAGCTAAAAACATTTTCTTTTCCAACTCCTTATCCCTATATTTTTTTGACACAAGTGTCAAATTAATAACACCGTCGCGCTCGTCTCCCCAATTAAACAACATAAATGACACTTGTGTCAAATTACATTCAAGACTGAGACTAGCTCTTGGCCCCTCCTATCCACATTTGAAACAACAGCTTTCCCCAAGCAGGAACAGGGATATTCAACATATTAGGCGTATCAATTAAGTTAAAAAAAACACCAATAAGTACAGGAAGTGGGATATCCTGTCTCAGGATTTTTTCCTGTTGTGCGCGTTCAAACAAACGTGACAATTGTATTTTAAGAGTCTTATGTGCTTCCTCAATAAATTCAAGATCTCGCGCTGCTGCAGAAGAATTAGCAGTATTAATTTTAGCAGCATTTCCTAAAAGCTGATGTAGCGCAGACTCTTCTACGTAAACGAGAAGTAGCTGTTCGAGGGCGTCCATGGAATCAGCCTCATCAATGGCTGATGCATTTGCTAATACCGTTGCCATTACGCGCTTCATACAAGCAGCCACAATCTCTTCTTTATTAGAATAATATTGATAAATAGTGCTTCGGGCTCCTGACAGATGCTGTGAGAGCAGCTTGAGATGAAAACCGTCGTACCCATACTCAAGCACTAATTTTTTTGTTGTATCCAGCAGCTCTGTCTCCGTAAAAGACTGTTTTCTTCCCATTGAATCTCTTCCTTTTTATCATTTAAGATCTGTGTTAAAAGTTGTCCTATTCTCTAATTCTATTTATTATCAGTTTATCATATGTTTAGTTGGTGCCATAGGCATTCATCTCCTGGAAGTAGACTTGGGTAAATAGCGCGTGAGGTGATTCCCCGTCGAACATCCGAATGTTGTTTTGATTGCGCTGTACGCTCATGAAGGAGCAGGGAGTTCAGCATCAGTCGTGGGCGTCATTCGCTGAAGGACGGGGCAACATGTTCAGCAACGAAGTGCTGGCCTCGATCGCAGAAAAACACAACAAGTCCATCGCCCAAGTCGTGCTTCGCTGGCTGGTCAAGCGTGGAGTCGTTGTCATTCCAAAATCGGTGTGCAAAGAGCGGATCGCCGAAAACATCGACATTTTCGATTTTGAGCTCCGCGCCGACGATATGGAACAAATTTCAACCCTCGATACGCGGGAAAGTCTCTTCTTATCGTACCACGATCCGGATGTCGCCAAGAGGATGGGCAGCTGGAGACTCGACCTGTAAACCTCGGTCATAGACAAACTCATTTTTAATTATTGAATCATCTTCTACTCTTCGGTACTGAAGTCCGATTAGGGCGCTAATATATATGCACCTTGCTCATAATCATCGGCGTCCTTCCAATGAACGCGCAGTGACTTCGTAGTGTACAGTTCCGCGCTGTTGGCAACCTCGAAATGAAGATGTGGTTCGCTGGAATTACCCGAGTTGCCGCATTTACCCAGTGTATCTCCGGCTTTCACTACGTCGCCGGCTTTGACGCTGACCGATCCTTTTTGCAGATGAGCGTAGTAGCTGAACTCTCCATTGCCATGATCGATAATGACATGGTTCCCGGCGATCTGCTCCGTATTCTCCGTACCAACAGGCTTATTGTCTTGGACGTCATTGACGATTTTCACGACTTTGCCCGCTGCGGCAGCCAGAATAGGTTTTCCGAAAGCAAAGTAGCTTTCATTTTTGGTGGCGTCGCCTTTATAGCTAAACCCATTGTTCACCACGATGAGATCATACGCATACCGCTGCTGCTCGGCCCCGTAATGATAATTAATTAGCTCATTCGTGCCCCCCCAATAGACAAACCATTTCCCTTGAAAAGGAAGTTCAAAAGTCGTTTGAGTACGCTTCGCATCCGTCTCAGGATACTGCTGCATCGTACTAAATATTAGACCCTCTATCTTGTTCTTTCTGTCAAACAGAGCTTGTATCGTTTTTTCCCCTTTGGGGTCCTTCCAAGCATAGTAGCTGGTATTGTTTATGAGAAAATGACTAACCAGTCTATAGGATGTGACGTTCTTGTGGTTTATGCTGACCTGTTTCTTGAAATCCTTTAACGAGAATTGCTTCTTGAATTCGGCTCCGAGTTGTCCATAAATTCGTTCATATTTCTCTTGCTGCAACAGTTTTAAAAGTTGGTCCGGCCGGATGGAAGAAGTCGCTACTGCTACTTTCGGGACAGAGCTTGCTGATACGACCTCAGGCTTGGCGGACTCAGCCGACGCCGAGGCTGCGAGTGAGCCCACAGTCAGTGTGCCAGCGAGGCTAAGCAGCATCAGGCTTCTTTTGCTAATGATATTGTTCATCCATTTTCTCTCCTTTATATGGGTTTCACGGATAAGTGTATGCGATGAAGTTTAACACCTGCGAAACGAAACCTTATGATTGTATTAATCAGCGATTGGAGAATTAAGGTTCTGTTAATATCCATATTGTGCTGCTGAAACAAAATAAATGATATATTTAAATGGATACCAAGTTATGTAATAGGGAGCTAAGGAAGAGATGAATCAATCAAAGATTCTAATTGTGGATGATGAATCGTCCATTCTAAAGCTATTGAAAACAGTGTTAAATAAAGAGGGATTCCCGCTCATTGATACGGCCACAACAGGAGAACAGGCCATATTAGCCTGCCAAACCACCAAGTATGATCTCATTCTACTTGATGTTATGCTGCCGAAGCAAAACGGCTTCGAAATCTGTCCATGGATTCGGCAAACGACGGATGCCCCTATCCTGTTCTTAACGGCTCGGATAGGCGATTTTGATAAATTGACCGGTTTTGCCGTTGGGGGCGATGATTATATTACGAAGCCGTTCAATCCGCTAGAAGTGATTGCGCGTGTCCGGGCACAGCTGCGTCGGTATCTCAAAACTGCCGATGTTCCCAATATGAACCGGATATACACTTACAGAACATTTCAAGTTGACGAATATGCCGGAGAGCTTCGCGTGAATGATATCACGGTCGATTGTCCGGCTCAGGTCTTTCAGCTCCTCTTGTTTTTTTGCCAAAACCCCAACCGGGTATTCAGTAAAAGGCAGCTGTATGAGCAGGTTTGGGGCGAGCAAAGTCTTAGTGACGACAATACAGTCATGGTTCATATCCATCGTATTCGCGAGCGCATTGAACCCAATTCCAGTGAGCCAGTATATTTGATTACGGCACGTGGCTTAGGGTACAAACTTGTTCGTGAATCTGAGGGTTAATGCGATGAACATCAAGAAAAGGTTTATCCTTCAATATATTAGGCAATTGCTGTTTATCGGCGTCCTTCTATTTGTTCTGTTTTTAGGTACATTTACTTTAAGCATTGTAAAGCTGGAGCGGCTTGATCAACAATTAGACTTCATTAAACCCAGTTTGCCTGTGCTCACAGACTCCATTACCCATCATGACGGTAAAATACAATTTGATCCGAAGCTTCTTGCCGAGGTACGCGAGCAGGGGGGCTGGCTACAGGTCATAAGTAAGGGTGGAGAAACTATTGCCGCTTACAATACTCCAGCTGATGTACCCGAACGTTACACTCCTGGTGAGCTGATGAGCTATTGGAAAGCGGAGATGGATTTCCCTTACGGACTATATGCATGGATTCAAGAGCTGGATGGACAAACCTATACCCTCTTATACGGAGTGAAGAATGATATTGCCATGCTCAAAAAAAACTTGCTGCAGCAAGTGACATGGAGAGCGGGCAAGATCGAAGTGAACGGGAGCTTCAAGCAGCAGCTTGATGATATTCATGGCTGGATCGAGCTGCTCGATGATAATGGGAAGGTACTAGGAGGTTACGGACAAAGGGGCGAAGCGCCAGATCATTATAGCCTTCAGGATTTGATGCTGCGTAACCAATATCCGGAACGTTATGGCATGCAATCATTTACGGTTTATGATTCTGCGGCAGGCAGCACCTGGATCATTCATGCTCCCCTGTCTACAACGGTGGCTTCATGGGTCAATGGCGATACGTATAAGGAAGATATTACTTTATTCTTCTGGAAATCTGCTGCTTTGCTTGTGATGATTCTTATTCTCTTCTTGCTTCTTGCTCTTTGGTACGGTCACCGGTTTGGGACACCTATTCTGCATATGATTGATTGGCTTCACTCTTTGGCCAAGGGCGAATTACGTGAACCGATCAGTCCTAACTCAAATGGGATGCCTCTTAGCCGTAAGCAATCTGGACATTTAAAAGAAAGATTCCGCGTACATGCCGAATTGATAGAATCCTTAGCACACCTAACAGAGACATTACAGAAGAACGAGCATATTCGTAAGCAGCTGGAGATCACAAGAGAAGAGTGGATTGCAGGTGTGTCGCATGATATGAAGACGCCGCTTTCTTCCATAATGGGGTACGCACATATAATGGAATCGAGAACGTATGAATGGTCACAAGCAGAAATTCGTGAATTTGCAGCTATTATGCGTGAGAAATCCACTTATATGGATGAAATGATCAACGATTTAACCTTAACATATCGGTTGAAAAACGAAGCCTTTGCTTTTGAATTCATCCCGACAGACATGAATGAATTCATCGATCAAACCATTCAAAAGTGGAAACAGCATCCTCAATTCGCCGATGTTCCAATTCATTATAAGGCTTCGGAAGCACCGATTACCTATCCGATAGATGCCAGATACTTCAGACGCGCTCTGGAGAATCTGCTTGCAAATGCTGCCCTCCACAATCCTGAAGGTACTTCGATCAACGTTTCTATAGGTAAGAATAACGTTTCACAATTTGTAATCCAGATACAAGATAACGGAGTAGGCATAGATAAAAAAACGAAGGAATTGCTATTCGAGCGCTACTATCGCGGCACCAATACGGATGAATTAATCCAAGGTACTGGACTCGGTATGGCAATTTCCAAGCAGCTTGTGATCCAACACCGGGGGCAGATCGAAATAGAGAGTCAATTGGGGACTGGTACGACAATTTCATTAGTCTTTAGCACGACAAGATAATAAAATTCATCCTAAATTATGGTGTGAAGTAATTTAGTCTATTTTTTCGCCAGGTCCAATAGTTGATTCTATAATAACTTATACCTTCATCTGTCCCTTGATCACTTTCAGGAGAGTTGCAATCATTCTTAATTGGAACTTCCTTTCTCCTCAGAATATTTGCAATCTCAAGTGTTGAAAGATTCTCTGCACTAGAAGCTATAAACCGCTCTCCATTTGCTTCGGGACGGACCATTGCCAGGTTATGCAGCTCTGCAACATCTCGGACATCCACATAATCAGAATATTCTAACCCCTTCCCTTCCTGTTGAATAAATTCCCAGGCAGCTTTTTCAGCGAGTGTCTTGGATTTTTGATAAGGATGAATTTTGGCCTCTGTGTTGGACCAATCATCCTCAGTGATAGAAGAAATATCCGCACTCATCCGGCTTTTTCATAAATAAAAGTCAGGGAAAATACACTGAGATACCCGCTATCAGAATGGATAACTACAGCATTTTTTAGGATTGACTATTATACTGAATACAGGTATATTTAGTTTCGTTAAATTAAATTTTACAAAATGTATTTTCGTTAACTAATACATATCATAAGAAGGAGCCTACTGATGTCCGAATCCAATCCAGCTTTTAGTCAAGCACTTGTGAAATCTTTAGTTGGAGAACGTGGCCATATTCCGATTGCCAGAGCCTTGCCGGATATTACACTGGAGCTTGCCGGGCAACACACGGAAGGGGTCCCGTATACGATCTACCAGTTGTTGAAGCATATGAGCTATTGGCAGGATTTCATGCTGACCCACCTGGAAGGCGGCAAACCTCAGAAACCTGGAAGTATTCAGGAAAGCTGGCCTGATGAGGACGCCCCGGCGGATGAGGCACAGCTTCGGGATGTCACTGCGCATCTGCTGCAAGGAATTGAGAAGGCCGTCGCTATGGCTCAGACCGCCCAGCTCGACGAGCCACTCGCGAATTTTCCCGGTGAGACCAAGGGAGGCATTTTACGCAATATCGCCTCACATAACTCCTACCATCTAGGAGAAATCGTTCTGCTCCGTCGCCTGCATGGGGCCTGGCCACCGCCCGGAGGCGGCTATCCGGCCTAATTATTGGGAATCACGCCCTTGTTAGGGTAGAATTCCCACCACAAGACTTTCATCCGGTTCCCGTACTTACATTGCTTAATACAGTTGCTGCGCCTGCCAGCTTTACGAAAGGGTATAAACGAAGCATAAGTTTACCATTCGACGCCAAAATAATTATACGAAAATCATTTCCACGATTAACTAACATGCAAAATTGATTATTTCGTTGATCGATTAGTCCAACACCAGAGAACAAATACTCTTTGTGTTCAATAACCAAATCTTTAAAATCCTGAAAATAACCACCAAAGTTAACCGGGGCATTATCAAAGAAATACTCTTCACCATAACACTCTGTACGCGGAATACCCCAATAGCAGAGTCTGCCGTCCGGGCATTTATGTACGCCATAATCTGACCGCTGCCGCTGTTGGTTTCGCTCCCGCCATTATATATCGCCAGAACCATCCCTTTGGCTACCTACACGATCTCTTTATTAAAATGTCCTCTTGTGTCTGTTTCCTGATTAAAGACAGCATTATTCATTGAGCCATTTAATTTACCTGACGCCATATTAATGACTTTCACAACCTGCTCTTTTGATTCAACTGTGAAATTTAATCTGAGCGCCTCGATTCCTTTGATGTTTGGTAGCTCATCTAAAAGATTAAGCGTCTTCCCATTAAGGAGAGTCGTTGTACAATCATTATGGGAAATGATAGGGAACGTTCCGTGCTCATCTTTTAACTCATAGCTCTTCGTTTTGCAAATTCTGCATTGATTCATTTTTTTCATCGGACAATATTTTGTAAACATCAAAGGAACCTTACCATATACAATCATTTCCAGTGCAGGATAGCCGTCATTTTCTTCAACATAGGCATTCATTAAATCTTCAATTTGGCTCTTATTCAATTCATAAGATAAAGTGACTCGTTTTGCACCTAATTTATATAATTCATAGCAACTAGTAGCATTAACAACATTTAGAGAATAGTCCGTAACAAACGGATTAGTTTCTCTGTAGTGATAAATTCCACCATATCCTCCGATTAGCAGCTGCCCTTCTTTTTCCTTATAATCATTCTGATTTCTTCTAACAACGTTTTTAAAATAGATTTCCTTAATTCCACAGCTCACGCAAGCATCGTACTGCTCCTTAGTCGTTACAGAGGCCGTAAGGTATGGTTTTTCAGGGGCAAAGCTTATTTTTTCTTTTGCTTTCAAAGCCTTGGTTCTTTTCTTTTGGCTGTTAAGCTTTAAGTCATATAAGCCCAGTACAATATCTCTTCTTGCTGCATTTAACAGTTTAGCTGGAATAAATGCATTGCATTCCTCAAAATCTACATGATTAAGTTCGAATATAGTATCATTTAATCTTGAAAATTGCTTTATTACCTGGTCTTTCGTTGTTGGATTATTAATGGCTTCGCCTAGTATTTCCTCGCTTTCATATGAATAATTAAAGCCTAAGCCCTCCGCATCTATGAAAAGCTTTGAGTCTGGACATGCATATACTCTAATATCCAGGTTAAACCGCTTAAATTCTTTTTCCAGTGATGATTCTAATTCTTTGTTATAGAAATAATCCTTCGTTTTATATACTAAATCTCCCTTAGACACCTTTTCTTTGATTTTGATATAGCAGACATCATCTGCTTTGTTGATTAATTCGCCCTCTTTATCGTACAGTTTGGCAACCGTTAAATTAACATCTTCATTGTTGTGACTTATTCTGATTGTATCGTTTTGATTTAAAGTACGTGTAAGTGTTATTTCATACCTATCTTTAACAATCTTGCTAATTGTTCCAATTTCATAACCAAAGTTATTAGGTCTTAAGATGTTTGTAATATTTTTCTTATCTTCGTGAAACAAATATCCTTTAGTAAACGTTCTATTGAATGTTTTTTTTAGATTTTCTTTATCTTCTTCGGTTATTTTATGATCTAAGGCCATGCGATATTTTGATACAACATTAGCAACATACGTAGGCACTTTCATTCGACCTTCTATTTTTAAAGAATCGATTTCTTTTAAATCATGGATATAATCGATTGTGTTTAAGTCCTTAGTAGATAGAATATAGTTTTTCCCTAAAGATGTATCTGTTGTCTTATCCATTAGTTCATACTCCTTACGGCA
This sequence comes from Paenibacillus sp. EB106-06-01-XG199, assembly GCF_058791575.1. Lineage (NCBI taxonomy): Bacteria > Bacillati > Bacillota > Bacilli > Caryophanales > Paenibacillaceae > Paenibacillus > Paenibacillus sp. EB106-06-01-XG199. Next base: position 84,407 of record NZ_JBYTDQ010000006.1, on the reverse strand, counting down.
TGAACCAACACATCTTCCGCGATTTGCGCATCGATAGCCGATTAATCCTGACATTAGACAGTTTCCCGAGTAAGATACACATAAAGCACCGTGAACGAAAATTTCTAAAGGTATCTCAGCTATTCTTTTGATCTCTTTTACTTTTCCAATCTCAACCTCACGGGACAGAACAACTCTTTTAGCACCAAGTTCTTTAAATAATAAAGTTCCGTCTAAATCGTCTATTCCCATTTGAGTTGAACAATGTGCTTCCATATCAAGAAAGTTTTTAACGATATAATCGAAAGCAGTCAGGTCCTGGACGATAATGCCATCAACACCGATTTTATTTAATTCGTGTATCTGCTCTTTCATCTCTTCAACTTCATTTTCAAAAACGATGGTATTCATTGTAACATAGAGTTTAACGTCCCTCAGGTGCGCATACGTAACAGCCTCTTTTAACGATTCAAAATCAAAATTAGATGAGTATGCACGTGCACCAAATTTTTGCATTCCTAAGTATATTGCATCACAACCATTAGAAATCGCAGCTTTTAAAGCCTCCATATTTCCTGCTGGAGCTAGTAATTCAGTCATTTTTTCCTCCTTATGACCCATAAATTGCGAGCTGTTCAAAAAAATTGTCACTTTTTATAAAATTTTCATTCTTGTTTTTACCCAACCAACCTTGGTTGCAACACTCATATGCAAAAGCCAACTACTCTCATAAAGACTCTCCTGAGTTAATAGGCTTTCATAGAAAAAAATCTAAATTAATTACTTTTTCTTTTGCTTCTGGTTTAAGTTTATTTGATATTTGTTTATAGTATGATTCAATACCATTTATTCTACTAACTCTGCGGAATAATGGAATCCAACCATTTTGCTGCCCCATATTATTGGTAGTGTTGTTTTCGGGGTGTTGTAATAGAATATTAATAGAGCACCCATCCCCTCATAGCCTATTGGCATTTTCTTTGAACAAATCGAGCCATAATACTTCAATCGTTCCAAAATTCCTTTTCTTTGATCGTGAGGAATAGAGTCATTTCGAGTCTAAAGATGTAATAGTATCCTCTTCAATCTCCGATATCTTATTCCTTATATTCACAGGATACTTCATAGATTAACCTCCATAAATAATCTCGTTTACGCTCCCAATTTTCATCAACTCGAAATCATCGTGACCGTTCTTTTATTCATAAAGCTAAACCGTTCTGTCAAACACCCCAATAGTACCACATTATGGTAGTAATTAGGACAAATAACCCTAAAACTAAGTTTTAGCGGTCATGTCCTATATATTCTTTATCTCTAATTGTCGAAAACTGACTATTCTTATCCTCTACCTACCAAAAATAAATTTCGCCCTACTTATGATACGGTTCACCGCGTTGTCTTTAACGGCATGTTTTTGCCTATTATTGTGCCATTCTCCTTTTGCAAGAAGAAAAATGTTAGTTTGTTCAAAAGCATGCTTCATAATTAGGGAGTGACATGTCCCATCGGAACATTTAATTTCCTGCCCATCCTTTCGACTGCTCCCGGACCAGTGAGAGGAATGCTGCCGCTGCCGGCGACAACGTCTCCTGCTTCCGGGTACAGACGGCAATCGGATTTAACAGCGAAGCGCCGTTGACCATCACACGATCCACATCCCCGCGCTCCACATTGTCCCTTACGGCCAGGGAGGAGATAAAGATGGCTCCGTAGCCCGCCATGACGGCCCGAACCATCTCGTTCACCCCGTTAAATTGCAGACCGACCTTGGGAGGATTCACGTTCAAAGCCCGGCACAAGGAGAAAAGACGCTCCCGGGTAGAGCTTCCCTCTTCACGCAGAATGAAGGGAACCTTCATCATTTCCGCTAAAGTTATTTCCTTCCCGGCGTATGGATGATTTTTGGGGACGATAAACCAGAGCTCGTCCTCCAGAAGCTCCTCCCATTCGATGCCCGTTTGCTCTTCCCAGCCGCCTCCATAGACGGCGACCTCCGCATCGTACTGCAGTAGCCCTTCCACCGCTTCCCGGGAGTTGGCAGTGGTCAGGACAACCTCCACGGAAGGATGCTCCTGTTTGTAGAGAGCCAGCCATTCCGGCAGCAGGAGATTGGCTGGCAGATAGGTGGCGACGATCCGCAAGATACCGCTGAACCCTGCCTTGTATTCCCGAACCGCTTCATCCAGCTCACGCTCCAACGCAAACAGCCGTTTGGCGTGACTGGCCAGCATTTGACCCGCATCGGTCAATAGAATGCCACGCCCCTTGGAGGCCAACAGCTGGATGCCCAGCTCCTTCTCCAGGTTGCGTACCTGGGCCGTAACCGCAGGCTGGCTGATCCGTAGTTCCTCCGCGGCGCGGGTGACTCCGCCTTTTTCGGCGATGGTATGAAATATTTTAAGGGCGTGAAGATTCATAAGATGACCTACCTTCTACATCAAAATTGATGAATAACGAATATATATATATTTTTCTGATGAATCGTTATGCTTTATTGTATGGGTTAGGGAAAATTTTCACAAGAGTTCAACGTTAAATAATAAGGAGAGAAAAAAGCCATGAGCAAAACTAAAATCGTCTGCACCATCGGTCCCTCCAGCGAAAGCCCCGAAATGCTCCGGAGGCTGATCCAAGCCGGCATGAACATCGCCCGCCTGAACTTCGCCCACGGAGAGCTGGACGAGCACGCGGAGCGCATCCGCCGCATCCGGAAAGCAGCCAAGGAGCTGAACCAATACGTTGCCGTCCTGCTCGACATCAAAGGTCCGGAAATTCGCATCGGCAAAATGGCCTCGGACTACGCGGAGCTGGTACCGGGTGAAACCGTGGTTCTGACCACCGAGGAAGTGCTCGGCACCAAGGACCGCATCCAAGTCACCTACAAGCAGCTTCCCCAAGATGTGAAGCCCGGTAGCATCATCCTGATCGATGACGGTCTGGTCCGTCTGGAGGTCGTAAAGGCCGAAGGCACCGAGATCAACTGCCTCATCAAGAACGGCGGCAAGCTGAAGCAGCGCAAGGGCGTCAACGTTCCCGGCGTCAAAACCAGCCTTCCCGGCGTAACCGAGAAGGACGTCCGGCACATCAAGTTCGGCATTGAGCAGAACATCGACATCATCGCCCAATCCTTCGTCCGCAAAGCCGAAGATATTCTCGAGATCAAACATATCCTCAACGAGCACAAGGCCGGCCACATCCAGGTCATCGCCAAGATCGAAAATGACGAGGGAGTGGAGAACCTGGACGCCATCCTGAGCGTAGCCGACGGCCTGATGGTTGCCCGCGGAGATCTGGGCGTAGACCTGCCGGTGGAAGACGTGCCGCTGGTTCAGAAAGACATGATCAAGAAGTGCAACCTGGCCGGTAAACCGGTTATCACCGCCACCCACATGCTGGAGTCCATGCAGATGAACCCGCGTCCGACCCGTGCGGAAGCGGGCGACGTCGCCAACGCCATATTCGACGGCACCGATTCCGTCATGCTGTCCGGTGAATCCGCCGCAGGCAAATACCCGCTGGAGTCCGTCGAGACCATGGCCCGCATCGCCGCCCGCGCAGAGTCCGTCCTGGGACGCTACGGCCGCTGCAGCTGCAAGGGTGCCGAGGCTGCCACCGACGTAACCGGCGCCATCGGTGAAGCCGTTGCCCACACCGCCCTCGTGCTCTCCGCCAAGGCCATTCTCGCCTTGACCGAAAGCGGCTTTACCGCCCGGATGATCGCCAAGCACAAGCCGGCTGCACCGGTCATCGCCGTATCCACCAAGGAGAGCGTGCTGTACGCCCTGTCCTTAACCTGGGGTGTAACCCCGCTGCTCCGCAGCGAGTTCGCTTCCAACACTGATGCAGCCGTAGCAGCCGCCGTTGAACTGGCCAAGTCGGCCGGTTACGTACAAGATGGCGACCTGGTGGTCATCACCGCCGGTGTCCCTGCAGGCTGCACCGGAACCACCAACCTGCTGCGGGTTCACCAAGTAGGCGAAGCGCTCTAAAAAGTAAAACAACCGTGGCAGGAGCCAATCGTACCTGCTACGGTTGTTTTTGGTTTACCCTGCGCCCCTATCGAACCTTCCCTCGGCGGCAAGAATTTGTGCAATGGACCCTGCAGAGCTTGTCGGTGATCCTCTACCATTTGGTTTGGTCGGGACTCGTATTGTCTACGTTCGATTGCATCTTCTCGCTTTTTTCTGTGGGGTTTCCACATTGGATACAGGTAGCTGGACGATAAACACAAAGTTGTCCCTCGTCCACCCGTTACAGCCGTCTTTGATGCACGACCAGATGGCTGTCAGTTCCCCCGGTAAATCAAGTAATGGCTTTTTCCGTAAATAGTACAAAAAGCATTAATTGCAACTCAAAAACTTGCCCCTACTTATGATACGGTTCACCGCGATTTATCTTCACCGCCCGGTACACCTGCTCTACAAGCACCAGCCGCATGAGCTGGTGGGGCAGCGTCATGCGGCCGAAGCTCATGCGCTGCTGGGCGCGGCGCAGGACCTCATCGGAGAGCCCGTGGCTGCCTCCGATGACGAAGGCGACATGGCTCGTCCCGTAGGTGCCGAGCCGGTCGATCTCTGCGGCAAGCTCCTCGGAGCTCCAGAGCTTGCCGTCGATCGCGAGCGCAATTACATGCGCCTCGCTCTTGATGTGCGCGAGGATGCGTTCGCCCTCGCGTGCCTTAACCTGGACAACCTCCGCGGCGCTTAGGTTGTCGGGCGCTTTCTCATCGGCTACTTCGATGAGCTGAAGCTTGACGTACGGCGTCAGCCGCTTGGCATACTCCGCGATGCCGTCGATTAGGTATTTCTCCTTCAATTTGCCCACGCCGATAATTTGAATTAACATAATATCCTCCATACACCGGCCTCCGGGCCGGCTGCTGTATTCTTCGTTGTATGATTAGTAAGGCATCCGCCAGCCATCAGTCTTAAATCAATTCTATGCCCGAGGCTGCACCAGCTGCTCTTTCCTGCTCTTCTCTACGGCCTCGTCGCGGTCGCCCACCTGGAGCTTCAAATAAATCGCCGAAATATAGTTTCGGACGGTCCCCTCTGACAGATGCAGCTTCTGGGCAATCTGCTTATTGCGCAGCCCTTCCGTTAATTCTTGCAGAACCTCCAGCTCCCGCTCGGTCAGGTCATACGGATTCAGTGAAGTATCCAACTGCTGATCCTGGAACAACTGCTGGGCCACCTCCTGCGAGATCATCGTCCCGCCTCCGTAGACCAGGCGGATCGTCGCCGCCAATTCCTTCGGATGGAGTGCCTTTAGCAGATAGCCCTCAGCGCCAAGCCGCAGCGCTTCCGCCGCATAGGTAATCTCCTCGAAGGTTGTAATGATAATGACCCGGATCTCCGGCCACTTCTCCTTAAGCTGCCGGGTAGCCTCCAGGCCGTCCATTTCCGGCATGTGAATATCCATCAGGACAATATCCGGCTGCTCAGCGGCGCATTGCTCCAGCGCCTGCTTGCCATTCGCGGCAGTACGGATCCGGAAATCCTTCTCCTCTCCAAGCAGCAGCCTCAGGCTCTCGCGGACCAGCGGCTGATCGTCAGCCAGCAGGATATCAATCCGCCGCTCCCCTTCCTGCGTCTGATTCGGGATCATACAGGTTACCAATGTACCGTCATTTTCCTGGGAATCAATATATAGCTTGCCCTGCAATGCCGCTAGACGCTCCTTCATACCGTTGAGGCCGAAGCCGTAGCGCAGCTGTGCAGTTCCCTTGCCGTTATCCTGAATCTGCAGCATGAGCTGGGCCGGATCATATTGCAGGACCACCCGGATGGCGCTCGCCTGCCCATGCCTGCTGGCATTGGTCAGTGCCTCCTGCAGCGAACGGCATAATGTATGTTTGGCCTGCTTAATCACCGCATAAGGCTCGCCCATCGTGCGGAACGACAATGCGACCCCCGTATTGGATTCGAACTGCCCGGCAATCTGCATCAAAGCCCGGTCCAAGGTCACCGGCTCCTCCAGCGGGTCCATCTGATGGACCTGCCGCCTCACATCCTCCAGCCCCTTGCGGGCTAGCTCCAGAACACCCTGAAGCTTATGCTCTCCTTCCTCCGTGGTTACATGCGGCCTCAGCGTTTCCAGACCCAGAATCATCGAAGTATAGCTGTGTCCAATTGTATCATGTACTTCCCCGGCCATCCGGTAACGTTCCTCCAGCAGGGTCATGCGTTCAATCTGAGAGGAATACTGCTCCAGAATGGCATATTGCTCGTTGACTAGCGTCAGCTTTTGCCGGATCGCGTTGATCGACTTCGCTCCCATCTGCAATCCATATCCGGCTGCGTAGACAAACAACCCGTCCGACAGGCTCTTCCAGATCAGCGGGTGCGACAGTCCTTCCCCTATCGCGGGTCCGGCGCTTAAGCTGTACAGCAATAAGGTGATTGGAAGCGTATATAAGTGCGCCTTGCCCCGGGCATGGAAGGCAAGCATCATTACAGCAGGCAGGAATAATCGCGTTAAGCCAAAATAGTATCCCAGCGCGAACGCGATCCCGCCTGCGAATATAAATTCCAGAAGAATATACCGCGTCTTGAAATCCCGTCCAACCCATGCAGGAATTAAGCCGCCCAGCAATACCGCTGGCAGCACCAGCCAGAGCGGGAAATCCGGCTTATCCAGATACATCAATATAACGACCGCTATGCTCCATAACAGGCGTAAGAGCAGAACGGTTAGATCTTGCCACGCCCGCCGGGCTTTATTTTTTTGCATCAATCAGCATCTCCAATTCAGCTTGATCTGTTGTCACATCCAGCATATGACACGCAGTAACTGTTCAATATGACAGCCCGCTTGGTAGGTTAAGGCCAGCGGGATTCAGCTAAGCGATATGCAGAATTATATCCTACTACAATCATTTGGAAAAGGGAGGGGTAGCTTTGCCGCTGCTTCAAATACGGGATCTGACCAAGGTCATTGGCCGCAAAACTCTTGTAGACCATGTATCACTGGAAATGGAAAAAGGAGAAATCATGGGCCTGCTGGGCCCCAACGGAGCTGGAAAAACAACGACAATCCGCATGATCGTGGGACTCGTCTCCAAATCGGAAGGACAGGTCATTATTGACGGAATCGACACCCGGCAGCAATTCTCCGCAGCTATGGGCAAGGTTGGCGTTATTGTGGAACAGCCCGATCTGTACAAATATTTATCCGGATATGACAATCTGATCCTCTTCTCAAGAATGAGTCCGGGCGTCACTGAGGACCGGCTGAAGGAGGTCATCAAGCTTGTAGGACTGGAGCTGAGCATTTCTGCAAAAGTCAGCACCTACTCGCTGGGGATGCGGCAGCGTCTCGGCCTGGCCGTAGCGCTGATGCATAAGCCCTCTTTACTGCTGCTGGATGAACCGACCAACGGCCTTGACCCGGCGGGCATCCACGAGCTGCGGGAACATCTGAAGAATCTGGCCCGCCAGGAGAATGTCGGCATCCTGATCTCCAGCCATCTGATGTCCGAAATGGAGATGATGTGCGACCGCGTTGCCGTGCTCCAGCAAGGCAAGCTGATCGGCGTGCATCGCTTATCGGAGCTGGTTCAGGAGGATGACGCGCTCGTCCAGTTCGAGGTGGACCGGCCGGAGCTGGCGGTGCAGGTGCTGCAAGCTTTCCTGTCAGGCGCGGAAATTACTGCCGGCCACAATCAGCTTCGTGTACGCCTACCCAAGAACCGCATTCCCGAAATCAGCCAGAAGCTGCTGGATTCAGGCATTAACGTATACGGGGTGAATACGGTGAAGCGGACGCTTGAAGACAAATACCTTGAGATTACAGGAGGGCAAGGACATTGAAGCTGATTAACTATATCCGAAATGAGAATATGAAGATTTACAAAAGAAAACGCACCTGGGTGCTCATTGCTCTCGTTGCAGTCTTCGTCATCCTTCAGATCATCAATGTGCGTGCTGGAGATGGGGCCACCGCAGCGGCAGACTGGAGGTCGCAGCTTGAACAGGAGAATCACCGGCTGGCAGAGGAAGCTGCCGAACCGGATGCGCTGCAGATTGAAATACGGCAGGCGGAGAAAAACATTTTGCTGAACGAGTACTCCCTGCAGCATAATTTGCCGCCTGAGACGAATGCCTGGAGCTTTGCGGGGGATCTTTCAGGAAACATTATATTTGCCGTCTCGCTGATCTCAATCATTATTGCCGGAGAGATTGCAGCTGCCGAATTTGTGTCCGGCACGATCAAGCTGCTGCTGACCCGCTCGGCCAGCCGGACAGAGGTTTATACCGCCAAATATATTGCTGCGATCCTGTTCGGACTGGGGTTGACGCTGCTCGGCCTTCTGCTCTCCCTGCTGTTCGGGGGAATCATGTTCGGCTGGGGCGGTCTTGGAGACAGCTATATGTATGTGCGGGATCACACCGTGCACCAAACGCCCATGCTGCTTTCAATCCTTGGCAGTTACTTGTTCCATCTGCCGTTTCTGCTCATTTCAGTTACATTGGCTTTTATGATATCTGCGGGTTTTCGCAGTCCTATCTTTGCTATCGTCATTCCCTTGTTCGTCTCCGTGGCCGGATTTGTTATTTCCATCGCTATGAACGGCTGGAAGTGGACCCGTTTCTTTATTTTCTCCCATTCCGACCTTAGCGGTTATTTCTTGGGTGATCCGGCGGTGAAAGGCATGACGCTCGGCTTCTCTCTGGCTTTTATAGGGCTTCATCTGGCAGTCATGCATCTTCTTTCGCACACCCTGTTCGTCAAACGTGATGTCTCATAACGGCACACAATGCTCTTCCATATTAAATTTAGAAAAGGGGAATTCAAATGCGCTGGACATCGAGATTAATGATCGTAGGTTGCCTGCTGCTAGTAACCGCTTGTAGCAAAGGCGAAGAAACATCGTCAACTCAGAAGCTTGAACTGGATGCAGCCAAGCTGACGAAGCTGGTCATAGACAACCGCAACGGGGAAATTGAAGTAAACGGTGCAGACACGGATACGATTGAGGTCAACGCCGTGGTCACCGCCAAAGGCATAAGTATGGATAAATTAAAGCTGAAGCTGCGGGCAGAAGAGGCTACTGCATATTTGGATGCTTCCTTTGGCAGCCAGATGCTGGCTATGGGCTCCGGGTCCGTAGATCTGGAGATTACACTTCCGCGTGAACTGGCTGTGGAGCTGGACTCACATAGAGACGGCAAACTTAAGGTTGCTGATCTCTCGGCCTCACTGAAAGTGGACAACGTGAACGGTGATCTGGAGGTTATCGACACCAAAGGTCCGGTAACACTCTCCAATAGAGACGGCGATATCACCGTGCGCAATATTGGTACCGATGTTGATATCGATAATATCAATGGACATGTTGTGGTAACCGAAGTAGCAGGTTCGGCCGAGGTTGCTGTCGGAGACGGGTCACTGGATATGGATCATATTACGGGCGATGCCGTGATTTCCCAGACCGGGAACGGTGAAATTAAGCTTGGCACCATTGGCGGAAACGTTAGCCGAAAGTAACAGCCGCCAGACCATCCCAGATAAGCCGGATTTCCGTTCCTTTGCCGGGGGCGGAACTCACGGTGATCTGTCCACCCATCGCCTCGACCAATCCCTTGGAGATCGCCATGCCCAGACCGGACCCGTTCGTTGTGGAAGCCGTATCTCCCCCGCGGTAATACCGCTCGAATAAATTCGCCGCCGTCTGCTCATCCATCCCCTGGCCATTGTCGCGGAAAATAATAACCAATCCGCCGGTATCCATCGCACTCAGCGTTACGGTAAGCTGCGTGTCCGAAGAATTATGCAGCAGCGCATTGGCCGTTAAATTGCCGACGACCCTCTCCATCCAAGGCCGATAGATCCTGGCGGTAATTTCTGTGTCAGGGGATTGATAAATGATCCGACCCTCTCCATACTCCGGGTTGGCCGCGGCCTGTTTCAGCGCATTGCCAAGCCAGGCTCTCATCTCCACGGGCTCGGTCTGCGGGACATGAATACCCGACCTCAGCCGGTAGGTAATGGCCAAATCGCTGATCAGTGTATCCATATGCGCCGACTTCTCCAGCATGATTGCAGAGAACTTGCGGACTTCTTCGGAAGACCAGTCATAAGTATCCTCGGCGAGCAAATGGGCGTAACCTTTAATAGAGGAGAGCGGGGTTTTCAAATCATGGGTAATGCCGGTAATCCATTCCTCCCGCAGGGTCTCTGTCTGCTGCCGCCGTTCCTCGTCACGCCGCAGAATCCCGGTCAGCTGGTCCAATGACAGCATGACATCGGCAAAGATAGAATAACGCCGCTTCCACTTGCCTGACTTCAGCCGGCTGCGCGGACGGCCTTTGCGGTCCACCGGTTCGTCATAAGAGCCCTGTCCGAGGGAATCGAGCCAGGCCAGCATATGGAACATCGGAGCGCCGAATCGGCGCGCGTTCAAGAAGGACAGCAGCGCAAAGATCAGCAGCGTCGCCCCCAGCATCCCGGCAATTCCAGTCAGTACAATACGCATTTCTGCGGAGATCAGGGGGGCCTTGGCCGATGACTTCGCCGCATCATTGGGCAAGCTTACCACCCAGGTCTGGCCGGTATCTTCATTATAGTCAAACGCCATACGGTATCCGTATCTTCCCGCATACTTCGAGCGCAAGGCAAGCTCTTGTACAGTATATTTGGCTGGAGCAGAGCCCGGCCGGTTAAACGCCGCCACCTCACTGCCCTCTGGACTAAGCAACTGCACATAACCGCCAAGCGCCTGGATCCGGCTTTCTGTCTTAGCTGAAAGCAGCAGCTTCCCCTCCGCATAGGAGGAAGGTTCTTCGCTGACCGCTTGCAATAGCGGCTTCAGCACCTCAGGCACCCCATAGAGAAGCGTGTACATTCTGCCGTGTTTCTCCTGAATCCAGAGGTAGACGTCATAAGGGAAATTCTGCTGCTGCTGCCAATAGGCGGCCAGCTCTCCCGGATTATACTGCGCCGGAACATCAGCAGGCGTGTTATAAGACTTCTCTACGCTTCCGTTCTCATCCAGGCTTTGCAGCCAGCCTTTATTTTGCTTGACCTGCTCCAGCAGCTTCGGGTCGAAGATAATGCCCTCCGCTCCGAACTCGGAGGACTCAACCAGCCTTTCCAAACCTATAGAAACAAAATTATCGGTGAGATTAATCTCCGAAAGCCGCAGCAGCACCCACATGACGGTGATTGCCGCAATAAGCAGCACAACCAATCCGGCGATGGCCGAATGCAGCACGAACCGGAGGGTCAGACGCCTTTTCATCTTCATGCCTGTCCCTTTTCCTTCGCGCTGCGCTGTACCAGCTTATACCCCAGTCCTCTAACATTGACCAGATACACGGGATTGGCAGGCTCCAGTTCAATCCGTTCGCGGATCCGGTGAATATGCACCATAACTGTATTGTCGTCGCTAAGCGCGGCCTCGCCCCATACCCGCTCGTACAGCTCGCTTTTGGTGAACAGCCGGTTCGGATGCTTGCAGAAAAATAACAGCAACTGAAACACCAGCGCCGGACAGGTGACCACTTCACCCTCCACTCTCAGTTCGCCCGCCGTCTCATCCACCTGAAATCTTCCGAAATCATAGCTAATGTTCTGCTGAACCGGCTGCCGCTCCTGCCTGGCATTTCTCTGGGGAGGCTGTCCGTGTTGCCCCTCTTTATTTTGAACAGGCTCCGTCCCGCCCGCGTCACCAAGATAACGGCGAAGCTGCGAACGGATCCGGGCCACCAGCTCCAGCGGATTAAACGGTTTGGTGATATAATCATCGCCGCCGACCGCAAAGCCGGTAAGCTTGTCAAAATCCGAAATACGCGCAGACAAAAACAGCACCGGCGCATTCGTCGTCTGCCGCAGGAAAGGGCAAATATCAATCCCGCTGCGCCCCGGCAGCATCACATCCAGCACAATCAGGTCATACACCTTGCTCTGGCAGGCCAGAATAGCCGCTTCACCCGTACCCGCCGAATCTATATCCGTGAATCCTTCTTTATAAAGTACCGTCTTGATCAGTTCAACAATGGACGCCTCGTCATCGACGAGCAGAATGGCAGCATGGTTCATGCCAGTTCCCCTTTCGATTTATATAAATTGAACTTATGATTCTTCTATTTTGGGAATGGCCGTGACTACAGAGAATATTTGGACTTCCGGCCGCTGTTAGGTTTGGATTTCCTGATTTTAACCGCGAATCGCGGTAGAAATCCAAACCTAAAGGCGGACGCTATCGCTCCTACAGTTCCAAAATTCCCCTCCGCACTTTTCCTTAAATGTAATTCTCAAGTTCAATCTATCTAGTAATCGCAACTATCATAACATGATTGGCTCCGCCAGGCTGGACGCATAACCTTAACAATAGCTTAATTCGTCTGCCAAAACTGTTGTTCAAAGTTAAGCAACCGTTAATGCAGTGTTATACTGGCAGAAATACTGACTAGCTACAATAAAGAGACGATAGGACAACAGCACTGCCGGGAGGAACAACATATGCGAAGCATCAGCAAAATGATGGCTGGTACGACGGTCTTGGCCGTCTTATTATCAGCCTGTGGAGGAGAGAATTCGATGAATAACAGTCCGGAGTCATCAGCATCTGCCAGCCCCACAGAGGAGGCAGCACAAGTTACGCCTTCCGCATCCCCTGAAACCAGCAAAAGCGGACAACTGCCCGTACAGCCGGAGAATTTGGCCGGGGCCCTGTTAAGCGGCAATTTCAGCGGAATTTATGAGCGGTTCAGCCCTGAATTCAAGCAGCAAATCAGTGAAGATGAGGTCAAGGAGATGGGTTCGGCGTTTATTCAAGGGGTCACTGCCTTTGAGCCTTCCACTGTGATGCGGCTGAATGGCGCCGAACACCGGATATGGACAAGCGATGATGGCCATAAGGGGATTATTGCTGTTTTTGATGAAGCGGGCATCATTCACGGCCTGAACATCACGGAGCTGACCACCTATCCCGAGACGGATAAGTTATTGACCCGGACTGCCATGACGCTGCCGTTCCAAGGGGATTGGTTTGTATTCTGGGGCGGCAACAACGTGCTGAACAATTATCATTATGAGTACGAAAGCCAGCGCTACGCCTATGATTTCGTGCAGGAAGTGAATGGACTTTCATACGAAGGAGATCCGCTGCGCAATGAGAGCTACCATGCCTTTGGAAAGAATGTCACCGCCCCTGCTGACGGAATCGTCACCGAAGTCATAAATGACATCCCCGATAATACCCCTGTGGGCGTGATGAATGAAAAAGAACCCCCAGGCAATCTGGTCGTGATTGACCACGGCGGAGAATACAGCTTTTTGGCCCATCTGAAGCAAGGTTCGGTAACCGTAAAAAAAGGCGATTCGGTCAAAACGGGCGATATCATCGGGAAGCTTGGCAATTCCGGCAACTCCAGCGAGCCGCATCTGCATTACCAGGTATCGGACGGAGCCGACCTGTTCGGCTCCCGGTCCCTCCATATCCGGTGGAAGGACAATCTTAATCCGCTGAAGGGCCAGACTGTAACCGGCAAGACCGCTGCAAACCGCTAACAGCTCAAGAAAAGAAGAATGAACATGATAGGATACGCCTGAGGCAAGCGCCTTAATCTGCATAGTATGAACTGGACCCTGCTGATGGCAGGGTTCTTTTTCCTTTTCGAAAGCTTGCCGCTAGTGCTCTTCCGTCTTCTCCATAAACAGCAGCTTTGACTCACCAGCCGATTCATAGGCCTCCAATATGGAATCCAGCAGGCCCGGGAAACGCTCGTCCAGGTCATCAGAGCGCAGCGACAGCAGGCGCTGTGTTCCCTGGGCACGGGTATGGACGACTCCCGCCTCGCGCAGCGTGCGGGCATGATGCGACATGGTCGATTTGGCGATAGGGACATTGAAGCTGTTGCAGGCCTGTTCACCATGCTTGCGGATTTCCGAAACAACATATAATCGAAGAGGATCGCTGAGCGCATACAATACGGAAGCCAGTTGAATGTCTTTACGGTCTGGATGATACAGTATCTTCATAGATAAATATCCCCTTTGTGGTGCAGATGGGTGCAAAATATTTTAAAATCCCTAATTGCATTTTACCTTACTGCATGCTATATTTCAATTGTTCGTAAGTAATCGAACTATCAAACAATAAAGGAGTGGCCCTCTCATGAGCTCAAGCTCTACATATCCACCTGCAGTGGACAGCTCAGCCCCTTCGGTGGAAGCCACTCTTCCACGGGAAGGGCTGCTGACCGTTCTGTTCAGTGTCGCCATTGTACTCGTTATAATGAATACCGCTATGTTCAACCTGGCATTGCCCGATGTGACTGAAACATTCGGCATCTCGGCTGCATCAGCTTCCTGGATCGTAACCGGGTATTCGATCATGTTCTCCATCGCCTCCATCACATTCAGCCGGCTCTCCGACTTCCTGCCGATTCGCAGGCTGCTTACTATAGGTCTGCTGACGCTTGGCCTGGCGGCGATTGCCGGCTTCTTCAGTTCGAATTTCGTATTTCTGCTGATTGTACGTATTGCGCAGGCCTCCGGTGCAGGCGCGGTGATGTCCCTGTCACTCGTGCTGTTCACCCGCTATGTCCCGCTGGCCCGCCGCGGCAAAGCAATGGCGACCATCATGTCTGCGGTTTCGCTTGGCCTGGGTCTCGGTCCGGTGGCCGGCGGAAGTATCGTCGAATATCTCGGCTGGCACTGGCTGTTCGCCGTTACGGCCGCCATCCTGCTTCTGGTGCCGCTGTTTCTGGTGCTGTTGCCCAGAGAAGTGCCCCGCCGCGGTTCATTCGACGCGCTCGGCGGACTGTTTCTCGGCATCGGAACGACCGGCCTTCTGCTGTTTCTGACCGGCGGATACTGGATTGCGCTGATCGCCGGAGTGGCCTCCCTTGCCCTGTTCATCCGCCGCATTGGCAGCACTCCCGATCCGTTCGTAATGCCTGCACTGTTCCGTGACCGCTCTTATCTGGTCCTGTCACTGGTCGGAATCGCTTCTTATTTATGCAGCTTTGCCACCTTGTTTCTGCTGCCGCAGATTCTGACCCACCGCTTCGGCTTCAGTGCAAGCCACGCCGGGCTGGTTATCTTTCCGGGCTCACTGCTGGCGATTATCGTCTCCCGGGGGGTAGGGCGGATTATTGACCGGTATGGCAATGGGGGCATTCTGCGATATGCACCGCTTCTTGTGCTAACCGCCACCGTCCTGTTTGCTTTGCTCGCCGCGCACTCCTGGATTGCGGTTATGTTGACCTATATGATCATGAGCCTGTCCTTTACGGCGTTGTCCAGCAGTGTATCCAATGAAATCTCGCGGATTCTCCCTTCTGCCCAGATCGGCTCCGGTATGGGATTGTTCCAGCTGCTTCAGTTCTTCAGCGGGGCATTCAGCGTAGCTCTGGCAGCCAGCGCCTTGGAGTGGCAGCGTGGATTATCGCTTTCGTCGGCTTACTCCAATATCTACTGGGGACTTTCACTGGCGGCAGGAATTGCTATTCTTTCAGCCTTTATGTACCGCCGTAGCAGCCGGACCGGCGAACTGGCGGATGCTTAATTCCCTATGTTTCCACAAAAAAGGGGCTGTCCCAAAAGCCATGAAATGGCTGCTTGGGATAGCCCTCTGTTTTTAAGTAGGATTACCGTGAGCACTTGGGTGTACGCTCCGCGAACGCCACGTTGTTCCAATCGCTGTGCTCTCCAGATTTTTTTCATTCCCCTTAGCGGTGAAAATCCGGAGACCAAGGCGACCGCTACCGCTTTTCCACAATCATTTCGTTCTCTCCGCTGTTTATTGGAAATGTACTGCAATACTTATAAATACGCAAAAAAGAAACCACTCTTTATGGATCTGGAAGAAGATATTTCAGACAACCACCTCGTTCGGGTCGTTAACGCCGCTGTGAATCGGCTGGACGTAAGGCGGTCCTGCCAAATCTCCTCTGAACATACGGTTTTAAGCATGATCCGCAGCAGCCGGCCGTTTCCTTTGTCTCCATTTACCTACTACAAGCAAGAGTAAGGGCAAGCCGAGCATATTCACCGGCATCGCAAACGGCACCCAGTAACGCTGCAAATAATTTGAAGTCGCCTCCGTTACATCTTGGGGAATT
Source organism: Paenibacillus sp. EB106-06-01-XG199 (assembly GCF_058791575.1). NCBI lineage: Bacteria > Bacillati > Bacillota > Bacilli > Caryophanales > Paenibacillaceae > Paenibacillus > Paenibacillus sp. EB106-06-01-XG199. Next base: position 68,352 of record NZ_JBYTDQ010000006.1, on the reverse strand, counting down.
AACGCAAATACAAACATAACCGGGGCAATGAACCAAATCAGGTTCCTCCAGTTGCGGACATGCAAAAATTGGGCGGTGCCATAGCTCATCAGGAAGAGCATCACAGCAAATTTGACGAATACGCTGGCGAGCCATATGACGACCGGAATCGCATCGAAATTATCAATAAAGCCGAACAGTGATATTTTTTTGGTCATTTCGAAAAAAGGGTACCACATGTTAGAGGAAAGATTGACCCCTAAAGTGAAGATCACCATCAGCGTTGTTATCAGTACAAAGAAAACCGAGGTCAAGACGGCCCCGAACGTGTACAACGCCCCCTTGCGCGGCTGGGTCAAAAATGCGGCAAACATAAGGTATTCAACAGAATGACCGAGGTAGGAGGCTGGTGCCAGCGCTCCACCCAGTATTCCCGTCATTCCGCTATCCGCATAGACCGGGAGGATGCTCCTCCAGTGGATATTGTTGGCGCTAGCGATCAGGACAAGGCCAATCATGAGCAAGATGATCGGCCCCAGAACCTCGCCGCAGCGGGCAATGCCTTCAATTCCGCCTGCGTAGGTTGCATAGACAATCACGAAGATCATCAGAAGCATGACCGCTTCTTTCGGTGTCCCGTGAAGCAGCATGACTTGGACCAAATCGGAGAATTGGCGGAGAATTATCGGGGTAATCGTATACCATTGAACCAAATAAATTACGATTACAGCTTTGCCGATCCATTTCCCAAGAATCAAATGACTGTATTCAAAAAACGTCTGCCCAGGGTATAGCTTCGCGGCTTGCGTCGCCAAGAGTGCGATCAGCGAAGCTATACCTCCGGCAACGATAACGGAAATCCACGCATCCTGTTTTGCCTGTAGGCTTGGGGTGACCGTCATGACCAATGTCATCCCGAGATCCATGATAAGGATGATCCAGAAAACCTGTATACCCGTCAATTTCATCTTCATCGCAAAGAGCCCTCTTCCGGTTGATAGTCAGTCCATTTTTTCTTTATGCGCGGGGGAGTGCGTTTTGCCCGTTCGTTCAATCTTGATGTGGGCATCGATAGTCACGGGAACCTCAGGAAAAATATCAAGCCATTCATCCTTCATTTTTTTCCAGGCATACGGATACTCGATGTGGACATCCTCTCCGATGCCGAGGATATCCGACTGGAGCACTTTTTGCACATGCGTTAACATGCTCTCTGCCTCGCTTTGAATTTGCTTCGACAACAAGGTTTCGACACGTTTCATATGATTCACTTTGCTCAGGTCCAGCTTCGAATCGTTATCGATCTCCCGGACGGTGGCATGTAACGAGACCTTTACTTCGGGGAGGTCATTCTGGATTACCAAGTGCATTTTCATGCCGCTTTGCAGCAGTTCAACACCTACGGTCCCTCCGTATTGTTCGTTCTCAGGTTCCACTTGCACAGTAAACCTCAAATGGTGTCCCCCCCCTGTCCACCAGCGCAATAGTTTTAATTCGTCGGATGACAAGTATCCGGATAGTTGATTTCTATGGTAAACTGCAGCCCGGTCAATCGTGAACGTTTCCTTATCAGTACCTTTATGAATGACCCTTATGGCAGCGGTAACCGGTGATCTGTCTTGTGAGGACAGAGCATTCAAGAATTCGTCGATTTTGACAGGAAAGCTTAATTTGCTGGATTGAATTTTGTTGATACCGATACCCGGAATGAGTTCAAGCTGATAGGGGGTGTTCAAAATTTCTTTGGCTGTCTCTCCATAAGTTGTTAGCACATAACTATTGGAGCGGCTCTCAGGAAATCTGGTAAATGTATCCACCACCTGATTGATACCATGCCGGGCAAATTGTTCTCCGAAAATGATGACGCCTCTATGCCCAAAATAGATGGCACGAGACAATTGCTGCTGCAGTTTCCCTGTCACTTCCGATGAGTTCTTCCCGCTGGCCGAGATGACGATGACTGATTTCTTGCCGCTCCCCCCGGACTGTACGGCACTGGGGATTCCCGTTGGAAGGGCGATCTGAAGGGTTATTTCGAGCTGTCCGTCATCTGTAAGATCAATTCCGCTTGCCATAACCAAAGCGAGATCGTCCATTTCATTGCGGTCCCAGCAGCCGGTCATCAATCCGAGAATAACGAAAATAACCAGGAACCTGAATGTCCGGAGTATTCTGGTCATTTGCTCCTTTCACTCCATTCTTCGCTGTGTTTGCTTTTGACGCCTCCGCATTACCCGCCATGGGGCACGGATCAAAGTATCCGTTAGTCCTGTGGGGTTAAACGGTGCAATTGGTGTCATATAGGGAACACCGAAGGATTTCAGGGTTACCAGATGGATCAAGACGCAAATCAAGCCAATCCCAACTCCATACAGACCGAAGCTTGCAGCGAGAAGCATAAGCGGAAACCGTATAATACTGATCGCCTGGCTCATGCCCGGGTTCGGGATGAGAAAGGAAGCAATACCTGTAACGGATACGACGATGATCTGGGGAGCGGAAATAATACCTGCCTGAACGGCAGCCTGTCCAATGACAAGTGCGCCCACAATGCTGATCGTCTGGCCTACTGGACGGGGAAGGCGGATTCCTGCTTCGCGCAGCGCCTCAAAGGTAATTTCCATGATCAATCCTTCCGCTATTGCTGGAAAGGGGACAACTTCCCGCGCCGCTGCAAGGCTGAGGGCCAAGCTTGTCGGGATCATTTCCTGATGGAAGGTCGTGATCGCAATAAATATGGCAGGGAGCGCCATCGCTAAAAAGGCAAATAGATATCTGAGCCATCGTAGCATCGTAACGTATATGAAATTAGTATAATAGTCCTCGGCTGTCTGAAAACCAAACCAGAATGTGATCGGGAGAACGAGCACATTCGGCGAACCGTCAATCAGGACCGCAATTTTACCTTCGATCAGGGAACCTGAAACCAAATCGGGCCGTTGAGTTGCCTGCATCAGGGGAAAGGGTGAATAGGGATAGTCGCTAATCAATTCCTCGATATAACCGGATTCCAGCACACTGTCCATATCAATGCTGGATATCCGTTTTTTCACCTCTTCAACTACGCTTTGTTCTGCTAGATTTTCAATGTACACAATTATCACGTCAGTCTGGGAAAGCCTTCCTGCACAGAGCTTCTCCGTCTTTAGCCGGGGCGTCCGGAGCCGATGGCGAATGAGGGCAAGGTTGATGTCGAGTTTCTCGATAAAACCGTATCGCGGACCGCGAATGACTGCCTCCGTTGCCGGTTCCTCAAGCTGACGATGCAGCTTGTCTTTGAGCCCAAAGGAGAACGCCTCCGTGGAGGATTGGGTGAATAGAACGACTTCTCCCCTAACGATGCTTTGAACGACTTCATTCATATTGGTAGCGATACGGGGTTGTACGATGGAAGCCAATTTGAAGTTCAGTATTTCATAGATGTGGGAGGAGCTGCTGCTGGACGCTGCTTCGGGCTGCATCAAAGGCTCCAAGAAACCGTCATCCCAAAGTTGATCGTCAACTAATACATCCAAATAAACGACCATACCCGGAATGGAGCCAAACATATGAAGTTTGCGCACGACTAGATCGGAGCAATTGGCAAACAATTGAGCGAGGGCCGTTTCATTGTCATCCAGTTCGCTGGAAATCTTCAACTCAATTGTTTTATCTAATTCTTTCAGTTTGTTTCCGAAAGGATCAGTTACTCTTTTTTTCGTTTTCATATGCTCCTCCTATCAAAACATAATCTTCCCCATCCATTATTGGATTATTCGGAATAAAATACCATGAGTTAGAGGCAAGTGGAAACGGTTATGCCGTCCTTAAAAAGGAGCATATGCTTCCGAAGCAGCGATACAGAAATAAATTATTGAATTTCGAAAAAGGGGCTATCCCCTTATGCTTTTTCCAAAGCATTTGAGATAGTCCCTTGGTGGGGCTCCATTGAGGTATATTTTCCCTGCCGCCGTGCATACTTCATGCATAACAAAAGAATGCATATGGAAGGGGTGCAAGAAAAATGAAAGTGCTCGGAAAAGCAGCCGCCTTTTTGCTTATTATCGCTTTATCAGGAGCCGTCCTGTATTATGCCACCGCAATGGGTGGTTAGCTGAAATACTTAGTGACAATCTTCTCTGCCGTCCGGGTAGCCAGCGCTTGTGTCGTGAGAGTAGGGTTAGGGCCGCCGATGCCATTGAAATGCACACTGTTGTCGGCTATGAACAGGCGCCTCACTTGATAAGCGTCACAGTTCGTATCGGTGACATATCCCATTCGCATCGTGCATTCGAGATGGATCATGGAGCCAAAGGGGGTATCTGAACGGATAATCTTTCTGGCACCGGCTTGCTTCAGCGTTTCCGAAGCGTATCTCGCCAGTTGATCCCTCCTCTTCAGTGTCTTCGGGCTAGGAGTATAATGCATGATCGGAATCGGACCGTTCTCGTCTTTCAGGAGTGGATTGACCAGATTCAGGCGGTCGTGAAGTACGGCAGCTACCACAGAGAAAAGAGCAGAGCCTGGAAAGAAAATGTCGGAAAGATTGAGAACTGGACGTACGACGAGTCCGAAGACAGGTGGACCTGCCCTGCCGGACACATGCTACATTTTCGTAGAGAAAGCAAGGAACTCTTAGAGAGTGGATATGAAATTCGGAAACGTCATTACCGAAGCCAGAACTGTGAAGGCTGTCCGCTGAAGGAACGCGGCATGAAGGCAGCAGGAAATCGGGAAGTCATTGTTAGTCTAGAACGGCTGCGTTACCAGAAACAGGCTCGGGAACTCCTGCGAAGCGAGGAAGGCTACGCCCTGGCCGTACGTTGAATGACAGAGCCGGAAAGTGTGTTTGGATAACTGAAAAATAACCGGGGCTTCCGCCGATTTCTGCTTCGCGGCATGAATAAAGTGACGCTTGAGGTCGGCTGGCTTTCCCTTGCTCATAATCTATTGAAGCAAGCTGCAATTGATCAAAAACAAAGAGCAGCCATTCTCCAGTGATGGGAGAATGGCTGCTCTTGTTGACCTTTTGTGGTTTTGAAAATGAGAAAGGGCTGTCTCTACTAGTAGAAAAACTACTTTTGGGACAGCCCCTTTCTACTCTTGCCTGATTACTTATTGAAGGTCCCTAGACCACCAAATACTCCGCATTTTTCTCGCATTCCACACATTTCGCCGGCGGGTCCCAGTCCGAGAACTCGGTTTCCTTCAGATCCACAATATCCGGTGCATCCTCGTACTCGTCCACAAACTTGTCGATGGCCAGCTCCACATGTTCCTTACACACTACGTACATTCAATCAAGCATCCCTTTCTGTGCCGCTGCGGCGTATACTCCTTCTATTGTTCTACCACACTTCCCGGCAAAAAGGAACTACCCGCCCCAAACTGCAGGATATCCTCTGCAATGAGAGCCAGCGCATCCCGCCAGAACTCCAGCGAATGCACATCAATGTCCATCAGTTCCGCGGCATCCGCAATGGTTGTTCTGCTGCTGGCTGCCAGGAAGGATTGATACTGGTTTACAAAATCCCCGCCCCGCTTCTTATACTGTGCATATAGTCCTTTGGAGAACAGCAGCCCGAACGAATAAGGGAAATTCAGAAACTCGTTGCCTGTCATATAATATCCGGCTTTGCTGATCCACTGGTATGGATGAATCGACTCCGGAGCGACACTGTCACCATAAGCGGCAGTCATTGCCTCCAGCATCAGACTGTTAAGCTCCTCAACAGTTAACGCTCCTGATTTCCTTCTATTATACAGCCGGCTTTCGAACAGGTAGCGGGCGTAGAAATCAACGATAAAATATAGCGCATCGGAAAGGCTCCGCTCCAGGATAGGCAGCATTTCTTCCTCCGGGGCAGACTGAAGCAGCGCCTGATGGATCAGACTTTCGCAAAAGATCGATGCCGTCTCAGCAATCGGTATCGGATAATCGGTATTGACCATCGTCTCCCCGGCGAGGCAGCTGCTGTGATATGCATGCCCAATCTCATGCGCCAGCACGCTGACATCCATATAGCTTCCCGTAAAGCTCGTCATAATCCGGCTCTCTCCGATCGGATAGATATCCACGCATAGGCCGAAATTCCCCTTCCCCGCTCTTGGCTCAGCATCAATCCAGCGGCGGTCGAATACTTTGCGGGCAAACTCTCCCAGTTCTGCACTGAACGTGCTGAATCCTGCTACGATAAGCTCCTGCGCCTGCGGATAGGTAATTCTGGCAGAAGACTCCCCGCCAACCGGAGCAAAGATATCATAGAATGGCAGCGGCCCCGTATGTCCCAGGAGCTTTGCTTTTTGGAGATAGTACTGCCCGAAGACCGGCAGGCTTTCCTCTATAGCCTGAAGCATGACTTCAAGCGTCTCTTGATCCATGCGCGAAGCTGCCAGCACCTTATGCAGCGGCGAAGCATACCCTCTCAGCTCATAGACTGCTGCCGCTTCTCCGCACACGGCATTGAGGCAGGCCGCACTCTGTTCCGCCACGTTCCGGCAAGCCTCGGCCTCAGCTTCATACGCCGCTTTTCTAACCCGTGGATCACTGTCATAGACCAGATTTCGCAGTTCCGGTAGAGCCAGACTACGAATCGCACCTTCCATTTCCACATCCGCGCGCAATGTAGACAAGGTTCTCATGTACAGTCTTTCCCAAGCTTTGGCACCGGTATTCTGCATCCGGGCAATGACCGTCTCAGCCTCTTCACTGAGCAAATACTGTGACTGCTTCTGAAGCTGGCGCAGATAAAAGGCGTGTCCAGCAAGATAATCGCTAGATTGTATGATGTTCTCCAGATCCTCCGCGCTCACTTGGGCCAGCCATTTGCTGAAGCTCACCAACGCTTCGCCCGCACCGGCTGCGGTATCCTCCAGTTCATCCATGCTGTTCACTGCTTCTGTATTACCGCTGTCACTGCTGAAGACCAGCTCCGCATAACTGAACAGGCAGAGATATACTCTTTTAAACGCGTTGTAACGCTCCAGGAACTCTTCCGTTTGTTTGGCCGCATTATCGTTATCCTTTAAATGAAGAGCCGCCCATGCCTTGAGGCCGTTGGCAAGGGTCTCCGCAAGTTTAAGGTCCTCTTGAAATTGATCTGACTGGAATGAGGGGTACAGGCTCTCCAGGTCCCATGTTAAGTCCATCTGCATTTATCTCCTTATCATAGACGCAGCTGAAGCTATACGTATCCCGGCAACCAGCCATAAATACATATAGCAGGCTGCGTATAGTTGAATGTATTTTCAGAACTCTCTAACCTGCGGTTGCAACTCACATGCTTCCACCTCTTCCGATGTTTTGCAAGAAATTCATTCAAGTATATCACGCTTCTTCATGGTGAAATATGCGATAAATAACTCGATATATCCCACTACCAGCGGTTCGCGGAAAGGAAGATGGCCGATCTTTACTAAGATATTCACTAAGATCATCAGGAAATATCAGGGTTAATGCGTTATGATAAGCTTAATTCTATTTATTCGCGCAAAGGAGTACCTATCATGATCAATGAATCCATAACCGAGGGTGTCATTCGTACCCGTACGAAACTCCGCAAAGATCTGCTAATCTCCATTTTTGATGAATTCGACGGTACCATTATGGGCCTGACTCCCGCGAAGCGGGCAGAAAAGTACCTAAAGATGTCGCTTAGCCCTTTTTCATTCTACCGGGGCAGCTCTTATCTGTTCTATTTTGACGCCACAAGACAGTACTTTCCCTACCACACTTCGGTGGAGCGCCCGACCTGGATTCAAGGGGACCTGCATTTCGAGAATTTCGGGGCTTTCCGCAGCGAAGATGGCTCTATTGTATATGACGTCAATGATTTCGATGAGGGTTATGTCGGCTCCTATCTGTACGATGTACTGCGTATGGCAGGCAGTATTGCGCTTGTCGGACGGCAGCTGGGATACGGGGAGGCAGAGCAGCTTAACGTAATCGAAGGTTTTGTGCAGGCCTATTCCAGAGGAATCCGCCGGTTCAGTCAAGGCAAGGACAACCCCGGAAACTTCGTTATGAATGAGAACCGGGCCAAAGGGCCGGTGAAGAAGCTGCTCCGCAAGCTGGAGAAACGCCGCCAGGGTCATTTTCTGGAAAAGGTCACGTCCCAAATGCAGAGCGGCAGAGTATTTCTGGAGAACTCCGAGCTGGCTGTCCCTGAGGTAGCGGAGCAAGCGTTGCTGGAGAAGGCCTGGAGTTTCTATATGCAGACCATTGTTGCCCGCAGCTGGAATGACGATCATTACCGGATGAAGGACATTGCTATCAAACATGGCTCGGGCACTGCATCCATCGGGCTGGACCGTTACTATATATTGATCGAAGGCGGAAGTAGTCAAGAAGATACCGACGATACCATTCTGGAAGTAAAAGAGGTTCGTGTGCCAGTCCCGGCTTATTTCATGCCTTATTCGGAATCTTTCTGGAGCACCTTCGGACATCAAGGGAAACGTGTAGCGGCCACACAGCAGGCGATGCATCACAAAGCTGATCCCTATCTGGGCTTTCTGACGATGGATGGCCGGGATTTTTATGTCCGCGAACGCTCCCCGTATAAAAAAAGCCTGAAGCTCAAAGACATCGCAACTGTAGATGATATGCTCCAGGTTGTTGAAGTCATGGGCAGCCTAACGGCCAAAATGCATGCCAGAGCCGATGCCGATGTGGACCAAGGAATCCTCTTCTACCACAGCGAGAAAGAAATTGCCAAAGCGATGGGCCCGGACCCTGAAGCTTTTGCCCGCTATATTTCCCAATGGGCTTACGGCTATGCCACCCAGGTGGAGAAAGACTTCGTGATGTTTACAGAATGGGTGAAGGAGCGATTCGGAGAGGGAGCAGTAGGTAATTCGTGAACCGCCAATAGCGTGAAGCATATAAATTCTTGTATTTTTAAAAAAGGCCCTTTCCCCTCTTGGGTGGAAAGAGCCTTTTCGTATACATCTCTATTCTCCTGCTCCCGTGCTCACGAACCCGCTTGGCCGGTCCAGCTCATACAGCTTGCGGTAGCGCGGTTCCTTGTCCATCAGCTCGGCATGGGTGCCGCGCATTTCCACGAACCCGTTCTCCATAAAGATCACTTCGTCCATCTGCTCTGCACCGACAAGATGGTGGGTGACCCAGATCAGCGTCTTGCCCTCCATGGCCTCGAACATAGTAGCCAGCAGATCCCGCTCTGTACGCGGGTCAAGCCCGACGGTTGGCTCATCGAGCACAACTACCGGTGTATTCTGCAGCAGAATCCGCGCCAGGGCTATCCGCTGGCGTTCCCCGCCGGAGAAGCGCTGGCCCGCCTCGCGCACCGCTGTGTTATAGCCTTCCGGCAGCGATGAGATCAATGTATCCAGATTGGCCAGTTTGGCTGCCTGCTTAATGTCCTCATCAGACGCCCCGGGGTCACCAAGCCGGATGTTATTGGCTACGGTAGTGTCAAACAAGTGTGGGCTCTGATTCAGCACGGCAATAAGCTGCGGAATTCTCTCCCCATAAGCGGAAGCTTCAATGCCCTTAATCGTGGCCGAACCGACGGAAGGCGTAATGACGCCTTGAATCACCTTCAGCAGTGTCGATTTCCCTGCCCCGCTGCGCCCGATAACGGCAATCTTCCGGCCTTGAGGAATATTGAGCGTCAGATTGCGGATTGACCAGTCATCCCCTGCAGCATAACGGTAACCGGCATTCTCCAGCCGGATAAGCGCCTGCCCAGTTTCCTTGATCGCCTTGACCGCAGCATCCACATGGCGGGCAGTGTCAGCCTTACCCGAATCCGGCGCTGCCCCCGCCACACTTCCTTCCGCGGCTTCCACACCGGCCAGGCGCTCCAGCGAATTGCGGTATTGCGGGATCTTCTCGACCGCTTCCGAGACCGGCAGGAAAGCATCTGCTACCGGAAATACCACCAGTACGAACGCTGCAATCAGCGTTCCGGCAATGGCCCCGTCCGCGAATTGGCCGGCGGCCCAGTACAGCATCGACAGCACGCCGATGCCAACAACCGCCTGCCCGATGAACATGCGCAGGCGCGCCCAGCGACGCAGCGCTCCGTCGGTGTGGGCGACAGCCCGCTCATCGGCCTCGTAGGTTTCCACGAATTGGCCCTGCCGTCCGCTGATCACCCAGTCGCCCATCCCCAGCACAGCATCGGTCAGCTTCTGGTAGAGGCGGTTGCGCTCCTGCTTCACCTGCCGCTGGCGTTTTTGTGTCAGCAGCAGGGAAATCAGCGGCAGCACAACTACCAGCACCAGCATATAGAGTCCCATCAGCAGAGCGAAAGCCAGATCAAACGTACCGATGGAAATCACCGCCGCCGCATAGATCAGGAGAGCAATAATGCTCGGGAATACAGTGCGCAGATACACATTCTGCAAATATTCAATATCGTCGGCCAGCATGCCGAGAATATCCCCGGTACGGAACCGCGAAGATAGAAACAGCGCCTGCGGCTCCAGGATATTGTACAGCCGGATCCGCATCTTCGAGAGAATCCGCAGGATCGTATCATGCGAGACCAGGCGTTCCGCATAGTGGATGACCGCCCGGCTCGTCCCGAATGTGCGCACGCCGACAATCGGCACATAGATCATCAGTATATTTTCTGGCGGTATGGACGCCTTTGAGATCAGAAATCCCGAGGTGTACATCAGGGACGATGCTGAGAAAATCGTCAACACACCCAGCACGATAATCAGCAGAAACCGCCAGAAATAAGGGGAGACATAGGGAGCAAACCATCCTTCACGTTTCAATGGATTCCCTCCAATTGACTTTGAATAAGCTCATAATAAGCACCTCGCCGGGCAACTAGCTCCGGATGGGTACCAACCTCGGCCACCTGTCCCTGCTGCATCACGACAATCAGATCCATATCGATCATCCAGTGCAGGCGGTGGGTGGCGAGAAACACAAGTTTCCCTGCAAATAGCGGCAGCATTGTTTGCTTCAGCTCGTATTCCGTCTCTATGTCGAGATGGGCGGTCGGCTCGTCGAGCAGCATGACCGGGCGGCTGCTCAGCAGTGCGCGGGCCAGCGCGACGCGCTGTTCCTGACCGCCGCTGAGCGAACGGCCGCCGCCGCCGATCATTTCATCCAGTCCGCTTGGCAGCGACTCCACCAGCTTGGATAATCCAGCGGCGGCAATCACCGAAGCCACAGCTTCCTTCGAAGCTTCCGGGTAATAGAAACGCACATTATCCGCCAGCGTACCGCTGAAAATATACGGCCGCTGCGGAATATATGAGGTCTGCTTGCGCCACTCCTCATCGGTAAGCGCACTGACAAGGTTCCCGTTAATGCTTATGCTCCCTGAGGTAGGATGCAGAAAGCCGCCCAGGATATCGACCAGTGTGGATTTACCCGCGCCGCTCTCTCCGATAATTCCAATCTTCGCAGAACCCTTGAACTCCAGGTTAACGCCCTCCAGTGAGGCGATCCCGTCTGCTTCATATTTAATGCCAACCTGCTCCAGCTTCAGCACACTATCCTGCCGCCAAGAAAATACAGCGGCAGGAGACGGCGCGGCTGTAATAGCTTCCATTCCCTCAGGCTTCAATACCTCCGCTGTTACCGTATCCCGGTCGATAATGTCCTTCATTGCTTCACCGGCTTCCTTGCCATCCAGCGTAGCATGGAAATCCGCACCGACCAGCCGGACTGGCAGGAAATATTCCGGCGCCAGGATTAGAATGGTTAACCCGGTAACCAGGGTCATCTGCTCATTGACCAGCCGCAGGCCAAGGCTTACAGCTACTGAGGCCACAGATAACATCGTGAAGAAGTCCATCGCGAAGGAAGACAAAAATGCTACACGCAGCGTACGCATTGTAGCCGAACGGTAGCGGTCACTGACCTCGGCAATACTGTCACTATGACTGCGGCTGCGCCCGAGAAACTTCAGTGTCTCCAGCCCGCGCAGCGAATCAACAAAATGATTGGACAGCGTCCGGTAGGACTTCAGCTGGCGGTCCATTTGCTTGCGGGCGGTCATTCCGATCAGAATCATAAAGACGATAATAATCGGCATCGTCAGGGTAAGAATAACACCGCTCGACGCATCCAGAGTATAGATGTATACCAGAAGCAAGGCAGGTGTTACTGCCATCCCTACCATCCGCGGAATAATAAGCTCTATATAGGTGCGGAACTTCGTTACTCCTTCAAGCACAAGCGTAACCAGATTTCCCGTTCCCCGGTCGCCCGCCAGCCTCGGTCCCAGCTGGAACAGCTTGTCCATCATTTGTCTCCGCATACTGCTGCCGGTGTTCTCCGCGAAGCGGTAAGAGACACGGCTCATCAGCATGGCGCAGGCATGGCGTGCAAGAAACGCAAGAAGGAACAAGAGCATTGTCGCCCCTTGTTCCTTCAGCGGTTCTCCCGCAAATAGCGCAGAGACTACTTCTGCCAGTGACTTGGCCAGCAGAAGAATGGACAGGCTTTGCACCAGGGTAAGGAAGCCTACGATCAGAAAGACCGGCTTAACTCCTTTGTACCCAAGCAAATTTTTATCCATTAGTATTCAAGATGCTCCTTCTCGTGAACCCGTTTATGGAAGATGAAATAACTCCAGATCTGATAACCGAGCACGAACGGCAGCAGCGTCAGCGCTACAATCGACATCACCTTCAGTGAATAATGGCCCGAAGCCGCATTGGTGATCGTCAGGTTAAACGCCTCATCAATAGAGCTGATCATAACCCGTGGGAACAGGCCCACAAATATCGACATCACCGACAAAGCCATAACCGCTCCGGTCATCCCGAACGCCCAGCTGTCTTTCTTCTTGGTCATGAAATAGCCGGACAGAACGAAGGCGGCAATGCCTAGAATCACTAATACCAGCAGCATTGCACCACGTTGTTCAAATACATCTGTCATATAGTAAGTCATAATTACAAAAGCAACCAGCAGCGCAGCCAGCGGGAACAATAGCTTCTGCGCCAGCTTGCGCGCACGAACCTGCAGATCACCAACCGTACGGAGCGTAGTGAACATCAGGCCATGCACCAGGCAAAGCAGCACTACAGTAATCCCTGCGACTACGGTATACACATTCACGATGTCGAAGAATCCGGCATACATCTGCATGTCACCGTCAATCGGAAGTCCTTTAATGAAGCTCGCGAACACTACTGCCAGCAGGAACGGCGGAAGGAAGCTGCCGAAGAAGATGCAGGCGTCCCAGGTTCTTTTCCAGGCCAGTGAATCACGCTTGCCTCTGAATTCAAAGGCGACACCGCGGGCAATCAGCGCCAGCAGGGCAAAGACGAACGGAATATAGAATCCGCTGAACAGCGTTGCGTACCAGTTGGGGAAAGCAGCGAACATCGCGCCAGCGCCCGTCAGCAGCCATACCTCATTCGCATCCCAGAACGGCCCGATCGAGTTGATCAGCACCCGGCGTTCCGTATCATTCTTGGCCAGGAACTGTGTTTCCATTCCTACGCCAAAGTCGAAGCCTTCCAGGAAGAAAAATCCGATAAATAATACCGCAATCAGCACAAACCACAATTCATTAAGAGAAAGCATGCGATCCCTCCTTATTATATGGATCATGCGACTGACCGTGATCGTGATCGTTATCCATGGCATAAGGGCCTTTTTTAATAACTTTGATGAACAATCCGATCAGCACCGCTCCCAGAATAGCGTAGATCGCCGTAAAGGAGATCACCGAGAACAGCACCTGTCCAGCCGATATATTAGGAGACACACTGTCTTCTGTCGTCATTAATCCGAATACCGTCCAAGGCTGACGTCCGATCTCTGTCATGATCCAGCCTGCAGTATTAGCAATTGGCGGAAGCAGCAGCCCCCAGAACATGAACCGCATAAACCAGGTGTTCGGACGTTCCATCTTTTTGCGCCACATCAGATACATCGCATACATGCCGAGCACAATCATCAGCGTGCCTGCAACCACCATGATCCGGAAGCTCCAGAACGTCGTACGCACAGGCGGGATATAATCCCCCGGGCCGTATTTTTGTTCGTATTCAGCCTGCAGCGTATTCATCCCTTTAACTTCACCGGAGAACTTACTGTAGGACAGGAAACTCAGCATATAAGGAATCTTGATTTCCCCAGAGTTTGATTTATTGTCAGGATCGATAAAAGCACTGGCTGTCCAAGCCGCAGGGTCACCACTGTCCTCCCAAAGGGCTTCCGTAGCTGCCATCTTCATCGGCTGCGTCTCTACCAGATACTGCGCTTGGGCATGACCTGCAACGGCTACCCCCATGGAGGAGACAATGCCGACAATCGCCGCAATTTCGAACGATTTTCTAAAGAAAGGCACATCCTGCTTCTTGAGCATTTTATAGGCACTGATGCCCGTAACCAGAAATGCCCCTGTAGCGTAAGCCGCGAGCACCGTATGCGGGAATTCCACCAGCAATTGTCCGTTTGTCATCAAAGCCAGGAAATCATTCATTTCGGCCCGGCCATTATTCATCGCAAAACCAACAGGGTGCTGCATAAAGGAATTGGCTGCGAGAATCCAGAATGCCGATAACATCGTTCCCAGCGCTACCATCCAGATGGACAGTAAATGAATCTTCTTGGAGACTTTGTCCCAGCCGAAAATCCATAGGCCGATAAATGTAGACTCCAGGAAAAACGCCAGCAGCGCTTCAATGGCAAGTGGAGCCCCAAATACATCCCCGACAAAGCGGGAATAATCGGACCAGTTCATTCCGAACTGGAATTCCTGCAATATCCCTGTTACTACCCCTACTGCGAAGTTAATGAGAAATAGCTTTCCCCAAAACTGCGCCATTCTTTTGTACTCATCGTTGCCTTTTCGGACATACATCGTCTCCATGATCGCAATCAAGAGTGCAAGTCCAATAGATACCGGTACAAAGAAGTAATGAAAGATCGTCGTCGACGCAAATTGTATACGCGACAGCATAACTGTATCCATGTTTCTTCCCCTTTCTTCTCCCCATTCGTTATGTCTATTCTGTCAAAAATTTAAGGCTTAAAGTGTGATAATTATCACATTATACACCCGGATTCAGCCTAAAAAACAATAAATTTGTGACAAATATCACAATATTACGTTCAGAAAGCAAAAAAAATAAGACGGTTTTACCGTCTTGGATTTGTTCGTCGTTCTATAGAAAGCTTGACTCATAAAGGCATTGGTTAGGTAATCGAAATACCCTTCTTCAGCGATTTGAGATCGCCATTAGAATTAAGCAATTGCGGCAGCATCTTCATGCTGCGAACCATTGGGGCATGACAGAGACGGCAAGAAGGCGCATGTTCAAATGCGAAATTATCCCTCATCCATCCGTTGCATCCATCATTGGTACAGGCCCAAATTGCGGTATTTTCTTCCGGTACTTCCTCTAAAGGCTTCTTCCGGTAGTTCATTGCCGTTCCTCCCTTCCTTTATGTTACAAGTTGAGAAACAAGTAAAAAAGCATCCAATTATACTCTTTCTAAGATGCTTACAATCCTTCATTTGCAGTTGCTCTACTTCAAGATCATGTTGTGGTTTCATGATGATATAGCAGTTGATCTTATAAAAAAAGACCGTCCCAACTTGCAAAAGCGGGGACGGTGCTTCTATTATTACAGTTTTACAACGTTTTCGGCTTGTGGTCCGCGGTTGCCTTGAACAACGTTGAATTCAACGCGTTGGCCTTCGTCCAAAGTTTTGAAGCCGTCGCCAGTGATTGCGCTGAAGTGAACGAATACGTCGCTTCCGCCTTCAACTTCGATGAAACCGAATCCTTTTTCTGCGTTGAACCATTTAACTGTACCTGTTTGCATGTGTGTTACCTCCACAAATTTAAATTAATATGTTCTTTTTATCTTCAAACAAAGAAAAAATTCACACATTGAAAAAGGTTGTATTACCATTGACAGCCCTTTTCAATACGAGAATTAGGTATCAAATGTATGATTAATCTCATGTTACCACACCGGAGTTACAAAGGCAAGCCAACATCCGAATATATCCGTATTTCCCCTTATAAGGTGTTGTTCCCAATGTAAGGGCTACCAGTCTTTATAAAAAGGGCGATTTGCATCCATATTAAGTAATATACCCAGATGACTTGACTTCGAAACGGATGCCGTCCTTAATTTTATAATAAGGACGGCTGGGCCGTCTCGCTGATCTTGACTGCCACATTATTATATACGGCTGATGCCGCTTTTATTCCTTTTGTTTTTCAAGAAGTTTCACCGTCACCTGTTTTACCTCTCCGTTACGGTAATAAGTAATCTTCAGATCATCTCCGATTTTGGTGTGATCATACAGATACTTGCGCAGCGAAAGGGTCGATGTGATCGGTTCATTGTCAAACTTGGTAATCACATCATTGAACTGCAGTCCTGCATCCTTGGCCGGCCCTACTACATCCAGCACAACTACTCCGTCTTTAACGGTGGTTGGCAGATTAAGCTCCTTGCGCTGGTCTTCCGCGAGCGGCACATAAGGGTTATTCAAATCCACGGAATACACTCCCAGATAAGAGCGGGAAATCTTCCCGTTTGCCTCAAGCTCACCCGCCGTTTCCATAACATGATTGGCCGGGATGGCAAAACCAAGTCCCTCCACGCCTGTATCGGAAATCTTCATTGTATTAATACCAATCACCTTGCCGTCCAGATCGACCAGCGCGCCTCCGCTGTTGCCCTCGTTAATTGCAGCATCTGTCTGAATGACTTCCTGCTCCCAGTCATAGACACCGTCCTGGTTCAATGATACGGGAATGGTCCGTTCTGTGTAGCTGACAATCCCCGAGGTCAGGCTATCGCCGAGTCCCAGCGGATTGCCGATAGCAATGACCGTCTCCCCAAACCGCAGCTTGGAGGAATCACCAATCTGGGCGACTGTGGTAATGCCTTTGGCATCAATGGAGAGCACTGCGATATCACTTACTTTATCCGTACCCACAAGTGTTGCCTTGCGTGTCTCACCATCCACCGTAACCACTTCCAGCTTGCCGAAGCCCTCAATCACATGATTATTGGTAATAATAAAGGCCTTGTTATCGTCCTTCTTATAGATCACTCCCGAGCCAAGTGCCGACTCATCGAGAATGTTAAGTTCCTTATTATCTTCTTTATGATTAATTATGCTCACAACGGCCGGCCGGACAAGAGCCGCAGCCTGAACAATCCGTTCATACGGGTCACCGCTGCTTGCAGTCACCTTCTCAATCACTTTCGGCTGCTCCGCCTTCTCCTGTGTCAACTGGCCTGTAGCCAGACTGAACAGAAGCACTGCAACCACCGCACTGATCACTGAGCTAATGACAGACACCTGCCAAGTTGCCAGGCTCCGCCGTGATTTGCGGGCAGACCAATTCCGGCTCGTTAAGACCTTAGAGGGTTCCTGCCCTCTGCCTTCGCGCCGAGGTACCTTGGTTGAATAAAAATCATCATCAAACAGTCCCACCGTTACATCCTCTCCCCTCTATTGCCACTGCATCCATAACCTGAACGCCAAGCAACCACGCCCGAGCTTTCCGCTTTATCTCTTAGACTCCTGAAAGCTCTAAAAGGTTTCACTTCATTCATTCACCACAAATGTGTGTGTTATAAGCGCAAGGGGTCTCCTATTCTTGCAACATATTAAAAAAGGATAAGCTTCAATCCGGAATATTTTCCAACTTAAAAGACTACAATAATAGAAGTACTATTTAAACTCAGGCTAAATTCTGCTCTTTATGATTGTATCACAGGCAGGGCTAGCACCCACGTTTTTTCTGACGCAAAAACCCTACAAATTTTTTACAGATCAGCATTCGTTTAGCTCAAAAGGAGGAATAAATATGGAATCTTTTTCAACAAGTATGGATCTGGTGCAATTTATCGGCAAACTGGGTGACCTTAAGGATGAACACTATCATCTGATCCTGGTTCAAAGCGCTATGATCGAGCTGTTGATTGATAAAGGGCTTTTCTCACGCCAAGAGTTGGAACGTAAAATTACGGAGGTAGACCAGCTTATGACTGGCTCACCTTATCCCACGGCGTAGGCTGGTCATAATAGGTATCACACAATCTGAACTCACTGTCTCTGAAAAAGCAGCCCCGGTCTTCCATTGCCCCGCGCACCGACATTTTGGCTAAATCCATCATATTGTGATCCCGGCTTAAGTGAGCCAGATAGGTCCGTTTGGTCCGTCCGGTAAGAATCTCGCTTAGTGCCGCTCCCGCCGCCTCATTGGAGAGATGGCCTAAATCGCCAAGAATCCGCCGTTTCGTATTCCACGGATAACGCCCCATTCTCAGCATCTCTATATCGTGGTTGGCCTCCAGTACCAGCACATCCGAATCGGCAATCGCCGTCCGCACTTTATCACTAACATACCCAAGATCCGTAGCAACACAAAGCTTCTCCTTGCCGTCATAAAAATTGTACCCTACCGGTTCAGCCGCATCATGGGAGATTGCAAATGACTCTACCCGCAGACTGCCGAAATCCCTGTGCTGTCCGGTCTCCATAATAATCCGGTTATGCTCGGCAATAGTGCCTATGCCCTTCTCAATCGCCCCCCAGGTATTGGAGTTGGCGTAGATCGGAAGATCGTATTTGCGGGCCATCGCTCCAAGTCCCTTGATATGGTCCGAGTGCTCATGCGTAACCAGTATTCCGTCTATCTCCTTGCCTGTCATCTCACGCATCGCGAGCAGCTCGTCGATTCGTTTGGCGCTGAGGCCCGCGTCGATCATAAGCGCCGTTTCCCCGTTTCGCACCACTGTTACGTTGCCGGTAGAACCGCTGGACAGTACCGTAAATGAAATCCCCATATCTCTCTCCTGCTCCTTCTACTCTGTTGTCTTCGGACTGATGATGTCCGCACTGATGGCATCGACGTAATAGGCGTTGCCGTTCTCCAGCATAAAGCGCCACATTGGCGAAGCCACCTGGCTTTCAGAGTTGAACAATTCCCCATAATAGCCAAGCTCAATCTCTTTAACTACCGAATCCGCCGGAAAATATTTCTCAATCAGGCTGCTGAGTGCCTGTGAGGCCGGAAGCACCTTCTGGATATCTTCGTCACTGTTTGTAGCTCCGATTTCAATCTTCGGCCAACGGTAAGCCACAATTTTTTGATCGCTGTTTATCAACTCAAGCCGCACTCTGAATAAAGACCATTTATGGTCAACCAGTGGATGAAGTACAAATTTGCCGACCTCGCTCTCCTGCGAATCAAAGCGATAATTGGCGATGTCTGTGATCTGGTCTGCCAGTGAACTGCTCAGTTCGGCAAATGATGAATAAATCAGCTTGCTGTCTATCGGCACCTTCAGTTCAACCGGCTCCTCATTCTGCTCTTCCCCGGAGTAGCGGTAAGTGATATCGGGCAGCTGCGGAGTGGCAGCCGGAATGGGACACAACACACGAATCCCCTTCTGTTCCATCACCGCCTGCGTTTCTGCGGACAGGGAAGTGAAATCCAGATTGGCACTGGCCTGATCGCGCAAGTCCATCCAGAGCTGATAACAAAGCAGCAGATTCAATACCAGAAAGGCGTAAATCAGCACATTTTTGGCTCTTCCCCAGTCCATACCGCTCCTCCTTAAAGTTTGTGAGCATTTACTTCATTGAATTTGCTTCGAACAAACTAGCTTCGGAAGCATCCGCTTCGTTTGTGAGCATTCACTTCGTGATTCTGCTTCGTCGTGTGCCTTCCCGCGCATCTATTACTCTAGTTCAGTGTAAGGAAAGTGCCGTCACGGAGCGTTACCCGCCATACCGGCAGGAGCTTCAGCTTCTCCCCGTTTACTGAAGCAACATAGGCCGGGGTCAAATCCTTCACAGGCGAAGCTTCGCTGAATTGGGCCAGCTTAGCCCGCAGCTCATCGCCACCGGGAAGCTCCACAACCTGTTTAACGGCTTTTCCCTCTTCTGTATACATCAGCGATCGCTCATAGGAGGATACTGTGCCCTGCTGCAGCTCCAGGTTAATAACACCATACTGCAGCTTTGGCTTGCTCATAATCGGATAAGAACCGTAGTACTGCTGGAAGGAAACGGTCAGCTCCTGGTTGCCCTCCTCCGTTGATGCCAGACGGTATGTACCGTTCCATCCACCATGCTTGTTGACAAAATCCACCGCTTCCAGGGCATCCTTCGCAGGTGTACTCTCACCCGCAGGAAGCGCAGCCGGATCGCTATAGCTCATCCAGTTCTGTTCCTGATCAACCTGCAGGCTGCGTTTGCTGTCTGTATAAATCTTTGAGCCATCCTTCTCTGGAATATATCTGGTGCTACCGGCATCAAAGAATAGATTGTTCTGCATTTGTTCAATGGTGTACATGCCGGAGGGCATTTCCACCTCAACCAGCGATATTTTTTCTTCCGGCACATAATAATCGCCATTTACTGCGGTGTATGGCGTCCAATTCGTACCGAAATCTACATGCTGCTGCACGTCCTGAACGGTCAAATCGGCCTTAGCCGCTTCATATACGATATCGCCTCTAGTACTGAAAAAGACGGCATGTGCCTTGGAATCATTTTTAATATTGTAAATCCATATCCGGTCAATGCTCTCTCCCTGGAACAGCGAATCGGGAGCGAGCTGCATTACCCGCTGCAGCAAGGTTACCGGAATGCCGGCACCAAAGGACAGCTCAATGCCCGAATTCTCACGGCGGATCTTGTCCCAATCGAAATCCTGCACCGAGCGCCGCTGAAAGCTCTCAAACCCGCGTCCTTTCAGCCGGTTCATGATCAGGTCATAGAAGGTGGAGCCGGGATAAAACAGCGTATGCTTGTCCTCCCCCATATGAATGATCATTTTATCAGGGTAGAGCAGATTCTCAACTTTTTCTTTGGGCCCCATATTATCTGTCTTCACATACAAGTTCTCTGACATCACCGCTGAGTCGCTCCCCGGCAGCCGGTAGATCAGATAATAGCTCTCTACAAGACTTCCGCAAACGAGCAGGGCAAGTATCCATGACTTGATTGTTTCCTTCACAATACACTCCCCCTTTGCTCTTTCAGAGGCAGTGTGAAGGTTACCAGCGAGCCTTCATTAAGCTCTGACTGCAGGGAAATTGACCCTCCATGCGCCTTGACAATTTCCCGGGCAATGGACAGCCCGAGTCCGGTGCCGCCCATATTGCGCGAGCGGGCTTTATCAACCCGGTAAAAACGTTCAAAAATCCGTTCGATATCCTTCTTGGGAATCCCAATCCCGGAATCACGTACAGAAACGGCCAGCATTCCATCTTCGGTTTTCAGTGCCTCCAATTGAATGGTTCCGCCTTCTGGCGTATATTTCAGCGCATTGGAGACCAAATTGCCCAGCACCTGATCAATTTGATCGCGGTCCAGCCAGGCCGTGGCGACTTCCTTGCGCACTCTTGTACTGATATGAATTCGTTTCTGGCGAATCTGGAAGGAGAAGCGGTCAGCCACATCCTCCAGCATCTCGGAGATATCCGTTTGCTGAATGCGCAGGCTCGATTCCCTCGAATCCAGCCGCGAGAGATGCAGCAGATCCGTAACAAGCCGGATCATCCGTTCTGTCTCATTGCGGATGACTCCGACAAACCGCGCAGCAAGCTGCGGATCATCAAGCGCACCATCATCAAGCGCTTCAACATAGCTCTTGATCGTCGTCAGTGGAGTCCGCAGCTCATGCGAGACATTCGCCACGAACTCCCGCCGCGATTCCTCCAGATTCTCCTGCTCGGTAACATCCTGCAGCACCGCAATGGTTCCGGCAATCCCTCCGCCTTCACGTCGGTGAATGGGGGTGAAGGTGACCCGGACGATATTGGGCTCGCCTCCGCCCATTGGCGAGAGATGAAGCATTGCTGATTGGGCGTTGCCTTGCGCCAGCGACCCCGACTGCTCATGATCGAGACCAAGCAGCTCATCAAGCGGTGCCCCTTCCGGAAGCGGGCCTTCCGCTCCCAGCATATCTGCTGCCCGGGTATTCATCAGAATTACCACGCCGCTTTCATCTGTAGCAACCACGCCGTCACTCATGTTGGTCAGGATGGAAGCAAGCTTCTCCTTCTCCTCTTCATTCTGCGACAGCGCTTCGCGGAGCCTTCCTGTCATGTAGTTGAACGCCTGACTGAGCTGCCCAATTTCATCATTGCCGAACACAGGCATCTTACGGTTGAACCGGCCCTCAGCAACCGCTGTGGCATGCCGGGTCATCTCCTTGATAGGATGGGTGATTGTATGGGCGAGAATGACACACAGAACGGCCGTCAGGGCGAGCGCCAGCAGCAGACCGGAGAGGAACACGCTATTAATCCGGCTCATCGTGGCGTATAAATCTTTCATATCGGCAGCAATATAAATCGCCCCTACCACTTTGTCGCCGGAGAGAACCGGCTTGGCGACCACCTTCTTGCGCACATTATCATCGGCAATGATATATTCCTCATTATCGCTGATGCCTTGCAGGGCACGGCTGACCACGGTTTGTGTGTTCCGCTGCCCGACATAATCGTTTTGCGAAGGGACAGATGTCGTAATAATTTTACCGCTGGCATCCAGTACCTGAATTTCAGCTCCGCTGATATACAGATTATTGACCATTCCGCGCAGACTCTCCACCGCAGTCTCTTCACCGGCTGTTCCGGCTTCGCTGCCCAGTTTATCTGCCGTAAGGATCGACAACATTTCTGCCCGTGCCTTTAAATCTTTGGTGAAGTTATCAGTCAGTGAATTCTTCATCGAGCTGACAAAATATACACCGATCAGCTGCATCGCGATCAGAATCAGCAGCACGTAAATAATGATAAGCTTGGCCTGAATCGTCCGGAAAAAGGACCGCCCTTTCATCACAGCCCCCCGCTTTTGGGGCTATGCATCAAATAACCGAGTCCGCGCCGGGTGAAGATATATTCCGGCTTGCTGGGATTCTCCTCAATTTTTTCTCTCAGCCGGCGGATCGTGACATCCACGGTCCGCACATCCCCGAAGTATTCGAAGCCCCATACCGCCTGCAGCAGATGCTCCCGGGTCATTACTTTGCCGGCGTGGCGAATCATATAATAGAGCAGCTCATACTCACGATGTGTTAAATCGAGCGGCTCTCCGTCTTTATAAACCATGTACATGTCGGTATCAACGAACAGGCCGAAATGATTGACGCCCTGTTTGCTCTCCGCTCTTTCACTAAGCATTTCCGACGGCGATGGCTTATGCTGGCGCCTCATTTGAGCTTTGACTCTGGCCAGCAGCTCTCGCGTGCTGAAAGGCTTGGTTACATAATCATCCGCACCCAATTCCAGACCCAGCACTTTGTCGATCTCACCGTCTTTAGCTGTCAGCATAATGATCGGGATGTCCAAATGCGCAGAGCGCACTTCACGGCAGACATCCATGCCATCCTTGCCGGGAAGCATCAGATCAAGCAGCATCAGATCGGGCCGTCTGGACAGAGCCAGCTCCACAGCACTGTTGCCGTCAAAGGCACAGATTACCTCATAGCCCTCTTTTTCGAGATTAAACTTTAATATATCAGCAATAGGCTGTTCATCGTCTACTACCAGAATCGTTCCCATCTGCATATGCTCAGCTTCACCTTTCTAAGCGTACTAATCACTCATTCTCTTATTTTAACATACCTGCACTGGCGTCACATCCTACGAAGTGGGGATAGCACTGTACTTTCATCCTGCTCATCAATATATTTTTAGCTTTAAAAGATAAAGCCGCCCGAAAACTCGGACGGCTGATTATAACCTATGGATTATTTCAGATATCTCAGCGGATTGACCGCTGTGCCGTTCTTGCGGATCTCAAAATGCAGGTGGGTACCGGTTGAACGCCCCGTGTTGCCCATAACACCAATGCTGGCTCCCTGCTCCAGCCGCTGGCCGACAGATACTGAGATGCTTCTCAGATGGCCGTAGTAGGTGACATATCCGTTTTTGTGATCCACAATGACCACATTGCCGTAGCCGCTCTGTACGCCTGCAAAAGTAACTGTCCCGGCATCTGCAGCTGTGATGGTCCGGTTACCGGATACGAGATCGACTCCTTTATGGCTTCGTCCCCAGCGCTGGCCAAAGCTGCTGGAGAGGCTCGCCCCACTGACCGGCCAGGCAAACATGCCCGTTCCTTCGCCGACTACCTTCGTGCCGCGATAGACCACCTCAGGCAAGGAAGCCTTCAGAACCGCCTGGCCCATCCATTCTTCCTTCACTACGAGACCATTTTCCTTGGTCACCCTGTACTTCATCTGTTTCAGGCCGGTCTGTCCTGCCCGGACAACCTTGCTCTTGCCTGCTGCCAGCTCATCGCTCTTGCGGACAATCACTTCCGGCTCAGTGACAAGCTGCTCCGATACCTGCTCTACGGTTACTACAGTAAGCTCTGGCTGTGGTACGGTCAATTGCAGCTCGTCTCCAATTTGCAGGGTCAGCTCTTTCACCGACGGATTGTTGCGGAAAATATCAGCCTGCGTAATCTCAAAACGTTTGGCAATCCCAGAGACGGTATCCCCTTCCTGAACCGCATAAACAAGCGGCTCCTCTTTCCCCTCGGTGAGCACCTCGACCGCTTCCTGGACGCTCAGCACCTGGGTGGGGTCCGCCTTGACAGGAACAACGGAAACGTCCTCCTGAATGGCAACCGATTCTACCTTGTCTGCATTTGCCGGTGCAGCCGCCTTCGCGGAACGCGTAGCTGCTGTCTTCTTGAGCTGGGTGCCCATTGAAACTGCGGCAGCCGGAACGTAGTGTTCTTTCACGCCCTGCAGGACGGCATTCGCTGTCTCCTGATCCTTGACAATCCCCACAGCTTTGCCATCCACCGTCAGCTGCACTCCCACTGCATAAGCTTTAAGCATGCCATCCAGCTTGTCCAGCGTAGCGGCACTGTCTATCTCCGGTTTATACGCTTTTTCCGCCTCTGTCGTAATGCCGCTTGTTTGCAGCACCATCACTGAATCCGGATACTTGAGCTGATATTCCTGCTGCTTCTCTTCGAACAGCCGATCCAGCTCCGTTTCCTCGCTGATCTTTCCGATTTCCTCACCCTTAACCAGCACCTTATAATAGGTTACCGTGTTCGCGGTCACATATTTCTTCTCTGCCGTGATTGAAAAGGCCGCCAGAAGCACCAGACCGGCAGAAGCTGCTATCCAGGACCGCCGGAATCTCCGAGGTTTGGTTTCTTGATAAAAGACGTTAGTTTCGCTAGAGGCAGAACTGCCCTTTTGACTTTCTGCGCTGAATTCTGCGGATGTCTCTGCTTTGTCCCGCAGTTTCCCCATCCCGCGCATGAACTTAAATCCTTTCATGAAACTCTCCCTTTCAGTCCGCTTAGAAGCGGCCAACCTTGTTATTCGACCCCTTTTATATATGCTGCTGCATCTATTTACTATGTGCGTTAGTGTAACTGCATTTCGTTTCCGTCCAAAATATAAGCATAAAGTATGAGGTGAAATTCGTACTTTTCTTATATTTAAAAAGGTTACAAAAAATTAACCCCTTATAGTCCTTTTTTACTGTACCATAGACGGCAGAAAAATTTCAACTTTACCCCAAAGACAAAACCCGCGATAATCGCGGGTTTCTTCCATGATTTTGACATTTTAACATCAAGTACGTGTCCAAAAAATGACAATTTTTAGTTTGTGGTACCCTCAGTTGAATTTGGTGTAAGCATTTTCATTAAAGTGTCATATTCATCAGGATTCACATACTTGGCAATGACTTGCTGCAGTTCCCTCACTTCATTCTCCGTCAACCCATCCTCCATCGCCGTTGAGATTTTCTGCATCTCCTCCTGCGGAAGTTTGGTCATCAGGATATTGAAAATATTGGATTTCTCATCCATGGGCAGACTGTCCTTGAGCTCACCCATCGCTTCCGGTGTCATTACCAGCTGCTGGTCCAGTGCACTGTCACTTTGTTCTTCCTCTCCGGAAGCCTCTCCCATTACAGCCAAAGCATCCTCAGGCGCCTTTTCCTCCACGGACTTCTCCGTTTTTTGTTCTGGTGTATCCACCGTTTCACTTTTGCTGTCTTTCTTTGCACCGGAAGCACCTTTATCATCCTCAGCTACATTTTTGGCGTTATCTGTGGCTCCCATTCCCGTGAGGCTCTTAATAAAACCGCCAATTCCCGGTGACGGGCCCTCCAGCTCTATATCAAAACTGGCCAACACCGACTGTATATACGTATTGACGACGAATGCCGTGGTCAGAACCGAAAGTGCGCTGGCCAGTACGACAATCAGGCAGACTCCAAGTGCACGTCTTACTATCTTCATCTTCATCACTCCCTTGCGCCCTGTTCATATTCAATCTCTGGAGGATCAGTGCGTTATTGCTTTCATCCTCCCAGTATTGACTAGAACCGGCTCCGGGAAACCAAAATATTACATAATTGTTGAAGCACAAAAAAAAGAGACCCACATAGGGCCCCTTTACTTACAGGAATCTTAGATATAGATAGGCAGAACCTGATTGGTCTGCTCACGGTTGCGTCCTACGGAGAAGATGGCAATCGGAATACCCGTAAGCTCCGATACCCGCTCCACATATCTGCGTGTATTGGCCGGCAGATCGTCCAGTGTCTTCGCTCCGGTGATGTCTTCGCTCCAGCCTGGAAGCTCCTCATAGACGGCTTCGCATTCAGCCAGCATTTTGAGGCTGGCCGGATAGTGAGTAATCACCTCGCCGCGGAATTTATAGCCGGTGCAAATCTTCACCGTCTCAAGGCCGCTAAGCACATCCAGCGAGTTGAGCGACAGACCGGTAATTCCGCTGACCCGGCGGGCATGACGGACAACCACACTGTCGAACCAGCCCACACGGCGGGCACGTCCGGTTACAGTACCATATTCATGGCCTGTTTCACGGATGTAATCACCTGTAGCATCGTTCAGCTCGGTAGGGAACGGACCGTCGCCAACACGGGTAGTGTAGGCCTTAGCAACCCCGATAACCTGCTTGATCTTCGAAGGGCCCACGCCAGACCCGATGCACACACCGCCAGCCGAAGGGTTCGACGATGTAACAAACGGATAAGTCCCTTGATCGATATCCAGCATTACACCTTGTGCACCTTCAAACAGTACTCTGGAATCAGCATCTATAGCATCATTCAGAACCACTGAAGTATCCGTCACATAACCGCGAAGCACTTCTGCATACTCCAGATATTTGACTAGAATTTCTTCCACGTTCAAAGCTTCCGCTCCATAAACCTGGGTAATGACCTGATTCTTTTCCTCCATTAATTGGCGCAGTCTCAGCTCAAATTCCTCGGCATCCATCAGATCGGCGATCCGGATTCCGTTGCGTGCCGCTTTATCCATATACGCCGGGCCAATTCCCTTGCGTGTAGTACCGATTTTGTTCGGGCCTTTACGGTCTTCTTCCAAGGCATCAAGCAGCATATGATATGGCATAATGACATGGGCACGATCACTGATCACCAGATTTTTGGTGTCGAATCCGTTCTCATGAATATAATTAATTTCTTGGATCAGGGCTTCCGGATTAATAACCATTCCGTTACCGATTACACAAGTCTTTTCTTTATAAAATACACCTGATGGAATCAAGCTCAGCTTGAATTTCTTTCCGTCAATCAGAATCGTGTGACCGGCATTGTTACCCCCCTGATACCGGGCGACCACATCTGCGCTCTCTGCCAGAAAATCCGTGATCTTCCCTTTGCCTTCGTCTCCCCATTGTGTTCCCACGACGACTACCGTTGACATATTCATTCCTCCGTAGGTGCAAGCTAGCACCATTATTTTTCATAATATGGGCTCTGTACAGCGTTCTTATGTACGCAGCCCTCCGGACGCCAAAGCAGTTTTAACCTGCTAAAGCACAATAACCAGTGTAACAGCGGTACTTTTTAAAGTCAAATAAAAACGAACGATCACACAAGGAAATGTGCAATCGTTCGGAAATTGCGAATAAATGATCTACCCTGCAAAAGGTTCAGCGTGTGCCCGCTCGTAGTTGACGAACTTGTTGAAATTTTTCAGGAACACAAGCTCTACAGTGCCGACAGGGCCGTTACGCTGTTTGGCAATAATAATTTCAATGATATTTTTCTTTTCGGTATCCTGGTTATAGTAGTCATCACGATACAGGAAGGCTACGATATCGGCATCCTGCTCGATGGAACCGGATTCCCGAAGGTCACTCATCATCGGGCGCTTGTCCTGCCGCTGCTCCACACCCCGGCTGAGCTGGGAAAGGGCAATGACCGGAACATCAAGCTCACGGGCAATCTGCTTCAGGGTACGGGAAATCTCGGAGACCTCCTGCTGGCGGTTCTCCCCGCCCTTGCCGCGTCCCTGAATCAGCTGCAAGTAGTCGATGACGATCATGCCGAGGCCTTTTTCCTTCTTGAGCCTACGGCATTTCGCCCGGATATCTGTAACCGTGATCCCAGGAGTATCATCAATATAGATTTCTGCTTCCGATAAGGACTGAATCCCCATCGTAAGCTTCGACCAATCATCATCACTTTTGAAATCACCGGTACGCATAATGTTGGCATCGAGGTTGGCTTCCGCGCAGATCATACGCTGTACCAGCTGCGGCGCCGACATTTCCAGACTGAAGATGGCTACGGTCTCTTTGGCACGGACTGCTACATTCTGGGCAATATTCAGCGCGAATGCCGTCTTCCCTACGGATGGACGGGCCGCTACAATAATCAGGTCATTACGCTGGAAGCCGTTAGTCATATGATCAAGATCGGCAAAGCCGGTCGGAATCCCGGAGGTTCCCCCCTTATTCTGATGAAGCAGCTCCACGCGGTCGAAGACCTGCATGAGCACATCGCGGATGGCGATGAAGCCGCTGCCGCTCCGGCGGTTGGAGATCTCCAGAATCCGCCGCTCGGCATCGCTCAGCATATCGGCGACATCCTCACCGCCGGTGTACCCTTCACTGACGATCTGCGTCGCTGTACGGATCAGCCGCCGCAGCATCGCCTTCTCCTCAATGATCTGCGCATAATACTCCACGTTGGCCGCAGTCGGCACTGCATGCGCCAGCTTAGCTAAATAGCTGACACCGCCGATATCCTCAAGCTGCCCCTTATCCTGCAGTCTGGACGTCAGCGTAACCAGATCAATCGGCTGGCTCTCTTCTCCGAGCTGCACCATCGCCTCAAAAATCATTTGATGCGGTTTATCGTAGAAGTCTTCGGTATTCACCCGCTCCATCGCGGTAACCAGCGCTTCATCCTGCAGCAGAACAGCACCGATTACAGCCTGCTCTGCCTCCAGGTTCTGCGGGGGAATCCGATCGAAAAAGAGATCTCCACCCATCTTACTCCTCCGTTACCTGAACCGTAAGGTTAGCCTTTACTTCAGTATGCAGCTTCACACTTACCTGAAACGTACCTACATGGCGAATGGGATCACTCAGCTCAATTTTGCGCTTGTCGATTACGATCCCTTGTGTTTCCACCAAAGTTTCGGCGATCTGCTTGCTTGTTATAGCGCCGAAGAGACGGCCGCCTTCACCCGATTTTGCTTTCAGGGTCAGCGTCAGCTCGTCCAGCTTCTTACCCAGCTGCTGCGCTTCCTCTTTCTCCTGGTCCTTGCGGCGCTGCTCAGCTGCTGCCTGATTCTCCAAAGTTTTCACATTGCCGTCTGTGGCCGGGCGGACCAAGCCGCGCGGCAGCAGAAAGTTCGCTGCATAGCCTTCCGACACCTCTTTCACTTGCCCCTTCTTGCCTTGACCTTTAACATCCTTTATAAAAATGACCTTCATTCGAATAGCCCCTCTTTCGCTTCAATTTCAGCCAGAACTTCCATTAGTCTGGCTTCTGCTTGCTTGCATGTTCCCTCGAGCTGCACCGCTGCGTTGGACAAATGCCCTCCGCCGCCGAGCTTCTCCATGACCACCTGCACATTCATTCGTCCGAGTGACCGGGCACTGATGCCGATGAGGCCGTCAGGCCGCTCACTGATCACGAATGAAGCCACCACATTCGTCATTCCCAGCAGCGTATCCGCTGTCTGGGCAATTAAGAGCTGTGGAATTTTCATTCCCGGTGAGGTTACAACGAGTGCAATATGATCATACACCATCCGGGCATGTTTGATAATTTCTGCTTTGGAAATGTACTCCTGCAAATCCTCTTTCAGCATACGCTGGATAAGGATCGTGTCCGCGCCGATCCGCCGCAGAAACCCTGCCGCTTCAAAGGTTCGCGAGCCGGTATGCAACGCGAAATGCTTCGTGTCGACCGTAATTCCCGCGAGCAGCATGGTAGCCTCCAGCGGACTGAGCTTAATCTTGTCATGAATGTACTGCAGCAGTTCTGTTACCAGCTCGCAGGTGGAAGAGGCATAGGGCTCCAGATATACCAGCACCGCATCATTAATGAACTCCTCACCCCGGCGATGATGGTCAACAACAACAATGCGGCTGGCGTACTGCACGAGGCGCGGCTCCATCGTCATGGAGGCCTTGTGCGTATCCACGACAATCAGCAGCGTATGTTCAGTCATCATCTGGAGTGCCTGCTCTGTAGTAACAAAGGTTTTGTACAGCTCATCATCGCGGCGGATCTGCTCCATCATCCTAGTGATGGACGGATTAGGCGTCTCCATCACGATGTTTGCCTCCACATTGTACATCTGTGCCGCCTTAAGCAGCCCAATAGCAGCCCCTACGGCATCGATATCGGGGACCCGGTGACCCATAATCAGCACCCTGTCGCTCTCCTGCATCAGGTCACGCAGCGCATGCGCAATGACCCGCGCCCGGACTCTCGTGCGCTTCTCCGCCGCGTTACTCTTGCCTCCATAGAAGGAGAGCCTCTGGCCCGCCTTAACGGCTGCCTGATCCCCGCCGCGGCCCAGCGCCATATCCAGACTGGATTGCGCCAGCGCTCCGAGCTCACTGGCGGACTCTGAACCATAGGCAAGGCCTATGCTCAGGGTCATCGGCACCTTGAGGTCTGCCGTCATTTCACGCACTTCGTCGAGTACAACGAACCGGCTCTCTTCCAGCGCCTGCAGGCTGCGGTGATTCAGCAGCATCAAGTAGCGCTCTGAGGACAACCGCCGCAAGTATACTTCAAACTGCTTGCTCCACTCCGTAATCTCACTGGCTACCTTGGCGATCAGCGAAGTGCGCTGCTGATCATCCATGCCTTGAGCTGCTTCATCCAGATTGTCCATCATCACAATACCAATGGCCAGCTTCTCTTCCTCATACCTTTCCCGCAGAACCACAAGCTCGGTAATGTCATACAAATAGAGCAGACGCTCGCTGGGTATGGCCACAACCTGATAATACCGGTCATCCACTGAAATTTCCTGTCTGATGTCCTTGAGCACGCCCTCTTTGGCAGGGTCCCGCTTAACCGGCACATTTACCGTCAGAGAGGACATCACCTCAGGCAGCAGCTCCTGCAGCGCTTCACCTACCAGGGACTTCCGGGAAAAGATGTCACCGGCATTGCGGTTGTTCCACTCCACCGTCCGGTCTTCGCTATACAGGATAATGCCGAGCGGAAGCATGCTGACAGCTTCACCCTCCACCCGCTTGATGCGGAAAGAAAGCCCGTTGATATATTCCACCAGGTTGCGCCGGAATGAGATCTCCGCTTGCAGCATGGAGAAACATAAAGTGCCGGCCAGGAACAGGCTGGCAATCCCCAGAGCCCAGTTATAGATACTGACGACTATAATAAGGACCAGCAGCAGCAGGAACGCCCATACGGTATGATAGCCGTGCCAGCGTCTTTGCAGAAATTTAGGCATGAGCTCTCACCCTATCGTTTCGATTTCTTCACTAGCTCTCGCAGTGGGAACGCCATATCGATAATACCGATAATCCATAATCCCGGCAGCCAAATAACCGGCAGTGCCAGCAGTATCGCCACAATCTTGCTCCATTTACGCTCATAGACCACGAAGAACAGGAATCCGATAGTCTGGATTTTAAATACGATTTGCAGCAATGGCAACAGATTGGCCGAGATCATCAGCATAAAGCTGTTGTCAGAATTGCCAAACAGCAGGTTAATTACGACTCCCAACAGATAGTACCAGATAAATGATCTTGAAAGTCTCCATTCACGCGCGGGCTTCAGCTTGGGAACCGCATAGTCCATGCTGTTAAGGATGGGGCGGACAATGGAGTGGGTGATTACAGCCATCATAAACGAGCTCAGAATCAGCGTCATAGGAATAACCTGTATGGTCATATGACTGATTGTATTTACATCCTCAGATGTAAGATTGAACTCGGTCATCAGCGGATTGCCCGTGCCCAGATCAGAGAGCGGGGACGTAACCATCTGCATCATATCATTGACATAACTGGAGAGATCAAAATTGAACAGCGCCGTACCGATCACCAGCAGCAGCAGAAACTCGCCTAAAATCGTAACGGTTCCCGCAAGGATGGTCGACAGCGCCGAAGCGCGTTTCTTGTACCATCGTCCCATAACTATTGCCGGGATTAAGAAATAGAGCGCTAACACTACGTAAACAGGCGTAATCAGGCCTACAATCAGCAGTACTGGCAGTAGATGTACAATAAACTGTTTAGTACTCAGAGTAGTGAATAGCACTACAGCCGGAATAATCAAGAAAAGGGTAGTGATAATGAGCAGCGGGGTTGATAAGGATAGCAGCAGCAGCAAGTAGACGATGCTCCATGCCACAGATGTCCAGCGAAATTTCAACAGTATTCACCTCTTACGCATATGTTCTTCTAACGCAGATATATCCTGGTACCATTCTTCAAGCTGATGCCCTTCCTGCCTGTGCTTTCTAAGCTTTTCGATTAATAAATCATCCAGCTCCCGATAGGGAATACCCAGTCTGCGCCCCAGAATATATGAGCTCATAATCAGGCTGGCCAGACTGTCGCCCACACGGGCGGTGCTGCCTTCCCACAATGCCTTGAACAGCCTTGAGACTTGATCAATTACTTCGGTTTTTAACCACTCAATTACCTTGGCGCGTTTGGCCACATCCAAATCCTTCGGCACATTGGGCATGTCTCTTAACCTCCGGCAAAAAGCATTATTCTCCATTATAGCATAAATATTTCCCAGCCACACGGGACGGTCAGCCCCCCGGAAAGAGCCAAGTTTGTCTTCAGACAATAGGCCGGTTAACACCGCTTCTACGGGCCATCCCTCTTCAAAAAAGGCCCGCATTCCGTTTGTTGCCGGAAATACAGGCCTTGCTGCATTTGCATCTGATGCATCAATAAATTATAACGATTCCTGCGATTGCCGCGAAACAACCTTCTCACAATATTCAATAATTTGACTCCGGCGGACAATACCGATAAATCGGTTCATATCGTCGACCACCGGCACAAAGTTCTGCACCTTGGCCAGATTAATCAAATCCTCCATATCGGCGTCGATCGATACCGGCAGATTGTTCATCCGCAGCGGCACATCCTTAAGCAAATATTTCGAAGCATTTTCAAACGTAACCGCCCCGCCCGAGTCCTTCATGTACCAGAGCAAATCGCCTTCTGTTACGGTTCCGGCATATTCCCCGTTGCGGTTCAGGATCGGTACAGCAGTATAGCGGTGAAATTCCATCCGTTCCAAAGTCTGCCGCAGCGTTGAATCCAGTGTCACGCACGCGACCTCCTGCTTCGGAAGTAAAAAAAACGCAATATTCATCTCTTGATCCTCCTCAAAGAGTTCCGAAGGAATTAACACTTACCTTCCCCTTGTTACAGGGCCATTGTAGTTATACGCCTCAGCGAGCAATAAGTTCCATCTCATTATACCATGAAGACAGTAAGCAGCAGCCACTAACCTTGCACATGGCTGCTGCTTTTTTTAGGATATGATATTGGTCCCGACCGTTCTATTGTGCTTGAGCTGTAGCCTTGGGCTCCAGCGCGTTCTCCGCTTTGCCCGGCTCAATCAGCTGATCAACCGGTGTGCTGGCACTCATCCAATTGTCGATCAAGGCCTTCGCTTCCTTCAAGTCTTCTTCATCTATGATATCGTAATACAATCCGTTGATGCGCTCCCCTTCACCCATCACGGTAAAGCTGGAAATATCCATGTCTTTGCCGCTCATGAATTTCTTGGCCAGGCTAATAATGGTGGACGGCTCGATATCGGTCTTGAAATTTTCACCCATAATGTCCAGCAGCTCAGGGATCTTGCCGATTTGACTGATTGATAACATTTTATTCGCAACCACATCAATAAAGACCTGCTGCCGTTTGGTCCGGTTAAAATCACTGTCCTCCCGGTAACGGGTGTAATTGAGCGCCTCTTCACCATCGTAGTTCGGCTTGCCGCCCTCAATCGTAAATTTCTCGTGATCCTTGCCTTTGTTTACGATATCCTTCTTAATCGGCAGCGGTACGCCTCCAATGGCATTCACCGCATCCTTGAGGCCTTGGAAATTAATTGTGGCATAATATTGAATATCGTGCCCCAGCAGTGCCTCCAGCGTATCCTTAGCCATTTGCTGGCCGCCAAATGCGTAAGCATGTGTGATTTTGTCTTTCTTGTTGTCATTATGCCCGATGATTTCGGTATACGTATCACGCGGTATGGAAATGAGCAGCATTTTGTAATCCTCTGGACGAATGACCGCATAGATCATCGTATCGGAACGCGCCGTTTCATTGTCACGCTGGTCTGTACCCAGAAGCATGAGAGAGAACGGGTCGCTTTTATAAACAACCGGCTCCGGTTTGACTTTGTCGTTCAGCGGCTGATAAGATTCTTCCGCCAATGTTTTTTCGACCCGGTCTGACAGGAAAAGATCAAAGGCCACGACGGCCAGCTGTTTCTGAAACAGAAAGCCCCCGGCGAGAATGACTACAAGTGCTATAAGGGCAATATACCTTTTTTTCATTTTTTTCTTCTTCATCATTGGATTCCTTCTTTATGGTGGAATATACACAGGATTGCTTGAAGATCTATTTACAATGCTTGCCTGCTGCTTACCAGACAGTCATGACTGGGTTTCTTTTGTTGAACATGCTCTCTGCCCCTATTCAGTTTTAGTATTCCCCCTTTCAGGAATTAGGGTCATTCTAATTGTTGAATAAACCTGGAAAACAACTTTGACACAGAAACAATATTTCTATTGTAATCACTTGACGCATAAAAAGAAACAACAAATACCGACATCATTTGTGCTGCAGCCACTTGTATTCCATAAAGTATATGACGAGCAAAACTCTATTTTGTTATGCAGCTTGACAAATAAATATTTAAAAACCTGCTGACAGCTTAGGCTTTAACACATAAAGACCGCAACCCCCGCGATCTTTTGGGATGCGGTTTTTGCGGTCTCAAATGTCTAATCGATATCCTTAATCCACCACTTCTGCGGCTCTACAATATTGCTTATAGCATTCACTCTTACCCCCTGCAGTCGATGATTAACAGCAGTAATATTGGCCCGTTCGGCAAAAAAGATCATTGGAACCTCCTCGTTAATCAGCTTCTGCCACTCATAATACACCTGCTTGCGATGCTCCTTATCATACGATTTGGTGCCCACACCCTCACGGATCAGTTCTTCGCTGCGGGTTGAATACCAGCGCGAATAATTCCACAGATCCGATGAGCGCCACAAGCCTGACGGATCCGGGTCACTGGCTAGTCCCCATACCCCGTTAAACAGCTCGACCGAAGGATCATCGTTCTCTACCGCTTCGTAGAACGTATTCAGTTCTTTCAGACTTCCACCGTTTAGCTGTACATCCAGTCCGACCTCCCGCCAATTCTGCAGAATCGCCTGCGTGCGCGGCGCTGAGGTCTTGCTGCCGTTCATGGCATCATAGTGAATGATGAATTTAGCTCCCTTGGGGTCCTCGCGCAAGCCGTCGCCATCCATATCCACATATCCCGCTTCATCAAGCAATGACCTGGCAAGTTCAGGGTGATAGGGATAGGTATTAATCTCTGAACCGGCAATTTTGGCCCAGCTTGTACTGGGGACCGGAGTTTCAATCAGCGTTCCCAGCCCATTGGAGAATTTATTGATAATACCTTGACGGTCCAGTGCGTAATACATAGCTTTGCGCAAGCGCTTGTCTGCAAACTTGGGGTTATCCATGATATTTTGCTGTGTTACATCATCCCAATGTCCAAATTTGAAGCCTATATATTCGTAGGACAGCTCTGGCGATTGCAGAACCTCAATGTTATCCAAGTCCTTTATGGCTGCAAAATTATCCCGCGGAACCGTTCCAATATCGATCATACCTTCCTTGAACTGGGGAGAAAGGCTCTCAGGATCCACTACCTTATATACAACAGCGTCAAGCAAAGCCTTTCCCCGGTGATAATGGTCAAACCGCTTCATTTCCACAAGCTGCCCCGGCTGAATTTGAGTTACCTCGAAGGGGCCAATGCCAATTGGGTTTTTCCGCACCTGATCACTTTCCGGCATATCTTTAACAGCCACTCCGCTATAATATTTCTTGTTCATCGGATAAGGCCACAAATTGTCAATAGTATTCACGCGTGCAGCATTTACCGTAATTCTCAGCCGATAAGGATCAATGACTTTGATTCCGGAGATTTCCTTCGCTTTACCGCTATGATAATCTTCTACTCCCTTAATCATTTCCACGCTGTAATACCTTGAACCTGTGTAGTCAGGGCTGGCAATTGTCTCAAGTGCAAATTTCCAGTCTTCCACCGTCAGCTCATCGCCGTTATGCCAGCGGACACCAGGTTTAATGCTGAATGTGAACACGGTATGATCTTCGGATTCCTGCCAGGAAGCAATATTCGGTACGGTTGTCAGGTCATCCTCGACGGTAAACATAGCCTCCGTAATGAAATCAAGAACATTGGAATCATCATCTCCTTCAAAAAAAGCGGGTTCAAACAGTCCCTGGAACGGAGAGGTGTAGCCATAGGTAACGGTACCTCCTGCCTTCGCTTCATCAGCCGTTTTGCTGAAGGATATTGTATTTAAATTATTGCTTAAGCCTAAACCGCTGCATGCTGAAAGTAGGAAAGCCATGAGCATCAGCATTCCGCCAAGTTTACGTTTATGCATGTATTCCTTCCTTTCTTCTGTTCCTATAACCCTATATGGAAGCGTTTTCTAATGTTT
This sequence comes from Paenibacillus sp. EB106-06-01-XG199, assembly GCF_058791575.1. Taxonomy (NCBI): domain Bacteria; kingdom Bacillati; phylum Bacillota; class Bacilli; order Caryophanales; family Paenibacillaceae; genus Paenibacillus; species Paenibacillus sp. EB106-06-01-XG199. Next base: position 31,369 of record NZ_JBYTDQ010000006.1, on the reverse strand, counting down.
ATTTTACTGAATTTATTATTAAAATTTAGTTGTTATTCCAATTTAAGCTATATATATCAGTTTACGTAAAATTTTTAAAACACGGTTTTGATAAACCACATTATAGAGGATATACAATATTCTCCGTAAAGAAAAGACCATATTTGTAACCTTTGTGCGTCGGACACAAAAAGGCCTACCTTTTCGGGGCAGACCTCCGTTCAGAATTTATGCCTATTGCTCCTCATCCGTATGGATGATCGTCACGCCTTCAACATGTCTTTTTCGCATCAGCTTGCGCTTTTTACGGGTATCCTTACTCTCGAAAATAATATCAAAATCATAATCGTCAGGGTACAGCTCCGCTTTGGAGAGGTAGGGTTTCAGGCGTTTATGATTTATTTGCATTTTTTGCTTTTGAATCATAATCCCAACCATTCCCAAGTCATTTCGCTTCTCATACACAATTCCTGTTCTTCCAAGGGAGCTAACATACACCGCATCGCCTACCTCAAAACTCATGGCCTGCTTCTTGCTGCCTGCTTCCTCCGCAGAGTCATTCTGCTCTCCGCCTTCTTGAGTCCGCTCTTTGTCCTCTTCATTCGATTCAACGGACACTCTCAATTCATCAGTCTTGTGCCCTGTGTGCCCGTAATAAGGGCTGCTCCAGTTCACTCTCCCGCCCTGCTGTTCCCGCTGCTGGGCTACAAGCTGCTGCGAGCGCTGGATGACATTGGCCGGGATACCCAGCTTCTCGGCGATTTGCAGCGCGTAGCTTTCACCCGCCTCGCCAATGGTCAGCTTGTAGAGCGGCCGGAGTGTCTCTTTATCGAACTCCATCCGCGCATTCTGGAATCCCGGGGTTGAAGCAGCAAACACTTTTAGCTCATTAAAATGGGTAGTGACAATGATATTCGCCCCTTTGCGGTTCAATTCCTCAAGAATAGCTATCGAGAGAGCAAAACCTTCACCGGGATCTGTCCCTGCCGCCAGTTCATCAATCAGCAGCAGTACCCCTTTTCCGGCTTCCTGCAGCATTCCCTCAATGCTCTTCATCTGGGCAGAAAAGGTGCTCAGCGACTGCGTCAGGCTCTGTCCGTCTCCAATAACACTGATTACATCGCTGAATACAGCAAAGTCACAGTCCTCCTCTACAGGAACCAGCATTCCGGAATGCACCATTAAGGTCAGTAGGCCCAGTGTTTTGAGCACAACTGTTTTCCCTCCAGTATTGGGGCCTGTTACAATCAAAGACTTATAGCCCTTGCCTAACTCCAGGCTGACCGGCACCATATCCTTCAGCTTCGGATGCCTGCCGCCATTCATCCTCAAGTAACCACGGTCATTCAAAGCTACTCTCCTCGCCCCAAGTGTGCGGGCGTACTTAGCTTTGGCAAAGATGAAATCATACGTGCCCGTCACATCGGTATTGACCCGCAAGGCTTCCTGCTCCTGTTCCACCATGCCGCTGAGCATGCTTAGAATCATTCCCTCTTCCCGTGCCTCGTCAGCAGCCAGCAGCTCCAGCTCTCCCTGTAGGGCGGCTATATCATAAGGCTCGACGAAGACGGTCTGTCCGCTGGTGGATTGATCCAGCACTGAGCCTTTCACCTGCTTGTGATATTCGCGTTTTACAGGAATAACATAACGCCCGCCGCGCATGCTGACCAGATTCTCCTGGAGGATAGACTGGTGCTTGGACATAATACTCTCCAGCTTCCTGTTTAGCCGCTCTTTAGCCACTGCCAGGCGCTTGCGCACTCTCTCCAGCCCTTTACTCGCCTGGTCTTCTATGACCCCAAACCGGATACAACGTTCTATTTCCTCTCTGACATGCCTCAATTCCTGCAAAGAAGCCCCGTAGGCGGCGATCCGCGGCGCACTTTGCTCCTTGGAGGCCATATACTTGCGCAGCTGGCTGCAGCTGTTCAGAAAGGTGCATACCGACATAAGATCCTGCTCGTTATACATATATCCCGTACCCAGCAGTGACATGATCGACTCGATTCCCTCCAGAGAAGGCAGCGGAACACTTGCCCCTCTTCCCAACAGCTCATAGGCTTCATCCGTTTCATCCATTGCCCGGTGGATTGCCGGCAGGTAAGTCATCGGTGCCAGCTCATTTACATATCTTCTTCCTTCATAGGATACTGCATGCCGTGCCAAATCCTGTTTGATCTCTTCGTATTCAAGGGTATTCAAACTTTGCAGATTCAATGTTTCTCCTCCTCTATTGTCGGCCTGAATGTGTCAGGCGTGATTGTTCCTAACGCAAAAAAGGGCAAAGACTGCCACTACGGCAGTCCTTGCCCTCATTTATAGGCTGTTGTCTCTGAAAATAGAAAAAACCGTGCTGCAAGAGCACGGTTAATTACAAAGAGAACAACAGCCGTAAAGAGGCCATCGTGACGCTTCGTGTGTTCTTAACTAAATCATTCACCTTCAACAACCAGAGCATGTCGCGGGACAGACTCAAACAGAGCACACGTATCGCCTAATCCGATACCTGGCGCAGCTAATTGTTTAGGTAATATGAAATTGCTTAGTTAAGAACGCTCACCAACATCAAAATTTCCCCTTTAGTTTAGGATAACTGTAATTTACTACATTCTGTGACATCCGTCAATTGGCAACAAAACAGTTCAATACCCAACTAATTCTATTCTTACTATCTGCAACTTGTCCATGAAGAGCGCCGAAGAAAGTCTTTTGCAGCTCAACCAGGACTTGACCGCCATCAGTAATCAGTTTGTCATAAATGCCGCGCAGCTGTTCCTCACTGTCCAGCCCCATAATAATGCTGACATTTTCCGTCTTGGCGCCTTTCCCGTAATCATCGGAGAAATGGATCAGACTCTGGCCCAGATGCAGCTCTGCATGCAGCCACTTGCCTTTATGCTCATTCAAAATCTTAATTCCCCCGCCAAACACGCTCTGATAATATTCTACCGAATCTTGTACATTCTCAATGACTACATAGGGGCTTGCACTGACCATCATCATGCCTCCAAGAATTAAATTATGCGGCTGTTTAGCTTCCGTCATTTCTTACTCATTATATACAATTTAGTATTTATGACCAAGCGGGCATACTTTGAGCGCAGCCGTCCTGCTATCATTTGGTTTTATCCGTCTTTCTTCTTAGCTGAAGCTGATTAATGCGGGAGGGTGTCGTTTAGGGGCAAATAAAAAAGCAGCCGGTTGCCCGGCTGCTTTGTATAAAACGTCCTATTCCGTTGTGTAAGGCAGCAGCGCGATTTGACGCGAGCGTTTTACAGCAATGGTCAGAGCGCGTTGGTATTTTGCACTTGTACCTGTTACACGACGCGGCAAAATCTTTCCGCGTTCGCTGATGAACTTCTTAAGAAGCTCAGTGTCTTTATAATCAATGTGAGTAATTTTGTTCACAGTGAAGTAGCACACTTTTTTGCGCTTGTTGCGTCCACCACGACGTGCCGGTCTTTTGTCGTTGTCTCCGCCTTCTCTTTGTTTGAAAGCCATGTTCAGTTCAGTCCTTCCTTATTAAAATGGCAAATCATCGTCCGATATATCGATCGGTTTTCCATCGCCCGAAAAAGGATCTTGATTATTGTTGTTGTTACGCGAAAAATTATTGCTGTTTCCGCGCCCACTGTTACCACCGCTACCACCATAGGCTGGTTCTTCAGGAACACTTGCATCACTTGGTGTATTTCCGCCTTCACGGTTTTGCGAAGATTCCAGGAAACGGACATTATCGGCAATGACTTCGGTTACGTATACACGTTTACCTTCGTTATTCTCGTAATTCCGTACTTGGATGCGTCCTTCCACGGCTGTCAGACGTCCTTTGCGCAAGTAATTGGCACAGGTCTCAGCCAGCTGTCTCCAGGTTACTACCGGGATGAAGTCCGCCTCGCGTTCACCGTTCTGGCCCGTAAAGTTGCGGTCTACAGCAAGTGTAAACTGCGTTACGGCTACACCAGCGGGAGTATAACGAAGTTCCGGGTCACGGGTCAACCGACCGATCAGAATGATACGGTTCAACAATTCAATCCCCTCCTTTAACGCGATCAATTACAAAGCTTGTCAACATCTTAGGCAACGTCGTTCGTAATGAGATAACGAATTACTTCGTCGGAAATCTTCATGAGACGTTCCAATTCGGTAACTACTGCAGGTTCTGCATTGAAGTTAACCAAAACATAAACGCCATCACGGAATTTCTTGATCTCATACGCAAGACGGCGTTTACCTTGCACATCGTGCTTTGTAATTTCTCCGCCGTTGGAGATGATGCCTTGGAATTTTTCGACTGCTGCTTGAACGGCTTCTTGTTCAATGTCAGGACGAATAATGTACATGACTTCATATTTGCGCATAATTTTCACCTCCTTATGGTCTGCGGCCCCTAATCACGTCAGGAGCAAGGAACGAGCACAAACATAGACTCGCACCATATTAATATACCAAATAGTTCTGACGAGTGCAAGCAATATTAATCAATACCATTTCCAGGTACTTTTTAGCTACATGAACAACCTCATGAGTGCGCACAATATAACTGTATTCACCACTCTAGAGAAGGAGGGATATCATGGGCGAACAGACGGAATATGAAAAAGGCGACAAAGCACCTAACCCCGGTGTCTACATGGAAGTAGGCGAAGCACGCAGCTTCCACACACAGATCAATAATCCGAAACGGATCGAAATGGAAAAGGGTGATACCTTCCCCGAAACCACCAACAAAAACCGCAAATGGAAAAAGGTCGAGAAAGCGCGGGTCCATTAATTTTTGAGCATCATGTATAAAAGAGTCGATCCTGTCCCATAATAAACTCAGGCAGTACAAAAGAGAGGTGTGGTTCCGTTGGACGTCGTAGACGAACACAATCACTGGGATTCTGATTCAGCAACTATTGTAACCCGGGAAGAGTAAGGGCTGGGCTCCTAAAAAAAGCACAGTCTCAGCACAACCCAATCACTTTAGCGGCTTTACACAGAGAAATTCCGAACATCATTGATGTACTGCCTCTGGAGAGGGACCCGATAGGGTTCCTCTTTTTTGTTGTTGATCAAGTACAAATAAAAAAACCTCCGCCGATCAGCGAAGGTTGGATTAACGATTATAAAGTGCTGTAGTGGCGGAGAGGGTGGGATTCGAACCCACGCACGCTGTGACACGCCTAACTGATTTCGAGTCAGCCCCCTTGGGCCTCTTGGGTACCTCTCCGCAGCAAGAATTATTGTATCATGATGCAGCTTGCTTTGCAAGCTTAATTATTCAAGTCCGCATTGCGCTGCACGCAGAACCTTTTTCATGTTCTTTTCGAACTTTGCACGGGGAATCAGGACACTATGCTGGCAGCCGGTGCACTTAATGCGGATGTCCATACCCATGCGGATAATCTCCATTTCATTAGTGCCGCAAGGATGCGGCTTCTTCATCTGCACAACATCACCCAACTGGAAAACCTTCCGTTCCATCACTCTTCCCCCTCTTCGCCTTCTCTTTCCTGAGCCGCAGCGATTTGCCTTCTAGGGTTATTCCCCTCGGTTTCCCGGGCTCTCCGTGCCGCTTCAAGCGCCTCGGCTTCCGCTTCCGCCATTGCTACGCGTCCCGCCAACTCACGCGCTTCCTGCTCGGCCTTAGCCGCCTCCAGACTAGTCTGCTTCTCCAGCGCCTGTTTGATATCGCTCTGGATCTGCCGTTCTGCCGAGTCTCTGGCGTTAGGGAGACAATTCGCCGCTACACGAATCACATATTCTGAAGTGCTCATGGACTGAATACCCAGTATATTCGGGTACGCGAGTACATTTGAATTACGTTCCTCAATCCCCACAAGCGCTTCACCAATCAATGAAAGAGTGGCTTCAAGCCCCCGCTCTATTTTCACCGGAACATCCACCACTGCCAAAGCATTGGCAAGTGAATAGTTGGTCACATTGATAATGGTGCCATTCGGGATGATATGAACCTCACCGGTAGTACTCAGCAGTCTTGTCGTTCTGAGACCAATCATCTCTACAGTCCCTTTATAAGTACCGGTCTGGATTACATCGCCTACCGCGAACTGATCCTCAAAAATGATAAAGAATCCGGTAATTACATCTTTGACCAAACTCTGCGCTCCAAAACCAATAGCAAGCCCCACTACCCCGGCTCCTGCCAGCAGTGGTCCCAAATTGAAATTAAATTCAGCGAGAATTATCATGATCATTACAAAATTACAGATAAACGTAACCACATTCTTCAGCAGTCCCCCAACGGTTGAGAACCGGCGGCTGTTCACTAACATTCTTCCACGGGTCTCCCGCTCCATTGAACGGTCAATGATCTTGGATACCACTTTTATAATGACCCGTGTCAGGATAAAGATGATAAGAATCCGCAAGCCCGAAAACAGCACATTTGCCCACATCTCCGTGTTGGTGAAAAACTCCCACACCTTATCACTAAGAGTATATGCGGCTTTCAATGGATCTGTATGTTCTTCTGCATTCAACATCCACTTATTCATCTACTCCTCCCCTTCCGCGATAAGTGTATAACCTCTTCCTTCATTGTCCTTGCCATAGATCCCGCGGATTTCAACGTCCTGCTCCGCTATAATCTTCCGGACTTCCCCGATGGCCCCCCGAAAGAACTGAATAGACATTGCACAGCCTGCTGTAATTTCTTTGGGAGTCGGGAAGATATCAATTTCGATTTCCGCGTATTCCAGCAGCATTTCGGCGCGCAGCGCCTGCTGCGTAGAATCAAAAGCAATCAGCAGCTCTTCCTCCATCTCCACGCCTCCCTCTGGGTTAAACGTCCTATCTCTTGCCCCTGTAGTATAAAAAATCTCTTTCATCCATATACTAGGATCATCAGCAACCTTTCAATGGAAAGACAAGCCTGCTGATATTTTGGTAGAGTCCCCTTCAGAAAGGAAGATTTTATGAATTCTTCTTCTAAAGCTGCACCACTGCAAGAACCATCCTGTTTAAAAATATCACATGACGATCCCAATATCTATTCTGCTATTACTCACCGTCTGCTTTTTCACTTTTCCCGCACCCGTCCCGATACACCGATTATAATCGTCTGTATAGGCACGGACCGTTCAACCGGAGATTCACTCGGACCGCTGGTTGGAACAGCCTTGGCGCGGTTCCACAGCCCTCTGTTCCAGCTGTATGGAACACTGGACGAGCCTGTGCATGCCGTTAATCTGGAAGAAACACTTACCCTCATCCGAGAGAAATATAATAACCCTTTTATCATTGGTATTGATGCCTGCCTGGGACATTCTACGAGTGTCGGCTGTATTCAGGTCGTAGATGGACCTTTAAAGCCCGGAGCCGGCGTTAACAAGCAACTTCCCCCTGTTGGCGATATCCATCTGACTGGCATCGTTAACGTAGGCGGATTTATGGAGTATTTCGTATTACAAAATACAAGATTGAGTCTTGTAATGCGGTTATCTGATATTATTGCTGTCAGCCTCCATTCCGCCTTGAAACAGTGGAATCTTCACGCTAAATCTGCTGCAACGCGAGAGCAATAACTTCCTTCTCTTCTGGAGACAAAGGATATTGGGATTCTCCCGCTTCAAGCGGTTTGGAATAGATATAGGAGTTCTCACGATTATGAAGACTGGTGAGCACAATTCCGCTGCGATTGTCATCCACTATTGCCAGCGAAAAGCTCAGGTCATTTCCGCGTTCACCGAAGGCATTATATCGCTTCAGAGCCATTTTTGACTTCATGCCGCGCATTTTAGCCTGAGCAGCTTCAATCAAAGCCTTATGTTCCTTCTGCTCCTCTTCCAGCATATCGCCTTGATTCTTAAGATCAATTAACAAGCTTTCCAGATCTTCCACACCGCTACCGCTCATCATCGTTTCATATCTGCGCCGCATCTTGCCAAGCTTGTTGCTCTGAAGAATCAACACTATAGCCATTATTATAACCACAACGGTGAACGCAATAACAAACCAGGATAATTGTTCATTTATTAACTGATTCAATTCTGACATATATGGACCATCCTTCGTATTTATCTGCTGCGGGCAAAGCCATATAGTTCCTCCATGGCGACCAGCATTCTGTTTATATCATCTTCTGTGGAGCTGACTCCTACACTTGCCCGTACAGCACCGCTTTCCAGTGTCTCCGCCGCTTTATGGGCCAACGGGGTACAGTGCATCCCGGCACGCACAGCAATGTTATACTCCCGGTCCAGCCGATGTGCAATCTCTGCCGACTCCTGCCCTTCTATTGTAAACGAAACAATTCCGCTGCGCGAAACACCAATTTCAGGCCCAAGCAACCTCATACCAGGAATGCCGGACAAACCTTCCATTAGTTTCTGTGTCAGCAGCCATTCCTGCCGGTGAATATTCACCGGGCCTAAAGACTTAATCCTTTTCAAGCCTGCAAGCAGCCCGGCTATCCCCACAGCGTTCTGTGTCCCCGCTTCATACCGGTCAGGCCGAACAGTAGGCTGTTCACTGTTTTCAGACTGGCTGCCTGTCCCTCCATGCATCAGTGGCTCTAAATCAAGGTTTGGAGCAATATATAGCCCCCCTGTCCCCTGCGGTCCAAGCAGCCCTTTATGACCAGGAAATGCAAGTAAATCAATATTCATTTGGGCTACATCTATTTCCAGCGTCCCGGCACTTTGCGCAGCATCCACCAGAAACACCGCCCCGTGAGACTTTGCGATATCGCCAATTTCTCCGATTGGCAGAATACTGCCCAGCAGATTGGAACTATGATTGCAGATCACCATTTTAGTATTTCGTCTTAATGTTTTTTGAAGCTCCAGCAAATCGACCTGGCCTTTAGCATCGACGCGCAAATAATCTACTTCCACTTCTAAAGTCCGGCGTAAATACTCCAGCGGCCTACGAACGGAATTATGTTCTGTCATCGTTGAGATGACATGATCCCCCCGTTGCAGTGTACCCTTAATGGCCATATTTAGCCCCATTGTTGTATTGTGGGTAAAGGCAATATCCTGAGCGTTGGAGATAGAAAAAAGTTCAGCAAGCATGCTTCGCGCTCTCACCAGCACCCTGCCTGTCCCAATGGCGAGCGAGTGATTACCACGGCCGGCATTCGCGCCGGAGTGTTGCAGGGCATCCAGCATCGCAGCAGCCACCTCTGGGGGCTTAGGCCATGAAGTTGCCGCATGATCTAAATAAATCAATTCTCCCATCTCTCCACCCTCACTTTTTTTCATTTAAAAAACACACCCTTCCATATCCGCTAAAGGATATCTCAGGATATGTTTTCGGGCACAGATATCCAAATCAGTTTCCCAATAGTTCCAGTAATCTTTCCAGGTCTTGGGCACTGTAATAATTGATTTCAATTTTCCCTTTTTCTTTACCTTGTTTAATCTTCACTGTTGTTTTGAATCGCTCGCGCAATCCTTCTTCAACATTATCAATGTATGGATCACGTTTAACAACTTTCGCTTTTATGCCATTGGCAGGTTTACGGTCCAGATTCTTTACGACCTCTTCTAACTGTCTGACATTCCACTGCTGTTCCACACATTGATCCGCCAACTGTTTCACCGTCTCCGGATCTTTCAAGGCAACGATTGCCCGAGCATGTCCCATGGAAATTGTTCCACGTGAAACATATTCCTTCACTTCTTCCGGCAAAGTCAGCAGTCGTAAAAAGTTAGCGATATGCGATCTTGATTTACCAACCTTCAGTGAAAGCTCCTCTTGGGTAAGCGAAAATTGATCCATTAGCCCTTGATAAGCAACTGCAATTTCCATCGCATTCAAATTTTCCCGCTGTAGATTTTCAATCAGGGCAATTTCCATGACTTGCTGGTCGCTAAGACTTCGCACAACAGCAGGAATGGTTGCCTTTCCACAATACTGTGAAGCACGGAATCTGCGTTCACCAGCGATGATTTCATAACCTTTCAGCACTGCGCGAACAATAATCGGTTGAATTACACCATGTTGTCTTATGGATTCAGCCAACTCTTGTATGGCTTCCTCATTAAAGTCCTTACGGGGCTGATAAGGGTTAGCGCGCAATTGTCCTAAAGGTATCTCCACAACCTTATCGTCTTCATTGATAGACAAGGACGGAATTAACGCATCGAGACCTTTCCCTAAACGCTTACTCATAAGAGATCACTTCCTTTGCCAACTCTAAGTAAACTTCCGCTCCTTTGGAACGGGTATCATAAGTAATAATGGATTGCCCATGGGAAGGCGCTTCACTTAGCCGTACATTGCGTGGGATAATAGTTTTGTAAACCTTTTCCTGAAAATACTTTTTCACTTCTTCAATCACTTGAATCCCCAGATTAGTCCGGGCATCAAGCATGGTTAACAATACCCCTTCAATCTTTAAATGCGGGTTGAGGTTCTTTTGTACAAGCCTTACAGTATTAAGCAACTGGCTTAATCCCTCAAGGGCATAATATTCACACTGGATAGGAATAATCACTGAATCCGCAGCCGTCAGTGAATTAATGGTAAGGATACCCAATGATGGAGGACAATCAATGATAATATAATCATAATTGCTCTTCACTGCATTAAGCGCCTTCTTCAGCTTCAGCTCTCTGGAAATTGTAGATACCAATTCAATCTCCGCACCCGCCAATTGAATCGTTGCCGGGATAATATGAAGCCCCTCAATTTGTGTTTCCAATATCGTTTCCTGAGGATTCACTTCATTAATAAGAATATCATAAATGCAATTTGCTACATCCGCTTTGTTGACGCCAACGCCGCTTGTAGTGTTGCCTTGCGGATCAATATCGACAAGAAGCACTCTTTTCCCTAAAGTAGCCATACCGGCACCAAGGTTCACAGAGGTTGTCGTTTTACCGACTCCACCTTTTTGATTTGCTATGGCAATAATCTTGGACACTTATTTCACCTCGAATTGTTAGGAAGAATCATCTTGTAGGTCGTGAGTTGTTTTACGGCGCAATCGTAAATTGAATACGGCATCACTTTTTGCGAGAAATATAGACAAATATACAAGTATCATTTCATTTCTGTCTTATGTGATATACTCCGGTTCAAGTCACAGAAAAGGCGGCCAATCACCTCAGGGCCGCCTTCAGCTTTTAAAACGAATTATCTTTTTGGGATTTGGATTACGATCTCGTAATGGTCACCGCGGTCATTTTCCGAGGTTTTAATCTCCATTCCAGAACCTGATACCATATCTATGGATTGACGAATTGTATTTAGAGCGAGCCGGACATCCTTTGTATAGGAAACCCGTTTGGATTTTTTGGTCTGATTCACAGCTTTATAAAATGCGATTCTTGCCTCTGTCTGCTTAACATTTAAGCCTTTAGAAATAATCTCCGCAAGCACCTTCAACTGCATTTCCACACTGTCTAGAGATAATAAGGAACGGGCATGCCGTTCTGTGATTTGGCGTTCCATAAGTGAAGTTTTAACCTGTTCAGGTAATTGCAGCAAGCGGATTTTATTCGCGATTGTTGACTGGCTTTTACCGAGACGCTGTGCCAAGCTTTCTTGAGTCAATTGATGAAGATCAATCAATTTCTGATAGGCGATAGCTTCTTCAATTGAGGTCAACCCTTCACGCTGCAAATTCTCGATTAAGGCAATAGATGCAGCCTGTGAATCATTGAACTCACGAACAATAGCCGGAATTGTCCCCAGACCAAGCTTCTTCACAGCCCGCCAGCGCCGTTCACCCGCGATAATCTCATACTGGGAATCGCGCATCCGCACGACAATAGGCTGGATCACACCGTGAGTTTTGATAGTCTGACAGAGCTCGTCTATCTTATCGTCATCAAAAATAGTCCGTGGCTGATAAGGACTGCTGATGACCTCATGAACCGGGATTTGTTTGATCTCTTCTCCGCTGCTCCGCTCGGTAAATCCAAAAAGCTTGGTGAATTGTTCTTTCATTCCGTTCATTACCACCTAATTTCGTTATAGTACGATCGCCTTGACCCTGCCTAGCGAAAAGCTTATCGTATCGTACAGCAAAAAGAAAGCTTCTATTGATTTTGTTTCAAAAGATATTGCAGTTTTGTTGGTGAAAAGTCTTACTATATTATTCTATCACTTTTCCGCTCATAATCCTATTCTCCATATGGACCTATTTTTCCTGCAATGCATGCTACGAATAAAGCGATGGAGAAATAAAAAAAGATCAAGCCCTAAGGAATAAGGACTTGATCTTTACAGCATTTATTCGCTTAAACGATGTTTCACGTGAAACAATCAGATCAAAGGAGATTTGGCCGGAATTCCCGCTTTACGCGGATATTTTGCTGGAGTAGCTCCTGTCTTGCGAATAATAACGATATGTCTGCCAGATTCCTCTACGGGTAAACTGAAGGATTCAACTTTTTGCAGTTCAGCGCGAAGCTCCTTGAAACTGAACTTCGCCTCCTTTAGTTCCTCAGCAGGATCACTACCCTTCATTGCTGCAAACACACCCTCTTTTTTTGTAAACGGAAGACAGAATTCATTCAACAAGGATAAACGGGCAACCGCCCGGGCCGTAACTATATCATAGGCATCGCGATGAACAAATTGTCGGGATACATCCTCTGCCCGGCCATGAATCAGTTGAACATTTTCTAATCCAAGTGTATCGCATACATGCTGGAGAAAGGAAATTCGTTTGCTTAGGGAATCAACAATTGTCAGCTTCAAATGAGGGAAACAAATCTTTAGCGGAATCCCTGGGAAGCCGGCTCCTGATCCGATATCAGCCAAGCTTTTCGCATCATCCATCTTTAAATAGAAAGCAAGTGAAAGGGAATCATAGAAATGCTTAGTATATACCTGATCCCGTTCGGTAATTCCGGTGAGATTCATTTTTTCATTCCAGGAAACCAGTTCCTGATAATAAAGCTCAAATTGCTTAAGCTGCTCCGGGTTCAGCTTGATTCCCTGTTCCTGAAGTAGAGCCGTAAACTGTGCTACAGTATTATCCATAGATTATCCTTTCGCTGCCGTCACACGATTGAAATGCTCCAAATGTACAAGAAGAATCGAAATATCTGCTGGTGTTACTCCAGCTATCCGCGAAGCCTGCCCGATTGAGATTGGAGCAATTTTAGTCAGCTTCTGCCGTGCTTCCATTGCCAATCCATGAATTTCGTTATAGTTGATAGTGTCAGGAATCTTCTTCTTCTCCATCTTTTGCAGCTTTTCCACATGCTGCAGCTGTTTCTCGATATATCCGGCATATTTAATCTGAATTTCAACCTGCTCCTTCATCTCTTCGTCCAGTGCTTCAGGAGAAGGAGAAACCTGGTCCACGAAACTATACGTAAGCTCAGGGCGGCGCATCAGTGTAAGCATGTTGCTTCCATCTGCGATTGGGGCAGACTCATAACCCGCAAGCGCATCATTGACCTCCACTGGTTTTACCTTAGTTTCCTGGAGCCGGACGATTTCACGTTCAACACGCTCTTTTTTATCCAGGAAAGCCGTATACCGCTGCTCTGGGATCAGACCAATATCATGTCCGATAGGCGTCAGACGCAGGTCAGCATTATCATGGCGAAGCAGCAGACGATATTCAGCACGCGAGGTGAGCAGACGATAAGGTTCATTAGTTCCTTTGGTCACCAAATCATCAATCAGTACGCCAATATAACCTTGGGACCGATCAAGTACTACCGGTTCTTTATCCTGAACTTTCCGCGCTGCATTAATGCCTGCCATAACCCCTTGCCCTGCTGCTTCTTCATAGCCGGAGGTGCCATTGATTTGACCGGCAGTGAACAGCCCAGGCAAACGTTTGGTTTCCAGCGAAGGCCATAACTGTGTAGGAACCATGGCATCATATTCAATCGCGTAACCATTACGCATCATTTCGACCTTTTCCATCCCTGGAATCGAACGCAGAACCGCCAGCTGAACATCTTCAGGAAGACTGGTGGAAAGTCCTTGTACATAGTATTCCGATGTGTTTTTCCCTTCCGGTTCAAGGAATATCTGGTGTTTGGATTTATCGCTGAAACGGACAACTTTATCTTCTATAGAAGGGCAATAACGGGGTCCTGTTCCTTCAATTATTCCAGTAAACATCGGCGCCCGATGAAGATTGTCATTAATGATCTGATGAGTCACTTCAGAGGTATAGGTGAGCCAGCAAGGAAGCTGCTCATTCTGCGACGACTTCGTTTCAAATGAGAAGAACTTCGGTTTGTCGTCACCCGGCTGAATTTCTGTTTTGGAAAAATCAATCGTGTCCTTATGCACACGTGGGGGTGTTCCTGTCTTAAAGCGCACCAGATCAAAACCAAGCTCACGCAAATTTTCGGACAACCGTACTGAAGGCTGCTGATTATTCGGCCCGCTCTCATATGTCAGCTCACCCATAATCACTTTGCCCCGCAAATAAGTTCCAGTCGTCAGAATAACCGTCTTGCTGCGGTAGACTGTACCTGTCTTCGTAATTACGCCGACACAGCGGCCGTCTTCAACGATAAGCTCCTCCACCATACCCTGGCGCAGCGTTAGGTTAGGGGTTTTCTCCATCGTTTCTTTCATCGCATGCTGATACAGAAATTTATCCGCTTGCGCACGCAAGGCATGGACGGCGGGTCCTTTGCCTGTGTTAAGCATACGCAATTGAATGTATGTCTTATCGATGTTGCGGCCCATTTCACCGCCGAGTGCATCAATTTCGCGCACTACATGGCCCTTGGCTGGTCCGCCAATGGACGGATTGCAGGGCATAAATGCCACCATATCCAGGTTTATCGTAATCATCAACGTATTGCAGCCCATGCGTGCAGCCGCCAGAGCAGCCTCGCAACCGGCATGTCCGGCGCCTATGACAACAACGTCATAGCTGCCTCCTTCATAACTCATGTCTTGTTCCTCCCCAAAGGCTGCGTTTCAATCGCAGTAATATAATGAACATGATCTGCAATAACTCAGTAATGAATCATTCGCAAGAAGCATGTTATTTGCCTAAACAGAATTGTGAGAAAATTTGATCCAGCAGAGAATCGGCAGCAGTATCCCCGATAATTTCTCCAAGCTGCTCCCAAGCCAACCTTACATCGATCTGGATCATATCAATTGGAATATGCATCTCCGCAGCCTCGTACGCATCCTGTAGCGACCTATGCGCTTTTTTGAGCAGTGCGATATGGCGTACATTACTTACATAGGTCAAATCTCCCGATTCCAGCTTGCCGCCAAAAAAGAGCTCCGAAATAGCTTCTTCCAGTTTATCCAGGCCTTCCTCTTCCAGTACCGACATTGGGACAATGCTGGCCTCGCTAAAATATTCGTGCAGCTTGGCTTTATCCAGGCGTGCCGGTAAGTCCATTTTATTCATGATGACTAAGGCTTGTCTACCGTGGATTTGTTCCATAAGTTCCAGCTCATCTTCATGCAGCTCTTCATTTGCGTTCAGCACCAGTAGAATCAGGTCAGCATCACTAAAAGCTGCTTTGGAACGCTCTACCCCGATTTTTTCCACGACATCCATGGTTTCACGAATACCTGCTGTATCGAGGAGCTTCAACGGTATATTATTAATCGTTACAAATTCCTCTATGACATCACGCGTTGTTCCTGGAATATCCGTTACAATCGCTTTGTTATCGCGAGCCAATGCGTTCAGCAGGGATGATTTACCGACATTGGGACGGCCCACAATAGCTGTCGTAATGCCTTCGCGCAAAATTTTACCTTCATTAGCAGTCTTGAGCAGCTTATTAATGCCGTCCATTACTTCACTGCTCTTGTCTTTAATAAACTCGGCGGTTAAGGCTTCCACATCATGTTCGGGATAATCAATATTCACTTCAATATGCGCCAGCGTCTCGATAAGGGTATGGCGCAGGGAGTGGATACGCTGGGACAATGAACCGCTAACCTGCTTCAGCGCAACGGAAAAAGCCCGGTCCGACTTGGAACGGATCAAATCAATCACCGCTTCTGCCTGGGAAAGGTCAATTCGTCCGCCCAAAAAAGCACGCTTGGTGAATTCACCCGGCTCAGCCAATCGGATATCCTGCTGCAACAGCAGATCCATCACTCTTCTGACCGAAATCACCCCGCCATGGGCACTGATTTCCACTACATCCTCTGTTGTAAAAGAACGTGGTCCCTTCATCACAGTTACCAGCACTTCTTCCATTCGTTCTCCGTCAGCCGGACTTATAATATGGCCGTAATGAACGGTATGTGATTCCGCTTCGGTCAGCGGAACCCGGCTGCGGAATAAGGGTGCAACCTGGGAGATGGCCTGTGGGCCGCTCACCCGGATGATCGCAATTCCCCCTTCGCCTAATGCCGTTGATACGGCAGCGATGGTGTCACTAAGCATGCTGTTATTCACCTCAATATAATCTATACTTTCCTCTATTTTAAAAAAAGCAATGACCCCTTACATTGGTCAAGGAGTCATTGCGGCAATATTAGTCTCTACTTCAATGTTATAACGACACGGCGATTCGGTTCCTCACCCTTACTAAGGGTGTTGACCTGCCGGTGATCCTGCAGCCTGGCATGTATAATCTTCCGTTCCTGCGGTGACATCGGCTCCAGCACGACCTCTTTACGGGTTCGAACTACCCGTCCCGCAAGCCGGTCAGCCAGCTCTTCCAATGTCTTTTTGCGGCGTTCGCGGAAATTCTCCGCATCCAGCACCAGCCGGATGAAACTGTCAGAATAACGGTTGGCCACAATATTAGCCAAATACTGCAAAGCATCGAGAGTTTGTCCTCTTCTGCCGATCAGCAGCCCCAGATCCGGACCGGAAATTTGCAGAATGGTCGATTCCTTCGTATGAACGATTTCCACTTCTACCTCTAGCCCCATACTCTTGGCGACATCCACGATGAAATGAACGGCTTCTTGGTATGCTTCCTCCACCGGTTGTCCGGAATCTTGGCGCGGCACGCCGCCGACAGCCTCCTGTTTGCTCTCTCTAGATGACTGCTGAGGCATTGACGGAGCACTCGCCGCTGATGCCGGTGCGGCCTCGGCAATTAAGGTTAATTCAACCTTGGCATCCTTCGCACCGATCAATCCAAGGAATCCTCTTGACGGCTGTTCAAGTACGTTGACCGTGACCCGGTCCTTTTGAACTCCAAGCTGGTTAAGTCCCCGTTCTACAGCTTCTTCAATGGTTTTCCCTGTTGCGACGATTTTGCTCATTTTGACTTTTTGGCCCCCTTCGATCCTTTGCTTCCATTGCCTTTCGTAGCGGAAGCAGGATTCTTGCTCTTCACAAGGTTAACTTCACTGCTGCTACCGGCACCTGCAACAGCCAATTTGGTCTTATCGTTGTTGCGGTATAAGAAGTAGTTCTGAATAATGGTGTAAAGGTTACTGTAGAACCAGTACAGTGGAAGTGCTGAAGGGAAATTGTAGGACATGATGAAAATCAAAACCGGATATACCATCATCATGAACTGCATAGGGCCCTGCTGTTGAACCGGATTCATCTTTGTCATCATTCTGGTCTGCAGGAATGTAGTAGCGGCAGCCAGCAACGGCAGGATGAACAGATGATCGGGTTTGCCGAGCTGGAGCCACAAGAACGAATGCTCCCGCAGAGCAGGGTTGTAATAGATCGAGTTATATAGAGCGATAAAAATTGGCATTTGCACAATCAGCGGCAGACAGCCGGAAATCGGATTCACCTTATTTTCCTGGAACAGGCGCATCGTTTCTTGCTGTACTTTTTCAGGCTGATCTTTATATTTTTTCTGGATCTTTTGGAGTTCCGGTTGAATGGCCTGCATCGCACGCGAGCTCCTTACCTGCTTCATGGTAAGCGGCAAAATTAAAGTGCGGACGATCAAAACCATTACAAGTACGGCTAGTCCATACTGTCCATCAAACCATTTTGCGAAAGTATCGAGCGCTATGGCGAAATAATAAACGACATTACTTTGCCAAAAGCTTCCGTTCTTCAAATCCTCCGTAGTGTGCGTAACCGCTGATGATGGAGCGCACCCTGACAGAACAGCAATCATCAGTACCATTAGGCCGAGGAGAAGAAATTGTTTTCCTCGTCTAGTCTTCAATAGAGACACTTCAAAACCCCTCTCATAAACATTCCATTGCACCGTAAATCATACCATAATTATGAATACAAATAAACAAGCCCCTTACTTGCGTGAAGCCTTGAGCAGCTTGGCTTTGCGCAGTACATGAAGCGCACTTTTCTCCAGCTCGGCGTAATCCATAGAAAGTGCTCCTTTACGAACGATGAAGACCATGTCCAGCCCGCCGGCAATTTCCGGTTCATGATGGCGGATGATTTCCTTCACCAGTCGTCTCATCCGGTTTCGGACGACGGCGTTTCCGACCTTTTTGCTAACCGACACACCCAACCGGAACCGCTCCACCTCTTTTCTGCTGAACCAATACACTACAAATTGATGATTCGCAAATGACTTCCCATGGCGATATACGCGACTGAAGTCAGCACGGTTTCGTAATCGTAATCTTTTGTGCACGGGAATCTCCTATTCAAAGACCGGACACGAGGAGCTCCGGAATTTTTCTTCTAAATTAGTATAGTCATCCGGCTGCCGCCATAAACGGTTAAGTCCGGACATATGGCTTATTCCTTCATTTACATCCGCATACATTAAAAAGCCCCGCAAAGTGTAGCCAACATCCTCTGCAGAGCTTAACAATTATTCATGCACTCGTGAAAAAGGGAACCTCCTTCATTATAAAGGCCGATATCCGTTTCTCGGGCTATATAAGGAAGCGAATCAGATGATCCACCTGTCCAGCCCCCTTATATTTAAAAAAGGACCACCGCAGTGGTCCTTAAGTGGCCTAACTTACGCACTCAAAACTTTTCTGCCTTTCAAGCGGCGGGCTGCCAGCACTTTGCGGCCGTTTTTCGTGCTCATTCTTTTGCGGAAACCATGCACCTTCTTGCGTTTGCTCACATTCGGTTTGAACGTCGGTCTCATGTATTGCACCTCCCTTACAGGAACTTAATTACTGTCATATTAGCAGAAACGGACTAAGCCGCTCTTTTGAGTAGGGACAGTATCTACAAGTATTGTCATTATAATTTGAAGACATATCCTCACAGAAAACACCTTTATATATTTAAACACATAATGTGCGAAAAAGTCAACCTTGTCTCTCCAACCTTACTCCCCCACATTTAAATCGGCTTATCCACAATCCACCGATCGAAAAATTTAATCCACAGCGTTTTACAGTTATCCACCTGTGTGCAAAGAATGAAGTCGACTAATCACACATGCGCACAACCTGTGTATAAAAAAATCGAAGTCATGACGGAAA
Organism: Paenibacillus sp. EB106-06-01-XG199; assembly: GCF_058791575.1. Lineage (NCBI taxonomy): Bacteria > Bacillati > Bacillota > Bacilli > Caryophanales > Paenibacillaceae > Paenibacillus > Paenibacillus sp. EB106-06-01-XG199. The sequence continues at coordinate 12,124 of NZ_JBYTDQ010000006.1, read as the reverse complement.
CTGTCGAACGGTAAACAAATTATCAACAATATGTAGTGTTGTTCTTAAAAATTATACACAAGTGCTTGAATTTGTGGATAAAATGGCGTCGCTCATTGAAAAATAAGGGGGCATTTGCTATGATGGTATTACTTTTGAATGTGAATAGATTTGTTTGTTCTATATATTATCAACAAGCTGTGGATAAAGTTGTGAACAATTCAAATTTATCCATATTTTTTTGTCTCTTGATATTGCATATTGGGGATAAGATTCAGCACTAACCCATTTTCTTCGACATTTCCACTTCATGGCTGATGCCACATTTGGAAGATTTAAAGGAGTGACAGTCTGTGGACAGCCATACTTCCGAATTATGGCAGCAAATATTATCGATTATTCAAACCAAATTAAGCAAACCGAGCTTCGATACATGGTTTAAGGCTACGAAGGCATTAACTCTTAGCCAGCACGCCATTATCATCTCGGCACCTACAACGTTTGCCGTAGAATGGCTGGAAAGTCGCTACACCAAATTGGTAGGAGCTACGGTTTATGAAGTTACCGGACAACAGGTTGACGTCAAATTTGTGATTGAGGAGAACAAGCCCGTAGAGCCTGTAATCCAGCAAATGACGCCTTCTCCCGCAGTATCGCGTGAAGAAGCGCAGACTCATTTGCTTAATCCCAAATACACTTTCGATACGTTCGTTATCGGCTCCGGCAACCGGTTTGCGCATGCAGCCTCTCTGGCTGTAGCGGAAGCGCCTGCCAAAGCGTATAACCCCTTGTTTTTGTACGGCGGGGTGGGTCTCGGGAAGACTCATCTAATGCATGCCATCGGACACTACGTCCTGGAACATAACCCTAACAATAAGGTTATCTACATCTCGTCCGAGAAATTCACGAATGAATTCATCAACTCCATCCGTGACAACCGCGGTGAAAGCTTCCGTAACAAATACCGCAACGTTGACATTCTGCTGATTGACGATATTCAATTCCTGGCCGGCAAAGAGTCAACGCAGGAGGAATTTTTCCATACGTTTAACGCTCTTCATGAAGAACGCAAGCAAATTATTATCTCCAGCGACCGTCCCCCAAAGGAAATTCCCACTCTGGAAGAACGGCTTCGTTCCCGTTTTGAATGGGGACTCATAACCGATATTCAACCGCCTGATCTGGAGACGCGGATTGCCATTTTGCGCAAGAAAGCCAAAGCGGAGAACCTGGATATCCCCAATGAGGCCATGATGTACATCGCCAACCAGATCGATACGAACATTCGCGAGCTTGAGGGCGCATTGATCCGTGTTGTTGCCTATTCATCGCTTACCAACCAGGACGTGACCACTCATCTGGCAGCCGAAGCACTGAAGGATATCATTCCTTCCAGCCGGCCGAAGATGATCACCATGAACGATATTCAGCAAAAGGTCGGCGAATATTACAATTTGCGCATGGAAGATTTCAAGGCGCGCAAACGCACCAAAGCCGTAGCTTTTCCACGTCAAATCGCTATGTATCTCTCCCGTGAATTAACGGATTATTCGCTTCCCAAAATCGGAGAAGCTTTCGGGGGACGTGACCATACGACAGTTATACATGCCCATGAGAAGATTACGCAGCAATTAAAGGTAGACCAGGAGTTGTACAAAGTGGTAAATAATCTTGCGGAGAAAATTAAAAATCCTTCCTAAGAGGAACAAAGAGCCTATGCACAATCTATACACATGTGGATAGGCTTAATTTTATGCTGTTTCTGGGGTTATCCACATAAACGGCGCCCCTACTACTAATACTATTAAATAACTATAATAATTCATCTTCTAAGAGCAGGTTTCGAAGAGGACTTACGTACACCTATTTCCCAATTTTTCAGCTAGGAGTGAAATCATGAAAATCAGCATTCTTAAAAATGAACTCAACGAATCAATCGGGCACGTATCCAAGGCCATCTCCAGCAGAACCACGATCCCCATTCTGACCGGCATTAAGCTGGAGGTAAGCCATCAAGGCGTTACCCTGACTGCAAGTGATACGGACATTTCCATTCAGTCCTTCATACCTGCAGAGAACGATAGCCATACCATCGTAAAAGTGGAACAGCCAGGAAGCGTTGTGCTTCCAGCCAAATTTTTCGTCGAGATCATCAAGAAGCTTCCCTCCAAAGAAATTCACATGGAAGTCAAAGAGGGCTTTCAAACCTATATCTCTTCCGGTTCCACGGAGATTCAGATCGTCGGTCTTGACCCCGAGGAATTCCCGGTACTGCCCAGCATCGAGGAGAACGAAACGATCTCAATTCCAGGTGATTTGCTGAAAAATATGATTAAACAAACAGCGTTCTCCATCTCCACCCAAGAGACAACGCCTATTCTGACAGGGATTCTGTGGAATCTGAGTGAGAATGAATTTAAATTTACAGCTACCGACCGCCACCGTCTGGCCACAAGAGCTGCGCATCTGGAAGGGACCGAGAATGTCCAATTCGCCAACATCGTCATTGCCGGCAAAACGCTGAATGAGTTAAGCAAAATCATTCCGGACCAGAATATGCTGGTGGATATTGTCGTGGCCGATAATCAGGTGCTCTTCAAAATCGACAAGGTGCTGTTCTATTCGCGGATTTTGGATGGAATTTATCCGGATACTTCTAGAATTATTCCGACCAACTACAAAACAGAACTAACTTTGGATACAAAAAAACTCAGCGAATCAATTGACCGCGCTTATTTGCTGTCCCGTGAAGAAAAAACAAACATTGTCCGTATGCAGACACTGGAAAACGGCGACGTTGAGATCTCTTCCAGCTCGTCAGAGCTGGGGAAGGTCCGTGAAGAACTGGAAGTGCTTGATTTCAAAGGCGAGCCGCTCAAAATCTCCTTCAACTCCAAATATATGCTCGATGTCCTGAAAGTTGTCGAAAGCGAGCAGCTCGTCATCGCCTTCACCGGTATGATGAGTCCGATTATTCTTAGACCGCTGGATGACAGCCGCAGTCTGTATGTCATTCTGCCGTACCGCACAACAAATTAAACGCCGCTGTTCACGGACCTGTGGATAAGTGGCGGAAAGGATAAAAAACATGAAAAAAATACTTATCCACAGTGGATATATTAAGCTGGACCAGTTCTTGAAGCTTTCGGATTGCGTATCCACAGGCGGCATGGCGAAGGCGCTGCTGCAGGAAGGCTACGTGAAGGTTAACGGGGAAAAAGAAGAACGACGTGGCAGAAAGCTTTATCCGGGTGATACAATAGAGGTTCAGGACAACGGCGCATTCGAGATTGAAGGCGGCGGAATAAAAGAGTAGTTCACCCAAGGAGGCAGAGGTTCGTGTTTGTTAAAAATATCGGTCTGCAGCATTACCGTAACTACGGGCTGCTGCGTCTGGAGAACCTGGGCGATGTGAACCTGATTCTCGGTCAGAATGCCCAGGGCAAAACAAACCTCATGGAGGCTCTGTTCGTCCTGGCGATGACCAAGAGCCACCGTACCTCGAAGGACCGGGAACTCATTTCTTTTGATGCTCCCGGAGGATCCGCGCAAATTGTTGCCGAGGTGGAACGTAAATATGGCGATTTGAAGCTGGAGCTAACCTTGTCCGCCCAAGGCAAAAAAGCCAGAATCAACGGGCTGGAACAGCGCAGGCTCAGTGAATTCGTCGGCTCGCTCAACGTGGTGATGTTCGCTCCGGAAGATCTGGAGATCGTCAAAGGGACACCTGGAATACGGCGCCGGTTTCTTGATATGGAGATTGGCCAGGTGCAGCCAAGTTATCTTTTCCATCTGCAGCAATACCAGAAGGTGCTTCTGCAAAGAGGCAATCTGCTGAAGCAGCTATGGGGTAAAGAAGCAGCAGGCAAGGAGCTGTTGGACATATGGGATGCCCAACTTATAGAGCATGGTGTTAAAATCGTCAAAAAAAGGAAACAATTCATAAAGAAGCTGCAAATCTGGGCAGAGAGCATTCACCGGGGCATTACGAACGGCGGGGAAGAGCTGAAATTGCTGTACGTCCCCTCTTTCGGCGAGCGGGACGAGGAAGATGAAGCTGTCTTATTAGACAAATTTATGTTAAAGTTATCACAAACAAGAGATCAGGAAATTAGGCGCGGCATGACGCTGACGGGTCCCCATCGGGATGACCTGTCCTTTTTTATCAACGGAAGAGAAGCTCAGGTCTACGGTTCTCAGGGGCAGCAGCGCACGGCAGCTTTATCGCTCAAGCTGGCGGAAATCGAACTGATCCATGAAGAAATCGGGGAGTACCCTGTGCTGCTTCTTGATGATGTTTTGTCCGAGCTTGATCCTTACCGCCAGACTCAGCTTATAGAAACCTTTCAAAGCAAGGTACAAACCTTCATCACTGCCACCGGTGTGGAAAGTTTAAGTGCCGATAAATTAAAAGGCGCAAGCCTATACCATGTTCATGATGGAAAAGTGGAGTTATAAAGAGCGGAGGAAGAGAATGTATATTCATTTGGGCGGAGAAAAGATTATTCGATCCTCAGAGCTGATTGCTATATTTGATATATCAATTGAGAAGTCCTCGAAGGTGTCGAAGCAGTTCATTGTTCATTCCCAGCAGGATAAAAAACTGGAACGAATCGGTGAAGAGGAAGCGAAGTCCATTGTCGTGACCAAAAATACTGTGTACTACTCCCCTATTTCCTCCTCCACTCTCAAAAAAAGAGCCAAAATCTTGTTGGAAATATAATCTTTTCAGGTTACAAGAGATAATCAGAAAGAAGTAGGTGAAGGCATGTCAATGAATCAACCGACATATGATGAGAGCCAGATTCAGGTACTGGAAGGGCTGGAAGCTGTTCGGAAACGTCCCGGCATGTACATTGGCTCCACTAGCGCTAAAGGTCTGCATCATTTGGTTTGGGAGGTCGTCGATAACAGTATCGATGAGGCGCTGGCAGGTTTTTGCGACCGGATTCAAGTGATGATTCATGAAGATAACAGTGTGACCGTTATTGATAACGGACGGGGTATCCCTGTCGGTGAGAACGTGAAGCTGAAGAAATCGACACTTGAGGTTGTAATGACTGTCCTGCATGCAGGTGGTAAATTCGGCGGTGGCGGATATAAGGTTTCGGGCGGTCTTCACGGTGTAGGGATATCGGTTGTGAACGCATTATCCGAGAAGGTAGTTGTAACCGTCAAACGTGACGGCCACGTCTACCAGCAGGAATACAGACGCGGTGCACCGCAATATGATATCAAGATTATCGGAGATTCCGACGAGACGGGTACCACTACAACCTTTCATCCAGACTCGGAGATTTTCACCGAAACGACAGTCTTCGAATACAACACGCTCCTTACCCGTATCCGCGAGCTGGCGTTCCTTAACAAGGGAATCGAGCTTTCACTGCTGGATGAGCGGACGGGGGTTTCCAATACCTTCAAATACGATGGCGGTATCGTAGAATATGTGAAATATTTGAACGAGAAAAAAGAGGCGCTTCATGAAGATCCGATCTACGTGGAAGGCTCACGGGATATGATTGCGGTTGAAGTAGCTCTGCAATATAACGATTCGTACACAGAGAACATTTACTCTTTTGCCAACAATATCAATACACATGAAGGCGGAACACATGAATCTGGCTTTAAGAGTGCATTGACACGGATCATCAATGATTATGCCCGCAAGACCGGCGTGATCAAGGACAGCAGCAACAATCTGACCGGAGATGACGTTCGTGAAGGATTGACGGCGATTATTTCCGTGAAAATTCCTGAGCCGCAATTCGAAGGGCAAACGAAGACCAAGCTCGGCAACAGTGAAGTCCGCGGGATTGTAGAATCCCTGTTCGGTGAGAAGCTGCAGGAATTCCTGGAAGAGAACCCTGCAGTTTCCCGGCGGGTGCTGGAGAAGTCACTGCAGGCTTCACGTGCCCGTGAGGCTGCCCGCAAAGCCCGTGAACTGACCCGCCGCAAGAGCGCTCTTGAAGTCAGTGCCTTGCCGGGTAAGCTGGCAGACTGCTCATCCAAGGACGCTTCGATCAGTGAGCTGTATATCGTCGAAGGTGACTCTGCCGGTGGATCAGCCAAGCAGGGCCGGGACCGTCACTTCCAGGCGATTCTGCCATTGCGCGGTAAAATCCTGAACGTAGAGAAAGCACGGCTTGACCGTATCCTATCCAATGCCGAAATCCGGGCGATTATTACTGCTCTGGGAACCGGGATCAGCGAGGACTTCGATCTGTCCAAGGCGCGTTATCACAAGGTTGTTATTATGACTGATGCGGACGTCGACGGAGCCCATATCCGGACTCTGCTGTTGACCTTCTTCTACCGCTACATGCGGAAGATTATCGAAGCTGGCTATATTTATATCGCCCAGCCGCCGCTGTTCAAAATTGAGCGCAACAAAGTCATCCGCTATGCTCAAAGTGAGAGAGAACGCGATGAGATCATTGCTACCTTTGGTGAGAATGTTAAGGTAAATGTTCAGCGCTACAAAGGTCTGGGAGAAATGAACGCCACTCAGCTTTGGGATACCACCATGGATCCTGAGAGCCGCATGATGCTGCAGGTAACGATTGATGATGCCATCTTGGCTGACGGAATTTTCGATACGCTGATGGGCGATAACGTTGAGCCGCGTCGCGAGTTCATTCAGGAACATGCCCAATCTGTTCGGAACCTTGATATTTAATCATATGCGCACACCGGTCCTCATACAGGGCTGAAGCATATGTTCTTAGCAAAGAACCTCCAGTTTCCTATTCCTTGGCGAATAGAAGCCGGAGGTTCTTTTGGTTAGGTAGTCTTTTGCTCAGGAGAGGGGTTACCGGCGGGAGACGGCTGTTTTTCTTCTCTTTAACCGTCCATACGCCACAGCATAACGATGAATTTTGCGGTAAACAGATTTGTCGTGAATTAATTTAAAGGCAATGATGGAGGGAAGGGTGTTCACTTCAAGCAGCCATACATCATGATGCTGATCCAGGGCGATATCAAGCCCGATTTCTTTAAGCCCAGGGTAGGCTGTTTCAAGCTGCATGGCAATTTTTACACCCAGGGATTTTAACGACTGAAGAGTGGATGCCATCTCTGCCGGGCTCATATGTTCTTTAAACAACGCATTGACGGTAAAGACACTGCCCCCATTATGATAATTGGTCACAATCTTTTGCGGAGCGGCGACTCTGCCCAGCATTCCGGTTGTTTCCCACCCTCCATCCGGTCTTTTTTGCGTTAGTACGCGCAAATCAAACGGGCGGTCAGCATGCCGGAGCAAATCAATTCCCTGTTGGATTAAGTAGGAACGTCCTCTAATCTTGGGCTTCAAAGCATTATGCAGTTCCTCCGTTGTGGAGAATGCTTCTGCCTCCAAACCATGACGCAAGATATACATTATTTTTTGTTCAACCGCGGCTTCACTGCTTCCAGTACCGTAATCCCCGTTGACCGGCTGCTGTCCGCTGGGACTTAAATTCACCATACGCTGCTCGGCTCGCATCACACCATTCCCATAAGTCCCGCGGTCAGGTTTTATATATACCGTCCCGTAGGTTCCGAGCAATTCGTTAAGAGCGGCCAAACTGTACTTTCGTGTTTCCGGGATGAAGATTGCCAGTAGGCGGTTTTGCAGGATAACTTTAGTTTTTGCCCATTTGCTGGAGACCCGTTGAATCCTCATTATCTTCCTCCTTTAAAAGTTTTGTGAGCGTAACAGCATTGAATTCTCCTCGTACAAAACTTGCTCCGAAAGCATAAACTTAAAGTTTTGTGGGTTGATCTGAATGATGAATCTGGAAAGCTGAAATTTTAGGACAAGCTAACTAAACAATGTTATAATATTAGGATATGGGGTTATGTCTTTTTGGACAAAACCAGGGCCATATAACCAATCTTCTTGTCTTTACAGTCTATGTAACGAAGACATTGGCGGAAAGGGCATTTACCCCTGACTGTGCCAAAAGAAATGAATATAGAAGATATAAATCTATAGTGTTTAATTGTGCTGCTTTTGTGAAAGTAATATAATAAAGGGTAGCGGTTTTTAACTGAAGGAGGTCCAGCAACTCATGGCTGAACAAAATAACCCGCAAATCAAAGATCGGGACATTGGTGAGGAAATGCGCGAATCCTTTATGGATTACGCAATGAGCATCATTGTAAGCCGGGCTTTGCCAGATGTGCGGGACGGACTCAAGCCTGTTCACCGACGCATTTTGTTTGCGATGTCGGAACTTGGAATGTCTCCGGATAAACCTCACAAGAAGTCAGCGAGAATCGTCGGTGAGGTTATCGGTAAGTATCATCCTCACGGGGACTCCGCTGTTTATGAGACGATGGTACGGATGGCGCAGGATTTCTCCATGCGCTACATGCTCGTAGACGGTCATGGGAACTTCGGTTCCATTGACGGAGATATGGCGGCAGCAATGCGGTATACCGAGGCACGCCTGTCCAAAATCGCCGGAGAAATGCTTCGCGATCTCAACAAGGAAACAGTTGATTTCGCACCTAACTATGACGGTGAAGAGAATGAACCTGTAGTTTTGCCTGCGCGTTATCCTAACCTGCTCGTTAACGGGGTATCCGGGATCGCTGTAGGGATGGCTACCAACATTCCTCCGCATAATCTGGGTGAAGTCATTGATGGCGTACAGGCGATGATCAGGAATCCAGAGATCACACCTATGGAGCTTATGGAATATATTCAAGGGCCGGATTTCCCTACAGCGGGCTATATTTTGGGCCGTGAAGGTATTCGCCAAGCTTACCGTACAGGACGCGGATCAGTTACGATGCGTGCTAAAGCAACCATTGAGGAGAACAATGGTAAAGCGCGGATCATTGTGCATGAACTGCCTTATCAGGTCAACAAAGCGAGATTGGTTGAAAAGATTGCAGAATTGGTACGTGAGAAACGGATCGAGGGAATAACTGATCTTCGTGATGAATCCGACCGTAACGGTATGCGCGTTGTAATTGAGATGCGGCGTGATGTCAATCCAAGTGTCGTACTCAATAACTTGTACAAACATACTGCCATGCAATCTACATTCGGTATCAATATGTTGGCTATTGTAGGCAACGAGCCGAAGATCCTGAATCTTCGCGACGTGCTGTATCACTACTTACAGCATCAAATCGAAGTTATCCGCCGGCGGACGATCTTTGATCTGAAGAAGGCTGAGGCACGGGCGCATATTCTGGAAGGTCTGCGTGTTGCACTGGATCATCTGGATGAGGTTATTGCACTGATCAGGGCTTCCCGTACGACGGATATCGCCCGTGAAGGCTTGATGGAAACATTCAGCCTCAGTATTGAGCAGGCTCAAGCAATTCTCGATATGCGGATGCAGCGCCTGACCGGATTAGAACGGGAGAAAATTGAGAACGAGTATAATGAATTGCTAGTCAAGATTGCCGAGTATAAGGAAATTCTGGCCAATGAGCATCTCGTGCTTGATATCATCAGCAGCGAGCTTCAGGAAATCCGTGATAAATTTTCGGATGACCGCCGCACCGAAATCACTGTCGGCGAAGAAAGCATTCTTGACGAGGATCTGATCCCGCGTGAAGAGGTTGTCATTACGATTACGCATACCGGTTATATCAAACGTCTGCCGGTCAGCACGTATCGCAGCCAGAAGCGTGGAGGCCGCGGTGTGATCGGGATGGATACCAAGGATGAGGATTTCGTGGAGCATCTCTTCGTGAGTAATTCCCATAATTACCTCATGTTCTTTACCGATAAGGGCAAAGTGTACCGGATCAAGGCTTATGAGATTCCTGAGCTTGGACGTACTGCACGGGGGACGCCGATTATCAACCTGATTCAAATTGAACAGGGTGAGAAGATCAGTGCAGTCATTCAGGTAGAGGAAGCGGATAGCGACAAATACCTGTTCTTTGCTACCCGTGAAGGGATCGTGAAGAAAACGCCGCTTGAAGATTATAACAACATCCGCAAAGGCGGATTGATTGCCATTAATCTTCGTGAGGAAGACTCCTTGATCGAAGTTAAGCTGACAGACGGAGAGCAGAATCTGATTATCGGTACTGCCCGCGGCATGTCGATTACCTTCTCCGAGAACGATGTACGTTCTATGGGCCGCAGTGCAACAGGGGTCAAAGGGATTAACTTGGACGACAATGACCATGTGATCGGAATGGACTGCGTGGACAAGGAGCTTGAGGTGTTGATCGTAACGACTAAGGGTTACGGCAAACGTACACCTGCCAGCGACTATCGTTCACAAACCCGTGGCGGTAAGGGAATCAAGACCATTAATCTTACGGATAAGAATGGACCGGTTGTTGGCTTGAAGGTTGTTAAGAAAGACGAAGACCTGATGATCATTACAACGAGCGGAACCTTGATTCGTACGAGTATGGATGGGATTTCTACCATGGGCCGTTATGCGCAGGGCGTTAAGCTGATTAATATCCGTGAGGATGATGCAGTAGCCACCCTTTGCAGAGCCGATAAGAATGAGGAAGACGAATTGTCCGAACTCGAGGACGGCGAAGAGAGCCAGGTTACAGCAATAGATGAAACTGCTGAAACTGCTGAAGCCGCTGAGCCTGAAATGGACGCCGGCAATGACGAGGATATTCTCGAATAGCACTCCATAAAGAGAGCACAGGCTTCTTATAAGAAGCCCGTGCTCTTTTTGCTTTTAAATATAATTTTTATGGATTGCCGATACACTATCTAGCCGCTTGCAACTATCCATACTATAATTAGAGAATCAAGTACTCCGGTGCTGCCTGGCGGCACACCAGTTAGCCGGTAATGTTCAGTCTCTATATAGAGCAGCATTCCTGAGCGCAAGTGTCATGAAGTAGAGGGGCTGAGTGGATGCCAAATATATCCGTAGCAGAAGTTAAACCAGGTTCAAAAATTATCAAAGATGTAGTTACCCCTTTAGGAGGAGTATTATTTCCCAAGGGAAAAATAATACTGCCACGCGACATTGAGATTCTGCAGGCTTTTTTAATTCAACAGGTGGAGATTGAAGGCAACCAGGGAGAGGCTGTACCTGCTGAAAATGTTAAAGCAGCCGCGAAGACGTTGCCAGTCAAGGCAGGAACACTCATTAATGAGTCAGTGCTGGCCAAGAGCAATTCCTCTTTACATGATGAATATGAGAAGATGCTGATTTTGATTAAGCAGAGCTACCGTTCTGTTGCTGCTGCCTCGATACCCATTTTTGAATTACGGAGTCAGTTGGAAGCATTGATCGACAATTTAAAAGATTATCATGTCTTGAAGTTTGCTCCACGGATTCTGCAGGATGAAGATTATAACTATCACAATGCAGTGCTGTCGGCATTAACCTGTTATAAAATAGCCCAGTGGTGCGGATATCCGCAGAAAGACTGGATGCAGGCCGCATTTGCCGGTTTGCTGCATGATATCGGTAACGTTAAAGTAGATGGGGCACTGCTGCACAAGCCGACTCCGCTGAACGGAGCTGAATTAGAAGAAGTCCGCAGGCATACCACTTATGGATACCAGCTGCTGAGAAATGTTACAGCTATTAACGAAGGGGTTAGACTTGCAGCACTTCAGCATCACGAAAAAATAGACGGTACTGGTTATCCGCTCCATCTGGAGGGCAGCCAGATTCATATCTACGCCAAGATCGTTGCTGTGGCTGATATCTTTCATGCTATGACCCTGGAGAAGGCATACAGAAAGGCTCAATCGCCTTATCTGGTATTGGAGCAGCTACAGACCGAAAGCTTCGGTAAGCTGGATCCGGTTATCGTTCAAACCTTTATTCAGAAAACAACAGATCTCTACAATGGCACAAGAATACGATTAAGCGACGGACGTCATGGAGAGATTATCTTTACAGACCGCAGCAACCCTACACGCCCTATGATCCAGGTGGAGGGAAAGATCGTCAACCTGATGATGGAACGTGAGCTATACATTCAGGAGATCATTGCCTAACCCAAGGGATGAGTCCAACGAAAGCTTTGTTATCGCCCTTTAAGCTGGTGCCTTTGCAGTAGGGGGCGGTACAAGCTGTATACTCCAGAAAGAATTTTATAAATAATGCTTGCAATGCAGACCTATACATGATATATTCTATTTCTGGCCGCGAAACATCAACGCCTGGCTCGGAAAAGAAGTTAAAAAAAGAGCTTGCAT
>NZ_JBYTDQ010000005.1:544434-586121 GCF_058791575.1 Paenibacillus sp. EB106-06-01-XG199 | reverse complement strand
GTTCAGTTTTCAAAGATCAAGCTCGTTGTCAGTGCCGATTATCTCGTCACCAGCAACTCTTATAATATATCATGTTTTCCGATTCAATGCAACACTTATTTTTCATCATGTTAGCAATATCAATCGTTCAACACGTTCCAATCATTCAAGCGTTCCTTCCGCTTGCGACTGGATTTATAATATAACATGTAACCTCTAACAAAAACAACCCACAGGATTTACCATTTTGCTTTTAGTACTATTAGTATCGTTAGCTACACAATGCATGACACTCTTCCTAATGATAACTAAGTAAACACCAGAGGGCCTGCATCTTAAGATGCAGGCCCTCTGGTGCAGTACGCAAATTTCAATTCAAGCCCAATTTAATTTGATATCCATGGATTTTTACTTTTCTTTGAAGTCCCCGTGCGGTCTGCATGCTTCGAACGTTGTTTAGGTGCAGTTTTATTTGATTTGTCAGCAGCTAGACCTGAGGTTTTAACTTTAGGTGTACCCGCTTTTCCCGAGCTGGCTTTGTTCTTCACTGCGGTTCCTGCGCTGACGGCTTCTGCTGCTTGAGGAACATCCTGCGCAATAACCTCCGGCTCAAGAATTTCTGGCACACGGTTGTGATGAGCATAATTCTCCATCCCCGGATACATCGGATATCCAGGAATCCCATGTATTCCTAATGGTGCAACAGCGGCCTCATTCGGCATGGAGAAGGGTCCAGCTCCGTAAGGAGAAACCGCACCGGGCTGTGGCATATAGGGTGGCATATAGGGTGACATATTAGTATATGCAGGCTGCTCATAAGTATAGGGCTGAATCGGCATTCCTCCACCACAGCCGCAGGTTGGCCACGGGAGGTTCATGGACTGACCACCGTACTGCGGAACTGCGTAAGCAGAATAATCAACAGGAGGATTATTCTCAGCCATAGCCGCATTTGCATACTCGGGAGCTGCATTTGGATACCAAGCATTGGAATAGTCAGTAGCGGGATATTCGTTTCCCGTATAGGCATACGGAGAACCACAGTCCGGCATATACGAAGTCGGCTGCATATAATTCGGGGCCACATTTATACCCATCACTGGCATAGGTTGCTCATAATACGGATATGCCGGCGGGCAATCGAAATAATATGGATTTTCGTTTAATCCGGGATAACCTGCTGTTTTTTCGCATGGTCCGTCCTTATGGTCAGGCCAGGTTGCCGGCTGTACCTCGGATTTCTCCTTTTCTTTGGGCATCTCATAGGTTATAGCTTCTTGCGCAGGTACAGAAATTTGCACAAACAGACTTTGTGTTTCATGTACTACTTCCTGAACGGGAGCTACTTCAGGCGCTTTATTCGGAAGAGGTGCGGCAACCTGGACAGGAGCCGGTGCGGGATTCGGAGCCGGGGTTGAGACAGGGGAAACTGCCTGAACGGGCTCTTCCTTTGGTCCGGTATAGGTTTTTCCGCCAACCTTTGTTTTGTCTACCACCTCAGGCGATACAGCAAGCGGTTGAACCGGAGTTACATTCGCATTTGCATTGGCATTGGTATTGGATTGCATAGGTTGCACGGATTGAGCCTGAATTGGAGTCGGCTCATTCGCCTTTTTGGGAATATTGACAACTTCACCGGTCATGAGCGCATTAGGATTCTTGAGATGCGGATTGGCGTCAATGATCTCTTTCAAGGTAATTCCCCATGCTTTGGATAATTTCCACAACGTATCACCTTGTTTAACAGTGTGCTTGTAGTAAAGCTCATTGTTTTCCGGAACAAGCATCGGAGCCGCAGGGATTTTAACTTTATCCCCAATAGCAAGCACTTCAGGATTACTGATCTGCGGGTTAGCCTCAATGATCTTTTGGAGCGTTACTCCGTACTTTTGTGATAATGCATACAGCGTATCGCCTTTTTTTACAATGTGTATTTTCACGCAGCATTTACCTCCTATAAATTTTGTGAGCTTATGCATCTTAGATCAGCACAAATACAGTCCTGACTTAGACGGCATATGCCAAAGTGTTGTGAAGCGATGCATTTATTACAGCTATGCTGCAACCCCGCTCTACAAGCAATTCCGATTTCCGGCTCTGCTCTCAAGCATCGGACAATGCGGTACAGCCGCCTCCTTCGTTACTACATCTTATGCAGCCCATGGGCGATTGACATCATGTGAACAAAAAAAATCCTTTCATGACTGGCATGAAAGGATTTGCTTATGGTAAATCAATGAATTTAGTGAATCACTATTCCCAGACTTTGTAGCCGTCCTTATCCACCGCATTCCGGAATTCTTCAAGTAATTGCAGTGTAATCGGTCCGGCATGCCCTGCTCCGATAATCCGTCCATCGATTTCACGGGCTGCAATAACCTCAGCTGCCGTTCCGGTGAAAAAGACTTCGTCGGCAATATAGACATCATGCATGGTGAACGGTTCTTCCTTCAGCGGAAGTCCCAGTTTCTCACAGAGTTCGATAATGGCCAGACGGGTAATTCCTTCGAGTGCACCAAGGTAGCAAGGCGGCGTGTACACCACACCCCTTTTGACAATGAAGATATTATCTCCCGAACCTTCAGTTACGTACCCTTGAGCGTTCATCATAATCGCTTCGTCAGCCTCAGCGAGATTGGACTGAATCTTAACGAGGATGTTATTGAGGTAGTTGAGTGATTTGATCTTCGGATTCAGTGCATCCGGGATATTGCGCCGTTGTGATACGGAAACTGCCCGTAAACCGTTAAGATAAGCCTGCTCCGGATAAATGGCCAGCTGCTCCACAATGATAATCACGCTCGCCTTCGGGCAACGCCGTGGATCCAGCCCCAGATTTCCGGGACCCCGCGAAACGATCAGACGGATATAGCCGTTGCGCATATCGTTCAAGCGAATCGTCTCAGCCATAGCCTCCAGCATTTCATCGTAAGTCAGCGGAATGTCCAGCATAATTGACTTGGCCGAATCATACAGCCTGTCCAGATGCTCTTTGCATTTGAAAATGTTGCCGTTATAAATGCGAATGCCTTCGAAAATGCCGTCTCCATATAAGAATCCATGATCAAAAACGGATACCTTTGCATTTTCCTTTGTTACGTGTTGTCCATCCAGATAGATCCATTGCTCAGCCATGAACTTACTGCACCTCCGCTTTCTCTTCCTCATAGGTGTATGTGGGGTAGGAGCCCAGAATCCGCACCTGACAGCCCAATGCCTTGATCTCCTCAATCGCCGCCGGGAGCAGGACCGATTCTATCGGTTCCAGCACATCAATGTAAAAATAATAAGTACCCAGTTTCTTCTTCGTAGGACGTGATTCAATACGTGATAAATTCAGACGCCGCCATGCAAATGCAGACAGCACCTGATGCAAGGCTCCCGGAAAATCCTCCGGCAGGGTTACAAGAATACTCGTCTTGTCTCCAACACTCTTGCGGGGAAGCCTCAGCTTGTGCGGGCCTACAAGGACAAACCTTGTGTAATTATTATGGTGGTCCGTGATTTTCCAGTCAAGGATCTCCAGGCCATGCGTTGCGGCACCGAGTGCCGTGCCGATTGCTGCCCAACCTCTGCCCGGATTGTTCTTTACTATTTCCACTGCTTCGGAAGTGCTTCCGACCGACTCCAGTTCAGCCCAAGGGGCATGCTCGCGGATAAACTGCAGGCATTGCGCCATGGCGACAGAATGGGAAAGGATCTTTACGATCTTAGTATAATCCTTATTTCCACTGTCATCCTTGAACTCCTGCGGGTTGCTGATGAGATTCTGTATCGACGGAAAGATCCACTCCGCCTGCATCGGAAGATTCACCTCATTAATGAGCCAATCGATATGCAGACTGACCGAACCTTCAATCGTGTTCTCAATGGGAATGACGCTGTAATCAGTGGCACCGCCTGCCGTAGAGAGAAAAACGTCGGAAATCAGCTTATGATGTTCAAGCTTTACAGGCTCAGCACCAAACAAGTACAGCAGCGCTTCGTGGGAGACGGTACCCTGCGGCAATACCGCTATTGACTTCATGGCTGTATTTCTCCTTTTATCATATCCAAAAATGATTGCTTTTGCATCCCGTTTCTTTCGAGCAGCTCAGTGGTAACCCCGGAAGTACATGGAGGCAGCCAGCGAGTGCGGGCCGGGATACCGTGCTGCTGCATCGTTTCTTTCAAAAATTGCTCAAGCTCCTGCTTCCTGCCCTCGCGCCGGTCGACCAGACAAAGAAGTGTAGGTCCCGCGCCGCTAAGAGCAATCCCAAGCGCCCCATGCTGCGGGGCTTCAGCGAGCAGCTTCTCCATCCCCGGCACCAGCGGCGCACGGTATGGCTGATGCAGCCGGTCCTGCATGGCCCGGCTGATGAGATCAAGCCTGCCAGAGGCCAGTGCCGCCGTCAGCAGCGAAGTACGGCTGATGTTAAAGACCGCATCGCCCACCGTGATTTCGGAGGGAATGACCCCACGTGCTTTGACCGTGGCCAGCTCAAATTCGGGGATCACAACAAGCACTTCCAGATCCTGCGGCGGCTCCAGACGGATAAAGTCGGCATGCTCGCCATCCCAGACAGCCGTAATGATTCCCCCGAACAGGGACGCTCCAACATTGTCGGGATGCTTCTCCAGTGCAGTGGCCATATCAAACAGTCTGGCATTGTCCAGCGGTGAACCAATCATAGCATTAGCTGCTGCCATTCCGCCAATAATGGCTGACGCGCTGCTGCCAAGTCCCCGTGTCAGCGGAATCTCGGAATACATGGAAATCGACAACTCAGGGATGGTAACCCCAGCTTCCGCAAAAACCATTTGGGCTACCTGGTAGAGCAAGTTATTCTTGTCCTGGGGCACACCCTTCATCTCATCACCATGTAGGTGAAACACGGTTTCCGCAGCTTCCTCCATCTCAATCCAGGCATACAGCGACAAGGCCATACCCAGTGTATCAAAACCCGGTCCAAGATTGGCGGTACTGGCAGGGACTTTAACTCTAGACCTTCCGTAAATACTCATGGCTGATGAAATCTCCTTCGTTATTTTTACGCGGTTCCTGATATCTGGAACTTACTCCGTTGTCAGCCTTCCACACGATAATGGCTCTTGATCCGGTGGATGACGGCAAGCTGCTCCAAATGCCGCATTACCTTATTCATACTCGCCTTGCTTGCATTGTGCGTCACAATTATGATCTCCGCATCAGGATTATTTGGGTTGGCTTGCTGCACAACGGAATCGAGGCTGACATCGTATTCGGCAAACACCTGAGTGATCTTCGCCAGCACACCCGCTTTATCATCTACATGCAGCAGCAGAAAGTTCTTGAAAAAGATGTCCTCGTCGCTCTTCAGCTTCTTTTGCTTATACGGGACAATCTGCTTGAGACCGTTAACGCCCAGTTTCAGGTTCTTGATAACCGCCACCAGATCGGCAACGATAGAGGTTGCTGTAGGCATCGCACCTGCTCCTGCACCATAAAACATAGTCTCTCCTACCGCTTGCCCGAATACATACACCGCATTAAAGACACCGTTGACGGAAGCGATCGGATGACTGGCCCGGATCATGGTCGGTTGAACACTGATGCTGAACGCCTCGTCTTCACACTCTGCGATTCCTAGCAGCTTCATTTCATAACCAAGACGTTTAGCAAACGCGATATCCTCTTTGCTCACTCCCGAGATGCCGCTCACACTGACATCGCTGAGTTCAACATTTGTTCGGAAGCCAAGCGTGCCGAGGATCGCCATCTTGCGTGCAGCATCAAGACCTTCAACGTCGGAGGTCGGGTCAGACTCAGCATATCCCAGTCCTTGCGCTTCCTTAAGTACATCATTGTAGGACGCGCCTTCCTGGCTCATTTTGCTCAGTATGTAATTGGTTGTTCCATTCACTATCCCCATAATCTTAATAATCTTATCTGATGAAAAACCTTCGATCAGCGTGCGGATAATCGGAATTCCTCCGGCAACGCTTGCCTCATAAAACACATCGCATTGCTTCTCCTGCGCTTTAGCCAGAATCTCCGAGCCGTGCAGCGCCATCAAATCTTTATTTGCGGTTACAATATGTTTGCCGCGTTCCAGCGCTTCAAGGATATATTCCTTTGTTCCGGCAATGCCGCCCATCACTTCGACGATGACATCAATTTCAGGATCACGGATAACCTCCCATGGATCTGAAGTCACTTTGGAGGCATCTACTTCGATTTCACGGGGTTTATCCGTATTCTTCACAGCAATGCGCTCAATGAGAATCGGGGAGCCCACTTGACTGCTCAGATCCTCCTGATTTCCTTCTACGATACGGACCACGCCCGTACCTACTGTTCCCAGCCCCAATAAACCAACTTTAACCGGCTTCATTTGAATCCTCCTAAAAGTTATATGAAGCTATACTTCACAGAATAATGACCGCAATAAAACTGCTTCTTAAACATCTTAACCCTGGCCGATAATAAAAGCGCGCTTCACTCCAGCAATTTCCTTCAGGCCATCAAGCATGTCGCCCATTTCTTCATTTAAATGCGAGATCTCCACGGAGATCACAACATTGGCCCGCCCTTGGAGCGGAATACTCTGGTGGATCGTCAACACGTTGGCTCCGTGAACCGCCACACAGCCGAGTACCTTGGACAGCATGCCGGACTCATGTTCCAGATCAATGGAGATCGTGACAATGCGTTCGCGCTCCAGTTGATGGATCAGATGTATGCCGTCCTTATATTTATAAAAAGCGCTGCGGCTAAGTCCAACCCTCTCAACACCCTCGTGCACCGTCTTGGCATCTCCCGCCTCAAGCAGCTGTTTGACCTGCATCGTCTTCAGCACAGCATCAGGCAATATGTCCTCGCGGACTAAATAATAGCGTTCTTTCACGAACGTCCTCACCCCAAAGACTTTTGTGTTTTCTTAGTGGACATTATATAGGATTCAGCCCGAATAACGCAACATATTTTCACACGAAGCCAAGAATACACTGCAAGAATGAAGCCACCCACATCCTCTAAGCTGCAAAAGGACAGATCATTTCTGTTCGAAGGTTGCTGTCATACACCGTTTCTCACCACTTTAATGTATGCCAATCAGCCTAAACCAAACAGAACATTACATAAAAAAACGCCGCCTCCGTCCTCCTTGTCAGGAAAAACGTAGTCGGCGTTTCTTCTATCTGCTTTATACCGTGTAGCGTGCAGCCAGCACCACTATTAATAGTAGCTGCTGTTCTCTACAAACTCGAATTCGAAATCGGCAATGCGGACAATCGTGCCTTCTACAGCCCCACGCTTACGCAGTTCCGCATCTACACCCATGTGGCGCAGGGTACGGGCAAGCTTCAGGATCGCATCATGCGTACTCAACTGCATACGCTTGATCATCCGCTCAATGCGCGGACTGCTGACGACAAACGCATCGTTGTCGCGGGTGATGGTGAAGGAGTTATCCTCTTCGGCCTCCAGCTTATAAACCTTACGTTCAGAGGTTTCTGCCACCTCTTCAACCACCGGAGCAACCGGAATACTGTCAAGGATATCCGTAGCACGGTAGAGCAGCTCCTGCACCCCTTGGCGGGTAAGTGAGGAGATCGGCATAATCTCCAGATCCGGACGCAGCTCTGCAACCCGTTCACGGAAAGAACTGAGGTTCTCCTCCGATTCAGGCATATCCATTTTGTTCGCCGCGACAATCTGCGGACGGTCAATCAGACTTGCATTGTACTGCTTCAGCTCATCATTAATCATGACCCAATCTTCGAAGGGATCCCGCCCCTCGGAACCGGACATATCCACGACATGGATAATAATGCGCGTGCGCTCAACATGGCGCAGGAATTCGTGACCCAGGCCGATGCCTTCGCTGGCCCCTTCGATCAGTCCGGGCAAATCCGCCATGACAAAGCTCCGGCCGTCGCCGACATCCACCACACCCAGGTTCGGAGTAATCGTTGTGAAGTGGTAGGCTCCGATCTTCGGTTGAGCTGCGGAGACTACCGACAGCAGCGTCGATTTCCCGACACTTGGGAATCCTACCAGGCCTACATCAGCCATTACCTTCAATTCCATAACTACATAACGCTCCTGGCCTTCTTCCCCATTCTCAGCCAGTTCAGGCGCTGTATTGGCCGCAGTGGCAAACCGGGTATTTCCCCGTCCGCCGCGTCCGCCGCGCGCTACAACAACCTGCTGTCCGTGACGGGTCATATCGGCGATCACTTCCTGGGTGTCGTCGTCGATCAATATAGTTCCCGGAGGAATCCGTACGATCATATGCTCGGCATTGGCACCATGCTGACTCTTGTTGCGTCCTTTTACACCACGTTCTGCTTTAAAATGGCGCTGATAACGAAAATCCATCAGCGTACGTAAACCTTCATCCACCCGGAAAATAACGTCGCCGCCGCGGCCGCCGTCACCGCCGGCAGGCCCGCCTTCCGGCACATACTTTTCACGCCGGAACGCTACCAGTCCATCGCCTCCGTCGCCGCCTTTAACATAAATCTTAGCCTTATCTACGAACATTCATGTTCACCTTCCTTACATCTCCAGCGGTAAACGCAGTTTCACATGAGCTCTGTCCTGCTCCAACTGCTCCGCCTTCATAATTTTCCCTTGGACTATATTATAAATTTGCCCCTGTAGCAGCTCGGGATTGCTATGCTCACCCTCGCCTTCGAAAGAGATCAGAATGTCTCCTCCATCCTGTATAAAGCTTAGGCGGAGTCTTTGGGTATCGCCCTGCGGAACAAGTCCGCTGTATTGGTATGCCCTTACCGTCTGCATAATCACCGAAGTAAGCTCGTCGCCTTTCTCCTGACTTAGCTTGTCCTCCAGCTGCAAGCCTTCCTCCACCTGCACTTCCAGCTCCAGATTGCTCCGGAATGTGCGGAAAGACTGCAAATAAAACACCAGCGAAGGGATTCCCAATTTGGCGATACGGCTATCAAGCGCTATACGCTCCTTTATTCTTTCCACACATTGCACGGATTTATCAGGCTTACCCAGCTGGATATATCCGTAAAGCACCTGCAGCTCATTCATCCAATCATGACGATGATGATTCAGTGTCCGGTTCGCCGCCTGTTGCAGAGTCT
This sequence comes from Paenibacillus sp. EB106-06-01-XG199, assembly GCF_058791575.1. Lineage (NCBI taxonomy): Bacteria > Bacillati > Bacillota > Bacilli > Caryophanales > Paenibacillaceae > Paenibacillus > Paenibacillus sp. EB106-06-01-XG199. The sequence goes on along the minus strand of NZ_JBYTDQ010000005.1, from coordinate 577,064 downwards.
TCTCCTGTATGCGCAGTTCCTCTTCAAAATGACGCCGGTTGTAAATAAAGCTGAAAGCAAGCACCCCAGCTACCCATATTCCAAGCAGCAGGCATGTGAAAAGGGAGGTACGCCAATACACGAGACCTAAAGGAAGCACTACGGATAACATGACTGCCCAGACGAAACTTTTCCAGGATTTCATTCTTTCTCCCCGTCCCTCAGTTCGCAAAATTCATGTCTAATTCAATATTCACCTTGATGAAGCATATGCCAATTCCCAGTATAACACAGGCTTTCACGGCAATCATTAGCATTCAGAGAGCAAGTGAATAATGTATCACCTGTTTTTCCTGCAAAAAAGCCCCCGGCACTCATGCCGGAGGCTTCTACATACAAATAATGTTCGGAAAGCTTACGCTTCCAGTGCCGCTGCTACCGGAGCGACATCAACCGGGTACACGCTCACTTTTTTGCGGTCGCGGCCCCAACGTTCGAACTTCACTACGCCATCCACCAATGCGAAGAGCGTATCATCTTTACCGATGCCTACGTTAGTGCCTGGGTGAATTTTAGTTCCGCGTTGACGAACCAGGATGTTGCCGCCGGTTACTGCTTGACCGTCAGCACGTTTCACGCCAAGACGTTTCGAGTGGGAATCACGTCCGTTTTTTGTGGAACCTACACCTTTTTTCGATGCGAAAAACTGAAGATCCAATTTCAACATGTTGGTCAACCTCCTTCTTTAAATAATAACTTGCTGTATCTTAATATACTTCCCGTATGATTCTGCGATATCACTGAGCATGACAACCATGGATTCCAGCAAAAGCTGGATCTTGGCGGAGACTTCAGGATCACTCACCGGAACCAGGGTTCCGCTTAAAAATCCGTCATCCATTGAAGTATCCAGAACAACACCAGTCAGCTTCTCAATCGAATTCACCGTTCCAAATGTAACTGTGGAAACACCCGCGCAGACGATATCCCAGCCTTTCCTCGCGTATTCTGCATGCCCTTTAACGGCAAAACCGACAATCGTACCTTGAGCTGAAGCCCGTGTAATCCGCACGTTAATCATTAACGCACCTTCTTACGCTTGAATCTTCTCGATAGTTACTTTAGTGTACGGTTGACGATGGCCTTGTTTCTTGTGGTAGTTCTTCTTAGGTTTGTATTTGTAAACTACAACCTTCTGACCCTTACCATGTTTCTCGACTTTAGCTGTTACAGACGCGCCGCTTACCAGCGGAGTTCCTGCAGTCAGACCACCTTCGTTAGAAACAGCCAATACACGGTCAAACGTTACGCTTGCGCCGTCTTCAGCTTCCAGCTTCTCAATGAACAATACATCGCCCTCTTGGACTTTGTACTGCTTACCGCCAGTTTCGATAATTGCATACATTGTACTTGCACCTCCTCATGTCTCAGACTCGCCTAGTCTAGGTGGCAAATCCCCGTAGAAATCTGCGCTTATGTACCCGATCGGAGCGGTTACAGCATGTGCAGGATTAGAACAATCAAACACATACTTGAAGATATTATCATACTTAATCCAGATAGTCAATGGTATAGAGAAGCGGATAAATAAAGCTGTTTGGATTTGCTGATTATTCTTATTCCAGCCAGGCTCCAACTTTCCCCGTCCCTCCGCAGCATTGGCAGATCACAGGGGCAAAGCTAGCCGAATCATGCCGTGCCTTCTTACGGGTCATTTCCAGCAGACCAAGATGTGTCCAGCCCAGAATATGCGTCTTGGTGCGGTCCCGGCTCGTCACACTCTCCAGCCGTTCCGTTACTAGCCTGCGGTGCTCCTCACGCTCCATATCAATAAAATCAACAACGATGATGCCTCCGGTATCGCGTAGACGGATAAGCCTGCCAATTTCCTCTGCGGCCAGCAGATTTGTTCGCGTTACGGTCTCCTCAAGCGTGGTACTCCCGGTGTATTGTGCCGTATTGACATCAATGACGGTCAGCGCCTCTGTCTCGTCCCAAATCAGCGTTGCCCCGCCCTCCAGAATAATCTTCCGGTTGAAGCTTTTATGCAGCTGCTCCTGCACACCATATGCGGTAAAGATGGACTCTTGTCCCCGGTACAATCCAACAGGCTTGTACCCTTCGGGAGCCATATCATCCAGAAATGCCTCCGCTTCCCTCACCGCATGAGCCGAATCAATCATCAGCTCATCAAGCTGCGGATTGAAGGCATCCCTGATAAATCGCTGAACGATGCTCAGATCGCAGTGCAGCAGGGCCGGAGCTACGGCCTCCCCGGCGCGGCGGACAATCATCTCCCACTGCGCACGCAGAAAGGACAGGTCGCCTTCGACGGCATCCACTGGCTCATCCTCGGAGACTGTCCGCATGATCAGCCCCTCTTCACTGCGGCGCAGCCGCTCACCGATTGCTTTAAGCCGGCTCCGTTCCGATTCCCGGCTGATTTTTTTGGAAACTCCTACGTATTCTGCAAAAGGCATGTATACCATCCAGCGTCCCGGCAGTGTATAGTGGGTGGTCACACGTGCTCCCTTGCCGCCCCGCGGCTCTTTGCGGACCTGGACGACAAGCTCCTGGCCGGGCTGCAGCAATGTCTCAATGGAAGGTTTCACCGCCGGCTGCTTATCTAAATGGGGATGCAGCACATCGTCTACATATAAAAAAGCATTCTTCTTCTGTCCAATATCGACAAAAGCAGCCTGCATGCCTGGCAAAACATTCATAACCCGGCCCTTGTAATAACTGCCGACCAGACCTTGCTGCTGATCGCGTTCGGCCGCGTATTCCACCAGCCTCCCGTTCTCCAGAAGAGCCATCCGGGTAACATGCTGTGTGCAGTGAACGATCATTTGTTTCATGGCTTCACCTCTGGGTTTCAATCAATCATTCATTGCCACCGGCCGCACGGAAGCTGTTCTACTTTCCAAAATAAGTAGAGATCAGGCGCTGCTCCGGCACAACCGCTACTATATTTCTATCATCGTTCATCACATAAATAAAATGATATTGATTACGTTTAAATAGACGCAATATATCATCTAAAGGTTTCGCGGAATCGGCAACAATCGGTCGAGCTTCGCTATTGGAACGCAAATGGCGAGCATACATTGCCTCTCTGTTCATCAGAAATGCCATGAAGCGGTAGGGCAGATTCCGATGATCTGTCCTATTGGAATAGAGCAGAAACGCCCCGATCATCAGCAGATTCAGCCGGAGGCCGCCGCCTGTCCCAAGCGGCAGCAATGCGTAGCCAATGACAAGCACACTTGCTCCGATACTTATTCTGCCGCCCCACAGCAAAGTATAATAATACGGCAGAACCATACTTAGCGCAGCTTGAAGAACCTTGCCCCCGTCCAGGGGAAGAACCGGCAGGAGATTGAAGAGTGCGATAATCACATTTGCCTGAATAAAATAAGCAAGAAAAGCCGTACTGCCTGCACCTGCCTGCTGAAGCATAACAGCCAGCAGGATCATGATTCCGTTCTGCAGCGGTCCAGCCAGCGCGATACCAATCTCCCGGCTCGCCGTAAGCCGCCCGTGATCCTCAATCACGGCCACTCCGCCGAAGGGGAGCAACTGAACGGATCTGACCGTAACCCCGGCCAGCAAAGCTGCGCAGACATGTCCCAATTCGTGGATAAGCACTATGGTAAAGAGCGTAAGCAGCTCCAGAAACTGTCCAGTTAACACGGAAAAGAGCAGAATCAGCACAAATAGCGGATGCAGCGACAGTTCAATGCCAAATATCCTAATCAAACGATACCACTTCGGCAGGATCAATATAAGTCTTGTCTTTCATAATTGCAAAAAAAAGCAGCCCTGTTTCAGCGTCCTTCGTCTCCTGCATCCAGCCAACGGTGTCACCGCTCTGTATCCAGTCATCCACCGCAAGCTTTGTTCCGCTCAAATGACCGTATTCTGCCGTTACGCTGCCCGTATGGCGTACGGTAACCCGAATGCCGCCCTGTGCCTCATTGGTCACGGATAACACACGTCCCGTGTCTACACTTTTCACCGTGATACTGCCTTTTGAATCCTCCGCAGGCATAATTTCCACACCTTTCAGCGTAGCCGCAAATGGACGGACAATACTGCCCTCAAGTGGGGCGCTCAAGGCGTGGGCAGCCGTAACTTTTTGAGCCGGCTGATCCTCGTCCCCGAAAATCGGGATGAACGAAGGCGCACCGTCAAAGTGCTCCTCATACCATACCTGGGCCGCGGCGAAGTCCATATCCTTGCTGAGGGCATCCGAAACAAAATCCTGCGCCTTCAGCGCCCAGGGCTGGTGCAGAAAAAATATGCCCCATACACCTCCAAATACAAGGAGGCTTGCGACAGTCCGCCGGATAAATCCGGCAGAAAAATGTGATCTGCCGCCGCCTCCCTCGTCCTCCCAGCCCCCGCGGCGTTCCTTCCACACGACCTCGGGGTCCGGCTCCGCTGATGGAGCCAGATCATTTTTAGGACCCGCTCCCCATTCCTTAAAGCTTGCTGTCTTCTCCGGCAAAGCAAAAAGCGGCGGCACTGCCACGGTATCCTGGTTGTCCTCCAGCAGGTTGCGGATACGTTCTTTGCGGCGGCCTTTAACGCCTGATTTCTGTTCCATCTCGATCCCTCCGGGGGCTTGTTTTATATCCATTTTATGAAGGATGGAAGGTGCTTTAGAACAAGCCTTAACCAAGCGGAACATGTCCGGCAACCTATTTATCATAAAAAAATCCCGCCGCAGATTCTCTGCCGGCGGGATTTTTTATCTAAGGGATAACTTTATAGGATTGCTTGCAGCAGGTTCAAGCCATGCCGAAAAATTTCTTTAATTTCTTGAAAGCCCCCGGCTTGCGGTCCAGCTGCATCAGAGGCACTGCGTCCCCCAGAATCCGCCGGGCAATATTACGGTAGGCTATCGCTGCAGAAGAGTCGGGATTCATCACCGTTGGCTCCCCGCTGTTCGCCGCTTTAATGACCAGCTCATCATCTGGAACAATTCCGATCAGATCGATGTTCAGTACTTGAAGGATATCCTCAATGTCCAGCATATCCCCAGACTTCACCAAGCCAGGCCGAATACGGTTAACGACCAGCTTTGGCGACTCCACATGGGACTGCTCCAGAAGACCGATAATCCGGTCTGCATCCCGCACTGCCGCATGCTCCGGCGTAGTGACAACAATCGCCTTGTCGGCACCCGCGATGGCGTTGCGGAAGCCATGCTCGATCCCGGCAGGACAATCGATCAGAATATATTCATATTCCTTCTTGAGTTCAAGAATAATATCCTTCACCTGCTCCGGGGTCACGGAGGTCTTATCTTTGGTCTGGGCCGCAGGCAGCATGTACAGCTCATCGAAACGCTTGTCCTTGACCAGTGCCTGATTCAACCGGCAGCGCCCTTCTGCCACATCCACCAGATCATAAATGATCCGGTTCTCCAGCCCCATGACTACATCCAAATTGCGCAGCCCGATATCGGTATCAACCAGACATACTTTTTTGCCCTGCAATGCAAGTGCGGTTCCAATATTGGCCGTTGTAGTTGTTTTGCCAACTCCGCCTTTGCCCGAGGTTACGACAATCGCTTCTCCCATGGAGGCTACACCCCTTTAAACACATTTAAACCCTGACGTAATCTGACTATATTATGAATTTTGTCGATTTGCATCGCACCGCTTGATAAATAAGCAAATTCCATGGTGCTCTCCCGGGTCCCCCATTCATCCGGAGGCCGGCTGATCACGTCGGCGATCCTCAGCTGTGTCGGAGACAGCAGAGAAGCAGCAATAATCGCTTCCTGATTGCCGTCTACTCCAGCATGAGCCATGCCTCTGAGCGCACCGAGGATATAAATATCACCCGAGCATGTAATGGTTCCTCCCGGGTTCACATCGCCCAACAACAGCAGATTACCTTGATGATGCAGCACCTGGCCGGAACGAACCATGCCGCTCATCAGAAACAATGCGTCTGTATCCTCAATGCCCGGCGCTTCGAACGCTTCAATGGAACGAATCAGCAAATTGCCCTGACTTTTGAGAATCTCCAGCACAGCTGATTTGTCATCCTCCGTCACAATTCGGCTGCCCAGCTTAATATCTACATGCACAATCGGTCCAGTCAGAATATTTTGATGGCTGTGCTCCAGCTTATAGCGAAGCTCGCTTAAGAGATCTTCAAAGGGACACTTGTCGTCTAGCAGGAATACCAGGCCGTCCTTGATGCCCTTAATCCTCACATGCTTGGATTTTACTGTCATATGCCTGTCCCCCTATCCTGAATCATTCGTGCCGGGCCGGGCAAATTCCTTCTTTCAGCCGAAAGAAATGCAGGCCGTTTCACACCGTTTCCTCCTTACGGGTCTCCTTCTTCAGCAGCTCGAGTTGACGCCGCAGCGGAATGTAGAGGATCAGGGCCATAGCAAAATGAAACAGCATGGTAGGCAGCATATGATGCAGGAGCGCCCAATTATAAGGCTCCTGGTTCAAATTAAACACGCTGTAAATAGCGAACAGCACGCTGTCCTGAAGCAGACTGCCAAGCAGGACAACAGTCATCATCATCGGCAGCGGTGCGCGTGGAATCTGAAAAATCAGACCAATTAAATAGGCGGACAGCCCCATGGCAAAGGAATGAGCACCGAGAATTCTGCCGTAATAAATGACATCATGCAGCATGCCAAAAGACAATCCTAATATAAGTGCAGTATGACGGTGATGGTATACCGTGACGAACAGGATCACAATAAATACAAGATTCGGAATAATCCGCAGCTGCCAGGCGTCCGGAAGCAGCCAGGGCAGAATGGCGCCTTCCAGGATAAACAGGAGAAACAATAACAGAATAAGAACCGACCTGCGCATCTTCACTATTCGGCACGCTCCTCCTGAGATACAACAATCAGCTGTTTCCAGTCCTGAAATTCGGCACTGGGCTTGATGATTGCAGTCGAAGTTAATCCGAATTGTCCTTCCTCAACGCTCATTACGGTTCCTATCGTCAACCCTTGCGGATATAATCTCCCGATGCCGGAGGTAACGATGGTATCCTTCTCCGCGATAGGGTCACCCTGCGGAATCTTGTTCATCTTGAGCATTCCGGTTTCCTGATCATAGCTTTCAATCATGCCGAAGGTCTTACCCTCTTTACCGATGGCCGTGGCCGCTATAGGCGGCTGGGAATTCGGATCATTCACATCCATCATAGTCATCAGCTTCACGGTAGAAGTGAAATTGCTCACCTTACTGATGACACCTACGAGCCCATCTACGGAAATTACAGACATATTCGGCTTCATACCATCACTGGAGCCAAGGTCGATCACAAGCGTGCTGTTGCTGGGTTCCGTGGTCAGGCTGAGAACCTGGGCAGTATTATAGTTATATTTATATAATTCCTTCTGCGCGTTAGTGAAATGAAGGTCCTTCTGCAGACTCTCATTACGTGCCTTAACAAAATTGTAATTCGCTTTATCTATCGTATATTGGGCAGCTAGAATCTTCAGGCGTTTATTTTCCTCGGCCAGTTCACTCAACTCCCGGATATCTTGGAACAAGCCCGCTACATATCCAGCGGGCTTGTAGAACAGATTCTGCACGAAACCGGTCGTATCACGGAGGAAATTCTCAGGCCAGGACAAGGATTTTCTTGTCCCCAGGCTGAACCCCATCACCACGATAAACATGACTAATGTAATCAGCAATATGAATAGACGTTTATTGTTAAACAGCTTAAACATTTTCAACACCCTCTAACAACCGTATTTCTCCCACAACAGGGGTTGACATGCAACAAACCAAGTCGGATTCTAACGCTTAGAGCGCAGGCTCGATCCGCTGCGGCTCTTGAAGAGATGGATATTCTCAAGCGCTTTGCCTGTTCCGATAGCTACGCAGTCCAGCGGGTTATCGGCGACAATCACCGGCATTCCGGTCTCACGTGCCAGCAGCTTGTCCAAATTGCGCAGCAGCGCACCTCCGCCTGTAAGAACAATACCGCGATCCATAATATCAGCAGCAAGCTCCGGCGGACATTTCTCCAGGGTCACTTTAACCGCTTCGACAATCGCATTGACCGTATCCGACAAAGCTTCGCAAATTTCATCGGAAGTAATCGTCAGTGTCTTCGGCAGTCCGGTCACCAGATCGCGGCCACGGATTTCCATCGTTTCGGCTTTCTCCAGCGGCAGGGCAGAACCCACGTCCATCTTGAGCTGCTCCGAGGTGCGCTCACCGATCATCAGGTTGTACTGGCGTTTGATGTACTGGATGATTGACTCATCGGCCTCATCACCGGCTACACGAACTGAACGGCTGGTCACGATACCGCCAAGAGAGATGACAGCCACTTCGGTAGTACCGCCGCCGATATCAACAACCATACTGCCTGTCGGCTCCCATACCGGAAGATCCGCACCAATAGCAGCGGCAAACGGCTCTTCGATAATATAAGCCTCACGGGCTCCCGCCTGCTTGGTAGCATCTTCAACGGCACGCTGCTCAACTGCAGTTATTCCGGACGGAACGCAGACCATTACATTCGGGTGACGCTGGAACATCGAACGCTGCTTCTGGGCCTGACGGATAAAATATTTGATCATGGTTGCCGTCGTTTCGAAATCGGCAATAACTCCGTCCTTCATCGGACGAATAGCACGAATATTGCCCGGTGTGCGGCCAATCATTTTTTTGGCGGATTCGCCTACAGCTTCAATTGTCTTGGTATCGGTATTAATGGCCACCACGGAAGGTTCTCTTACAACAATCCCCTTGCCGCGTACGTAGACGAGCGTATTTGCTGTCCCCAGGTCAATCCCTAAATCTTTCGTAAAACCACCTAACATGCTTGTATTCTCCTTTTCCCAGTGAATCTGGACAATTATATTACATGTACCCTTTTTCTTTCAAACTTACAAATCTGCTGTCTCCGATAATCAGGTGATCCAGTACGTCAATTCCGACAATCTCGCCTGCCTGAAGAAGTCTGGAGGTCAGGGAGATATCCTCCGGACTTGGCGTAGGATCGCCGCTCGGATGATTATGTGCGCATATAATGGCTGCGCTGCTGCATTTCATGGCTGCCCGAAACACCTCACGGGGATGCACAATAGAGGCGTTGAGACTGCCCATGGACAATGTCTCCTGCGCTATAACGTGATTCTTCGTATTCAAAAAGAGACAGACAAAATGCTCCTTCTGCAAATAACGCAGCTGCTCGGTCAGAATCTCCGCCGCGTCCTGCGGACTGCGGATGGTAACCGGCTCGGTAAGCCTGGAGTTCGCCATCCGTCTTCCCAGCTCTATGCCAGCTTTCAGTTGCACGGCCTTGGCAGGGCCGATGCCTTTAATATTCGTCAGTTCGTCAATGCTCAGGTCCGCCAGTCCGCGGAGACCACCAGCCCGTCCCAGCAATTGCTGGGCGATATGAATAGCTGATTCCCGGCGTGTGCCTGTACGCAGCAGTATAGCCAGAAGCTCCGCTTGACTTAATGATTCCGCCCCATAATGCATCATGCGCTCTCGTGGTCGTTCTTCATGGGGGAGGTCCCGCAGCATAAATGTTTGCGACTCCATCCCGATCCCTCTTTCCTCCGCTATCCTTGCCGGCCCAGCACCGAAATGCCAACCCGGGACAGCATACGCTCAAGCAGCGACAACGGCAGTCCAACCACATTAAAGTAACAGCCTTCAATCTTCTCCACCAGGGTGGCACCAAGTCCTTGTATCGCATAGGAACCAGCCTTATCGGCAGGTTCTCCAGTCGCTATGTAGGCGGAGATTTCCTCTTCGCTTAATGCTCTCATAGTTACTGAGGTTACCCGGTGCTCTACCAGAATCTTGCCCTCTGGCAGCCCGATGCAGGCTACTCCGGTGTACACCTGGTGGGTCTTGCCTTGAAGCAGTCCCAGCATAACCCTGCTGTCCTGCTCGTCCACAGGTTTACCAAGCACCTTATCATCCAGCACAACAATCGTGTCGCTGCCGACGATAACGGCATTACGCTTGCCGGCAGCCGGGACCACAGCCTCCGCTTTACGCAAAGCCAGACTGCGCACAATCATCTCCGGTGTGAATTCCGGCGGTGTACTCTCGTCCGCATCACTGGAAATCACCTCGAAAGGCAAACCCAGCAAAGACAGCAATTCCCGGCGGCGCGGCGAACCCGAAGCAAGAATAATGAGGCGTGAATTGTCAGATTCCACGTATAAACGCCCCTTCCCAATCAGCAGTGACCATTACAGCCTCCGGTACAGCCATACGGCAGTAATCATTCCGGCCAGACTGAGCAAGCACAATTTCAAATGAATAGTGATGTCATAGGTTATGATGTCCAAATCGGCTTGCGGGGACCACTTGAGTACCGTCGAGGTTGTAAGAAAAGACAAAGTTTTTACAGGCTCCAGCAGCTTCGCGATCCACGCTCCGGCCAGCCAGCCCAGAATGAGAAATAACAGCAGTGTTCCTACATTTTTCTTCTTCATCTAAGTCTTCCCTCGCCATTTTTTGACACCTTAATTATTATACGGTGAAACTGAGTTCAATACAAACGCAAAATCCGGTACGGAAATGATTACCATACACGCAGTCACGAGGCAGCTGTGTAGTGGAGCTAACTGTGGTTGCGGCTCATTTAACCTTACCTGAGTATAACCCTGCAAGCAACACATAAAATCCCCCAAGCCGGATGGGGGATTTTGTATTTACGCTTACACCAAAGTTGACATCAGGCCCTTCTGACCGGTCAGGAAGCTCAACATGGCTTCCTGCACTTCCCAAAGCAGACCCGGTGCTTTGTTCTTCTCATATTCATTCAGGGCAGCCATTCCCCGGCTCATTGCTTTCTCAAGCCCGCCGCAAATGCTCTGCCCTTCAGGGGTCAGACCCGGCTTCAGCGCTTTGAGCGCCTCGGTCCACTCCATATGCAAATTGCTGACTGCCGATTTGTCCAACGTCTGGACTTCCCCGCCTAACAAGGATGCGGACAGGCTGCTCAACTCATTAAGCAGTTGTCCGCTGGCTGCGAAATAACCCTCCACAGCTTGTGGCGTTCCGGCAAAAGCAACCTGCTCTGCGGCCGGCAGCTCCACTCCTCTTACATAAAGCTCAATCCCCTGATTCTTCAGGCCGCTGCTCAGCAGCTTGGCCTGTTCGCGGTCAGGCGAGATCCCGGCGTACACCCGGTTGCCTTCTGAAGGATCCAGCCCTGCGGCAAGTCCGGCGGTAAGCAGTTCCTGCTGAGCCTGCGCAGCTCCATCAGGTGTGCTGAACACGCCATATTGCAGCAGATAATAGCTTTGCGCCGCTACCGCCACCTGAATGCGGGCTGCTTCACTGCCCGCTGGACCAGCATTCGGCAAACCGGTGTCTCCGGCTACCGGCTGGTTAGCTGTCCCGGCGTTCTGATTCTGCACGGCAGCAGCGCCCGGCTTGGTGTTCTCTCCAGCCTGCGGGCTCCCTCCGCTAATGAAAGACAATGCAGCGTATCCGAGCAGCAGTCCCGTACCAACGGCTCCTGCTATGGAAAGTGCAAACTTCCACCAGTAGGAGGGACGGCGGGTATGATAAGAGCCGCCATATCCGGCACTTGACAATGAAATGTCACCGAACCGCCCAGCACTGTCATTCCACTCCTCAACAGGATATTGCGGAGCTCTCTCCCACACATCGGGGTCAGGATATGGGGATAACAACGGTTGCTTGGACGGCTCAGCTTCCCATCTGGCTCCCTCCCACTCCTGACCGTGAGAATTATAAGGTTCCAGATCGTCATTCCCGATATCATCCGGCGGTTCTTCCCCGCCAACAGTAAAGCCGGTATCGTAGGGCTGTGTATGATGCAGGGGAACCGGAGTGCGGTGAAGCTCCTTGTTCTCATAGTCTCTTGCCGTCCCCAGTCCCGCACTGGAACGCCTTTCCACCGGTTCAATTTTGCCCTTGTCCTGATCGATATCAAACCGGAAAGTCATTCTTCCGTTCATCAAGCGTCACACCTCGCTATCGTCTAATCTATATGAGAATATATGATAGAGAAGAGAGGATTATGCTATTTTGATATGATTAGACCAAGCTGAGCACTTTAGCCCTAACATTGTCCGCTTCGTAATGCTTCTGCAGCGTCCGGTAGGCATGGTCCGCAATAATTGCACCCAGCTCCGGTGTCTGGAGCAGCTTCACCACATGGTCAGCTATCCCGCCGGTTGTGCCTGCCAGCAAAATATTCCGCCCCGGCTCACAGATCAATTCTTCCGAGCCCTTCAGGCTAGTAACTACCGGAGTCTTGAGCGCCCACGCCTCCAGAATCTTCGAATGCCCGCCGCAGCCTTCACGCAGTGTTGCAATAACGGCCCTCGCCCGGCGTATGTATTCCCCCTCCTGCCTTGGCTCTTCAATAATCACAACAGAGGGATCACTTTTGGCCAAAGCCAGGATTTCGGAATGTGTCTGACCACTGAAAATATAACATCTGCAGTCCGGTACTTTCGCCTTAATGAAAGGGTAAACCTTTCGATAGAATACCAATGCAGCATTTCTGCCCTGGTTCGTATGCATATTCCAGTGAAGGACAATGGAGTTGTCTTTAACGGACGGTTCAGCATCATAATAGTCATTTAAGTCGATAAAAGGAGGGACTACATGCACCTTGCCGGCATCTGCAAAGGATAAAGCCTTAAAGGACAGGGCATCCCACTCGGAGGCTGTCAGCAGCAGAGCGGTTTTATTCATTAATTTGCGTTCTTCCCGGCGGTACAATGCTGCATTCAATTGATGGTAACGTCTGCTTAAGCCCCTTTTGCCGGCAGCTTTTCCTTCCGAGTGTCTGCTCTCCAAACGATGGGCATCCGTAATAATCATTGCGCCGGGTAATAAGGAAGAGATCATATCAATGCAGTTTCCAAGCAAGGGATGCGTTATAAACACATGGCTGTATGTATGCAAACGGCTGAGCGCAGTGATCTCCGCACGCAAGTCTTTGTTGGCATCGGCCAAAATAGTGCTGCTGCGCAGCTTACTCAAGGAACCGAGTAATGAGCTTCGCTGCCCGGGCACCCGTGTTACCCTGTGGACTTTAAGCGCCGGTCCAGCCGTATAGGGGGCCTCCCAGTCGCAATGGCAATATTCCAACAAATCAATATCGAATCTCTCCAGCAGTATGCCCAGATAATTCTCCGTTCTTATTTCTCTCTCAAAATCTTCCGGATAATGATGATGTGCGGATAGGAACAGCATTTTCTCTCTCATGACTATAGCTCCTTGGTTCTATGAAAATGATTGTTCTTCTAATAAGATTCAGAAAAAAAAGCAGGAGAGGTAACCGTCCTGCCACTTTTTATGAAACTTTAGTTGTAGATCAATAGTACCGCATTTTCATTCAAAAGATTGTCGATTTATGGGAGAAAAGATTATTTATTTAATTTAGACCAAACTGAGCAGCTTTTCCCTGACACTTTCAGCCTCATAATTTGCCATCAGTGTCTCATGCGCCCGGTCTGCGAGTACCAGGCCCTGTTCATGATCCAGAAGAAGTTTCACCACACTGTCTGCAAAAGTTACGGGATCATCAGCAATCAAAATATTCCGGGAATGCTCGTACAACAGGCCTTCAGCTCCCTTTGTGCTAGACACAACAGGTGTCTTCAGCGCCCATGCCTCAAGAATCTTCAGGCGTGTTCCGCTGCCTTCCTGCAAGGGGGCGATGACTACCTGGGCCTTCCGGACATAATCCGCCACGCTGTCCACATAGCCGGTAATCACAATGGAAGGATCTTTTTCACCCAAAGCAGCCACATCAGGATGTACATCCCGCCCTACGATATACCATTTGATTTCGGGTACCCGGGCTTTCACAAGCGGATAAATATCACGGAAAAAATAGGCCGCTGCATTCACATTTGGGAAATAGTTCATATTACCCGGAAGAATAATCCATTTTTCCTTAAGGGTATTAACAGTTGTGCGGTAATCGCTGATACGGATGAAATTAGGGATAACATGCACTTTATTTGCATTCTTGACAGAGATCGACTTGAAAGCTAGACCATCCTGTTCCGAAGTAGTCAGCAGCAGGTTGGTTTTGTCCATCAGCTTCAGCTCATCCCGTTTTGTCCAATGCGCATTCAGTGAATAGAAAAGCTTAGCGAATCCGCTTTTCTTATGCGCCAGCTGGGCTGACAGGTTGCTCTCGAAATTATGGGCATCAGTGACAATGACAGCGTCCGGCAACTCGACCCGTACAATATCAATGCAGCAGCCAAGCAAGCTGTGTGAAATAAACACATGGCTGTAGCGGTTCTGATTACATAGTCTCTTAATTGCATCCTTCATGTCCACATCGACATGGCTCATATAAGAACAATTACGCCATGTATAAAGTGAACGCAGCATCGCCTTGCGGTAATTCATGGTTCGTTCCACTTCATGCACAGTAAGTGCGGGTATGGCCTCTTCTTTATCAACCTGCCTCTGATTCCTGAAGGTCAGGAGATCCACATCATATTTGGTTAGCAGAATATTTAGTATATTTCCCGTTCTGAGTTTGCCTCCACTATCTTGCGGAAACGGATTCTCTGCGGATATGAACAGTAATTTCTCCCTCATGTCTTTGTCTCCTAATCTCCATTTTTTTCTGTATGTTCTATAGCAATGTTATGTGTCTAGCATATATTACCCCAAAGTGTATCTTGTTTTTGTCGTTTTATGGATTTTCGAGAAAAAAATTTCAAATAAGCCCGGATTTCTTGAACGTCAAGAACCCCGCCCTCCCGTCAGGGCAGAGGCTAGGTTCTCGTTAGCCGGCTTCTGGAGACACAATTCCGGCCCTGCTGCTTCGCTTCGTACAAGGCATTATCACTCAGCTTGTACAGTGTATTCAGCGGAATCCTTTCTGCTGAGGTGACGGTAATTACCCCGATGCTTATGGTATAGGGCATCGGCAGCCCTTCGACAACCGTATCAAGTACGGAAAGGCGCAGCCGTTCGGCGATTTCATCACTTGCCGCCTCGTCTGTACGGTGCAGAAACACGGCGAATTCCTCGCCGCCGAACCTGCCGAACAGATCACTGGTAGCAAGCTGCCCTTCAATTTTATTTGCAAAATCCCGCAGCACCTTGTCCCCGGTATCATGGCCATAGGTATCATTTATACTTTTGAAATGATCCACGTCCAGCAGCAGGAACGAGAAAGGGGTAGCTTCCTTGGCTGCGGCAGCAAGCAGGGGGCCGGCACGTTGCACAAACGCTCTGCGGTTAAGAATGCCGGTCAGTTCATCATAGGTCGATACCCGCTCCAGCTCTGCATAGATCCGCTCCCGGGAAAGCAGCATAAAACCTGCTGTCCACAGGAACATCAACAGATAGACGGCAATATAAAAAAACGTTTGCAATAACCCCGAAGCCGCAGTGTCTGTTGCCCCGGTTTCTAAGAACGGATCAACCGCCCGTCCCAGCAGCGACAACATCACGAGGCTGTAGAGCAGGCCCATAATTTTTTGCAGCGGAGTCTCTTTCAGCTTCACGCAGAGGATATACACCGGATAAGCCATAAGACCCGCGACGGACAGGGATGTCCAGACGATGACGATAGGCTGAGCCCTTAAGGGAAACAGCATTTCTATCACCAGCAGTCCAGCCCCGGAGCAGCCTGCAAGCGTATAGTAACTTCTCTTCACCCGGTCTGTGCTTACTCCGAGCAGTCTCAGCAGGGCTAACATCTCTGCGGTTGCTCCCGCCAGGCAGCCCAGCACAAGGATCAGCCGAAGAAACTTAAAGGGAGTAGAACCCTCCATCAGCAGCAAAATCAGGATCACAAGCTGAAGCAGCTTTGCAACTATAAATAATCTGGAGGTTCCATCCCTCGGGTAACGGGAATGGTAGGCCAATACCAGCAGCACCGTAAAAAGATTGGCGAAAAAAAGGCAAACGAGCAATGTCTTAAGATCAAAATGGACAGCTATAAATTTCACCTTCCTGCATCTATAACCATAGGCATATGTATTCTCCAATCCAACCTGAGCATCTGCGCTTACCGGGAGATCACCACACAATTTCTGCCTTGCTGCTTCGCCTGGTATAATGCCCGGTCTGAGAGCTTATACAGCATATTGAAGAATGTCCGGGGAGTGGGGAGAACGGTAATCACACCAATGCTGACTGTATACCCGCAAGGCAGATTCAACTTTGGGGCATCCATCACAGCGGTGCGCAGCTGTTCCGCTTTGCGGCCGCTGTCCTCTTCGTTCAACCCATAGAGCAGAACGGCAAACTCTTCGCCGCCCACTCTGCCGAACAGATCGTCATTTCCAAGGCTGCTCTCAATCGTAAATGCAAAATCCTGCAAGACCTTATCCCCTTTATCATGACCATAGGTGTCATTGACTTCCTTGAAGTGATCCAGATCCAGCAGTAAAAGGGAATAATACTCCTGTTTTCTGACCGCGAGAGTCAGCTTCACTTCCGCCTCCAGAAGAAAAGCCCGGCGGCTCAAGATCCCGGTCAACGAGTCGTAGGTGGCCATTTTCTTCAGCTTTTTATAAGAATGCTCATTGGAGAGGAGAATAAAGGCTGCGGTACCTACAATCAGCAAAAAGAACATTCCCAGATAATATAGATATTGCGCGGTATTCGCAGACAAGGCGCCCATGCCGGGTTCCAGAAACAGAGCCGCAAACGCCCGTCCCAGCATTGACAGGGCAAACGCATAAAATACGAATCCCAGCATACTCTGAAGCGGTGTTCTCTCCTTGTTAGAGGTCAGAAGATACGCCGGTAAAATCACAAAAAACATCGACCACAGCGATGTAGACGCAACCCGTAAATTTGGACGGTTAAAAAACAGCGCGATTATGCAAAAGCTGATTATACTCCCCGCGATCAGCACTAAATAGTACAGCTTCACCCTCCGCCCGAACATGCCCATCATCACCAGCAGCGCTGCAATCTCCATGAAGCCTCCGGCAAGAATGAGCCCATTACTCACTGGAATTCCAATAAAGCGAGGGAGAATATCCCACAGCAGGATGGAACTCCAATACAGGACCTGCACCCACTTCGCAGCAATAAATACGCATGAAGCAATGTCCTTCGGGAAGTGGAAGCGGTAAAAGGTGACGAGCAAGGCAATAAATAAATTCCCAAAGATAAACAAGTATAAGAGCGTTGTAATATCAAGCTGGAAGTTCATGAATACACCACCATATACACGGAAATCAGTACTCTGTTGTCACAAAACTATAGCATTCCAAGACTCTGCCCGCAACATCATTTGCAGGCTTAGGACTCTATAGCAAAAAGCGTATTTTGTCCGGCATCACGGACAAAATACGCTTTGGCTTCATGAGAATCAGTTCTGCATTAACGGCTCACAGAAGTCATCCTATTCCTGTTTTTCAAGTTCACGCAAGTCATCAGCGAGTGCATACCCAACCTTCCAGATATCTCCTGCGCCCATCGTGATCACCAGATCACCGGGAGCGATACGGCCCCGCAGGTCAGCCAGCACGGCTTCTTTGGTAGCCAGATGCCTCGCACCGGCGTTGCTGTTCTGAATAATCAGCTCCACCAGCTTTGCGGAAGTGACACCTTCAATCTGCTTCTCTCCGGCCGGCGAATAGATATCTGTAATGATCACTTCATCAGCTTCGCTGAAGGCACGGCTGAACGCATCCAGCAGAAAGAAGGTACGGGTGTAGCGCTGCGGCTGGAACACGGCAATAATCCGTTTGCCGGTCGCTTTGGCTGCACTGATCGTTGCCTGGATCTCCGTTGGATGATGGGCGTAATCGTCTATTACAAGAATATCATTGATTTCGCCAAGCACCTGAAACCGGCGCTTAGCTCCATGGAATTTCACGATAGCTGCAGCGATTTCTTCAAATGCAATCCCTGACTTCAGACAAGCAATGACCGCAGCCATTGAATTGTACAGATTGTACTGTCCGGGAATGGAGAGCTCAATTCGCCCCAGCACTTGACCGCCGCTGTTCATTGTATACGCCACCTGCCGGTCGCCAAGCACGATGTCAGTGGCTATATAATCAGCGTTCTGATGAATACCGTAGGTAATCACCGCGCCCTTAACTTCAGGTAAAAGGGCGCTGACCGTCTCATCATCCGCACACACAATCGCGGTGCCGTCTTCGCGCAGCTGGTTCATAAACTGCACATAAGCGGCCTTCAGGCGGCCGAAGTCACCGCCGTAATTCTCCAGATGATCCGCTTCAATATTCGTTACGATCCCCAGCCAAGGATGATACTGCAGGAACGAGCCGTCGCTTTCATCCGCTTCGGCCACAACAAACTCCCCTTGTCCAGCCTTCGCATTCGTACCGACATTCATAATCTCTCCACCAATAATATAGGTCGGGTCCACTCCGCAATCTTCCATGATCAGCGCGATCATCGAAGAGGTGGTAGTTTTGCCGTGCGCGCCGGCGACAGCTACCCCTTTGCGTTCATTCAGCAGCCGGGCCAGCATTTGCGAGCGGTGCAGAACCGGGATTTTGAGACGTTCCGCCTCTACCCATTCCACATTATCACTTGCGAGTGCCGTAGAATAAACAACCAGATCTGCACCCTTAACCTGTTCCGCAGTATGTCCAATATAAACTTTGGCACCTTTGGCAATCAGTTTCTCAGTTAATTCCTGAGCTGCCACATCGGAGCCCGTAACCGTATATCCCATTTCCAGCATCACCCGGGCAATCGCGCTCATTCCGTAGCCGCCGATCCCTATAAAATGCACACGTTCAGTAGTATCCAACAGTTCGTCACCAGCCTTTTTCAGAATCGGGTTGCTGCAAAAGCGTACTTCGTACATCAGAAATCAAATACAGCGTTCCGGACACGACAGCAAGGTCGTCTTCCGCTGTGATCGATTGCAGCAGTTGCAGCGCCTTACCCCAATTACGTTCTACTATGATTTTCAAGTTTTCTTTAGCATATTTCTCACGCAGACGTTCTGCGATGGCCTGCAGATCTTCCGCGTCCATTTTCTTCCGGAAATCCGGTTCGGTCAGGATGAGCGTATCCACTATAGGCAGTATATGCTTGAAGTATGACTCATGATGCTTATTTGCCAGCATCCCCATGAGCAAATTTAATTTACCGTATTTATAAAACTGCGGAAGGCTCTTGGCCAGGCTCTCCGCACCTTCGGGGTTGTGCGCCCCATCCAGTACAATGCGCGGAGAAGCACTTACCTCTTCCAGCCTTCCAGCCCAGAATGTGCTTCGGAAACCCTCCAGCACATCCTCATCCTCCAGCATAAAGGCCATATATTGCCGCAGAACCTCCAGCGCCATCATGGCCCCGGCCGCATTGCTGAGCTGATGCTCGCCTTTCATGGCAATGCCGATCTCAAGGGAGCGGAAGGGACCCTTAAAGTTAAAGCTCTGCACGCCATCTTTGATTCCGGCTAGCTCATAGCTGAAATCTTCCCCGGCCAGATAGAGGGTAGAGCGGCTGTCTGCCGCTTTGGCCTTAAGCACCGCTATCGCTTCCGGCTGGCTCACACAGCTGACTGCAGGAACACCCGGTTTGATAATTCCGGCCTTCTCACCGGCAATTTCCTCCAGCGTATCTCCCAGCACATCGGTATGATCATGTCCGACATTCGTAATCACGGACACAATAGGTGTCACGATGTTTGTTACATCCAGCCTTCCCCCAAGCCCCGTCTCCCATACGACTACATCCGGATAACAGACCTCCCCGAAGTAGAGAATCGCCAGCGCTGTAGCCACCTCGAACATCGTCGGTGAACCAAGCTCGCTGTCTGCTATTTCCTGTACCAGCGGGCGAAGCTTATTCGACAGCTCCAGCAAAGTATCTTCGGGAATATCCGTCCCATTGTACTGGAAACGGTTAGTGAACTTGGTGATATAGGGCGAAGTAAAGGTCCCTACGCTGTAACCGCTCTGGATCAGCACACTGGTCAAAAAAGCGCAGGTCGAGCCCTTTCCGTTCGTCCCCGCCACGTGAATGAATTTCAGCTTGCGGTGCGGATGGTCCAGCTTCTCCATCAGCAGCTCAATCCGCTCCAGGCCCGGACGGATGCCGAAAGGAATCAGACTGTTGATCCACTCTACCGCTTCTGTATAGGAACTTAAGGGAGCGGTACCGCCGCCCCCGATGATCTCTTCCATATCCCTTATCCTCTCAGCTCTGCGATACGGGCGAGCACTTTCTCGCGTTTTGCGGAATAGTCCGCCTGCTTTGCACGTTCCTCTTCGATGACTTTTGCCGGCGCCTTGGCCACGAAGCCCTGATTGCCGAGCTTCTTCTCCACGCGCTCTACTTCGCTGTTCAGACTCTGAACTTCTTTTTCCAGACGGATAATTTCCTGCTCAATATCGATCAGCCCCGACAGCGGCAGAAGAAGCTCTGCGCCCGTAACTACTGCGGACATGACTTTATCCGGCGTCTGCGGATCAAGGCTTGCTTCGAACGAAGATGTGTTGCAGAAGCGTCCGATGTAATTGTCGTTGCGGGTAATGATGCTCAAGGTGTCTTCATTTCCGGCTTTGATGATCAGCTCAACCTTCTTGCTCATCGGCACATTCACCTCGGCGCGGATATTACGAACCGCACGAATGATATCCATCAGCAGGGTCATTTCTGCCACTGCCTGCGGATTCTCAAGCGCCTCATCATATTTAGGCCATTCCGCCAGGGTGATCGTTTCGCCTTCATGCGGCAGATGCTGCCAAATTTCTTCGGTAATGAACGGCATGAACGGGTGAATCAGGCGCAGCGTACGGTCCAGCACATAGGCCAGCACCGATTGCGTCTTCGCTTTGGCAGCAGCGTCAGCCCCATAAAGCGACAGCTTCGCGAACTCGATGTACCAGTCACACAGATCATCCCAAATGAAGTTATACAAGAGGCGGCCGGTCTCGCCGTACTCGTACGAGTCAATTAGACGCGTAATATCACGAGAAGTTTCGTTTAAGCGATGTAGAATCCAGCGGTCCGCCGTGCTAAGCTCACCTGTAATGTCAATATCTGCAAAGTTTACGCCTTCCAGATTCATCAATGCAAAGCGCGAGGCATTCCAGATCTTATTGGCAAAATTACGCGCCTGCTCTACCTTCTCCATACGGAAACGCAGATCCTGTCCGGCTGTGCTGCCTGTCGAAATCATATAACGCATAGCATCTGCACCATATTGCTCGATAACATCCAGCGGATCGATCCCGTTACCGAGCGATTTGGACATCTTGCGTCCTTCGGCATCCCGCACCAAGCCATGCATGAATACATCGGAGAACGGCTTCTTGCCGGTGAACTCCAGCGCGGAGAAGATCATGCGCGCTACCCAGAAGTAGATGATGTCATAGCCGGTAACCAGGACATTGTTCGGATAAAACCGCTGATAGTCGCTGCTGCTTTCATCCGGCCAGCCCAGTGTGGCGAACGGCCACAGATTGGAGCTGAACCACGTATCGAGAACGTCCTCATCCTGCTTCAGATCATCAAGTCCGCTGATTTCGCGGGCTTCCTCTTCCGTATACGCTACAAACACTTCACCTGTAGATTCAGAGTACCAGGCCGGGATGCGGTGTCCCCACCACAATTGGCGGGAAATACACCAGTCACGCACATTTTCGATCCAGTTCAAATATGTTTTCTCGAAACGGTCCGGCACGAAGTTAACGCCGTCACCATTCTTCTGTGCAGTGATGGCAGCTTCGGCCAGCGGCTGCATCTTCACGAACCACTGGGTGGACAGATAAGGCTCAACCACTGCGCCGGAACGCTCGCTGTGTCCTACCTGATGCAGATGGTCCTCAATCGAAATCAGAACGCCCTGCTCTTTGAGATCAGCAACAATCGCTTTGCGGCATTCGCTGCGGTCCAGTCCCTGATAAGGACCGGCCTCCTCGTTCATCATGCCGCCTTCATCCATCACATTGATCTGCGGAAGGTTATGGCGCAGGCCAACTTCAAAGTCATTAGGATCATGGGCCGGAGTGATCTTAACCGCGCCGCTGCCGAATTCTTTCTCTACGTAATCATCGGCGATAATCGGAATTTCCCGGCCGATGACCGGAAGGATCAACGTTTTGCCGATTAGATCCTGATAGCGTTCATCCTTCGGATGCACCGCTACCGCACTATCGCCCAACATCGTCTCCGGACGTGTCGTTGCTACGGTGATGAATCCGCTGCCGTCTTTAAGAGGGTAGCGCAGGTGGTACAGGTGACCGTTAACCTCTTTGTACTCAACTTCAATATCGGATAAAGCGGTACGGGCTGCCGGATCCCAGTTGATAATGCGCTTGCCGCGGTAGATCAGTCCTTTACGGTATAACTCCACAAATACCTGGCGTACACCGCTGGACATCCCTTTATCCAGAGTGAACCGCTCGCGCGAATAGTCGAGAGACAGGCCCATCTTGGCCCACTGCTCATGAATGGTCTTGGCATACTGGTCCTTCCACTCCCATACCTGCTCCAGGAATTTCTCGCGGCCCAGATCATGCCGGGAAAGGCCCTGCTGGCGCAGCTTCTGCTCCACCTTGGTCTGGGTAGCAATACCAGCATGGTCCGTTCCCGGGAGCCAAAGGGTATCGAAGCCCTGCATCCGCTTGGTACGGATCAGGATATCCTGCAGCGTGAAATCGAGCGCATGCCCGATGTGCAGCATCCCGGTTACATTCGGCGGTGGAATTACAATGCTGTAAGGCTCTGCTTCAGGCCGCATTCCAGCCTTGAAGAACTCCTTCTCCATCCAATAGGCATACCATTTCTGTTCAGCCGCCTTCGGATCATATGTAGTCGGCATATCGCTCTTTGCGCTATTGCCCTCAGCAGCATCCTGTGCCGGATCTTGCGGCTTCAGCAGCTCTGCCGCCGCTTTGTTGTGATCAGCCATTCTAAACCCTCCATTTAAGTAACATTGGTAGATGTATCTCTGAAGCTGGACCTCTGAAAAAAAATACAAAAAGGCCCTTCGTCTCAAAGGACGAAAGGCCATTCTTTCGCGGTACCACCTTTGTTTCGCGCCAATGAAAAATAAACCACCGTTCCGGTCCCATAGGTTCCGGAGACTTAGCGCGACACTCACGCAGATAACGGCTGCAACCGGCCACTTCCTAACCTATGCTTCATAAATCTGAAGACAAGCTCAGAGGGGCAACTCCGGGGCGACTTCGGTGGCTGCATCCTGCGGAAACTCACAGCAATTTATAGTTCCGCTCTCTGAAGGGCTGACCGCCTACTCTTCCCGTTCCCAGTCTTTATTAAGAATTTACTTAATCCAATAATACATTTAGTACTATTCCTAGTCAACCAGCATACACACAAACTGCGGGACTTATACCGCCCATTTCTAAAATTAGCCCCTTCTCCTGATTCGAACCCCTGATGTTCATCCTTAATCTCAGGTCAGAGGACAGAAATACAAAAAATCCCGATCTCATCCGATCGGGATTCTGACACCGATGCGCCTGCCGGCATCTCTTAAGGGATATACAAAACTTGGCCTTCCTCCACATTCTGACCGGAAAGACGGTTGTACATGACAAGTTCTCTTGCACTGAGCTGATATTTCTCTGCTATAGTATCGATTGTTTCTTCACGCTGGACAATGCAGAGGCGCACTTTACGGAACAGATCCTTGCCGTTCAAGCCACCGATAAAGCGGCTTTTCCATTCCCCGTCACGGCCGGAGTCCGGAACAGGCGCCGCCGCAGCTGTATCCTCGGCGATAAGCTCCTCCTGTTCCTTTCTGGAGCGGCTGGAGCTGAGCAGGGAAGAGAAGGTGAGATGCTCCTTCGCAGGAATATCTTCTTGTCTCTTGCTTCCCAGGGCAACCTTCAGATCCGGCTTCTCCTCCTGCGGAGGTGCTGCTTCCTTAGAGATCGCGCCTTCGCCCGCGTTCTCCTGATCAGCGTGAGATACGGAGCTATCCTGAGCAAAAAGTGCCGCATAGTCCCCATTTTCAGCAGAGAAATCCTCTTCTTCCTGATGGGACGCCTGCGCCTCCGCGGCTGTGTTCTCAGCGGCAGCATCCGAAATGTCCTTTGCGCTGCCTGAACTTTCGGTGCCTGATACTTTGGCAATGTCAGAACTGTTAAAGGGATTTGTATAGCCAGCCTGATTTCCAGCGGCCGGAACAGCCTGCTCCGCTCTCCCTTGCGCCCCGAAGAAGTGTCCCGAAACAGGTTCGTTGTTCGCGGTTCCGGCTGTTGATATCCCCTGCGGGCTATCAAAGCTGTGTGTCCGCACCTTCACTTCCTTGTCCTTCTGTTGGGCCGGTGGGGATGCAGCAGGCTGGTGGGTGAACACAGTGCCTTCCAAAAACAGCGGATTCACAGCAGCTTCAGGACCACTGTGGGCAAACTCATGCTCCTCAGCGAAATTCTCTGCGGTGCCTTCGCCATAAGTCCACACTGAGTTTTCATACAACGCATCGTTCTCATGCTCCTTGGCCTCTACCCTAACCCCCGTGGCCTGTTTTTCCTCGTCAGGTGAATAAGCTGCCGTGTACTCTTCCTGCTGCCAGGCGGGCTGCGTCTCCGATCCCCCGATTCCCCGCAGCGAGAGTACACCAGTTATATTGACCGTACGCATCGTAAGCAGGTCGATATCGAAATTCTCAATCTCCACCCCTATGTCTTCAAGTGAGCTGACCCGGGTCAGCGGTACTGTGATTTCAACAGGAATGGCATGCTCCAGACGTTCCGTCCGGTCGTTCTCACCCCGGTAGAGTCCGGTGAGCAGAAGCTGTCCGTACAGCTCGGCCCGGTCCTCCCGCTGAATCACCTGGATTTCCGGAATCAGCTCCACCTCTTCCAGTTCAGCGATTCCCGGAAGTTCTTCCGAAAGGTGGATGCGTTCATAAATATCAAACCGCAAACCGTGGGACTGGTCAAACACGGGAAATGTCCTCCTTCTTGGCATAATCTAACCCCGAGACAAGCCCAGAGCATAAGCCCAAAATGTTACTCCTCTCATGTATATGCTTCAATCAGAAAGGCATGACAACTTTGGACACTTCATCAGAGCGGCCGTCTCTTATTGCTTGTCAAAACCAAAAATACGGGCATCGGGAACGGAATAATCCAGCGGCAGCCTGCTCCGCAGAGCCGGTACCAGTGGATTGCCGGGGGTAACGCTGCCCAGCAAATCAGCCGGATGAAAAGCTCCCTGAACCGCTCCTGCTTCCTTTTCCACTGCCAGCATTTCGCCTCCGGTCCCCCCTCTACGCAAGGTTTGCTTTCCCACCGCTTTGCGGTACACCTTAAGCGTTCCTTCCGTCATGACATCCAGCGAGCGGCAGCGGACCGCCCATTTTCTCGCCTGGTTTCCTGTCCGCCCGCGCAGTTCATCATCACCTAGCAGCAGTAGCAGCAGCTCCGCCAGCCCCCCTGAATCTTCCGTAGGAAAGATCCAGCCTGTTTCCCCGTGCTTAACCATTTCCGGCATCCCCGTCGTCCCGGCCACAATCGGTGCAATACCGGCAAGCTGGGCTTCTGTGACCGAGTAGGGCTGCGTATCCTGCAGGCTGGGCTGCACATAGATATCGGCCTGCTGCAACGTGGACGGGATATTGTCTAAATTACCCACAAACACCAGATGTCCCTGAATCCCCAGCGCTGCCGCCTGTGATCTCAGCTCTTCCAGGAGACTACCGCTCCCGGCTAAGACGCAGACCCAGTCCTGACGGCTGCGATGCACCAGACCCAGTGCGCCGATCAGCACATGTACACCCTTGATGTACTCGAAACGGCCGGCATACATAATCACCTTATGTCCCCCGCCAACTTGTACCGGGGAAGGCAATGCAGCCTTGTCATTGTACTGCTCCAGGTTGATTCCGTAAGGCAGCGTATGAATCCGCTCCCGAGTGACGCCGAGCTCATTCACCAGTTGACCGATCCATTTCGAAGACACCAGGATCAGGTCAGCGGCATGTGCGCCAAGCTGCTCGATCCGGCGGAAATAGCTCCAAATCGGCCGGCTCTCGTACTCCTCCTTCGTAAGCTCCCGTTCAATCCCCTTATACTCGTAGTACGACTCCCGGGCCAATGCCCCGTGAACGCTGGCCACCAGCGGCACCCGCTTTTTCATCACCCGCCGCAGCGCGTAAGTGGAAATGGGATCCTGGGCGTGGATGAGATCATAGTCCTCCAGGCCGAGCACAGCCGCTCCTCCCTCAAACACATAACGGCCGATTTCAAAACTGAAAATGCCATGCTCCAGGTGCAGATGCGGAAACCGCAGAGGATCGAGATAAGGCAGCAGCGTGTTATAGTATGCATTTTTATCAAAATAGCTCTCCTGGTTCAGCAAATATAACGTATTGCTCTCTACATGGCTTCCCATCAGCGTAACAGAATGACCCTGCTCGCTCAGCTTGTCTGAGAGCTGTTTCATATACGTCCAGATTCCGCCCATATTGGTGAGTCCCCAGTAGGTGACCAGCAGTATTTTCATGAACCCCTCTCCCCGGCTTGTAGAATTCATTTCATGAGGAGCAGCCTGCTCCGCGTTAACAAAGTATTATATGACCGGCGCTGATTATAAGGCATGGGCAACAGTCTCTTTCTATGAAAAAAGTACCTGCCTGTTAATAGAAGTAGGTCTGCCGACCAGCTGCCGGAATCCAAAAAGTTTGGAAGGAAGCGGTTTTCGCCCAAAGAATAAAAGCCTGTAGACGAGGCCGTATCGGCTCTGTCTCCAGGCTTATTTATACTTGGCTTAGCTCGCTCCCGCATAGGGGGATGGGCGGTTCCCGGGTTAAGCGGCTGACACTTTGCCCTCTCACATTCTATAGCTGAGCAGCGTTAAAAGTATCTCCGCCTTCAATGGTACCGGAGTTAAAACCTTTGTAGAACCAGCGTTTCCGCTGCTCCGAAGACCCGTGGGTGAAGCTGTCCGGCACCGCATATCCTTGTGCCTGCTTCTGGATCGTGTCATCGCCGACCGCACTCGCCGCCGTCAGGGCCTCCTCCAGATCGCCTTCTTCCAGCAGGTTCATGCCCTGGGCGTGATTGGCCCAGACTCCGGCCAGATAATCGGCCTGCAGCTCGAACCGGACCTGATATTTATTGAATTCCTTCTCGCTCAGGCTCTGGCGAAGCGAATTCAGCTGCTTCGACGTGCCCAACAGGGTCTGTACATGATGGCCCACCTCGTGGGCAATGACATAAGCCATCGCGAAATCGCCCGGCGCCTGGAAGCGCTGCTGCAGCTCATCATAGAAGCTCAGATCAATATACAGCTTGGCGTCCCCGGGACAATAAAACGGCCCGACTGCCGAAGTGGCTGTTCCGCAGGCAGAATCCACACTGCCGCTGTACATTACCAGCGTCGGATCCTTATAGGTCATTCCCTGCTGCTTAAAAATCTCACCCCACACCTCCTCGGTGTCGGCAAGAACCACGGATACAAATTCGGAAAGCTCCTGCTCCTCAGCCGTCTGCTCATAAGGAGCTGAAGAATTGGTACCACTGGATGTCAGGTTCCCTAAGATATCCCCGGCATTGCCCCCGCTGAGCAGTGTTACAATCACGACAAGAATAATTCCGCCGATCCCGCCGCCGATGACCTTCCCGCCGCCCCCGCCTCTGCCTCTGCGGTCCTCCACATTCGAACTGCCTCTTCTTCCCTGCCATTTCATGGCTATGCCCCCAGTCGTAGGATCGTTAATGTGCCAAGCTGCATTTCGTAAGGGTATATATCTTATTAGTGTTATACCCAAAAACGGCAGATTGGCACTTCCACTTGCTGGGCAGGCAGGAAATGGGGGGACAAGAAAGTAGAAACACGGCGGCAACGCTAATTCAGCTGCAATTTTCTGCAACACTTACATCGTCATTTGTAATGATGACGTTGGAATGGCCGGATAAGCTTTCGGTATACGAACATATCCCGACCGTTTTCGGCGAGTCCTCATCTCTTGGATCGGTATACTTAAGATAAATTCCGCCTTCACCGAAAAGGCTTAGCTCAGGGCTGATTTTCACCTTTCTTCCACTGGGTATCCCTTGCTCGAAGCTTTCCTTGGAACTGCTCTCAACGACCTGTCCAGTAGAATCGCTGGTAAGGACCCCAGTTTCTACGGAAAACAGATCGTAATCGGATTGATTGTCTACAGTCACAGTAAAACTGCCAAATTGTTGAATCAGTTTCACAACATCCGAACCGACAGTAGCTGCAGTAATACTCCCGGCAATTATTAAAACCGCATCGAAGACGGCTATCGTTACAGAGATTCTGTTCCATTTCATCTGCTGTCCATCTCCTTTATTAGAAAGACGAACCGAGACGCAGAAATGTATCATTCGTTAAATAATTAGCACGGCTGGAGCTTGAAGGGGGCGACACTCAGCTTTCCGCTGATCGGAGGTATTTGTGCCTCTCATTTCGCGGATTCGCTCACCTTCCGCCTATTCGGAGGTATCTGTACCTCTCATTTCGCCAAATCGCTCACCTTCCGCCAATTCGGAGGTATCTTTACCTCTCATTCGCCAATTTGCTCAACTTCCGCCTATTCGGAGGTACTTGTACCTCTCATTTCGCCAAATCGCTTACTTTCCGCCTATTCGGAGGTACTTGTGCCTCTCATTCGCGGATTCGCATCATCAAGTTTGTGACTTATTCACATTTGTGATTGTGATTATTAATTTTCCAGCAACAAAAAAAAGACACCAAGGCAGGGGACGGGACTGCACCTCGTCTCACAAACAGGGTGTAGCCCCTTCAGCCTCGGGTCTCTTTATAGTTGCATTATAAAATTTGATTGTCTTTAGATCATTTAGTCGCTAGGAAG
Organism: Paenibacillus sp. EB106-06-01-XG199; assembly: GCF_058791575.1. Classification (NCBI taxonomy): domain Bacteria; kingdom Bacillati; phylum Bacillota; class Bacilli; order Caryophanales; family Paenibacillaceae; genus Paenibacillus; species Paenibacillus sp. EB106-06-01-XG199. Next base: position 548,318 of record NZ_JBYTDQ010000005.1, on the reverse strand, counting down.
CTCCAACAGACTGATTTCAGCCTATTGTCCCGCCGCCCAGTTCCTCCCGCAGCCGCAGCATATCCTCCGGCCATGGATCGGCTATTTCCAGCCTTTCCTTGCTCCATGGATGGCTGAAAGCCAACACCTCACCGTGCAGAGCCTGACGGCTACTGCCTGTCAAACCCCAGCGCGGCCCGCCATACAGCTCATCCCCATACAGCGGATGACCCATATGGCTGAGGTGAACGCGGATCTGATGCGTGCGCCCGGTTTCAAGCTGCACCTTAAGCGAAGTGCCGCCTTGCAGCACCTCGCGTCCAAGGATTAACGTTACCGCGGATTGTCCGCCGGGTGAAACACGTCTGCGCGCCGCATGATGGCGGTCGCGGCCAATCGGGGCGTCGATCACCTTGAGCGCAGGCGGGACGACGCCCTCCACAATCGCAGCGTACCGCCGCGATATCACCTTCTCGCGCATGTCTTCATCGAGTACAAGCTGCGCATATTCGTTCTTCGCATAGAGCACAGGACCCGTGGTATCCTTGTCCAACCGGTGTATATGCCGCACAGCGACGCCTCCGCCGGAAGCGGCATAATGCGCTGCAACAACATGATCCAGCGTTGTATCTGACCCGCTGCCGTCCGGGTGAACCGCCATACCCGCAGGCTTATGGACAACAAGGCAAAAGTCGTCCTCATACAGCACTTCAAGCTCCTGCCACACCGGCTCAATGCCCGCTTCCCGGTAAGGAAAAAGCGCCAGCCGCAGCCGGTCGCCCTTCCACTGGATGCCGCCTTCGCGGCGCAGCCGGGCATGGAGTTTCACCGGCATCCCGGCCGTCTCCAGCAGCCAGCGGTCTACCGCAGCCTGCGGATCGGCTGCTCCGGTAACGACCCGGCCGGGCATGGCTTCCAGCCATTCGCCGCGCCGGGTCCAGGCGCCGCCGCCCTGGACCGATACATTATCTGCTCCGGACGTCACAGTGACTTCAGGGCGTTCAAGTGAGCTTCGATAGTATCATCGATATCCTGCTCGCTGTGTACGGCGGATACGAACATTCCTTCGAACTGCGATGGCGGAACACTGATGCCCTGATCGAGCATCTTGGCGAAGTAGCTGCGGAACATATCCAGGTTACTGGCTTTGGCCGTTTCGAAGTTGATTACCGGCCCTTCGGTAAAGAACGGGCAAACCATGGAGCCCACACGGTTAATCGTCAGAGGAATACCGGTCTCGGCGCTATTCCGCTTAAGACCTGCCTCCAGACGTGCGCCGAGTATCTCCAGGCGGTCGTACACCTCTGGCGTCAGCAGCTTGAGCGTGCTGAGACCGGAAGCCATCGCCAGCGGATTGCCGCTGAGCGTACCCGCTTGGTAGATCGGGCCGGATGGAGCGATCTGTTCCATAATCTCTCTTTTGCCGCCATAAGCGCCTACGGGGAGACCGCCGCCGATTACTTTGCCGAAGCAGGTCAGATCCGGTTCAATGCCGAATAGTCCCTGAGCGCAGCTGCGGTTTACGCGGAAGCCTGTCATGACCTCATCAAAAATCAGCAGTGCTCCGTAACCCGTCGTCACCTTGCGCAAGCCTTCAAGGAAGCCCGGAAGCGGCGGCACAACGCCCATATTCCCGGCAATCGGTTCTACAATAATCGCAGCAATCTCACTGCCATAGCGTTCAAAAGCGATTTTGACCCCTTCCAGGTCATTGTACGGCACAGTGATCGTGTTGACTGCTACGCCTTCAGGCACGCCAGGGCTATCCGGCAAACCAAGCGTGGCTACGCCGGAGCCGGCCTTGATCAGCAGGCTATCCGCATGGCCATGGTACGAGCCCTCAAACTTGAGGATTTTGCTGCGTCCGGTAGTTCCGCGGGCCAACCGGATCGCACTCATAGTAGCTTCCGTACCGGAGTTGACCATCCGCACAATATCCACTGAAGGGACACGTTCCACCACTGTTTTGGCCATTTCCGTCTCCAGCAGCGTAGGCGCGCCAAAGCTTGTCCCTTTTACGGCCGTCTCCTGCAATGCCTTTACGACCTCTGGGTGAGCATGCCCCATAATGAGCGGTCCCCACGAGCAGACGTAGTCGATAAAGCTGTTGCCGTCAATATCGTAAATGCGCGAACCCGCGCCATGATCCACATAAACCGGTGTCAATCCTACGGATTTGAACGCCCGCACCGGGCTGTTCACCCCGCCGGGAATATACTGCTTCGCTTCTTCAAAAGCTGCACGGGAAGCTTCTTCCCGGCGCGCCAATGGTACATTACCCATGGTTTCTCACTCCTGTTCGATTCTTGATTAGCTTAGCCCTTCAGCCAGCGTGCCGCATCCTTGGCAAAATAGGTAATGATAATATCCGCTCCTGCACGCTTCATGCCGGTCAGCATTTCCAGTACTACCGCCTGCTCGTCGATCCAGCCCTGCAGCGCCGCCGCTTTGACCATGGAGTATTCTCCGCTCACATTGTAGGCAACCAGCGGCAGATCAAACTGGTCGCGGATGGTCCGGATGACATCCAGATAAGCCAGCGCAGGTTTCACCATCAGCATATCTGCACCTTCCAGCACATCCGAATCCGCTTCGCGGATCGCCTCCCGCAGATTGGCCGGGTCCATCTGGTAGGTTTTGCGGTTGCCGAACTGCGGAGCAGAGTCAGCGGCTTCACGGAACGGGCCGTAGAAGGCCGAAGCATATTTTACCGAATAGGACATAATCGGCACATGCTCGAAGCCATTCTCATCCAGTCCGGTGCGGATCGCCTGCACGAAACCATCCATCATGTTGGAAGGTGCGATAATGTCCGCCCCGGCCTTGGCCTGCGACACCGCTGTTCGGGTCAGCAGCTCAAGCGAAGCATCGTTGATGACATCGCCGTGCACGACACCGTCTACTGTGTGGGTATGAACCATCCCGCAGTGGCCGTGATCGGTGAATTCACACAAGCAGGTATCGGCAACGACCAGCAGCTCAGGGTACCACTGCTTGATCAGCCGCGTAGCTTCCTGCACGATGCCGTCATCGGCAAAACCAGAAGAACCGATCGCGTCCTTGGTCTCAGGAATGCCAAACAGCAGCACAGCAGGAATGCCCAGTGCAGCAATTTCATCCACTTCGGCCTTCAGCATGTCGAGCGAAAAATGATACACACCCGGCATGGAGCCGATCTCATTCTTCACACCTGTTCCATAGGTTACAAAAATCGGCTGGATGAAATCCAGCGTATTTAATATTGTCTCACGCACCATTCCGCGAATTCCGGCTGTTCCTCGCAGACGGCGGTGCCGTGTAATTGGAAAACTCATTGGACATCCTCCTGTATAATAGATATATAAACACATACGGTAAGTGATCTATTGAACAATAGCCCAGCTGTGAATCAGACCCGAAGAGGGGCATCCCATATAGTCACAGACGAACTCGGTCGGACTGAGGTGAACTCAGAGTAACACAGAAAAATACAGGCAAACAAAGGGCAAACCAAGCTAACCCAGCAAAACCAGCTAACCCAGTAAACCCAGCTAACCCAGCTAACCTAGCTAACCCAGCTAACCCTGCAAAACCAACAAAACCAGCTAACCCAGTAAACCCAGCTAACCCTGCAAACCAAGAAAACCCCGCTAACCAAGCAAAACCAGCTAACCCAGTAAACCCAGTAAACCCAGCTAACCCAGCTAACCCAGCTAACCCTGCAAAACCAGCAAAACCAGCAAAACCAGCAAAACCAGCAAAACCAGCAAAACCAGCAAAACCAGCAAAACCAGCTAACCCAGCTAACCCTGCAAACCCTGCAAACCCTGCAAACCAAGAAAACCCCGTTAACCAAGCTAACCAAGCTAACCAAGCTAACCAAGCTAACCAAGCTAACCAAGCTAACCAAGCTAACCAAGCTAACC
>NZ_JBYTDQ010000005.1:478570-544335 GCF_058791575.1 Paenibacillus sp. EB106-06-01-XG199 | reverse complement strand
CTAACCAAGCTAACCAAGCTAACCAAGCTAACCAAGCTAACCAAGCTAACCAAGCTAACCAAGCTAACCAAGCTAACCCAGCAAAACCAGCTAACCAAGCAAACCAAGCAAACCAAGCAAACCCCGCTAACCAGCTAACCCTGCTGTAAACCCAGTAAACCAAGCAAACTCAGACAAACTCAGGCAGATTGCGCTAACTGCATTCTCTGCAACTAATTTCACAATATACCCGCTGATTTGCCGCCTAACTGTACTTCATACAACTAAAATCACCGAAATAGCGATTTCCGCTTAAATCGGCAAATTTAGCTGTACAGAATACAACTAACCATCCTTATGAGGGATTTAAGTCTATTTTAGCTGTACAAAGTACAGCTAAGTTAGATTTCCCTATTCGTCCGCCAGCCATTAAATGATTATTGCAGCCGCGTTCCTTCATTCCAGCGGCACAGCTCCTGTACCAATCCCTCGATCGTCGCCTCGTCGGGGAGCAGCCCCGGGGTCAGACCGGCTTCTACGGCAGTCTTCTCGGTCACGGGGCCGATGCAGGCAATCTTCACGCCCGCCAGCAGCGGAAGCGGATCTTCAAGCCCCATCCGCTTCAGGATGCTGATGAAGTTGCGCACTGTCGAAGAGCTGGTGAAGGTAACCGCGTGAATCCGCTTCTCCTCCAGCAGCTTAAGCAGCTCGATGTCATCCTCGCCGGTGACCACCGTCTCGTAGGTGTCCACTTCGGTCACTTCCAGCCCCAGCTCCCTCAGCTTGTCCGGCAGCCACTCGCGCGCGAGGTCGCCGCGTGGCAGCAGCACCTTCTGCCCAGGCAGCAGCCTGGAGCCGAAGGCTTCGATCAGCCCTTCTGCCTGGAAGACTCCAGGCAGCTCCTCGGCCACCAGCCCGCGCTGGGCCAGCGCCGCGGCTGTGGCCGGTCCCACCGCGCCGATGCGCGCGCGGTGCAGGCCGCGGATGTCCACCTTGAGCTCCGCCAGGTGACGCCAAAAAAACTCCACGCCGTTCGCGCTCGTGAAGAAGACCCAGTCGTATGCGGATAACGCGCCGAGCGCTTCTGCAATCTTGGCCTTCTTCCCTGCGCCTTCCGGCATGACCGTCTCAATGACCGGGAACTCGTACGGCTCGCCGCCCAGTTCCTCGATCCGGTCCACCAGCTCGCTGGCCTGGCTGCGGGCCCGTGTAACCACAATGCGCTTGCCGAACAGCGGCAGAGCTTCTACCCACATCAGCTGCTGGCGCTGCAGCACCACGTCGCCGACGACGATGACGGCAGGCGGCTGGAAATCCGCCGCCTTTACCTTCGCCTCAATGTCGGCGAGTGTCCCGATCAGCGTCTCCTGATCCGCGCGCGTACCCCAGCGGACAAGCGCGACCGGCGTTTCCGGCGGCCGACCGTGTTTGATCAGCTGGGCGCTGATATAGCCGATTTTGGCAACGCCCATCAGAAACACCAGTGTTCCCGTAGCATTTGTCACCTTATCCCAATGAATGGAATGATCCAGCTTATCCGGACTTTCATGTCCGGTAATAATCGAGAGCGAGGAAGCATAATCCCGGTGAGTCACCGGAATGCCGGCATAGGCCGGCACGCTGATCGCCGAGGTAATGCCCGGCACAATCTCATAATAAATGCCATGTCTGCGCAGCAGCTCCGCTTCTTCACCCACACGGCCAAAAATCGTCGGGTCTCCGCCCTTCAGCCGCACGACCGTCTTTCCCTCAAGCGCCAGATCGACGAGCAGCTGATTGATTTCCTCCTGCTTCATCGTATGGCGGTCAGGCAGCTTGCCTACGTATATTTTTTCTCCGCCGGACTTCATATGTTTCAGCAACCTCGGGCTGGCCAGCCGGTCGTAAACCAGCACATCCGCCTTCTGGATGCACTCCAGGCCTTTCACCGTAATCAGCTTGGCGTCCCCTGGACCTGCACCTACAAGATAGACTTTCCCCTTCATCTCCATCATCCCCTTACATCCGCCAAAATCTTCTCTGCTCCCCGGGCAATAAGCTTCCTGGCGACCTCTTCGCCAAGCTGAACCGGATCTTCCCCGGTGCAGGTTTCCTTCAGGATCACTGAGCCATCCGGCGTTCCCACCATGCCGGTCAATGTGATGACCCTGCGGGTAGAATCCGGTGCAGCAGAACCTGCTAATGCATTGGATTCAGTTCCACTGTCTTCTGCTCCCAGTACCGCAAAAGCGCCAATCGGCACCTGACAGCCGCCGTTCAGTGCGCCAAGAAACGTCCGTTCCGCCGCCACTGTAAGGGCCGTATGCTCATCATTATAAAGTGCCAGCAGCTTCCGCAGCTCGGCGTCATCCTCCCGGCATTCGATGCCGAGTGCTCCCTGCCCGACAGCAGGCAGGCAGACCTCCGGCGGCAGATATGCCGTTACCCGGTCCTCCCAGCCCATACGTGAGAGACCCGCAGCCGCCAGCAGGATCGCGTCGAATTCGCCGCTCTCCAGCTTCTTCAGCCGTGAGTCAATGTTGCCGCGCACCGGCTGAATGTCCAGATCAGGCCGCAGTGCGGCAAGCTGGCTGGAACGGCGCAGGCTGCTGGTACCGACACGCGCACCCTGCGGCAGCTCATCCAGACTAGCTGCTCCGGTAGCGATCAGGCAGTCACGCGGATCGACCCGTCGCGGCACAGCACCGTTAATCAGCCCTTCCGGCAGCTCAGAGGGCATATCCTTCATACTATGTACAGCCATATCGATCTCTTTGGCCAGCATGGCCTGCTCAATTTCCTTTACGAACAACCCTTTGCCGCCCACTTTGGACAAGGTGACATCCAGAATCCGATCGCCTTTGGTGACAATCCGGTGCACTTCAAAGGTGAAGCCGAAGCCGTGTTCCTCACTCAGACGCTCCAGATCGGCGATGACATGCCCCGTCTGTGTCAGCGCGAGCGCGCTTTGTCTGCTGCCTACAATAATCTTGCGCATATTTACATTCCTCCCGGTAACCTGCATGTGCCTTACTGCTCTCACAATCATACTACTCTTATACAATCAGCGGCATGCCTGCTGTTTTTTTCACGTTCTCACATTTACCCCAAGACCAAACCGAATTCACCCGTGAGCTGCTCTTTACAACGGCATCTGCAAGGCTTGGTTCAGCCACATTCCGGTCATTTACCCGGCGTTTCCCCAGATTCGGCCACCAATGAAAACTCCCGCAACATTCCGGCAAGTTTTTCACTTCTACCAACAACTCGTGCCTTTTTCAGCAGTCTTCGGTCTTATTCAAAAATGGCTTCCGCACATCTCCAGCCCAACGTTCCAGGAGCTTTAACATATCTACGCCTCACGGTTAGCGGCAATCCAGACCTGAACCGTCTCCGGGTTCCACTCTTTAAAAGTACCCTGTCTGATCTCATCCAACACGTCCAGACGGGCCAGCTTGCGCAGAAGCCGTGCACGGACCGCGGCTGTAGGCTCCTGCCGCTTGATCTCTACCCGCAGCGCATGCAAAAAATCCAGATACGGCTCGTATTCCTCGCCCAGCATCTCCGCAACCTGCTCCGTAATCTTCGCAGCCACACCAGGACCAGCGCCCGAGGTCGATACGGCCACCGTCAGACGTCCCCGGCGAAACACGCCGGGAGTAATGAAGTTCCCCGCCTCGGCATGGCTGGCCACATTCACCGGAAGGCCCAAAGCCTTTGCCTCCCGTGCAGTTGCTTCATTAACCGCCGCATCACTGCTGGCGGCATAGGCCAGGAAGGCCCCCTCAAGATCCCCGGGAGCATAAGGGCGGCTAATCCAGATTAGCATGCCCTTCTCTGCAAGTTCGCTAAGCCTCTCCGTTAACGAGGGGCTGACAACGGTCACCGCCGCTCCCGCTTCCAGCAGCGGACCTACTTTACGCTCGGCAACGGCCCCGCCGCCGATCACCACAATCCGTTGATCCTGCAAATCCAGCATGACAGGAAAATAGTTCACCATGTTCATCACTTCCCGCCCCAGCCGTGGAAATCAGACCATGAATTCAACAGAAAATTCAGGATAATGAAGCCGTATCCCGAAATCGCCCAGCGGGCCATAACCGTCCCGCTTCTTCGGCCGGACCGCTTCAGCAAGATATAGGTTATGTAAATCCCAAGCCCGACAAGTGTAGTCAGCACCTTGGGATCCTGGAACAGCGGGGTCCGCCCTTCTGCGATAATGGACATGCCCGCCAATACAAGCGATACGCTCAGCAGGGGAACCCCGGCGAGAATTGATGTATACGAATATTTATCCATCGTTTCCAGACTAGGCAGACGCCGGACGCGGTCATCCCATTTCTTGCTCTTCAGCTTACTGTGCAGGAACAGATACATTATCGCAAATACCGCACCCAGTGTCAGTGCGCCAAAGCTCAAATTAGCTAAAATAATGTGCATTGCCAGCCATCCGTGCACCGCACTCCAGCTCTCCAGGCCATGATCCGCAGCCGTCAGCCATACCCGGTTCAGCAGGAACACACTGAAGCCCGCTCCGCTGAGCAGCAGGATGGTGAATTCACCTCCACGCGTGTACGCCACCGCAAGTGAAGTCAGCACGATACTGAATGAGAACCAGAACAGGAAATCATACGGGGTGAAAATGGGCAGTCCTCCCTCCTGGGAGAACCGGATCGCAAGCCCGGCAGACTGCAGCAGTCCCACAACGACAAGAAGCCCCGTGCCTAGCCGCTTCCCGCCCGGATTACGCCGAAGGCAATCCGAGAAAATAAACAGCAGGCTCAGGGCATATAGCAGCAGAGCGGTATCATATATTCCGTTCAGCAGTTGCATGTTCTTCACCCGCCCAGCAGGCCTGCCGGAGCAAACACCGTCTTAGGCACGTTAAAGTCGATGCTTGAAGAACGTTCATTGTCAGTCCGCTCAACCGGTGCAGGGCTGCCGCTGTCCGGATCGGTTCCTAGCTGCTCCTGAAGGGCAAAGATTTGCGTGAAATAATCAAGTGCCTCACTCCCCTGCTTGCCGCCGGACAGTTCCTTAATCACATTGATCGGATCATGCATCATCTGGTTCACAATACTTTTCGTCAGGCGGCGGATCACCTTGCGCTGGTGCTCGTCCAGCTCAGGCAGCTTGTTGAACAGACTATCCATAGTTTCTTCATAAATTCCATTCGATTTGTCCTGAAGCGCACGGATGACCGGTCTGACGCCAAGCGTCTTCAGCCATACCTGGAATTCCTCCATCTCTTCTGCGATCATGACCTCGATCTTGGCCGCTTCACTGCGGCGCATCTCCAGATTGCTCTCGACGATGCCTTCCAGATCATCAATGTCATACAGGAACACATCCGGCACACTTGCGGCCGCCGGATCAATATCACGCGGAACGGCAATATCAATCATGAACAGCGGCCGCGAAGGACGGCGCTTCATGCCGGCAGCCACCTGATCCGCTGTCAGCACAAAACCGTCAGCGCCAGTAGAGCTGATGACAATATCCACTTCATCGAGATGCTTCAAAGCCTCGTCAATCGTGCTCGGTTTCCCCGAGAACTTCTCAGCCAGCTCTATCGCCCGCGACAACGTGCGGTTGGCAACAATAACCTCTGCCGCACCGCTGCTGTACAGATGCTTCACCGTAAGCTCGCTCATTTTGCCGGCGCCGAGAATCAGCACTCTTTTGCCGGTGAACATGCCGAAAATACGCTTGCCCAGCTCCACCGCCGCATAACTGACCGAAACCGCGCTTTCGCCGATCGAAGTTTCACTATGCGCACGTTTGCCGAGCGTCACAGCCTGCTTGAACAGCTGGTTGAACCAGGTGCCGGTCACGCCTTCTGCTTGGGCAGACAAAAAAGAATTGCGCACCTGTCCCAGGATCTGCGTCTCACCAATCACCATGGAATCTAAACCGCAGGTCACACGGAACAAATGGGCAATAGCCTGCTCATCTTCATATATATACATATGCTGTGCAAATTGTTCACTCTTTACATTGAACCACTGCTCCATAAAGCTGCGGATGAAGTATCCGCACATATGAAGGCGGTCCACGACCACATAAATTTCCGTCCGGTTACAGGTGGCGACGACAACCCCCTCCAGAACGCTCTTGGTCTGCATCAGTTCATGGAGCGCCGCAGGCAGATCCTTCTCCGCAAATGCGAACTGCTCTCTCACCTCTACAGGAGCTGTACGGTAATTCAGGCCAACGACGACAATATGCATCGCTTGTTCACCATCCTAGTCTCTAATCAGTGGTGTAGGCACTATCACTGTTTATCCATATTTAAAGGTATGTCATTCACAACATCCGAAATCGCTGTGTTAAGTATATCACAAGGAAATAGGGCTTTTTATAAAACCTTTGAACTATTTATGACATCCAGATAATAATTATTATAAATAAAAATCTACAGAAGTGCTATCGTTTATGATGGGTTTTTTTCAGAATAATTATAATGTTTTTTTATAGCAAAAAGGAGCAGCGCTTTACCTGCTCCTTTAACAACAACACTTCACCCTAATAATCCTTGATCATCCTGCAAGAGCCGCGTTTGAGCAATACCGCATCGTAGACAATATGCTGGTTATTTGACTGTCCCGAGATGAGGTCAAAGAGAACGCCCACGCTTGATAATGCCATTTCCGTGCCCGGTTGGCTGATTGTATCCAGAGAAGGATGATAATACTCAGCCATCTCAATACCATCAAAGCCAAGGATTGAGATGTCGCCCGGAATAGACAACCCGGCGGTAAGCACAGCTTTGGCCGCACCAATCGCAATCGTATCGGAGGCTGCAAAAATAGCCGTAACTCCCTTATTCTTGTTGAACAGTCTACGCGCGGCATTAAATCCGGAGCTGGGACTGTATTCACAATCCTCGACCAATTGAGCATCGTAAGGCAGATCATGCTCTTCCAGTGCTTTTTTGTAGCCCAAGTGCCGGCGGTTTCCTGTGGTTTCGTCCAATAAAGGGGACTTAGCCAGAAACCCGATATTCGTATGTCCGAGTGAGATTAAGTAATTGGTCGCCTTATAGGCTTCCTTCAATTCATCAATGATCACACTGGAAAATACGGAAGGGTCCACCTTCTGGGTTGAGGTAATCGTCGTCAGCACAAAAGGAATCGTCAGCTGTTTGAACTTTTCTTCGGAATGATTATACGTTCCGCCCATAAAGATAATCCCGCAGAGATTCTTTTCTTTCACCAGTTGAATAGCCGCTTTGATTTCATCCGTTCCATCCTCCACCTGTTGAATGAGAAACGGGTAACCCCGCAAATTAACCTGCCGTTCAATTTCTTTGATCATATTGGAAAAGAAAGGATTGGTAATCCCCTTGACCATAAGTGCAATGTTCTTGGATTCCGTGGTTTTCAAATTCCGTGCGTTGGAATTGGGAACATAATTATATTCCCTGACCACACTTAGAACCTTTTCTCTTGTCGCCTTGCTCACCAGCCCTTTGTTGTTGATTACCCGCGAGACTGTTGAGATGCCGACACCGGAAATCCGCGCGATATCCTTGATATTTACGTCCACTGTACTCCCCCATCTATGGGTAAAGGAGCTATAAGTACTTATAGCTCCCTTACGCCTTATAGCATTCCTTTAGTTGACAGGAACAAATTCTGCTAATTGTTTCTGTACTTCGGCAATGACCTTGTCAATTCCTGCTTTTTTCAGCTGTTCGCGGTATTCTGCAACTGCTTTTTTAGGCTCCTGGCTAGTTTTGCCAAGCATCAGCTGGATACCAAGCTGTGAATTCACGTTGGAGATTGAAGCGATTTCTGTAGTCACATTCGATGGATCGAAGCTGAATCCGTTGTACGGATCATCGATTGCCACTTTATCCCATTCAGCGAACAAAGAGTTGCGGATAGGGTTTTCGGTATCACTCGGAACAACGAACTTGTCATTTCTGAGTGACCAGGCCGAGAAGCCGCCGGCATCTGTTTTTTCATTGTAGCCTGGAGGGAATTTCTTGATGCCGTCTTCAATGACATATTGTTTGCCTTCAATTCCGTATTGAATAAGGTTGTAATAGCTCTCATCAGTCATAAACTTCTCAATCACCATCAGTGCGCGTTCCGGATTAGCCGAATTTGTGCTGATTACGGTCGAGTTGTCCACGCCCATCTTACGTTTGATTTTCTTGTTCGCTTCAGCGAAAGTGAAGAAGTAAGGATCTGATTCAGGTTGTGCCTTGATATCCGCTCCATACTGACCGATCCAGTCTTGGGCATGAGTCAAATAACCTGCAGAGTTTCCCGCTCTAAAGTTCTCTTTCCCGCCCATGGTTGCGGACAGCACATCTTTACCCCAATACCCTTTATCCGCCCATTCACGCATTTTCACAGCCCAATCTTCAAATTCCTGGGTGTAGGCCGGATGGAAGACGGTTTTGAAGTCCTCCGGACTTTTGGTCACCAGATTCAGTTCATTTAGAGAAATACCAGGGGCGTTAAGCCACATATCCGTGGTATCGACCAGCATTCTGAACATATTCTGCGCATCTTCAGCCTTGCCGTTGATCGGCGTGAAGGATTCGTTAGCAACAACATTGTCCATGTACTTCACCATATCATCTATTGAGCTGATTTTTTCCATGCCGTATTTCTTCAGCAGATCAGAACGATAAGCGAAACCGGTAGGTGTGTATTCACTGTAAAGACTCGGAACTCCATAAATTTTGCCTTTGTATTTCGTGTTCTCCCAGACAGTTGCAGGAATTTCTGCCTTCAGCTTAGGAGCAACCTTGTCGAGCATCTCCGTGATGTCCACGAGTGCGCCTTCACTGGCTAATGTAAAATAGGAAACTGGTGCTCCGGGAGAGGCGTGGGACATATCAAAATTTTCACCGGAAGCAAATAACAACGGGTACTTGGTAGCCGTATCCGGCCAGTCAATATACTTCACTTCAATGCTTGCGTTCAGATCTGCCTTGAGCTTCTTGTTGATCTCGCCAAGGATCGCCTTGTTGTTAACCCCTTCACTGCCCCACAGGTAGTACGTCAGCTTAGCTTCCTTGGAAGTGTCTACTCCACCCGTATTTGCAGTAGTTTCCGACTTTCCGGAATCCGTTGGAGAAGTGCTTGACTCATTGTTGTTGTTCTTGGACGTACAGGCTGTCAATACCCCGGCAAGCATGAGGACTGCCATTAAAGAAGACGCGATTTTTTTACCTTTCATCAGGTAAGCCTCCCTTTTCTTGTCTGTTTATGAATTCTTCATCTATAATAAACGCCTCTCTTAAGAGATCACGTCCATTAACCCTTTACTGCCCCGACGGTAAGCCCTGTTACAAAATAACGCTGCACAAACGGGTAGAGGAGAATAATTGGCCCTGTGGCGAGAACAGCTGTAGCCATCTTGATAGATTGCGTAGGAAGATCGGCTGAATTAATCACTGCCCCCGAGTTAATCATAGTCCCAAGGTTGGTCTGATTAACCATCCGCTGCAAAAAGTATTGCAACGGGTATTTAGTTGGGCTGTCCATATACAACATCCCGTTGTACCACTCATTCCAAAAGCCCAGCGCCGAGAACAGTCCAATGGTGGCCAAGGACGGAACCGCTAAGGGAATAAAAATCCGCCAGTAGATGCGGAAATCGCCGGCACCGTCAATGGTAGCGGATTCATATAAGGAATCCGGAATCGCCTTCATGAAATTGCGCATCAGGAAGATCGACCAGGCGCCGACCACAGCCGGCAGGATCATAGCGAACAAGTTATCCTTCATATGAAGATGCTTGACCATCAGGATATACGTTGGAATCAAGCCGCCGCTAAAGAGCGTCGTAAAGTAAATTAGGAAGGAGAAGAAATTGCGGTACTTGAAATCCTTGCGGTTGAGCACAAAGCCGGCCATCGACATCATAAACAGTCCCAGCACCGTACCCACTACAGTGATAAAAATAGTTACCTGATAAGCATTGATGAGATTTGTAGAGTTGTTAAGCAGCAACTCATATGACTTGAAGGAAAATTCTTTGGGCAGCAGCTTGTAGCCTTCGCGGACAATTTCCTGCTCGTTCATAAATGAGGAAGTGATCATCAGCGCAAAAGGAAATAAACAAATCAGCGCAAAGATTGTGATGCACAAATAGCTGATGGCTTTAATGAAGATACTGCCGACATCTTGTTTGACTGCTTTCTTTTCCATTATCATCACCCCTGTTTCTTTCTGAGTCTTAGAATAATGCGCTGTCAGGCTCGACCTTGCGCACAATAAAGTTCACCACAAGCACCAGAAGCAGCCCGAACAAGGATTGGTAGAAGCCAACAGCGGCTCCCATGGAGAAGTTGAATTGCCCCACCAATGAGCGGAAGACATAAGTATCAATGATATCCGTCTGCGGATACAGTACGGAATTCGTCCCGATCAGATTATAGAACAGGTCAAAGGAGCCTTTGAGAATCCCGCCCATTCCGAACAGCAGAAGCAGAATAAAGGTTGGCTTCAGAATCGGCAAGGTCATGTAGCGGATCCGTTGCCAGGTAGTAGCGCCGTCCATATAAGCAGCCTCATACAAATCATGGTTGATCCCTGTTATGGCCGCCAGATAGATAATCATGCCGTATCCGGTACTGGCCCAGATTTTGAAGGCGACAATAATGTATTTCCAAATGCCTGCATCGGAGTAGAACTCGTGGCGGTCCAGCCCGGCTCCGGCCAACATCGTATTGATAAAACCGGAGTTAAAATTGAATAGGTTGTAGGCAAATACCCCTACGATAACCATTGAAATAAAGTTCGGGAGGAGAATCACCGACTGGGAGATCTTCTTGAACCATTTGCCCGTTATCTCCGACAGCATAATGGCAAACACAATTTGAATGATATTCCCCAAGACAAGGAAAGCCACATTGTACAGCAGGGTATTCTTGGTGATATTCCAGAGATCACCATTTTGGACTAGGAATTCGAAGTTCTTCAGGCCGATAAAATGGCTTCCGAAGATCCCCTTGTTAAGTTTGTAATCCACAAATGCGACATAAGCTCCGGGCATTACCGCATAGTGGAAGATCAGGAAATACAGAAGCACGGGCAGCAGCATAAGGAAAAGAACTTTGTTCTTCAGCAATTCCCGGCCGATATTTCCACCAGTTCGCATAATTCTAGCCAATAGACCCACCTCCAATTTGAACGATGCATTCACACCAATGGAATAAATTAACTCGACTACCAATCACGATAAAAGCTATGTTTTAAAGGTATAGAAACGTTTCCATCATTTTTTTGGAACTCCCCTTGCGAAGAGCATACTCTTAAAATGTATGCGCTGTCAATTGAATTTTTTTTCGAATTTCAAGTACATTAATTATATATACAGTCCCAAATGTTTCGAAACAATAATTATTTCAAAGATGATTGACATTTTTTAGCCACGAGACTAATATCGAGGTATACCTAACATGGAAACGTTTCTATTATCTTTTTTGGTGAAAATGCATGCCCTTGATGACATTTGATTTGAACTCCCCTATCCGTTCAATTTCATGTCCTATTCATGTAGTGGAAGGCGAGGGTTCTTATGATTTTCAGACCACAATCCAACATGATTACCTTTACACTCGATGAATCCAAGTACACGTTCTTGCCAACAGGCGACATCTTTGAATTCTCCAACGGGCCATTCCTCATCAATCAGTTCCAGGGCAATTCTATGGATGGTTCGGCCAATAATATTTATCTTCGCGTGCATACAGCACAAGGCATTGAAAGCTATCCCTTGCTGGGAATCCGCTCCCGCTCCAAACTATTGTACAATCACGAAAGACTTATTTACCAAGGCCGGATAGAGGCTATTGATTACCGTGTTACCTTCTCCCCTGCTGCTGATGGCATTTGGTTCTGGCATATCCAGCTCTCCGGAAACGGGGAAACGGTTGATGTCATTTATGGACAGGATCTCGGTGTCGCTGAAAAAGGCGGCGTGCTGTCCAATGAGCTGTATATGAGCCAGTACCTGGATCACAGCATTTGGGAGGGGCCTAACGGTTACGCTGTATGCTCGCGCCAAAACCAGCCTCAGGGCACAGCTTTCCCCTATCTGCAGCAAGGTGTGCTTCAGACCAAAGCCGTCGGCTATTCAACAGATGGCACGCAGTTTTTTGGCTTATCTTTTAAAGCCCTGGATATTCCTCAAGTACTGGAAAGCGGCCTTCCGAACCAAAATGTTCAATATGAGCTGGCCTATACCGGTCTGCAAACAGAGCAAATGAAGCTGGCTGGAACCGTTGATTTTGCCTTCTACGGCCTGTTCCGCCAGACTCATCCCGCCGCTGTAACGTCTCTTGAGTTTGGGTCCCGGCTGCAGGAAGCTTATGCCTTCATAGACTGGAACCTGAGCGACACTGTACAAGAGGGAGACACAGTCACGCTCAGTGCTGAAATCGGGGGACCTTATGTCTCTCCGCAGTGGTCACAAGCCGAGATTGATGCCGCGTTCCCTGAGCGAAAGCTCGAGGAATACGAGGATGGTAAACTGTTGTCCTTCTTTACTAATGACCACGTCCATGTCGTGTTGCAGCCCAAGGAACTGCTCGTTGAACGCCCGCACGGACATATCATTACCACCCTGATGGATGACACACAGGTCAACAACAACCTGATTACGTCCACCAACTACATGTACGGTATTTTCAACGGTCAGACGGTGGCGGGCAATACTTCTTTCCATAAGCTCCTCTCCACGCCGCGCGGCCTGCTCAATATTCTCAAGAACACAGGACAGCGCATTTATATCCGCCATGATGGCGTCTACCGGATTCTTACCCTGCCGGCCGTTTATGAAATGGGTGTGAATTTTGCCAAATGGCATTACAAGCTGGAGGATGATACGTTAACGATCACCACCTTTGCTGCCGCCAATCAACCGGATATTGTGCTTCAGGTACAGTCAAAGCTCGGAAAATCCTACGATTACCTGATTACTAATCAGCTGGTTATGGGCGAGCATGAATTCCAGCATCCGGTGAGAGTCAGCGCTGCAGACGGAATTATCCGCGTTCAACCAGATGAGAACACTTGGCGGAACCATCCTTATCCCGGCCTGCATTATGACATTCAATTACCTGATACCGCTTTCAATTTAAGTGACGACCGGATATTCTATGAAGACGGCAAGCCGCGCAACGGTACACTGCTTACCCTTTCCGTAGAGCAGTCCTCAAGCTTCCAGCTAGTCATGCAAGGAAGGCTTGAGGACAAGGGAAGTTTGCCGCTGGCTCCTTACAGCTTTGAAGATGAAGTAACATTGTACAGAGAATTCTACGAAGCTTTCAGTTCCCGCTTCTGCTTGCAGATCGAGGGTGCCGAACAGGTAAAGATTGATAAATTGAACGAAACCGCATGGTGGTATACGCATAATGCAATGGTCCATTTTATTGTGCCGCACGGACTTGAACAGCCAGGCGGAGCCGCATGGGGCACGCGGGATGTATGTCAGGGGCCGATGGAATATTTCCTGATGACCCAGCATTATGAATTGGCCAGAAATGTTCTTTTGGAGATTTTTGCCCACCAGCTGTGGGAAAGCCGGGAGTGGCCGCAATGGTTTATGTTCGACCAGCACCCTGTCCAGTCCCCTGAATGGCATGGCGATGTCGTGCTTTGGCCGCTTAAATGCATTGCCGACTATGTAATGGCTACCGGGGACAGCTCTATTTTCCAAGAAGAGGTAGTCTATCACTATCTGGCAGATGCCCTGCCTACCCGGGAATCGGAATCCGTACTTGAGCATGTCAAGGCAGCTGTGCACACAATCAGCAAGCGCTTCCTGCCTGGAACCGCCCTCATCTCCTATGCCGGCGGTGACTGGGATGATACCCTGCAGCCTGCCGATGAAGCGCTGAAGACCAAGCTGGTCAGCGCCTGGACCGTTGCCTTGGCATTCCAGGTCATCCGGAATCTGTCGCAGGTCACGGCATTCGACCCTGAGTTCTCAAGGTCGCTTGCTGAAATGGCAGAACAGATGAAGGCCTCTTTCCAGACGTTGCTCATTAAAGATGAGGTTATTGCCGGCTTCGCTTACTTCAAAGACGCCGAAACCATCGAATACATGCTGCATCCGCTGGACCAAAATACCGGAATACAGTATCGCCTGCTGCCGATGACACGCAGCATCATTGCCGAACTGGTGGACCCTGCACAAGCGGATATGAATTTGCGCCTGATTGATGAGCATCTCAAATGTCCGGATGGCGTACGCCTAATGGACCGCCCGGCCCGCTATGAAGGCGGTGTAAGCACCATTTTCCGGCGTGCCGAGCAGGCCGCCAATGTCGGCCGTGAAATCAGCCTGCAATATGTGCATGCCCATATTCGTTATCTTGAGGCGGCCGCTAAGCTGGGAGATGCTGAGCGTGCCTGGGAAGGGCTGTTCCAAATCAATCCGATCAATATCCGCGAGAGCGTGCCTAATGCGAAAATCCGCCAGAGCAATATGTATTTCAGCAGTTCGGACGGAGATTTCCCGGACCGCTACAGCTATCACAAGAATTTCGATCAGCTGCGCACCGGCAGCGTCCCAGTGAAAGGCGGCTGGCGGCTATATTCCAGCGGACCCGGCATTTACCTGAATCAGCTCATCTCCGGCATTCTGGGAATCCGCTTCACGGCAGACAGCCTGATTATTGATCCGGTTCTTCCGGCCAGTCTGGACGGTCTGCGCTTCACTTATCAATGTTTCGGCCGTACCTTACAATTTGTTTATCATATCGGATCGGGTTCCACCCGCACACCGGAACTGCGTTCGGAGGGCAATGCCGTTGCCGGCCAAATCCTGGCCAATCCGTATCGCCCGGGTGCGCTAAGCATTCCTGCAAGCACTGTGCTTACGCTGCCTGACGAAGAACTGCAAATCTATTTATCCCAATAACTTTCAATGCGTTCGATGAAGAAGGAGTCTGCCATGACTAAACCGTTTATCCAAGAGCTTGTGAATGAAATGACACTGGACGAAAAACTGGCCCAATTAACCCAGCTTGGTCCTTATTATTGGGGCCTGGACGATACCGTTGATTTGACAGGTCCGTTCAAGGAGCTCAAAATTAAGCCACATGCCATTGAGAATATCGGAAGCGTTCTGAACGGCGTTGGAGCCCGGAATGCCATCGAAATGCAGACCCGCCATATGCAAAAAAGCCGCCAGAAGATTCCGCTGCTCTTTATGGCAGATGTCATCCACGGCTACCGGACCATACTGCCCATTCCTCTGGCGCTGGGCTGCAGCTTCGATCTGGAAGCCTGTGAACGCTTTGCCGAGCTTGCTGCCAAAGAAAGCGCAGCTGCCGGGATTCATGTCACTTTCTCTCCGATGACCGATCTCGTCCGCGATCCGCGCTGGGGCCGTGTCATGGAAACATCCGGTGAGGACCCTTATCTGAATGCCCGCGTCACCGAAAGCATGGTGCGCGGCTATCAGGGCAAAGACCTGAAGGAAAAAGGACGCATAGCCGCCTGTGTCAAGCATTTCGCCGGCTATGGTGCGCCTGAGGGCGGCCGGGAATACAATACGGTCGATATGTCCACCGGTGTATTGCGTGAATTCTATCTGCCTGCCTACAAGGCCGCGGTCGATGCCGGTGTAGCCATGGTAATGGCCGCATTCAATACAGTAGACCGTATTCCGGCAACCGGAAATGAACAGCTTCTGCGCGGGATTCTGCGGGAGGAATGGGGGTTCAATGGTGTTACCATCGCTGACTTCAATTCCGTCAATGAGCTGATCCCCCACGGGGCTGCAGTGGATGGCCGCGAAGCCGCAGAGAAAAGTCTGGCTGCCGGTCTTGATATCGAGATGATGTCCACCCACTATCTCCATCATGCCGCAGATCTGATTGAACAAGGCCGGCTTGATGCCGCTTTGATCGACGAAGCGGTTATCCGGGTACTGGAGCTTAAGGACGCACTGGGCTTGTTTGAAAATCCGTTTAAGGATGCGGATCCGCAAGTGGATGAGGCAGCCGAGCCTAATGCGGAGCATCTGCAGACCGCGCGCGAGCTTGGCGCAAGTTCGGTTGTGCTGCTAAAAAATGAGAATGAAGCTTTGCCGCTCAAGCGGGGGATGAAAATCGGCCTGGCCGGTCCTTTCGCCACTTCCATAGATGTGCTGGGCGGCTGGGCCGGAACGGAAAAGGACCCGGCGGTCTCGCTCTACACAGGAATTTCCCGGAAAACCTCAGCCGGGGATATCCTTACAGCAATGACCGGCGAGCTGGGGAGTATGCTGGAGGGTATATTTGATGTAGAGGACGGGATAGAAGAAGCGTTTCAGCGCTTGAAGGATTGCGATGTGATCCTTGCTGCAGTGGGCGAGAACCAGCAGGATACCGGAGAAGGCGGCAGCAAAACCAACCTGCGCCTGTCGCCTAATCAGGAGAAGCTGATCTGGCGCCTGAAGGACACTGGCAAAAAGATAGTGACCATTGTATTCAGCGGCCGGCCACTGGAGCTGAAGCCTGTGCTGGATGCCAGCGATGCTTTGCTCCAGGCCTGGTTCCTCGGCTCGGAGTCAGGGAACTCACTGGCAGATGTACTATTCGGGGACTACAATCCATCCGGACGTTTATCCATGAGCTTCCCCTATACTGTGGGCCAGATTCCGGTTTATTACAATGCCTATTCAACGGGACGTCCCTATGATCCCATGTATCCGCAAGTACGTTATGTAACCCGGTACTTAGACTGCCCCAACGACCCGCTCTTCTGCTTCGGCTATGGCCTGAGCTATTCTGATTTTGCTTACAGCAACTTCAAGGTTGAAGCCGCTGACAAGCTTGTAGCCTCTATTGAGGTAGAGAATACCTCGGACATCGACGGCAAAGAAACCGTTCAGCTTTATATTCACGATGTCAGCGCAAGCGTTGTGCGTCCGGTTAAAGAGCTTAAGGGTTTCCGGCAGCTTTCATTGACAGCGCATGAGAAACAGTTGGTTTCCTTCGAAATCACAAGAGACATGTTGATGTTCTATGGCAGGGACGATAAGCTTATCTTCGAGCCTGGTGAATTTGATATTATGATCGGCCGAAACTCAGGAGATCATTTCACCCGGCGTATCCATATCGACTGATTTTGGCCAGAGAGGGGAATTTTCAAATGAAACGCCATTTATCATTCCAGAATGATGGAACCTTTAAAATTGTGCAATTTACCGATCTACATTGGATGGATGGAAGAGCCGAGGATCAGCTTACCCGTAAACTCATGGAGCGTATTATAGAAGCGGAGCAGCCTGATCTTATCGTTTTTACGGGGGATTTAATTTACACGGGTCCCGTTCCAGCGGAAGAAAAGGAATGTGAGAATCCTCAGGAAGCTTTCCGGGAGGCTGTCGCCGCTGTTGAACAAACCGGCATTCCCTGGGCCTTTGTATTTGGCAACCATGATACAGAAACCCGCATTTCCCGTGATGAACTGATGCAGGTAGCCTTGGAGCATCCTCACACGCTGGCTGAGGCCGGACCTGCGGAGCTTGCCGGTACAGGCAATTATACACTTGAAATTGAGGGGCCTAATGGCAGCTCCGCTGCAGTTCTTTATTTTCTGGACTCCGGCAGCTACTCCGAGCTTGAGCAGGTACCAGGCTATAATTGGATCCAGCGGAATCAGCTTAACTGGCTGACAGCTGAATCGGCACGGCTGAACCCGCAAGCACAAGAGGATAAGCTGCCTGCACTCGCATTCTTTCATATCCCGATTCCCGAGTACCAGGAGGTATGGTCTACCCGGCTCTGCCATGGACACCGATTCGAACGCGTCTGTTCTGCTCCTGTTAATTCCGGATTATTTGCGACTTTGCTGGAAATGGGCGATGTGCTGGGCACCTTTTGCGGACATGACCATATCAACGACTTTGTCGGCAGCCTGCATGGCATACGCCTCTGTTACGGGCGGGCCTCAGGCTACAATACTTATGGAAAAGAAGGCTTTAAGCGGGGTGCCCGCGTGATAAAACTAACCCTGGGCGACAAGAATTTTGATACCTGGCTCCGTCTTGAAGACGGCTCTACCGTACTGGAGCAGCCGGTTCATGAGCCGGATAACGTAACCGTACACTAATCTTCCAAGCTCTTAGAACGAGACTTCCCGCGTAATGGCGGCAGTCTCGTTCTTTTTTAGGCGCCGGGAATGTCGTGGACTTCATCAAAGAATATTGGGGAGCTCCGCGCAGCTGCGGCGCTTCAACCATTCCCCAGCTGCGCACCATGCCAAAATCACCCTCGTCTCCTCCACAACTATTTACGAAGGGGGGGCACATGATGTTATGCTAAAGGAAAAAGACAGAACATCCTGATCATTAGCAGCCTGTGAACATAGAAAGGTTACTGCTGCGGGATCATTCTGATTCATAAGGAGCCCACACAATGACGTCATTACAAAAGGTTCTGGTCACCAAAACAGAGCTGCAGCAAAGAGTCCAGGAGCTTGGAGCAGACATCTCACGGGATTACGAAGGCAAGGAGCTGGTGCTCATCGGCATCCTCAAGGGAGCAGCCGTATTTATGGCTGACCTGATGCGCGAGATCACCCTCCCCATCGGCATGGATTACATGTCCGTATCCAGCTATGGCGCCAGCTCCACCTCAAGCGGCGTCATCACCGTCAAAAAAGACATCGACACCGACATCCGCGGCAAACATGTCCTCCTCGTCGAGGACATGATCGACACCGGCCTGACCCTGCAGCATCTCAAGCAGCTCTTTGCTCTCCGTGAGGCCGCTAGTGTCCGCATCTGCACCATCCTCAGCAAGCCCTCCCGCCGCCTTGCCGACATCCCCATCGACTACTGCGGCATCGAAATCCCCGACGAATTCGTCGTCGGCTACGGATTGGACTATGCCGAACAATTCCGGAACCTGCCGGAGGTTTGGATTGTGCAGACGGGCGAATAGGGGCAGCAAAAGGAGCCGAAACTTGTTAAGTGCCGGCTCTTTTTGCTGTAATGAATTCATAAGGCTTTATTGGACCTGGTGACGCTTAAAGGCGCGGCCGACAAAGGGAATGCATACAGCGCTTATAACAACATAAACAATAATCCTCATAGTGATAATATCTACGGTCAAGCCGGGAAATGGATAAGAAAAATACGAAGTGTACTCCGCAGGAAATACCGGCTGTACAGCCATGTACGGAAACAGCATAAGAATATGATTCAGTATACCATTTGTCCCGCTAAGCCCCAAAAAGACAGGGAGTAATATGACCAGCACATCTACAACAAGCACTGCAAAAGCTGTTTTCAGCTTTGCGGACAAAAGAAGTGTTACGGCGGCCATCCCCATCGAAACCAATAATAAGATCAAAATACACACCATAGCCGCTTCCAACAAGGATAGATTATAAGGAATGGTAACATTTAAAATCTGTAATGGAAGATCCCAGCCCTCAAATCCAAACGCGTATAGTTGAATACCTACTGCCACCAGAACATTTATTAGAAACACAAGCAGTGCAAAAAGAAAAGCCGCTGAAATTTTCGCCTTTATTAATTTCGATTTCCCGTATCGGGTAGATAGAATAACGCTGTCAGCTCCCGATTGATATTCTCCTGCAAATACTGGAGCAATACAAATGCAAATTGCAATAATAGAAACAATCAGCAATTCAAAACACTGGAACAAGCTTCTCCATCCAGCGTGGTAACCATATTCATAAGGCGTTTCAATCTGGCTGTTTTTAGTGTTCCAGAATTGCTTTTCCTGATTCGAATATTTCCAGTCAGAATAGTCAATATCTAAGTAACTCTTCACTTTGTCCGCGCGCGCCTGATAAAATCCCGCTGTATCCTCCAAGCGCATATCTCTAAGAACCGTTAGTCCGTTATCAGCAACCTGAGGCTTCAAAAAAGCTTCATCAATCATTTTCAAGTAAGAGTAATGCGGTAATACATAACGGGCATAATTCTCATCCGTTAAGTTAACCTTATCCCCGTCTTTCAACACATTCTTAGGATTGGTGAACAATGTCTGATACTCTTTAATATCTTGTGCAACCCGTTCTTCCGTAAGTGTTCCTTCAAGCTTTTTGGCATACTCTTTCTCAAGCTGAATTGCAGCAGCACCATTCACCTGCCTGCCATCACGCTCCAGTGAAATATAATTCTGAACAGGCATGATAAAGAACAGCAGCGTTAAGAACAAGCTGACCAGAACGACCACTATATTCATTCTCTTTTTGGCGATTTTCAACAACTCATATTTGAATAAACTATTCATCGGCTCCCCCTATATTCGGCAATATCGTTCCGGAAATGGTACAAGTACAAATCTTCAAGCGTAGGCACCTCATTTATTGCACCGTCCATCGGGATATCATCATTAAGTACACGAAGGATGACCGTATCATTATCACCGTGGTGCAGATTTGCCACGCACAATGAATTGCTGATTGTATTGGCATACTCCTTCGTAACCACACATCTCCACACCTTACCTTCCATTTCGTTCGCAATGTTGCCGGCTGGACTATTGATGATCAGCTTACCGTCTTTGATCATTAGAACGGAGTCGGAGATATATTCTATATCAGATACAATATGAGTAGAAAGAATGACTATCTTGTCTTTGGAAAAGTTCGCAATTAGATTGCGGAAATGCACACGCTCTTTCGGGTCAAGTCCCGCAGTAGGTTCATCCAGCACCAAAATTTGAGGGTCATTCAAAACAGCTTGTGCAATTCCCAGTCTTTGCTTCATCCCCCCGGAAAACGTCCGGATTTTTCTGGTTGAGACTTCGGACAAACCCACTAACCCCAAAAGCTCCCTTGTGCGAATAGTGGCCTTCTGAGGTGAAATCCCCTTCAATGCAGCGACATAGAGCATAAATTGCTCTGCTGTGAAATCCGGATAATATCCAAAATCCTGCGGAAGATACCCTAGAAGATTACGGTAATCCTCCCCCAATTCCCCTGCACTTTTACCATCCAAAAGAACATCGCCAGAGGTAGGATTCAGCACTCCGCAGACGATCCTCATAAGTGTAGTTTTTCCTGCCCCATTCGCCCCAAGCAGGCCATACACTCCTGGTTTCATCTTAATCGTCATTTGATCGACCGCTGTTTTGCGTCCATATTGTTTGGTAAGTCTGTCCAGCATTAATTCCATACTCCAACCTCCCTTATTCAATTAGAAACGTCTCATGCCCTTTCCATTACAGACAAAAGTCTGCTTACCCGGTATTTATTGTACCGTCAGCAAGCAGACTGAACTTTAATAACTAAACGTTATTTTATTAAGAAAATTCTAAGAATGCATTAAGTGACCTCCATGTGAAGTGAGCGGGATTTTTACGCTAAATACAGTTTTCCCATTTTCACTCTGCATCCCGATCTGCCCTTCATGCCCCATTATTATTTCTTTGGCAATGGCCAGACCCAAGCCCGCACCTCCCGTATTCGTTGAACGGGCATCATCCAACCGGTAGAACTTATCAAAGATACTGTTTTGCTTATCAGGCGGTATGGTTTGCCCGGTGTTCGTAAAGGTAATGTTGGCCATACCCTCATGGGCTTTTGCCGCCACCTCAATCGTGCTGTTATCGTCACTGTATGCAACGGCATTCTTCAAAATGTTATTAAAAACCCGCGCCAGCTTATCTGCATCACCATAAACGGTTATCGTATCTTCGGCGTCAATAACCATCTTTTTCCCGGCAGTCGTGAGCGAGGGATAAAATTCATCCGGCATTTGTATCAGCATATAAGTGATGTCAACATTCTGTTTGTTGAGTTGAAGTGTTTGCTGGTTATACCTTTCGACTTCAAAAAAATCATGGATAAGACGCTCCAAATGATACGCCTTCTCCAAAGTGATCTTCATATATTTCTCTTGTTGCTCCTTCGGCATATCGGAAGCTTCGTTAAGTAAACTCAAATATCCAATGACGGAAGTAAGCGGCGTTTTTATATCATGAGCCAGATACATGACCAAATCCCGTTTGTTCTGCTCTGCCACCTGTACCTCCAGTTCACGTTTCTTGAGGGTCTGCTTCACAAAAATCAGTTTCTGCTCCAATGAGGACATCTCCGGTGATAGCGTAATATCTGCTTCATCCTTAATTAAGGCATCAATACCTGCATTGACTTCATTAAAATATTTTGTAAACCAGGATAAAGAAAAATAGAAAAAAATAAGAAAAAAGGCCGATATCGCTATCAGCATTATGATTTCCCAATGATCACGGAAAGTACTTTCGTAAATCGAAAGGGCATCGCTATATTCGTAACCAAAAACATGTTGTAATAACAGAACGCCTCCCTCACCCAGTCGTCCTCGAACCAGTAAATATAGAATATCCACTGCGATGATAGCAAGAATTATCAAAATCAGCATTCGAATGAATACTTTCATCCTTAACTTTGCATAGTTCATCTGAATATGGGTTTTACTTTTCAATTTTATACCCCACCCCCCATATCGTTCGGATCCATTTCGGATTATCCACTGAATCATTCATTTTCTCGCGCAAATGCCTGATATGAACAGTGATGGTATTATTATTTTTATTGTAATATTCATCGCCCCAAATCACGCGAAATAGTTGTTCCGAGCTGATGACTTTGCCTTTGTTCTCACAAAGGACCCGTAAGATTGAAAATTCTGTAGGTGTAAGAGATAACTGTTTTTCGTTCAGCCAGCACTCATGGGTGTTCACATCCAGAACCAGACCGGAATAGGCTATGACCGTTTCATCAGGCACTGGCATGGACTTGTATTTCTTATATCTGCGCAATTGCGCCTTTACCCGCGCGACCATCTCTAGCGGACGAAACGGTTTGGTAATATAATCGTCTGCCCCCATCGTAAGACCCGTAATCTGGTCTGTTTCTTCATCCTTAGCCGTAAGCATTATTATAGGAAAATTGTGATTTTCCCGAATGCGCTGGCAGATGGTAAAACCGTTAATATCCGGGAGCATAACATCCAGAATTGCTAAATCCACATGTTCACTCTCAATATACTTGAGGGCATCCTGCCCATTATAAAACTTAAGAACATTGAAATTTTCATTTCTTAAGTAGATTTCGATCAAATCGGTGATGGCCTGCTCATCATCCACCACCAGAATATTTTCAGCCACTATGGGATCCCTTCCTTTACTTTACTGCATGAAATATACTTATTGTACCAGAAAACGGAAAGGGCTTATGTTGTTTTTTTCCTGTTTAATTCTTAAGATAATCCTAAGGTTAGCTGAACTTCCCACATAAAGAAGGCTGCCGAAACTATCTCGACAGCCTTAGATTTTAAACGCAATCACGAAGTAGTTGCCGGTATTGTACCGGACTTCACTCTGGCGCTGAACCCGGCAACTGATTTTTTCAATAGAAAGGCCAGTCCCAACGTAATGAGGATACAAATCGCATTCACAACAAGGTCGTTCACCTGCAGGTTCAGGCTTCTCCGGAGATCTGTCAACATCTTGAGCATTCTTTCATGAAGCAGATAAATCTCCAGGCTATGCGTGCCGCAGAATGAGAGGAAGGGATAACGGGTCCATTTACGCTCTGCCATCCAATGCAGCATTCCCGCCGCCAAGATACATAAAGGCAGTGTAATCAGAATAAAAGGATACCACCACAGTCCATAACTCCATACATAGTCCTGCAAATATTTCTGGCTAACTACCAGCAGCAATATACCTGAGACAAACACTACAAGATGCAAGATCAGACTCAGCCGCGAGATTGCCCGTTTTTGATCGATAAGGTATCCAACAAACACGCCTACACAGAATATCGGAATTCTTATCGTGAAAATCAGCAAATAGGAGAGCGAAGTTCCAGATAGAACTACGCTGAGCAGTATTCCAAGAAGGCTGGCCACAGCAACAGTAATAACCTTATTCCGCTCTCTGAAAAAATACATAAACAGCGGCGTAAGCAAATACAACACCAATAGTGCAGGGACGTACCAGTCAAACCGGCTGTCCAGCCCGAGCCAAAAGCTAAGCGTCGTCAGATTCAGAAGGACCTCTGTAAAGGACATCTCACCGATCCCCCAATACAGAAGACAAAACAACAGTACCACTGGAAGATACGTTGGCAGAATCCGCTGCAGCCGTCTTTTGTAAAAGGTAGCCGTGCTGACATTGCCGCGATAGGCATAATATAACCCCAAACCTGAAACCAGCAGGAAGATATCAACTCCACCGTACCCATAGGCTTGCAAGGTGCCGACAACCGGCACGGAGGATGCATTCATCGTCGAATGATACAGCACCACCCACAGAATCGCCAGTCCCATGAGTTGGGTGCGGTACGTGCTGATCAGCTTATAATTAAGCTTTGTCATGGATAACCTCCTGAAGCGCCGGCAGCTGGCGGGAAGAGGGGCTCGCAGGCATTAGACTGGAAAGTTTCTTGTAATTCAGTGAAAAGAGGATGCCAAGCGAAGCTTCCGCAAGAATGATTAAATCCCGATTAGAAATCACCAGCGGAATCGCAACCACACTAATGACAATAAGAACCCAAACCGCCGGATACCCCATATACGGCTCGATGAAGCGGCCCAGCCACAGCAGGACTCTCATCGCCACATAAGTGCCGACCAGTGCCAGACACCATATCCACACAATATACAAGCGGCCCAGCCCAAGCCGGTCAAAGGCCAAGATCAAGATCAGATGGGTAAATAGAAATAGAAATGAATGCTTACCGAAATAGAGCATCAGATTACTGGGAGCATAGCTTTTTTTCCTTCTGAAGAGATAAAAGACCCCGAACAATACAAACAAAGACAGCAGAAGATAGTTCACAGACATATTGTATTTAATAAAATCCGCTTCACGCACTCCACCGTAACTGGATATCACGAGCAGTACCCCCGCTACAAGAGCTCCAATAAGGTTCACCCGGTTGCTGCACCGATAAGCGAAGATCCCGGCCACAAACGCAAACATCCACGGGAAATAGGTAAACCCAACAGTTTCTGTGAACAGTATGGATTTAAACGGGAAGTCCGGCAAAAGACTGCCAATGAAAAAATGCACCAAAAAAACAAGCAACGCCAAAAGGAGATACAAATAGAGTGGAGGTTTCAAATATTTCTCTATGAGGTATACACTCAGCACTCCGAGTGCAATGATCTGAGGAACATCCATTACCGAAAACGCCTGAACCTCCGGTTTCCACATGAGATTATAGGAGAAACCGATGACAGCGAACAACACGTAGAAGCTAAGCAGCGACCTGAAGCTTTTCCTTCGAACCTGCAAGGTGGTTGTCACCCCCGAGACAGCAAAGAAAAGTACAGGGGCCAAGCCGGCAAGAATCTGAAACACCCGCTCATTGCCATTAAAATAAAGCGGAATATGTGCTACAATCATCAAAATACAGCTAATCCCCTTAATCGCATCCAATGAATAGTCATATTCCTTCATCCCCCTCACTTTCCCCCCCCTTTATTTGACTTTCTTATAGAGTACTTTCTTATAGAGTATAAGACGGAATTCATAACTTTCCATCACTCTAAAGTGTAAGATTGGGTTGGGGGGGGGAATGTGAAAGATGAAATAAAATGATGGTTGAATTAATATAGTGCACCCGAGAATGTCCAGCTATTTGAGCTTTGCGTGCTTTTTGTAGATGAAGCAGATTGGCTGCATAGTTATAATTATATATTCAAGAATTCCCCAACAATTGTCCTATTAATTAAATTAATTACTCATTACTTCCTGTTGTTATAAGTTATATTGAATTTTATTTAATGTATCACACCCTTCTTCCGCTATTCTACTTAAACAGAAAAACCACTCCCTATAAGGAGTGGCTCTTAAACTCTCGTAAAAGTTGAGGTTGAGTCTGACTTTTCACTTTCAAGTTAGGTTAGTAGATGTATTAAAAATGAGAATTACCGACTTCTCTCTCGTCATTATCTTTAAAGACTGTAATCAATGAGATTCATTATGTTTTTATTAATAAAAATAAACTACTTAAGGTATCCGCGAAACCAGTTTTTAATTTGATCTAATGTATTTTTTGCTTCTGGCACGTATAGCCGAATGTATTCCCAACTATCTTTACGTATTCATTAAAGGTTTTCTGCCGACTATACTGGCTACTCCACCAGTACTTAATATTATATCCCGAATAAGAACCAATATATTTGAGTTCAATACCTGATTTATTATATGCCGGCTCAAACAGAAATTTCGTACGTCGCATGTGAAAGTCTGAAGAGACGACAATTGCTGAGGAAAATCCCTTCTTCTTCATAATCGAAAATGTATACTCAGCGTTTTGCAAAGTGCTTGCAGCAGCATTCTCCAAAATAATAGCTTCTCTAGGGATGCCTAAAGAGATAGCCGTTTGCAACATATCCACTGATTCACTTGCTGTTTCTTGGGCCTTAGACAATATCATGTAAGTTACGTATCCATCTTCAAACAATTCAACCGCTTTCTCCACTCTACCTGTTCCTCCGCTTAGTACGATAATAACATCTGCGTGCTGGGGAGTCTGACTAATGGTAAGGAAACGGCCTGCATTAAGAAGTAATAAAAGGATCATGATATTAAGACACTAACAATCTTAAGAACAAATTTTTTTAGCACATTTCATAAAACTATTTTCCATATCCAAATATCCCTTTTAACCTTTTGAATATTTCGTGAATAGTTTTAGGTTCAAAAATATAATTTATTCCAAAAACACAGAATCCAATCCAGAGTGAAACAAATATAGCATCTCTAATCCATTGAATTAAATTATCAGGCTTAATTTCCACAAATAATAATATCGGCATAATCGATAAACTACCAATTAACAATATTCTTATCAGTCTCTTAAAAGTTGTTTTATAGGAAACACCAACTAATTTCAGGGCGTATATAATATCAATCGACCTGTAACCTAAACCAACAATACTTCCTAATATCACTCCTTTAAGTCCAAATATTAATGCTAAAACCGAAGAAGCTATTAATGTAAGTGTTGCCTCTATTATAGCTCTGTGCCTTGTTTCCTTAAAATGACCTGCTGACACAATAATTGTTGACTGAGGAATCTTCCAATTATTCATTATTCCAACTATAACAAATAAGACTAATATAGTGATGTCTATATAATCCACATCAGAAATACCTTTAGTGTAGATCTTCAAAAATGGAATACCCAGAACTAGTACGCAAGAATATACAAATGTTAAAATCATATAGTATAAAAATTCATAGTGGTTATAAGCATTTTTCAACTTTTCTCCATGACCTTTTGCTATAAGCTGTCCAAACCCAGCAGTAAATCCACTATTAAATATACTCATAATCATATTAACTCCCGTAAAGATCAAAGCATATATTGAATATACGCTAACCTCAATTAAAGTGGTAAATAAGGTTAGCAATATAATAGGTGATCCAAAAACCACCATTCCAGATATCTGATGAATGATGACATCATATCGTTTAGCTAAAGCTTCATTATCAGGTTCAACTTTAAAGTCGATATTTTTATACTTGTGTCTTGTATATAAAGTTGTTAAGCTTACTTGAATTATATTTGCTACTAGAGAAGTAAGGTACACAAAGGAAAGATCCCACTTAAGATGAATACATAGTAACATAATGCTGGTATTTGTTAGCAAATAAATCACTCTAATAATAGAAACTACATAATCTAATTGAGAAGCCACCAACAAAACATTGTACTTAGCAGCAGTAAAGTAATTTATAATACCACTAGCACCAATCGCTATAACCAGTACAGCTATTTCAACATAAGTTATATTTTCGGACATTACTACCAAAGGATATAAGGCCATCATTAAAATAACAAGTCCAGTAAAGTATATTCCAATTTGTTTGTATGATCTTTTACCAGCAGAAAGAATTGCATTTATCTTATCTGTGTTATTTTCTGTGATAGGTCTATACAAAGAGTATATAATCGCTCCGCCGACACCCAATTCAATTATATATAGATAACTTATAAATTGTGAAATTGATGCCCTTAGTCCGTTCAATTCTGATCCGTAACCTTCTATAATAAGCCTAGGTAAAATGAGACCAATAATAAAAGTAACAATTTGCATCATGGCTGCTGCTGACGTATTAAAGAGGGCTCTTTTAGAACGCATATTATATCCTTTCTACTAACTAAATCATTTTACAATAACTCGCTTGATTTTCTCATAAAGTTTATTCCCTAATAAGGTACGAGCTATTTTTATTAATCTCCCAATCGAATTCCTTGAGTATTTCCAAAAAAAACTATCTTTCCTTCTTTTTTGCCTTTCATCATGCCAAGAACCTGCAAAATGATGAATAGTATGTGTATTCTCAGAATATTCTGATGTTTTCTTACTCCAGTCTAACGGACAAAAAAATGTTTTAGGGTAAAAGGTAAAACCATTCAGAACTTGGTATTCATTATTAGGTTTAAAACCAATATGCGAGAAATATTCCGTTATTATTTTCACATTGGTTTTAGTATCTAATGAACCATCTTCCTTAACAAAACTTTTCTCCTGATAATAATCCAATAATTCCCCTATAACTTTACTACCTTTGATAGATCCTATTATACCCGTTGGAATACTATCCTTCGTCTCGAACCCTGAAAATGCTTCATTTTCTAAGAACTTATCAATTGTCTTTACAACTTCGACATCGGTATCCATATAAATTCCACCATAATTATATAATGCATGAAGTCTTACATAATCAGACACAAATGCGAATTTTTTATTTTCATAAGCTTGTTTCACAAATAAATTCGATGTTATATCAAAATTTTCTTCATCCCATCTAACAATCTCATAATCATTCAGATGCCTCTTCCAACTATCTAGGCATTTTATAGCTAACGGAGGTAATTCTCCTTTTCCAAACCAACAATAATGGATTGTTCTAGGAATTCTATTTCTGCTCATATTTTCTCCTTTGTATCTTCAAAAATAATGAACTAAAAAATACACTTACCAATTTATACTTGATATTTGAAGATTTTAAGAAATCGGTCCCTACATTTCTTCTTAGTAATTTCTCAATGTTTTTTTTCTTTAATTCTATATCAGAAGTCCTCATGATATTTTTCATAATTAAAATATAAATATATAATTTAGCATTTAACAAAACACTAGAATTGAATCTTTTGTTAAATTCATTCAAACTATCAGCTAAAACAAAAAAATCATCAGCTTTATGTACATTGTTTACATTCATTATAGAACCCTCTCGTTGCCTGTACATGTAGACAACTTCATCAATATGTTTAACTTTATTAGCTAAATAGAAAGCTTTTGGAGTAAAGTCCATATCCTCGTATAAAACACCTTCTATAAAAAAGAGATCATTCTGTAAAAGAAAATCCCTCAAGTATAACTTATTCCATACTACTGACATTAACGTTGTTTTAGCCATACCTAAATCGTAGAAAGTTTTTCCATTTAATAATTTTCCTTTGATAAAATCATGTCTTTTAATTTGATAATTTTTAGTTTTATCCAAAAAGTCATATTCAAAGTCCGCCACTAAAATATCAACATTATTTTCACTTGCATTATGGAACATCAAGCTAAGGGCAAGATCATGTTTTAAGTAATCATCACTATCTATAAACATTACGTACTTGCCTCTCGCTTTTCTCAAACCAACATTTCTAGCAGCACTAAGTCCTCGATTTGTTTGATTAATAACTAAAATTCTTGAATCTTTCTCGCTGTATTCTTGAAGAATGTCGATACTTCTATCCGGAGAGCCATCATTAATACATATAATTTCAAAGGTTCCAGAAAACTTTTGTTTTTGAATAGATTCAATACATATTCTTAAATATTTTTCAACATTATAAATCGGTATAACAAAACTTACATCTATCATAATCTACTCCCCAAGATTATTTAAAGTCCATTTAGACTTTTAAAAATGTGATCTAATTATCGCTTTTTTTAATTTTTCCAGATGATTTATTAAACTTAACCAAAGGCACCATTATAAATAAAACAGCCAAAAATCTTGAATTAAAAATATTTGGTATAAACTGAGCACCTATAAAGATACAAATCAAAACAGGAAATAAAACATTGCTTGTTTTATAAGTACTTATTAATAACATGATTAAAAATAAAACTAGAGGAATTACGTAAATAAGTCCTCCTTGTGCTAAAGATTGAAAGAATAAGTTATGAGGTAAAGTTCCTATTGTAGAGAAATAATAATTTTTACCTAATCCTATTCCTAAGATTGGATTTTCCAAAAACACCTTAAAGGCTACCTCATTTAGCATATTCCTTCCTGAGTCGCTAAAGTTTGATGATCCACGAGTTCTTAGTACTAAAATATAGCTTAACCATATAATAGTTACATTAAATAAAGCGATGAAAACAGCACTTAAAGAGCCTTTAGCTAATAGTTTGAAGATTCTGAAAAATGAATAAATGCAGAATAAGATAATAAACGATACTATTCCAGTTCTAGCTGAAGTAATAATACTAGTTACAAGTAGAAAAATTATTTGCAGAACCCAATATAGGTTGTTTTCCTTTATATATTTGTTTTTAGAAAAATAAAGCAAAGTCGCACCTGAAACTATGAAAAGAGACAAAAAACTAACATCAGAAAATAAAAAACCATATGAATGTCTGTATCCACCTAAGAAAGCATAATTACCAACTTTGATATTCAAATAATTAATAGATAGGTATTGAACAATTACACCTATTGCCGCAATTTTGACTGAACATATATAAGTTAATATTAACTCTTCTCCTTGATCATGAGTTATTTTATTCCGCAAGCCATTACCAACAATTATCAACAAAAGAGGGATTATTAAATTAATAAACTGCTCCGCACCATCAAGAAATTGCATTGAATTTAATAGAGGAATGACAGTGATTAAAATCAAAAAGAACGCATAAATACTTAAGCTATTAATTTTACTTTCTCTGGAAAACAGATTTGAAAATAAATATTTTAAAACTAAAATCACAAAGAAAATATTATACCATGATAAAATTGAATCATCATAAGATCCACCCCATATGTTTGTAAATGATAAGGGGAGGCTATAGATGATCATTTTTATAAAGATTATATTTACATTAAGTTCTCTTTTTCTTTCGATTTTATATATCAAAAGCCAACAAAAAAAACCGAATACTAAATATAAGTTTTTGTTTATAGAATTTGAAAACATCATAATACTTAATGATAATATGAGTATTAAATAATATGGCCCTCTATTTTTAAGAATAGCGATATTCATATATTCCATCCTTACTATTAATAAAATATTCTCTTAAATCAAGGACTTCAAAGACTAACAACTTTCAAATAAAATTCCAATAAAAAATCCGCCTGTTTCCTTACATCATAACCGGCTTTATTTATTTTTTCGCTAGTATCGCCTCTTTGATGTGAATCATAACATTTTCGAATATAGTCTGCCCATTCATCTGCACTTTTTTGTAAAGACATAAATTCAACTGTATCTGTCACAACAACTTCTTTAGGAACTTTATCAGATATAATACAAGGTAATCCTGCTGCTTGCGCTTCTATGGCAACAATGCCCAGCCCTTCATAAAGTGATGGGAAGAGAAAGATGTCCATAGCTTGTAATAACTCTGGGATATCATCTCGCACGCCAGTGAAAATTACATTTTTTTCTAATCCAAGTTTCTTAACATTACTTTCTATGTCTCCTTTTAACTTTCCATCGCCTACAAGTAAAAGAATAGAATCAGGATGTTTTTTGAACATTGATTTAAATATTTCCACTATAAATTTATGGTTTTTAGGTTCATAAAATCTACCGATATTTCCTATGACCAATTTATTTGTTATATCAAGGTTTTCACGATAGGCCTCTCTAATTTTTGGGTTGTAAATGTATTTCTGCGTATCAATTGCATTTTTAATCACATCGAAATATCTATTTCCAAACAGCCATTCACCAGCCTCATTGCTACATGCAAATCTATACTCTGCTATGAACCTTAACGGAGCTTGTAAAATGTCTTTAGCAAAAGCGGAAATCCCCTTCCCCGACGATATACTATGACTATGTATTATAGTTACAAGTCCTCTCTTTCTTGCGATCGATAAAAAAATACTTGCTGTACTTCTAATATGTGAATGGACAATTTCATATTCTTTATGTTTACAGAAAAAATCTTTCCATGCTTTTATATATTCTATAAAATTAACTCCTTTAAATTTTGGGACAGAGTAAATCCTTCCACCTAAGGATTCAATTTCTTGGTCATAGTACCCTTTTTCGTTACTATGTACAATAAAATCAAATTGGACCTTCTCTCGGTCAATATTCCGATAAATATTCATGATAAAAGTTTCTGCCCCACCGCAATTCATTATCCCAAAGACATGAAGAATACGTATAGGGCAGCATGTAGCACCCATCTTATAAATTCTCCTTGTACCAATTAACTGCCAACTCAATACCTGAATTAAAATCATAATCGGGGTTATATCCAAGAAGCCTTTTCGCCTTTGAAATGTCAGCATTAGAGTGTTTAACATCACCCGCACGATCAGGTCCAAAATTCGGTACGATGTCTTTTCCTAATAATTCGCATAACTTGTTATACAAATCCATTAAAAATACTCTACCACCGTAGGCTATATTATAGACCTCACCCGCTGCCTCTTTTGACGCGAGCATTCCTTTTAAATTTGCTTCAATTACATTTTCAATATATGTGAAATCTCTTGACTGAACTCCATCACCATTTATAGTTGATTTTTCATTATTTAATAATGACTTCACAAACTTAGGAATTACAGCGGCATAATATCCATGAGGGTCTTGTCTCCTACCAAATACATTAAAATATCTAAAGCCAATAGTATCAAGGCCATAAATTTGAGTATACAATCTTCCATATTCTTCACCAACTTTTTTAGTGAGCGCATACGGAGATAATACTTTCCCTACCCTATCTTCAATTTTGGGGAGATTTGGTTCATCTCCATATACTGAAGAACTAGAAGCATAGACAAATTTTTTCACTTTGCTCTGCTTTGCTGCCTCCATCATATTTAAAGTACCTTTTATGTTGATTTCTTCATATAGTAATGGCATTTCTATGCTTCTTGGAACACTTCCCCATGATGCTTGGTGTGTGATATAATCGATCCCATTGCATGCTTGCATACAGGTTTCAAAATCCCTAATATCACCCTCTAAAAGTTCAAAAAAAGGATTGTCTAAAAAGGGCTTGATATTTTCCATTTTTCCGGTAGAAAAGTTATCCAAACACCTTACAAAATAGCCCATATTCAGAATAGCTTCGCATAGATTTGAACCAATGAATCCAGCACCGCCAGTTACAAGAAACCTACTTTTGGGAGGGAATTTCAAATTATTATAGCCCATTTTAAAGTCTCCAATATCTATAGTTTAAATTTTCCATCTCTTTTCGATCAAATATAGCCTTTACATCGATTATTATTTTTTTGTTGTTATCTACATTTTTAAATAGTTTGTCAAAATCCCTTAAATCCATATCCAAAAATTCTTTATGGGAAACAGCAATTACAACTGCATCCATATCATTCAATTCTTCAATTTTAGTAAATCGGATTCCGTATTCATGTTCAGCCTCTAAAGGATTTGCTCTAGGGTCACAGATGAGTGGATTTATTTTATATTCTTTCAATTCATTTACAATATCGATTACTTTGCTATTTCTTGTGTCTGGACAGTCTTCTTTAAAAGTAAACCCTAATATAGCGACTTTTGCATCATGTATAGAAAAATCTGCGGTTATAAGATTTTTAACCACATTCTCGGCTACATATTTACCCATTCCATCATTGATTCTTCTTCCTGACAAAATAATTTGAGAATGATAGCCTACTTCTTCTGCTTTGTAAGTCAAATAATATGGATCAACCCCGATACAATGCCCCCCAACCAAGCCAGGGGTAAAGTTCAAAAAATTCCATTTAGTCCCAGCGGCCTTAAGTACAGCCTGAGTATCAATTCCAAGTTTGTTAAATATAATTGACAGCTCATTCATAAAAGCTATATTTATATCTCTTTGTGAGTTTTCGATTACCTTTGCTGCTTCCGCAACCTTAATACTTTCAGCCTTATAAACTCCTGCTTCTATAACCATACCATACACACTTGAAATTTGTTCTAGTGAGTCCTCATCCATACCTGAAACTACTTTAACAATCGTTTCAAGTCTATGTAAATGATCCCCTGGGTTTATCCTTTCAGGTGAATACCCAACTTTGAAATCAATACCGCATTTCAAATTAGAAGTTTCCTCTAATATGGGAATGCATATATCTTCTGTTACTCCAGGAAATACTGTGGATTCAAATACAACAATTGAATCTTTCGTTAGATTTCTACCCAATGTTCTACTCGCCGAGATCAAGGGCGACAAATCAGGTGTTTTATCTTTATTTATAGGAGTAGGAACTGCTACAATATGAAATTTAGATTCTTTAAGATATTCTTCTTCCCATGTAAAATAGGCTTTTGTATTTGAAACATCTTTATTACCAACCTCGTTGGTCACATCTACTCCACGTCTATATTCTTCCACTTTATTGCGTGAAATATCAAATCCAATTACATCAGCAACTTTAGCAAATGCTATTGCTAAAGGCATACCAACATAACCAAGGCCGATCACTGATAATTTAATTTCATTATTTTTAATACCTTCATATAGTGAACCCATGTATATCCTCCCGAATCAAATTAATCATTGCAATCGATCAAGTTCTCAGTTTCAATAAATTCATTATACTATCATTAACTTTATCAACATCGTATTTATCTATGCAGAGTTTAAGACTTTCTACTGCTTTCAACTTAAGGTCAACTTCGTTCTCAATAAAATAAATCATTGATTCAACAATACTGTCTACATCCCTAACAGGAACCAAAAAACCATTTAATCCATTAATTACTGTTTCCCTACACCCTGGGGCATCCGTTGTTATTACAGCTCTACCCATTGCCATTGCCTCTAGGATTGTTCGAGGAGTCCCCTCACGGTATGACGGAAGTACAAATACAGAAGCCTTCTCAAGAAAAGGTCTAACATCTTTAGCTTCTCCAAAATAATCCACATATTGTAAATAAGGCCTTATGTCATCATATTTCATAGCATTAGGATTAATATCAAATGGACCAACCAATGAAAATTTTGTATCAGGATATTTTTTCTTAACTAATTCTGCAGCCTTTAAATATTCGAAAACGCCTTTGTCCTTGATAATTCTACATATCATAAGAAAAGATACCCTTGGAGGTAATGGTACCGGACTAAAATGATCTAAATTTACTCCAGACCCATTTATTAATGCTGTTCTCTCTTTTATAATTAAATTACTATTTACAAATTCGTTTAGATCATCTGGATTTTGAAATAAAACCATATCACATTGTTTTAATGCCACTCTATATAAAAATTTACTAATTGTTTTAATAATCTTTGCCTTTATTCCTTTAGCAATAAATACATATCCTAAGCCAGTAAGCATAGAATAAATCTTTTTAACACCTGCTATTCGAGCTGCAATTGAACCAAATATAACAGGCTTAATAGTGTAATTAAATACAAGATCTGGTTTCTCTTCCTTTATCAATTTATAGATTTGCTTAAGAAGAAAAAGATCATTTAAAGGATTGG
The DNA here is from genome assembly GCF_058791575.1 of Paenibacillus sp. EB106-06-01-XG199. Lineage (NCBI taxonomy): Bacteria > Bacillati > Bacillota > Bacilli > Caryophanales > Paenibacillaceae > Paenibacillus > Paenibacillus sp. EB106-06-01-XG199. Next base: position 508,746 of record NZ_JBYTDQ010000005.1, on the reverse strand, counting down.
TTCCTGTTCGTACAATTGGTAGTTGTGCAAATCTAGCACCTAACTGCTCTATTTCACTTTCATATCCAGACTCTGGTCCAACTGCAATTACTTCATGTCCATTTTTAACTATAGCTTTAATTAGGTCACCTCTAAAATTGATGAGCGAGGGTGTATATCCTGCGATGATTAAAATTTTCATTTTGTTAGGGAGATTTCAAAAGTTTTATTTAGAGTATTTACAACTCTATTAATATCAGTTTTCGACATAGCAGTACCACTGGGAAGACAAATCCCTGTTTTAAAAAGATTCTCTGATACCCCATCACCATGGCTAAAAAAAGAAGAGTTTTGAAACAAGGGCTGCAAGTGCATTGGTTTCCATACCGGTCGAGCTTCTATATTATCTTTTTCCAGAGCATTTAGGACACTCTCTCTAAGCATAGTATTGTTCTCAGTGAGAGTAATAACAGTTAACCAATAGTTAACTTCACCAAAATCTGAGTGTTCCATAAATTGGAGAGGCAAGTCTTTAAGAGAATTTTTATACAAATAATTAATAGCCTTTCGATTTAAAATAAAGTTATCTAAAGCCTCCAATTGTCCCCGTCCAATACCGGCACTAATATTAGACATACGGTAGTTATATCCAACTTCTTTATGCTCGTAATGTTTGGCAGGTTCTCTGGATTGGGTAGACCAAAATCGCATTTTTGAAATGGCTTCTTTATCATTAGAAACAATCATGCCACCACCGGAGGTGGTAATAATTTTATTCCCGTTAAATGAAAATATCCCAATGTGACCAAACGTCCCACATTTCTTACCCTTATATGTCGCTCCAAGTGCTTCAGCAGCATCTTCTATCACAGGCACTCCATAACGTTCACATATAGGAAGGAGCCTATCAAAATCTGCACTTTGGCCATATAAGTCTACTATTATAACCGCCTTAGGCATTTTATTTTCTTTTCTAGCCCATTCGAAGGCTTCTTCTAATGCTATCGGGGACATGTTCCAACTTTCGGGTTCTGAGTCAATGAAAATCGGATTTGCATACTGATAAAGAATAGGATTGCAACTCGCGGTAAAAGTTAGGTCTGAACAAAAAACATAGTCTTGTGGACCAACTCCAAAATACTTAAGTGCAAGATGAATTCCAGCAGTTCCAGAAGATAAGGCTAATGCTTGTTTAACACCAACATACTCACAGATCTCTTTCTCAAACATATCAACATTATTACCAAGAGGAGCTATCCAATTAGTTTCAAATGCTTCTTGTATGTATTTCATCTCATTACCACTCATACAAGGTGGTGATAAAAAAATCCGTTCTGACATAATCATTCATCTCCAAAGCGCTTTTTTATTTCAGCTGGAGTTCCAGCTACCATTACACTATCGGGTATATCCTTAATCACAGTAGCACCTGCTGCAACTATAACATTATTTCCAATAAAAATATTATTTGAAACATTTGACCCTACCCCAAGCCAACTGAGTCTTTTGATACTAACAGTTCCACTGATGTGCACACCAGGAGAAATATGAATTCCTTCTTCTAATATACAATCATGATCAATAGAACTTGCGGTATTTATAATACAACCTTTACCAATATAGACGCCTGCATTAATCACTGCTCCTGCCATAACTATGCTTCCATTTTCTATTTCACTAAATTTACTGCAAGTACTAGAAGGATGCATAATAACAGGTATATCATATCCAAATTGCTCTAGTCTCTCTAGCCAGTGTATTCTTTTTTGATTATTTCCTATTGCAACAAACGCAGCAGAGTACATACTCTTATGATTTTGGTAACTTCCGAATTCCCCCAATACAGGAATGCCAAGTCTATCAGTGATTTCTTTATTATTATCCAAGAAAGCTATACTTTTCCACTTCCCAGTAGCAATAGCTGTGTCTGCAACAACTTTCCCATGCCCTCCGGCCCCTAATATTAATAAATTCCCCATCTCAGCTATCTAAAGAACTGCCTGAAAATATAGGCATAGTATCATTTTTAGAACTATTAATTCCATCCTGTATAAGAACATTTTTGATCGTTTTAAAAACTATCTTTATATCTAGCAAGAAACTGATATTATCTACGTACCATACATCGTATTGAAATTTTTCTTCCCAGCTAATTGCATTCCTACCATTAACCTGTGCCCAACCTGAGATACCAGGTGAAACGTCATGTCTACGATTTTGTTCCGGTGTATATAAATCTAAATACTGTACTAATAATGGCCGAGGACCAACGAAGCTCATATCCCCTTTGAGAATGTTGATCAACTGTGGCAACTCGTCTATACTACTTTTACGCAGGATAGAACCCACTCGATTAATTCTTAAGTTATCTGGTAAAAGTCTCCCTTCTGAGTCTTTTTCCATCGACATTGTTCTAAACTTATAAACAGTAAATATCTTCCCTTGCTTTCCAGGTCTTTTTTGATAGAAGAAAGCTGATCCTTCAGAACTAAGCTTGACTGAAATAAAGGCAACAAGAATAATCGGGGATGTTAAAATCAGTAATATAACAGCAATTACCCAATCTAGTACTCTTTTTATAACAAGATAGGATCCCATTCTTCTCCCTCCCTTTTCTGTTTATAAAAATATAAAAGGGAAGGATTAATCAACCATTCCCTCTGCAAGTTCTTTGCCAGCCTGCAATTCTGCTTCGAAGGTACTCCTATACTGCTGAATAATATCTGTACTATATCCATTGCTGCTTAATTTTTGCTCTGCAGCTGCTATTATATTATTGAATGAAGAAGTAAAGGAAGATAATTGTTGCAATCCTTTAGCCTTAATGTTCTGCTTACTAGCATTATCCTTAGCCGCAATGTATTCCATTGCAATGCTCATTAGAGCAGACTGACTTTGTGATCTAAGTGAATTGAGCTTGGCTTCCGTGTCACTTGTGATTGATTCATATGAAACTTTGCCCGTTCCTGAGGAGCTTCCATCTGTCGCGCCAGGACTTAATGTTGGTCCAGGACTAGCTGTTGTCGATGGCTCATTTCCATTTTCACTAGAAGCAGTCAAAGAATTCCCTGTGATAGTCTTATTTTTCGAATCCCAATTAATAGATTTCCCCACTGATTCCGATAAAAAACGTAGAGGGACATATAAAGTTCCACTCACTGTGTAACTGGTTTGCCCTTTAGGTACAGAAACATTTTTACCATTAAATACATACGTTGCTTTCACATCATTTATAGTAATAGTCTTTAATGATGCAAGTTCATTATTTTTTGAATTCATTAGGTATTCTTTGATTAACACAAGCTCTGAACCATTTGGTTCATCTACTGTAACCTTTTTATTCCTCGCATCCCAATTCACACTCTTCTGCAAAGCATAGGAAACAAAGCGTAGAGGTACATATGTTGAATTGTTATAAGTAAATACATACTGACCTACTGGTGGTTGCAAACTCAACCCGTCAAATATCATCTTAACGTTCATACTCTGCACCTTAACAGAATTGGAAACTGCAGCTGCTGCAGATAGTGGGGCTGATGCGGTTAACGGAGCAACACTTATTAATATAAGCAGCAAAAAGGCTACTACCGGATACTTCATCTTAGACATCATCATTCACTTCCTTCCTTCGCTTTTTCTTCTTCAGCTATAACTTGATCACGTGATTTCCCTTGACTCACACCATATTTTTTGGCAACTTGTGAAAGCTCGTTGTACTGTTCTTCAGAAACTTTACCAAGAATGATACTCCGAGCTTCACGTTTCTCATCAATGGTCAAACCGCCATTAGCTAGTTCTTGCAGACGTTTAATATCTGAGACACTTAATTGTCCCATTACTATAGACGCTACATTAGCCTTATCTTTCACAGTTACATTTTCTTGAATCTCTTTTGCTTTGTCAGTTGAAACCTGCGCAGAGTATCCATTTTTGGATTTCTCCGCCTTTTCTGTAGCTGGAGTATCAGTGGGTTTAATGTTCTCAGAAGTTTTATGTTCTTCAACCGCTTTATCCGGAGATGTATTAACTTTGGAATTTGGAGTGACTACTGGCGCTACAGTCTCAGAGGTTTCTGCACTTTCTAGACCAGTTGAAGGAGCAGGAGTGGCAAGTCCATCTATCTGACCAACCGCTTTTTCTTCTGATTCCAGGTCAAAACTTTCCGCCATAGAGTTCATTAACTTGTCTACAGCATAATCTGCTGCAAACAAGCCACCAATACCTAAGACTACAATTACCGACAGCGTCCAGAACAACATTTTTTTCCATCTTTTTTTGAACACTTAAGGTACCTCCAATATAAAAGTTTAGCTAATAGCTACTTGAGCCACCGGCTGCATCGGTACAATCTGATTTATCACTTCACGAATCGCTTCACTATCTTCACTCAATACTCGTTCTAACCGTTTAAACTCCAGCTCAAGTTGATTCTGACTGAGAACATTTGGTCTGCCGATAAAGATTCTATCATGTTGTGTAGATCCTAAATTTTCTTCTGCCGTCAATAATTCTTCATATAATTTCTCGCCTTCACGAATACCAGAGAAGGTGATCTCGATGTCCTTATATGGTTCATAACCCGATAAAGTGATCAAATCTTCCGCTAGCGTTAATATCTTCACCGGTTCCCCCATATCCAGAACAAACACCTCGCCTCCCTTAGCAAAGGAGCCAGACTGAATGACTAGTTGAACAGCCTCCGGTATAGTCATGAAATATCGCACCATCTCTGGATGAGTGACAGTAACTGGACCACCAGCAGCGATCTGCTGTTTAAATGCAGGTATTACACTACCTCGACTGCCCAATACATTGCCAAATCGAACAGCAGAGAATTTAGTTGGACTAGATATGTTAAGGCTCTGTACATACATCTCAGCGATCCGCTTCGTCGCTCCCATTACACTGGTAGGATTAACCGCCTTGTCTGATGAGATCAGTACAAACCGTTCCGCTCCATATTTATCTGCACAGTCAGCCACATTACGTGTGCCAAATACATTATTCTTAATTGCTTCGGAAGGGTTGCGCTCCATCAAGGGAACATGTTTATGCGCTGCCGCGTGAAAGACAACCTGCGGCTTGTGGCTGTGAAATACTTCCATCATCCGGTTGCGATCCTGTACATCAGCAATTACAGTAACGATGTTCAACTCTGGGAATTTCTTACGCAGCTCCATTTCTATCGTATAAATACTATTCTCGCCATGTCCAAGAATCAACAGCTTATCCGGTGAAAATGGTGAGATTTGACGGCAGAGCTCCGAACCGATGGAACCACCAGCTCCAGTAATCAATACTGTCTTGTTGTGAACATATCCTAAAATACTATTCAAATCCGCTACTATAGGTTCACGTCCCAGCAGATCTTCTACACTAACATCACGGAGCTTTTTAACGGATATTTTACCGGCAATCAGATCATTCAGGGCAGGAATGATTTTCAGTTTAGCACCTGTTGCCTTAGCAATGTTAATAATCTCAGAAATTTCTGTTCTGGACACCGAAGGCATTGCAATAATAATCTCGTGAATGTCCCTTTCCTTCACAATCTGTGGAATATTATATCGATTGCCTAAAACAGGGACGCCAAGGAGAGACAGGTGATATTTATCTTCACTATCATCTATAAATCCTATTAGACGAGTATGTGCAAATGAGGGTCCCATCATCTCTTTTGCAATTAATAAACCGCAATTTCCAGCTCCGACAATAAGCGTATGAACCTCTGTGTCCTTGCTATTAGTCCGATCACCGCGGAAAACCCTCCAAAACAAACGCACACCACCTACCAGCAGCAGAATTGTCTCCATCGACCTCACTTCAATACTAAAAGGTACCCGCTGCGGCAGAACAATAAAAGCTACCGAGTATGAGAGTACTGCTCCTACTACAATAGCTTTAAAAACGGATATGATCTCACCAATGCTGGCATACTGCCACATTCTACGGTACAGCCCAAAGTAAATCAGACTCCCCCCAAATGCAAGTGTCGAGATAAGCCCGAACATTACCATCTGGACAACATAATCCTCGGGAACATGATTGTAGAACCTGAATAAATAGGAAGTCACAATACTAAACCAGATTATTGCAAGATCGATCAAAAACAACATATAAACCCTTTTTTTCGCTGTCATTTTTAGTGCCTCCAAAAATAACAATTTGATCTATAGAACAATGTCAATTTCCATAGTAGTAGTAATAGTAGCCTTCGCTGGCTTTCCTTTTGACATTATTCAGCACCACTCCCAGCATTTTCGCACCCACTCGATCCAGATTCCCCTTTGCTTTAGCAGCAATATCCCGTTTAACCTTGCCGTAACTCACTACCATAATGACACCATCACTCTTTGAGGCAACAATTTGTGCATCTGTAACTGCTAGCAAAGGAGGCGTGTCAATTAATACAATATCAAATCGCTGGCGCAGTTCCTGCAGAATAGCGCTCATACGATTGGAAGCTAACATTTCAGCAGGATTAGGAGGAATTGGCCCCGAGGTCATAAGCGATAAATTATTAACCCCTGACTCCTGAATCACTTCCTCGAGATTTGACTGTTGAGATAATAAAGAGGATAATCCCACCCGGTTGCTTAGCGAGAACGTCTTATGAGCTGTAGGTTTGCGTAAATCACTATCAATTAAAAGAACTTTTTTATCCGATTGGGCATAAGCTGCTGCCAGGTTAGCTGAGACTGTAGACTTCCCTTCTTCCGGACCCGATGAAGTGACCATAATAACCTGAATCTGCTCGTCCACAGAGGAAAAATCTATATTGGTACGTAATGCCCGAAACGCCTCCGATACCGGTGATCGTGGGTTCGTAACAGTTATCAGATGACGTTGTTGTTTATTTGGCTGCTGTGACATGCTCTAGTTCCCCCGACTTTCTGACTTGTGTCTGAGCTTGTGCCTCAGTACCCTTGGCTTCATCTTGTCCAACTCTTGTGATCATCGCAATAGTTGGCAATCCCAGGTAACGCTCAATATCCGCTTCAGTCTTCAGCGTATCATCCATGTATTCCAGAAGAAATGCAATTCCGAGACCAATCATTAAGGAAACAATAAATGCAATAGCAAGGTTCATCACTACATTCGGTTCCACAGGTCCTGGTTCTACAGATGGGTTAACCTTAGCCTCATTAAGAATGGATACATTCTGAACATTGAATAATGACGGGATTTCCTGTTTGAACACAAGTGAAATGGCATTCACGATTTCTGCGGCTCTCTGATATGAATTATCTCGAACGACAAGTGTCATCACCTGCGTATTATTTACGGAACTCACGTTTACTTTATTTAACAACTCCTCCGCAGTGATATTAAATTGCGGATAGTTCTTGGCTACGACGTCTAGAATCGCCGGTGTCTTAATAATTTCCTTGTACGTGTTAATCAGCTGTATGTTCGTGTTGATCTGGTTAAGATCAAGTTGACCTACCGTAGATTGTGTAGGCGTCTGATTCACAATAATCTTCGTAGAAGCTTCATATACGGGATTCTTAATATACAAACTGTATATTCCGGCAAGAATACAGACCACTATTACTATACTGACAATCATCCAAAGTCTTTTCCTTACGATCTGGAAATAATCGCGAAGATCCAATTCTTGTGCTGACAAGTGAATTTCCCTCCAAGCTGTTTCTGTAATATTTCAATTCACGCTAAAAAAGTGCCCCCTCTCACGTAGACGAGAGGAGGCTCTCCACTTGCTTATTACTTACTTGAAGTTAATAGTACGGTAGATAATTACTGCAGCTTCTGCACGGCTAGCTGTGTTTGTAGGATTGAACTTACCAGCGTCACCAATTACCAAGTTGTTACTAGCTGCAAATGCTACTCCATCTTTCAAAGTAGCGCTAATCTTAGCTGCATCGGAGAATTTGCTCAAAGCAGAAGCATCCGTTTTTGCATCCGGGTGAGTCAATTTCAATGCACGGGAGATCAGTGTTGCCATCTCAGCACGGGTAATTGTTGCTGTTGGATCGAATGTAGTAGAATTGCGGCCTTGGATAATCCCCTTCTCTGCAGCAACAGCCACGTAAGGAGCATACCAAGCAGTTGAGCTCACATCAGTGAAGTTTTCAGTTGCTGTGCTATTCTCCAGGTTCAATGCACGAACCAGCATCTTGGCGAATTCAGCGCGAGTAACATTGTTCTTAGGAGCAAATTTACCATTTCCGATACCTTCAATCGCGCCCTTAGCAGCTACGACTTGAATTTGTCTTCCAGCCCAAGCTTGAACTTTAGCAATATCACTGAAGCTCACCTTGTTCTCAAGAACAGCATAGGAAGAGAATGTGTCTCGTGGTTCAACGATATATTCACCGTCAAGCACGCCGCCTTGGAATTGCAAATTACTATAAACCACTTTTGCTACAGACAACAATTCTTTGTCAAGACCAGTAGTATCCTTAAGTGGAAGCTTAATAGTCAATGGTTGCTTGAACGTTGTTGTTGGAACGTTCTTCACAGTAAATCCGAAATCATATACACTTGACGCCAGTTTCAGCTTAGTAATAGATGTTACGGTAGTATCAGCAGCTGTTGTAACTGTCAGGGCAACCTCTGTATTAAATTGAGCCATCGGAATTGTTACTGTCAGGCTGTTATAGGTCACACCCATGTTGGCAATACCTTTAGCCGTCGCAGCATCAACGATCACTTTGGATAGTGGAACTTCTACAGTCGACACTTTAATTGGACCAAGATCAAGCGTCAGTGTCAACGGACCGGTATAACCTACAGCTTTTGCAGCTGCAACCAATTTATCAAACGCCGCAAGGATGTCAGCATCAACCAATTTAACTGTGGCTTTATCACCTGTAATCACAACGTATTTGGACGCATCAAATATTGAGGCTTTGGCAAAAGCTTCAGCAGGAGTCAATGTAGTTGTAGTAGTGCCACCACCAGCAACGCCACCGCCGCCACCATTTCCAGATCCCGGATTATAACCCAATCCAAATGCAGAAATGTAAGCAAGAGCCAATTGAGTTGCAGCTTCTTTATCGGTTGTAAGTTCTGCTCTTACTGCATTAACAGAAGCCTTGATATCCGCTTTGGAAACTCCAAGATTAGTAAGCACTGTACTTACAGTGTATTTATTAGCACCTGCAGTTGCTCCCAGAACAACATCGATCGCATCATCGAATAATTTTTCTTGAGCACTTGGGTTCTTAGCAAGCGCAACCAACTCAGCTGTGGTCTTGTTGCTCACCAAATTCTTAAGAGATGTTTCCACACCAAGTACAAAATCAATTACATCGTCAACAGTTAGATCCGCTACACCTGCATCTGCTGCAATTTGTTTCAAGACTGCAATGTACGCTTCGTTATTTCGGATATCTTTCAGATCAGTGTAATTCAGGTCATAATATACATTAGCAACATCGTGGAACAAATTGTACAATTCCGTTTTATTTACATCGGGCTGAAGATTGTCAAGCACCGGTGCGAACAGAGCATTAAATTTGGCAGAATCAATTTTCTCATTAATCTCAGCACGTGTAGCTCTCAGTGCTGCTCGTCCGGGATCTCCCAGATTTTTATACAACAAATCTGCACGAGCTTGTAATGCTGCATTATCTACTGATGCCGCAAATGCAACGCCACCTAGATGTTTAGCCAAACCTTGGCTGCTGAAAGGGAAGCCTGCTACAGATGCTGCTGCCATACTTACTGCTAGTGTTGATACTGCTAATTTTTTCTTCAAAGTCACTTTTCATCCACCTCTTTGTATGTAGTGTTGAATCTGTTACTGCTGTTGCTGTTAGAATAGGTCATACTAAGCCGACTCTATTCAAATAAAATGTAACAATAACCCAGTATTACCCATTCTACCACTATTCGAGAGATTGGTCACGCTTTACGAGAAAATAATCCGAAGATTTTTTGACTTTTTTTGCGGGAACCCGTATAAAGCACTCGAACTAGCTCCTCGTTGGCGATAATTCTCTGTGAATTGTGGCGAAAACAGTCAGAAACGGCTGCCCCCAGTTCTTTCTCCACAACGTTGTAAGCTTCACTGAGACCAAAGGGCCGATGACGGCTGTCATGTGCATCGGAAGCGATCACATGAACAGCGTTTCTTCGACACAGATCGAGTGAGAGCTTCTGCAGTTTGCTTCCAAAGACTCCGGCAATACTCTGTGCTGTGACTTGCCCTAGTGCTCCCAGCTCTATTAATCTTTCTAATTTGCTGGGATCTTCAGCAATTTCAGCGTTGCGCTCCGGATGGGCAATGACTGGGACAAAACCTTGAATCATAAGTTCATGGCAAGTTTCCTCCATGCTGCGTGGTACCCGAGAAGAAGGCATTTCTAGCAATATATACTTTGAACCCGCAAGCGTCAGCAACTGGCCTTGTTCCAAATCAATCAGAAGATCCCCGTATATGCGGATCTCCTGACCGGGCAGTACAAGCAGGTTAATACCAGCTTGCTGAAGTCTCTCATTCAGAAGCTGCACAGCTTGTCCAATATTTGGAGCGGGATTCATATATACTCCATTGGCATGGTGAGGTGTAGCTATTGCCGTAGAAATGCCGTCCTTCTGGGCGTCCTGTGCCATGGCGAGAGCCGCTTCCCAGTCCGCAGCTCCATCATCCATAAAAGGTAAAATGTGGTTATGGATATCTATCATATACTTTTTATTCTTCCTTTTCTAGCTTTATTGTATAGAATTTTCGCAAAAACACAACCATCTCACTGGGGAATAATCGCTAGAATCAATGTGTAATTTATTCCTATAATTCCAATTCTATCAAACGTTGGTTTATCGCTGCAAGTTTACCGTCAATTCCACCTATCTTTTTATCGTTCTGGACGGTAAGTCTGCAATCTAATAAACTATCAATTTCGAGGCGCAGCGCTGCAATCTCGCGTTCTATAACGTCAGACTTAAAGAGAGTCATCATCTCCGATAAGGACTGTTTGTGTTGATAGATCAGCTTGCTGCCATTAGCAGTAAGCTCTGAAATCCGGCGGACCGATCCACTCTCATAATAATACTCCATTGTGAATCCTTGAAAAATCCTATTCACTGAACCAGACCCCTTATAAGTGACAAAAAGCTTGCGGACTGCATTATTCAGATGAGGGTTCACCACCCGGCAGGAAAACGTGCAGATATAGAGATGCCCCCGGCGTTCCACATTGAGGCGAATCGCTTCTCCCCCGTTTTCCTCCAGTACAATCTCCTGTTCTCCACCTCCGAGGACCTTAACACGGTGGCTGATAAAGCAGGTATCGGCTGTGAGCAGAAACTGGTTCATCTGAAATTCTGTCATTTGCAAAGTAGTATTTACATATTCCGTCGCCAATCGCTGAGCCATAACCATCCCTCTATTCTTATAGCAATCATTAGATTGATTATACAACGTAGAGCGGCGGGTTCCTCTCATGCTAGAGCAGGCTAAAGACCATTGCTCCCTCTTATAGCGTGGGAATGGGAGGATAGGTGAAGAATTCGCATTGATCCTATGATATACGCATATTTTCTATAGATCAGGACCAACTTTTTCTTCAGAGGTATCCTCAGACTGAGATGCTTCTCCGGGTTCCTGGCTTTCCTGCTCATCCGCTAGCTCTTCTTCAGAAGGAAGGCAGTATCTCTCAATCAGTTCCCACAGTTCATCTTTGCCGAGGCCCAGCTCCGAGGAAAAGGAGATGAAATTATCACCCGGCAATACGCCGAGCTCCTGTTTCATAATTTTGATATGTTTTGGCCAGCGGGTCTTGGGAATCTTGTCCGCTTTGGTTGCCACTACGCAGAGTGGCAGATCATAATGCTTCAGCCAATCAAACATCATTTTGTCATTACTGGTTGGTGGGTGGCGCAAATCCACTATAAGCAGAATAAGCCTTAGCGTATCCCGCTCAGCCATATACTTTTCGACCATTTTCCCCCATGAGGCACGTTGGGTTTTGGAAACTTTGGCATACCCGTAGCCCGGGAAGTCAACAAAATACATATCTTCGTTGACACGGTAATAGTTCATATGCTGTGTCTTGCCCGGTGTGGAGCTGGTACGGGCCAGATTTTTGCGGTTAATCATCCGGTTGATCAGGGAGGACTTCCCTACGTTGGAGCGCCCTGCCAGAGCAATCTCTGGCAAGGCGTCAACTGGGTATTGATCAGGGCCTACGGCGCTGATGATAAATTCGGCATTGTTAACTTTCATAGGACTTCCTTTCTAATGCACACTACTCGGCGCTTCACTGCTAATTTCTGTATGATGTTCAACAAGCGCATGCTGCAGCACCTGATCCATATGGGATACAGGCACAAACTCCACATCGTTGCGTACGCTCTCCGGGATATCCTTGAGGTCGCGCTCATTGTCCTTCGGAAGAAGGATTTTTTTGTAACCGGCACGGTGGGCAGCCAGCGATTTCTCCTTGAGCCCGCCAATCGGCAGGACACGCCCGCGCAGCGTAATCTCACCCGTCATTGCCACGTCTTTAGATACATATCGTTTGGTCAGTGCGGAGATCAACGCAGTAGCAATGGTGATCCCTGCAGAGGGGCCATCCTTCGGTATTGCACCTTCAGGGATGTGAATGTGAATATCATTCTTCTCATGAAAATCCGGTGCCAGTCCCAGCTCCTCCGCCTTTGAACGGGTATAGCTGAAAGCAGCCTGTGCCGACTCCTTCATCACATCACCCAACTGTCCCGTAAGCGTAAGCTTGCCAGTGCCCTGAACAACCGTCACTTCGATTAGCAGCGTGTCGCCGCCAACCTCGGTCCATGCCAGCCCGGTTACAGTGCCAATCTGATCCTCCAACTCCGCCATACCGTAACGGTATTTCGATACACCGAGATAGTCCTTGACCTCACCCGGCAGGATACTAACTTGTTGCTTCTCATCGGATACAATCTGCTTCGCTGCTTTGCGGCATAGTGCCGCGATCTGCTGCTCCAGATTACGCACCCCGGATTCCCGGGTGTATTCGCGGACAATCTTCAGCAGGGTGTCATCTTCAATAGATAGCTGTTCATCCTCCAAGCCATGATTCTTACGCTGCTTCGGCAGCAAATAACGGCTGGCAATTTGCAGTTTCTCCAGTTCTGTGTAGCCAGGAATGAAGAGCATCTCCATCCGGTCAAGCAGTGGACGTGGAATGTTATGCACAGCATTCGCAGTTGTCACGAACATAACATTCGACAGGTCGAACGGCAGCTCGACGAAGTGATCGCTGAACGTATTGTTTTGCTCCGGATCAAGCACCTCCAGCAGTGCCGCCGAAGGGTCGCCGCGGAAGTCCGCCGCCATCTTGTCGATTTCGTCGAGGAGAAAGACCGGGTTAACACTGCCCGCTGTCTTCATCCCCTGAATGATCCGGCCCGGCATTGCCCCCACATAGGTGCGGCGGTGGCCGCGAATCTCAGCTTCATCCCGCACGCCGCCCAGAGAAATGCGCACGAACTTGCGGTTCAGTGAACGGGCAATCGAGCGTGCCAGTGAAGTTTTGCCGACACCCGGAGGCCCTACCAGACAGAGAATCGGGCCCTTCAGCTTCTTGACCAGCTTTTGGACGGCCAGATATTCCAGCACCCGTTCCTTCGGTTTCTCCAGACCGTAATGATCCGCATCCAGCACCTGCTCCGCCTTCAGAATATCCAAATCATCCTCTGTCGATTCGCTCCAAGGCAGACTCAGCAGCCAATCCACATAGTTACGGATGACGCTGCCTTCCGCTGAGCTAGCCGGCATTTTTTCCAATCGGTCGATTTCCTTCTCGATCTTCTCCTGCACACGCTCCGACAGATTCTTTTCTTCCATCAGGCTGCGCAACTCATCCGCTTCACCGGCCCGGCCTTCTTTTTCGCCGAGCTCCTTCTGGATCGCTTTCATCTGTTCACGCAGATAATATTCCTTCTGGGTTTTCTCCATCTGTTTCTTCACACGCTGGTTGATCTTGCGCTCAAGTTCAAGCACTTCCCGCTCATTGTTAAGGATATCGAGCAGCTTCTCCAGGCGTTTGCTGACATCAATGGTCTCCAGAATCTCCTGCTTATCTTTAATCTTCAGCGCCAAATGGCTCGTGATGACATCGGCGAGTCTTCCCGGCTCTTCAATATCGGAGACAGCAGCAAGCGTTTCTGGGGTGACTTTTTTGGACAAAGTGATGTAGTGCTCGAATTGGCTCAGTACGGTGCGCATTAGAGCATCACTCTCCTGATCCACATCCTCCTGCTCTGGCAGCTCGCGCGCCATCACCTCGTAAAACTCCTCATTATCCATATAATGAATAATTTCGGCCCGCTCCACACCTTCCACCAGCACACGAATCGTGCCGTTGGGAAGCTTCAGCATTTGCCGCACATTCGCGACGGTACCGACCCGAAAAATATCTTCTTGTCCCGGCTCCTCAATATTCACTTCCGACTGTGAGCAGAGGAGAATCAGGTTATCTTCAACCATAGCTTTTTCCAGCGCCCGAACGGACTTCTCGCGGCCCACATCCAAATGAAGAACCATACTGGGGTACACAAGAAGACCTCTAAGGGGCAATAAAGGAAAACGACGACCTTTTGTTTTGTTTGGTATCATCGCTTTCGCACCTCCCATGGTTCTCAAGTAGTGTCATATGCATTCATTCTAACAAAAGCGGCATCAAAACACCAACAGGCTGCCTTAGTGTGTAAACGTTCTTTGTTTGATAAACAATTAATAATACTTGAAGGGTTGATGTAGAGTCTATACATAATAAGTATTTGCGGGTCCCTTGTATGGTATACCTGTCTGAAACGAGACAAATGCATAATGAAGGTCACTTCACATACATTCAGTACAACAATAGCAGCACTAGTGGACATTCATGAAAAGTAACCGATCAAAAGTCTAACTTCTAACCAAGATCTAGAGCACTAGTCACTAAAAAATCCGCAAAAAGAGCGGGCGCTTTTCGCTACCCGCCTGTCCACAGAAACATGTATCAACAACAGTGAAATAAGATTTAAGGTAAAATGCCCGATTAAATACGCAGTATTGTCCGATCTTCTTTCTACTAACTTTAAAACGATATTATTCCCACACTTCTTCCCTTCCGCTATAATATAATAATTGAAATTATGAGGAGTGTTAACAGTTGGAAAAGAGAGAAAAATGGATTGATATCGCCAAAGGTTTATTGATTGTTCTTGTGGTAATTGGACATTCTACTACTTTTGACAAAAACACAGCTATTGAATATATTTATTGGGTTCATATGCCAGCCTTTTTTATAATCAGCGGGATTTTATTCAAACCCGTAAAAACGTGGGTTGAATTTAAAAAGTCAACACTTAAAAAAATCCAACATTTTATAATCCCTTATCTCTCGTTTTTGCTCATTTTCACGATTATAAGGTACTCTTATGAAGCGTTAAACGGAAACTACAGCCTTATATGGTATATTAAAGACTTTGTAGTTGTTCTTTTCGGAGGTAGGCTGGTTGGAGGTGTATATGGTGTGTTTTGGTTTGTCACAACACTTCTCGCCACCCAGATTATTTTCTCTGCCCTGATAATGGTTATTAAACGCACCTCTCTACAGATACTAATCATTATATTTTTTTACATGATAGCACATATAGAGTCATGGTTATTACATTCAAACTCTATTTTAACGAGCATCTTGAAAATCCCTTTGAATCTTGATGTAGCACTTATATCACTAACTTACTTTGCTTTTGGATATTATTCAAAAAAGCACCTGCTACATTTAAGAAAGATACTCATTGCGCTCGCAATCAGTTTATCGATGACCTTCATCGTTTTATCTGTTATGAACAAGATTACTTATCATCTTGACCTAAAAGTAGTTTACTATAACAATTTTCTGCTTGATATTGTTATCCCAATACTAATAACAATCTCACTTCTTGGACTATGTCAAGTATTTTCTAAATACAAACTGACATGCACATTTTCACTGCTAGGGCGCTCCTCCATGATAATCATGTATTTACATATTGCTGTGAATTCAATACTTTCTTCAGTAGTATCCGACTATGGAAATACCATCTTCACCATAGTAGGCGTCACTGTTCCCGTCATCTTCTCAAAATTTTTAATTGAACGATTCAAAGTAACCCGAAAATATCTTCTTGGAGAACGAATTATTCCTCAAACTAAATATGTCCCAAATAATTCTCAATGACTCTATCTTTTTAGTCACAACTAAATAGCTATCCATACTCTATAGGCGTCTCAAGAATTCCTCAATTTTATAACTGATTAGCATACGGCCTGCGTCATTGGGATGTAGGCCATCAGGAATGGTGCCGGTTTTACTTGCTGTGAAGTCAGGAGCAATTCAACTGCTGTGTACAGATCCAATGTGGGTATGCCATACCGATCGCACACATCCTTGATCGCATTGACATAATTCTTTAACCCGCTCGTAGGACTTGTTTTTCCGGTTCGCAGCAACGGCAAGATGAAGCCAACACGTTTATCCTGATACTTAATCAGCAGGCAAACCACTACCCACAATTGCAATTTGTTGATTTACGCACGATATGTCCGCTTTATTCGCATTCGTTACACTTAGGTCCGCTTGATTGGCCGTCAGTGCAAGTTTGTTGTCCGTGTAGGCAACGTCAGCTTTTAAAGAAAAAGCAGCATTGGTCCCGGTTTGGGTCGCCTTTTCCACCAACTTTGCAATAGCCAAAACTCCCCTTATACACTTACAGTAGACGTGCCGTTCCTCCCCCGGCCTGCGCTGCCACCCAACGATTCCGATCAGCGCGAGTCCAACCCCCCAGTGTTCGGCCGCCATATCCTAACCCTGCATGTCATTTCGCCATGCCGATGACTAATCATTTTCAAAAAAGTCATTCATCCTTCTTCATAAACTTTTCTTTCCGCTTCAAGCCTATCATCACCTAAATCCACACTTCGATCATTTATAACGACACTCTCTGCTGAATACCACTTCAACAATAATTCATTAAAACGTTCTCTAACTTACTAGCTATCCAATTAGTTCACCGTCGTTATATAATTTATCCGCTTTCGTCACGAAACCTTCACGATAGTTCGAGATCGCTCATCATCTTCAATGGCAATCACTCTCCCCAAAGCAGTAATATATTGAGGCACGTAGGTTCCGCTACTGATATGCCCTTAATTCCGGTCTCGTCTTGAATAGGGAAAATCTAAGAGCTAGGCTGCATTATAGACATTGACAGTCACTTGTTCCGCGAAAGCCACCCGGTTATACTTTAATCGTTCCGACTCAAGAGCTACTTCCCACTCGGGCAGTCTCTCCCAGTATGAAGCCACCGACCGTGGTATTCATCATCCGATTCCCCTGCGTTGGTCACTTACCCCGAATAGTTAATTATCTCGGGGTGTCACTCTGGTTGTAGTGATGGATTTTCGATATTGCTGCTCCAAGTATCACCGCCTACATAGGTCAGAGTTGTCGATATAACGATAAAGGTAACGGTGTTTTCCCAGCTATCCGTTAACTCTCTATAACCATCAATGCCGCAAATTTTTCCTTTATCAATCATCTCACAGCTATCAGATTTACGCATATACTCCGCATAATCGGCTCCAGACGCATTGACCGTACCGCCCTCGTTAATGCTGCGACTTGTTACACTATTTGCCGGCAATCTAAGAGTTGTTACCGTAACAGATTCTCTTGTGCCATCAGCCACCGATAGTGTTGTAAACTGGCTGTTCTTTACCCCCTGAAAGGTAATGCTATCTTGTGTAGAGCCATCAGGAGCTAATAAGTAGTTTTGACCAGCTCCGGCAAAGGTGGCACTCCCAATGGTGAGATACTTAGCCAGTAAGCGCAATTTATCTGAAATCACATATTTTGCTTCAACACCAACACCGTAACGTCTCTCGATAACTATGTCTCAATTATTCGCCGCTGGACTAATAAAAACCCCATTAGATGTGAGCCTCAAGATTAAGCGCTCCTCAAATGCTCCATAAAAAATTCAACTTACCGTTATCCACATATCCACCTCGAATGATGATGTAATTGGGATAACTGAATATGTTGCAGGATGCATTATTAGGTCATAATCAGAGGTTATTACCACAAACCCTTGAGTAAGCATCGGGGTGATTATTACACATCCGTAGCTGTCTCCGATGGCTAAACTTTTCCACTAGATTATCTTCGTAGTACCCACCGATAATACTGATGTCGTTACAACGCGCCAGATTAGTTCCGTAACGGGAATTGTAGGCACTCACACCACCTTAAATTATACACCCCTCTGGTTCAAACTCTGGTCCCTGCGGAAGATCGGAATTTTTACCATCCGTATGTACACCGCCATATAGACTTGCAGTTGAAGCCTATATGATGGTGACCAATTATATCTAGTGTAGCAGTCATTAGGATAAACTGCATTCGCACGATTACCCAATAAGACGCCATGCTTTTATTGTACTCAAACGCACAGTGATTAAAAACATAATAGTAAGGAGCAAGGTCAGGAACTAACTGTGACCGCTACAATTTAACCCCACTCCTGGGGAAGTTATTCCATCCACAATTATCTGCAGTAATTCCTCTTTCTAAGAGTAATCCATCAATTCCAGGGGTAGACTCGGCTACTTGAAGAGCAGTCCAGAATAATGTGATTGATTTTTTGTATTAATTATGGAGCTCCCTAGGACAGGCATATCTTCAAACTTGATAATAGTTATTTCGCCATCTTCGTAGAACGTTTCTCCCGTGTAAACCCTACAACATTATGACCACTAGTGGCGAATCGGTTTCTGATTTAGCGATTGGAGTGACTTTGGTAGCTTATTAATTGATTTCTGTGTAGTATCTTTTGGGAACGAGATGTCTCAATCACCGCCAGTAGAGGCACGTCAAAAATTGCACTAGCTAGCCAGTTTATGACAACCTTGACTACACGAACAAATTTGTTAGGAGAATATTCTCTTCTAAATCGATTGGCAAAAATTTGTTCGATGATATTTATGGCACAACGACCCGTTTGTGGAGCGTCCAGACCAAGTGTTCATATGCTAAGCCTAAACAAAATGAGGGATGTACCAGGCTGCCATTCCATGGCTTTTTGAGACATCCCCCCTCCTCTGCTGCACAGTAACGTTCTAATTAGCCTTGCTCACATTTCGGTGCGGCTTAATCCGGTACACAGCCTGCACAACCACTGCCCCAAACACAACACCGGCAGAATCAATAACTACGTCATACAGTCTGCCGTCACGTCCAAAGTATAATTGGAGCAGCTCTGTCAGCAGGGCAAAGGCAATGGATACAAGAATGCTCAGGATGGTGCTCTTACTCCGTCTATAGAACAGGACTGCCAGCACAGCAAATCCTGAGAAATGTCCAATTTTTCTAAGAACATATCCAGTGTTGTACATTAAATCAAGACTGAAATCGAGTTTGGTCAGAACATGGAAATCAGGCCACCCCGACCAATGAAACGATGGAACGGTGCCGTTCACCCAAAAGCTTGAGTCAGAAGCACAAGTGAATACAAGCAACAGAATGGCCCATGCGATAAGCACAACAGTTTTCATTACAATACCCACTTTCAAATTACAGTGTTTATAGTATCGCAGATTTGTTATCAAAAATCTAATTTTGCATATCCCCTGCAGCGTCAGCCTTAAAGAGCGAAGGTGACGCAGAGAACGTCTCGCCGGAGACTGCAGGCAGCCTTACATCCGCGGTCTCTGCGCCGAACAGGTGACGGAATACCTCTTCCACCGTCTCCACCGGAATGACCCGCAGGGGGGCGAGGTCGGCGAATAAGGATTGCCAGTTTTCTTTCGGAATCAGCACAGTAGTTGCTCCAGCCTGAAAAGCTGCCTCTACCTTGGCGATTACGCCGCCGACTGGCTTAACACGTCCGTGAATCCCGATCTCTCCGGTGATGGCAACAGTGTTGTCAACCGGCAGACGGCGGATTGCGGAGACGATGGCAACAGCCATTGCTACTCCTGCGGATGGACCGTCAATCGGCGTACCACCGGGAAAGTTTACATGCAGATCGTAACGGTCCGGCTCCAAATTCATCGTGCGCAGGACCGTCAGCACGTTCTCTACAGATCCTTTGGCCATACTCTTGCGACGGATCGTGCGCGATCCCCCGCCAATCTCTTCTTCATCGACCACACCGGTAACGTTTAGCCGACCCTGACCGTTGGCAGGTGCAGCCGAAACTTCAATCTCCAGCAAAGTACCCATACCAGGTCCATACACCGCCAGGCCGTTGACCAGCCCTATCTGAGGCGATGATGGAATCTTGCGTTCCGTCCGTAGCGGCAACTGACTGCTGCCAGCCACCCATTCAACATCTGCTGCAGTCAGAGTGTCACGTTGTTCGGTCAAAGCCTGCCCTGCGGCGAGTTGGATCATATTGACGGCTTCCCGGCCATTAGTGGCATATTGCTGCACCACAGTCACGGCTTCCGGGCTCGGCTTCAGACCAATTTTCTGAATCGCATCACGCCCGATCACGGCGATCTCATCAGGCAGCAAAGGACGGAAATAGATTTCCATGCAGCGTGAACGCAGCGCCGGTGAAATTTCATCAGGAGAACGCGTGGTTGCTCCGACGAGACGAAAATCGGCTGGCAGACCATTTTGAAAAATATCATGGATATACGCAGGTGTATTGCTGTCCTCGGAATTGTAATAGGCGCTTTCCAGCAGCACTTTGCGGTCTTCAAGAACTTTTAGCAGCTTGTTCATCTGAATGGGGTGAAGCTCACCGATTTCATCCAGAAAAAGAATCCCGCCATGCGCCTTGGTCACAGCACCCGGCTTCGGCTGGGGCACGCCTGCCACTCCCATTGCACCGGCCCCTTGGTAGATCGGATCATGCACTGAGCCAATTAGCGGATCGGCAATTCCCCGTTCATCAAAACGGGCTGTTGTCGCATCAATTTCTGTAAATTTGGCATCACTTTTAAAGGGGGACAGCACATTTTTTTTCGCTTCCTCCATGACAACACGGGCAGCAGCAGTCTTGCCGACTCCCGGAGGTCCGTAAATGATGACATGCTGCGGATTGGCGCTGCACAGCGCCGCCTTCAGGGCGCGCAGTCCATCCTTTTGCCCGACGATATCGCCAATGGAGGCCGGACGCGTCTTTTCCGAGAGCGGTTTGGTTAGAGAAATCATCCGCATCTTCCGCAGCTTATCCAGCTCCTTGCGCGACTCACGATCCACCGCCGTCTTATTGGTCTTCTGTCCCCGCAGCAAATTCCAAAAATAAACGCCGATAACCAGCGCGAAAAAGAGCTGCACGATCATCAGCAATATGCTCAATGAGCTTAATTCCATAGGTCATCCTCCCATTTTATTCAGTCTACCTGGTCTATACCGTTGGCTACTACTAGGTAGTATAGCCGTTTCGTTCATTCGTAAACGCAGTGGGGACAGTATTTATGAAAGATTAACTAAATTTTGGATAATAATTCAGGGTTATGACCGAAGGCCAGATTAACGGGACGGTTATCTGAATTTTATAGCTGAATGTTACAGGAATGATTAAGGTGGTGATGTAGGAAAGGGTATGGGCGGATAAGATCGGTAAGGAGTTGGGCAATCGTAATGAAGGTCAGGCGCGGATCGCCTTCGTGCTAATGCTGCAACTAGGGGCACGAGAGGCCAGGTGATTGTCGTTGTTGAGGGTGATAGAGCGCAGTTTCTGACATCTATTTAGTCCTAGCTACGAGCGCTAGACCGTTGATAAGGATGTCTTGCGTTGCTATTGCGGGATGATATGATGTCTTGGTGTAGCCGCGGCCACTAGTCGTTGATATGCACCACTAAACATAGCTGTAACTGGGCGATAGTACGTTGATGCGACTTCCTCACGTAGCTGCTTGCCACTAGTCGTTGATATGCACCACTAAACGGAGCTGTAACTGTGGGCGAAAGTGCGTTGATGCGGACGTCTTGGCGTTGATGCGGCCACTAGTCGTTGATGTGCACCACTAAACGAAGCTGTAACGATAAGCCGATAGTACGTTGATGCGACTTCCTCGCGTAGCTGCGGTCACCAGCCATTGATATGCCCTTCTAAATGTTGCTGCTGCGGGCCATACATTGAGCAGCCTCACAAAAACTTTTGAACAGACTTTCCCCAAAAGGGAAATACTCCCTCTATTTCAAGATATTTAATCTATACAGCTAAAATAGAGGGATATCCTCCCTATATTTTTAAAGATTATTGTAAAATCAGCTTCTCCATTAAAGGTTAGCGGGCAAATTCCCCGCAACTTGTAAGCACGAGCATATCACAGCAAATTTATAAGTACATTTCCCGCTATCCCGTGAATTTAACTGTTCTTCGCTTACTAAAATCCTCCCATCCTATTTCTCCATGTTCGACACACCACTTAGTTTCAGTACTAGCTCTACTATTCCCAGTAACTGAGAACATTGCGCGCCAGCTCATACCTTACCCTCCGGACACCATCGCCACGTTTTGCAGGTATCAGCCAACCTTTTTCACTTAACTTATACAACATGTGCCGGGCTGTTTTAGGATCGAGTGAGAAATATTCAGCTACATCCACGGTTCCGGCCTGACGGATTACAAAACGGATAATTTCTCTCTCAACCAGCAGTAACTTCTCCACTGGAACAGCTGGTGCTATATATCTGCTCAACACCATGCGCAGTAAGGTAACACATAATTCAGGACACTGCTCCACATCATCGTAGGCAAAGGAGACGACTTGGTAACCCATTGCACACAGAAACGTTTCGCGGTTCAGCTCATTACTATATTTCTGTCTGTCCATATCCTTTACATGTGCAGCATAACCTTTGATCTCCAACAGGAGTCTGATCGTTCCCGGCAAAAATGCAAAATCAGCAAAATAGGAACGGCCGCGCCAGTCCGTGACTTCATATTCCGGATGAAGATCGCAGAAGTCACCACGCAGCGGCCACCATACATTTTGCAGAAATAATGCTTCGGCATGCCGATGCCCCCTCTCCAGCCTCCCCCTTCGCTCTCCGCTCCTAGAATCTAGATGATGCTGAATAAACTCTTCAATATTCGGCTTGTGATACATATCCGCTAATCCCCCTTTGGTTATATAAAATAAAAAACGCCCCATTTCACCGCCGGATCACCCGTGGTGCAATGGGACGTTCTACGTCACCTTGCTTCATACTATAAAAAAATTAGGAACAACTATCTATACTTAGAGGGAAATACGCCCGCTATTATATCCAGAATGCTTGTTTCTCGAGCAATAAAGGGAATACTACCCTTTAATTATTTCTAAATCTCCGATTCGTCCTAAGATGATTGTATTAAAGGGAGGAATTCCCTCTATACTCTTCATTCTCCTGAATAATAACAAATTATCGGGAGTATTTCCCCTTAGTTAATTTCAATTAGTGCAATTGTAGTATAGCCAAACTTCAGAGCAACGAGTTTCAATCAGCAGCTGGATGAAGCATGGATAAAAAAGGAAGCTTGTTCAACTGGTCAAACAGTTGCAATTTCCTTCAATTGCTATCGGCTTAGAATTTTTTAGAATAAGTTCTACTATTCTTCCGGATTACCCACGCCTATTGCAGGAGCCAGTCCGGCATGCTTGCGGCCGGGGATTTCACCCGTTGCTTCAAAGTGGGCGACGATGATGTCGATTTCCTTCTTCAGTTCGGAGACAAGCTCTGCCTCAGGAACCTTGCGGATCATTTTGCCGTAACGGAACAGCAGTCCCTCACCACGGGCACCGGCGATGCCGATATCGGCTTCACGGGCTTCTCCGGGGCCGTTAACGGCGCAGCCCAACACCGATACTTTGATCGGCACCTTCAGCTTGGAAATATACTCCTCTACTTCGTTCGCGATGGAGAAGAGGTCAATGTCCAGGCGTCCGCAGGTCGGACACGAGATCAAGGTGGCAGCATTGGAGATCAGACCAAAAGTCTTGAGCAGTTCACGCGCTACCTTCACTTCCTCAACTGGATCGGCACTGAGCGAGATCCGCACGGTGCTGCCGATGCCCATAGAGAGCAGTGCCCCGATACCTGCCGAGCTCTTCACGGTTCCTGCGAACAACGTGCCCGATTCTGTAATGCCCAGATGCAGCGGATAAGGAATGACTTCTGCTGCCTTGCGGTAAGCCTCGATAGCCATAGGTACATCCGAAGCCTTCAGGGAAACGATAATGTCATGGAAATCGAGTTCCTCGAGAATTCCAATATGATAAAGTGCGCTCTCGACCATGGCTTCCGGAGTAGGGTAGCCGTATTTCTCGAGCAAGTGGTTTTCCAGTGAACCGGCATTTACGCCGATGCGGATCGGAATTCCTTTTTCTTTGCAGGCTTTGACTACAGCTTCCACCTTGTCGCGGCGGCCGATGTTGCCGGGATTGATCCGGACCTTGTCGATACCGTTCTCAATAGCCAGCAATGCCAGCTTATAGTTGAAATGAATATCCGCTACAAGCGGAATATGAATCTGCTTCTTGATTTCCTTGATCGCAGCAGCCGCTTCTTCATTGTTGACAGTTACGCGCACGAGCTGGCAGCCCGCTTCCTCCAGCCGCAGGATTTCAGCGACCGTAGCTTCCACATCAGCGGTTTTGGTCGTACACATGCTTTGAATAGCAACCTCATTGTTTCCCCCGATAATAACTCCGCCAACATTGACAGGACGGGTCTGGTGTCTCAAGAACATGGTTTTCTCCCCCATAACGATCAAAGCTCCACCCCCACCGCTCCCGCTTTGTGAAGCGGGATAGCGGCAAAAAGGTGGAGTCTGTGAATTGTATTGTTTAATTAGGCGCTTTCTTCCTTCTTCTTGTCTTTCTTGATGCCCAGCTCAGGCAACGCCTTCTCTTGAACGACCTTCTCCGTAATCACGCAGTCCTTGATGTCATCGCGCGAAGGAACCTCATACATCACATCAAGCATAATACTCTCTATGATTGCACGCAGACCACGGGCACCCGTGTTACGTTTGATGGCTTCCTTAGCGATGGCTTCAAGCGCCAGCGGTTCAAATTTCAGCGCGACATTGTCCATTTCCAGCAGCTTGATATACTGCTTGGTGAGCGCGTTTTTCGGCTCGGACAGAATGCGTACCAGCGTATTCTCATCAAGCGGCTCTAGCGTGGAGATTACCGGCAGACGGCCGACAAACTCAGGAATGAGACCGAATTTGAGCAGGTCTTCAGGCAATACCATGGACAGGTATTCGCCTGTCTTCAGGTCCTTCTGACCTTCAACAGCAGCGTTGAAGCCGATGACTTTTTTGCCGATACGGCGTTTGATCATTTGCTCCAGACCGTCAAAAGCACCGCCCACGATGAACAGGATGTTCGTCGTGTCGATTTGGATAAACTCCTGGTGAGGATGTTTGCGTCCGCCTTGCGGTGGTACGGAAGCTACAGTGCCTTCCAGAATCTTCAGCAGGGCCTGCTGTACACCTTCACCGGAAACGTCGCGTGTGATGGACGGATTCTCGGATTTGCGTGCTACTTTATCAATTTCATCAATATAGATAATACCGCGTTCGGCTTTTTCCACATCATAATCTGCAGCCTGAATCAGCTTCAGCAAAATGTTCTCAACATCCTCACCCACATAGCCCGCTTCCGTAAGAGAAGTGGCATCTGCAATGGCAAACGGAACGTTGATAATCTTCGCCATGGTCTGCGCAAGCAGCGTTTTACCCGAACCTGTTGGACCGAGCAGGAGAATATTGCTCTTCGTCAGTTCAACGTCTTCGATCTTGCTTTGGCTGTTCACACGCTTGTAGTGATTATATACAGCAACGGAGAGCGATTTCTTCGCCTGCTCCTGGCCGATTACGTATTGATCAAGAATATCACGGATTTCCTTTGGTTTCGGGATATCCTTCAGGTCCAGCTCTTCCTCATGGCCGAGCTCTTCCTCCACGATTTCCGTGCATAGCTCGATGCATTCGTCACATATATAAACACCAGGTCCTGCTACAAGCTTACGAACCTGCTCTTGTGATTTGCCGCAAAAGGAACATTTCAATTGCCCTTTTTCATCATTAAATTTAAACATCTTACCACCCCTTTAAGATATGATCGGTGAAGAGAGTACCTGGTCAATAAGCCCATATTCCTTCGCTTCTTCCGCGCTCATGAAGTTATCGCGGTCCGTATCCCGTTCGATTTTTTCAAGGGGCTGACCTGTGCGATCCACATATATTTGATTCAGCTTATGTCTAGTCTTGAGTATCCAATCCGTGTGAATCCAGATATCGGATGCCTGCCCTTGAACGCCGCCAAGCGGCTGATGAATCATGACCTCACTATTGGTCAGCGCGTATCTTTTACCCGGAGCTCCGGCAGTAAGCAACAGCGATCCCATACTGGCTGCCATTCCTACGCAAATCGTAGAAACATCGGGTTTGATGTATTGCATCGTATCATATATACCCATGCCGGCTGTCACAGAACCACCAGGCGAATTGATGTACAGGTGAATGTCTTTTTCGGGGTCATCTGCTGCCAGGAACAACAACTGGGCAATAATCAGATTGGCGACATCATCGTCAATTGCATTGCTCAGGAAGATGATGCGATCCTTCAGCAATCTGGAATAGATATCGTATGACCGTTCTCCCCGACTTGTGGATTCCACAACCATTGGTACCAGACTCATGCCACCAACCTCTTTTCTCTATACAGATTAGTCTTTCCGTTCAGAAATATTTTAACACGTTCAAGGCGGTATGTCATTTTTTCACTGCTGAGGAAATCCGCATTGCTCATGTGCCTGCCATTATAGCGCAATTCCAGACACATTGCCAATCCTCTGTTCGGTTATGTACCTCGAAACGCCAGCACCCGATAAAAATAAGGCACGTAACTAACTTACGTGCCTTATCAACTGTCTATGGAGGCCGTACTACTGCTTGGCCGTTCTAGGTAAAATATAACTCCAGAAAAAATTACTCAGCGCTTGTTTCTTCAGCAGCTTCTTCAGTTGCTTCAACTTCTACGCTGCTGGATACGAGCAGTTCAATGGTCTTGCGCAGCGAAATTTCTTCGTTCAAGCTGCTCAGGGAACCGTTAGCTGCAAGGATGCTGCGGATTTCTTCAGGAGAACGTTTGAAGGATTCAGCCATGGAAGCGAGCTCTTGGGTCACTTCTTCTTCGGAAACTTCAATTTTCTCTTCCTTCGCGATCACTTCAAGCACCAAGTTGTTGCGGACGCGTTTTTCGGCATCGTCTTTCATTTGGCTCTCAAGATCTTCACGGGTTTGGCCGGAGAAGCTGAGGAACATATCCATGTTCATGCCTTGTTGGCGAAGACGGTTGTCGAAATCGCGAACCATGTTTTGAACTTCACTGGTGATCATTGCTTCAGGAATTTCCACTTCAGCATTAGCTGCTGCTTTGTCAACTACTGCAGTTTCACGAACGCCTTTCAGCTCTTCCTGTTTGCGGGATTCAAGCTGTGCTTTCAGATCTGCTTTGTATTCTTCCAGTGTGTCGAATTCACTTACATCTTTGGCGAACTCGTCATCCAGGGCAGGAAGCTGTTTGCGTTTGATTTCATGCAGCTTCACTTTGAATACAGCAGCTTTACCTGCAAGGTTCTCTGCATGGTAAGCCTCAGGGAAAGTAACTTCTACATCCTTGAAATCACCAGTGGACATGCCTACAACCTGCTCTTCAAAACCTGGGATGAAGGAGTTGCTTCCAAGTTCCAGGGAATGACGTTCTGCTTGGCCGCCTTCGAACTGCACGCCATCTACGGAACCGTCAAAGTCGATTACAGTGATATCGCCATTAGCTGCCGCTTCATCTTCAACAACAACCAGTTCAGCATGACGTTCTTGCAGACGTTTCAGTTCGGCATCCAGCTCTTCTTCTGTAACTTCAGCTTTTTGAACCGGAACTTCCAGGCCTTTGTACTCGCCCAGTTTCACTTCAGGTTTAACAGTGATCTTCGCTTTGAAAATAAATGCTTGACCTTTAGCGAATTGCTCGATGTCCACTTCAGGACGGTCTACCGGGAAAATATCGGTTTGCTCAACAGCTTCGCCGTAAACTTCAGGAAGAAGAATGTCGATGGCATCCTGGTACAGGCTTTCTACACCAAAACGGGATTCAAAGATCGGCCGAGGCACTTTACCTTTACGGAAACCAGGTACGTTTGCTTTCTTAACCACTTTATTAAAAGCTTTGTCGAGTGCTGCAGCTACGCGTTCTGCTTCCACTTCGACTTCAAGAACTCCAAGGTTCTTCTCTATTTTTTCCCAAGTTGCCTTCATAATATACTTTTCCCTCCAAAAATAGGTTACATATTTACCTTTAAATAATCACGCAATTCACGCACAGAATAACCATTATATTATATACAACATCGCTTTATTTATCAAGTAGAGAACTCTTTACAAATCCTTTGAGAGAACGATAGGCTCCTTCAAATTGAAAGCGCATGCCTCCCGTTATCCCGTACATCCCGCGTGTTTCTTCCTCCTGCCGCGTTCCGTTCAGGCTTTCTGATACCATTTGATGCAGCGCACCCGCCCAAATATCGAGCAGCGCATCCTCTCCGTCCAACAATTCCCGATATTCGGCCGAACCGTAAATCGACATGATAAATTGTCCCCAAAGCTCTTGGGCAAAATAATAAAGTGTAGGCTCATGAACCTCCGCCTGCTCAGCCACCCGTTCCATCACTTGGCTTACCTGCAGCGGGAAATCCTCATTTTGCAGGGGTACCGTCTCAATCTCCACAATCGACGCTTCCTGTCCGCGCATCAGCTTAATGGTTCCCTGTGCGCCGCGCCTCCGGAGGGTCTGCAGTGTACGGAATTGCAGCAGCGGATGAACGGTTGCCTTTTCCAGCCAGTCTGTCAGCGTCTCGTCGACATGTCCGCCCTCCAGATAAGAAAGCTGCTCCAGTGCCAGGATCGTCGCTTCTGACAGCGGCTCGTTCATGATACGCTTCAATAACTTATCAGGATAATCCGCATCCTCTTCCTGCTTCGATTTAGCCAGTATGCGGGCCATGTCCTCTTCCTTAAGATCCTGCTCTTCACCGGGAGCGGCATCTTTCGCATCTCCGCCCTGAGCAGCGTACGGAAAGGCCGCCTCCAGCCAGCTAAGCAGCGACTGCCATTCCTCGTAGTGCCGCTCTTCCTGACCTTGGCATTGCAGCAAAAAGCGCAGCAGTTCCATCGCTTCCCCATAACGTTCACTCTCCAGCATCACCGTGAGCTGAATCTGATAGTAATCCAGCGTCTTCGGAAACAGCACGACATTCTCTTTGGCAGGGGAATTCGAATGATTAATGAGGGCACCTCCTTTTCTCCGAACCTTAGTCAATTGTAGATTATAGCATATCCCGGCTAGGTTTCAAAAAAACAAGTTGAAAAAGTTGTCTATGTATGATAACATAATTTTTGCTTGCTTTTCGCTCAAGCTATTATGTCCCGGTAGCTCAGTTGGATAGAGCATGCGCCTTCTAAGCGCACGGTCGGGGGTTCGAATCCCTTCCGGGACGTCCTTTCAGAAACAGCCTTCCTTCGGGGAGGCTGTTTCTGCGTTCAGGCGAGCGGAGCCCGCTGCAGGCAGGCGCGTCTGAGAATTCAGTGCAGTTCGGAGTTAGAATGTCGGGAACACGATGTCAGCTGGACGTTGGCGCGTCCGGCAACGCAATGCCTTCTGACTGGTCGTTAGGCATCTAGAATTGTGAAGCCCCCG
This sequence comes from Paenibacillus sp. EB106-06-01-XG199, assembly GCF_058791575.1. Taxonomy (NCBI): domain Bacteria; kingdom Bacillati; phylum Bacillota; class Bacilli; order Caryophanales; family Paenibacillaceae; genus Paenibacillus; species Paenibacillus sp. EB106-06-01-XG199. The sequence goes on along the minus strand of NZ_JBYTDQ010000005.1, from coordinate 479,078 downwards.
GGGGTTCGTTAGACGTCTGGAACGGCGAGCGATGCCCATTGGGGGACTACCATATCTCTGAATGAAGTCCGTTGGGTGCTGAGCGACCACAAACGAAAATACTAGTGGTTCAGTTCTGTGTCATCTCGGCTACTGCGGACTCAGGGGACGCTATTTAGTCAATTACCAGACATCCGGGGGAGTCGCGGACTCCAGGGACGTTATTTATAAGAAATTCAACCTAAATCGGGGATTTTAGCACAAATAACATCTCCTCAGTCCGGATGCGCCTAAAATCAGCCTGATCTCCAATAATTAGGACTCCTGGGTCCGAAGCGGGTGAGCAATAGCGCCTTTCGTCAGCAGATACAGATTCCGCTTGAATTCTTCCCATTGTCCTCCTTCCTTTAACACCTCAAGCTCCATGCATAAAAGAAACAACCCCGCCTGATAACAAGCGGGGCATTTGCCTATTTACCGACTGCGGTTATCTGCTGGTTAGATCCACCTACCGGCTGCGTTTATCTAC
>NZ_JBYTDQ010000005.1:0-478473 GCF_058791575.1 Paenibacillus sp. EB106-06-01-XG199 | reverse complement strand
TACTGGTTAGATCCACCTACCGACTGCGGTTATCTACTGGTTAGATCCACCTACTGGCTGCGTTTATCTACTGGTTAGATCCACCTACCGACTGCGGTTATCTACTGGTTAGATCCACCTACTGGCTGCGTTTATCTACTGGTTAAATTCACCTACCGGCTGCTACTGGTTGAATTCACCTATCAGGCGTAAACTACCGGTTGCGTTTCACCCGCTGTCTGCGTACCTGGCGCCTAAGTTTCTCGACTACCTTCGTTTACGCAGCAACAGTTAACTGCGCATGTGAAAATCAAATCCCTCTACGGAAACGCCAGCTTGCCCATCACTGTCGGGCGGGACGCTCCTGTGGCCGAAGGAAGATTATTGGCGACTCCGTGCATGAAATCATTGCCCAGCAAGGCGAAAATAATCGCCTCCTTCGCGTCGTCGCTGAAACCCAGCACGCTTGAGGTTATTACAGCCTGTTCCGGCAGCTGTTGCTGAAGCATAGCCAGCAGTGCAGCATTATGCGCACCGCCGCCGCTGACAATGACCTCGTCAATTTGGCATACTGGGAATACGTACCTCACATAACCTTCAGCTATCGTCCGCGCGGTAAAGGCGGTAGCAGTGGCTACAATATCTGCATCGTTCAAGCCGCGTGCCCGGGTCAGGCTCACAAACTGTTCGGCATAAGCTTTGCCGAAAACTTCCCGGCCTGTAGACTTAGGCGGCTTCAGCGCAAAGTAAGGATGCTGCAGCATTTGATCCACCAGCACTTCGTCTGGTGTTCCCTGCGCAGCCCACGATCCTCCGTCATCATAAGACATTTGTCCGCCGCTCAGCAGATATACAGTCTGATCAATAACCATGTTTCCGGGGCCTGTATCGAAGGCAAACACATCCTCCGGACCCGCTGCGGCAGGAAGTGCTGTACAATTTCCAATTCCTCCAATATTCTGCAGCAGACGCCCTTTCTCCGGATGGCGGAACAGAATCAGGTCTCCATAAGGTGCCAGCGGCGCTCCCTGCCCGCCAACTGCCATGTCACCCGGGCGGAAATCCCCGACCACAAGCCGGCCTGTTTCCTTGGCCAGCACAGACAAGTCGCCAAGCTGGAGCGTGGAACGGACGAGAAGCGGATCATCGGCTGCCGCTTCCGGGATATGCCAAACGGTCTGGCCGTGGGAGCTGATGAGATCAATCTCATCAAGCTCCATTCCGGCACTGCGTACCGCTTCTATGGCCGCCTCGGCAAACCGTTCCGCCAGATATACGTTCATGCCACATACCAGGTCCACCGATGAATGTTCTATCGTGCACAGCTCCTTCAGCCGCTCCCGAAGCCCGTCGTCATAGGGCACAGAGGAATAATGCAGCAGTTCAGCCTTGGCAGCCAATCCGCTTCCTTCTATTGAGACAATCGCTGCGTCAATGCCATCCAGCGAAGTGCCGGACATTAAACCGACTACGACAGACTTTTGTTTAGTCCAGAGCGGGCCAATCATAAGCTAAGGCCCCAGCCCGCCGGATATTTATCCCCGAGCGATACCGGCAGTCGTCCCTGAAACGGAATTTGCCCGAGCAGCGCCTTGACTGCACTTTCCAGCGCAAGCGGTCGCCCTTCATATGCGGCGGCATAAGTCTCTATCTTAGGCATTGCCAGCAGGTCATAAGGATTGCGCAGGGCAACAACCGCAAGCGGCTTGCCAAGCGCCCGCAAGGATTCCACCAAACTGCATTGATCGGGATTAAACTGCGCGTTGTAGGTGCCTACAACGATCTGCTCAATGTCCTCAACCCGCGCTGCCTCCAGCAGGTCCGCAGCATAGCTGGCAATATCACCTGCCGGAACGACACGGTCAATGCAATCCAGTCCATATTTACTCAGCATCGTACCAAGTCCGGCGGTTTCGCCAAAAGCTTCATCCACAAGAGTGGCTACTACGGGCGCTGCCGTAACTGCTAGCGTCTTCTTCCGTTGTAGGGGAAGCACAGAGGAATGATTGCGGACCAGGGTGATGCTGGCTTCACTGATACGGCGCGCCACTTCTACATGCGGCGGAGCTTCCAGCAGGCTGAGACCTGCATATGCTGCGGCAGAGCTGATCACGTGTCCGTATTCAACATCCATCGCAGCGGGATTTAGAGCATGCTCGTCTTCTATCTCCAACAGTTTGGAACCCCCAGCACTTGTACCTTCTGCACTCACAGCACTCGCACCTCCTGCACCCTCAGTACTTGTACCCTCTGCACTGACAGCTCCAGCACCCCCTGCACTTGCGGCCCTTGAACCCGCTGCCGAAGAATCCGCAGCATCGGAATCCGCCGCACCGGCCCTGCCAGCAGGTCCGGCTGCGATCACACCCCGCTTCACCTTCAGAGCAAGCAGCCGCCGCACAGAATCGTCAATGCGGGTTTCGCTGATTCTGCCTTCAGCGACCGCGTGAAGGATAGCCTCACTTGCAGCCAGCTGACGGTCAGCGCGGTGGCTGATCAGAACGATATCAGCCCCGGCTTCAATGGCCAGCACCGAAGCTTCAACGGTGCCGTAGTGCTCGGCGATGGCGTTCATCTCCATGCAATCGGTCATGATAATCCCGCCGAAGCCCAGTTCTTCTCGTAGCAGACCGGTCAGAACTGCCTTCGAGAGCGTAACCGGAAGTTTCTCCTGCTCAAGTGCCGGGAAGTAGATATGCGCCGACATCATGGCATCCACACCTTCGGCAATCGCTCTGCGGAAAGGAACCAGTTCTACGCTGTCCATGCGCGCCCGGTCATGTCTAACGGTTGGCAGATCCAGATGGGAATCCACATCGGTATCGCCGTGGCCCGGAAAATGTTTAGCCGTAGCCGCGACACCTGCATCCTGAAATCCGCGGATCGTCGCTGCGCCATAATCGGCTACCTTCTCCGGCGATTCGCCGAAGGAACGGACGCCGATCACCGGATTCCGCGCATTATTGTTCACGTCCAGCACAGGAGCATAATTCAAATTAATGCCCATGGCGCTCAGTTCCCGCCCGCTGATCAAAGCCGCCTGATAGGCATCCTCTACCGATCCGGCCGCTGCGATAGCCATTCCGCCGGGCATAAGCGCCACGCCTTCAGTAATGCGGGCGACCATACCGCCTTCCTGGTCGATGGAGATCCAGAGAGGAGCCTTGCCGCCTTCCGCTGCAGCCTGCTGCAACTCATCGGTCATTCTGGCTACCTGCTCAGGCGTCTCTACGTTGCGGGCGAAGTAAATAACGCCGCCGATCCCGCCTTTTGCAACAAGCTCTCGAATTCCGTCGTCCGGCACAGCGGTTCCTTCGAAACCGCACATCAGCATTTGCCCGATTTTGTCACTGAGACTCATATCGGCGACCACCATATCAAGGCCGCTCTCTTGTACTGCTGCCTCACGCCAATCCATTGCCACCGCCTGCCTTCCCCAAATCAGATTTTAGCTATTCATACAGAAGATAAGGCTTCCGCAACATCAGCCATCTTTCGCTTTCATCCTGCCATTGTCCAATGATTTCCCGCAGCCCCTCTGCTGTGCCAATGTGCCTGCGCACCACTTCCCCGCCGGTCAATAAATCTATGAAGTATCTCCCGCCTTCTTTCGGCGGAGCAAGCCACTGAAACTGCTCTGGATAGAGTGAACACACCTCATGCAGCATGGTAAGTCCGGTACGTACGGATTCATAAGCCTGCGGCTCAGTCACGAATAATCGCACACCGCCACATAATACTCCTTGATGTTTGGAGAAGGTTGGTGTTGCATACACAGGATGGAAGTGCACACCCGGAAGCTGATGCTTCTTCATCGCTACGGCAAGAAGTGCCCCATCCAGCCATGGTGCGCCAATCCACTCAAACGGGCGTGTGGTTCCCCGCCCTTCTGAGAGATTCGTTCCTTCAAAGAAACAGGTTCCAGCATAAACTCTCACCGTGTCGATCGTCGGCACATTAGGGGAGGGCATCATCCACGGGAGACCCGTGTCCATAAATTCCAGCTGACGATTCCAGCCTTCCAGCGGGATGACATCCAGAACACAGTTAATCCCTCTCTTGTCGTTCGCCATAAGCGCCAATTCCCCGATGGTCATCCCCGTGCGGATCGGCATGGACCAGGCGCCAACCATGGATTCGTAGCCAGCCTCCAAAAGCCCGCCTTCGCTGCCGGTTCCGCCAAGCGGGGCAGGACGGTCGAGTACGAGCAGACCTTTACCGTTTTCCGCGCAGGCCTCCATCACATAAAGTAAGGTAGATACATATGTGTAAAACCGCACGCCCAGATCCTGAATGTCAAAAATAAGCGTATCCACCTCATCCAGCATCTCAGGCGTCGGCTTCTTATGCATCCCGTACAAGCTGTACACCGGAATCCCCAGCCCCGCGTCCAGCTCATCCGTGAACTTCACACCGGCTTGGTGCTGGCCGTATATTCCGTGTTCACATGCAAAAAGTGCCGTAAGTCTAGAAGATTCCAGACTCCGGCACACCTCCACACTGGAGCGGAAGTCCGCCGTTATGCCGGTAGGATTTGTAACCAGCCCGATCCGCTGCCCATCCAGCAGGGGATGGGACAAACCTGCGGTCAGCCGGTCCACCCCGCAGCTCACCTGTAGACTCATAACAATTCACCTCCGGCAATGACACCAGCAGATCTATCCACCCCGCAGCTTACCTGTAGACCCATCAATTCACCTCCGGCAATGACTCCAGCGGATCTATTCACCCCGCAGCTCACCTGTAGACTCATAACAATTCACCTCCGGCAATGATGCCAGCGGAGCTATCCACCCCGCAGCTTACCTGTAGGCTCATAACAATTCACCTCCGGCAATGATGCCAGCGGAGCTATCCACCCCGCAGCTTACCTGTAGGCGCATGACAATCCCCCTTCCGGCATAACAGAGTACTGTGGACAACCGCTGTGCATTTCCCTCCGGTTCATAGCAATCTCCCGCCTGCATAGAGCTCACTCGTCTCAGGCACACCCTCCTGCTCATCATCCTCATCGGGATGAAGTACATTGTAAGCAGCTTTATGCAGATAGACGGCAAGCATGCCGTTGAACAGCGCCATGAAACCTACTACGGTCACAGTCAGCATGATCCCCACAACCAGCGCCTGGAAGAAGGCCCCGATGGTATAAGCCGGATAACGGAGGAACAGCTTGACGCTTTCCCCCATGGCCTTGAAGATGCCCATTCGGCGCTGAATCACCAGTTGCAGGGTGTAGAATTGGGAGACAAGCGCCATAGCGACAAAATAGGTCTGAAAAATGGCAATCGTCCAGCTTACCGCCCCGTCACGGCCTCCATAGAACCACCAGGTTGACCATAAAATCAGCACCAGCAAGGAGCATAGCAGACCGAACGCCACTGCCGGCCCAAAACCCTTGCGCGCACCGTTGAGCATCTCCCGGACACTCAGCTTCTTCCCTTCCGTTCTCCGGTGGTACGCATGGAACACGCCGAAAAACAGCGGCATGTAAAGAAGCGGAATCAGGATAAATGACAACGCTACAGGCGCAAAGATGACCACCGGCACCAGCATAGCCGAACTGGCCAGACTGAGCAGCGCAATCGGCACAATCTCCCGGAATGACTCCACTCCCGTACTCACCAAGACTTGATTCAGTTTCTGCATTGCTTGTCTCCCCTTTCTACCTTGCAACCCTTATAGCCAGCTGTTCTACCAGACAATTCTTTCTTCTGTTGCCGGATCGAAATAACGCGCTTTGCTGAGATCGAATATAAACTGCTTATCGAGATTATTGTAGGCTTTCGTCTCCGGATGAACCTTGGCGGTTACCGTCCGGCTGCCGATTTTAAAATAGACCAAATTCTCGGAACCCAGATGCTCTACTACCTTAATATGCGCCTGCATTTGATGTTCTGTAGAAACTCCCGGTGCGAAGTCATCACCGTAGATATGCTCCGGGCGGATGCCAAGAATAATCTCCCGGTTGTTATAGCCCTGCAGACCGGCTGCCGCATCCTCTGACAGCAGGAATTCCGCACCATCAATAACTACACGCCCCTGTTCAATCCGGGCATCAATAAAGTTCATCGCCGGAGAGCCGATGAATCCGGCTACGAACATATTTTTGGGATTGGCATACAGCTCGGTCGGGGAAGCCACTTGTTGAATAACACCTTTATTCATAACAACAATCCGCTCACCAAGCGTCATTGCTTCTACCTGGTCATGCGTAACATATACAATTGTAGCGCCGAGACGTTTATGAAGCTCGCCCAGCTCCACACGCATCTGAATCCGCAATTTCGCGTCCAGATTGGACAGCGGCTCATCGAACAGGAACACCTGCGGATCACGCACAATCGCCCGGCCGACGGCCACGCGCTGGCGCTGTCCTCCGGACAGCTCGCGCGGCTTGCGCTCCAGCATCTCTTCGAGTCCGAGAATGGTCGCGGCTTCCTGAACTTTTTTCTCAATATAATCCTTCGGTTTCTTCAGGTTCTTCAGTCCAAAGGACAGATTCTCGCGGATGCTCATATGCGGATACAGCGCGTAATCCTGGAACACCATCGCAATATCGCGGTCTTTAGGATGAAGGTTGTTTACGATACGCTCGCCGATGATAATATCCCCGCTTGTCTGCTGCTCCAGGCCTGCGATCATCCGCAGCGAGGTGGTTTTGCCGCAGCCTGAAGGTCCGACGAACACAACAAATTCTTTATCATTAATAACAAAATCGGAACCCGCCACCGCCGTAAAGGTCTGCTTGTTCTGATCGTCAAATTGTTTGCGCACATTGCGGAATTCAACTCGTGCCATTGCTCTTCCCCCTCATATCTAACCCTGTGAATTTTGAGAATATCAACAATTAACCTAGCCTTTTACAGCACCGATAGTAATGCCCTGCAGGAAATAGCGCTGCAGCGAGAAGAACAGAATCAGCATCGGCAGCGCACCAACTGTCGCCCCTGCCATAATCGCTCCGAAATCCGTAGACTCTGCGAATACAAAGGAAGCCAGTCCGACCTGAATCGTCCGCATTTCCGTCGAATTCGTAATCAGGAAAGGCCAGAAAAATTCGTTCCAGGAAGCGACGAAGGTGAAAATTGCGAGAACGGCAAGCCCGGGCTTTGCCAGCGGAAGAATAACCTTCCAGAAGATGCCGAACTCGCTGCAGGCATCGATCCGCGCCGCATGAATCAGCGAGGTCGGAAGAGAGGACATGTACTGCTTCATCAAAAAGATATTGCCAACCGTAATCGCCGTCGGCAGAATAATCGCGGTATAGCTGTCACCGAGATTAAACACGTTGACGATCAGAATATAGAGCGGAATCAACGTTACCTGTGCCGGGATCATCATCGTGCTGAGCAGCACCCAGAAAATCGCGTTGCTTCCGGGAAATTTCAATTTAGCAAAAGCATATCCCGCAAGGGAAGCGAAAAACACATTGGTAATGGTAAGGACCGATGAAATCAGCAAAGAGTTGAACAGCCAGCGCCAGGCCGCTGTTTTGGCAAAAAAACGGTCATATGGAGCGAGCGAGAAAGCCTCCGGCAGCATGCTGGGCCGGAAACTGGCGGATGCAGCAGAGTCCTGCACGGAACCGGCAATCATCCAGTAAAGCGGAATAACCGTTACTATACTCCACACTACAAGACAAGCCACCGCCACCCATAGAAAGATGGTCTTTGATCTAGTTTTCATTACAGGTTCGCCCCTTCCATCCTAATACTCGACATCACTCGAGAAATATTTAAACTGAATGACAGAGACCAGGATAATCAGAAACGCCAGCACGAACGACTGCGCCGAAGCCAGGCCAAATTCATAAAACTGGAACGCCGTCTGGTAGATCAGATAAGCAATCGTCGTTGTCGCAAAGTTCGGCCCGCCCTGGGTCATCATGTACACCGAGATAAAGACCTGGAAGGAAGTAATCACTCCCGTTACAAGCAGATATAGAGTGGTCGGTTTCAGCAAAGGCCAGGTAATCCGTGTGAATTTGGTCCAGCCGCTGGCATGATCAATATCAGCCGCTTCATAGAGTGATTTCGGAACTCCGCCCATCGACGCCAGATACAGAATGATTCCCGCTCCGTGCGAGCCGAGCCAGTTCATCAGAATCAGCGAGAAGAGTGCGGTCTTGGACTGTCCAAGCCAGATCACCGGATCAAGGCCAAACCATTCCAGAAACCGGTTCAGAAGCCCGACATTCGTCGGATCAAAAATCGCCAGCCAGACGATGGATATCGTGACACCGGACGCAACTGCCGGCAGATATAATGTAGCCTTGAAGAAGGTCTGCCATTTGGTCTTCATCTGGTAGATTAAATAGGACAGCACAAACGTAATGACAATATTAACCGGTACCGTGCACACCGTAAAAATAACGGTATTCCACATCGATTTCCAGAAGGTTGAATCCTGAAACAGCCGCTCATAGTTGTCGAAGCCGATCCAGGTGGAGTTCATAATGTTGTACTGCTGGAAGCTCATGATCAAGGCAGATACGACCGGATATAGTGTAAACACCAGAAACAGCAGAACGGGTGCCAGGATAAACAGGTACGCCCATCCATATTCACGCCATAACCTGCCGGCGGAACTGCGCGTCCGCTTTGGCGCGATTGTCGTCATCCCTTTCCTCCTCCTCTTGTAAGAGAGGGCGCCAAATTCAACAAGTGTGCAGGGCGCCCCCCTTAGAAAACTACTTATTCAGCATTTGGCTTCCTTTACTATTGAATTCTTTTGCGATAGCCTCAGGTGATTTCTCCCCGGAATACAGGGCTTGGATATTCGGTGTTACAACCTGCTCCTTGAACTGCTTCATTTGAGCTGCAATAGCGGTGTCAAGCTTCAGTGTTACAGGCATTGCAATGTTCTTAGCCATGATCGCGGAAGCTTTGATCGTCTCTTCCGTTCCAAGCGCTTTGCCTGCAAACAGATCGGCTTGCGATTGACGTACAAATGGAAGCACCAGCTCATTGGAGGAATTACCGGCTTTAGCACTGCTCAGATAATCCAACACGAGGAATGTATTTTTGGCATGCTGCTCGCCTTTGTCATTTTTCTGTTTAAAGGCGATATAGCCTTCTGCGCCCATCGTAGTTTTGGCTGGAGCAGCATCATTATGTGGAACCGGCAGCAGCACGAAATTAATTTTCTCGCCAGTGATCGTACCTGCATCAATATCCTTGTTCCGGTTCTGAATCATTACGTCATAATAAGGGATGGCTTTGGAAATAATGGCGGCTTGTCCGGCATAGAACATATCGGAACGTTTGGCCGGAGCAATGGCTGCGGTCTCTTTGGGCATGTAGCCTTTGTCCAGCAGGCCTTTAATAAAGCTCAGCGTGTCAAGGATGCGTTCATCATTCCACTGAAAAGCACCGGATTCATCCAGAACATCAGGCATATTGTTGTTGCGGGACAGCATTTCAATGAAATCCAGCGATGTTCCGTCTGTCACCAGCGGGTATTGGGTGGAACCGTCGCCCAAGGTTTTGGTCAGCTTGGCAGCAGCGGCTTCAAATTCAGACCAAGTCCAGCCTTTTTGCTGAATCGAAGCCCAGTCAATGCCTGCTTCTTCCAGAATCCGTTTGTTTCCGCCCCAGCCCCATTGGAACTGGTAGAGCGGCAGGCCGTATTGTTTGCCGCCAATCTGGGCGAGCTCCAGTGTTCCCGGAAGGTAATCCTTCTTGATGTCGTCCGTCATGTACGGATCCAGATCAAGCGCAAGCCCAGTGTTGACATAGGTGCCATCCACGCTGTGGAAGTACAGGTCAGGCGGGCTGCCGGCATTCAGGGCTACGTCGAATTTCTTCGGACCCTCCGCCCACGACAGCACTTCCGTCTTCACGGTGATGTTCGGATGTTCTTTTTGGAAATCTGCTACCAGACCCTTTAGCTCATCCTCATAGGCTCCATGCACCGGATAAGTCCAGACGGTAACGGTATCTTTGGCATCCGGGCTGCTTGCCGCCTCCTTGCCTCCGGAGTTGCCACATGCGCTGATCAGCATCATAACCAGAACCATACTAAGCAATAAACTTTTCTTCATTATTTCTTCTCCCCTTATTTTTCCGGCTACAGCCGTTTGATATGTTGTCTGCTCTTTTCGAGATAAGTAACGGACTGCTCATAATTCCGGCTTGCAACGGCGAGATATAAAATATCGATAAGATTAAGCTGTGTAATCCGCGAAGCCATCGCTCCGCTGCGGATTTCATTTTCGGTGGCGGAGGTGCATAAAGGAATGTCCGCGCTCCGGCTTAAAGTGGAATTACCATATTTCGCGATGCTGATCACGGTTCCCCCATTATCCTTCACAATGGATGCTGCCCGGATAACCTCCTTGGTCTCGCCGGAGTATGAAATGCATACAGCCACGTCGTCGGCAGTTGCGGTTATGGCGCTCGTTAACTGGACATGCGGGTCGGCAAAAGAGAAGCTCATCTTATTAATCCGCAAAAACTTCTGCTGGGCATCCATCGCAATCAGGTTGGAGGCTCCCACTCCGAAGAAATAAATCACCTTCGCCCGGTCAATCGCTTCAACCGCCCGCTCAACCATGGCTTCATCCAAAATCGTGAGAGTATCCCGGATCGATTGAATATTATTATTGGATACATTCTGCATAATGGCTGAGATCGTGTCATTGGGACGAATCTCCTGGTAGCCAATGATTGCCGGGTCTCTGCCCTGAAGATCACCGGCCACTTTAATCTTCAGATCCTGGTATCCCTTAAAGCCGATGGACTTGCACAGCCTGACGATTGCCGCCTGGCTGGATCCGCTCTTCGTAGCCAGATCAGCGATGGAGAGCTGGATCATTTCATCCGGATTCTGCAGGATATACGCAGCAATCTTGTGCTCCGACGGACTTAGTGTTTCATACAATTCCCGCAAACGAATCAAACCGCCATTCATTGGAATCGATGCACCTCCCTATTGAATAGAACTCTCTTTGAACCGACACCCCACAAAACAATGTTAGCTTTGTTAACTCTTAAGGTTTGATATTCTCCCAAAACCTTGGATTGAATTCATTATATGAGTTGTAAAATAAAATTTCAACATTTATTTTTCTTGTGAAATTTTATTTTACTTTATGCTCTTCATCTCATATAATTAGTAAAAAATCAAAGTGGTGATTGATCGATGAAAGTGTTCTTAGGCCTTGATGGAGGTGGCACAAAGACCGATGCAGCCGCTTTGGATGAGCGGGGAACATTACTCGCCCGTTATATTGGAGGTCCATCCAATCCGCATAGTGCCTCCTTCGGGACAGCGCTTACAGAAATCATGTCAGCTATTGACGGATTGATAGAGAGACTGTCGATAAATGTCGATGAAATTGCAGCAATATGTCTCGCTGTGTCAGGTTTCTCCAGCATTGATGAAGAAACCCTCCTTAAGAGGGCCGTTCAGCAGCATGTATTGAAACAAGAACTATCTATTCCGGTGTTTATACAATCAGAAGGACAGATTTCTTTGATGGCCGCAGTGGGAAGCAATCACGGGGTGCTGGTCATCTCGGGCACCGGATCGATTTGTTACGGCTATCTTCCGGATGGATCCGGCACCCGCACCGGTGGCTGGGGACATTACCTTGGAGATGAAGGCAGCGGATATCAAATAGGACTCCGTACACTCAAAACGGTGATGCGCAGCTATGACAGTGTTTGTAGGCCCACGATAATGACCGATATGATTATGGAGGAATACGAATTTAAGCTCATTACGGATTTGAAGGGATATATTTATATCCCTTCCCATTCCAAAGCAGAAATTGCCGCCTTCTCAAAGGTATGCATTCAGGCGGCTGAAGCCGGAGATGCTGCTGCTATCGCCATTCTTACCGAAGAAGCTGCAGCCTTAAGCGATACTGCTGCGGCCCTGCTTCGCCGCAGCCCCAGTCTGCAGAATTATCCCGTAGTGCTCAGCGGCTCGGTGTTCAGGTATTCCCCAGTTTTCCGCGGGATCTTCTGCAGCAGCCTGCGGAAAACTTTTGGCAGATTGAATTTCGTAGATGGGAGCCTTGGGGCTCCGCCATCCACCGGAGCAGCCATGACTGCACGCAAGCTGTTTAATGACTTATGATCCAGCATGTCATCACCTATCACGATGCCTCTACCCTTTATAAAGAATTCCCATACAGACAAGAATAGACTGGCAGGAGGAAGAAACCTCATGAATCCTATTTTGGACAACCTGATTACAGAGCAGCTCAATGATAAAACAAGCGATATCGATAACCTCAGTTCCACTGAAATCATGGAGCTGATTAATAATGAAGACCGGCTGGTCGCCGAGTGTATTCAAGGGCTTATCCCGCAGATTGCCATCGCTGCGGACTATATCGTCCATGCCTTTCAGCAGGGCGGAAGATTGTTCTATGTAGGTGCCGGAACGAGCGGAAGAATCGGCATTCTTGATGCCTCCGAATGTCCGCCCACCTACGGCACAGACCCGGCTATGGTTCAGGGATTGATTGCCGGAGGGTTTCAGGCGATTAAAGATCCTGTTGAGGGTGCGGAAGACAGCGAGGAATTAGGTGCAGCCGATATCGACTCCTCCGGCATCACAGCGAAGGATGTGGTTATCGGTATTGCCGCCAGCGGGCGCACACCGTATGTTCTGGGGGCGATGAAACGTGCCGGAGAACTTGGAGCGGTTGTCATCGGCCTATGCAACAACCCCGGAACACCGATGGCTGGCCTCGGCCAACTAACCATAGAAGCAGTGGTTGGCCCGGAAGTCATCATGGGCTCTACCCGGATGAAATCAGGCACCACACAAAAAATGATTCTCAACATGCTGACCACCACCGCCATGATCCGGATCGGGAAGGTCTATCGTAATCTCATGGTCGATCTGAATCCCTCCAACAAAAAACTGGTGCACCGGGCCAAACGGATTATTGGACTGGCCACCGATGCTTCCGACGAACAGATTGAAGCGGCTTATCATGGCGCAGAAGGCCATGTAAAGACTGCCATTATTATGATATTGGCCAATGTGGATGCTGAGGAAGCGCGGAGCAGACTGCTGGCTGCAGACGGATTCGTGCGCGGAGCACTGCAGTAGTCTGAACTTCATTCCTTCAGGACAACTCGAAGAAGCCTTTCCGGGTCACTCCGGAAAGGCTTCTTCGCCATATCTCAGGATTGCTGGCCATTCAACAGGGTATGATTAAACCCACCCATTCCCTGCCCTTATGCTCACTTGGCATCCATACGGAGCTTAATCATCCGCACAGTTTCGGTATCAAATACGATATTCTCTACCGGCTCCATAATATCGGCTGTATAACGGTCGATCGTTACTTTGCCCATGTACATTTTGCGGACAGTAACGCTCTGCTTGGCCTTCAGGTAAGACTGCGCCCCGCTCTCCCCGCCGACAAAATAGGCTAAAATGTTCCCTCCTGCCTCCAGCTTGGAGCCACGGCAAACCGAAAACGTCTTATGAAACGTAATATTCCCCGAAGAAAACAGTTCACTCTGCACAATGCCGTCCCGGTGGATGTTAATATCCCCATTCGATTTCAGTGTGCTGTTCTGGCATTTGCCGATATTAACCTCCACTTTGGATTCCTGCATCCGTGCGACACCAACATGCAGCTCTTCCAATATACCGATGACTCCACTGAGCGAAGTCTCTGTCAGGAAATCGACCAGCTGCACCGGCTTCAGGAACAGGTTGAGAAAATGCAGGGGCTGTTCCAGATCCTGATGAAAGGAAGCCTTCACCGTATCCAGCACCAAGAGGAGCTCCTTAATGAGCTGGGGGATTTTCTGAAACTTGCTTTCCAGCAGCAGCAGCACGGCCTGTCCGTACTTCACACTCTTTTTGTGGCTTTGTACGGCTTGTACGAGCATCTGAGTAGCATTTTGCAAGACCTTGCACTCCTCAATCAGCTGCTTGGAGAAGTTGTAGATCCGGTTGTACATGACGCCGAAATAACCGGAATACAGCTTGCTGTTAACCACGTTTCCTTTCACTAGAATGCTCCCGGTAGCAGTAATTGTGGAGTTGTAGACACTTCCGGAAACATAGACATTGCCCAAGGATTCAATAATCATGTTGTCCTCTACATTGCCGCGGATAACCACATCACCTGAGAAGACGATATTGCCGGTGTGGATGCTCACATTGCCGGGAACGAGGTATGAGGTGCAGATGTCAAAACATTTGACTTTGTCGCCAGTCACCCGGGGCCTGCCTTCGCGCAGTGCGCGAACCTCATTGTTGATCAGCAGCACTGTGTTATTCCTTGCAGTCACTGTAAGATCAGCAGGCTCAGGCGGATAAAGAATTTCTCCATATACATCATAGCCGGGAATTCCTTCGACGACCGGAATCTTACGGGCGATGACCTCACCGCGGATCACTGAAGGAATGCGGAGATGGCTGCGGTAATCCACCTGTCCTTCAATTTCACTAAATTCATTCTCAATCGTCTCGGAGAAAAACAATTCCAGACACGCATTCTCCCCAGGCACAGCCGCTCTCCCTTTGGCAGCAGTAATCGGCTGATAGGTCGGATTCTGAAGTTCGGCATGAATACCGGAGATGTTCAGGTTCTGGAGGATCTTCTTTTGCTCAAAATCAACAATGATCTGATTCAGGCCGAGCATGCCGATGACATTCGCTGAATCCTGCGATGCTTTCACCTCTACTATGCTGGCTGTGAAATGGTCGTTTAATTTCCAGGGAAATCTTTTTGATCCAAATAAGGTGAAAAAGGCCAGCAACCTGTCCTCAGAAACAATAATGGTATAAAGCGGCGGTTCGACGATCTCCCATTCGATGATGTCTTGTGAGGTGACAGCTGACGGCTCTGTAAGCACTTGACCATTTACATGAAGCAGCACCGGGAGCAGAGCCGATATCACTGCCGGTGCTCCGCCTGGTAGCGGGTCCTGAACAAATATCTTTCCCGCCCGGACCAGCAGCCGTCCATCCCTTTCATTGTCGGAATTATCATCTTCCATAAAAGATTCTTCGATGCTCACCTCACTCTCAATCCGTGAAAGCTCCAGCATGTTAATCAGTTTATTGAGTTCCTTCTCGGACATATGCTCCGCCATGACTCGCACCTCCTGGTTAGGGACTAACTAATATGTAACTGCTTTCATTTTAGTGTTATTAAGAATTTTAAGCAATTAACATTCGGGATTCTTTCCCTTCCCTATCCGCCATACAAAAACAGACTGCACTCGCGGCATGAAGCTGCTGCTGGCAGTCTGTTTTTTTGTATTCAATGTAATTTAATTGTTCAGCGCCCCTTGCGGCGATTTCCGAGCCATAAAGGGAAGCGGAAGACAAAGTTGATCAGCAGGACTACGAAGACCAGCACGGCCGCCGATTTGTCGGCGATCTGCCGCGCATCTTCGACAATGGCTTCAGATTGCACATACCAAAGATGCACAGCAAGCGTCTCTCCAGGCGAGAACAGATTAAAGTCCCACATTTCTCCTGAGGTACTGAGTCCTGCGGTCAGAATAATAACCGCTGATTCGCCGAAGGCACGGCCGGCCACAAGGCAGATACCGGTGACAATCGACGACATCGCTACCGGAAGCACCACTTTGCGGATGACATGGAATTTGGTCATGCCGAGCGCATAGCCGGCTTCACGGATTTCACGGGGAACTGCCTGCACAGCTTCCTCCGTTACCCGGGTCAGCATCGGCAGGTTAAGCAGCGCCAGGCTGACACCCCCGCCAAGAATCGTCAGGCCGACACCGAAGTATTCGGCAAAAATCGCCAGACCCAGCATCCCAAACACAATCGAGGGTACCGAGGACAACGACTCCACGCAGATGCGCAACGCGCCGGTAAAGCGATTGTCCGGGGCATATTCCGCCATGTAGATGCCGGCGCCGATCCCAATCGGTATGGAAATCAACAGCGAAATGAACAGGATGTAGAAGGAGTTGAACAGGACTGGTCCGATCCCTCCGCCGGGATCAATCTCCTCCGGCTGCTTGATCAGGAAATCGGGTCTGAGCGCCGGCAGTCCCTTGCTCAGGATCGTAAAGAGCAGCCAGAAGATCAGCAGCATCACGAGAGCGCCGAGGGTATAAAAACCAAAGGTCGCAATTTTATTGCGCCGCTGGGCACGGGCAGTATAACGGGTACGTGTGAAACCGTTCATTACGTTTCCCTCCTTTTCCGTCCCAGAATGCGGATCACCAGGATCAGCACAAAGGAAATGAGCAGCAGCAGGAAAGCCATCATATGCAGCGCATAGTTCCAGGTGGAGTCAAACTCCACATTGGAGATTTGCATGACGATATTACTGGTCAGCACAGATGAGGGCGTGAACAGTGTCTTGGCCAGCTGCGGGGTATTGCCGATGACCATGACAACGGCCATGGTCTCCCCGACAGCCCGGGTCATCCCGAGGATGATGGCCGAGATGATGCCTCTGCTGGCCGCAGGCAGGATCACCCGCATAATGACCTGAAGGCGGGTTGATCCAAGGGCATAAGCGGCATCCCGGTATTTGCGCGGAACGGCAACAATAGCATCGTCGCTGATCCGGCAGATCGTCGGCAGCACCATCAATGCCAGAACGAGCGCAGCAGCGAGTAGTCCGTCACCCAGCCCTTCCCCGCTGACTCTGCGCAGAAAAGGCAGAAGGACCGTAAGGCCTAGATAACCATATACTATAGAAGGAATTCCGACGAGCAGGTCGAGCACTGGCCGGATAAAGTTCTTCATCCATTTCGGAGCAATTTCGGCACACAGCACGGCCATGCCTACAGAGACCGGCACGGCAATCAGCAGCGTCAGTGCTGTAAGCGACAATGTATTTACAATGAAGGCAGCAGCCCCGAAGGCATCTTCTTCCGGCGTCCAGTTAAAGGAGAAGAAAAATTCAGCCGGTGAGAGATGAGCGAACAGAAGCAGCGCCGTTTTGCCGATGAAAATAATAACTAGTCCAAGCACAAAGCAAAGCGCAAGAATACTGAATATAAAATAATAGCGGGATAAGGTATTGCTGAACAAATGTCTGCTGTGGCGTTTCTCACTGACTTTAACTTCGGATAGACCCTTTTGTGCCCTTGATGCCAGGCCCTGGACTGGTGCCCCCATACGTTCCCTCCTGTAAGCGGCCACCCCCGTGTGGAATCCGGGGCTGGCCGCATGTACCGTTCAATATAGTGGAGAATGATGACTAGGATTTCATTGCTGCGATCGGAATGAATTTAAGCTTTTTGAGCGAGCCCGTTTGGAACTTTTTGCTCTGAACATAATCGATGAACTCTTTGGTAACACCGGTTGGCTGACCTTTAGTCATGTAATAACCATAGGCCCAAATTTTGTACGAGCCATTGATCACATTGTCTGTAGATGCTTCAATGCCATTGAATTTCACGGCTTTGATGTCGCTGCCGCTTACATAGACAAGGTCGATATAACCGATGGCATTAGGTGTAGTGGCAACGGCTGTCTTCATATCACCGCTTGAACCGGTCTCCTTGTAGTTCTTCTCTTTCTTGACGATATCTCCGCCCGCAAGAGCTTTAGCCTGATAGTTTACGCGTGTACCAGAACCGAAAGCGCGGGTAATCACGACAATGTTCGCATCCGATCCGCCGACTTCCTTCCAGTTGGTGATTTTACCGGAGTAAATACCTGCCAGCTGTTCCGTCGTCAGGTTGTCTACGCCCACATTCTTGTTCACGATAGTGGCGAAAGGAATGACAGCTACCTTGTTTGCCACTTGTCCGTCAAAAGCTTTAAAGCCCGGAACGTCGATGCTGGCATCCCAGTCACAAGCACCGATGTCGGCGATGCCTTTTTTCACGGCTTGCGGTCCGGTAACGGAGCCTTTGCCTGAAGCAGCGATCTTCACTTTAGGGTGCAGCTTCTGGAACTCCTTGGCTGCTTGCAGCGTCAACGGCAGCAGCGCTGTCGAGCCGTTTACTGTGATCTTGCCTTTAAGTGTGTCAGCCGCTGCTGCCACTCCGGCAAACGATGCGGTTACCGCGATAACCGCGGTCAGTGCTGTAACTGTAAATTTTTTGAACATCTTCATGAATAAAATCTCCTCCCGGCGGTTGCGCCGTTAAATGTTGTTGGTTCTGAAGCAGGGAACATAATCTTATTTCGACAGCTGCAGGGCTTTGCCGTTCTGAACCAGCCAGAGTGTGCCGCCGCTAACGAGAGCGAGCTTGCTGCCGTCATGAGAAGCAGACACTTCCGTCACGTCTTCGGCTGTGCGGAACAGCTCACTCTTGGCCCCGTCAGCACTGATAGCATAAATAACGGTACTTCCGTCCGCCGTCACAGCAGATACAACCAGACCACCACTTACACCAGCTGCCCAGTTCGCTTCGCCATCAAGGGCAATATTCGAGCTTTTGCCATCAGCTGCGATTGATTTCAGGCTGTTCGCCGCGTTGCCTTCGGGATCTGCACTCAGATACACAACGCTGCCGTTATTCAAAATTTCCGGGTAGAGCTTGTTATCCAGTTCAGTCGTCAATGCTGCCGGCTTCGCATCCTTGGTTGTCAGATCCAGCTTGTACAGCTGTTCTCCAGCCTTGCTGAAATCTACTGTCAGCGAATCCTCGGTGCTGTCCGCATCATTTTTGGCTACACCGGTAACGTTGACGATATAGACCACGTTCTTCTCGTCAGCGGATACGCGGAGCTCGGATTTATTCTCTACTTTATCTTCAAGCAAGGTTTTGACCGTTCCGGTATCCAGTGAAATTTGAGCGATCTTCTCCTGCTTGTCGCCCTGGATGAAGTAAATCTTCTTGCCGTCCTCCGACCATACCAAATCGGTCTTAACACTGGTATCCTTGCCGAGCGGTGTGATCACCCCATTGAACAGGTTGATCAGCTTGAGCTGGCCTGTCTCGTCACTAAACGCACCCCACTTCTGGTCAGCAGAAACGGCGAAACCGACAGCTCCGTCATTGGAGGAGAACAGATCGTAATTCCCCGGTGTGTTGCTGAATTTCAAGAGCTGGGTTGTTTCTGCATCACTTTTATTGGCGATCAGGCTTCCATCCGTACTCCAGCGCAGTGTATCAAAATCACCTTCCGGGAGGGCAAAGCTGAGAATAGTAGCCGAATCCGCCTGCAGCTCACCGCCAAGACCAGTGACCAATTTTGTCAGTTCTACATAAGTTTTACCATTATAGAAAACAGGTGCTACAGTGAACTCCTGCTTGGTACCATCTACCAGATAGCTTTTAGCTCCCGTTTGAATTTGCAGAGTATGTAATCCTTTGCTGTCGTTGAGTTCAAAACCGTTGCTGCTGACTTTCACATAGGCTCCAAGCTCTCCGGCAACCTGACTTAGCGAATACAATCTATAGCCGTTTTTGTCTATTGTGCTGAGTGCAACTGGTGTACCGTTCACAGTCCACGTAGTCGTACCTTCCTTGACTGCAGCTGACTGGACGGCGGCGGCCTCAGCGTTGTTGCTTGTTGCCAAAACACTTACCACTCCTCCTGTTACAAGAAGCGAAGAAGCCAAAGCCGCACTCAACCATTTACTATTCTTCAATTAGATTCACCCTTTTCCCTTAGGTAACTGCTAATGTTATTTTCATCTACGAATGTCAATTCTGTTCTAGAGGAATGTTATGGAAATGTTAAGTGCGGCAAATCCTTAATAATAAATAAAGCCGGCCCACGAAACCTCCGGGGTCGGCTTTAGTAAAACTGGAGTTAATTCGGAAATATATGTAAAACAGTGTGAATAGCTTAATTCTCGATCCACGTAACAATCACTTCGGCACCGCCCGGTTTCTTGTCCAGGCTGCTCCCTATAATAGAATAAGAGTAATCGCCTTGAACTTTACCGTTAATAATCAAATTGTTCGAATCCACAATTTGTGTGCCCTGATCCAGTTCCTTGGCCTTAACATACTCTTTATATGTACTTCCTAGTGCATCCATACTCTCTTCTGTCTCAAAGATCAGCATAGATGACTTTTTTCCGCCCACCAGCTCCCCATCTGTAAACGTAATGCCTGCACCCACAGGAATCGGAAAGTCCCCGGGCAGATATTCCGCCTGATCCACACTTTCTTGCGCTAAGGTGCGAAAATGCTCACTGCCTGTTCCCGGACCGGAGCTGCTGCAACCGCTGAGACCCGCTGCAGTAAACAGCGCCAGCATGGGAAAAACGAACTTCTTGTTGAACATCAAATAAACCTCCTCCTGTATGAAATAGAGTTATCGGGCTTTAGCTAATACCCATAATTACCCTGATTCGTTCTTGTGAAAACCACTATTCTAAAATTTAAAATATTTAACTATCCGCAGAAAAAAGATTTACATCGGCAGCTGATTGCATTAATATAATGAGTGAGTACTCACTCATTATTATGAGAATTGAGGAGATAGTTATGAATCTGGGAACTTCTGTTGTTTCCGTAAACCACGTCTGCCGGACGTTTGGCAGCAAGGAAGTGTTAAAGGATATTTCCCTGCAGGTTGCAGAGGCGGAAACCTTCGGCATTCTGGGCCCTTCCGGCTCCGGCAAAACTACGCTGGTGAAGCTCTTGACCGGGATTGATGAAGCAACCTCGGGCGAAGTGCGTGTATTGGGGATACCCATGCCTAAGCTTGCCACGCTGCAGCAAATCGGGTATATGGCTCAGTCTGACGCCTTGTATACGGAGCTGAGCGCAAAAGAGAATCTGGAATTCTTCGCCGCTCTCTATGGACTGAAAGGCGGAAACCGCACCCGCCGGATCAGGGATGTCTTGGAGCTGGTCAATCTGCAGGATCATCTGCGCAAAAGAGTCGATCAGTATTCCGGGGGGATGAAACGCCGTCTGTCACTGGCAATCGCTTTATTGCATGAGCCTCCGCTTCTGCTTCTTGATGAGCCCACGGTTGGCATTGATCCCGTACTGCGCCAGTCCATCTGGAAGGAACTGAAGGCGTTGAACCGCAAAGGAACTACCATTGTACTCACTACCCATGTGATGGATGAAGCCGAGAAATGCGACCGTCTGGCCATGATCCGTGATGGTGAACTGCTGGCGGTGGATACACCTGCAGGTCTGCTGAACGCTACCGGTTCTGCTTCTCTTGAAGAAGCTTTTCTATATTATGGAGGTGTCCGCCGATGAGAATCCGGGCGATCACCCTGCGAATTCTCCAGCAGTTTATTCATGACAAAAGAACGATGGCACTGATGTTTATTGCCCCCCTGCTGGTTCTCAGCTTAATGAGTCTGGTGTTTAACGGCGACGACTATGAACCGAAGTTTGGTGTGTACGGAAATACCCAAGCCATCTCTGCGGCGTTTGAGAAGCAAAGCACTGCTGTTGTCGAATACGCCACGGCAGAGCTGGGCAACGAAGCTTTGAAGGAGGGCAAGATCGATGCGCTTGTCACAGTAAGCGGCGCTGCTCCCGAAGTTGTGCTGGAAGGCAGCAACCCCACGGCAAATCGTGCGGCACTGATGGCCTTACAGGAAGCGGTCCAGAGCCTGCAGCCTGTTATACCCGGCCAGGAACAAGGTCAGCTGAAGCCGCAGATCAGCTATCTGTACGGCGCTGAAGATATGAGTACAATCGACCGCTTCGGTCCGATTATGATCGGCGTTTTTGTCTTCTTCTTCGTCTTTCTGATTGCCGGCGTTTCCTTGCTGCGCGAACGGACTACCGGAACCCTGGAACGTCTGCTCTCCACCCCGCTGAAACGCTGGGAAGTCGTTATTGGCTACGTGTGCGGTTTCGGAATTTTTACCATATTCCAGGCGCTGCTGATCTCCTGGTTCTCCATTCAGGTGCTGGGAATTATGATGGCTGGCAGCTTCGGTTATGTCCTGCTTGTGACACTGCTGCTGTCGATGACAGCGCTGACGCTGGGTACACTGCTCTCGGCTTTTGCTGCCAATGAGCTGCAGATGATGCAGTTCATTCCGCTAATCATCGTGCCGCAGATTTTCTTAAGCGGGCTGTTCCCGATGGATACACTCCCGGTGTGGCTGCAGCGGATCGGGCTGGCGACACCGATCTATTACGGCTCGGAGGCACTGATGGACATCATGATCCGCGGCAAAGGCTGGAGTGACATCGCCCTGGATGTCTTTGTTCTGATCGGTTTCTCTCTGATGTTCATGCTGCTGAATGTGCTGGCCCTGCGCAAACACCGCAAAATGTAATATCACATGGGGCTATGGTAATATAAACGGAAAATACGAGGTTTGGAGGGCAAAAGAATGGAGACGGACAATGCTGCGGAGCAGCAGCATGAGGGGGAGCAGTGGATTGAGGAGCTGCTGGCCATCGGTCAGGAAGAAAAAATGACGCCGAAGCAGCTCGCCATTCTGGAGGCGGCGATTGAAATATTTTCGGATAAAGGATATTCGGCTGCGGCTACCAGTGAAATTGCCCAGAAGGCGGGGGTGGCGGAGGGCACGATCTTCCGTTATTACAAGACCAAAAAGGATCTGCTGCTCTCCATTGTCGGGCCGACGATGAGCCGCATGATCGCGCCCTTTGTCATGCGTAATTTCGACGGCGTGCTGGATGGTCCTCCCGAGAGCTATGAGGCATTTCTGCGGGCTTTTATGGTCAACCGGCTGGAATTCGCCCGCAAGAACTTTAAGATTCTGAAAATTCTTATTCAGGAAATCCCCTTTCAGCCCGCATTAAGGGAACAGTTCGCCGAGAATGTTCTCGGCCAGGTACTGGAGCGGGTAACTGCCATTACCGAGCATTTCAAGGAAAAGGGCGAAATTATCGACATGCCCACACCCGCAATTATCCGGTTTACGGTCTCTTCTGTAATCGGATATCTGCTGGCCCGTCTGCTGTTCCTGCCAGATAGCGATTGGAATGATGAAGAGGAAATTGAGCAGACTTTGGCTTTCATGCTGTACGGTATCAGCGGACCAGCAGTACGCCCAGAAGCGAAGGGAAGTTAGGCCGGTCTTTTGAGGAAGCCGGAAAGCTACACTGAAACCTTTCAATAGAAGGCCATCTCCAAACCACAGAAATGCGGTTTGGAGATGGCCTTTTTGTACAGTGCAAACGCTTAGAGTGATCCCGCACCGCAGCATCAGCTCAGGGATTCCGGTAAATGGTTTTGAAGGCGTACGCCTGTTCTGTTATTATGGGTACTATAGCAAATTCGGACTTATGGACAAGACAAAAGGAAGTGATTAGGGCTGTGGGTTTCTATGTGCCGGAACGGGTAATCAGGCTGCTATGCGGCGGTACTGCTTTGGAGCAGGGAACGGTTTATTATGAAGCGGATAAGGTCACGCTGACCTATGCAGAGAACAATGTTGAGCTGGAATATTCAAAATACCGGGCTGAGGTTCAAGGCCTCGAAAGCTACGAAGTGGTGCTTGCTATAGACAGTGACGGTGACGTGAATGGGGAATGCACCTGCCCTGCATACCACCACGGCGGAGCTTTTTGCAAGCATATTGCAGCTGTTCTCGTGAATATACTCCGTCAGGAAATGGACACAGAACTCTCCAGAAGTATGGCCGGCCCCAGTCTCCACCTTCACGGAGGCTACACCGGAGAGAGCGGCAGACTTACTCCGCGTAATCCTGAACCTGCAGCCTTTGATACAGGGGAACATACGGGTGACCGAAAACTGGTGACCAGCATGCTGGATATGTTCGGCAGTTCCCGGAAGCGTCCAAGCGGCACCGGAACCTATAGCGATATCAGAACCCCGCTTCAGGTTGAGTTCATCTGCAAGCCGGTTCTGTACACCGATGGCACTCATAAGCTTGGAATTGAACTGAAGATCGGACTAGAACGGCTTTATATTGTGCAGAAAATCAGAGCTTTTCTCGAGCGTATCCACCGCGGAGAATCCTTTGAGTTCACCAAGCATTTTATCTATGACCCATCCTTGCACAGCTTCAATAAAGAAGACAATGCGGTGATTCTGAAGCTGATCGAAGTCCTTTTAAATGAAAAGATGTACCGCGAAGCTGTCAGTCCACATACGCATTATTCGGGTGGCCCTGGAGGGGAACGGCTGCTGCCGGTTCCGCCTTTTTTCTGGGAGCAAGTTCAGCCTGCACTAACAGCAGTATCCTCTGCCCATTTGCAGCAAGGGGGAATACGCACTGAAGGGCTTCAGATCACAAAAGCTCCCCCTCCGCTGAGCTTTCAATTCGATCAAACCCCGGATAACAGCTATCGGCTAGATATCCGGGGACTGGCACAGCTTACAGTCATGGAGGATTACGGGCTTATCTTGTCTGAAGGCAGGCTACTGAAGCTGCCGGTTCAGGAATGCCAGCGTATCTCCGAGCTTAAGAAAATGCTGGCGTCCTCCCGCAAAGATGAAATTGCCATTGCCCCGGAGCAAATGGAGCCTTTTATGGATAAGGTGATTCCCGGGCTGAAAAAGCTGGGCCATGTGCATATTGCCGAGGCTATCCAAGGCCGCATCATCCAGGCACAGCTTCAAGCCAGACTTTATCTTGACCGGATAAGAGACCGGCTGCTGGCAGGCCTTGAGTTTCAATACGGCAATATTGTGATTAATCCGCTCGATGAGAAAGCACGCGAACGGGGCAATGAGGTGATTCTGATGCGGGACGGGGAAGCCGAAGGGCGGATTCTTGCGCTGATGGATCATGCTTCTTTTACCCAAACGGAAAGCGGCTATATTATGAGCGATGAGGACGGCGAATTTGATTTTCTCTATCATACCGTGCCGCTGCTGGAGCCGTTGCTTGAGGTATATGCCACTACTGCTGTCAAGGGAAGACTGCTCACCGGAACAGCCCTGCCGAAGGTAACCTTAAGCTGGAACGAAAAAACCGACTGGCTGGACTTCAAATTTGCCGTGGAAGGAATCCCCGAAACGGAAATTGTACTGGTGCTGAAATCGCTGCAGGAGAAACGCCGCTATTACCGGCTGCCGGATGGGGCGCTGCTGCCGCTGGAGAGTGCGGAATTCTTAGAAATCATCACCTTTATGAACGAAATCGGCATCCGGCAGGATGAGCTCAAAAGCCCGCAGTTCTCCCTCCCCCTGGCCCGCGGCCTGCATCTGAATGGCGATAGCGCGGGGGACTCCGTCACCATGGGACGCTCCCTGCGCCGGCTTCTGGCCAACATGCGGAATCCCGAAAATCTTGATTTCCCTGTGCCGGACAGCCTTGTTTCCGTACTCCGGGATTATCAGCAATATGGTTTCCAGTGGCTGAAGACGCTGGCCCACTACCGGTTCGGCGGTATCCTGGCCGATGATATGGGTCTTGGCAAAACGCTGCAGAGCATCGCCTTCCTGCTCTCAGAGCTTAAGGATATCCGGCAGGGAGGCCTCCCTGCGCTGATCATCGCTCCGGCCTCCCTGCTCTACAACTGGCAGAATGAGCTGAAGAAGTTCGCCCCGGAGATCAAAGCAGCCATAGCCGACGGGAACTTAACCGAACGCCGACGGATACTGAAGAACACCGCAGGAAACGATGTAATCATCACCTCCTATCCGCTGCTGCGCCGTGATATTGAAGAGTACGCCAAGCATTCCTTTCACACCCTGTTTCTGGATGAGGCACAGGTTATCAAGAACCATGCGACCCAGACAGCTCAGGCGGTCAAAATATTGCAGGCACGCTACCGCTTCGCGCTTACCGGAACGCCGGTAGAAAATGCTCTGGAGGATCTATGGTCGATCTTCGGAGTGGTGTTTCCCGGACTGTTTCCGGGCAAAAAGGCCTTTCATGACCTGCCCCGGGAGACGGTTGCGAGGCGGGCACGGCCTTTTCTGCTGCGCCGCCTAAAAAGCGATGTACTGAAAGAGCTGCCGGACAAAATCGAAACTCTGCAGGCCTCGGAGCTGTTGCCTGAGCAGAAAAAACTGTATGTCGCTTATCTCGCCAGACTGCGCAAGGAAGCGCTCAAGCATTTGGACAACGACGGGTTTGGCAACGGCAGAATCAAGGTGCTTGCCGGGCTGACCCGGCTGCGCCAGCTCTGCTGCCACCCCGCGCTGTTCATTGCAGGCTATACCGGCGGCTCGGCGAAATTCGAACAGCTGCTGGAGATTATTGAAGAATGCCGCAGCTCCGGCAAACGGATGCTGATTTTCTCCCAGTTCACCGAAATGCTCGGCCTGATCGGCCGTGAACTGGGCCTGCTGGGTGTGCAGCATTTCTATCTCGATGGCCAGACGCCTTCAGCCCAGCGGGTGGAGCTCTGCAACAGGTTCAATGAGGGTGAACGCGATCTTTTCCTGATTTCACTAAAAGCGGGTGGCACCGGACTGAACCTGACGGGAGCGGACACGGTCATTCTCTACGATCTCTGGTGGAATCCCGCTGTCGAGCAGCAAGCTGCCGACCGGGCCCACCGGATCGGGCAAAAGAAGGTGGTGCAGGTGATCCGCCTCGTAGCACAGGGGACTGTTGAGGATAAGATGTACGAGCTTCAGCAGAAGAAAAAGAACCTGATCGACGAAGTCATCCAACCGGGCCAGGAGGCCATGTCTGCCTTAAGCGAGCAGGATATCCGTGAAATCCTCATGCTTTCATAAATTGGCCATGCATGCTTATCTCCTTGCACAGCAAACAGGGACTTTCACAGCCTAAGGCTGGGATGTCCCTGTTTGCTGTGCAGATATTACAACTCGTCATTCAATATCTCATGCGTTACAACACGATGGGCATCCACCAATTGACCGTCAGCTTGTTTGCCCCATACTGAAATCCCTGCTTTTTCTCCTAGGTCATCGCCTGTAAAGAGAAATTCGAAAGCATCCAGATTAGCAAAGTAGTCTCTGGTCACCACCTCGTCAGGTGCGATTTCGACGACTTCACTCACATATAAAGTTCTTGTAGTGTCCAGGAAGTAACCTAGAATATTAATAACCAGTACCTCTGCAGCAGCCCGATTCACAATCTTTACAGTTACAAGCTGCGCCGGTCTTACTCCAAGAACAGGATTATTCTCAATAGGTCCAGTAGATAATGTGGTCATCCGTCTCATTCCTCCTTTCAATCCACTCATTTGTGAATATCAAACTCTGATTCTAGCGGTAGTGTTAATTGATCGCACAATATATTAATATTCGTTTGCTACCCTGACGGTGTGGACAAAAGACAGGCTCCATTCACCAAATCCTGCAGCAGTGCATAAAGTGTACAAAAGAGAGTTCGCCCACTAGTGGCCGCTGTTCTGAAAGAATGCATAAGGAAGAAGGGAGTCCATGCCCCCTCCTGGAAAAGGAAAGAAAACGAGCATAAAAAAACAACCGGCAAACCCAAAAACGCAAAGTCCAAAGGGGCTGGAGTATGCAGTGGCTGCACTTCTTTTAACAGGCAAGTTAAAAGTAGACTCTGTCCAAATGTTCACGGACGCTTCGCTTCTTGTCAGCCTGGTTGGCAAGTATAAATCACTCGGCAATTTGAGCGACAGCAACGTAGATAAACTGGTCAGCTTTCTCGACGACAACAGCAGCCTGACCTTGAACGAGATCATGGCCGCTTTGAAGAAAAAATCAGACAACTCTTGAGTGGATGAATACAAAGGGAGGCCAAGCACGTATGGACAATTTTGACGGTGAAGAATTTGCCGGGGGTATCCTGCTGGTCATAGTGATTGTGCTGCTTATCTTTGGTTCAACGGATATTAAGGACCTTACCGCTGCGCCTACTTCCGATTGAAAAGGGACTCCTTTCCTGAATTAAATCATTTACATCCCCTATAAGGCTTGTTATGATTAAAGGATCAAAAGAGCTGCGCAACCTATGTTTGCTACAAAGCGATTAAAGGATGATTTTTTCCTTTAATCGCTTTTTTGTGTGAGCTTTAAAATCATGGAGGTATATCGTATGAACAAAAGAGTACATGATATGGTTATGCTGCTTCTCGGGGCATTTATTTTTGCGCTGGCAGTCAATTTATTTGTGATTCCCAATGACTTTGGTGAGGGTGGCGTGACAGGGATATCGATCATTCTGTATTATTTGCTGAAATGGTCACCTGCGCTGGTCGGCATCATCTTGAACGGGATTTTGCTGATCATCGGCTACAAACTCCTGGATAAAAAAACGACGGGCTACACCATTATCGCCGTTGCCTTTAACTCCCTGTTCCTGTACTTGACCAAGAACTGGCAGATCGCTTCGGATGAGCCAGTGATTAACGCTATTTTCGCGGGTCTGTTTGCGGGGGTCGGGATTGGACTGATCATCCGGGTCGGCGGCACGACTGCAGGTACAACAATTCTGGCTCGTCTTGCCAATAAATATTGGGATTGGAATATCAGCTATGCCTTGCTGTTCTTTGATCTTATCGTTGCCGGACTGTCCGCCTTCGTCATTGGTATCGAAAAGATGATGTTTACGTTCGTCATCCTCTATATCGGAACCAAAGCTATGGAGTTCATTATCGAGGGCTTGAATCCTAAAAAAGCAGTGACCATCATCTCGGCACGCTATGATAGCATTGCCGTACGGGTTACGGAGATTATGGACCGCGGAGTAACGGTGCTCCGGGGATACGGCTATTACACCGGCGAAGAAAAGGAAGTCCTTTACATCGTAATTAGTAAGCAGGAAGTTTCCATGCTCAAAAAAATCGTACGGGCTGAGGACAAAAATGCTTTTGTCACGATCCACGATGTGCGCGACGTGTTTGGCGAAGGATTCATTGATATTTCTAAATAAGCCAATCGGCTATTGATTTATTCCATAAATTCGCTATACTGATAAAAATCAATATACAATCGATGAACGGGAAAGTAGTTGCCTGACCCTAGTCCCCAGCGAGCCGGAAGAGTGAGAGCCGGTACAGGCCAGTTAATGAAGCGCACCCGGGAGATGGACTTCTGAACTGATAGTAGGAAGCCCCGGCTGAAGACCGTTAACCTGTAAGGTGGCTAAACCAAGGTGTTTAGCAACGAGAGTGGTACCGCGAGCGCTAAAGCCCTCGTCTCTTTTAGAGACGGGGGCTTTTTTTGATGTTTTTTAGCCCGCTAAGTACACATGTAACGCAAATCTGCTTCAGGAATTTTAAAGGAGGTTCATCCCGTGTTAAGCCAACTTATTAAAACAAGCTTGGAACAAAGCGTCCAGCAGGTATTCAGCAGCATGACCGCTGCCGCACCAGAACATTTAACCATCGCTCTTGAACAGCCCGCTAATCCGGATTTCGGCGACTACTCCAGCAATATTGCCATGCAGCTGGCCAAAGTCCTGCGCAAGGCCCCAATGGCTATTGCCGAGCTGATCACAGCGGAGCTTGGGCAACAGGAAGCGATCAAGGGATTGCTGCAGCGAATCGAGGTTGCGGCTCCGGGCTTCATCAACATGTACGTGAATTGGCAGGAGTGGGCAAACCACAGCTTTGAGCTGCCGCCAGGGAACGGGAATAAGGTGATCATTGAGCATACTTCTGTTAACCCAAACAAATCAATGCATATCGGCCATCTGAGAAACTCCTGTATTGGAGATGCGCTGGTTAGGATTTTGAAAAAAACAGGTTACAACGTGGAAGTTCACAACTATGTGGATGACCTTGGCAATCAGCTGGCAGATACGGTGGTTGGGCTAATGAATGTGCCACTCCAGGGTAATCATGTCCGCTTCGGTGATTATTGCTGGGATATCTACGCCGGAATCAATAAGGAGTACGCGTTGCATCCTGAGACGGTCCATAAACGGACGGAGATTCTCCACGCACTGGAAGAAGGGAACGGCAATACCGCTTGGCTCGGCAGCCTTGTGGCTGAACGGATTGTGAGAGAGCATGTTGAGGAAATGAAAAACTTCGGCATCACCTACGATTTGCTGGTGTGGGAGAGCAGTATTTTAAAAGAGGGATTTTGGTCCTCCGCTTCTGCGCTGCTGGAACAGACGGCCGTTTTTGTTCAGGAAACCGAGGGCAAGCTGGCGGGATGCTGGATTCTGAAGCAATCGGCAACAGACGGCACAGGCGCGGATTCAGAGGAACATCAGAAAGATAAGGTGCTGGTGCGCTCGAACGGGATTTTAACCTACACCGCCAAGGACATCGCCTATCATCTCTGGAAATTCGGACTGCTGGACAAAAACTTCTCCTACAGCGAGTTTAATGCAGGCGTTTGGACGACGGGCCCAAGTGGACAGCAGCTGCCTTTTGGAGAGGCCGATATGGTGGTTAACGTCATTGATTACAGACAGGAGTATCCGCAGGCGTTGGTGAAGCAGGCTTTAGAGGTATTGGGATATGCCGGGCAAGCCGAGAAGCTTCATCATGTAAGCTATGGCGTGGTTTCTCTTAGTCCGGCTTCCGCCGCTGAACTGGGGATCGATACCTCGGACGGTAAAACCTCTTACGCCATGTCCGGCCGTCAGGGCATCGGCATCAAGGTCACCGAGCTGGTCCAGCTTATGGAGAACACCATTGAAGCCACCCGCTCCGACAAAAACGGCCTGTCCAGCCGGCTGATCGCCACAGCGGCAATCCGTTACTACTTGCTGCGTTTCAATCTGGGGACGGAGATTGTGTTTGATTTCAAGCAGGCGACCGAGATTTCCGGCAATACCGGCGTATACCTGATGTATACCTATGCGCGTGCGGGCAGTGTGCTCAGTAAAGCCGCTGGAATGGAAGCAGGCGCCGTATTGGGAGCAGCGGCAGGTCCAATGATGGCGGTAAATACTGCGGCAAGAGCGGTACTGGCGGCGGATGGGGCAGTCGATGCGGCGGCGGATGGGGCGGCGGATGCGGTATCAGAACCAGCTGCGGTGCCGGATTTCCCGGCCCCACTGGACAAAGCGGAGCTTGCCCTGCTGAGACATCTCAGCATCTGGCAAGACACCTTATACAGCGCGAGCATCGAGCTGACGCCAAATACAATCTGTAACTACGCGCATACTCTGGCCTCGCTGTTCAATAACTTTTATTCCGCCTGCCCGATTCTCAAAGGGGAGCAACCCACCATCCGCTTCCGCCTCTGGCTTACTTCAACATTCCAGGAAACGCTCGGCGAAGTGCTTGAGGTGCTTGGCCTGCCGAAGCCGGAGCGGATGTAACGGAGGAGGTGGCAGACTGTAGAGCGGGTTTATCAGGAGCAAGCCAGTCTATGCAATAAGCACGGCTATCCCTTCATTCACTGAGATTTAAGCTTAATTGCATTGTGTACAGCTAAAATCCAAGAAAATCACTCCTCTCGGGATTTAGTTGTATTCGGTACAGCTAAAAACCTCCCAATTCATCATTAGGAGGGATATGGACAAATATAAATGTATAGAGTGCAATTAAGTTACTTCGCTCCCGATTATGAGTACTTTTAGCTGCACAAAATACAACTAAACTTCAGTTGTTCACAACTGCGGTGGATGCGCCAACGCCCCCAGAGGCTTCTCTCCCCCCAGACGCACAAACAGCCTTCCCGAAGGAAGGCTGTTTTGTGTGACGTCCCGGAAGGGATTCGAACCCCCGACCGTGCGCTTAGAAGGCGCATGCTCTATCCAACTGAGCTACCGGGACAAAAGTGAAGTAATTAATTCCTAAAGCATATGTATTCACGCAACGTTCTCTATTATACCGCATTCAGATTTTTTTTCAAGGCTGCAGCAATATAATTTACTAAAATGCGGCGAAACAGCAACGGCAGCACAGCAGATCAGCCTATCCTCACCAGTCACCCTCCCACAGCATTTCTGTCCCCGGGGCAGAATCAGCGGCGGTCAGCCGCTCACCCCAATCCGTTCTACCCCCGGGGCAGACTGCGGCAGCTTTGCCGCATCCAATCGCCGGATTATAGGAGTCACTTGTGGAAATGCCGTTCCAGCTGCTTTTTCAAGTCGCCGAAGATAAGCAGTTCGCGCTGGAATTTGGAGCGTTCATCCTCGGGGCTCATAATGATGCTGCCAGTAAAAGCACTGGCCGTCACATCCTGAAAAGCGTCATGCAAATTGTTATCAAACCAATCGGTCGAAGTATTCGCGTCATTCGTCAGAATGCGCACAATTTCATAACCTTCCTCGCGCTGGTCTTCAACAATGTACACCAAAAGTGCGGAATCGCCTACAGCTCCCGGCAATACGCCCACTTCTGCACAAGGTGCGCCGTCATATTCGGTCATTCTGCGGATTTTGGCGTCTTTAATATAATACACTTGTCATCCATCCCTCCTGGCAAATTTCCCTCTCCCTTAGTGTTCGGATAAGGACATACATTTTATCCCTTCCTTCGGCATATATCTGTATTACTTGGCAAAAAAGAAAGGACAACAATCGCACAAAAGAGAGGATGAACCATCATGTGCGGAATAACCGGATTTATCCAGTGGCGCGGCGACCTCACACAGCACTCGCAACTGCTCGTAAAAATGACTGAAACCTTGGCCAACCGCGGGCCGGATGCGGCCGGAACCTGGATTTCAGGGCCTTGTGCCTTCGGTCACCGCAGACTAAGCGTTATCGATCCCGAGAACGGCGCACAGCCTATGATCGCCCGCCATGACGATAAGGTGTACGCTATTGTGTACAACGGCGAATTATATAACGCCCCCGAGCTCAAAAAGGAACTGAAACAGCGGGGACACCATTTTCTCACCGAGTGCGACACCGAAGTTCTGCTGCACGCCTATATGGAGTGGGGACCGGACTGCACCGGGAAGCTGAACGGAATCTTTGCATTTGCCGTCTGGGACGGTCTGCGGGACCAGGTATTTTTGGCACGCGACCGCCTGGGTGTGAAACCCCTGTTCTATAGCCGGGTGGACGATGTTTTTGTCTTCGGCTCCGAACCCAAAGCTCTGCTCCAGCACCCCAAGGTACAGCCGAAGGTTGGACCGGAAGGACTGGCGGAAATCTTCATCATCGGTCCGGCCCGCACTCCGGGACATGGGGTATACAAAGATATATTCGAGCTTCGTCCAGGTCATGCCATGATTTATAGCCGGGAAGGCCTGCGCAGCTATGCTTATTGGAAATTGGAAAGCAATCATCACACGGAAAATGAAGAAGAAACAGCCGCCAGAGTACGTGAATTGCTGCAGGATACACTGGAGCGGCAGCTTGTCTCCGACGTTCCGGTCTGCTCCCTGCTGTCCGGGGGGCTCGATTCCAGCGCACTGACCGCGCTTGCTGTGGATTATTACAACCGCACCGGCCAAGGCCGGGTGGATACCTATTCCGTCGATTATGTCGACAACGACAAGCATTTCAAAAGCCACACCTTTCAGCCCGGCGCAGACGGTCCGTGGATTAAGCGGATGGTTGATGAGTTAAACACGAATCACCATTATGTAGCCTTTGACACACCGGAGCTGGTAACGGCGCTGGACAATGCCCTGGAATCCCGCGATTTGCCGGGGATGACGGACGTGGATTCTTCGCTGTATCTATTTTGCCGTGAGATTAAAAAGAACGCGACTGTGGCCATTTCCGGCGAGGCGGCGGACGAGATTTTTGGCGGGTATCCCTGGTTCCACCGGGACGAGATGCTCTCTTCCGGCACGTTCCCCTGGTCGGTAGCCCCCAAAATGCGTGCAGCTCTATTGTCGCCGGAAGTGGGGGAATGGATACGTCCACTGGAATATTTAGGTGACAGATACAGCGATGCGGTTGCGGAGGTGCCGAAGCTTGACGGCGAGACCGGCAAGCAGGCGCAGATGCGTGTAATGTCCTATCTTAACATCACACGTTTCATGCCGACACTGCTGGACCGTAAGGACCGGATGAGTATGGGTGCAGGACTGGAGGTCCGCGTGCCGTATTGCGACCACCGGCTGGTCCAGTATGTATTCAACATCCCTTGGGAAATTAAAACCGTGGGCAACCGGGAAAAAGGCATTTTGCGCAAAGCACTCGAAGGCATCCTGCCGGATGATGTACTCTACCGTAAAAAAAGTCCTTACCCCAAAACCCATAATCCGGCCTATTTAAATGCCGTCCGGACTCAGATGCTGGGCATTCTGGATGATTCCACTTCGCCCATCCTGCCGTTGATTGATGCAGCCAAGATCCGAGAAATCGCTGCCTCTCCCGAATCCTCCAGCAATCTGCCCTGGTTCGGCCAGCTGATGTCCGGCCCGCAGCTGTTCGCTTATCTCGCCCAGGTTAACCTGTGGCTGCGCAAGTATAACGTATCTATCGGGTAAATCGCTAAGCTCTCTGCTCTCCGCACACAGCCAATAACTGCAAACAGCAAGCCCCCATCCGGAGGCTTGCTGTTTGTAGTTCCCTATTGTTAGAGGCTTGCTCAGAAATTAAAATTATCCGGGTCCGGACCGAACCTGTGGTTCTGGTTCAGGTTCTCAATCGCCTTAACATCATCGTCGCTAAGCGTGAAGTCGAAAAATCCGGCGTTCTCTGTGATCCGCTCGGCATGAACCGATTTGGGAATGGTAATGACACCCTGCTGCAGATCCCAGCGCAGGACAATTTGGGCGACAGTTCTGCCATATTTGCCGGCCAGCTCTTTAAGCAGCGGCACATCCAGATTGCCCTGCATCAGCGGGCTCCAGGCCTCCAGCTGAATGTCATGCTGGCGTGTATATTTCAGCAGCTCGCGCTGGGTCAAGAGGGGATGGAACTCCACTTGATCGACCACAGGCACCACACCTGTATCGTCGATAATATCCTGCAGATGATGGATCTGGAAGTTGCTCACCCCGATGGATTTCACGAAACCTTCCTTTTGCAGATGAATAAGCGCCTTCCAGCTCTCCCGGTACTTGCCGGCGACTGGCCAGTGAATCAGATACAGATCAATTACATCCAGCCCCAGCTTGCGGCGGCTGACTTCAAACGCTTGTAATGCGGATTCATAGCCTTGGTCGGGATTGCGCAGCTTGGTCGTAATGAACAGTTCCTCCCGGGGCACTCCGCATTCACGAATGGCTTGTCCGACGCCTTCTTCATTATTGTATCCAGCTGCCGTATCAATGCTGCGATAGCCTGTTTCCACTGCTGCTTTCACCGCGTTGATAACTTCCTCACCATCTTTGGTCTGCCATACGCCCAGTCCCAGCCACGGCATAGTGACTCCGTCATTTAATGTAGGTCCACCCGAAAACGGTCCGTTCAATTCACTCATCGTTAACCCTCCAAGCCTAATGATATTGATTTAACTTCCTTAACCTTAAAAGAGGCCGCATAATCAGCCAATGGCCAAAATCAGTATAGCAGATTGCTCCCGCAGGTCCAAAATGCCACTCTGCGCCGGTAAATTAGAACAAAAAATAAGTGCAGTCTGATTTCACAGTCTGCACTTATTTTTAAAATTGCTTATTTGCCGATCAGCTTGAAATCGTCAAAATGAAATTCCGGGGATACGATGCAGGAGACCAGCACCGGCTCGTCGCCGAGCACCCGGGCCGCCTGCCATACTCCCGCCGGAATAACCACCTGCGGCTGCTGGCCGGAGGCGATGTCGAGACCCAGGATAACCTCGGTAACATCCTCCGGCTTATCACCGCTTCCTCCAAGGCTTAACACAATCGGGCTGCCGGAATGCCACAGCCAGATTTCGGAGGAAAGCACCGTGTGCCATTCCGAGGTTTCGCCCGGATGGAGCAGAAAATAAATCGAAGAAGCTGAGGCTCTGGAGCCCGAATAGCTGCTTCCCAGTGTTTCTTGCGGGATATCAAAGGATGATTTCCAAAGTCTTTTGTACCATCCGCCTTCAACGTGAGGCTGCAGCCCCAGCGCTTCGACCAGCGGAGAAATTTCTTTTTGCGTCACAGTATCGTCTCCTTAAAGTTTTGCGATGCAAAACTGGCTTCGTAAGCTTACGCTTAAGTTTTGCTTTTACTTTAACGGAATGTGCCGCAATTGTCTAATCCGCTTCCGTTTATTTGCTCTCCTTGCTCGCCTTGAACACCTCGGCGATAGCCCCGAGACTGCCCAGCGTTTCAACGGCGCTGGTCGGCAGGAACACCTTGTTGGCCGGTCCCTTAGCGATTTCGCCTAACGCTTCAAAAGATTGATACGCCAGCACACGCTCATCCAGCCCTGCGCTGGCGATCAGTGCGATCCGCGTCTTCTCGGCTTCGGCGACCGCCTGAATCGCTTTGGCCTGGCCCAGTGCTTCCAGCTCCTGCGCCTGGCGGAACCCTTCCGCTTGACGGATACGCGCTTCCTTATCGCCTTCCGCTTTCAGAATCTTGCTCTGCTTATCCCCTTCAGCACGCAGGATCATATCCTGTTTGGCAGCTTCCGCCTCCAGCACAATCGCCCGCTTGCTGCGTTCTGCCTTCATCTGCTTATCCATCGCTTCCTGGATGTCCAGCGGCGGCTTGATATCAATAACTTCCACACGCTCGATCCGCACGCCCCACTTTTCAGTCGCTTCATCCAGAGCCAGGCGGATATCCGATGAGATTTTTTCCCGGCCCGACAATGTTTCATCCAGCTCCAGCTTCCCGATAATCTGCCGCATCGTAGCTGTGGAAATGTTGCGCACACCATATACATAATCGGAAATTCCATAAGTCGCTTCTTCCGGACCAACCACCTGATAGAAAATGATCGTGTCGATCTGCACCTGCACGTTATCCTTGGTGATTACGGTTTGCGGCGGCACATTGGCCTGTTGAATCCGCAAATCATGGTAGGTCCGCACCTGATCAATAATCGGAATCAGAATATTCAGACCCGGTGTAAGCAGCCGGTGGAATTTACCGAGACGCTCCACAACCCCTACCCGCTGCTGCGGTACGATTTTGATCGTAAGCGCGATAAAAACAACGACGACAGCAATAACAATACCGATAATTGCCCATTCCATTAGTACTTATCCCCCCATCGTTCTACTTCGATAATCGTGTTGCCTCTTCGGATGACACGGACTGCCTGGTCTTTGCCCAGAGCTTGAACCGAGGTTGCACTCCAGGTGTCACCGCCCACTTTGACCTGCCCGTATTGTCCCGGCACAATCGGCTCAACGACAATGCCTTGTCTTCCGACAATCTCTGTCCCTGTATCCTTAAATCCCCGTGAGTTGCGGAATCTCGCGACCAGCGGTTTGGTGAAAAAGGTCAGGACGAGGGCAACCAATGAACCGACGACCACCTGCAGCAAAATCGCCTCAGGAAACACAAGTGAGAGCAGACCAGCCGCCAGAGCACCTATGCTTAACCAGAGAAGATAAAAAGTAAGCGCGAACATTTCAATCACAAACAGAACGCCGGCTGTAATCAACCAAACTATCCAAGCTTCCATCGGTGAATCCACCACCTTCCGCTATATACTACTATAACGAAAAAAACGGCATAGCGTTGCATTAGTTTTATCAGGGCTGGGACACAGCCATGCTTTTTCATTATATTTCAGCCTATGGAAGGTTATGAGCACCACAATCAGCTTCTTCATAAAGGCTGAAGAACAACGGAGGCTGTGAGGAGACATATGCAGGAGATTCGATCCGGTGAAGTAATTCTGCTGTTGGTTATGACATAATAAAAAAAGCTTGCAGATCGAGGCGCAGCCTTCTCCGCAAGCTTTTTTGCTGTTCAGATGGAATATAGTGCTAAATCAGCTCCCATAGAGCCTGCGTTACCGCCGGTTCCCAACCTTGCAGCGAGGTATGCGACTGCAGGCAGATGTACGTTTTGCCGCTGTAGCTTACCTTGTCGCCTGCTGTATAGGCCACTCCTGCTGCCCAGGCAGATCCCCCGGGCGTTGCCGTCGGGCTTACTGTAGCTGTTGGCACGGGTGTTGCCGTTGGTACTGGCGTTGCTGTCGGACTCACCGTAGCCGATGGCGCCGGCGTAGTGTTGCCGCAGGTGCCGATCACTTTCCAGGCCCCGAATGCGCCGCTCTGGTCAGGGCGTTCCCCCTGTGTCCACCACTGGGCTTCATACAGCACACCTCCATAGGAAGCCTGCTGGCCCTTGGTGTAGATGGTTACCGCGTTCCATGCCGCCGCCGTACATTGCCCCGGTGTTGCAGTTGGTGTCGGGGTAACAGTAGCAGTAGGCGTTGCTGTTGGTTTCACTGTAGCTGTAGGTGTCGCTGTAGGTGTAGCAGTAGGCGTTGATGTCGGTTTCACTGTAGCTGTTGGCGTTGCAGTCGGTGTTGGCGTCGGCACCACTCCGCCGCCCAGATCGGTGTTCAGCTTGTTTTGCAGTGTTTTGTTGCGGTCGCCGCTGGTCTCCCAGAACATCGCTCCTGCCAGGCCTTTGGTTTTGACATAGCTGGTCTTATAGCCGATGGACTCGGCGTCATCATAGCTGATAAAGGTTTGTGTAGACGGATTGTAGAGATATGGAACCTTTGAGGTGTTGTTCCAGTAGCGGGTATAGCCGTTTTTGTTAATATAGTTAGCTTCGAGATCGTAGAAATCATAGTTTCCCTTTTCCCATGTGCCTGTGGACGAAGTACCTGCCGAAACCTGATATTGTCCGTTTCCTGTACTCGGTGCACCACCCCAGCCGCGTCCGTAAAACGGCATGCCCAGGACGAGCTTATTCGCCGGGACTCCGCTTGCGAGATAGCTTGTGACAGCCTTGTCGATATTGTAATTCGCCGGATCGGCCAGACCTGATGAGGCTGCTGCCGGGTCATAGTAGAGCGGGGCATTGTGTCCTGTAGTCGTGTTCCAGCTGCCGTTGAAGTCATAGGTCATAATGTTGATCCAGTCGACAACAGCAGCAATGCCGCTAAGGTTGTTATTCTGAACGTAGGCAGGGCTTGCACCAGAGGCAATGGTCAGCAGATAGGTTTTACCGTCAGCGGTTCCGGCCGCATTCAGCTTTTCACGGATTTTCTGCAGCAGCAGCACGTAATTCTGCTTATCCTCCGGACGGTAGCTGTTGCCTGCAAGGCCTCCGCTGACCGGATATTCCCAGTCCAGATCAACACCATCCATTCGATATTTGCGGATGAAATCAACTGCGGAATTTGCGAATACTTCACGGGTCGCTGCCGTAGCGGCAACATCCGAGAACCGGTTCGACCAGGTCCAGCCGCCGACGGATATCACCGTTTTAAGATTCGGGTTCTTTTCTTTAAGTTTCCATAGCTGCTTCAGGTTGCCTTTAATCGGATCATCCCACTTGTCATCCCCAAAGCTTTTCTGGGCATCAATCCAGGGATCACCCAGCACAATCGTTCCATTCGGAACACTGATCGTTTGGCCTTGCTCATTTTGGCAGGTCCAGGTAACCGGATTGGGTCCGCTCGGGTCAGGATTTCCGTGAACCCCGTTCCAGCATATATCGGCAAACGCATAGTTGATTACATTCATTTTACTGGGATCGATATCCGTCACGTTGTAGGCTCGCCCATAGGCAGCCCAGGAAGCATAATAACCAATTAGCTTATAGCCCGCAGCCGCATTTGCAGTTTTAACACTGGTGCCTATCGTTGAAAAGAGTGCAATCACAAGAGCAACGGCCATGCTAAGCGCAAAGGTTTTACGAAATCTGTTTGTCGACCTCATTTTCATTTACCTCCTCGGTTCAATGCCGTAACCTGCAGTCCTCTTTACAGGCAAAGCTCCCCAAAGTCACCTCCTGGTTCGGATTCACCTTCATCCAGTGTCTCTATCAGATTCATGAGATCAGGATGATAGATTAAGCACACAAAAAAGCGCAAGAAAAAATAATCTGTGCTCTTAATCTTGTATTGCTGTTCATGGGCTGCAATCCCGGTAATGTTGTCCGGGCAATGCTTATGCCTACAAAATAGTTGGGAGGGATGGTGTACATGGAATAGGAGGATTCATAACATAAGAAGGATGAAGGCAATCTTATTGTCATATAAAGCACAAGATTAAGCTAGGGGGAAATTTCCATAGTCAGGGGGGAATATCATCTAATTTCCAGTTTTTTCGGCAGTAATAACTGTGCCTCTGTCCCCAATTTGAGGAAGGTTTAGAATTCCGGTGACAAAGGTGGTCCCTTACACTCCGACAGTTCAAGAGGTGATGGTATCCTTTGCCACCAGATGCGATTATCCTGTCACCTACTGCATTTCCAGCTCTGCATCACTCCAGTGAAGCTGGACGCCATGGTCTATTAAGAGCTGCTGGTAAGCCTTGCGATGGTCATCCGATCCATGAACCTCACGCGGCAGAACTTTATTTGTAATGGCGTAAGAGGCCAGAAGTCCCGCAGCTTCACCAATATTCCATTCGGTTGGATGAAGGCGGTAGCAGCCGTTTGCGATCTGGGTCATTGAGATATTTTTGCAGGCCGGAAGCAGGTTTGTGACACGAATAGGGATCATTGAGCCCAGCGGAATTTCATACGGATGATTGGGGATGTAGAACGTGCGCTGGGATACGGTCGTGGGATGAAGATCCAGATGATAGCTCCCAACGCCCACACTGTCCTCATAGCGCATAGGTCCCGCTTCACCGCGCAGCTCCTTGCTCACATCCAGCTCAGTCACCGTGTAGAGCCCACGGATTCTTCTTGCTTCACGGATGTAGGGAGCCTTCGCAAGCCCGTCCTCTGTCCCAAGTACGTCTCCCCGCAGCCTCACCCCCGGATACCCCTTCCCGCCATCCAGCCGCGGCGCCTCCGTCTGAAGCCAATAGACAAGTGACAACGTCAGCTGTCTGGCTCCTTTCAAATGCCGTTCCCGTTCCCCGGGAGGCACTCCGATCAGCGGACCGGCATAATAATCGTTCAGCGCCCAGTTCAGCAGAGTGACTTCACCGTCATTGAGCGGCAGGCTCCAGACCGCAGGATCGACAATCCTCCGGTAATCCCACAGCGAGACAATTCCCTCGTCATTGGGAAACATGGTGAATTGCTTCAGCTTCGTCGTATCACTGGCATCGGAGGCGTACCAGCTGAGAATGGGATACATTGAAAAGGAAGGCACATATTGAAGCCAGAAGTCATAATCCTCAGGACGTTCTATCGTAAAATCGCCGCCTGGTACATAATCGACGGCAGCGACATGGGTAATCGACTGCATATCGAGCGGGTCCGCTTCATCCAGCGCATGCGGTTCCCCTGTCTCATGGCGTGATTCAGCGCCGCTTCGATACTCCACCCCCGCAAGCGGCAGCAGATCGCCGCATTCCGTCGCATCCAGATAATACGCCCCTTTAAGCTTGATCTCGGTTCCTTTCACGGTATGTAAGACCGTCACCGCCGTGACCTCATCGCCTGCCGTCTCGGCATGAACCGGAACCGTATAATAAAGCACTTCAATTCGTCCCGAATGTACATAAGGAGCCAGCATTTCGTGCAGGACGCTTAGTGCAACCTTCGGCTCATGGGCAAGCCGGCTGACCCAGCCGTTCCCCGGATTGAGCAGCGGATTGTTTCTGGCAGACTCCGTAAGCGGATAATTCCGTCTGTAATACTCCCGCACCCTGTTGCGGAACTCCCGGTAGGTAGCCGTGCTGCCGGAGTTCTCGATCCAGCGGTGCTCATCCGGCGGAACCGCCTGCGAGGTCAGCTGTCCCCCCAGCCAATCCGTTTCCTCGGTTAGAATGACGCGCAACCCTGCCTTGGCTGCGGCGAGAGCCGCGGCAGTTCCTCCAAGCCCCCCGCCGATGATGATCACATCACTTTGTTTCACTTGTCTGAATGTCATGCGGTATCCTCCTTCTCATATCCGTCCGGCAGCTGCCGGAAGCAATCCAATGCAAGCTTGGCTGCCCCGAAGCAGCCTGCCCGGTTCCCAAGCTCCGCCGCTGCAAGGATGCCGGAAAGTCCCTCGCCTTGCAGCCTGTTTTTTAGCAGCGGCCACCAGACGTCCCGGTCATGAATAACCCCGCCGCCAATCACGATTAGCTCCGGATCGAGCGTAGCCCCAATATTGTCCAAGACAACCGCCAGATCGGAGGTGTAATGTTCAAGAACCTGCAGCGCATCCCGATTACCCCGCCGTGCGTCGCTCATAAGCTCCGCTCCATGGTCATACGCCCGGCCTGTCAGCTCATTTCCGAGCCGCAGCAACGCGGAACCCGAGACGTATTGCTCTACACAGCCCCGGCGGCCGCAATTACAGAGCCGGCCGCCGGGAAACAGGACACTGTGCCCGAATTCTCCGCCGCTCCAGCGCTTTCCCCGGTTAAGCAAGCCCTGAATCATCAGCGCTCCGCCTACTCCGGTACCCAGCGTGAGCATGACCAGATTGTGCCGTCCGCGGCCGGCTCCCTGCCAGGCCTCGCCCAGCAGTGCGGCGTTCGCATCATTATCGGCGGCTGCAGGCAATTTGAAGGTAGCCTCCGCCCAACCGGCAAGCTGAAGCCCCTGCCATCCGGGTAAATTATCGGTGGCGTACACCACTTCACCCGTGTCGGTATTTACTCTGCCCGCCGAAGCAAGCCCGATGGCCTGAACCGTGCAGGCCTCGAGCAGTTCGCAGACCACCGCATTCAGCTTGCACAGTATTGCCTCCCGGCCCTGCCATGCTTCCGTATCGCGACTGGCTTCCGCCCATACGTTTCCGATCTCGTCGAGTACCAGCCCTTTAACGGCTGTCCCTCCGATATCCACACCGATGACCCGTCTCATCCTCGCGTCCCTCCCTTTAGCTCCGTTATCTTTCGATGCAGAGCCAGATGTATTAAGGCTGCGGCTGCACCCTCAATAAATACGGTCAATGACAGCTCTTGCCGTTCGTTCCTTCATGTTCTTTGTCTCATCTGTATGCCTGCGTTCCAGTCCCTCACAGATCAGATCGATAATGAATAGCTGAGAGATCTTCGCACCGATGGACCCGCCTTCCAGAGGCGACTCTTTACCGGCAGTGAGAAGAACGATATCAGCAATAGACGCGATGGGGGACTTGGCGTAGTTGGTCATGGCAATGATCTTCGCCCCGTTCTGCTTCGCCTTCATTAACATATCATTGGTATCCAGAGTGCTTCCGGAAACGCTGATGCCGAAGGCGATATCCCCTTTGCCCATCGTTACTGCCATCATCGACTGGATGTGGCTGTCCGCTATAGCCTCAACCCGT
Source organism: Paenibacillus sp. EB106-06-01-XG199 (assembly GCF_058791575.1). NCBI lineage: Bacteria > Bacillati > Bacillota > Bacilli > Caryophanales > Paenibacillaceae > Paenibacillus > Paenibacillus sp. EB106-06-01-XG199. The sequence continues at coordinate 435,668 of NZ_JBYTDQ010000005.1, read as the reverse complement.
CTGCCGATACGCAGAAAGCGATTTTTGGCATCCAGTGCGGTAATCGCCGATGAGCCTACCCCAAAAAACTGCACATGGCGCGCCGCATCAATTTGATTAACGGATTCTTCAAGCTGTCCACGGTCCAGCATGCTCAGGCTGGATTGGAGGACATCAACCATAGCTTCATAAAGATGCGTCGGATAATCCCCGTCTCTGCCTTCACGGCCAGACAAGGCTTGCTGCTTTGGCAGCCCTTGGGCAAGCATAAGCTTGAAGTCCTGGTAACCCTTAAATCCGATTTTGCGGCAGAAGCGCATGACCGTGGTTTCACCGGTGCCGGCAAAATCCGCAAGCTCCGTAACCGAAAAATAGATGAGATTATCCGGATGCTCAAGCACACAACGGGCTACCTTCTGTTCTGATTTGGTCATGGAAGGATAATACGTATTAATCCGATCCGTCATTTCCATCGTTAACAGCCACCTTTCTAATTGCTGCCATAAATCGCCCGGTGATCAGCTGGGGTCTTGTAATGGCTGAACCCACAACTACGGCATAAGCTCCAAGCTCCAGGGCCTGCTGCACCTGGGCGGGTTCATTCATTCTGCCTTCCGCAATAACCGGGATGGACAAACAATCAACTGCGCTTTGCAGCAGTTCAAAGTTAGGCCCTTCCTGCTGCAGGGAATACGGCGTGTAGCCCGAGAGTGTGGTCGAGACGCAGCTGACCCCCAGGGCTTCTGCATGGAGAGCCTCCTCAAGAATCGAAATGTCGGCCATCGAAGCCGTGCCGCTCCGGTGCAGAAAAGCGACGATTTGCTCCAAGGTGCTGTCTTCCGGCCGCTTCTGCCTTGTTGCATCAAAGGCGATCATATCGGCCCCGGCCTCCAGCAGTTCGTCAATTTCTTTTAGTGTTGGTGTGATATATACTTCCGAACCCGGATAATCCCTCTTGATAATACCGATAACCGGTAGCGAGACGGCGCTTTTGATCGCCCGGATGTCTGCGGAGCCGTTTGCCCGGATGCCTACAGCCCCTCCTTCCTCAGCAGCAGCTGCCATGCGTGCCATGATTTCAGCACCATGCAGCGGTTCACCCGGAAGCGCCTGACAGGATACAATTAGTCCATGACGTAGCTTCTGCAATATCGTATTCAGGGTCCCCACCCTCTCTCTAGTAGTCTATTGTTTCTTGGATTCCCCGGCTGGCACAAATCGAACGGAGAGCCCTACCTCAAACATCCGGTTCCAAGGCATGTAGCAGTCTGTAATCTCTACCTTTCCCCCGGGACCATCGATTCTTGACGCCAACTCCTGGCCCAGCCGCTGTTCAACCAGAGCCGAGACCTTTCCCCGCTGCCCGTCGAGCAGATATTTGCCGCAGCCCAGCTCCTGGATTGGACCCTCGCTAAGCTCCCCGCGGACGACTGAGCAATAGCATACATCCTCCGCATACCGGAGACCAAGGAAGTCCAAATGCTCTTTTGTGCGCCCGTAATGCAGATAGATCATAGCCTGTGAAATGACCGTCCCCAGCGTGTTGGAGCTTGTATTCCAGGCGGCATAACCTGCGAGTTCAAACAGCATTCCCTTTTCCCGCAGCATTTTGACCAGCTTCTGGTCACCGCCATTGGCATAGCCAACATCGGCAACGGCAACGGGCTTGCCTTTCTGTTTCATTATATAATTGCCGTATTCCACAAGCTCCATCAGGTTCCGGTACACATCATAGCTGAAAAAAGACTGGTGCTGCGATACCGCTTCCATCATGGTCTCTCCCGGCGTATTCAGCAGCAGCACAAGATCCGCCTCTTGGGCACTGGAAACAATCAGGCCTCCAGCGGCGGTAATCTGGTACTTCAGCGTCTCATAGAAAAAGCGGTCTTCGAACAACGGGGTGACGAATGCTCCCTGCACCGAAGACAGCCTCGGATAAATGAGCGGCACTGTTCCTGTAGTTTTATTAATCATCCGTGCCAGCAGCGTGCAGCCCACCTCGTCTGCACCGGGGTACATATAGGCTCTAAGCTCCAAATCAAGCTCCGTAATCCGCGCGCGGACCTTCTGCTGATCTTTGGCTGTATGCCCGAAGGGTGCCGAGTCATCCTGCGGGAAAATCAGGAACTCGATAATACCTTCCTTCACCAGCTCCAGCACCAGTTTATTCGCTTCAATATTAATGCTGCGCCGTGCGAGGTAATCATCCAGTATTTTCTGCGGAAGCCGGGCCTCAATCTCCGCAAGCTCCTGCAGTTCCTCTCCTGATGCGTTGCCGAGCTCCTTGCGGTGGCCAATAAAACCTTTACGGAAAATTTCCCGGCCCCAATCGGCATAATAATCCGGCTCTTCATCGGACAGGGAATACTGCGGGCAACGCATAATAAGCTGAAAGGCATAAATGACCAGCTTCGGGTGCAGCCGTTTGAGATCCCGCAGCTTATCAAGCCTTGCGGCAAGCTCCTCCAGCTGCAAGCTATGCAGTCTGGAGGGGATAATCCCTCCGTACAGCAATGTATCTAAAGCGACCACAGCACCATCCGCCTGGGAGCAGGCCTCTTCAAACCATCTCCATAATCCGTCCGCATCTCCGGGGCGCTTCTTCAGTCCCATCAGCTGCATCGGGGGACGCTGCACCTCAAAATCTGTTCCCCTAGCCAACAGAGAAGGGAACTCGTAATTGCAGGGCCGCTCATCCAGCGGCACAAATGCGATTGTGTATGAATTCGCCATTCTTACCCGCCATCCTTTCTATCTGATCATTGATTCCCTTGCAGGGTCAGCCGGTATCCGTTCTTAGCCTTTGATCGCACCTGCGATACCTTCCATATAATATTTCTGGGTAAATAGAAAGACGACAATAATAGGAATGACCGATATCATCGTCCCTGCGGCAATCCAGCCGAAGTTATACGAAAACTGGCCGTTCAGGTACGTAAGCGCGGCAGCCAGCGGATATTTCTCCGGATCATCCAGGATGACAATAGGCCACAGGAAGTTATTCCAGAACGCCATGACTTCCAGCAGCACAATGACGGCAATCCCCGGTTTGACCAGCGGCAGAACGAGCTGCCAGAAGATGCGGAGCTCTGAAGCGCCGTCCATTTTCCCTGAATCCCTAATATCCGACGGTATGCCCAGAAAGGTCTGGCGCATCAGAAAAATATTGAATACCGACACAGCAGCTGGAAGCACAACCCCCAGATAGGAATTGCCTAAGTGAAAAGCCTGAATGGTCAGATAATGCACAATCATTGCCGTGGAGGAGGGAATAATCATGGTTGCGATCAACAGGGTGAAGACGAAATTCCGGCCTTTGAAATGAAAGACTGCCAGCGGATACGCCGTCGTACTGGCCAGCAGAACATTAAACACCACCCCAAGCACAGCAATAATGACCGTATTCGTAATATAGCGCGGAAAGGACATGAACTGCCAGACCTGCACGTAGTTATCAAAGTCAATGAACGTCGGCAGAATGGCCGGCGGGCTGGAGAACACATTTCTGCCGGGCATCAGTGACACACTGAGCAGCCAGAGGAAAGGACCCATCATGAACAGGGCCAGCAAAATTAGCAGAAGGTAAATGACGGAATAACGGACTCCATTTTTCAGCTGTTTGAATGATCTGCTCGTTGTGTTCAATATGAATTCACCCCGCCTTTCCGGTTAAAGCGGAACACCAGAATGCTAAGCGCCCCTATAATAACGCTGACTATCAGACCAAGCGCGGATGCATATCCGAAGTTGAACTGCTCCAGTCCCTTTTGAAAAATATACACGCTGGAGGTCAGCGTCGAGGTTCCCGGCCCGCCTTTGGTCAGAATGTATACCTCATCGAATACCCGGACCGCCCCCATAATCGAGATCAGCGTACAGAACAGGATATGAGGTCTCAGCAAAGGAATCGTCACATTCAAAACGAGCCTCAGGGGACCCGCCCCATCCACTCTGGCCGCTTCATACAAATCTGAGGGAATACCCTGAAGACCTGCCAGATACAGCATCATGTAATAACCGAGACCCTTCCACATGGTGATGAACATCAGGACATACAATGCTGTGCTGCTGCTTGACAGCCACGAGACCTGCCCGTCGATGATTCCAGCTTGGATCAGCAGATAGTTAACCACACCATTGTTTCCCAGCAGCCAGCTCCAGATGAGCGCAACTGCAACCATCGAAGTCACAACCGGAATATAATAAGCCGCCCTGAACATCTTCACACCCGGAAGACGGCTGTTTACGAGAATAGCCATCAGAATGGAGATGACCTGAATAACCGGAACAATAAGGACATACACCAGCGAATTCCATAACGAGACGGTAAAATTGTGATCCTGAAAGGCTCTGGTGAAATTCTCAAAGCCTACATAACGAGTTTCGGCAATGACCGAATAATCGGTTAATGCAAGCGGAATTCCGTAAAGGATCGGCCAAAATGTAAAAATGGCGAGAAACACAAGGCCCGGCGTCATAAACGCCCAAGCGCTGAAAGATTCCGAACGTACCCATCTCTTCATTCGATATTCCTCCCTCCCTCTGTACTGCAGCATATAAAGGGGAGGACAGCGCCTCCCCGCATCGCTAAGCGGTTTACGAACCCTGTTTAATGATTCCGTTCACTTCTTTTTCCACTGCATCCAGCGTTTTTTTGATATCTGCCCCGTTGAGCAATATTTCCTGCAGTCCGCGGGCAAGCGCGGAGTTGATATCGGAGGCGCTTGGAACACCGACCATATAATCGGTAGCCTTATCCAAACTTTGCGATGAGACAACCTTGGCTTCCGCTTCAAGCGTGCCGTCAGATTGGGTGAAGAATGGATCCGTAATGGAAGCTTTGGATGATGGCAACGTATTAGCAACCTTGGAGAAGGCGGTCTGATTGTCCGCATTGGTCACGAAAGCCGCAAATTCAACAGCCTGCTGCGGATTCTTCGACTTTTGCGGCACAACCAGATCCATGGTATTAGAGAGCCGGAGGTTGGCTTTGCCTGTAGGCAGTTGAACCGCAATCGTGTTCGCATAGACTTCCGGCGCCGAGGTTTTGATAAAGTTGATAAAGGTCGGGCCCGACAACTGGAAGGCTACCTGTTCACCGGAGAAATACTGGATTTGCTTTGTGAAATCCGCATCTTCCTTCAGGACCACGCCTTCTTTCATTAGATCGCGCATTTGTGAGATCATGGCCTCAGCTTCCGGCGTATTGAAGGCTGCGGCTGTCTTGTCTTCATTCAGAATGGAGATTCCATCGATCGGAAACAGCTTGGATACGAGCTGCTGCGCATATCCGGCGGCTCCGGTCTTTTGATGAACCTGACGGGCCCATTCAATCAGCTCATCCCGGGTTTGCGGCGGATTGGACGGATCCAGACCGGCTTTTTCCACAAGCTTTTTATTCATGAACAGAACTTCAGTGCCTGTATACCACGGAAGTGCATAGGCCTTGCCGTCAAACACGGTAGAGTTGTAGATCCCTTCAAAATAAGAACCTGCTTCTTCCGCTGTAAGATGATCCGCAAGATTCAGCAAAGCACCTTTGCTTCCCAGCTGGCTCGCGAATTCTGTGTTCAGATTAACTACATCGGGGCTTTTGCCGCTGGCTGTGCTCGTCAGCAGCCGTTGTGAGATGGCATCGTAAGGATAGTCTTTCCATTCAATCGTTACACCGGGGTGACTTTCCTCGTATTTCGCAATCAGATCATTGAAATAATCATTGAAGGTGGGCTGAAGGGCAATCGTCCAAAATTCCAATGTGACAGGCTCCGATTTGGGAGTATCGGTCTGTTCAGCAGAAGGTTCTGCCCCATTCGCAGATGTGGTTGGAGCAGGAGCATTCCCATTCCCTCCACAGCCGGCCAGCAGCATAGACAGCGCCATCACGACTAGCAGTGACAGAATAAAGCCTGATCTGTTTGTTCTCACACAAAATCCCCCTTGATAGTGGTATAAGACGAGAGCCTCAATCATGTTACCTTTTCTCACTCAGCCCTCTCTTTATTAGGAGTATAGCAGATAAAAGAGAAATAATGAAGTATTTTTTCATAAAAATAAATAAAAAAGAAATAATCTTTCTTTTTGGTGTAAACGGTTTCAAATATAGATATATCAGGGTAATAATAAACCAACCTGTCTGCAAAATTCGCAGACAGGTTGGTTTCACTTAACGTATAGGAGAAATTTATTCTTGCGACATTTTTCACCGCATGTCAATTTACCTGCCGCAATGTTTCGAATCAGCAATAATTTGTCCTGCTGGCTCTTACTGGCGGGAAGCCGTAAGCTTCTCGGTCAGCAGCCGCAGCGCCATCCCCCGGTGGCTGATCTGCTGTTTCTCTTCCAGCGTCAGCTCTGCCATTGTTTTCTCAAATTCCGGCAGATAAAAGAGCGGATCATAGCCGAACCCCCCGCCCCCGGCAGGCTCAGAGGTAATCCAGCCCTCTACCCTGCCTTCAGCGGTAAGCTCTTGTCCATTTGCAGGATCGTACAGCGACAACGCGCAGACGAACCGGGCCGTGCTGAGCAGCGGCTGGCCGGTATCCTCCCCCTGCTTCAGTTCTTCCAGCTCGTTCAGCAGCTTAAGGTTATTCTCACCGTCCTCTGCGCCTTCACCCGCATAACGTGCCGAGTAGACCCCCGGCCTGCCGTCAATGGCATCCACACAAAGACCGGAATCATCCGCCAGAACGGGCAGTCCCAAGGCATCGCCTACGGCTTTTGCCTTTTTCAGCGCATTTTCGGCAAAAGTAACCCCGTCTTCCACTACATCAGGCAGAGCGGGATAATCGAACATACTTTTGACCTCCAGCCCAAGCGGGGCAAAAGCATGCTGGAATTCGCGCACCTTGCCTTTATTTTTCGTCGCAACAATCAGAATTCCGCTGGCGGTCTTCATACTACACCTCTTGGCCTGGCAGGCCGGACGGTATTTTGAGGGCGATGGGGCCAAGCACTTCTTTTTGCACAGCGATCAGCTCGTAAATCCCCTTCTCGCCCAGGCCCAGCAGCTGGTCCAGCTCCTGGCGGGTGAACGGCCGCTCTTCCCCGGTGCCCTGCACCTCCACAAATGCGCCTCCGCCCGTCATAACCACATTCATATCGACCTTGGCTTTGGAATCCTCTTCATAGTTCAAATCCAGCAGCGTTTTGTCGCCAACCACACCGACGCTGATTGCCGCCAGATAGTCCGTAATCGGGAATACGCTCAGCTTGTGCTGGAGCGCAATTTTGTTGATCGCAAAGGCCATGGCTACAAAAGCACCCGTAATCGAAGCCGTCCGTGTGCCTCCGTCCGCTTGAATGACATCGCAGTCCAGCGTAATGCTGCGCTCGCCGAGCGCCTGCAAATTAACAACAGAACGCAGCGCCCGGCCAATCAGACGCTGAATTTCCATCGTCCGCCCGGTAAGCTTGCCGCGCGCCGCTTCACGCTGGTTGCGTGTCTGCGTGGCCCGTGGAAGCATGGAATATTCGGCGGTCACCCATCCCTTACCCTGTCCTTTAAGAAATGGCGGGACCTTCTCGTCCACTGTTGCCGTACAGATAACTTTGGTGTCCCCCATCTCAATGATTACGGAACCCTCCGCATATTTATTCGTTTGGGTTGTTATTGTCAGCGGCCGGAGCCCGTCGTCGTTACGTCCGTTTGATCTCATGTTTTCTGCCTCCTGCATCTTTGGGTAGCTAAAGTTTGTGTGCTTCCTGCCGGAAATCACTTCAAATCGTTGATTTCCGCAGAAACGGATAACACCCCGGTTAAGGACGTTATCCGTTTCTGCTTGGCAAACTTTATTCTACCAAAGAGTAGACACAAAAGCATCTTTTCAGCCAGCCGGACGCATTTTATAACGGCAGCTCGTTCACATATTCCGGAGCGGAAACCGGCTTGCCGTAATCAACATTATTGCTTCCGGTGACGGTCTCCTTGCCGTTCAGGCGAATCTGGACGGGAGCATCCTCGGCATTTTGCGCGACTGTCAGCACTACGGATTCCAGAAATTCATTAGGAACATTTTTGCTGTCCGCAAACATATCGTCGGTCAAAGAGACTGTAACCACACCATTCTGCCCCGCTTTCACCGAGTCGAGCACGGTTTCCTGGGTCATTACCATCTCCAGGCCGTTTCCGGATTCCGGTCCGGCAATCAGTTCGTTCAAGGCTGCTTTCAGCGGCTCTTCTCCGGCGGGTACAAACCGGGTCACGGGCACATAATACTGATGAACGCCATCAGGGGTTGCAGCGGAAAAATAAACCGTAACTGCGCTGGAATTCATCAGCGGTGTTCCATGCTTCGGCAGATTAATGCCCATGCTGCGTGTCAGCGCGCGGTCCAGCGGGATGCCGAGCAGCGGCATTTCCGTCAATTTCTTGCCTTCAACCCAGAGCTGCACGCCCTTAATGCCCTCCTGGCCGGTTAATGTCCAGGTAATTGCTTCGAGAATTTTGCGCTCCTCCAGCGGATCGTAGTCGTTAAAGGTTGAGTTGAACTCTACAACGGCCAGCTTATCTTTATCCACGGATACACTCTTTACTTCCGTACCGGCAGGAAGCACACCCTGAAAACCTTCCGGCAAAGACGAGGCGTAGGCTCCCTTGCTGACCAGTGCCGTGAGCGAATCCTTCAGCATGGCAGAGCTCTCGCCTTTCGGCAGGCTAAGCGATACAGGGGCAAGCAATCCGTTGCCATCTTCGAGAAAGACGGTTGTCCGCTCCCCGGTCTCTGCCGGTGCGGCTGCTTCGGCATCCTTATCAGCTACAGCTTCTTTTTCTTCCGCGGCAACCGGTGCGAATACCCCGGAATCCAGCTCGGTGGTTCCGCTGACCTCCAGCATTTGCGCCTCCACTTCTCCCGGCGGCGGATCAACCGCTGCCGACTCTGAGCCAAACAGACCGCAGCCGGACAGTGCAAGTGGAACCGTCAGCAGACAAACCGCCGAAAGATTGCGGATTTGCTTCATATGTTTCATCAATAATTACCCCTTTCAAGGTTAATACCAGATTGTACTGCTATGTATACGAGCCCTCTGTCCAAAAAATAACAACAGCTTATCCTAAATTATTGGCCGGAAAGTAATTGTCAGGGAAATCACTATACTTCCACTTCACAGAAATGGTGCACCTGCTGGACATTGACTGCCAGAATCTGTACAATCTCACTACCTTCAGATTTTTACGAAGGACAGAAAAAGAAATGATAACAGGCAATAAAACTACTACTTACTATGAGGTGACAGATGATGGCTGATGCAAAAATCCCTTACAGTCTCAACAGCAAGGCCGTTGCGGAAGCAACTAAAGTCTGGATGCAAAAACGCGGAGTGACCGTTACGGAAATTGCGGAGCTGGTCATGCTCCTGCAAAAAAACTATTATCCGAATCTGACGATGGAGGAATGCGTCCATAACGTTGAGATGGTACTGAGCAAACGTGAAGTGCAGAATGCGGTGCTGACCGGCATCCAGCTGGATGTACTGGCAGAGGAAGGCAAGCTGCTTACCCCGCTGCAGGACATGATTGAGAACGATGAAGGATTGTACGGCGTCGATGAAATCCTCGCTTTTTCCATCGTGAATGTGTACGGAAGCATCGGCTTCACCAATTATGGTTACGTAGATAAACTGAAGCCCGGCGTGCTCGAACGGCTCAATGACAAAACGACCGGAGAAATCCATACGTTCTTGGATGACATCGTAGGTGCTGTAGCCGCTGCTGCCAGCAGCCGTATCGCCCACCGGAAACAAGCCGAACGCGAACAGGAGCTTGGCCTGCCCCATGCACCCGAGGATGTTGAAGAAGCCGCCAAGAAACCAGCGGCTGGCAGCGATTTGCCGGAGTAAGGATCAGGGATTAATTCAAGATCCCTTGGGAACAGCAGCAACTATAATAAGCCATGCCACAGTGCAGCGGAAATATCGCGCTCACTCTGTGTCATGGCTTTAAGTATTGCTCTCTATTTGCTTTGTTGCGCTATTGCTTGCTTATTCCCGTCAGCCCCGCCCTCTTCACTCCGCGAGCGCGGCAATATCCCGCCGCCGCTTGAGCTTGAAGCGGCTCTACGGGTTCAGAGCAGCGAACAACGTGCTGCCGCCCGTCCCGGGAGCCGGCTCTATGACTGCCGCCCGCTCCCGGCGCACCAGCTCGGCGAGATGCGCCAGCGTCTCGCCCATGGCAAAGCGCAGCTGATGCGCGCTGGTTACACGGCTGCGGAACATAGCCTCGCAGACGGCGAATCCGCTCAGCGGGCCGTCCGCCAGCAGGGCGGCTGTGGCATCCAGCCGCTCCTCGTGATGGCGGAGCAGGCTGTCAAGCCGCTCCGCAAAGCCGGCGAACGGTTCCCGGTGCCCCGGGAACGCCATCGCCACCGGGTAGCTGTGCAGCGCGCGCAGCCCCTCCATGAACGTCAGCAGCGGCTGCGGATCACTGCCGGGCTGCAGGCTGACATTGGGCGAGATTTGCGGCAGCACAGCATCGCCGCAGAGCATAAGCCCGCTGCCGCCGTGATAAAACGACACATGTCCCGGCGCATGCCCGCCGGTAACCAGCGGCTGCCACTCACGGTCCCCCATCGGAAAAGGGGTGGCAGCATTTATATAAGTAACCTCCGGCTGCGGGGTTACCTCGGGAAGGAAGCCCTCCAGATGCTCCCTGATCCCCTGAATCAAAGACTCCGGCATCCCATGCCGGAGGAACTGGAGCGGCAGCGTCTCGTTCAGAGTGGCCTCTGCTCCCCAGGTCATCCGGGCTTCCGCATGAGCCCGTTCCGATATCCACACCTTGCTGCCGCTGCGGGCTTGCATCCAGCCGGCCAGTCCGTAATGGTCAGGATGATGGTGTGTGACGACAACACTGCGCACCTTGTCCCAAGAGAAACCCAGCTCCTGCATAACCTCCTGCCAAGCCAGCTCCGCCTCAAGCGTATGCGGGCCGGGGTCGATCACCGTAAGGTTGCCGTCCCGGTCTGGCAATAGATAGCTGTTCACCTGGCGCAGCGGCGGGGCCATCGGCACCGAAATCTGGATAATGCCGCTGTCCCTTATCTTGATTTCCGGCTTTCGCATGGAATCTTCGCCGCCTCCTCTAAGTCTTCTTCCCGAAACCATCTAAGTCCGGGTCCCCCGGAAGATCATCCGGGTTGAGCTTTCTGCATCATAGTCGCTTTCATCGTAGCAGCCATGCACAGCTTCGAGGCGCAGTTCTGCGGCTGCGATCATCTTGCTGAACTGTTCCAGCGAATAGAGCTTTACCCGTTCATGGTAGCCGCGGGGCGTCTGATCTGTTTTGGAGGTAAGAATGATGTCTTTCATCACATAACCGTTTTCGATCCGGCGTGACTCATCTATGAGATTGTCTCCATCCTCACGAACGGAATGTGGTACAAGATGGCGGATCACATAAGCAGGGTTAAGGAAATCTATAATAAACTTGCCGCCCGGCTTAAGCATCCGGTGAATTTCCCGCAGCACCTTCACCTGTTCCTCATCCTCCTCAAAATAACCGAAGGAAGTAAACAGGTTAACCACTGCGTCAAAACCGCCATCCAGCGGCAGCTTCCGCATATCGGAGCGTATCCAGGTCACCGATCCGGCCCCCTTCTGGGAACGCGCCTCCCTCAGCAACGCCTCGGATAAATCTACACCGGTAACCTCGTACCCGGCCTCCGAGAGTGCCAGCGAATGACGCCCCATCCCGCAGCAGAGATCCAGCACTTTGGCGCCATGGGGAAGCGCAAGCCAGTCGATCATCTTTTCCACTTCGCGGCGTGCCCCTCCGAAGTCCCTGTGTCTGTAGACAATTAAATAGTCTTCTCCAAAGCTCTCTTCATACCACTCACTCATGATTTCTCTCCTCCCTCAGCACCTGCAAAAACCTCTCTATTTATGCTAATGTACCGCCATTGTAACCCCTTTTGCCGGCAAACTCAAAAAAGAGTCGCCATTTCGCCATACTTCCCGCGCCATGGCAACTCTCTGCTATTTCAACGTTGACGCTGCAGATATACCCTTGCCTCATAAGGACGAAGCTTCAGGTTTCTTAGATCTTCCTCTTTGGAAGGGGCATAATTGGAGATCAGCAGCTCCAGCTTCTCCGGCTGGAATTCACCCGGAAGCTCGAACACCGGCTCCTGGCCATAAAAATTCAAAATCACCAGCAGCCGCTGCTCCTCCAGCGTACGGGTATAGACATAAATCTCCGGATGCTCCTCCAGCAACAGTCCATATTCACCATAAACGATCACCTGATGATTTTTCCGCAGCTCAATCAGCTTTTTATAGTAGTTAAAAATCGAATCAGGGTCTTTGACTGCACTAGCCGCATTTATCTCCTTGAAATTGGAGTTCACTCTGATCCAAGGCACACCGGTGGTGAAGCCCCCTTCTTCTTCATCATCCCACTGCATCGGCGTGCGGGCATTGTCCCGGCTTTTTTTGTGTATGGCGGCCATAATGTCGGCTTCAGGTACGCCGTTTGAACGCTTTTCCTCATAATAATTGAGTGTCTCCACATCCCGGTATTCGTCGATTGATTCAAAAGCCACATTCGTCATGCCGATTTCTTCGCCCTGATAAATGTAAGGCGTACCCTCCAGCATATGAATAAAGGTGGCCAGCATTTTGGCCGAAGGAACACGATAGTAGAGATCGTCGCCAAACCTCGATACCGAACGCGGCTGGTCATGATTGCATAAATAATTGGCGTTCCAGCCCCGGTCATGCAGGACGGTCTGCCAGTTGCTGATGATTTTTTTGAGCTCCGTCAGGCGCCAGGGAACCACGTCCCACTTCCCTCCCCCTGGCGAGGCGGCATCCAGATTCATATGTTCAAACTGAAAGGTCATGTTCAGCTCCCGGCGTCCGTCACCGACATAATCCAGCGCCTGCTCCGGCCCAAGGCCCGAGGTTTCACCAACCGTCATAATATCGTAGAAGTAGAGCACCCGATCGTGCAGATTCTGCAGCAGCGTGTGCACATCCGACAGGTTAGAGAACATATCATAGGCGCGCACCGTCGGCGTTCCGCCCGGATTATGCGCATCAGGGTAACCCTCCGCCTTCACGATGTGGGCGATCGCGTCAAACCGGAACCCGTCGACCCCTTTTTTCAGCCACCACTGCACCATTTCATGCAGCTTGTCGATTACCACGGGATTTTCCCAGTTCAGATCCGGCTGATATTTGGAATACAGATGGAGATAATACTCGTCCGTCACCGGATCCAGCTCCCAGACCGTACCGCTGAAATACGATTCCCAGTTGTTTGGCGGACCGCCGTTTTTGCCTTTTCTCCATATATAAAAATCCCGTTTGGGATTATCCTTCGAGCTTCGCGATTCAATAAACCACGAATGCTGATGGGAGGTATGATTCAGCACCAGATCCATCATCAGCTTCATGCCGCGCGAATGCATCTCACTGAGCAGCCGGTCAAAATCATCCATCGTCCCGAATTCCTTCATAATGTCGCAGTAATCACTAATATCATAGCCATTGTCATGGTTTGGTGATTTATAGATCGGACACACCCAGATGACATCGACACCCAGATTCTGCAGGTAATCGAGCTTGGAAATAATCCCGCGCAGATCGCCTATGCCGTCACCGTTGCTGTCCATGAAACTGATCGGATAAATCTGGTACACGACGCTTTCTTTCCACCATTTAGGGTTCACTCCGGTTCCCTCCGCTTCCTTCAATTCCTGTAGTTTAAGATCCTGATCTCCGGCGAAACCGGCGGGGCTTCGTCCGGACATATTAATATATCTTAACCACACTGGAGGAAGACGATAACAACTTCCACTGTAAAACGCAGGTCTCTGTCCGCAAACCTCTACTGTTATGTGAATTAAAAAAGGTGAAAAGCTCCTTCCGGAAGTCTTCCCACCCTTTTATCGAACTGTATCGTCCGGATATACGGTTTATGAAATCCTAACTCAATTGCTTAATCACAATAGATGCATTCACGTTGGCTTGCGTGCCTCCAGCCAACGTCTGCAGCGTGACTGCTGCGGACGAGCTGTGATTTCTCAGGGTTAATACATCGCCGGAAGAAAGGGCGAATATGGCCTGCCCCGTGTTCTGCTGCGTGCCCGCACCTGAGCCGTACACAGTGCCCGGAACGAGCGCGCCGTTTACGAATAAGGCAAATTGATTTGGTTCTACACCTGATACTGAAAAATTAACTTCATAAATACCTGCATTCGCAACCGAGATTGTAGTCGTTCCCGGAGCATGTGTTATTCCAGGTGTAAGGAACCCGTTGGTATCAAAAGAAACATCCGCCTCGATCGGCACAACCTGCGCTCCGAGGTTATACACATACCCGAACTGGGCTATACCGCCTGCGGCACCCGTTGCACCCGTTGCTCCTGCTGGGCCCGCTGCGCCGGCCGCTCCTGTCGCTCCGGTGGCACCCGCTGGTCCAGCAGGTCCTGCCGGTCCGGCCACTCCGGCGGGTCCCACTGCGCCTGCGGCTCCCGTTGGACCTACAGGTCCCGGGGCTCCGCCTGGCCCTACGGGTCCGGGCGCTCCTGCGGGTCCGCCTGGTCCTACAGGTCCGGGTGGTCCTGCTACTCCGGCAGCACCTACGGGACCCGTTGGCCCTGCCGGTCCTGCCGGTCCGGCGGGTCCCGGGAGGCCTACCAACCCGGCTGCTCCCGCCGGGCCAAGGGCACCGGCGGCCCCCAAGGCTCCTGCCGCTCCAGCGGCTCCCAAGGCTCCCGCTACTCCGGCAGCTCCAAGCGCTCCTGTCGCGCCAACTGCACCTAAAGCTCCGGCCGCTCCCGCAGCGCCCAACGCTCCCGCTACTCCGGCAGCACCGAGCGCTCCTGTCGCGCCAACTGCACCTAAAGCGCCAGCAGCTCCGGCGGCGCCCAAAAGTCCGGCGGCTCCGGCAGCGCCTAATGCTCCAGTCGCTCCCGCTGCCCCGAGTGCTCCGGCGGCTCCGGCGGCTGCGAGCGCTCCAGCGGCGCCTACAGCACCGAGTGCTCCAGCTACACCTGTGGCTCCCACTGCCCCTGCTGCGCCGGCGGCGCCGAGTGCTCCCGCAGCTCCGGCCGCACCTGCTGCACCTAATGCTTCTACAGCTCCTGCCGCTCCCAATGCTCCAGCGGCTCCAGCGGCACCTAATGCCCCCAAGGGAATATTAACGCGAACAATTTGCTTTTTGACGATGATTTCCTTACAGTGGCATTTTCGGTGTACTGCACATTTTGTTTTTCGATGTTTTTTTCTTGGCAAGGGGCAAGCCATATCCGGTTTCTTGCATCCCCGCTCCTTACTCCTATGCTCAGAGCGACCCATCTTCAACACCTCCAATAGACTTTATGTATACTACTCCATTCACCTATTGAAGGGCATAGACATCCGTCTCGTAGGCAATTATATATTTTTGCGTTTACTAGGTATTTGTACTAGATGGACAAACCGATTTCACCTATACAGACGGAAAATAAGTTTTTAGCCTTGTTACCTCCGTCTTCAGCTAATAGAATTGAACGCTCGGCGACAGCAAAAAAGGACTATTCTATTGCAGATTCCGCAATGAAAGTCCTTTAGTTTCAAACGAGATCTGTATTATTCCTTCTACCCGCAAAATTCCCTAACCTACAGCAAACCAACCATCTTTAATCCTTCATAAATTCCGTTCTCACTGACATGCTTGGTGACATAAGGAGCCACGGCCTTAACCTCATCCTCCGCATTGCCCATCGCGATGCCATGACCGACAAATTGCAGCATCTCTACATCGTTGAGGCCATCGCCAAAAGCATAAATATCTTCCTTCTTCACTCCGAGATGCTTCATCATTTGGGCAATGCCGTTAGCCTTCGAGCCGTTGCCCGGCAGAACATCCATACAGAGCGGATGCCAACGGATAAATTTGAAGCCGGGGTAGGCTTCCGCGTACATCTCCTGGCTCTCCTTCGGGCAAAAGATCAGCGCCTGATAAATTTCATTCAGCAGAAAATACTCCGCATCATGCGTCGGAAAGGCCAAATTCAACGATCCTAAGCTTGTCTGAATATACTCATGCTCCGCAACATTCACCTTCATGTCAAGGGCATCAATATAGGCTACCGGGTGATCCTGCTTCTCGGCGAACAGCGTAAGCTCCTTCAAGGCAGCCGTATCCAGCGGATTGCGGTAAATCACTTCCCCCTCAAAAACAACATATTGTCCGTTAAGCGAAACATACGAATGGATCCCCAGCTCTTCCCGCAGATCCTCAAACATGTAGGAGGCCCTCCCTGTCGCGATGGCCACATGATGGCCCAGCCGCTTAAGCTCAGCGATGGCTTTCTTTGTGGAAGCAGGCACCTGCTTCTCCTCATCATAAATCGTACCGTCAATATCAAAAAAAATCGTCTTTGTTGTCATGACTCTCCATTCTTCTTGCATTCTCTATGAATCCATCCTGCTCAGATTGTAGTTGCTTACAGTAAGCTATGCAAGTTTTCAACAATAAACACAGCTTTTTTCACGGCACAGAGCGTTCTGAACAAGAATACTCGCCAAAAAAAGCAAGCAGTGTTCCGCCTCCACCAAGGAAGCGGAATGCTGCTTGCTTCATCACTTACTCCAGGTGCTCAAACCGCATTCTGGGCCCGCTGCTGTTCCTCCATCAGCCACTGCATCAGCAAATACTCCGGAACAGTGTCTTTTCTGGCTTCCGCGTATACGCGGACCCGTTCCAGCAAACGCCCCGCCGTGTCGGCGTTCACCTCAAGTCCTCTCTGTTCCAGCACATGGACTACACCATTGCTTCCAGAATGCTTGCCCAGCACGAAGCGGTGCGTCCGCCCCACCTCTGCAGGATCAAAGGTCTGATACGTACTTTTCTCCTTCATCAGCCCGTCCACATGGATTCCTGACTCATGCGTAAATGCCAGCTGCCCCACAATCGGCTTCGCATCGCCGACACTGCGCCCGGAGGCGGCAATAACCTTATCCGCCAAACCCTTGAGCAGCTCCATCCGTACACCGCTCTCCCCGCCGTACAAATGCCGCCAGGCCATGGCGACTTCCTCCATGGCCGCGTTGCCCGTACGTTCGCCAATGCCGGCTACGGTGGTGCTGGCCCAAACCGCACCTGCGGCAATGCCGCTAAGTGTGTTGGCGCATGCCAGCCCGAAGTCATTGTGGCAGTGCACTTCCAGCTCCACATCTGCGGGAACCGCCCCCAGCAGCGTGCTTACCCGCTCCGTCATCTGCCCGGGATAATGGGCAGATACCGTATCCGCATAACGGAACCAGCGGATTCCTTCTTTATACAGGCTGTTCACCAATTCAACCAGGAATTCCATATTCGCTCTGGAGGAGTCCTCCATCCCTACCGACACCGTCATCCCCAGCCTGAGCCCATGCTCCGCCGCACGAAGCAGCTTGTTCAGCCCTTCAGCCGGCGTCAGCCCAAGCTTGCCCTGAAGCTGAATCTCTGAGACCGGAATGGACACATGGCTCCAGTTCACTCCGGTACTGCGCGCCTTGTCGATATCGCCAAGGACCGAGCGGTTCCAGGTCATAAGCTTCATGGGAAGCCCCAGTTCGGCGATTGCCGCAATATCCTCCTGCTCCCGCTTGCCCATGGCAGGAATACCTACCTCCGCTTGCTCTACTCCGCACTCCGACAGCAACTTTGCGATTTCCAGCTTTTCCGCCCTCGTGAATGAAACTCCAGCCGCCTGTTCACCATCCCTAAGTGTCGTGTCACATAGCTTGAGACTTTTCACGGTTTACCTCCTTCTCCGCAGCAAGCGCAATTCGGATTACGGGTAAGCCCAACGCTGTAACAGGCGAAGTCGAGTGAGCTGAAGCGATGCATTACGCCCGCATAAGTTGTCCCTACCCTTGTAATCCATTTTACGGCTTCCAGTGCTGCCAAACAACCCGCAATTCCGGACGTAGCTCCCAAAACTGGAAACCCGAACGGTTCCCACTGCGGCTGCAGATCTGGATATAGGCATTCCAGGCAAGGCGTTTCCCCGGGAACAACAGTGGTAAGCGAAATTTCAAAGCCGTACATCGCAGCTTCCACCATAGGCGTCCCGGTATCCACACAAATGCGGTTCAACGCATATCTCTCCGGAAAATCATAGCGGGCGTCAATCACAATATCGGCGCTCTCTACCCAGGGTTTGGCAATTTCATATTCAATTTTGGAATTATGCCCTTCGATCTCCACATGTGGATTCAGCCGCTTCAGCTGCGCTTTCGCTGTGCTTATCCGTTCCATGCCCAGGTGATCGCTGTCCATAAGAATCTGCCGGTTGAGATCCGGTGCAAGGATGATTCCCTCATGGGCCAAAATAAGCTTGCCGACGCCAGCCGCTGCCAAATACAGTGCGGCCGTTCCTCCAAGTCCGCCGATTCCAGCCACCATAACCGTCGCTTCCTTCAGCGCCTGCTGTCCGCTTTCTCCAAGCAGCTTCAGCTGCCGGGCATACCGTTCCAGCTCCAAACCTCCGGCAAGCTGCTCCATCCCTGTCTCCCCCTGTGACTGATATTCATTTACTGGCTAGCCCTCCAGGCTAAGCAAACCGTGCAGGGCCGTAATTTCCTTATATTTATGCAAATAAGCCAGCCCTTCCTCCACACACTCCACCCCGTAGCGGATCAGCTTCTCTTCCGCCGTGAACGGAAAGGGGAACCCGGCCCGCAGGCTTTTGAGAACGAGGATCACGCGGCCGGTGTACAGCAGCCCGCGCCCGAAGCCTTCTCCATTAATCTCGGCGGTGCTCTGTACGATAACGCCGCTTTTTTCTTCCACCACACCGGCGATAGCCTGAAAGACGAGCGGCACCTGATGCCGCACTTCCGGAGATACAGCACAGTTGAATTCCGACTTGCTTTTATCCTCGGCGGAGGCCAGAAACTGCTTGGCGATCTTTGCCTGCGGCGTAAAGGAAGCGTATTTGCCAAAGAAGTCTTCCGTATCCAGCAGATGGCATAAACGCCGGACAAAAGCATCCGCCGTATCCGGATCCAGCGGCTTGCGGCTGGAGCGGCTGCGGCGTTGTACTGCCGCGCCTTCTTGAGCCGCTTCTCCCGACAGACTAATGTTCGTCTTAGCCATGGGTTCCATCTGCTCCCTCCCCTTCGCCTTCTTCTTCCGCCCGCAGCACCTTAGCCAGCCACATGGGCGGTTTGCCCTGAAGCATTTCCACCAGCCGTTTCACCTGCTCATCAATCGGACTGCCAAAGGGTACCTTCACCGGCATAATCTTGCGGCGGGTGACCCTCGCCGCTGCGGAGGCCCCGATCTGCATAATGAAGATCAGGGTACAATCACCTATCGCCTCCAGGCGGCTGTCGATCCTGCCCGCTTCATCTTCATTGAGCAAAGCGGGGAGCTTGCGCAGCTCCAAGAGCTCTCCGCCATTTTTGGTCACATTGTAAACAGCGAACATTGGGCTTTGCCCGAAATGGGCATTTACACGGTTTCCGTCATCTGTGGCGAACGCTACCTTCACGGCGCTCAGCCTCCCTTCGCATCAACAAATTCCCGGCTTTATTACTCCATTCCATAGCGCCCCTGTAGCCGGCCGAAACGGACATATACGCCCCAAGCTCGCTCCAGACCGGAAACCCAGCCGCCAGAAATGCAGCTTCAATACGTTCTGCTCCTGCGATCCCATGCGAATTGCTGATCCATAAATCCGCGTCTTTTCCGAGCACCTCGGCATCATCCAGATCACCTACCCATACCTCCCGCTCCATACCTGCAACAACCGGAGTTTCATAGGATGCAATCAGCGCCTTTTGTTCCATACCCAGTTCCTCAAGCCAGCTTGAGACGGAATACAGATGATCCGGCTCAAGTGCGGCCACCACCGACATTCCGGCAAATTGGAAATGCGCATCCAGCATACTGTCAAGCAGGTTCTCCCGCTGCCAGCAATAACGGAGCGGCACCGGCTCGCCGCTGATCTGATGCAGGAAATGCAGCAGATCATCTGTTGCCTTGAGCCCCATGGCTCCATTAAATACCTTGTAGGGTGTGCCCAGTGCATTGTGCAGCCTTCTGGCCGGACGTTCCATGCTGGCTCCGACGGCAATCGTCAGGCCGGACTGCAGGCTCTGCAGCATGGAATCCAGCGGCACACCGCCTCGGGTCAGCGCGGAAAACCCGGTCAGGAGATGACCGGACAGCGAGGTGGATATATCCGGTACAGCAATGACGTCAAATCCGAAGGAGGAGATCATTTCCTTCAGCTCCATCACATCTGCAGGTGTCAGAAAGGAACCCGGAAGCAGCGTAATCTGGCGGGTATTCACATTCCTCGAACCCCGGTGTCCAACCTGCTGGATCATCTCGTCGATCATCGCCTCCACTGTAGTGCTGAACCCGGACTCCAATGAGCCCCGAAAGTCGGGCAGCACGACGGAGAACGCCAGCCCGCCGCGCATATTGCGTTCCCGCTTATACATCTTGAGCAGGCTTTGGTAGTCCACTCCGGCCACATCGGTCAATTCCGTTCCCACAATGCCGATAATATCGGGCCGGTGCTTACTCAGCACAAGATTGAGCGCCTCCTCCAAATTGCGGTTAGCATCGAAAATAACATCCATTTCCTGCAGCGCCGAGGTCTGTACGGCGATTGGCTCGCGGAAATGCCGGGTAAGCAGTGCTTTGGGAAAAGCGGAACAGCCTTGGGAGCCGTGGATCAGCGGCATGGCGCGGTAGCAGCCTTGAAGGGCCAGAACAGCCCCCAGCGATTGGCCAATCTTGATCGGATTGACCGAGGCGGGCTTTTTTCTCCGGTTAACGGTCATAGGGCGGAGCCTCCTTATCCCAGGGAGCAGGACTGGACGCCAGCTTCCAGATTGGATTCGCCAGGGAATATGTCAGCTCCTTGGCCAGCCGCAGCAGCCCCTCATACCCGGCGTAAGCCTTGTGCCTCTCCTGGTTGATATCAATAAAAGGAATTTGCTCTTTCATCGCCACATACATATTGCGCCCGCCGGCGATCATGATATCAGCTTTACGTTCCCGTACAGTTTTGAGAATCCGGCCCGCACCGCCTTCCGGAATATATTCGGTGTCATCGCCCACCCGGTCGGCAATACGCCGCACATCATCCTCTGTGCTTTTGTTCGTGCCGACTCCAACCACCTGAACACCCAGTTCTTTAAGTGCGGAAATCACGGACCAGCTTTTAACGCCGCCGGTGTACAGCACCGCCTTTTTTCCTTTCAGCAGCTTGCGGTACGGACGCAAATCCATAGCCAGCCGGCTTTCTTCACGCTCGGTCAACCGGTCAACCCGGCGCTCCATTTCACGGTCATTCATCAGATACGCCATTTGGCGCAGGGAATACGTCGTTTCCTTGGCCCCGTAGAAAGAGCCCTCAAAATAAGGGATGCCATATCTCGACTCCATCTCTTTGGCAAGACCGAGCAGCGCGCGGCTGCAGACCACCATATTCACCTTGGCACGGTGCGCCCAGGTAATCTCCTTATATCTGGCATCTCCTGTAATACGCGAGGTTACGGCGATTCCGGCACTGTTCATCAGCTTCTCGATATCCCACATTTCACCGGCAATATTATATTCACCGATCAAATTGACGCCGAGCGGAGTGTCCGGCTCCGGTTCCCCTGTTCCGATCACATACTGAAGCAGAGCATCACCTGCCAGCCGGTTGCCCAGATTCTTACTGCCGACAAAACCCGGGCTGTTCACGGGAATAACAGGGATATGCAGCCGTTCTCCTGCCTCCTTGCATACAGCATCCATATCTTCGCCGATCAGAGCCGTCACACAGGTTGAATATACAAATATTGCCGGAGGCGCAAAGCGCCCGGCAATATAGTCGATACTTTCCTTCAGTTTCTTTTCCCCGCCAAAAATAATATCGGAATCATTAAGATCCGTAGCAAAGCCATACTGGGACAGAGAAGGCCCGCTGGACAACGCCCCTCTGCTCTCCCAGCTGTTCCCGGCACAGGCAATCGGACCATGGACAAGATGCGCGGCATCCATAATCGGCAGCAATGTGATTTGGGCTCCGTCGAAGGAGCAGCCTCCGGCCGCTTCACCCGGTTTGGGCCGCGGACAAGGCTTCGATTTGGGGGAGAGGCTCCCGCAAGCCTCGGAATCAAATTCGTCTTTTCGCACAGGGTCCATCGGCTCTTCATCTCCTTCGTTAAAGGTGGATGCTTACTACAGGCAATCCTGCATCTATGTGTGTTTCCTCTTAACGTACCAGATCAAAGTTGAACCCGGAATGGTTGCGGTCAAGCTCATCCAGAACAGTATTAACGATCAGACTGAGCAAATTCAGTGCACCTTGGTATCCAAGAATCGGATAACGGTGCATGTGATGACGGTCAAAGATTGGGAACCCCACCCGGATCAGCGGCACATTCGCATCCTTGGCTGCGAACTTCAGATGCGAGCTGCCGACCGCCAGATCCACCGGATCGTTCAGCAGCAGTGAACGCATATGCCACAGGTCTTTGCCGATATAAACGGTGGCTTCCGTGCCGTACGGACTGGAGGCCAGCAGCGCCTCGGCTTCCTCCTTGAATTTCACATCATTGAAGTCCACATCCCCATTCGAGCAGACGATATGCACAGGCTCCATACCGGTTTCCAGACAGAACCCGATGAGTCCGATGAGCAGGTCGGGATCGCCGGCCAGTGCCACCCGCTTGCCGTGAATGTAAGGGTGGCTGTCCGTAAGGGCATCCACTACCCGGCCGCGTTCTTCAGTAAGCGATGCAGGAACTGGAAGACCCGTCAGCTCACTAATGGTATCCAGCAGCTTGTCGGTTCCTGTAATGCCTAGCGGTGTGGACATCGCAGCAATCGGCTGCTTCCAGGTTCCGCCGATATAATCCTGCGTCTTTTTGAGCGTGTATTTCTGGAGCGACAGCGTAGCGAGCGCGTTAGCGGCCAGAGGAACATCTTCAAGCTTCGTTCCACCGTAATAATATTCGTATTCTCCCGTAGCCGGAGAGTCATAGTTGCCGCTGTGATCGCCAAGGAACGTATATTTGGTATCAAAGGCATTCAGAATTTTACGGATTTCCGCAAAGTTGCCGGTGTAAGGCTCGAAGCCGAGCATAACATTCAGCTTTTCCCCCGTTTCTTCGCCGCTTCCCGGAGCAGCCTGAATGCCTGAGCGGTCATACAGATAGCTGAGGATTCCTTTCAGCATCGAATCATACCCGGTGATGTGTGATCCGACAAAGCTTGGCGTGTTGCAGAAAGCAACCGGGAAGTCTTCCGAAATCACACCCTTTTGACGGGCATTGCCGATGAAGGAGGACAGGTCGTCGCCGATAACCTCGGCCATACAGGTCGTACAAAGCGCAACCATCTCCGGTTTGTAGAGAGCAATACTGTTCTCCAGACCGTCAATCAGATTGCTCATGCCGCCAAATACAGCCGCATCCTCGGTCATGGAAGAAGAAACAGCAGGGGTAGGCTCTTTGAAATGACGGCTTAGATGGCTGCGGAAATAAGAATTGCACCCCTGCGAACCGTGAATGAAGGGCAGGGTCTTCTCAAAGCCGAGCGCGGCCATGATCGAGCCAAGCGGCTGGCAGGCTTTATGCGGATTGATGACAACCGCTTTACGGTTAAAGTTCTTCTCCATATACTCCGCAGATTGAGAGTAAGCGAGTGCTTCAGCCGTTTCCTGCTCGCTGCAGGGCGCTTCGAACTGCCTTTTATTCTCCCGCTGCTGCACGAAGCGGTCTTCCGAGAACAAAGAGTTATAATCCGGAATCTCCAGTCTGTCTTTGCTCATATGCTCGCCCCCTCTGCCTGGACTTTTTCCTTCTTGCTAATCAGATTCCACACCGGGCTGTTCACGGTCATATCCATGTCTTTGGCAAAAATCTTGAAGCCGTCGAAGCCATGATACGGACCGCTGTAATCCCAGGAGTGCATCTGGCGGAACGGAACCCCCATCTTGTGGTATACATATTTCTCCTTAACCCCCGAGCCCACAAGGTCAACATTCATTTTCTGTGCGAGCTCTTCGAGTTCATACGCCGTTGGATCATCGATGATGATCGTGCCTTCCTTCATCATCGGAAAGGTCTTCTCGTAATCATCTTTATGGGCAAATTCATAGCCGGAAGCCACGATGTCCATGCCGAGATCCTCATAAGCGCCGATCGTATGGCGGGAACGCAAACCGCCGATCATCAGGAGCACTTTTTTATTTTCCAGCCGCGGTCTGAATTTATGAATAATCGCATCCATTTCCGGTTTATGCTTCGCGATCATCTTCTCGCAATTCTCCTGGATCGTCTCGTCAAACAAAGCGGCGATGGCGCGCAGGCTCTCATACGTTTTGGAAGGTCCAAAGAAGTTGTATTCCATCCAAGGAATACCGTAGGCCTTCTCCATATGCTCAACCATGTAGTTCATGGAGCGGTGGCAGTGAATCAGGTTCAGCTTCGCCTTATGGGCGATTTCCAGCTCATTCAAGGTACCGTCGCCGGACCACTGGGCAATGACGCGAAGACCCATTTCTTCCAGCAGGATACGGGAAGCCCAGGCATCACCGCCGATATTATAATCGCCGATAATATTGACATCGTAAGGGCCGGTTTCAGCCAGTTCAGCTTTGCCGAGCACGAAGTCACGGATTGCATCGTTGGCAATATGATGGCCCAGCGACTGGCTCACACCCCGGAACCCTTCGCAGCGCACCGGAACGATCGGCATCTCCAGCTCTTTGGCCATTTTTTTGGATACTGCTTCAATATCATCGCCGATCAGACCGACCGGACACTCGGATTGAACAGAAATCCCCTTGGCGAGCGGAAACATCTCGGTAATCTCACGCATAATCACTTCTAGCTTCTTATCTCCGCCGAAGACGATATCCGTCTCCTGGAAATCGCTTGTAATCTGCATGGCGGTAAAGTTGTCAATTCCAAGCGTCCCGCTGGCATAGTTGCGGCGGGTACCCCAGCTGTATTGGCCGCACCCGATAGGACCATGGCTGATATGAACCATATCCTTGATCGGTCCCCATACCACGCCTTTAGATCCTGCATAAGAGCATCCGCGCGGCGTCATGACGCCGGGACGGGATTTAATATTGGACTTCAGCGCACATGTACCGCAGGTTTTCGCTTCTTCCGTATTGATCTGAAAATGCTTTTCCCGGTCTTTCTTCGCTTTTTTGGGGTAGGCTTCCAGCACATCTTCAACCAGCTTTTTATTCGCCTCGATATCCAGTCCCATTTGCTGACCCTCCTTTTCGTAGTGCAGGAAGCCTTAGCCGCCTGCGTGGCTTCTCGTGCCACAATGAGCGATTCCGGTGAATCAGCCGTCTCTCCACTCCCGTTCACCGGATTTCGTGTAAACACCGCCTGCGGCTTATTGGCCGGAAGCCTGCAGCTTCTGGATGGCGGCTTCTTCGTCTTCGATGATGCCGAATTCCATCAGCAGTTCCTCCAGCTCTTCCATCGTAATCGGGGTCGGAATCGTCAGCATTTTATTGTTCAGAATCTTCTCCGCCAGGATTTCATATTCCTTGGCTTGAGCATGCTCCGGATTATATTGGGCAACGGTCATTCTGCGCAGCTCAGCATGCTGAACGACATTATCACGCGGCACAAAGTGAATCATTTGCGTATTCAGGCGGCGGGCAAGCTCCATAATGAGCTCGTCTTCACGGTCCGTGTTGCGGCTGTTGCAGATCAGGCCGCCCAATCTCACACCGCCGCTGGTGGCATATTTCAAGATACCGCGTGCGATGTTGTTGGCAGCGTACATCGCCATCATCTCCCCGGAACAGACGATGTAAATCTCCTGCGCCTTGTTTTCGCGGATCGGCATTGCGAAGCCGCCGCAGACAACGTCGCCCAGTACGTCATAGGATACGAAATCCAGATCGGAATAAGCGCCTTCCTGCTCCAGGAAGTTGATTGCCGTTATAATCCCGCGTCCCGCGCAGCCTACACCCGGTTCAGGTCCACCGCACTCAACATTAATGATGTCGCCGAAGCCGGTTTGCAGTACATCATCCAGTTCCAGATCCTCTACGGAGCCAAGCTCAGCCGCCAGATGAAGCACGGTTTGTTGGGCTTTGGTATTCAAGATAAGGCGGGTGGAGTCGGCTTTGGGGTCGCAGCCGACGATCATAATTTTTTGTCCGAATTTTGTAGCCAGCTGAGCCAGGGTGTTTTGTGAAGTTGTCGATTTACCGATACCGCCTTTACCATAGAAAGCGATTTGTCTCATTTTCCATCATCCCTTCGAAATGTTTATATTTTCAAAATAAGAGCTGTACTTGACGCTTTCGAGAATAGCTTCCTGTATTCCACCTTTGCGGACGAGAGGCAATACTCCGGCTTTGTTCAGGCTGGCCCGTGGGCCTTCGCCGATACCGGAGCAGAGAAGAATGCGGCAGTCACTAAGAATGGAGATGATTTCCTGCAGCGTGGCGGCTTTATCGCCGTTGCAATCTGCTTTGCCATGGCAGTACGCTTGGATCTTGCGGACACCGAGCAGCTGTACCTCCGCTCCGTCGGTATCGTACACCAGGAATTCGGTCGCATGCCCAAAATGCTGATTGACCTTGTCACCGCCTCTAGTAGCTACAGCGACTCTAATCTTGAGAGCATTCTCCTGCATGAGTCTTGCCCGCCTCATTTTGACGCGTTCGCGGATTTTGGCATCCAGATCATGTTGGAACTGCGTCCTGGCTGCTTCATTGATTGCCGGATCGTCCTCCATCGCCTCCAGGGGAAAGTCCTGGTTGCGGTCCTGGCCCAGCAGTCCAATAGCATCGGCCCGGCATTGCCGGCAGTGGCGCATAACCTTCATGCCGTCACGCCCAAGCAGCTCCTGCAGATTGTGCAATTCCTTGGGACGGGGCGCTTTGCGTCCGTCCGCTTCATACTGGCTGCCCGGCGCGATAATCAGCGGAGTTACATTATGCAGTGTGGCCCCAAGCTCTTTTACTCTTTTGGACACTGCAGGCAGATGATGATCATTGACCCCCGGAATCATAATGGAGTTGACCTTTACCAGAATTCCGAGCTTCGCCAGCATTTCAAGACCTTGAAGCTGGCGGCTGATCAGCAGCTCCGCCGCTTCTCTCCCTTCGTACCGCACTCCCTCATCGAATACCCAAGGATAGATTTCGCGGCCGACATCCGGATCAATGGCGTTGATGGTGATCGTGACATGGCGGATGCCCAGCTCGATAATCTCATCCACATGCCGGTAAAGGGTAAGTCCATTCGTGCTAAGGCATAAGGACACATCAGGCACATGTCTTTTGACCCGGGCAAACGTATCGAAGGTCTGTTCCGGATTTGCCAGCGGATCTCCAGGTCCGGCCACACCAACCACCGAGAGCTGCATAAGCTGCGCTGCAACCCCTTTTACCTTGCGTTCCGCCTGCTCCGGCGACAGTACCTCACTGACCACACCCGGCCTGCTCTCATTCACACAGTCGAACTTGCGGTTGCAGTAATTGCACTGGATGTTGCAGGCGGGAGCAACCGGGATGTGCATTCTGGCATAAAACCGGTGGGCTTCCTCGCTGTAGCAAGGGTGGCGGCTAATCTCCTCCTCTGCTTCATTTGATATACACGACGGCTGCATTATTTCCCACCTCCTAAAAGTTTTACGAGCATTACTTCCTTGATTTGACTTCGAGTGAAACTCGCTTCGGAAGCATATGCTTTGTTTTACGAGCATTACTTCCTTGATTTGACTTCGAGTAAAACTCGCTTCGGAAGCATATGCTTTGTTTAACGGAGCTTAACATCCTGAAATCTTTACACTTAGAAGACTTTAAGCATGAACGGGATTAGTATGTTACATTTCATAACTTCAAACTCACTCAATCGCTTTGATTACTCTCATAATATTTTCAAACCTCCATACCGTCAATTATGTTTAAGCTAAAATAGCCTTATTATTCCTTGTGTTTGCAGTTTCGTCATACCACATGTAAACTTACATAACATTTATGTATCATGTTTCCGTTTCCATCCCTGCCATTTTTCATTGATACTAATTTTCAGGAGGCATTGACAATAGCCTTCGGCTCATATATGATACTTTTAGATCAATCCTGCAACCAAAACTAATAAAATTTAATATATCCCGTAAAGGGGAGTAGCTGTTAAATAAAGTCGTCAATACGAGAATATGAGGATATTCTCCGGCTTTATTGGCAATGAACTATTGTTAGCGAGACCTTTACCAATCAGGTTACCTTTATTCCAAAGGCTAATCTGTTTGGTAAAGGTCTTTTTTATATAAATTTGGTTAGACTATTGGTGTTGCAGGGTTTTCTTAAATATGTTCATCCAAATGAGGGGGAAACAGCAATGGATTGGGGATTATTTTTGGAATATGGCTGGGTATTGCTCGTTCTTGTAGCACTGGAAGGACTACTCGCCGCAGACAACGCACTTGTCCTGGCAATTATGGTAAAACACCTTCCCGATGAGGAACGTAAAAAAGCCCTCTTTTATGGATTGGCAGGGGCGTTTGTCTTCCGGTTTGGTTCACTTTTTATCATCTCTTATCTCGTCGACATCTGGCAGGTACAAGCCATCGGCGCACTCTACTTATTATTTATAGCGGGAAATCATATTTTCCGAAAAGTGCTGTTCAAGAAGCCGGTCACTGAAGAAGCTAATGAGAGCGGCTCTCCGGGCGCTGTCAATAAGAAGAAATCCAGCTTTTGGTTTACAGTTCTGAAGGTAGAAGTGGCTGACATCGCTTTTGCCGTCGATTCCATCCTCGCAGCAGTTGCCCTTGCGGTAGCACTTCCACCGAGCGGCATGGGTCACATCGGCGGCCTTGACGGCGGACAGTTCCTCGTCATCTTCGCCGGCGGATTTATCGGACTGATTATTATGCGTTTCGCGGCTTCCTTCTTCGTTAAGTTGCTGCATTCCCGTCCAGGGCTTGAAGTTGCAGCCTTCTTCATCGTCGGCTGGGTAGGAATCAAGCTTGCAGTGATTACCTTGGCTCACCCGACGCTGGGTGTCCTGTCTGAGGACTTCGCCCACAGCACCTGGTGGAAAGCTACCTTCTATGTAGTGCTGGTTCTCATTGCCGTTACGGGATGGTTCATGAGCAGCCATAAAGTTGAAGAGAACGTTGGAGAAAATCCGGTTAAAGAAGTGGATAAACAGCTTGGTAAATAAGCTTTACCAAGCGGAAACGGTTTTGCCGTCTTTTTTAAGGACGGTACCGTTTCAGCAAGAATAGAAGGAAAAGACCGGACCGGAAGGCCGCAGCTGTAAGCTGTGCCTGCCGGTCCGGTCTTTTTTCCGTTCTTTTTTAACTGTTCTATTATACGATAGGCTGATCAAGCTTGCCCTGCAGTTCCACCATTTTCATGATAACAATGGCAGCCTGCGCCTTGGTTACAATCCGCTGCGGGTCGAACTTTCCATTCTCGCCCTCCAGCAGTCCAAGCTTCACAGCAAGCGCCACAGCACCTTTATAGTTGATAGCTGCGCTGTCGCTGAAGCTGCTTACGACGGCATCATTCGCCAGGAAGCTGGAAAGCTTACCATACTTCAGAAAAAAAGACAGTTGGACAGCCAACTCTTCGCGGCTAAGCTTGCTCTCCGGCCGGACCACGGTATCTCTGCTGATCCATCCACGGTTTACGGCATAGTTTATGGTATCGTAATATGGACTTTCGGGACTCACACCTGCCACCGTTTTGCTCTCCGCACCCGAATAGCCCTTGTAATAGGTTGTCGATGCGTCTGCAATCAGCGTCCACCAATCCCCAGTTGATATTTCCTGGTCTGGATTTACTTTGCCGCCTTCATCCAGAGTAAGCACTTTGTATTTCAGCAGCTCGGTCAGTTGTTTTTCGGCCGGGTGCCCTTTCAGGTCTACAGCTTCACCAGCAGTTGCTGTCCGTCCGTTACGCTCGTAGAGCGAAACCCATTTCCCGGAATTGGCATCCAGCACCTTACTCATCTCACCGTTGTCAGCCGTGAGCGGGGCATATACCAGCTTCACTGTCGAATCACCAATGCCGCCATTACCGGAATATCCGCCTAAACGAACAAACTGCAGCTGCATGTCATACTGGCCAAGATAGCTTTGCAGCGCTTCCGCCTTAGAGATTGCCGGAGCCGGCACTTCTGTGAGCTTCGAATAATCTAAACTGCCGCCGGCAGTATAGGCTTGAAGTCCACCGTAAAGATCAAGTTCAATAGAAATATTATTGCCGCTTACAGGTATGCCCTGATAATAATTTATAAATTCATAACGGTACCCCTTCCCGTCAGGCTTCACGCTCCATGTTCCGCCATGTTCAACCAGTTTAAGATTGCTGCTTGCTTTATTGTACATGCGGTTGACCAGCGCAAGTGCCTTTTGCTTAGCTTCAGCCGGGGTCAGCTTCTTGCTGCCTGCGGGAACAGGCTGCGGCTTAGCCTCTTCCCCATACATGTACTGTTCCATTTGGAACTGGGTAATCTCGCCTGTAACCGCATTAATTTCCGCGTAGGAATGGCGCGGCATTCCCGATTGCATCCCCTCCGTATCCGCTCCCCACGTCAGCATCCAGACCTTCTGATCCAGCCGCTGGTAAGCGGTGCTCTTCGCTTGTCTGACCAGCTTGCGGTCCTTCGGAAGGGCAGCCACCTTCTCTACCAGTTTGACCGCTTCCTCCACAGTGAGCTCTTTGCCGGGAGCAAGCGGCTGGAAAACCTCTTTGCCAAGCGGAACGGTCTCATGGGATACGGGAATGGACGAAGCTTCCTTGCCTTCGTTGTCCAGTCTTTTCCCCGTATGGGCATCAATCGAATACAAGGCCTGCTCTTCCACCTTCCAGCCAAGTATCCAGCTTGCTACGTTTCCATTCTTGTATACCGGAGTATAGTACAGTCCGACATTAAAGTTATCCGTGAAAGTCTTCTTCGCTTGTTCCTTGGAGATAGCCGGCTTGGCAGACGGTAATGCCTGCACTGCGGACATTTTGTTGAAATTGATTACCTCCCCGTTCCCATTGATACCGATGATTAAATCATCCGCAACCGAAAGTATCCCGTTCCTCAGCATATTGAAATTAAAAGAATATTGGACGGGACCAAAAAGCACTTCACTGCCCAGATCTGAAAATCTCGATTCTACCAGCTGAATATTTTCACTCTTCAGCGAGGGCATTGCCGCGGTAATAAAACTTCGTGCTTTCTCCAGAGCCTCCGCCCGCGAGAGCTTGGGAGGATAGTAAGCGGTATCATCCACAAGGGGGACATTAATATATGTATTGATCAGATCCCCGGTAACGGCATCAATGATGCTGGAGAACCCATAGCCCCCGCTGTCTACCTGATATTCCCATTCGATGGTCCATGCCATCTGCGTGGTGCCAGCTGAATAGTAATCGTTGTTGCCTAACTGAACACGGGTGACGTTTGCACTTTTTAGAACAGGGAAGAGCTCGCGCAGTTTGGCAACGGCCTCATCCTGTGTAATTTTGGCAAGGGCCGCATCCGCCCTTGCGGAACTCGCCGCTGTTCCGCCACTCTTTGCCTCGGCTGATGCCGCAGGCGGCACTAAGCCCGATTCCGCCGAAGCAAACCCGGCGGGAAGCAGCAGCGCAAGCGCTACTGTAGTAATCAATGCCGCTTTTGCGGTCTGATGAATAAACTGATTGCTGTTGCTGTTCAAAAGTCATCCTCCTCAAAGTTTTGTAGCTTTGCGTCTTCGAATAAACACCCTCTAATTATAAAGAAAAATAGATATTTTTTCCATATTATATTTGCGACAGGAAATTACAGCAACTGCATAAAATCACCGCCCGCGTATAAAACGATATAAAAAAACCGGCTTCCCGAAGAAAGCCGGTAATAGCGTTATAATAGGAAAGGTGAGCTTTATATTCATACCTCGTTCTATTAATTCCGCCACTTCATAAACTTATAATCCAGTACATCCACGAGCAGGAAGAGCACAAATCCGACCAGGCTGAACAGCATAATGCCCGCGTACATCTCCGGATAATCCAACCGCAGCCAGGCATCCATAATGAAAAAGCCCATGCCATGCTCCGTCCCGTAAATCTCAGTGAAGAACAGCACGGAAATCGCAGTGCCGAGCGAAATCCGGATCGTGCTGAGTATGACCGACAATGCGCCGGGCAGCGTCACATTCCAGAACTTCTGCCCCGCACTTGCACCGATGCTGGTCAGCACATCGTAGGTGCTGTCAGGAATTGCCTTGACGCCGTCGCGCACGGAGATGATGACCTGAAAGAGCAGAATCAGCATAATCATCAGCACTTTGGAGGTTTCACCAAGACCGAAGAACAGCATCACCACCGGCAGCAAAGCAATCTTGGGAATGGGATAGGTCAGGTAAACGACCGGATCGAGCAGTCTGTTCCAAAGCGGTGAGCGGCCCATCAGCAGACCGATCAGCAGACCGATTACCAGTGCCAGTGCAACACCTTCAAAGATCCGCAGCAGACTGTAGCCAACATTCAGCATAACCTCTCTGGCCCCCAAGTGAAACATCGCGTTATACACAGATCCGGGGCTGGGCAGAATGGAATGATTCATCAGCAGGTAGGCGATATACCAGATGATATTCATACACAGGAATACTAACAACAAACGCAACACGTGATGAAGCTGCTGTTTTTTCACCATTTCTCCTGCATTACCTTTCTGATTTGCTTGGTCTGCTCGAAAAACTCATTACTGTCCCGCTTGTCCTCATGCTTCATGCCGAACACAGCGCTATTGTCGAGAATTTCCGGGGTGTCCTGTTTGACCGATGGCATGATGATAATTTTCTGGCCCAGCAGAATCGCTTCTTCCACATCATGGGTCACAAACAGTGTCGTAGTTGGGTTAGCCAGCCAATTGTCCAGAAAAATCTGCTGCAGTGCTTCGCGTGTAATGACATCGAGCGCTGAAAAAGGCTCGTCCAGCAGCAGGATCGTCGGCAGAATGGCAAATGCCCGGGCAATCGCTACCCTCTGCTGCTGGCCGCCGCTCAGCGAAAGCGGATAACGGCCACTCAATTCGGAAATTCCCATCGACGTCAGCCAATGATGAATCTGCGTTTCCCGTTCTTGCTTGCTGCCGCCCGCAGGCCGGGTAATCTTCATCGCCATTTGAATATTGTCATGAACGGTCTTCCAGGGCAGCAGACCGTAGTTCTGCGGAACAAGGCCAATCAGTGTTTCTTTGTCATGCACGGATTTCCCGTTGAACAACAGCTCGCCCTGATAACCCGGCAGCAAGCCGGCAATCGCCCGCAGCAGTGTAGATTTACCGCTGCCCGAGGGGCCGATTATCGTATAAATGCCATGCTGCGGCAAATCCAGATTGACTTGTCCCAGAGCCAGTTGACCGTTTTTATATTCAACTTGAAGCTCTTTAATGCGGAGTCCGCTACTTCTTAAACTGGACATCGGAGATCACTTCTTCAGCCGATATATCTTTGGTCAGCAGGCCTTTTTCCCGTGCCCAGGCAAATGCCGCCTCAACTTCCTTCACATCCACCTGATAGGCAGGCAGGTACTCAGGGACTTTAATTTCATCCTTCAGTGTGTCTGGATAGCCTACTTCTTTGATAATAAGATCAATATATTCCGCTTGGTCATGGGATTTCATATACTCCACTGCCTCATCATACGCTGTGTACATATCGCGGATGGCTTGTCCCTTAGCGTCGATCGCACTTTGCGGGAACGCCAGCACGAACGGATTCACGCCTGCTGATACCGTCGAGCTAAGTACACGCAGTCCCGAGGTTTTGCCCATGGTGACGAATGGCTCAGGCAGAACAGCCGCGTCGGCTTTTTTATTCTTGAGCAGCTCCAGCCGCGTCGGAATTTGCGGAACCTCGGTTACTGTAATATCCTCTTCCGTCAGACCTGCCTGTTTCAGCATCATGGCAACGGTATATTGGGTAGAGGTATTCTTGGACAGAATAACCGTTTTGCCCTTCAGATCCTTCACTTCCTGGATTTCGTCATTCCCGGTCAGCAGATCAAACTCACCTGTTGTTGTACTGGTAATCTTCACGTCCAGACCGGCCTCGTTGTAGATGGAAATCGCCACCAGATCAGCGCTCAATCCGTCCACCTTGCCAGCTTGGAAGGCCACGTCACGGTCCTTGGCACTCTTAAAGGTCTGGATATCCAGATTGACGTTATGTTTCTTGTCAAAACCTTGCTCGTGGGCAATGATGAAAGGAATGGCATCAATTGAAGGCAGCAGACCAAGCGACACCGTAACCGCTTCAGCCGGTGCATTCGTGTCCGCCTTTGCTTCCCCTGCAGCGGCTCCTGTATTTTTCGACACAGTATTATTGCTTGAAGTTCCGCAGCCAGCGGCAACCATACTGACCGCAGCGACCAGCAAAAACAGCATCATTACTTGTTTCCAGTTTCTTCTCCCCATGAATCTCGTAGCCTCCATCTCTTTTCTAGTACTCTTGCCATGCGCATTAATTCACATATAGGCATGCAAAAACCGTCATGCTCCCCCGGGAAGCATTAAGTAATTGCAATTTTACACCCATTGTCCTATTTTGTATATTTTTAAATTGAAATAAATCGCAGACAAGCTCTTTTATGAATATTTCCCGTAGTCTTTAATAGTGACTTTCGTCTGGCACTCCACCTCAATTTCAGGATATACCTCTCTCCAATTCAGGGCCTTCCACTTCTTGTAGGACAAGCTGTTTCTGACGTGCACACCGATTCCGAGACTGTCCACGTTATACTGCTGCATTTGCTGGACCATTTTCTGGGCTTTGGCTGTAATATATTCTGAAATCTGCTTCTCCAATTCCTTTCTATCCTTTTCCTCATTTAGCTTCTGCTTGCCGGTATATTCAAGCACCGAACCCTTGATCGAGGCAGAGAGATCTATCTTAAAACGCCCGTCCCCCAGATGATGCACTTTGATCTTACGTTTGTTTAACAAGGAGCTGAACATGACAACGACCTGCTTGCCGTCCTCTTGCCCTAAATTGATTGCGATTTCTCCTTGTCTCAGATCATCACGGAATAGACCGAAGATAATCCCGTCCTTAGCCGAAACTTTCGTAACATAACGGTCCTCTTGAAACAAAGCAATACCGTCAATGAGTACCTTGTTCCCGTCATCCTTCACTATGGGAGCAACGGGATCAATTCCTTCATCGTTGTAATCCCTGGAAAACTCATAAAAAGTCGTTGCCGGGATGCTGTTGCCGGCAGCCTCTTTCTCCAGCATATGGGTAATATAACGTCCAGTATCTGTATGCGGCTTGAAATTTTTGGTCAACAGTTCTCCGGCATCACCTTCAACAACAGTTACTCTGACGCCGAGCGCGATGGAAGGATCGCGCAGCAGCGTATCGATATAATCCTCCACACCTGCTTTTGCCAGCTTCGCTCCGAACATGGACTCTCTTAGCTGTCCGCTGACTACCTTCAGGTCGGTCTGCCTTGAGAAATGCAGCCGCGCTTCCTTGATGCTGTTCACTTCCGCAGTCAGCAGTTCCCGGCGGATAGCGGAGTTAGGATCAATTACCGGAACGCAGGAGGTCACCTTTAGCTTACTGTTTTCCAACAAATCATAGCCTGACGTCTGCACCATGCCCAGCTTTTCGAGAATCCGTTCATCACTTTCACAGCCGGTTAATAGCAGCAAAACAGTCATTGAAATGAACAGCTTATTATTCATTTGAGCTCCTCCCAATTCCCTGAATTAACAGCACCATAAGTAATAAGCTCGGAAATCCAAAGGCTATTCCAACTGCCACATAACCCAGATTGGTGATCCAGACGTTAACCTCATCTAAAGTCTTCGGGATAAAAGAGATACCGTAGGAAACAGCAATCATTACAAATACCAGTACCGTTGTCTTTAACTTCGGTACGATTCTCTTTAGAGCCTCCTCTGCCGCCCACCAGTACATCGCGACAGTCATCAGAATTAAAAAGAGAAAAAAGCCGTAGAGCAAATTTTCCAGCCGCTCAATGAATGGAAACTGGATATAGGCCAGCAAATCAAGCACGGGATACAGCAGCTTTTTTAACTGGCCCAGGCTGAAGAAGCCGAAACAAATAAGACAGAGAGAAAGGTAGCATAGGGTTAAAATTGTGTTACCGAGATAAATGGCGGTCATCGACTTTTTCGTTTTTTCCACGTAAGGAAACAGCAGAATGGACAGTTCATAACCCAAAAATGCGGCATACACTTCTATTCCCCCTTTAACCTGGTCATGTCCACCCTCGAGAATGAACGGAGTGAATCTCTCCCAGCGGAAGGCCGGAAAAAACCACAGCAGCAGCAGGAACATCCATGTCGTCATCCAGAAAAAAAGCGTTGCTGTTTTGGATATCGAATAAATCCCTTTGATAATGATTAGAAAAAGAAGGATGTCCATAGCAAGCTTGAAGATCATCGGATTCGTAGTCGGGAAAGAGAGCATCTGAAATAACAGCACATACTTTTTCCCGATCATGCAGGCGAAGATCAGCCAGATAGACGCTAAGCCTATGTAAAAAGGATAGAGTATCCACTTAGGAATAGACTGTTCCATGATTTCAAAGACGGAGCGTCCCTTGCCTAGCCGAAAGACCAGAGAAATCAAATAAATATTAAATGACGACAGCAGGAAACAGGGGATCAGAACCAGCCAGCCGTTCGTGCCAAAATAATCGGCCAGACTGCGCGGTAACGTAAACATCACGATCCCGGCCTGCGCCATATAGACAAGAACGGTAATATGAAAGGGGCGAAGTTTGTCCATCATAGCCTGCCATTCCTACTTTCTGTTTTTTTGCCTGATCGTATTAGACGTTTGTGCCTGTGAGGGCCGGGTTCTTAACATGGAGAATGGCGCACGGATAAATACATCCTTCCAATCAGCGGATTTCATAGGTGCAACAGGGATCATATAGGATGAGCCCAGACTGGTCAGGTTGGATAAATGAATCACAATCAGGGCGATTCCCATTACAAGTCCCATATTCCCCCATATTCCGGTAAGGATGATAATCCCGAAGCGGATCAGACGGATGGAGGCGCTCATCATATAGCTGGGAATGACAAAAGAGGCGATAGCAGATGAAGCAACAGCAATAATAAGCACATTACTGGTCAGACCGGCCTGTACTGCCGCTTGTCCGATAACAATACCGCCTACGATCCCGATTGTTTGTCCGATCTTGCTAGGGAGACGCGCACCCGCCTCCCTCAGCAGCTCAATCATGATCTCCATAAGCAGTGCCTCATATACAGGTGGAAAGGGCACCTTGTTGCGTGATTCCGCCAGCGTTCTCAGCAGCGCTTCGGGGATCATCTCGTAATGAAAGGTGGTTACGGAGACATACATGGCTGTAAAAGTGATCGTAATGATCAGGGCCAGTAATCTCAACAGCCGCAGAGCCGTCCCCAAAGTCCAGCGCTGGTAGTAATCATCCGGGGAGGAGAAAAATTCAAAAAAAGCGGCCGGAGCACTGATGACTGTCGGGCTGTTGTCAATAATCGTGATGATCCGCCCGGCAGCCAGCTTGGATACAGCAACATCCGGCCTTTCGGTGGTCAAAAATTGGGGGAACACCGAATTCGGTCTATCTTCGATGAATTGGGTCAACGTCCCTCCGTCATTAATAGCATCTGTTTCTATTCCTTGAATCCGCCGCTCCAGGTCCTCAACAAAGGTCAGATTGGCAATATCCTCGATGTAAAGAACATACACACTTGTTTTGGATATTTCTCCGATAGAATACTTTCTGATTTTTAAATGGGAGCTTTTTATTCTGCTGCGGATTAAGGAGAGGTTTGTTAATGCTGACTCCACAAAAGCATCGTGGGGACCCGCGATAATGGTTTCCGTCTCAGATTGCTGAACATTGCGGGCCTCCGGTTTATAAGCATTCAATAAATAAATGCTGTCCCGGTGAGAGACAGCGACACAGCCCTCCAGGATGCCAATAACCGCTGCTTTGCTATCAGTCACTTGAAGGAATTGTGACTGCTTGAACAGTTGTTCGGCTTCTTGAAGCTGAACGCGGGAAAACGGCTCCAGAATTTCTTTGATAAACAAGGTATTGTCCACAATAGCTGGAAAGTACACAATATCCGTCTGTATATCCGGAAAGGTCCTGTGAATCAAATCGGCACATTGATCAAATTCTTTAAGAATATGTCCGAGCGTAAGAGTATTCTGCGAACCTGAATCCATGATATTAACCACGCCCTTCGCCATAAGATTTAAGGTAGTATCTCCAAAATTTTCATTGATATTTATGAATGCGTATGAAACGGATGCTTTGATTTGAGAGTGTCTTCTGTATAGAGACATCAATCTTTCAGGAAGACACAAAACCTTTTAAACATCTGTTTTCAGTTATAAATTTTGTCTTTTTCCCGTGGACACCTCTTTTAAAAACAGATCAGTCATGCTATAATGTAAGCGTAACCAAGGTAATAAAAATCTATTGATTTCATCGCTCAAGGAGGATGAAGGAAATGCTTGAAGGACTAAAGGAAATTAAGAATTGGGTATCCGGTATTTGGCAGCCATGGACCGTTTCAGGAGAGGAAGATTACCGGAACATGGAATACACCGTGCAGCGGCACCTGCACACGCCTCAAACCCCGAGCCCGCTTACTTATGAACAAGAGTCACGCATTAAGACCATCAAATATCACTAGCCACATGAGCTTTCAGATACAGCTTGACTAACCTTCTTATGAAATAAGGCCGCCATATCCGGAACTTAAGCTTCCGGAGCTGACGGCCTTTTATTTACGTTTCCAATTATAACTTCCAAACCTCCACATGCCGTAGATCGCTCTGCTCTCCGGTCGGGTTCACAAGGTAAACCGTATCAGGGGCCTTGTCGAGGCTCCTGCCGCTGACCAGCACATGGTAATCCTCTTCCACCGCATATTTACGGATGTATAATCCCGAACCCACATCTTCGAAAGGATAGCCCTCAAAGTCCGTCCACGCCAGATCTTCGTGTCAATAATAATATCTGTTACCTGTAAAGTTTGACCACGATAGCAGACAGTAAGCGTGACTGTAGGGAGTTGTCCATCGTACTCAATCCTCATACCTTGCGTCTCACTCTTAATAAAGGGTCTTTTCGCAAATGAATGATACAATCCTTATTGGAGGTATGATAAACAATACTGCCAGTCTCAGCACTAAAAAACTCTCTGTTGGCATCCTTCTCGGCTATCACCCTTACAGGCGCAACATCCGTTATTATTTTCTTGTCTTCTTCCTCGTGATAGTCAAGAATAGAAGCAAAACAAATTGGTCAGGAAACAATCTATTCTCGTTTCTTCCCAACTGCGCCAAGATAGATAACAAATTCTTCATCACCGTCTAATTCTAAAATCTCATCAATTAGCTTTTGATCATAAATTCCAATTGCGCAAGCACCTGCACCGATAGATTCACTGGATAAATAAAGGTTTTGGCATACATGTCCAACATCGATGAGGATTTTTTTGTGAGCTGATATATCATACTTCCATTCGGAGCGATATGGTGTTGTACTCCATGCAAACAGGACAGAAGCCTTTTTTGCAAAGTTAGGGACAAATGGCTGATCTAAAGTAATAGCATCAATCTTCTGTTCAAGTTCATCTAATTCAAACATAAATAATAGCTGATGTTCGACAGGAAGGTATCTGTAAATTCCTTGTTGAATGCCTTCTACCCGCATAATAATTAAATAGGTTTCAAATGTGTGTGTCGCCCCACTGCAGGGTACAGTTCGCAGCGTAAGTCCGTTCTTATTAATACCAGTAATCCCTTGGGTAGCCCATAATAAATAGGATAACTCATCCAGACTTAAAGTTTCCGCTGAATAAAATCTTGTACTTCTTCTCTGATTTATACAATCAAAAATATTCTCTGTACACACAACGTCTTTGCTCACCTTTGGCAAATCAATAATTAGTGATTTCGATTCAAATGGCTTAACAATTGGCGGTTGTGTAATTCCTTTGATCTTATCTGTTTTTATATGTTTAAATTCATGAAAATTAGATTTAAGAAAGCGCCTTTGCTGTTCATATCTTGTCATCACAGATCCTCCTGAATTACCTTAATAGCTTTAATTTATCATGTCATAAAAATTAGTTTGTGATCTAACTCACTATTTAGTTGTTTTGGTGAGTAAACAAAAAACCTCCCCTCACCCCGAAGGGTAAAAGAAGGCTTAAACGCATTCATCACTGCGAAAGCACGGCAGCTATATTTTCAGCTCCCCAAGCTTGATCAGCTCGACAACCGCTTGCGAACGGCCTTTTACGTTTAGTTTTTGCATGACGTTGGAGATGTGGTTGCGGACGGTTTTTTCACTGATGAATAACAATCCGGCAATATCCCGTGTTGTTTTGTCCTGCACGAGAAGCTCGAATACTTCGCGCTCGCGATGCGTCAACAGAAATTTGCTATGATGTTCGTTCCCTTTCAATGGTGTGAGCATCGTGTATTTGTGCGTATTTCATGCTCCCTCATCATCCCTGTAAGTTCCCTAAAATCAGTGTCAGAGAAGGGGTTGTCCTTATTTTAATCTTTCGTGGTTTTTTGGTATCCCTTAATATATTCTAAAGTTTAGCACCAGAATTAACACCAAATGTGTTACCAAAATCATGGTACAAACAGGAGATTTAATCTCTAAGGAGAATTCTATGTAAATATAATGAATATCTGCTTTTTTCGATAGGAAAGGTAGTGGGAGTAAATGATTTTTGTATCTGAAGAAGTGGAACTAAAGTATGAACACATTGAGTCATTTTGCAAAAAATACAACATTGAGATTTATGACCATATTAATGAACTTGATGATGTAGAAGATGATATCACCCTTGATAACAATACAATGTTAATGATTTTGCTTCCTGAAGCTGAAGACTATGAAGAGTTAGTTTCACTTGAAAATTTCTATACAATTATTACTGCAGCAATTAATAGCTCTATTATAGATGAATACAAACTAATCAGTCCAAATTTGGTACTGATATCTGTTAGATGTGATAACCCAAAAGTTTATGATCCCAAGCTGTTAGAATACATCATCGATCAGGAATGGAATGGAAAAAACATAAGAATTAAATTTGTTAGGGAACTTAGCAGCTTTGGAATAAAACTAACCATAGATAAACTTTTCACGAGATATGTTCCGCCAGTGTCCTCAGAGGATTTGTTCATTGAAATTACGTCAGAGGAGATAATTGAACCTGAAGTAGTTGATGATATCGTTCAGTCCTTTATTTTTGAATGTACCTCTTCATTAAATTTAAATATCTATTTATATCCAAGACCAACCAATTTTGAGCTTTATTTGGATCATATTGAAGAAGATCCATTTCCCAATCTTGGATTAAGAAATTTACTTCAAGGACGAGGTATAGTTGATGTATTAAAAATCTATAATTCATGTAATCAGATTTATGATGCTGAGTATCTCATTCTAACCTATACCAAAGTGATAGAGTTTGTTTCACAAACTGTTTTAAGAAAAGAGATGTTAGAATCAATCACCAAAAAATTATATAGCAACAAAACACTTAATCCAGATGCAAATTACATATTAGAACTTGAAAGACTATTTTCTGAACACCGCAATAACCAAAAGGATAGTTATGCGATTAAGCTGACGATTGAAACCTGTTGTGATATCTTAGAAATTGTTTCTTTAGCTCCCAAATACCTGACCCAAATTAAAAAGTTAACAAGTTCAAGCAGCAAAGAACACCAAATAAAGTGTTTTGGAGAACTATCATCAGCCGTTTCAGACACACGTAATATGTTAGCTCATGCTAAAACAAACTATAATCGCAAAGGTCTTGAGTGTCCTGAAGACCAACTGAGTGAATTAGCAGCGTGCCTAAAAATTGTAGCTCATCAAACTATTCGTTGGTTCTCACGACAGCATGAAGATAGCAGAATAATATAAAAAAGCAGGGTTTACCCCTGCTTTTCTGTGTTATTTCCTAAAAACCAGTTCACGAATGGCTCCTTTGGAATCTTTATTGACCTTCCGATTTTAACAACGTGAAATTGTCCTGAATTGCATAAATCATAAGCTTGGTTTCTGCCAATTGTTAAAAATCTCTGTATATCCTCTACCTTGAGAACTGGAGGCAGATCATCTATATTCAGTGAACTCATACCATCACCTCAATTTATCATACTGTTGAAATTGGTTGTCTCATGACTTCTTTTTCCCTTCAATATTTTTCAATCCCTTCAGTTCCTTTTCTTCCTTCACGACCTGTATGTTAAGGTTCAATGCGATCTTATAGAACGCCTTCCATTTAAGATGGTAGTATGTCGTCTCGCTTATTGGCTGATCAAATGCGTTGTTATAAACGACATAATCGAAATCACAATCCGTATTAAGGTAACGTTCAGAGATCAATATGCGTTCTCTTCTGGGGAGTTTACTCACCGCCCTTTCGATCCTTTCGCAATAAGCCCGCCGGGCTGCTGGTTCATCCACATTATAGGTAGCTATACTTCCAGTTTGGTCGCTTGTTACTCCCGTATCGCCCCTGGGTGTAGCAGACCACTCAGCTGTTGTTTTCGCTTCTCTCTCCTCGAATAGAGTAGACTTATAAATTCGGTATTTCTCAAGGGCAGCCTCTACTGCAACTCGCGTTCTCTTTCTATCAAACTCCGGGAGTTCAAATGACATCTGCATCACCGTATCACCTCAATCTGTGAAAAGAATTCCCCGACCGAAGCCGGGGAGTGTACATCTTAGAGCGGCAGATCGTCTGAATTATCTCCTGGCATATCCGGACCGTTCTTGTCATCCGGATCTCCGCTGTAATCCTCCAGCTTTGTCTGATTGGGATCTACATCCACAGTCCCGTCAGGATTGAGCTTTCCACGAACACCTTCGCGCGGCTCATTAAACTCCTCAATGCTCATCTGGCTGGGCGAGACACCCAACGTTACATTTCTTCCAGCGAATTTATAGAGGAGCTGTGCCTTGTCGTCCTTATCACCTTTAACGCCGAATTTCATAACCGTCTTTTTGCTGTCGCGCTGCATAGAGACAAATTCGGCTGAGATATCGCCGCACACATCATTGCCGCCGGCTTCCAAGGAAAGTACAACGATGCTACCTGAGAGCTCAAACAGGTCCATTTCGTCGCTTACATCCTCTGTCCCTTTGATCTCAAATTTCAGGATTTCTTTCTTGTCA
Source organism: Paenibacillus sp. EB106-06-01-XG199 (assembly GCF_058791575.1). Taxonomy (NCBI): domain Bacteria; kingdom Bacillati; phylum Bacillota; class Bacilli; order Caryophanales; family Paenibacillaceae; genus Paenibacillus; species Paenibacillus sp. EB106-06-01-XG199. The sequence continues at coordinate 392,532 of NZ_JBYTDQ010000005.1, read as the reverse complement.
TCCTTCTGCATTGATTTGAACAATACGCTCATTGTAGTTTTCATATATAATTGCTCCTCTCGGTTATGGGTTTATAATCTGTCTTGCTTATAAAAGAGAATGAGTGCTGCCAACAGTGCAAGTTGACCGACGGTTATCCCTGCGACAAAGCTCCCGATGCTCATGGCTGCGCCTCCTGTAGCGTGATATATGACAATAAACTACCTATACTATTCTTCTGACTATTGACTGGTATATATTGAAACTATCAAACAACTGGAGGATGAATTTAATTGGATTATCAATTTTTCTTGAAAAGACATTGCGAGCGATTCCTCTCTGGAAAAATATCCACCGATAAGTTTTGCTCTACCTTAAAGGAAATGTCTAATAAGTTTAATGAACCGGGCTTAGATGACGTTAGTACCTTCGAAATGCTTAACTTCATTGCGCTTGATAAAATCGTTGATACTTACATATCCGACCAGGACGAAGGAAGATTCAGACAAGACCTCGAAGCACATCTTAAAGAAGAAATGTTTTGGAAATGATTACTCCATTGTCATGCTCATATGACCTTACCTCCATGCCGCTGGGGCCGTGTGGCATTGTAAGCCATCTTTTCCCGGATTGCCTGCTCCAAGTCTATGTCGTAACGTCCGCAAGCGTCGAACACACGAATCACGATGTCAGCCAGCTCAGAAGGAATACCGCAGGGCTTATCAGTGTCATGCCCCATCGCCAGAACGGTCTGAAAACCTCCTTCGGGAAGTCTGCGATCATACCAAAAGTTACCTGGGTGATTACCTTTCCGATATTCCTCCAGAGCTTCTGACGCCTCCGAGTGAATTAGAGCAATGATCTCCCCAAAGCTCCGATCTTCGTCCCACCAGCCTTTGCTGACGGCGTTGTCATGGGCTTTCTTGACTAACTCATTGATAGATTTGCTCATACTGGTTATGCCCCCCCGTGGTATAATTTAGTGCAATTTACATTTGAGGTGATCTAATGAATCGAAGGACAAAGATAATTATCTGGATGTTTGTTGGATCGGTGGCTCTATTGATCCTTTACTTTTACGGAATTAACTATATGTTTCACTATGCAGTTAGGGGAGAGGGTGGTTAACCCTCTCCGTTTACAACTCAGATTTAGGAAATGGCCGGTACCTGCATGACTCGCAATAACTCCCGGCCTCATCGTGCCCGGTGTAGATGCCGTCCTCACAATCTACACAGCCGCCGTCTTCATCTTCCATATCCGGGAGATCATCATCTTCTAAATCCGGCAATTCATCGTCTTCAAGAAGCAGCAGATCGTCATCGTCATACTCCTCGTCTTCGACCATGATTCGAGCGTCTGCCCACTCTGCGCCGCATCTGCTGCAAACTATATCTCCATACATGTTGGCCGGCGGCATGGGGTTGTCACAATACTTGCATTCAGGGTGCATCGTTTATTTCTCCTTATAGGGGCTATGCCCTGAAATGATTTACTCACAAAGTCCGTATTGGCTAGAACAGGCTGGAACATCTTCAAACTCAATAGCTTTGACCAGATCATAATTCTTGCCACCATAACTCGTTTTTGACCATTCCACGTTGTCATATATACCTTCCGTATCCCTTCCGTTTGCTGTTGGAAAAAAATAAGCTACCCCTCTTTTTGAAGCCTGTTTAACGATGCGTTCCCACTCAGCTATTCGATCTACCTCTGCCGGAAATCGGCGGGCTATCTCGAAAAGCTCTTGCTTCCCACAGTTAATGCAGGGCATACATCCGACACGGCCCATGCCAAGTTTGTAGAGAGGATTTGGCTCTATACCATGCTTCCGATGTATTTCAAATACATCCTCTATTGTCCAATGTAGCAGTGGGCGGTAAATCTCATATCCCTCTGGTGTGTTCTCTCGCATCGGCATTGCTGCCCGTTTTCGGCTCTCTTGCGCCCTTATACCTTGCCAGGAGATAACTTCGTTACCGGCATCTAGCAATGGCAGGAATACCTGATCAAACATAGGACGTACTTTCAACTCTACGGTGCAGAATCTGAATATTGTACTGGGGAAACGTCCCTTCCAAATACATAGGTCCAAAAATGGATTCCCCGTTGGGTGCAGCATTTCAAGCGCTGCTTGAATTACATCCTCCCCGATGCCGTCATTTCTCCATTTGGTCTGTACTGTTTCCCGCTTGCGTTCTATTTGCTGCCGAAAATCAGCTTTTATTCGACGTATCGGCCCAAGCTTATTTTCCAGATAATTCAGATACTCATATGTCAAGGGGTGTTCGTTCCCGGTGTCGATGAATACAACCATCGGATCAACGCCTTGCTCCAAGCAATGCAACCAAGTTGCTGCACTGTCTTTACCGCCCGATTTGTTGATGACATTCATTGTGGTCATGCCTGTTCCCCCTTGTCCTAAAATAACTGCTGCTGTATAATTGCCGTCCGCCGCTGCGCAATCTCCACATACTGCGGGCCGATTTCAATAATGGTACATTCCCGGTTGTTCTCCAGCGCCACCTTTCTGGTCGTTCCGGATCCGCCAAAGGGGTCAAGTACATGTCCGCCCGGCGGCGCCCCGGCAAGGATGCAGGGTTTAATCAACCACTCTGGAAAGACTGCAAAATGAGCTTCGGAGAACGACGCCGTCGGCCCTGTCCAAACAGACCGCTTATTTCTCATCTTTGGAGGGACAAAAGCTCTATCTTCCTCCCTCAATGCCGCATTTAATGGGTTTCTGATAATTCCTTTTGATCCCCGCACTGAGAAAACAGCTTTCATGGTCCCGTTAGATTTGCCCCCCCCATTCGCCCGTCGGCTTCCCTGCTGCCCCTCGAGATCCTGAGAAAGCCGGGCAATGCTGGAATTGGCCAGTTTCTCCATAACAGAATCTTTGTCGTAGAAGTATCGCTCCGACTTGGTTAAAAGGAAGAAGTATTCGTGCGCCTTTGTTGGCCGGTCCGTTACACTTTCCGGCATTGGGTTGGATTTGCTCCAAACGTTGTCCATTCGGAGATACCAACCGTCTGCCTGGAGAGCAAAGGCTACTCGCCACGGAATACCAATAAGGTCTTTTGGTTTCAGTCCTGTAGGAATAATCTTTTTCATTGTCCTCATCCCACCCAGATTCCGTTCTCCAATTGTCGGGTCACCCATGCCTGATATGCCTGTCTTGGCGTAGCTGTCTCCGTAATTGAGCCAAAGCGTTCCATCCTTCCGCAGCAGCCGCCAGACCTCTCGAAACACCGCCACACTATGAGCGACAAACATTTCAGGCGTAGGTTCCAGCCCCAGGCAGCCGGTCCATGCCGGAACTGTAACTGGCGGAAGCCCTGGCATCGGTGTGTAAGTCACTTCCGGCCAGTCTGTCGGCGGTATACCGTAATCCCTTAAACCCCAGTAGGGCGGGGAGGTTACCGAACAGTAGAAACTCTCAGCGGCCAGTGTCGGCATGATCTTCATGTTGTCGCCCTGTAAGATCAAAAGATTTCCTCCTTTCCGGAATGCAATGTCCATTTTTTTGCAAAAATATATACATTATCGTACTGTTGGTTAAAAGGAGTGATTAGTTTTGCGCATAGCTTTTTGGATTGTATTTGCCTTTGTTGCTGTTTTGGTTGTTGGGATAGTAGGTGGATTGATTGGTCTAAAGAAACGGAAGTGATCTGGTTTCCAGGAAACAAGCGGCTGTCCGTTGGTATAGGCTCCGGCGGTCCTGGTTAAAGGCTAAACTCCATCTGCCCCGCAGCAGGCTTGAACCTCTCCAACACGATCCACATTTTCATCTTGGATACACCTTCTTCATTTTATAATTGACCTTTTCACGCCGCTGAGGTTGTCTGCGCTGGATTTCAGATAGGGCAGCATGCTTATGCATAAGTGGTGCGCCGCTGTCGTTGTAAGCAATCTCATAGAGTTGGACGAGAGTAGCCTTTTTCCAGTTCAATGCTGCCACCCCCTCAAAATAAGAGCCCCTGACCCGTCATTTGGGCGTGACCGCCCGCCGCCGCAGGCTTCCCGGGGCGTTTACGCGGTGTCGGCGTTTTCTTTTGAGCTGCTTTGTACCCTTTTGGGTCAGTAATGGCCCATATCACTTCCTGCTGATATGCGGGATAGCTTTCCCGATCTTGCCCGTGCTTGACCTTGTATGCAGCCTCGGCTATCCTTGCCAGCACATAAGCATCGGCGATATTTTCCGTTCGGGGCTTATCTCCCCAGCGGGCTTCAACCTCAGCCATCACCAGCGCCTTAACCGCCTCACCTTCCAGCCTCACTTTGCTCCCGGGTACACCCTCCCACTCGGAGACGTTTACGAATTTTTTCAACTGATTCGGCGTTGCGATGATGAAGCTGCCGACTTTTCGGTCTATTGCCAATCGCGCTCCCCAGTTGAATCCCGAAGCTACTTTGTTGTTATCGAACTTCGTTTCCATTGCAAACCCTTCTATACACACATCATCTTCGGGTTTTAAATGGCGATATACTTCGTTAAAAATCATATTGATACGTGCCGTTGCTGTGTTCCCTTTACCAACAAATTCGGTCCAGCCAGCCAATTTCCCATCGGTGCCGATAGCAACAAACCCCGTATGGGTGGCCGGGTCAATGCCTACAAATCGCATGCCCTCACTCCTTTCAATCATCCAGCCAAGCTGAGAGATTCACTGCTGGCTCTGCTGGTGAACTCACTGCCTCTGCTGGCAGGTTCACGCTCGCGGCTGGTGTATTTGTGTCTGGTGTAACGGGCGGCGCTGGAACAGGCTCAGATTCGCTCTCTAAAGGAGGTACATCCTCCTGAAACGAAAGACCCAGTATCCTGTATTGCTCGCTAAGCCCAGGGAACTGTTTCACCAGTTGCCCTCGCCGGTACTCCTGCAGGCGCTGTTCCACGAAATCGTAAGCTCGCTGAAGCTTTGATCTCTCTTCAGAATCAAGCAAGGGATCTTCCAGCAGCACTGCCTTTTCTACCATCCAGCTAAGTGATTTCTCATAGCCAACTTCATCTACGATTTTTCCGTTGCTGCTCATGTTCTTTCACCTTCTCACGAAGCTTGTATTTTTCATCTGCTGTAAGATTCGTAAAGCGGCTTATTTGTGGCAAGAAGGCCATATCAAAGGTTCCGGTCCCAATCTTCCGACCCTTCGCGACAATTAATTCAGCGATACCCTTTTTAGGGCTATCCGCATAGTAGTAATCGTCCCGGTATATAAAGGTCACAATGTCAGCATCAGATTCAATATCCCCAGAGTCTCGCAGGTCCGACATTAATGGCCGCTTATCTGGCCGCTTTTCGCAATCTCGGCCTACCGCCGATATGCAGACCACTTTAACTTGAAGCTCCTTTGCCATCCGTTTCAGGAATTTTGTTATATATCCGATCCTCTCCTTGGTGCTATTGAAATTCTTTTCACTTTGGAGGAATTGCAAGAAATCAATATGCACAATTAGCTTCGGAAATTTCTTCTTTAGAACCTTCACTTGCCGCCGGATGTACTCCACCGTTGCGCCGCTTTTGTCATCAATAAACAAGTTTCTGCTGGCAATAATTTCAATGGCTTTGCTGTAGTTAAGCCAATCGTTGTCAGTCATCTGGCCCGAAGCAATCTTTTTCCTATTAATGCCACCAATGCATGAAGCCATTTGTTCAACGATTTCTAAAGCGCCCATTTCAAGCGAAAATAATACATCTGCCCATCCAGAGCGAGTCACAGCATCCATGTCATTTGCGACATATAGCGTTTTTCCCATTGAGGGCCTGGCCGCGATAATCTCCAAGTCTCCTGGTTGATGGCCTCCACCTAATTCCGTGATGTCATCACACGCCGTTTTTGCCCCCGTGATCCCTCCGCTGTTTGCCCGCTTGGCAATTACTCTCTCATGCCCTTCCAGCAGCGTTGCCATGTGGACGGGTCCGCCTGTGTTGTCACCCTGCTGTAGCTCTTCCAGTTGCTCCATTTTGGCTTTAAGCTCCGCTAAGTCCGCCCCGCCATGTATAGCAATCTGGCGGCCAATGTCTGCAATTTCCTGCTGGACCCGATCAGTCCGGACGGCATGCTGATAGAATTTGAAACTATCAGTACTAGGAACTGAACTGCGGAGCGTCATGAGATACGAAACGCCGCCGATCTGGTTAAGCTTTTCTTTCCACTTGGCTGCAATTACCCTAGGCTCGAATGGGTCAGAAACATCTGTAAAATGCTCTTTGGCATATTGCAGTACTTTGAATATGCGCCGGCTGTTCTCGTCTTCGCTGAAATCCTCTGGTGTAAGAAAGCAGTCGTCCATTAACGTATGGTCTTTCAGCAGAGAGCCAAGGACGGCCCGTTCTGCTTCAAGGTTCATCGTGTGCCACCTTCACTTTTTTAAAGACTTTCTGCAATTGCTGCTCAATGTGCTTTGGTATGGGGCCTACCTTCTCTGTCGCGTGGTATTCCTGAAGCTCAAGCAACTGCTGCTCCTGCTCTAAGCGCTGTACCTCGTATACTGTCAACTGCGGCTGTAAATCCTCCCGGAGTACATCGGCAATGCGCGGAGCGAACCGGGATGTGGCTATATGATCTTTAAGGTTTCTCATTGCTTGGTCATACGAAATGTCTTGAAGGAATAAGTGCCAAACCTGAATAACTTCATTACTAATTACAAACTCAGGAAATGCCGTTTTGATTACCGCCAGTAAGCTGGAGGTTTCCTTGTTGTTCATCTGGCACGCCTCCTCCTTGGCTGAACCGCTTTAACAGTTCCATTTCCTCTTGCCGCTTTTGATCCTTATTTTTGTAAGCTGGCTTTGTCTGATCCCGTTTGATCCAGACACGGATTGTTTTGTTGTGATCCTTCTTATGCTGGCTCGGCTTCTTGTTGGTCTGCCACTCGTCCACAGCTTCAATCATGTCGTCCACGGTCTTTTGGCTGAAGTCAGCACAGAGTTTTTCATACTGCTCAGGGGTAAGAAATACCGTGTCTGCATACGCCTTTTTTCCTTCAGGAATTTTCATATATATCTCTTCTTTCTTTAAAGTTTTCTTTCTTTCTTTCTTGGGGGGTGAATTAGCCCCCACTAGAGGGGGAGGATTAGCCCCCAGACAGGGGGAGGATTGACCCCCAGAGGATTCTGATTTTTTAGGGGGAGGATTCTCCCCCTCAAGCCACTGAGAAAAGTACTTATTGAACCCGATCTTTCGGGACCGCTTGCCGTGAGCAACTTGGGTAATCTTCAGTATCTTTCGCTCCAGCAGGCGATTGAGTTCCCTCTTGACTCCCTTCGGATCGCTTTGGATGGCTTCAGCCAGGAACGTGACGGATAACTCATGTGATTTGCGTTTGAACCCGTAGGTGTACCGCCAGACGATGAGTAATATGCTGTGCTGCGTCCCGTTGAATTTCCGCCTCGCCACCTCTTCCAAGATTTCATTCGCAATCTGAGTAAAGCCGTCTTTCATTCCCGGTCCTTCCATTCACTCCACCTGCTTTAAAGGGACAATTTATCGCGCTGCTTGATGCAATTAAGGATCGCTGTCGAGAGCCCTTCTAAGCTGATACCAACATCACCTTTCCGGCCTTCCCACCAATCGCTAATTACTTGGTTTATTTCGCGCCGTAACTCAGGGTCATACTCCTTCTCCGGTGCAGGTTCAGCCGTGTAGCCATTTACTAAGGCCCGAAGAAAATCAGGGAAATTATCAGCAGCATAATTAGTAATTGCTTGCTTGCGTGGGTCAACTTGGATTTCAAAGCTGTCATTCACAATTCCCGGCCAATCGGAACCTTCAATATTGAAACTCCAATCAAGTGCATCCACTACTTTCTGTGGCAGCTCGACCTTCTTGCTGTTAAACTCTGCTTCCAATTCTTCAGCAAGAACAGAATTAGAATGATTTGCCTCATCCAACAACCCGTTCAGTTCCCTGTTCCGGATCTCTAGAAAGTCAATCCTATTCCCAAGGTCTAATTTTCCTCTCTCAAGAATCTCAACCTTTTCTTGCAGGGCTCCGGTTTTTCGGGCATATTCTGAAATTCGTTTACCGGCTTCCGCCATGTCCGTGATTAACTTCTCGTTTTGCTCCAGCACATCTGCCTGTGCAGGCAATTCGCCCAGCTCAATGTAAGAGTTATAAGGAAGGATTTCCCCTGATTGGGGTCCTTCAATAATTTGAGCCTCCTTGCAGGTATTAAGCATTTGTAAGAATCCGTATTCCTTGGAATCGAGATACCGTGCTGCATATGTGCCGGCCGGCACCTTCCCGATCTGCTTCAGAACCTTAATTTCGAATGACATCAAACTGCACCTCTTCTTTCGTATCTATTTTGAGTAGGGAACAGATCAGCGTAAGCCGGTGCCCAGGCGGGCGGGTCGTATTTGCTCAGGTATCCCAGCCGGTTAACGAACGGCAGGACTGACTCTTCTGCGTGCAGAGCCTTCAACAGCTCCCAGCATCCTTCTACATCGTTCAGGGCTCTATGCGCACCCTCCAGCACAATGCCGTACTTGCCGCACATGTCAGTAAGCTTATGCGGATAACTGGTCCGTTCCCGGGATATCGTCATAGTGTCGATAAACGGATTTTCAAAGGTCTTCCCAGCCAGCCGCTGCATGCCCCAGTGAAGAAATTGAAGATCAAAGGCGGCGTTGTGAGCGACCAGTAAACTGCCGCCCATAATGTTGCGCATAATCCGTAGAGCAAGATTCTCGTCCATGGCATCTACCAGCATTTCATCAGTGATACCTGTAATCTCAGTTATCTTCGCTTCCAATTTGCGCCCCGGGTTAACGAGGGTATGGAATCCAGTAACAAGTTGACCGCCGACCACCCGTATTGCCGCCATTTCTATAATGCGTTCCTCTTTCGGGTTAAGGCCCGTTGTCTCAAAGTCAAAGACTGTAATGTCGTTGAGTATCAAGTGATCACCTCCAATTGATAATGTTGTCCTGCAATGAATCCCTTCCGACGAAGCGCCGCCTTGACGGTCGCCTCGGCCAGTGCGGGCATGTTATTGCTGCCGGATAAGTGCGTAAGATAGATTTGCTCTCCGCTGCCTCGGATCAGTTTCGAGAGAGCTGCCGCTGTCTGTTCATTGCTCAGGTGCCCAAGGTCGGAGAGTACCCGATCCTGAACACTCAGCGGGTAATTTGACTCGGCCACCATATCCCGGTCATGGTTAGCCTCGATAATGTAGATGCTTCCCTCCATCATCTCCAGCATGTCATTGTCCACCTTGCCAGTGTCGAAAACTACACAAGCGCGAGGGCCGTCATCCGGCTCTATGGCGTAGCCCACAGGCTCATAGGCATCGTGGTGGGTCTGGAAGGGGTAAACGGTCACTTCACCAAGAGAATTCGGCTCATAATCCCCGTATCTGGTCTCAAGCGTTCGCTGCAGCCGCTCGTCTACGCCGGATATGCCTTTCCATTCGCCATCCGTGGCATATACGGGGATGCCGTACTTGTTTGCCAGCGGTAGCCCCTTGGTGTGGTCACCGTGGGCGTGGGTGATGAAGATAGCTTTGATACTGTCTGGCCGGATAGACACTTCAAGTAGCCGCTTTTCGATCTTTGTTTTTGCTAAACCGGCGTCAATGAGGATGGTCTTGCCGGCTGATGTAAGGGCGATGCAGTTGCCAGCGGAGCCGGAGGCCAGGATATCAACTTTCATTGGGTAGCCCTCTCCAACTCTCGTTTTCTTCCCGGATATCATCCTCGGAGAGCATCATTGCGAAATTTGCTATATTCGCACACCGCCGCCGGTACTCCTCATGTGACGCACAGCGCATTAATTTACGAAAATTCTTTTCAAGCTCATTTCTGATGAATTGTCCAGTGCAGTTCTCCCAGCCGCCTTTGAATTCATTGGCCTGCAATTGCAATTCCATTTGTTCGGAGAACTCCGCTACTGATTGTCTTGGCTTTACCTTGCTCATATTGCCCGCTCCCTCTTGGTTTTCTCCTGCCATTCCTTACTAAAGGTGCAACGCCTGGCGCTCCACTCCTTATGCCGACGCCCCATTACATAGGTCACAAACTTGTCAGTCGCCCGCTCGTAGTAGGCACCATTCAATACTCTTTGCACCGGTGCAGGCGCAATCTTTCGGGCAGAAGGAAGCGCCGGGGGACAAAGATCAGCCCCTCCGAATAAGTCCAACTGCTCTACGCTGTCTCGCTTGGCGATCACCAGCACCCCCTGTCAGCCCCTCATAGAAGCGAGGGCATACCCGCAGGCTGCGGATATACTCCTCACGGCCGGGGTTTATCTCGCTGCCACAGACCTCACAATCCAGGCAGCGAAGATATATTTCAATTACCGGTTCGGCGTTAGACTGGGAGATCATCGGCTTCAGCTTGTGCGGCTTGTTTTTCAGCGATCTGGATATCCATCAATTTCAGGTACCCGGTCAACTCTTGAAGAGATGGCACATCGCCCTTCATTTTGCAGAATTTTGTCATATGTGCCTCCATACCTGCCTTATCGGTAATGCCCAACTGCGTGAATTTCTTCTTCATTTCGGCCCGGGCTTGCTTCAAACGGTCCTCTTCATTCGGAACATCTCCCTGTTTCGGATCTGCGCTCTTCCCGCCGGGGTGAATCACTTCAGGCTCAGGAGAAGATGGCGGTGTGACGTCAGTACGCTTACTTGGGTCATATCCCTCTGTCTGCGGCTGACGATCTGTTTCCTCGTCACCAAATTCAAGGCCGTACTGCTTTTTTAGCCCACGCGTTTCCACATGTTTTCCGAACATATCAGACGTCCATTTATTCCAGTTTTCTTTGTTCTGGCCGCTAAACATATGCTGAATCTCTTCGCGGTCCATAAGCACAGTCACCGGACGGTATCCATCTCTGTAGGAGATTGAGTAAGCTCCGATAATCTCCCCTCGCGGAAATCCAATTTCATGCTCTACAATCTCGATTTCCTTTGTCTCCGGATTCTTTCGGGCTTTAAACTCATCGTTAGCGCAGACCATTTGAGTATCCGGCGGCTGAAACCCTTCCTTCTCGCGGGCTTTCGCAAGATAGGCTTCAGCTGCAAACTGAATGCGCGCCTGATTACCATATTTGATAAAGAAGATTTCATTTTTGAATGGGTCCAGTCCGTATGATGCTGCTTTATGAGCAAAGAGCAGGAATTCAGCGTCATTCGCTGTCGGGCAGATGGATGTACGGATTACTTCCAGCACCTGCGGCTGGAATGCGGATTCGATTTCAGGGGTAAGGGTTGCAAGCTGGTTTTTAGTCATTTATAAGTGCCTCCGATTCGATTTTTAGTTGTTGGTCTTCCACTGCCCGCAGCAGGATCAGCTGTCCGGCAGGCTGCTTGATCTTAAACACGCTCTCCGAATCATCCACGGCCAGAGGGGCTACAATTTGGGACAGCTCGCTGAGTACTCCGGCCAGCTCAATGCCAGCATGTGCCCGCTCAGACCGGGAAAGCTTGCTGTATGGCTTGCCGTCACGCTCGATCTCAAAGTTTGGCTGCTGCTCCCCTGTGCTCTTAATCTCTTTGAATAGGTTTATAGTCAATGTTGAGAACATGCCCTGTATCTTTGCCGCCTGTAACTCCGCCTCTTTCGCCTCATAAGCCTTGATGGAGTCAAGAACAAAGATACTGTCGTTTCGGCTGACAAGGGTGTCGGCTTCCTCGGCACGGGCTTTGTCCAGGTCAGCCTGTAACGGCCCTCGAATGCTCTGCGCTGTGATAGCTCCCGCCGTCACATCCCGCTTCCTCTCCAGCTCATTCCGCTGCTCGATCAGCTCTGAAACGTCAATCAACTCAACGGCGGCCAATTCAGCCTCGATTGCCTTACGCTCAGCTACCGCTTTGCTGTGTTCATCATGCAGCGGCTTCTTACGGTCCTCTTTGTTCTGCTTCACGGCTTCGACTGCCGCCGGATCAAGCGCCCGCTTGCAGGTTGGGCAATCCTCGGCAATCTCCTCACCGTGAACTTTCATATAACGAGCCTTGGCTGCTTCAACATTTTGCTGTGCTGCCCGCAAACTACTTTCCAATACCAGCCGCTTCCGCTTCGGCTCGTCTGCCAGTTCAATCTTTTGCTGCAAAGCCGTAATCTGTTCGAACAATGCAGCGTCTTCAGCCTTGACGGCTTCAATGTCGGCAGGCGCTTCGGTCAGTTTGGAAAGCTGTTGCTCCAACGCTTCAACCTTACCCTCTGCCCGCTTGTGAGCAGCGTCCTTGTCGTTCTTGTTCTTGGTATGGATATCTTTAAGCTGCTGCCGTTTGTGCTTCTTAGTCATCCCTGTGAGCTTCTGAGCCTGCAGGTTAAGTGCAATGTCTTTCTGCTTCTGCCCTACTGTCAGGCGGCTCATTTCGGCGTAAACCTCTTTAGGAGACGGCGGAGCAGAGTACCGCATCATAAGTTCACGCTGCTTCTGCCAGTGAAGCGTGAAGAAATACCAAGGGTTGAACAGTGAGAGAAATAAGTCCCGGTCAAACAGTGATTCAACTATTTCCTCGAATTCTCTGGCCTTGCTGGGAACCTCATTAATGTAGTAGGTCGCCTTACCCTTCTCGATGCCGCGGCCTAGGAGAATCTGTGTCCCGTCCACTTCGAGAAGTGTTTCAGCCTTCACCAGATCGTATTTATAATTGGTTGGTGTCGGATCAAGCTTGCTGCCAAGCGTATCCGTGCCGTACAATACCCATGAGGGAATTTCTACAATGCTAGACTTTCCCTTGCCATTGTCGCCGGTGATCTCTGTTCTCTCGCCAAAGGTAACTACGAGATCCCGGTGAACTTTGAAATTATGTGCTGTTGCTGAATTGAGTTTGATGCGCTGCATGCGGTTTTTTCCTCGCTTTCTGCTTGTTTGGGGTTCAAAACCCCGTTTTTGGCAAAAAAATAATAGCGGTCATAAAATCCGCGTTTTAAAACAGTGATATGTTGCCGTCTTTCTCCACCCAGAACTCATTCCCGTGATCGTCTTGGACAAGGACATCAATTGTGCCGTCTTCTGCCTGCACAGCCCCGGCTATTGTAATTGGCCGAGTAAGTGTGCCGGTCTTGCCGATCAGCTCAGTGACTTCTTTCATCGTGTTGCTCACCTCCTTCCATCAGAATCATTTTCCTTTGCTTCTGGACGACCTCATATCCTTCACATGCGTTGAATCGCTAGGATATCCTGTATTTAGCCGCTGGGCTGGTACATGGCCCTCAAGGTTCTTTTTAGCTGCCTTGGTATCGTATCCGACACCCTTCGGCTTGCCATATCTCCCAAACAGTTCAGTGCGTTCCATATTGTGAGCCGTAGTGCAATGATTGTTAGTGATAAAGTCCGCTGTATGACCGCAATTAGGATAAGGACATTTGACTGTGCTGCGGATAATGGTTGTCATAGACTTAACCCCAGACTGACGATAAGCGCCTGCTCCACCTGTTGCATATCCTCTTTGGTGAGTTGAGTACTACAGTTCCGCAGCCTTGTCTTATCAATGGTCCGCAGCTGCTCCAGCATGATGACTGAGTCCTTTTGCATTTTATAGGCCCTATCCACCCGGACATGTACTGGCAGGTCCCTGCGTTTGGCGTGACTGATTGTTGCTATAATCACTGTTGGGCTGTACAGATTGCCCGTGTCGTTTTGAATAATAAGTACTGGCCGCAGTCCGCCCTGCTCACTACCTTGATTGCCACCCATGTGCGCCCACCAGATTTCTCCACGCTTCGGCTCGATGATCATACACACACCGCCATCTGCTCGGCAGGTGAAGCCCATAAAGTAAGCACTGCATCACGGTGCATACGGCGCTGTTGGATTGCATGCTGCTCGGTTATTGCGTCTCCACGCCATTGTGCGTCTTTTATTACACTGAGCCAGTAAGCCATTTCTTGACGGTGGAATCGAATCGTGTCTTTCTTTTGATTCATGCCAGCTGAGCCTCCAATTCTTCGATTTTTTTGCACAGTTCATGCTGCCATTCCATATCGCCCATTTCATAAGCATGGAGAGAGAGCTCTTTCAGAGAATCAAGTTTTGTAACAAGTTCGTGATTTTTTAGGAGCAACGGCATGATGAACTTCAATTCGAGCATTCCCATCTCAAGCTTGCCGTCTTTATTGACATTCATGGCCGTAATTTGTGCTAGTTGTCGGTGTACTGAGTGAATGGCGATCATTTGGCTTCACCCTCCCCGGAGTCTTCGAAGTTAAAAAAGTCAAACAGATCCGGGTCATTTATCAGCTTCTCTTTACGGGCCCTAGCCTTTTGAATGAGCTTCTCTGATCCATCGCGGTTCTTGACCATGTTCCCAATTTGCTTATCAAGAATCTTTGTGTCGTTGCAGCTATCAATTACCTGATATACCATTCGGCGCGGTTCGTTTTCTGCTGATTCGTCATAGGCTGCAATCAACCGGACTCCGTCACCGTCCTTAAAGCTACTGACCAACTGACGCGCCTTCGCTCGAATCGCATCTCGGCGCATCTTCTCTTCATCCAGGGTTATTCTTTCTTCGAGAAACGCAACGACCTCGTCTATCGTGAATTTCCTGCTCATGAATCCGAGAATAAATTCCGTCCGGTCCTCACGGTCCAGATTGCGCTTATCCATTCTATTTCCCCACCCTTCGAGGTCCTTTTAATGCCGCCTTCATTTGATCTTTCAATCTTTGGAATTCGTCGATTCCGCCTTGAACCTGGCTCATGCAGAGCTCAATTTCGCTCCTATCACGCCGCGTCTCCATCCAGTTGGTCATTCGTTCTTCTGTCACAGTTCCGCGAATTCTCACTGCCGCATCAATTAAGTTGTTGATAATCTTTGCGTCCCTATACTGCTCATCAATCAACTGCTTACGGAGTTCAAATTTCTTCTCGTCAGCTGTCAATTTATCCAGTCTTTCCTTAGCCAACTCCGGTGGTGCTTGTCGGAGTTTCTCCGCCCCGCTAATAGCCAGGTCAACCGGAACCTTTGCTTCTGCAAGTTGCGGGAAATCGTCAATCGCTTTCTGGTACTGTTCTGCCTTTTCAGGGTCGCGGGCTGTGATAATGGCCTCGATCTTATTTAAGTTTTCAAGTGCAGGGTATTTATCAACTGCATTCACATGTTTCTTTGCATCGTTGATGGTCATACGAGGGACGCCTAAAAGCTCTGAAACCTTTGCTTCTGAATCGGGTTTCCTCGGCCTCCCAGCCCCCTCTTGATTTTTGACGGGCTCCGTCAATAATTCTTCCTTCAGCACTTCCTTAGCCGCTTCAGCCAATTTTGCGAGGTTCTTAGATGCTTCAAACTCAGTCAGTGCCTTGCGCTTCGTATTCTCCTCCAGCTCGATCAGGCGCTTTTCTTTTTCGCTCAAGTCCGCCATCGTCCGGGTTTCGACTTCTTCCCGGCCAAGCAACTTATGAGCTTCTAACCGGCGGTGTCCGGCAATCAAGTTTCCAGCCTCATCTATGATGATGGGGTGCAGCAAACCGCGAGCATTAATACTCTCTGCCAGCCCTGCGATGTCGCCCATGTCCTCACGGATACGGGTGCCTATGTTGATGCTTTTGATTGGTGTTAGCAAGGTTACGCACCTTCCTTTCTAAATCAATCGTATATCCTGGAGCCTGCGAGCGTGGTCCGTGATTAGTACGGATTTTAAAAGACAGGATTATACGATTTCTGATTCTTCCTCCTCTGAAACAGGAACTTGGAAGTTAACCGTTATCCCAAGCACGCTACAAACCTTGTTGATTGAATCTTCGTTCCAACGCCGATCGCCAGACAGTAGATCGTGAATATGCTGCGAGCTATACCCTGCCTGCCTTGCAAGCTCTGCATTCTTCATGCCGTTTTGGGAAAGAATGTTTTTTACCGTTGTTGTGAAGTCCACTGTGTTCACCTCCATGACTAAATAATAAGCAAATAGCTGTTATTTAACAACGAGCATTTATAAGCAAATAGCTTCTAAAATGAGCAAACGGTCAATTAAATAAGCTATTTGCTTTTAAATTCACTCTATTACTCATTTTATCAGCTATTTGCTTGTTGTTTATATAAAATCTTAGTGTTATTATTTGTATAAGCTATTTGCTGAATAATAGGAGGAATCATGAAAATGAGCGCACCACACCGTTTAAAGATGGTTAGGGAAGAATTTCGAAATGAGGAAGGCAAGAAGCTAAGCGGCATTTACGTAGCAAAATTATTAGGGATTACACCGCAATACTATTACGATATTGAAAAGGGGGAACGTACTTTAAGTGCAGAAAACGCCAGTAAGCTTGCAGATATCTTCCATACCACTACTGATTTCTTGTTGGGGAAGACGGATGTTAATATCTATGATTGGGTAGGAACAATCGAAGAGGGGGATTTTTCAGAAGGAATACATAGTGAAAGCCCCTCCTCGGGAGAACACGAGAAAGAGCTCTTTGAAAATTCACTGGAATTGTCAGATGAAGAAATTAAAGATCAATATGAGTTCAAAGTTGACGGTTTAGAGTTAACGGAAGAGGAGTATGATAGGATGATTTCTGCTGTTCGTGCGGAACGGTTGTACAAGAATCGCTCCCAGAAATAACTTGCAGCAAGTAATCGGGTTGCTTCCCCATAATTAGAGATAGTTGGGTTAGGTTAATTGGCTTTTTTCGAATAAGACATCGCCCCTATGTAGTATAATTTTCCGCCGCGATAAGTAAGACGAGCATACCATAAATGAGAACAGTATGCGAACACTTTTTACAAACATTCCAAATGAAAGGAGATTCACATGGCATTCCTGCTCGGGGAGTGCCTGTTACTGGACCGTATTAAGGAGAAGGGTGTAACACAAGCAGAGTTTGCCCGACATATGAAGTGCTCCCGGTCTTTTGTGACGCAAGTCATACTGGGAGATTCGAAAATGTCGCTTGAGTTTGCTATTAATGCAGCCCATTACCTTAACTGTAGGGTGACTGATTTATATGTTTTGAATTGGTCCGGTGACAGGTCAGAGTAGATTTCTTGCTCTCCCTCGAACAGATTGTTAAGCAATACTTAACCACTCTCCTTCCTTGTAATATTACTCCGCGTTAATCGGTGTCTATATCGAGATCACCTCCATGATAGAATAATGAGAACGCAAAAAGGCCGCTGCATGTTTTGAGGTAATAGTTTCATCACAACTGGACTAGTAGCGTATCCAATAGATACGTTATAATCCGTTTTTTTTAATGTGATGAACCTATGTATTACCACATACATGCAGCGGCCAGGACGTACAAGACGAACTACTACCGCTCTTTCTTAATTCTCCCTCACCAGCCGAACCAATAGCGGCGGTGAAAATCAATAGAATTGTAATGAGATTATATTAATCCCTCTCCCAAAATATTGCAAGAATAAATTTTATTCATGGTTATTATTACCTATTTCTGATAGACTTATTTTGTTAATTATTATCAGATTTAGGGGGAACAACATGAAAAAGCCCGTTTATAAGAACTGGTGGTTTTGGGTCGTATTAATAATTGTTATTGGAGCCATTGGAAGTATGGGAGACGATAAGAAAACAACAGATCAAGCAGCTCCCACTGCTACAATAGAGCCCGTGAAGGAAGTCGTTGCAGAACCTACAACAGAACCTACAACGGAACCTACAGAAACTCCTACGGAGAAGCCTACGGTTGCTCCAACAGTAGCACCAACACAAGCTGTCGCTGCTGATCAAGTACCTTTATCGAAGGATGAGGTCCTTAAATACACAGCAAACCTTACTGGAAAAACTTTTATTAAAGAGGTAACTGTAGGTACTGATAGCATAAGCGTGAATTTTTTTTCGGATTTCAAGGAATATAAAGATGCCAATCCAAGCTCAGGCATCACAAACGAAGATTATGTGGACTATTTTTCTACTGGAGACCAGATTAATAAGCTACTTATGCAGGAAACAAGTCGTTTATTCAAACAATTCCCTGGTGCGGCTTCAGTTGATATGACACTTCCATATGAGGGAAGAACTTATTCTGTCGCATTGACAAAGGGAGAGGTGGAGAGTTTTTATAATGTTGATTTCAACACGCTCACTTCAAATGAAATATGGAGAGCTAAGATCAGTGATCCACACTTCAATAAGCAGGACAGACAAAAATTCGTCGACAAATTTGTTAAGGTAAAATAAAAATTACCCCGGGCAGCTCCCGGGGTTTTGTTATGTCTATCAGACTTTTGCTTTAGTAGATGCCTCTTTTAAGGTATCCCCTAGCTCGGCAGTATACATGGTCAACCGCAGACTAATTTCAGTACGCATAACATCACGGGTAAGTCCAAATCGTTCCTGGTATCCCCGGCAAAAGATTTTGTGATAAGAGATAAATTCATCTTGCTCATCCGCGAAAAATTTAATATTTCGCTGCTTCAGCTCTTTTTGCAGTTGATAGATATCCTGCATGATCCGGCGCTGTATAGACTGCCCGGCCATCAGATAGGCTCGCTTAAGGACGTTGCCTGAATGCTCGATCTCTTTCAGACTCTTGCCCACCATTGTATCTATATGTGGCAGTAAAATGAGATCCCGGATCATCACGCGCTCATCATTAGTGAGCATCTTACTACCGGCTCCCTCGTTCTTATCCCTCTGATCGTACTGATCCACATGATCGGTAAGTAGCATCTTAGTTTTCCACCGCTCATTCCCATCCAATTTACTCATTATGTACTGCCCCCTCAGTGATTCATCCAGTAATCTATGTTAGGTCCACGTCGGGCGCTCTGTATGCCTCCCTGCGGCGATGTATCGTACGGTACGTTACGTTCCCACCCCTCAATTATTACGGCCGTTTCAATAGGTGCAGACGACTCCCATAGTATATATTGCTCCGCTGCCAGCACTTTAAAACCCTTGATTATCTCCGCCGGACGGCGCCCGCTTAACCGCCTTAACTCCTTGATATTGGGCATTCTTTTGAAGTGATATCTAAACTGAACGATAATTCGCAGCAACTTGCGCGGGGTATCATCAAGCACGGATTAGCACCTTAAGTGCACGTGGAGTTTTTCCCTCTCTCTTGATATATCCTTTTGCCTCCAACTTATCCAGCAGCACTTGCACTGTTGAACTGGATGTGAGTTCGATTTCCTTCATGATTTCTCGTACGGTTGGTGGATATCCTTGCTCTTCCGATAGCTTAATAATTGCCTGCAATGCTGCGTACTGTCGTTTTGTTAATGGCTTCAAGCTACGACACCTCTCTTTATAAGTCTCCAAGCAAGGATATTTCCTTTCAGGAATACGCGCGGGGACCCACTGTTAAGACATGTGGCTCTGATACGGTCATTGCGAATAGCGTTCACTTCTATTTTACGCTGTGTAATTTCCCCTGACTTTGCTTGATATACAATTTCGATAGTTTGGCCGATGCTCATTTTCATGATTGATCGCCTCCGATAAAATAAGAACATTTGTTTGTATTATAACCAAACATACGTTCTATATACAATCACGAGTATATTCCACTAATCCCACATTTATCTATATTGATTGAATACAATCTAATTTTCCCATATATAAGAAATTATGTTTAGACACTTTCACCTAATAAAGGTAAAATTCAAACGTTACCATATTCATATCACATAGGGAGTGTAAACAAGTGAAGAACAACAGATTTATTTTGAAGAGAGTATTTGTTACGTTTATAGCTATTATGCTTTTGCTGCCTGCAACAAGCGCTTTTGCCTATCCGGGTGGTCTGCTTAATGGTAAATCTATGTTTTACGGTGAGGATCTTAATTCTCATAGTGGATCAACATCACTTGTGACTGATAATAATGAGTCCACCTTTTTTAGAACAACTCAATCTACCAAATATTTATGGGCAAATATACCAGAAAGCACCATCAGTTCATATCGTCTTAAGGGTGCTGGTTGGGTGACTTTTTATGATGCTAATGGCAAAGTTCTTTTTTCGGATCAAGGAGGTAATAATCCTGAAGGTAAAGTTTTGCAAACACCAATATCAGGTGTAGTAAGGGTGTCGATCCTCGGCTATTCATCAGAACAATCTGAATTTGACGTTTGGACAGATCAGATGCCAATGCCAACCCCAACACCCACGCCGACAGCAACAGTGGAACCGACACCAACTGCAACTCCTTCGCCAACCGTCACGCCAAAACCAACAGCAACTCCAACACCAAGTGCTACACCGGTACCGACAGCTACTCCTGCACCTACAGTAACACCTTCGCCAACAGCTACACCGACTCCGAAACCAACGACAACGCCTGAACAACCGACTGGTGATAGAGCGGTCCTCACGATTACCCTTATTAATGGAGTCGAAAAGGAGTATGATCTTCCCATCGCTGAAGTTGATGCATTCTTAACCTGGTATGACGCTCGTGATGCGGGCAGAGGTCCTGGAATGTATGCGATCGACAAGCACACAAACAATAAAGGCCCCTTTAAAAAGCGTAAAGATTATGTTGTCTTTGATAAAATCCTTACCTATGAAGTAAGTGAGTACACAGCAGCAGAATAATCCTTCCCAGCACTTACCTCCTCTTTCCTTATAGCCAAGCGCTATAATTGGATTGAGGAGGTTTTTTATGTTTATTTCCCCTATGTTATTACAGACCGCTGCTGGCCCATTCAGCCACAGCGATTATATATTTGAACCAAAGATTGACGGACATCGGCTGATCTACTCCCAGCAGGCCGGGAAGGTCCGGTTATATACACGACACGACAATGACTGCACCCGGCAATACCCTGAACTGCAGTTACCGTTTGATGATGATATTATCCTGGACGGTGAGGTTGCCTGCGTCGATCCTGCAACCGGAGTATCAGATTTCGAGTCGGTCATGAGCCGCTTCCAGTCGCGCCGGGCAGACAAAATTCAACAGCTCACAGCCGCACTGCCGGCCTATTACGCAATCTTTGATATCCTGCAATACAAAGGTAAGGATCTGCGCAGATTGCCGCTGCTGCACCGCAGGGAGATTCTGGCGGGATTATCACTACCGTCTGGAAGTTTTGGAGTGGTGCCACATGTTGACGGCGCTGGCGTGGCCTTGTTTAAACAGATTGAGACGCGAGGTTTGGAGGGTATAGTGGGCAAGCGTAAGAATAGTCTGTATGAGACTGGACGCCGATCCCACGCATGGCAGAAGGTCATTAACTGGACTTATGCCGAAGTATATATAACAGCTTATCGCAAGCAGGAATTCGGCTGGTTAGCAGCAGTGCCCGGTACATCCGGCAAACTGCGTCCGGCTGGAGTAATTGAGCTTGGCGTGTCACCGCTCTACAAGCAAGCTTTTCGAGGAGTAGCCCAGCAGCTTGTGAAGGGCGAAGACAAAGAGTTTGTTTACTTGGAGCCGCGACTGCGGGCGAAGGTCAGAATGAGGAACTGGACCAAATCAGGAATGTTGCGGAGTCCAGTGTTTACGGATTTTATCTTTTGACTAAAAAAAGATTCCATCTGGCATATTCACCTGACGGAATCTTTTTCACTTTCTATTATTTTCAAACTCTTGGCTTAATAAAATTCGTGCTTTAGACCAATCATCTTCTACTTCGCTGTAATCTTTAGACATATTCATTAAAGCACAGCGCAGTATGTTTCTAGATAACTCGCAGGATTTAGCGAGGATATCTGTTGCAGAAAAAACTTGCGGTCCTACAGCAAGCACTAAACCATCAGAATCAGAATACATCATTTTATTACTTGCCGAGATACCAGTATGAACATAGCTAGAGTCTGGTTGATATATAACTTCATACCAATAACCCATACCAACTTCAATAGCCATATTATGCAGAGTTATGTCAGACCATTGGAACTTCTTCTTATAGTTGTTTTTGACCTTTTCGTAGTCTTCTTCAATACTTTGAATGACCTCTACATCATATTCAATATCAGGGTAATATTTTAATGAAGAAGTATATAATCTCTTTCTAGATACAGCAGAGTACTCAATGTATAGCTGCACTCTTACTTCCGGATCTTTGGATATATATGCTAAAGTGATACTCGCTTCTAACAATGTCCTTAATATAACTATAGCATCCTCTTCCATTCCAGATACAACTAATATCCTAAGTGACAGAAGAGATTTATGGAATTTGTTTATAAAGAACAAGGAAACATCTGCTAATGTGTGATTAGGAATTTGACCTGATAACAAATTATTATCAAAAGTTGTTGCCATAATTCTGTGAGCCATTAAAGATTTCTGATGCTTATTTTCCATTTCTGTTACAACTTCTTTTATATACATAATTTAATCGACCCGATCCAATAAGATTTTGAATTGCTCGGTGCTTCATATCAGTCAAAAAACAGACACTTTATCACGATTAGACAGTCTGTAAATTGTATTCATTTTATATATGCTCTAAATTCAAACCGTTCTCGCATAAACCAACTGTCGGCTATCCTGATCGACTCCTGTGTGTATCCCTCCACGATCCCCCCGTAATCTATTAGGTGCCCGATTGGGTCCGGATCTTCCCGGTACCAGACTGACACCTTGGATTGCGCAAGGGCTGCGGTCAGGAAGTGTGTATCGCTCTCTAGGACTTTGTATGTATTATTCATGCCTCTCATTTTCTCTTCTTTCGATATTTGTAAATCCAATAAAACAAAATCAACACCAACAATAATAAAAATATTCCGATCCATAAAGCTGTAGGACGCCAAATCAAAAAGTATGTGTCTCTGTATTGATAATTTTCATTATTCATAAATATAGAATAATTCATTTGGAACATTATGTATATCCGTTCTATGTAATTGGTATTATAAATTTTATACTAAAAGAGTGTCTCATCATATCATGAGTAAGACACTCTTTTCTTACATATACATTAGTTATTGTTTGATTATTTGGTTTTCTAACCACACAATAAATTCATTACTTCCAAAGAAATACTTTTGGTGAATCACTCTTCCGGAATACTCCTCACGATAAATGAAATCTTCCATTTCCGGAAAATCACCTTTATTAAATTCAGGATTAATCACATGTATCATCAAACTAGGATTATCAATAAGAGCTGTTTCGAAAGATTTTACTAATGCCGGATCTCGAAAAGAAAATCCAATTATCAATAGAGTATTAACTCTCTTTAAGTACTTATCAAGCATACGATGATTATATCTGTATGGATCTTCCAATAGCACCTTTTTGTCCGATGGGTATACCAGCATCAGTTCTTTTGGAGAGTAAGGATCATTAGCAACGTTAGTCCCCATTTTTATTCTCCCAGCTCTTTTTTCCCAAAATAAAGAACCGTGCAGTTTGTAATAAGGTATATATATTGTATTATCAGAGTCTTCATTAATACTTTCATATTCATTCATGTTCCAACCACGTCTGTCAAAACCATCAATATATTTTAAGTTATATTTAATTGCCTTTTCCCACTCAAGGTGTTTATCCATCTCAATGTCGTTTTCCGGATTAAAAAACCAATCCACGCTCATATCATAATTAGTTGTAAAAAACGGAATTACTGGTGCATCATCTAAATTAAGTTCTTTATTAATTCTGATCAACAAATTCCATATAGGTTCGTAAACAGTTCTTATTGAATCAAATTGAATATTTTCATATTTTTCTCTGATCAAATCTTCTAGTTGGAAAATTAATGTTTGAGCTTTTTCTTTGTATAGCATGTATGTATTATTGGCTGTCTGTGATAGAATTTTAACTAAATTTGGTCCCCCTATTGAGTTATTATTAGAGTTTTTAATTTCACCGTACGTGTTATAAAGGGTGTTCACCATATTATTATAAATAACTGGGTTTTGGAATAAAAACCAGCAATCATTATTTGTGAACTCCTTCAGTTCATACAAAGCACCCATTACTCTTTCCAGATCATAATTTTCATCATCGCCATACAAAGTATCAAATATGAACTTAAAATACTCCGGGTCACTAATTCTTGGAGACTTAGGGTGATGGTCCTCTGTCATTATCTGTTGAAAAAATTCTTTCATAGTAGGTAAGGAAATTGGCTCTGCCCTGGAAGCTCCTGCTCCCGTAAAAACTGCTATAGGAATTCTCTTATCCATGTAATATCCTCCCATGTAAAATATATCAAATTATATTATACATGGGATTGTGTACTTCCGATATGTTAATATACAATATCCCTTAAACCTTGAATCATTATCTGTTCATTTTCGAATTCCAACTTACCTTCAGTTGACTCTCCACCTTCATAAACGCCACCAAAACCGACGGAGATTTTATTACCTGTTATGTCAACCCATCTAATATAGCATTCGCTATACTTCAAACCACTTTTCGTTTGAATGCTCTCTGACACTTTTTCTGAAATCGTCATAAAGATTCCTGAGATGTTTTGTGATTGAGATTCATTTATCTCTTTACGCTCATCCTGAACTAAAACAAGGAATCTATTACCAAGATACTCGGACTCAATATAAATTGTTTTCATTTTAATACCTCCATAGATTATATTTACTTTCGTAGCACGAAAAAATGACGCTCCCAAGGAATTTAGTCGGAAACGTCATTTTACAATTATGAACGTAATTCTGGTAAATGTAGTAGGATCTGGGATGATTTTAAGTGATTTTTGGGATTTTTCAGTCTAAGCCAGTGGGCGTAATCCAAGCGTATCAAGGATGAATTAATTCTATACATAAAGGGCAAACACTAGACAAAATGAAAAGCTCGCCGCCAGTGGGTATAATCCCAAACACTTGGGAATTTACTCTTTATCCGTATATCCCTTGCCAGCTTCCGGATTACTCACAATTCCCAGCACAATCAGAATGCCAAGTAACGCATTCACGGCCGCTGTAATCTCATCGTATTTTTCTGGGGCCAGTTGCACCCCGAAGATTACCCCGACTGTTTGCACGCCAAGCAGCACGGCTGCCGTCAAAGATACCCACAATCCACGATTCCGCCATTTGCTTTTCATTTACTTATCCCCCTTACTGGTGATTGTCATTGTCTTAGTCTTAGCGTCATAGTCCACTGTAGCCCCTAAAGCCTCTGCTACGGCCCTTGCAGGCGTATAGGTTACTCCTTCATCCGCTACACCGTCAGCCACCTTCTTGCCGTCTACGAGCACCCTCACGATTACATCTTTCTTCACTTCTGAAGCTTCCCCCTTACATTTATCAATCTTGGCATAAGCCGTTTTAACCTGCGCTGCTGTTGGTTCCTTGCCTGCTCGCAGTTGTGCGGTCTTCAAGCCGAATGTCATTTGGAAGTGTGGTGCATCCTTGATGGAAACGAAATCCCCGCCCCACTCAAACCCGAGCGCCTTGGCCTCCTGAACAACCTCTGTCCAGTCCGCTACCTTATCACCGTCACCATCGCGTTTCAGGTCCCAGGATACCTGTTTCCCATCCGACAGCAGTAGGGCGAAGTCGATAGCAAGTCCAAAGTTGTGGTAACTGGTGCCGCCCTTGGCATTGGTCACAATAGGCCCAGGCTTGGTCCGGCCCTGAGCGTACAGGGCATTCTGCTCTTCAATGGTCCGCAGCCCTTGGGTAATGACTATATTGACCCCTCGGGCATAACTCCGCTCAATGAGGGCCTCTGTGGCCGCTTTAAGGACAGGATGCAGCCCAATAAGGCGTTTATGTGATTTGAGTTTTACCTGATCTAATGTAAGCATTACACCACTCCTTATTTTCCTAAAAATTGATTGCCAGCTGCTGCTCCAAGAGCAATCAAAACAATGTATTTAATCATATCCATCCAGAGCTTTCGTTCTGCGCCGCTGTCCTTGTTAGCTTGTTGAAGCAGCGAGAAAATTTTGCTTTCGAGACTGTCGAACTTAGCCATAATTGCGCTGAACTGAATCTCCATTTTGATGGTTGAACTTTTGATCTCCTTAATATTTTCATCATGACGATGGTCATTCTCTTCCAGTAGCCTCAGCTTAGTGTTTGCCGTAACATTTTCGGCAGCTATTCGGGCAAACTCACTCGACAGAGTGCTCAACCCCGCCTCTACCTCTTCAAGGCGTTGTAATGGCATTACATCCTCAACCCCTCCCCTTACATCTGCTCCCCCGTCTGCCATCATGATTGCTCCCCTTTATCTAATTGGTGTATAAAAACAGCCCCCGGATCGACTCCGAGGGCAAAATAAAAACGCCTCATTGGGCGCCATCTTTAAATCTATTTAGCTGGTAATGGATCTCCGTTCTCGTCCAGGTCACTTGCGGCCAGATAGGTCTTAACCTCCGGCTGCAGCTTGGCAGGCACTTGAGCATAAGTTTTGAGGCCCTTAATAATCAGCAGCGCATAAATAACAGACATGGTATCACCTCCCCTCATGAGACGTAGACCGCCGGACACCAGCAGCCCCGCCAACCAGTTACGCATTGTCGCCCAGCAGCACGGCAACGTCCTCGCGGATTACAGCTGGTACTTGTTCCAGCTTTTTAAGTCCCTTGCGGATCAAGCTTGCATATACTTGTGTCATTTACTAGCACCTCCAGTCAGGGGTAATACCAGTTCGTACAGCTCGGTTAACGCTAATTGCGCACTTACGGCCTCAGTTTGTGCAGAGAGCAGCTGCTCGTAATTATCAGCAAGAGCCATTTGTGTGCTGGATAGCTCTGTTGTCAGGTCCTTGATTTGCTCGGTTAACGGCTTCTGATAGACTGGTTCAGTCGGTTCCTCTGGGTCAATAGGATCATAAGAAAACTCAAGCTTCTTTGTTTCCAGATTGACGTGGTAACTAGTAGCGTTTATAAAATCCTGTGCATGCTGGCGATATTCCAGTTCAATCAGGCCCACGGTTTCCGGCACACGCTCGGCCAACAGCTTGAAAGACTCAAAATCCTGTTCTCGGGTTGTTGGCACCACACTGCCGATCCGTTCGCCGGTGTTGAGGATTACATTGCCCGTTTTCAGTTCATAGTAAATTTTCATTCCGATTTCCATTGTAAATGCCTCCTTTTTTTTTATTCTGTTGCCCGCCATGTAAGTTCCTTTCCAGAGGAAGCGAGGTGGTCAATTGTAAATCCTCCAGCGAACACCTGACTATTCGAGAAACTCATATACGTAGCTTCCGTACCATTAGCAGAGTTTACCGCTGAACAGTACCACTGTCCAAATGATCGACCTAAGCGATAATAAACTGTAGCCCCCGTTCCCGCCGTGCCAGTCCACGCAAGTTGAATTTCACTTGGAGTGAATCCCAGTCCGTTAACGGTGACTCTATAAATGTCTCCGGATTGAATGGTTCCAGTAGCTGTGCGTCTGCCCTCTATCATAGTGCCCCATACTCCATATATACTCACACCACTTCGTATATTAGACGGTTTCAAATCACTTTCCGCAGATTGGAGTTGTGCTGTAGTAACCTTAATTTCTCCCGCTCCTGGTCCACCCTTACGGTAGCCCTCCCTAGGATAAACCGCTAAGTCTCCATTGCCCCATTGCGCTGTTCCTATAGCTACATCATCACCTGCACTGATAATAGGTACGGTTCCCGCAGTCCCGGCTATTGTGGTATCTGCCAGTACTTTATTGGCTGGAACAGGCACAGCAGCAATGATAATGTCTTCAGACCAATAGCCTGCTGATTTTATTTGAGGTACAGCTCCAGGCGTCACCACTCCACCAGCTCCGCGGACAGGAATCGATCCCTGAAGTCCGAACATAGTCACGTCAGACCTCCAGTATGCGGGATTAAAATTCGGTTCATTTTTCTGTATCCACACATCCCCCTGAAATGCCGTTGGTGGGTCTGCTGGAATTACTGGCCTTAGCCATAATGTTCCTGGGACCGAAGCTATGTCTTTAGCTAGATGATGATTGGCGCTTGTCCCGTCTCCATTCCAGTTTGTCTTAAGTGGCATCGTACCTGGAGCGATGTATTTATCTTTCGCGCTATAGGTTTTCCCTGCTAACACATCGCCGGGATCTGCTGTACCCGGTATCCATAAACCCATTGATCAACCCTCCTCTGTAATAACTGCGGTTACGTACACTGAATTTGCAAGTGTCGTTTGTGCAACAACGTTGATATAGGTTCCGATATTGCAATAAATAGTTACGGGTATAAAGTCGTAATCATCTGGAGCCATCGATGTAAGTGGTAATACAACTCTCTGCTTTTCGCCTCCGATACCAGTATAGTAGACATTTATCGCCACTGAGCGCTGGTTAGTTACGGTCATACAGATTTTTACCGTATGCATAGAAGTCGCA
Source organism: Paenibacillus sp. EB106-06-01-XG199 (assembly GCF_058791575.1). Lineage (NCBI taxonomy): Bacteria > Bacillati > Bacillota > Bacilli > Caryophanales > Paenibacillaceae > Paenibacillus > Paenibacillus sp. EB106-06-01-XG199. The sequence goes on along the minus strand of NZ_JBYTDQ010000005.1, from coordinate 364,417 downwards.
GAGGCAGTATATGAGGCTATTGACAATCCCGTAGTCGTTGTTAATTGGACTCCGTAGCCCCTCGCTCTATTAGCTGCTACATTTGCGATTTTTCCCGTCCAATCCTTAATGGCTACTTCCTGCCACCCTGACCAAACACCTGAATCCGTGCGGGCGCGGGAGTACCTAGCTGACCCAAACACATTTAGCGCATCTTGAATCACATACCCGCTCTCGGCGACCTTAACATCTAATAGATAGTATCCTGGTGGTGGACCATTAAGATATGCCCCACCCTCGACGTATAGGCTATAGGCTCCGTTGCCGACGTAGTCGTTCAGGTTCGCCCCACCTGAAATCGTTCGTCTAGCTGCGTAAAGTGGGACGTCATTTGAACTATCCCATTGCCTAGCCCAAGGTTCCCATACTCCGTTGTTAAGTATACGGTAGCGCTGGCCCCTCGTTGACGGGTCGTAGGCGTTAATTGGCATAAAACGCTGCACTTTATAAGCAGGTGAGTCGCCCCAAGTAAACTGTTCGAGATACCCCTGATTGGGTCCTTGGGTCCCAGGGAATGGGCTTCCGGTCCATAAGCTTGCAACGGCATAGTATCCATCTTTAGGTATCGTGTTTGCATCAGTTACAAAAGTAGTACTTCCTACTGTTCCTGCTAATGCGTTTTTGTTGTTTATTTGTTTTCTCCACCCATTAACATAGCCGGGTCCGTTACTTGCATATATGAACTCCGAATTTGCATTTAATCCGGCTTCTGGCGTAGCTGCTTGGGGTGCGGTAAGGATACGAACAGTAAAGAAAGTTGAGTTTCCCGTGACTTCAACTACGGCCCCGGCTAATGAGATATGACCAAATCCTGAATCGGTAATAGTGCGATTGTAATCATACGCCCATCCCCCTCTTGCTACCCAATGTCCACTAGCAGTAAATGCCCCCATAGCTGTTAAAAGGGCTATGAACTCATCAGTATTCATTGGTGCGTCTGTATCACCAAAGTTAACGTATGGGTTAGATACAGCAAATCCCTTGGCGTCCTTGCCCGTTAGTATGGTTTCCCATGCGCTCCATGTATCATCTGTGTACAATGAATAACGGTACTTAATAGGTGCTACTACATTGTAGGGATAAAAATACTGGAATACACTCATTGCACCGCCGTATGTTCTATACGAAACTACAGTTCCAAATTCTGCGGGCCAGCCTCCCCCATCGAGATTAAAGAAAATTGTTTCTCCCAATGGATAAGAGGACGGCTTGTCTGCACCTACTCTGTAGTTATCTGAGCGCCGGAAATCCACGCCGTCAAACCTTGGCGTATTGGTTGTACTCAAATTCTGATTCGTGGTAAATCCGCGAACTGTATCCGCATCCAGTCCACTACCGGAACCATCTACGGTTATTATTTTTGCCAAGACATCTGCAGCCGTGTAAGCATTGGCATTTAATTTTTCCGCATCTGCAGCAACTGCGGCAGCTATTGCAGCGTCCCTTGCAGCATTAGCTTTAGCTGTAGCATCGGCTGCTGCCGCAGTAATAGCAGCGTCTTTGGCTGCGTCTGCTTTTGCTTGAGCGCCTGCGGTAGTCTCTTTGGCACTCCAAGCCACCTTTTCTGCATCCGTGGAAAAACGGTGCGTAGTATCCTCTGTAATCATACTGGCCGGATGTGATGGTGGATGTGTGTAGTTATTGGCCCCAGGTGCTACACCAGCCAGTTTTGTTTTCTCTGGTGTAGTGTAATCCTCGGTTGAGAGTTGCTTTCCAGTCACCTTGTCCACCTTAGCCGCTGCTACAGCGTCCAGATCCGACCGCAGAGCATACACCAGTGATTCGTCGATTACCGCCGATATATTTGATGCGGTACCCACGACAACCACGCAATCAAATGATTTTTCGATAATATCCGAACCGCCACCTGGTGGAATATAATCCGCCGTCACCCCTGCATTAGCATAGGCATAAAGGATTTCCCCGGCATCCGGATCCTGTGCAAACAGCCCAACCTCGCGCCAATAAAAGCCCGTGGCAACATCGGCATTTCGCAGCACAGCGCCGACTATCGCCTTATTAGGCGGCTGTGTGCGTAGCCGAGTAATGGGGAGGCTTATTTTTTGCGAAAGCAGTCCATTCATTGCTGGGATTGACTGGCCTGTTAAGGACCCATCACCAATAGCCATACGGGTGTATTTGAGATGCGCCCCCGCCTGCGCCTTGCCTTGCAGTACGAGGCCTTTGTTTGTTAAAGTCATGCCGCCAAATACTGCCACATGCTCCCCTCCTTAAATCGTTATCTGTTCGCCAAAATGCAAAAAGCCACCGAAATATAACGGCAGCTCCTCAGCTTGTGATATTGTGACGCTATCCAGCACGGCAGAAAGGCGTTTAACTGCATCTACCGCAGCAACAAACTCCTGCGCCCGCGTCGTCGTGACGTCGGCATTGTTGGTTAGCACGCGGAAATGGTACGGCTCTCCGCCGTATTGCCACCACTCTTCCACCGCGCCCTCACCGAACAAGATTGCAATCAGATCCTCGACGGCTCCCGGCGTACCTTTGTGACGGTGAAAGGGAATTGCATTTTTGACTAGCTGCCGCTTCTGATCCAGCGGTAAATCCGGGTCATAGTAAGGCGGCTTATACTGCCAGGCGAGCTCGTCGACCTCCTCATTCGTCCACTCTGCATAACGCCCGAAAGTATCCAAGTTATTAATCATGGCGGTGGTCTCCTGCAGCTGCGTATCAAGCGCCGCAGCTGCGGCTGCCATGGCCGGGTCAGACCTGATCGACGGCGGCAGCAAATCAAGCAGGCTTACCGTTTGGATATTAATCATCGACCAGCCCTCCATAGGTGATTGTTGGCGGTGTATCCTGGGCAACCTGTGTCGCCGTCAATGCCATATATACTGGCGCTGTCGGCACTACCCGAAGCGCTCCGGCCACCATGACGCGGGTAATCAGTTCAGAGGGATTGATATGCCTTCCTAGCCTGGACCGCTGCCAGAGATGATAAGCGGCCACTGCCGCAGTCACTGCTGCTTGTATTGCAGGCACTTCTGCCGCCCGGCTGCTGCTGATGTAATAAGTCAAAGTCGTATTGTAAGTTACTGCGGTCGGAGCACTTACGGTTACTTGATCGGTTAATGGCCGGATTCCCCGCTCTTCCAAAGTCTCGCTAATTGCATCCAGCACATCCTGCCCAGGTATCTGCCCGCCGACAAGCAAAGGCACAATTGTAACCTTGCCAGCTGAGGGAGAGTAAGCATGTACATCCAGGATTGCCGCTGAGGTGGACTTTGCCCAAAATTCATATGCTCCCTTTGGCCCCGCCGTGCTGTATGACTCCGGCGCTGTCCGGATACGCTCTTTAAAAGCAGCGTCCGACTCTGTTGATGCTCCCCCACTGCTGGCCGTCAAGTTGGTTACAGACTGTACAAAGGGCAGCTGATCCATAAGGACATTGATTTGCCCCGGTAGGAATCCGTTACCCACTGTCCCAGTTGCCGAGCATTCCGCCGTCACTGTGCCGCTTGTGGCTCCCGCAGGAATCTCCAAATACTCCGCAGTTGCAAAGTAAACAGACCCGCCACCGCCTTGCGCCCCGACCCTAGTCCCTGTTGGTATGGCCGTAGCCGAGGATAGTGGAATTGATAGAGTAAACTGCAGTGTGGTTATAGCAGCTGACGCATTTAAACGCTCCGAACCCTGAAAGGCCCCCATGTGATCCAGCATGGGACCCGATGCGTATCGCAGCAGATTGCCTTTGGACGTCTGATTAATGAGCGCCTTCTGTTGGACAATGATGGTCGCAAGCGAAGACAAAAACAGCCTCACCGGATCGGCGGGCTGTAGTGTTCGGCCAGTTAGGCCCTCATATACGGTTATCACGTTTTGCTGTATGCCTGCCGCATCCTCAGCGACAAACTGTATTTCCGGCAATTCTACGTATTCCAATCATTGCACCCCCTCTGCCAAACTGAACCGCACCACGGCCAGCAGGCGGCCTGTCATGGCGTCCTCAAGATCACCCTTAAAAGACACCTCAGTCACTACCGCCCGTGGCTCCTGGATAGCGATAGCCGTCATGACTTCACCAGTTAGCCGGGCCTGTGCAATCGGATACGGATCATCGACTATTGAATAATCCAACCCGATTTCCCGAGCGAGTGGTGCGCTACCCAACGGTGTTGAAAGGATTGTCCGGATGTTTTGTGCGACTTCTGCCGCTATAGTCGCCGGTGAAAAATCTATCGTCGATGGCTGTGTCATATCCACGATGTAAGTACTCATTTTACGTATTCCTCCAGACTGACATTTGCGGTGGCGTAGTATACATTGCCAGCATTGTCGATCTTTTCCCATCCCTGAGTCAGCCCGGTAATCACCCACAACCCAGTTCCGAGCCCCTTCCCTCCAATAATCAAGGGCAACGCCTTCCCCGCCCGGTCAAGCTCCGTTAATTTGTCCAGCTCTTTCCGGGGATTGAGACGATACCGCGCATCGAACCACATGGTAAACGAGATCGTATCAAGCCCCGGCCCAAGATACTGAGTCTTTGGTTTTTGGCCGATGATTTCATGCTTGGCAAATCTCCCCGCGCTTGTACGGGTGAACTCCTGAAAGGTCCGAATCGCCTCCGGGGATACGACAAATACGACCGGCCCGAGGTTGCCGATCTTGCTCATGGTCATTATGTGCCACCTCCCGAGATAACCCCGAGACAATAGCCATCTGAGCTATTGTCGGGATACCCAACAAGTACCGTCTCCCCAACCTCCGGCAGCTCTACTGGAGTCAGCCCGATCGTGGCCGGACCAATAACCTGCAGCTCGCCGGAAACAAGATCATCTTTGTCCGGATACGTCACCCTGACTGTTCTCGCTGCTTCGTTCACTGTTGAAACAATCCCTGTTCGTAACATGGTCACCACCCCAACACTTTCCTAATTCCGATGTTTGTTACATAACCTCCACTACTTATGGATTGGCTGCAAGACTCAATAATGTACTTGCCGTCAAAACGGCCCCACCCCTTGATGTTGATCGTTAGGCCTGTTGCCATTCTTATATCACCCATCAACACCAAACTTCCTTTACCAGCCTCTTTATTCTTCGCTCTCAGTCCCTTCCGGGCTTGCCTGAGTGCTGCTGCTTGAGAGTCCACCTGTTCATTAAGCTTCAGAACAGGTCCGCTTGATGGCGCTCCTGGTGGCTTATACGTAGCCTTGTAAGTTTTCTTTTTGCTGGTGTCGGTGTAGGACAACTCAGCCGCTCGGTAAGCCACATATGCAGTCCCCCAGCTAAATGCATAGGATATAACGTTATCCACGCCGCGCGTAATAGTGGTAATTGGGGCTTGCTGCTCATAAACAAACTCATCAAACAGGACCAATTTTCCGCCAGATACCTTAATTGCTATAGCCTCTTTGGTAGCCGTATCCAGCAAAAAAGCGAGGTCAGATACCCCCGCCTGTTCGATCCGGTCATATGATGGATTGTCTGTCGCCTCATATAGCAGCTTCAGCCCGGCACGCTTTGCGACCTCCCCGGCCAGTGTCTTAAGAGTTGTCTTTTCCCAGGCTTTGGTTCTCTTTTCTTGACGAACGGTTGAGCTTACTGGCAAAGAAATAGCCTTAATTGTCACAGCGTCCGGCGGACCCGCAAAATCAAATGTATCGACCTCAAAACTGCCGAGAGGTAGCTTTTTGATTTCCCCGGGCTTATCCCAGTTGATCGTGCGGATCTCTGCTTTGATCTTGTCGCCTGCCATCGGCTCCCATGGGCCTTGCCAATTATGACCACGGTCTTCCAGGCTTACTGAAATATCATCTAACGTCCCGGGAGCAGCGTCATTATAAGTGAATGCAGTAAGCGCCTTACTTATATCCGAGGTAACGTCCTTGCCATTGTAATTGAGCACCAGTACCGCCCTGCGGGCATCCTGCATCTTTTCCAATACTATTCCTCCCTTCTCCACGGTGGCAACGTCTGTGAGGCGTCGGCCGGCTTATCTGGGGCGTTCAAGGTAACGCTGCCCGAGAACAAAACGGTCTGTGTATAGTCCGGATTTGCTGACATGAGCAGCGTCATCAATTCAGCCTGGCCGTACAGCTTATAGGCGATACCATCCCAGGTATCGCCTTGAACTGTCGTATAAATTGTCATGCAAAACCCACCCTCTGCGCCTGGCGTTTGTAATCATCGAACTGCTTGCTAAACTCTTGTTGATTGCGTTGATCCATCTGCCGGACCATCGCTTCATCGGCATTTCCTTGTATGATAAATGTTGGTTTGTATATAAAATCACCGATGGTGTTGCCGTCAATTTCTCCGCCGCCCATACTCCGGTTAGCAGCCTGCAACAAGCCCTGAGACCGTGCGGAGTTATTTTCCGGAATAATCCACTCAGGCGAGCGACCTTCCCCGACCCAAGCCAGTTCCGGACTGTCTACATAGCCACCCTTTGCATATCCGCCAATCTTCGGAATCTCAGGGATGCTGAACCCAAAAGTCCCGCCACCACCAGGAACCCAGTCGGGAATATCAAAGCTCACTTTGTTAATTCCCCGTATGGCTGCGTTAATCGCATCAACGGCCACGTTTATCGGAAAGACAAGGACAGCACCTAGACCATCAAATATGCCCTCAAACACTGTACGGACACCTTGCCAAGCCTTGCCCCAATCGCCTGAAAATACGCCAGTCACAAAATCAATGATGCCACCCAATGAAGTGAGCAACCCACTAATCACGCCACCTATAGCATCTATCGCATTTGAAACCACAATTTTTATCGAGCCCCATGCAAATTGAAATGCAGCAAACAAACTGTCCAATGTGGGCTTAACTACCTCAAACATCCGACTGATCCAGCCGCCGATGGCCCCGAAGGCCTCTTGTGCCTTAGATGCAATACTCATAATCTGCGGAACCAGGGCAGCAATGAGCCGGGAAACCTGCGGGAATACCTGAGTGCCTAAATACGTAAAGATGTTCTGAATAATCGGCCACAACTTGCCAGAAAGATAGGTCGCTATAGGCATTACTGCATTGTATATCGCCTTAAACCCTGACACTGCTGTCGTCACCAACGCTCCAACTATAGGGGCAACCGTTTTGACGATGTTTCCAAGGGAGACGAATATCCCCTTGATACCCGGCCATAATCCAAGCAAGCCTTTGCCAAAGTCAGCCCAGTAATCCATGAGGCCGCCAACAACATCCTTGAAGCCGGACGTGATTCCTCTCATGTTCTTTTTCTTAAATCCAAACATACTAGAGATATCAAAGTTTCCAGTGAACAGACCCTTGATATCATCAATAAAACCGGACATCGAATCATAGACAATTCGGAATCTGCTGGCAATTTCCTCAGCCGTACCCTTGTCCATTCCCAACGCAGTCAGGTAATTGACAGTGACGCCTTCCATTTCGCCATCAAAGCCGTTTTCGAAGAGCCATTGTACGTTTTTGGCCGCTTCCTTGACCGCTCCACCGACTTTGCCGAATGCATCCATTACAGCAGGCACCCATTTTGTCATTTTGTTAGCCATGGACGAGAATAACGGCAGCAACTCTTTACTGATAGGGAGGATCAGGCTGGTCTGCAAAGTTCGACCCATGCTACCGAAGGCTTGACCGATAGTGTTGTACTTTGTAGCTGCAATTTCATCAATAGTTGCTTTCGTGGAATCAAATTGACTCTTCACATTTCCAAGAGATGTAATGACACCAATTTCCATATCTTCTGCTTGCGTTCCGAATAACCCTACAGCTGCTGCTGATTGTTTTACCGGATCTTTTACAGCAGCTATAGCCGTAACCACCTGATCAAACGCCTTCTTAGCCGCTGGACCACCTGCAGCGAATGTCGCTGTCATTTTCTCGGCATTTAACCCTAATAACTCATAAGCTGCAATGCTCGTTTTCGATCCGTCTTTAGATCTGATTCCGAATTCCTTAACGCTGTCGCCGATTTTGTCTAAATTAAATGCCCCTGCATCGAGACCTGCGGCGAAAGTATCAAACATCTGGTCAGCGTTGAAACCGATTTTGTCGAAATATACGCTATACTCATTTGCGCTATCTAATAATTCTCCGGATTTGTTTAACCCCTTCTGCCAACCCTGCGCAAGTAAGTTATACGCTTTGACTGAATCGCCCCCGAAATTCTTGACCATGGTATCCGTTGCTTTCACTGATTCAGCTACATCTTCTCCCGCAGCATCTCTAAAAACAATCGCACTTTTGGTTGCTTCTTCAAGGGCCTTTCCAGTTTGTTTTGTAACTTGTTGAACAGTACTCATACTATTCGCAACATCGTACAGGTTTTCGCCTAAGTTCTGGTTATACAGGTCAGTTAGTGTTTTCCCGTAAGCAACCATTTCAAGATCAGAAGCATTCGTGGCTGAATCAATCTGGTTCATAGCTTCCTGGTACTCCTCAGAAAACGAAAACACCGCATGAGCAGCCAGGCCAGCCCCAGCTGCTACCCCGGCAATAGCCCCACCAGCAACGACAGCACCACCCAGCGCCCACATTCCTGAACTTCCGCCGCTATCATCTCCACCACCGCCACCGCCACCTGGATCACCCGGCTGCGGACCCTGAATATCATTGATCTCACGCATCCGGCGCTCAAGCTCCTGCATATCGCGGGTATAGCGTTGCAAGTCATTGCCGAACATATTGGACGGCATCCGGATCCGGGCAATCTCTTGCAAATTGCGTGAGAGTTGCGCCGCCTCCTTGACAGCCTCTTTGAGTTCTTTGACGGTTTCGGTAAAGATTCCATCAATACGAGGCATCCGGCGCAACTGGTCAAACTCCCGCTCTGCTGCTTGCAATCCTTCGCGCAGTGGTCTGACCATATCACCTGAGAGTCGGATAGCTTCTATGGCACGGGCAGTGGTCTGCAACTCTTGCAGATTATCCAGCACTTTACGCATCCCGGTGTTGTAACTGGAGTCAAGTTTTGCTTGCAGATCAAACGCTATTTTGTACTCTTTGCCGGCCATGGTTTATATCACCTCTTCCGCTGCCGGTCTCGTTCTTTGGCTATTTCATTTGCTGTATCCACCCAGTCGTACAACTCCTTGACTGGCATACTTAGCCAATGAGGGATTGGCGTATAATAAGCACCAGAAAGAGCCGCAGCCAGCTTTTTCAGCTTGCGCGGCCCTTCTTTGTCTACCAATCCTAGAAGAGCAAAAAACCCTGTGCCCTCAAGGCAATTTTATTTACGTCTTTACCAGGAAGCTTATTGAAAAATTCCATAGGAACCTTGGCCGCTTCTGCCGCCACATGTAATTGATAAGGGAGCGACAAGGCCTTTACAAAGACTGAACTATTCTTTTGATCGGATGTAAAAAAGCCGTCAATTCGGATCAAGTCTTCACCCAAAATTCTTTCGAAATCCAGTGTCAGATACGTATATTCCTGCTCCTCAAAAATAAAAGGCCGACTAAGCGTGAATACCCGCTCGTCAGCCTCTACAACAACCGTATTATTTTGTTCTTTACTCATTATCATTTATCCCTCACAGTCCCAAGCTTTTACGATAGGCGGCCAAATGGTCCTCGCCATCAATAAAAGCAATGTAGTTGTATTTGTCGATCTCAATTTGTTTCACACCGTCAACCATTACCATTAGATATGTGCATTCAACTTCAATAGAGCTTCCAGTCGCGGCGTTGGTTTCAAAAGATCCCATTGCCGTGTTCACCGGAATACCCCGGATACTGATCCGAACCGGTACTATTTTATACTCGCTGGCTGTAGAGTCATACACCTGCTGGGCTCCGCGAAAATCAAGAGCGTGGCTTTTCGGCGCAGAAAGCTTGAGCATTGGAACATCAATGGTCCGGAAATTGAGAGTTGTCCGCATGCTGCCATAATGGCCGATGGTTGGTGAATCAACTTCACCAGCAATCCCAGCCCCACTCACAGTGTCCGTTAGTGCTTCAAGGCTGGGGAGTTCCACATCAGACGTACCAAGCCGCTCGACCCCATTACGAAAAACGCTATACCCTGTTAACCGTTCAGGAATGTTCATTTATTTGTTTCCCTCCTACGCCGCAAACAGCGCGGCCAGATATGTTGTGTCGTATTCAAGCAGGAATGAAATTTCCTGTGCTGGTCCCGGCGGTGTGATGTGCAAATGGAACGTGACTTTCCCAGCCATCAAAGCCGTTACCGGGTTTTCGGACTCATTAAACTCCACACGTCCCCCCAGAAGAGCGCCCGTGCTTGTCAAACCGTTAAGCCAAATGTTCAAACTGTCGGTGATGGTGGTGATCAGTCTCGTGTTCATGGGATCATCCACCTTTTGCATATAGGTCAGAATGATGCTGTTACCCACCCAGTTAAACATCCGGCGGATAGGGATAAAGCTGTCTTTCGGGTCCGTATTGCCCGGAAACGCCCCAGTGTAATTCCCCCAGGATCTCCAGCCGCTCGTACCGAGATTAATTGCTGTTACAATCCCCAGACTGTTCAGGTAGGTTGCTTGGTCAATTCCAAGGAATAAGTCTGTACCGTCCGCCAGCGCCGTGCCATCCGCCTGCAGCGCCTTATTAGACGGAGAGACAAAAGGAATGCCGCCATTCGCCGCATCTGTAGACGCAATCAGCCCGGCCAGATGCGTGGAGTAGTGGAAAAGCTTGTCTCCTAGCGTCAGCATAGGATATGTTGCTATTTGCAATGTTCCGGTGTAGCTATTGTCAGACTTCCAAACGCCAGTGTCGGTATATTTCTGATCCGGATCAATGTCAGTCAAAGCCATGGCTTTAAAATTGCCGTTGATGTTCCCAGCCTTAGCCTTCATTACTGCGGCGACTGCTGGCAAGTGCGACCACCCCGGAGCAAGCAGCATATCCGGCAGGATACCAAAGCGAGGGTATGCCTGGTTAACCAACTCAAATCCGGTATAAGCCCCCTCCAGAGTTACACCACCTATAACATCGTCAGCATTTACATCTCCGGGATTGAGCTTGTCATATCCAACCTGCAACTGTGCAACGCTGGCACCAATGACCCCGGTGGATTTGGTAGTGATAATCACATGACCATCATCGTCAAAGGCTGCAGTGTAATCTTTACCACTGACATATGTGGTCGCCCCATCCGAAGATTTGACCACAAGAGACGGTAGCAATACACCGTCTACCGCCAAGGTCGCCACCCGATTACTGACAGTCAATGTTGCAGGCGGAACCGTCGTTTTGTTTACTGCCGGGTCAAGCACATTGACCAGGATCATCGGAGCCTTGGCATACAGTGCAAAGTGCGAGTAAATCAGTTCGCAGAGCGTGTAATCCTTCCAATTATCCGAATAACCCAATGCGGCTACGGCCTCGGCATATGAAAAGGCTAGGACCGGAGTATTTACCGGAACGGGTGCCGACGCCAGGTTAACCGGGGCTGTGCCTACCGCAAATGGGATGCCGCTTGTAGCCTGCGTTGGAGCAATTACAGATGTGGATTGCTCAATGATTGTAACGCCATGTTTAACCGCCATTGACTGTACCTCCTTTCAGGATTGATTGATAGGCCACATACTCGGCCGTCCCGGTCTTGACGATACGCGCCTGTACTCCAGCGATTTTGTCCACCGGCACAATCAGCGCCTCAACATCTGGCTGTTCGGCAAGCAGTGGCTGCAAATAGACCGGGATACCGCCACGGAATACCGTGGATTGCAACAGCCTTCCTCCTGGTAGGTTCGGACCCAGGTAAATGAGGGGGCCTGTCGGCGCTTCATTAACCACTGATGCTGGAGTTTCTACTGCCTCACCTGCCAACTCCACAGGAAACTCTTGGATTCCTTGTTCAATGTCCTGGGTTGTTGCGGTAACTTCGTTTACTTCTTCTTTCTTTCGTGTGCTCAATACAAACCCTCCTCTGGTTCTCTTTGAACTGTGGGCAGCGTCCAAATCGTTGTTACAAGACCAATAGTGTAGGGCTCCGGCTGCTCCGGCGGAAACTCCCACTTGTACGGCAACTCCATGCGGAAACGGCGGTCTATCATCTGCTGTTTCAGCAGCGCAATCCGGACCCGCTCCATCTGATTGAACACATCAAGAAATCCCTGGTCATCGTCTGCCTCGCTGCCGAAAATCAAATGAACCTTGACTTTGCAATCCTCGTTGTCGATACCCTCTCCTGGCCTCACCAAAATGTATGGGAAGACTTCTTTATCAGCATTATCTTTGTTTTTCCGGGGCGGGTACCCAAGATGAACAGCAGGCTTAGCAATCGCGCTGTCTTTTACAAGGTCTTCAAGAAAGCCTTTGATGGCTTCGATAAGCAAAATCGGTGTAGAAATCATACTCACCTCATTTCAAAATACGGTTGATTTCATGGATTAAACGCTTCTCCATGCGGTCTTGAGCCTCATCTTGAATATGTCTCAACACTTGCGGCTCATTGAGCATACGCGGGATGGCAGGACCGTGAATTTCTTCAATAGGTAATTCCGGTCGCTGTCCTAAACGGTTCACCACGCGCTGACGCCCGCTCTGACCAGTCGGAAATTTACGCTTCATGATTCGGTTTTCACCCCGTCGGAATGCGACAAAGGCTGTGCCAAGTTTCTTAGCTTCTCCGCGCTTGATGGCGACCTTAACCATCTTCTGACGCTTTGGTGAGGGCGCTTTGGGCGTAACCTTAAACCTTGTTACGGGTAGATTGCGCCCCTTTGCCTTAATAAGCACCTGCCCCTCATCAGGAGACGACAGCACCAGCCGCATTGCGCTCTTAACATCGGCGTTCTTGATGTTGTATGTCTCTTTGACCTTGCGGGCTGCCTCTGTAATAACGCCTTGCCCAACACGGTTGAGGGCAAGAGACGCCGCCGGTTGCATGCGCTCCTTCAGCGCTTTGGTTCCCTTGATCGCTTCTTTCAATCCCTCAACCCTCATCCGACATTCGCCTCCAAGTAGATAGAGAGCATGCCATTTTCTGAGCCCACGCGGACCACCTTGAAATCTTGGCCGTTAATCTTCATCCAGGAATCTTGTTCCGGCATGTATCCCAGCTCCAGCACATCCACTTTAAGGGTATCCGTGACAAGCGAAACCCCCTCAGCATATGCCAGGGGGTGCTTGTTGTCGGAAGCCGAATGAAGGACTGCTTTGCACGGCTTGCCGTCGATAATGTAGTTGTCCGCGAACTCTTTGACGTTCAAAAAAGTTCGCTGATTATCAATAAGAATCTGATCACGGAGGTTCACAACATACACCCCTTACTCTCCTGCTGTTTCTGCTTTCTTGGCGGCAGCTTCTTTGATAGCCTTGGCCTCAGCTTCCGGGTCTTTGATCGCCTTAATAGCAAGCAGTCGCGCAATCTCTTCTTTGGTCATATCTTTGGGGATCGCTTCCCCGATAGCAATCTTTTTTCCATTGTGGCGGATGTTCCATTCAGCAATATATCCCATAATCAAATTTCCTCCTTTGGATTAAAGAACCTTGGCGACGTACCATCCATCGACGTTAGCCGGTACGCAGATAGGACGAGACAGCAATTGCAGTTTACGGCTAGGCGGTTCTACTTCGCTCAGCACTTGCGGGTAAATCTTAGCTTGAGCGAACACAAAGTCGCCATCTTCGTCAGCTACCAAGTTCGCTCCATACAGGAATTCGAACGGCTGACCATCCGGCAACAGTGCAAGAGTCCCTGCTGGAATATAGTCGACTTCGTCGCCTGCTTCATCCGTATAAGAGTTTGTGTAAGACCATATTTGAAGATTAGCCTGACGCAGATATCCATGATAGATAACGCCCTCCGGCAAAATCTGTTGATTCAGATCACCAACGTCCAACGTTTCTTTCTTAGCTTCAATCAGCTTTAACAGTGTTGGGTGGTTTACAATGGTCCGAGCTACCTTCGCGGTAGTGAGTACACGGCGCATTGTGCGTCCACTCTTATTCATTACATCCTGCACCCAGTCGGTAAGATACTCAATGACGTTGGTGTTTTCGTTAGAGAACAGATCAGTGCCGGACAGCACTTCGATATTCGTAAATCCCCAATCAAGGATTTGGCTGACGCCCTCACCTATCTGCTCAGTTTTACCTGTGAACATAATTTCGGAGAGTTGCTGCACTTTGCGTCGGTCAATCGTGTCCGTGAGTTCTGCCAGATCCTTTACAATCAATTCCTGGTAACGTTGCGCCGGTGTTTTTGGATTCAGCAACGTTTCACCGGCTTGCTTTACCTTCAGGTCATGGCGAGTAATGACACGCATCGGTTTCAGTAGCGCCGGACGGTATGTCTTGGACGTATATCCGGTACGCAGAACAACCTTGCCCGGAAGCAATTCATTTACGTACGGAGCCAGGGGGCGGTGACCTTTTTTGGTTTGGATTTCGATTTCATCAGTCGTGAAGGTCTCTCCTTCGCTCGCAAATGTATTCGTAAGGTAATACGAGTCTTCAGGAAATGCTTCAACGACTCGCACTAGTGTTGGAATTTCTAAAATATCGTGGTAAGATGCCATGTTCTCTTGTCCTCCCTTATTTAACTACTCGTTTTGTGATCAAACCGATCTTGCGCATAGCGACCTCATGTGTGGCCACTTTATCTGTACCTCCAAATTTAAGCGCATCGCGATTGAATTCGCCGTCGAGGTACGCAGCAGCTCGCACATCTACTGTGGTTGCATCTATAGTGGAGTCTGCTAGGATGCAATAAGGATCTTTAGAACCATCTGTTTTCGTAGAATCAACTGGTGCTGTGATCGGTGTACCAGCATATAGGTCCGTTTCGGGCAACTGACTTACAAGGCCCAATACGGTTCCCCGAGTTACTACACCAGACCCAGCCTTGATAATGACCGCCGTCATTCTCTCTGGCTGCACCCCACCCGCAAACAGTTCGTCAAACGATGGGCTAGTATATTCAGACATTATCTCCGACCTCCATTCTTGGGTTTAATATTTTGGGCCATAGCCACCATGCTTTCGACAGCAGTAGCTTTTTTCTCTTCTTTAACTGCTTCTGGCGTTTTAGCCTCAAGCGATGCCACCTCATCGACACCACTTTCAGCAGCGTCAGCTGCACGTTCTTTAGCTGCATTGGCAATACGCACCTGCGAAGCTTCCACCATCTTAATCGCCAATTCACCAGCCGTCTCACCATTAGCGATGGCTGCTTTAACCAATTCTGCAGATCCCGGAGTCTTTTCAGCAAGGCTTGTAATAGCAGCGACACGACTTCTTTCAGCCGCTTGCGCATCGCTGGTAACCTGCGCGAAAATCTCGGGGTGCTTCTCTTTCAATTCTGTAATATCCATTGTTCTGGGTTCCTCCTTTATTTGTGCCGCTGGTTTTGGCTCCTTGGCCTTGGCAGCAGGCGGTTTTTCTTGTCCTTCAGTTTCCGGTTTTCCTGGCAAGAGTGCCATCATCTTGTTGCGCACCTTATCCAGCACGTCCGGAGGCAATTCTGCCCCTGCGAAAACACTTGCAGACGGGTTAAGTTCTTCAGTAGAAAACATAATTTCATCCGCAAACCCCAACTCAACGGCGCGCTGCGCATGGAAAAATGTTTCATTCTCCATCAAACTGCGTATTTCCTCACGCGTCTTTTTGGTTTTCATCACATAGGCGTTGATCATTGCTTCATCAGCGCTCTGAAGCATCTGGTAGCTTTGCTGATGGTCCTCTTTATTCCCGTCAGTCAATGTTGCCGAATTGTGGATGAAAAGTTGACCAGCTGGAGAAATCAGGACCTTATCTCCGCCCATTGCAAAAACAGAAGCAGCACTACCTGCAATTGAAGGGATTTTAACAGTGACAAACCCCTGATATTCCTTCAAAAGAGTATAGATTTCTCCCCCTGCCCAAGCATTGCCGCCGCCTGAACTGATGTATATTTCAACCTCTTCACCATTGGCTTCTGTAAGCAACTTATCTACTCCAGACGGACTGATGTAAGGAAGCTCCAGCCACTCATAAATTCGGGCATCCCTATCTCCAACAACCGTGCCAGATAGCTTAATTTTTTTTGCCATTCGTTTTACTCACCCCCCCCCTCGCTGTCTTCATCACCTTCCGCTGGCGTACTTTGAGGCGTTACCGGCTGGCTGCCGCCTGATCCGCCTTCCGTAAGGCCCAATTCCTTCAGCCGTGATTTTTCGTAAGCCCGCTGCTGCACATTCTGCTCCCACGATCCACCGTTCAACTCTGCTGTCTCACGCTCTGCCGTGGACATGTTGTTTTCGATACGGGTTACAGCAGCGTCCACTTCCTTGGTCGGATCAAGTAGCCCCTGCGATGGACCGTGCCACTCTGCCCGAGTATAGGCAGCAAAAATAGCCGGATCATCAAAGATGCCGGGTGCTTCAATTCTTCCTTTGAGTACTGCTTCCACAAACCATTCTTCATAAATCGGCTGGCAGAATGACTTTGACAGCCAGGCCCGCCGCATGCGGTACATCTTCCATGCTTCCAGCAAAGCGCCGCGGCTTGCCGAGTATGAGCTTGTAAATTGCTTGGTCAATATTTCATAAGGCAGTTCAAGCGCAGCTGCCATCTGCTTCAGCATGGCGCGGACAAACGCCTCATAGTTTGGATTCGGCCGGGTCGGGTCCGCAAATTTGACGTCTTCCCCGGGATCAGTCCGCATGATTGCACCTTGACCAAGCTTGATTTCGTCCCCAGTAGCTCCAGGAGTGTATTCAGCGCTGTCCAGATCTTCTTCACCCATTCCTACGCCATCGAACGGGCTCCCACCTTCTTCATCCGCCGGGGTTGTAATAAAGACGGTGTACATAGACGTGATGACGGCCGCAGCCAGCTCCGCGCTCGTGTATTGGCTGAGTTGCTTCAGCGATTCAATGATTGGAGCAATAACCGGAATGCCCCGCCGCTGTCCCGGCCGTTCAGCTTCGAACAGATGGAGGACGTTCACCCGCCCAGTACGCTTGCCGTACTTCTCAACCCGGACCCATTCATTTGCACCGGTGAGGTTGTAACCATCCGCTCCCGGATGACGGTTGCTGAAGTGATAGGCGACGACCATACCGTCAGCATCAACTTCAACACCAGACTGAATTCTGTCCCTGTCCATAATCACTTTATCTGGAGGCGTTGCACATCTGTCAGACTCAATGAGATTAATCTTCAGATCGTAAGTAGACCAGCGGCGGGGTGTGCTCGGCATCAGGGCGAACACATCTCCACTCATCATTGTCGATATGAACGCCAGCGCCTGCAATTGGTAAAAGTCACTTAGCCCGGCAGCGTCACATTTCGGTGTATCCGCCCACAATGCCCATTCTCGCTGGATAGAACTGCGCAGCTTCTCAGCTCTAACTTTATCCAAGCCTAAGAATTTGGCATCAAATGCCGTGTTAAGTTTCAGCCCAGTACCGACAATGTTAGTACGCAGCCCTTTATGTGCTGCAGCCACGATGTCAGTACCCGCATGAAGGTCCCTGGCCCGCTCTCGCAGCTTCGGAATATTCTGATGAATATCTACATCGGCATCACCGGCAGGTGTATTCCAAAACAGCATGGATGACTTGGTGGTGCTGGCTCCGTGCTTCCCGTAGCCTCGCCCATTACTCCCAGGGCCACTAATCAGATTACTGGTAACCTGGCGAACGGCCCGCTGCCTCTCAATTTCTGTCCTGGCCTGCTCCCGCTTGGCCGCATACCGAGGAGCAATATAACTCAACGTCTTATCCAGGACATTCATCGGTCAACGGGGTAAAAGCCTGCTGTTCTGGACCGGCGTTTCCCGCCATTCTCGTAGGCATCGACAATACGGCCATATTTCCTTTTCATCATTAGGACCGTATCCATATCCGCACGGGTCAAGGACCGGTCTGCAATGCTGTATGAGCTGCCGGTTGCAATGGCATCTTCTGCTTCATTCCACATTTGATATTTGGTCTTGGCTTCTTCATATGATATTCTTGGCATTTTCCCTCTCTCACCTCCTTCATCTGGTCTATATGCTGCTGGCTACATTCTTTTTCTTGGGCTTTTTGCCCTTGGCCGGAGCCGCCCTCGCACTGACGGGATCGGGTAACGGGAGGTCAAAGTTTGGATTGATCATTTCGATGGCTGCCCGATTATACACGGCAAGGTCAAGCGCCTCGTTTCGTGCCCGTGTCTTGACCCAGACGGTGTACGGTAGACCCTTTTCGTATCGGGTAACCAATTGTTCCGCCGTCAACTGCTTGAAATATTCTTCATCGTAAACGAATGGGTCCGGCTTATCTGGATGTGGTAAAGGGAACCGACACGAACCCGGCTTTCCGGGATCAAGTTTTAAAGAAGCGAACACCGTCGCTTTTCCCTCAGACACTCCGACTCGAATAACGGTTGCTTTCACCACATTGTTTGTACTGATCCCATTAAGCAGAGGCGTCTCCGTGCCGTCGCCTTTCTCTTCACCTTTCAGTGCGTAGATGTTCCGGCCCTGACGCGGCTTACAGAACTTGTACACTTTCAAAGTGTGATGCCCCCCAGAGTCAATGAGGATTCTTACCGGGCGGAACGTCCGCCCCTCAGCATCCTTCCAGGTTCGCCCCAGAAATTCATCCAGTTCGTCCCATGGCTGCTGCTGATTGAGGTCGCCGACGATGATATGACGCTGAACTCGCCAGCTTGAATAGCCTTTTCCCCAGCCCATCACGTCGATTTCAAAGCGAGTATCCTGCGTATCGACCGCTGCAGTGAGATACCGGACGCCTTCCGGCACCCGTGCTTGGTACATTTCACGGCGATTGAGGAGCACTTCATGCTCTACTTTCTGGCCTTTTTCTTCCCATGTCTCGGCTAATTTGGTGTTAATAAACGTTTTAAGCAGTTGGGAGCCACCCCGTTGAGCCTTCATCCAATCATTAACAAGCTTCTTCCAAGTGACATTGATCGTTCCAGCCAGACTGTTCAGATGGAATCCGCGGGTTGTAGCATGCTTTTTACTCGCTATCCACTTCCCACGCTCGGCATAGTCGTGCTTCCACTCGTGTTCAGGATGCAAAGCGCCACAATCCTTGCATGCCATCTCGACCTTGATGCAGTTCGAGGTTTCCTCGTCGTACTCAAATTTGATCTGTGCCCACTTGAACGGCTGATACGTTTCGCAAGAAGGGCACGGCACACACCATTCTTCCTTCGTGCTATCTTCGTACAGTTTCTCGATTCGGGATGAACCCTTGAGCGTAGGCGTAGAGACAAACACTAACTTTTTGTTATAGAACGTATCTGTACGGGCCGTAGCCAGCGATACCGGGTCGCCTTCCTTGCCTGCCGACACCGGGAAACGATCAATTTCGTCCGCAATGACAACACGGATCGGCTTGGAAGCTAACGAGGCCGGAGAATTTGCGCCTGCAATGTTGACTCTACCGCCTGGATAGGACTTGTATAGTATGGTATTACTGGTGTCCCGACTCTTATCTTTGGTTATGAGCTTCGCCAATTGCGGCGAATCCCGGTACATTGGAGCAAGTCGGTCCTTAGAAAAATCCCTCGCGACTACTAAATCCGGCTGAACAACCATGATTGGAGCCGGATCATGCCCCGTATAATAGCCGATTGTATTCAATTGAACAGCCGTTTTCCCCAGCTGCGCGCCCCACATCATGACTACTGACTCCACTTCCGGGTCAGATATGGCTTCCATCGGCACTTTTTGGAAGGGTGACCTGCTGGTTCTCCATGGCCCCTTTTCGGATGAATCTTCTGGTGAAAGAACACGGTGCTGGTCCGCCCATTCAGCAATGCTTAAAGGCTCCGGAGGTTTAACGAGCTGAATGGCCCGGCGCAGAAGGGTGAACGTCTGTTTTCGCTGCGCGTTCATTCTCTTTCAGCCAAGGGGTCATATTTCGCAAGCTCAGTCAGAGCGTCGTTTATCTTTACTTCCAGTAATAAACGGATCTCCTTCTCGTCGGTCATGTGGGACAACTCAGTCGCCATTCTTGGAGGCAAACCCTGCAGCCGCTCCCGGAAATTAACTATCAATTCGCCCCATGCATCCAGCACATCCCCCGTTGTGTGCAGATTGTTCCGCTTCTCATCCAGCTCCAGCATCGCTATTTCTTTCTTGATCTGTTCATGCTGCGCCTTTTCATCGCTATAACTTATCTTGCCTTCTGTAGCCGTCCCAGTCACATGGCGAATATATGCCTGCACTGATTCGGCTAAGTTGTATTTCCCTCGGGACACCTGCGAGAGTACGCCATCTCGGGTCAGCTGACCGATCCACTGCTTTGTTTTCCCCACGACAGCAGCTAACTCACTGGTGCCCACGATGCCCTCCGGCTTATTTTCTCCTTTCCTCATATGTCGTTCCCCCACTTTCCATTTTGCTGTTAAATTTCGACCGCGTTCACAGAGCGATTTTAAGGCCGTTTCAGACGGTGCATTATTAGAAGCGATAATTCTCCACACTTAGTATAAAAAGCCCTCAGACAAGCTCTCAGAAGGCGCACGGTACATGTAAAAGGAAAGCGAAAACCAAAAATAAAATCTGATTGAAAATCGGGCTCACGCGCACCCGCATTCTTTTTTTTAGGCCAGAGGGACCCAAATTCCAGAAATCAGCTCGATTCTGACATATTTGTGCCACATTCTTCGGTATCAACGTCAAGATCATGCATCAGAGATTTAACAAGCAGTGACTGCTGCATCCTGAAGCTCTCTCCTCCGTGCAGGATGCGCAAGGCTTCAAGCTTATGCCTAATGATGAAGTCCTTCTGAAATAACCCCAGATTAACAAGGGCTTGTATGTGGGAAGTATTGTCCCTTCCATCTACCGGATGGATCTCTCCAGCAATCTGATTCAAGGAATGAATGAGAGACGCACACAGTCCAGGCTTAACTGTGTCAGGCTCGTCTGCCTCTTCTCTTACATAGGATAGGGGGCCAGTTGCCGTATCAATAAGCAGTTCTCTCTCCTCAGTTGATAGAGCAGAGATGTCGTCTACCTCTACGACACGTTCTACCTGCTCACAACCGAGATTGTACGTTGTCTGTATTCTGATCATTGCCTTCACCATTCCTCTCATCTTTTAATTAACAGCAGCCCAATCCGCCTTCCTGAGCTGTATCTCAAGCCGTTCACGGGAGCTCTTCAAATACTCGATGTACTCCCTATTGGCCTGCACGTACTGCTCAATGGATTCCTCATATTGTTTAAGAGAATCCTCATACCTCTGATTGAGCTGCTTACCTTTCCAGCCGTTCAGTATGTTCAGGCTGATTGTTACGATCAGGATGATGATCAGTACGACGCTGAGTTTATCGCTGAATCTTTTCACTGCTTCACCTTCTTTCTGAGAAACACAAATAGGCCACTCTTTTATGAGCAGCCTTTATGCATAGGTTTATGCGGTGGTATATGCATAAGAGAGAACGTCTCTTATATATATCTTTATATTACTTATTATTTATTTCTTTTTTATTTCTTGGGGGGCTAATCCTCCCCCTCTAGTGGGGGTCAATTCACCCCCACAAGGACATTTTTGAGCATGCTTTTCTGAGGGGGAGAATCCTCCCCCAAGAGCATTCATAATGTTTGTATATTACGCATGAATATTCATAGATGCGGGCATTGAAAAAGCCACCCGGTTGGATGGCTTTATGCACTGTCTATTGAAATATAAGATTAAAAAATTTCGGATATAGCTCTACTTACTTCATTTAAAATTTTGTTTAAGAAGTAATCCGTTTGATATTCTTCATTTTGAGTCTTTTCCAATTCATTTTTTTTCGCTTCGAGTTGTTCACGCGTCGGGTCAAGATACTTTTTTTGGAATAGTTCTTGTTCCTCACTCTTCCCTGTTAAACGCAAATCAACTTTACTAAGAATTGAATATCTGCTTTGTAAAGCATCGACTTCCTTTTCGATTGATGCCGATTTTAGATTAGCTAACTCGTCTTCAATCTCATTTTTCCACTTTTGTAATTCTGCAATATCTAACTGTGCCATGTAGCACCTCCCACCACCATAATTCGGCGTATGGAAGATAAATCCTGCTAATCCCAAACGGTGCGCTTGCTCAATTCTTCATCATTGCCTGCCAGCATCAAATCCCAGCATATCTGACAGAACGAAGCCTTGAGGATCGTATGCTTTTTCGGCTCCGGGTTATTGCAGATAACACAGTGACCTTTGATCGGTGTTTTTCGTTTACCACCTTCCTGCTTAACCCACATGGACGACACTCCTTTATATTGGGTTGAAGCGGACAGCCGGACTCGAACCGGCATCAGCAGCTTGGAAGGCTGCGGCCCAACCTTTAGACCATGCCCGCATAAAAACACCGAGGGGAGGAATTGAACCTACCAGTCGCGGGTTTGGAGTCCGCAGGTTTACCATTAACCGACCTCGATAAAATGCCCCTGCCAGACGGCACGAACGCGCGTCGTACTGCCTGGACTCATAGGGCGAGTATTACCCCTCATTTTCAGAGACGCGCTGAATGCGCCCCAGGAGGCTGTGAAAAGCTGTGCAGATTAACTACACAGGAACGCAAAAAGAACAGCCTGCCCGGTTGTCCTGCCCTTGCGGCTCTTGGCCGTCAAACGGGCACTCACTTGTGTCGGGTGCTGTTCTCTTTGTTTTCCATGCTATAAGAATATCACGTATAAAACCTAATGCTCATTGCTAATCCTTTGTTTTTCCTTCTATTATTCTGTAGTGTCTTCTGTTACTTTTCAGCGCCTGTCGCTTGTGTATGCAAATCATCCAAACTCTCTGCGGCATCCGATTGCATGTTAGGCATTAAATGCCCATAAGTATCCATGGTAAAAGAAACAGAGGTATGACCTAATCTTTCGGAAATCACTTTTATGTGAACCCCCTTTTGAATCAGTAAAGATACATGCGTATGTCTAAGGTCGTAAAAAGTAATATGAGGGGCTTCGTATTTCTTGATTTGCCGATCCCACATACGTTGAATACTTCTGCTGGTTGCCGCGCCGCCAAAAGCGGTACATACTACCAAATCATTCATTTGATATTCCGCACCAAGCATCAACCGTTCTTGGAGAATAATTGTCCGCTGCTCTTTCAGCGCCTCAATTGTCTTGGTGGAAAGGGCGAGAGATCTTACGCTTGAAGTGGTTTTTGCCCCATCTTTTATGCGTCGTTTTTTAGTTACTGTCTGCTTTATGGTTAAAGTCTTTTTATTAAAATCAATATCAGACCAACGCAATCCAAAGATTTCGCCAGGCCGCATGCCGGTCATAAGCGCCAGGTATGTTGCAATCCAATACCGGCTCTGCCCCTTAGTCTTATTTATAAAATCAAAAGCGAATTCAGATGTCCATATAGGGCGTATCTTTTTACTGACTCTGGGTTTGTCTATAACATAACAAGGATTGTGTTCTATAATTTTTTTCTTAACAGCATCGTTTAGACAAGTATTTACATTGGAGAATGCTCTTTTAACCGACCACTCACCTAACTCCTTCTCTTCCATCATAAAGGTTATAAAGTCATCAATATGCTGTGCATTTAACTTAGATAAGGGAATGTTACCAATAGCCGGCTTAATATAGAGCCGAATATTATTCTCATATAACTCTCTTGTCTCTGGCGAAATATTTCTTTTATTTTTACACCAGTCGGTGATGAAGTCTCCGAACAACGTTTTCTGGGGTTCAAAGTACGTTCCGTTCTTAAGTTTTGTTTTGTGCTCTGCTTCAGCCGCTTCAGCTGCCTTCTTAGTCTTAAATCCCCGCTGCTTCTCCCGGTCTCGTTTACCATTAGTGATTGTGCCGGTATAGAAAGAGTAGTACCACGGATTCTTTTTAACATTCTTGTCCTTGTACGCCCCCATCAAGTTTCCTCCATTCATATAAACTGATTAACACCAAATTAGCACCAACCATCCTAAAAAGCAAGGAAAAAGGAGACTAAAACCGCGTCATATCAATGATCTCACAACAGGGTACAATACCTTTCAATGGTGTCACCCCTCCTTGCTCGGGTTTGTTTGGTATAACAAGGTAAAGGGATACAGTCAAATCATACTATGTATGGGGCATGTTAATGGTGCTGCCGCTGCTCTAAAATGGGCAGTAGCGGAGAAAGGGATCAAGGACAAGGCGTGCCATATTTTTTTATATTGAAAAAGCCGCCTCTAGGCGGCAAAATAACAGGCATCACCGGTCCGTCACGCCCTTTCGGTAACGCCGGTTTATCCGGTAAGCTGTTGCAACCCCAGTGTAATTTATGAAATGGATTCCATAGCAAGTGTTTTTATTCGGGAGGTTTCCAAGGGGAGATGTGATAAAATAAAATCATTATACCCCTGACTCAGGAGGCTGCTGCGCCGATGGCCAATATAAAAGAAATCGCCCGCATCGCCGGTGTTTCCGTAACAACCGTGTCGCGTGTGCTTAATAATCATCCTTATGTGAGTAAAGACAAAAGAGCCGCTGTGCTTGATACCATAGAGCAGTTAAACTACACGCGGAATATGAACGCCGTGCATCTGATTACCGGCCGTACCGGAGCCATTGCGGTGATCCTGCCGTTTATCAACTTCTTTTATTTCTCCATTGTCATGGACGGCCTTGCTCATGAGGCGCTGCTCGCGCAGTATCGGCTGATTCTCTGCCAGACCAATTATTCACCTGAGGAAGAGCTTAAGGTGCTTGAAATGCTGCGCAATAAAGAAATTGACGGTGTCGTTATCGTATCCACAGCACTTCAGCCCGAAGTCATTGAGGAATACACCGCCTACGGTCCGATTGTAACCTGCCAGAACAGCGGGGAACGCCGTTTCTCCTCTGTGTATATTGAGCATTACGCTGCTTTCCGTCACGGCCTGCAGTATTTGATTGGCAAAGGATACCGTAAAATCGGCTACTGCGAAGGCAGACAGAATGGTAGCTCCTCCTCCATCCGCCAATCCGCGTTTCGTGAGTTTCTTGCCGAGAACAAGCTACCGTTTCAGGAAGCATGGATGATCTACGACTGTATGACCGAAGAACACGGAGCGGCCGCAGCGCGCTCGCTGCTTGAGATGCGGGAGCGGCCTGATGCGGTTATCATTTCCGGCGACCATGTCGCAGCCGGACTGATAATCGAGTCACGCAAGCACGGGCTGCGCATTCCTGAAGATCTGGCAGTGATGGGCTTTGACAATCAGCCGATCGGACGGCTGCTGGAGATTACTACAATTGATAATCAGCTATACGAGATGGGAGCCTCTGCTTTCCGGATTATCCATGAACAGATCAGCGGGGACAGTACGCTCCCGGTGTACCGCAAGCTGGCATACCGGATTATTGAGCGCTCTACGGTTTAAAGGAATCCTTTCTGAATTGCCTTTACCAGCGGCTCATTTACAATTAAATACTTGATTACATCCCATCCGCAGCTTTACAGGTGCCTGGATGCGCTTTGCTTCCGTCCCTGTTTCAGGGGCGGATTTTTATTGCTCTTTTTCAGCTATGAGAAATATCACATTTTTTTGTTGACAGCCACTGTGCAGGGATTTATGATAATTCCAGCATAATTGATAACGATTATCATTTGCATACAAGTTCTTACATTAGAAAAAGGGGTGTTTTGATTGAAATTTAGTTACGCTGTTCCCGCCGGGCTGCTGGCTGCTTCCATTCTGTTTGCAGGCTGCAGCGGCAATGAGAATAATAATAAGGATAACAACAATGAGGCTGCAGTAAATGGCAGCGCAGTTACAGCAGCTCCGGTTACTACAGCTGATGCCACTGCCGCCGATTTCTCTACAGCCATTGAGCAATACCGGACCTACGTCATTGAACAATGCGACGAATTCGTCAAGCAGACGGAAAACTTTACGAACGCCGTCAAAGCAGGAAGTCTCGACGAAGCGAAGGCGCTGTATGCCCCGGCCCGTATGTATTATGAGCGGATTGAACCGATTGCCGAAGCGCTCGGAGATCTTGATCCCAATATCGATGCCCGTGAAAATGATGTGGATGCGGCCGAATGGCGCGGTTTCCATAAAATCGAACAGGCCCTCTGGCAAAACAGTACGACTGACGGCATGTCTGAAGTCGCCGATCGGTTGCTAAAGGATGCCCAGCTCCTGCGCGCCAAGGTGGAAACAGCGGAGATTGATGCAAATCTGCTCGTTACCGGTGCAGTCGAATTGCTGAACGAAGTCTCTTCCTCCAAAGTGACCGGCGAGGAAGAACGTTATTCACACACGGATCTGTATGATTTTGTCGCCAATGTAGAAGGTGCGCAAAAAATCTACGAGCTGCTGAAACCCGAGCTTGCCAAAAAGGACCCAGAGCTCGAGCAGACCATCGGCGAACGGTTTACGGCACTACTGGACGAACTCGCTCCATTTAAATCAGGTGACGGCTATGTCTCCTACGAAACACTCAAGGAAGACGAAGTGCGCAAGCTGAGCCAGAATCTGGATGCCTTAGCTGAACCTCTGTCCAACATGGGGACTATTCTAGGAGTGTGACCAAATGAAAAAGCAGCCTGAGGAAGAATTCAAAAGTGAGCAAATGTTAAATAAAAAGCTAAGCCGCCGTGATATGCTGCGGCTTACCGGTGCCTCCGGGCTCGGTCTGCTGCTGGGCGGCACAGGTGCAGGAGGGCTGATGGCCGCTCGCCAATCCGCTGCCAAAACACCCGCAGCTTCGTTGGCTCCTGCCGCCGATACCCTCCCGTTCTACGGAGCACACCAGGCCGGAATTATTACACCTGCACAGAACTTTCTCTGCTTTGCGGCGTTTGATCTGACAACAACGAAGCTGGACGATGTGAAAAAGCTGTTGAAGTCATGGACAGAGGCTGCGGCGGCTTTGACCTCCGGCAGTCTGATCGGCAATGTCAACGACAATCCTAATCTTCCGCCGTCCGATACCGGAGAAGCCGATGGCCTGACCCCCTCCCGGTGTACGCTAACGTTTGGGGTTGGACCGGCTTTTTTTGATGGACGATTTGGGTTAGCCTCGAAACGTCCATCTTCACTTGCCGACCTCCCAGCCTTTACGGGAGACAGTTTGGAGCCGCAGTGGTGCGGCGGAGATCTTTGTGTACAGGCTTGTGCTGATGATCTGCAGGTGGCGTTCCACGCCATACGCAATCTCGCACGGATTGCCCGCGGCACAGCCGTGCTGCGCTGGACCCAGGAAGGGTTCCAGCGTACAGCGGGAGCTGATCCGAAAGGAGGCACCCCGCGCAATCTGCTAGGCTTTAAAGATGGAACAGGCAACCCCGATGCTACAGACGATGCCGAAATGCGCAAGGTTGTGTGGACCAGCAGCAGCGATGGGCCTGCCTGGATGAACGGCGGCACTTACATGGCTGTCCGCCGTGTGCGTTTGCGCATTGAGGTCTGGGACCGCTCGACCTTGAGCGACCAGGAAGCGACCTTTGGACGGCACAGGCACAGCGGCGCGCCAATTGGAGCCACTGACGAATTCGCCGAACTTAAACTGGACGCCGCCGATGCTTCCGGCAAGCCCGTCATCCCGCCGGATTCGCATTCCGCGCTGGCCCATGGTGACGGCACGATCAAAATGCTCCGGCGCTCCTACTCCTATTCCAGTGGAATGGATCTTAAAACAGGCCAGCTGGATGCGGGTCTTCTGTTCATCAGCTTCCAGAAGGATCTCATTAAACAATTCGTCAGCATCCAGCAGCGTCTGTCCAAAAACGACCGGTTGAATGAATATATGGTTCATACCGGCAGTGCGGTATTCGCCTGCTTCCCCGGTGTCCGCGAAGGCGGGTATATCGGCGAAGCCCTGCTGGGCTGAACACGATAACACAGCATGAGTCAGCAACCAGCATGCTGACAGGCAGATCCGTTCAGCCTTCCCGGATTTGCCTGTCCATTATTGAAAGGGGACACTCCCGATGTTATTTGCTAGACAGTATAAATATGGCTTGCCGTACAAGGCGAAAGTCAAGGGTAAGCTGGGCCGGGTGCATGAAAGTGGGACAGCATTGGCGCTTGGACACGAGCCAGAGCTGGTGCATGAGTGCAGACTGGAAAGCACGGGCACCAAAACGGCGCGGTTGCATGAGCGCAGACTGGAAAGCACGGGCACCAAAACGGCGCGGTTGCATGAGCGCAGACTGGAAAGCACGGGCACCAAACGGGTGCGGTTGCATGAGCGCGGGTTAGTTCCCGCGCTGAAGGCAGCCGTACTGTTTGGCTGCCTCTTCCTGCTGCTGCTCTGCAAGCCAGCAGCTGCCGTGGCGGCGGAAGACAGCCGGCATGACGAGCTGCTGCCCGCAGTTGGCAGCGCGCTCGTCGAAGCCGGCCAGGGCCGCTGGGATGCGGCCGCCGCCGATGTGGAGTCGTTCGCGGCGCTGTGGCGCACCGCGAACAGCGGCACGCCGGACCCGGCACTCGCCGATCCGGCTGCCGCTGTAGAAGCCGCGCTCGCTGGCGCGGCGGAAGCCCTGGCGGCGGGCGGCGGCAAGCCCGCGACAACCGCGCTGTCCACGCTGGCCAAAAGCGTGGACGCGTACGTCACCGCCGCCTCCGGCACAGGCGGCGGTGACACCAGCGCCGCCGGGCTCGAAGCGGCGGCGAAGCTGTTGCCCGCGGCGGAGCGCACGCGGGATGCGGCGCGCAGCGCCGACTGGAAGGCGGCGGCGGAAGCCTACCGCGCCGTTGTGAACGGCTGGACGCCGGCGGAGCGCGGCATCCGGGCCGACAATCCCGCCGTCTACGGCTTGCTGGAGACGAAGATGAGCCTGCTGCGCGTTGCGCTGCAGGCCGAGCCGCTCCGCGAAGAGGCGGCAAAAGCGGAGGCCGAAGCTTTATATACGCTGCTGGCCGAATACAGTGCAGGCAAGACGGTTGACACAGGAGACGTGTCAGCACAGCCTGCTTCGATCGGGGGGCTTATCAGCTACCTGAAGAAAGCTTCAGCAGCAGCAGAATCCGGAGACAGTGCCGGTGCGGCGGGAATCATGGAACAGTTTATTGCAGCCTGGCCTTCAGCCGAAGGACAGGTGCAGATCGCATCACCCAAGGTGTATGCGAATATCGAGAACGAGAGCGCAGCCGTTACCGGCGATTTGTTGTCCGATCCGCCGAAGCTTAATCAGGCGCTGGCTACCATGGACACGATGCTCGCGGAGCTGACTCCACTGGCCGGTGACACAGCCTATACGGCCTGGGACGCCGCATTAATCCTGCTCCGTGAGGGCCTTGAAGCGATTCTCGTACTTTCCGCCTTGCTGTCCTATGTAAAAAGAGACGGCGGCCCCAAGACCCGGCGCTGGGTCTGGTCCGGTGCTGCGGCAGGTCTCGCCAGTAGTATAGGCCTGGCTGTTTTGCTAACCTACACCATTTCACAAGCAGCCTCCGGAAGCGCGCGTGAACTGATTGAAGGGATTACCGGACTTGTGGCAGTAGTAATGATGCTCACAATCGGCCGCTGGATGCACAGTAAATCGAACGCCGCTGCATGGAATAAATATGTCGGGCGGCAGGTGGACGGTGCGCTGGCTAAGGGCAGCCTATGGTCTTTATTCTTGGTAGCTGCGCTCGCCGTTCTGCGTGAAGGGGCTGAAACGACCATATTCTATGTGGGAATGGCGCCATCCATAGCAACCTCACAGCTGCTGCTCGGGATCGGAGCCGCGCTGGTCGTGCTGATCATTCTGGGTTATACCATTATTGCCCTAAGCGCCAAGCTGCCGATCGCTGCCTTCTTCCGCGCAGCAACGGTGCTGATCTACTATCTTGTCTTCCGCTTTCTCGGCGAGAGCATCCATTCCTTGCAGGTAGCCGGGAAACTGCCGGCACATGTGGAGAATGGGCTGCCGTCGGTCGGTTGGCTGGGGTTGTATCCAACATGGGAGACTTTACTGCCCCAAGTGCTCATTCTGGCGTTTATTCTCTGGGAAATGCTGCGCGGCAGGTCTGTGGGCAAATCACGGACAGCAGGCTGATATTAAGTCGCCAGGATCATCCACTACAATAAATCTGCAATTTTAAATGTAGATTGTGCAATGGATTTTTCTTTTTCCGGCTCCAAAAAGCAATCTGTGTATTACTACATGAGAATATACGGTAACCGTCAAGATAGCCCTTATAGGTCTATTCCGATGCACGAAAATGTCCATTCAGCATTAAGTAATGTTTGCTGGTTTGGCTACATTGGAATTGCTCAACTATGTGCATTTTCCAGCGTATTCATACGCTTAATGTAATTACAGCGGGAAATATGCACGTTAATTTTGTACGAATACTGCTTATCAACTGAATTGCGTGAATTCTTACCGCTAATATCTACAAATATCCCAGTTAGTTATATTTGTGAGTTATTAGCGGGCGTATTTCCCATTAATTTCCTCATATACGTTATATCGTCTTTTTAGTTCCAACTTTTCCCGCTATATAGATTGAACTTAAGGCTTTAAAGTACAGGATCAGTCGCAACTACGGTGAATATTGAATTTGGAGCTGTAATACAGATTACACCTCCAATCTGATCTTCTGATCCAAGACCCACACAGCATTTAGCATTTAGCAGCATTTAGCATTTGCAAATTT
This sequence comes from Paenibacillus sp. EB106-06-01-XG199, assembly GCF_058791575.1. Classification (NCBI taxonomy): domain Bacteria; kingdom Bacillati; phylum Bacillota; class Bacilli; order Caryophanales; family Paenibacillaceae; genus Paenibacillus; species Paenibacillus sp. EB106-06-01-XG199. Next base: position 333,940 of record NZ_JBYTDQ010000005.1, on the reverse strand, counting down.
GAACCAGCCGGCTTCCCCTAGAAGAAGCTGACTGGTTTTTCTTTGTTTTTTCATAACTCCCTGCACTGCTCCAGCAGACTTAGGAGGCTAATTGTAGGAATCTCCCCCTTGCATAGCTTGGGGATTTGTTTTATTCTAAATATGAAAATAATTTTCTTATAAATGTATATATTAATAAAAATAATTTCAGTCACTAAAATGATTGCATTCATTCACATTAAGAAAAGAAGGTGGAGCTTATTTCTCCTATCCTGCATGTCCTGGAGCACGAGAAGGAAAAGCTATCCCAAATGGAACGCAAGCTGGCGGAACGCATTCTGGCCTCACCAGCGGAGATTGTCCATATGGGCATCACGGAGCTGGCAGAGCAATGCGGTGTTAGTCCCGCGACAATTACAAGGTTTTGTAAGGTGCTGCATTTCAAAGGCTTCCCCGATTTCAAGGTTAAGCTGGCTTCAGAAATTGCCCATAGCGATGCTTCGCCGCAGGAAGGCGGCTCCTCTTATCAGGATATTGTCGCGGGCAATCCGCTTTCGGTCATTGTCGAAGCGATGCAGGCCAATCACCTGACTTCGATCCGGGACACCACCTCACTACTCGATCTCGAGCGGCTGCAAGCAGCCATTGATGTTTTGTGCCGGGCTCGCCGGGTTGATCTCTACGGGATGGCCACCTCCTCTATCGTTGCACAGGATTTCTACCAGAAGCTGATCCGCATCGGCGTGAACTGCACCGCTTTTGCAGACTCACATATGCAGATCACCTCCGCTTCTTCGCTCTCTGCCGGCGATGTGGCGTTTGCGGTCTCTTATTCCGGGGAAACCCCGGAAACGATCGACGCCTTAAGCTGTGCCGGAGCCAGCGGTGCGGCCACGATCTCGCTGACTTCTTACGGCAGCAGCACGCTGGCCACACTGGCGGATATCCCGCTGTTCTCCTCCTCGCTGGAGCAGGGAATGCGGCGGGGGGATATGGCTTCGCGGATTGCGCAGCTGCATATCATTGATATCCTGTTCACCGGAATGGTCAGCACCCGGTTTGGCGATTTCATTCCCAAGCTGGAGCAATCTTATCTGAATGTCCAACATTACCGTCATAAACGGGGAGGTTAATTCAAATGAACATTTTAAAATTCCGCAATGAAGAAGATTTCGCCCAGACCGGCGCAAACCTGATTGCCAGCCTGCTGCAGAGCAACCCCAAAGCCGTACTGGGACTGGCTACCGGCAGTTCTCCGGTCGGCGTCTACGCCAAGCTGGTAGAGATGCACCGCAAGGGAAATGTCAGTTTCGCCAAAGCCTCTTCCTATAATCTGGATGAATATGTGGGCCTGCCTGTGGATCATCCCCAGAGCTACCGCAGCTTCATGAACGAGCATCTGTTCAATCATGTCGATATTGATCTTACCCGGACACATGTCCCTAACGGAAATGCGGCGGATCTTACTGCCGAATGTCTCGCTTATGACAAAATGCTCGAGGATAACGGGCCGGTGGACCTGCAGATTCTGGGCATCGGCAGCAACGGACATATCGGGTTCAATGAGCCGGATGCCAGTCTTAGCAGCGGCACGCATGTCGTGGACCTGCTGGAAGAAACACTGGAAGCCAATGCCCGCTTCTTCGACCGGCTGGAGGATGTGCCCCGCCAGGCGGTAACGATGGGAATCGGCGGCATTCTCAAAGCTAGACAAATCGTGCTGCTGGTGCGCGGAGAAGAGAAGGCAGAAGCAGTCAAAAACGCGCTGGAAGGTCCGATCACGACACAGTGTCCCGCCTCCCTGCTGCAGAGCCATCCTAATGTGGTCGTTCTGCTGGACGAAGGAGCTGCGAAATGGCTGAAATAAATAGAACACCAGGCGAGCTGCTCTACGGAAAAGTGCTGACTCCCTCCGGCCTGATTGAAGAAGGCGTGATCGCAGTATCGGAAGAGGTTATCCAATATGTAGGAGAAGCCGCCTGGCTGCCGGAAGCTTACGCCCACTGGCCCGCAGGCACCCAAGACAAGAACGGGCTGCTGATTCCCGGATTCGTTGATGTGCATGTGCACGGCGGTGCCGGTTACGATTTCATGTACTCGGATCACGCATCGCTGGATATCATCACCCGGTTTCATGCTTCACATGGAACAACCGCCATGCTGGCCACCACGATGACCGCAGCCAAGGAAGACATCGACCGTGTATTGTCCGAAGTGGCTGACTATCGCAAAGGCGGCATGCCATTCGCCCAATTGGCCGGAGTGCATCTGGAAGGGCCGTTCATCAGCCCAAAATGGTCCGGGGCCCAAAATCCTGAGCATATTGTCCCGGCAAATATCACATGGCTTGAAGCGTGGGAGAAGCAATACCCGGGAATGATCCGCCAGGTTACCCTGGCGCCGGAATGTGAAGGCGCACTGGAAGCGATTCTCTGGTTGCGCAAGCATGGCATCACAGCAGCTCTAGGGCATACCAATGCTACCTTCGAAGAGATTATTGCGGCTGCAGACGCCGGCTTAAACCAGGCGGTGCATACGTTCAATGCCATGACTCCGCTGCATCACCGCAAACCGGGCACAGCAGGTGCCGTAATGTTTGACGAGCGGATACGTGCCGAGATTATTGCCGACGGCATCCATGTGCATGCTGCGGCGATTAATGTGCTTTCCCGGCTCAAAATCCGGAATAATCTGATGCTCATCACGGATGCCATGTCAGCAACCGGACTCAGCGACGGTGAATATACAATCGGTGACCTGCCGGTAATTGTACGGGAGGGCATTGCCACACTGAAGGATAACCCTGATGCGCTCGCCGGAAGCACGCTAACCATGATTCGCGGTTTCCGCTATCTGGTACAGGAAGTGGGCCTCAGTCTTCAAGCAGCCTCCAATGCCGCAAGTCTTACTCCAGCCATATCACTGGGGATGCAGCGTTTCATAGGTTCGCTTGAAGCAGGAAAACGCGCGGATATCCTGCTGCTGGATGATGAGCTTCAACTGAACGGTGTATGGATCGGCGGACACACAATCTCCACCGATTCACCGATTATCTGAGCAGAAGTACTGCCAGGCATATAAACTGAAATGCAGCCATCCAGACCGGAAGCCGGTAGGATGGCTGCATTTATTGTAACGGCCCGCTGATGGAATAATCCCGTTATTTCTCAGGCATACTAGCTCAGGCTGAGGGCAGGATTAATATCCGCTGCGTGTTGGGAAGATGCGCTCGACCATCGTCCGGAATTCATTGGCAAATCCTTTGAGCGGATGGCCCGCACGTACCTCTTGGGCATAAAAGTCAGCCCGTTCCACAAAGTCCGGATTGGCCGACACGTAAACGTTGTCTATGCCCGAGTTATATTTCTTAACCTCAGCAGCAATCTTGTCCTTCATCTCCTCGGTAACATCTTCGTTGTCAGTCATTTTATTGCTGTTATTTGGAGCAACGCTGCGGATCCCGATTCCTGTCCCCATGCTATTGTCGATATCGCGCTTCATCCGGGTTCCATCGACCCAATTGCTGTCGGACAGGATGCCGTTATTGCCATTGCCGGGGTAGGCTTTGGGATTGGCCGTACCTACCCCTCCGACAGTACCCGTACCGGTCAGGCTCTTCGGTACACCAGCCATCGAACCTCCTGTACCGGTCATGCCCGGATTACCTGTTACTGTCCCTCTTCCCTGATTGCCCATAATCGGTCCAGTTGCCCTGCCTTCTCCAGGATTCACTGTCATTTCCGGACCGGTCAGCATGCCGGAAGTGTTGTTGCCGTGCCCGCCGCCATAGCTGTAAGGACGTATTTTATCAGTATTTCTCACATTCATACCGCCATCAGCCCGGTCCAAGGCTACGGCGACATAGGCGCTTTTCCCGGCAATCATTACATTTGCCGAGCGTACCTCCGGCATCGCTGCAATGCGGTCAGCGAGCTCCTGGCTCATCTCCATTTTGTCGAAGGCATTGCCCCGAACGGAATTGGTATTAATGCGGCCATCGTTCATTTTCCGTACACTTTTTGTCTGAACGTTATTGCCATCTGTAGTGTTATTGTCACCGCAACCTGTAATGCTGACCATGCCCAGAAGCAGCGCGGCAGAGACTGACATGCTGATCTTTGATCGCAACATGAACTCATCCTCCATCTCTTTAAATTATGATGTATGCACCGTAACAATCGTTAGCATGGCCTCCACCGGTACAAGCTATCCTGAAAGGATTTGGTACTCTCTCCCCTACACCGTCACATGCGGGGAAACATTCGCGTATCTTATAAACAGTAGGCCGTATTCACAAGCGAGCCGTGATTCTCCGCAAAGTAAAGTCAGGAGGGGTGAGCATGAAGGTTTTATTTACGTTTTATGTACCCAGCGGCGGGGTGGAGACACTGAACAAGCTAAGGTGCGAAAGCCTGCAGCGCAGCGGTATTGAATGCCATGTTTTATACCTCATGCCGGGGTCTGCAAGCCAGAATATCACAAACTTTCCCGTGTTTATCACTTCCCGGGATGAAGAGATCAAGGAATTACTCGATACTCAGCACTATGACGCCATTATTGTTACATCGGATTATTTGTTAATGGAACGTCTGCGTCGTCTAGGCTATGGAGGCATTCTAATATACGAAGCCCAGGGGCTCGGTAAACGGGCTGATGCGGAGATTTTGATTATAGAGGCCGTACCTTTTCTGAGATCCTACTGCAATGCTGTACTTATACCTCCTACCGATCATTTGCTGGAGCTGTTTATTTCTATCTGTCCCTGGCTCCACCGGTATGTAATCCCCAATATCGTGGATGTCCAGTCCTTCCGGATGATCCCCGGTGAACCTCCCTGCGATCCGGTAATTGCCTGGGTAGGCCGACTTGAAAACAACAAGAATTGGAGCGAATACTTGAAGATCGCCCATCAGATCCGCCTGCACAAACCCGCTCTGCATCTGTGGATGTTCCATGATCCGGAGCTTGCCTCCGGGGAGCAAAAGCAGCTGTTCCATGAGGAACTGCACGCTTTAGGACTGAATGACCGGCTGAATGTATTTACCAACATTCCCAACCATATTATGCCCGTTTATTATTCCTCCATTGCCGGTTCCGGCGGCTTTCTGCTATCCACCTCCATTACAGAGGGCTTCGGGTATGCAGTTGCCGAAGCCATCTGCTGTACTTGTCCTGTACTTAGCACCGATTCGGACGGTGTCCGTTCTTTTATTGTTCATAATCACTCCGGCAAATTTTATCCGCTTGGCAATGTGGAGCAGGCTGTCAGTGAAGGCCTGGAGCTGATGGATAATCCTGCACTCCGCAGCCACATCCGCGATCAGGGAAGGCTCCATATGATTTCACGCTTCGGCTCCGAGAGTTATGCCCATTCCTTTCGTGAGATGCTCAACTCCTTTTCCATCTTTTAGCGGCCGACACCAAAAGAACCTTCAAACCACCGGAAGACCGTGGAAATGAAGGTTCTTTGTGTGTCTTGAACAATACTCAACCCAGCCTCGATACGATCTCAAACAGCTCAGTCTGAAAGATTTGCGTGCTTCTCTCCCAGGTGAAACGCTGTGAATCATTCTCTCCTCTTTGGGCAAGGCGCTCGCGCAGTTCTTTGTCCCTGATTAAAGTGATAATATCATCGGCCAGACGGTTTTCATGCCGGTAGGACATCAGACAGTTGTGGCCGTGGATACCGTATTCGAGGTTCCCCCCGGAATAAACCGTAACTAATGCAGCGCCGCAGCGCATCGCTTCCAGACCCGGCAGCGAACCGGTATCATACGTGCTGGAGCTGACAAAAATGTTGCTCTCATTATAATGGTAGCACAGCTCCGTATCGTTTGAAGGCGTGCGTACATGATAACGGTCATCGGCCAGCAGAGTCTGAAGTGCAGCAGATTCGGCGTATTCTCCCGGAGGTGTTATCAGATACAATTCAACCTCCGGATGATGCGCCTTGACCAGATTGAGCTGCTGCAGCAGATAGTCCTGTTCCCGGTGGCCGGAGAATCCCCCTTCCATCTTGCGCATAATTGCAGAGACTACCAGTTTGCCTTGCGTGTCCCGCCTGTGTGTATTATAAAAGTCAGGATTCACCCCGATCGGTACAATCCTGCCCTTAATCCCATGATTTATCCGGACAATCTCCTGCTGCCACCGGGACAGTACAAACAAATTGCGGGCAATATTATAGGAAGAGAAGGACTGATTATTATCCGGCAGAAACGTCGGCTCATAACATAACGCCAGTCGAATATGCAATCCCTTGCCCTGTTCACTGGCCCGCTGCGCCACAGGAACGATAGTGTAGTAATTCGAAATTATGACATCGCTATAAGGAAAATCGTCCTCAGACAGCTGGCTGTAGCTGGAGTAGAGGACCTTGCACTTCATATCATATTCGACAATGCCGTGATTGGGCATAAGAATGATCACTTCATGGCCGATGATTGCCAGACGGTTGGTAAGTTCTGCGAGCATACGCTGGGCCCCGCCCCTGGACAATGTCAGAATCGGGAATGTCAGTCTCATTTCCCTCTCTCCTTTCTCAGCAGCTGCGAGAGAGATCTATGATGCTTCGCCTGCACCATTTTAATCTCCTTGTTCTGCGCTTCACTGTGGATCACAGAGCCCATCTCCTTGTGTATACGATAATCAAGCAGCGGCTCCTCGATGTAAGACCAGCGGTAATGCGGCAATATACGCAGCCACAGGTCATAATCCTGTGTGTATAAAAAGCGTTCATTAAAAATGCCAACGGTGCGGAAGATATCCATATCGAGCAGAACAGAGCTGCCGTTAACCGGACAACCCGTCATCATGGTCGCGATAAGCTGGCTTCTATCGGGAAAGGGGACCTTTACGACCCCGGAAACACGGTCCCCTTGTTCATTAATATAATAATAGGCAGTATGGTTAAATAAGGTTCCTGTGCTGTGCAAAGCTTCCAGCTGCCGGCGGATTTTATCGGGATGAAACAGATCGTCAGCGCTTAACCAAGCAAAATAAGACCCGCTGGACGCCTTGATACCCAGGTTGAGCGCAGATGCGGTGCCACCGTTTGATTTGTGAAAGTACATAATTCTGTCTCTGTAAGGAGCCAGCTTCTCCGTGTGGAACAACGATCCGTCATCCACTACAATAATTTCGATATCCGGGTAGCTCTGGGCCAGCACGCTTTCCACCGCTAGATCTACGTAGGGGCAATTGTAGAAAGGGATGACCACCGAAACCTTGGACTTATGCTGATTCATGCGCTCACCTCCTTCCCGTGGGTATTGTTTATACTGTCTTGCAGGCAAGCAAGGCATCCAGCGGCTCATGATCCTCTCCGAATGCTTCCCGGAAAGCCGGATTCTCTGCATGGTGATAGCCTTTAAGCACGGTTACCGAGTAACCCAGCCCCAGGAAATCCTCCGGTTCCCAGCCGCTCCTGTGTTTCTGATAATACTCTCCCTGCAGGTGAAAATGATCCGTCCCTTCCTGCGGAAAAAATCCGCGCGGAGTGAATACCACCACACGATTGGAGGCGATAATCTCCGCTTTTTTGAGAAGTCCCATCCCTTCCTTCATGGAGAAATGTTCCAGCGAATCAATTAATGTCACCGCTGAGAACGTGCCCGGCAGAAAGAGCTTATCAATATGGCTTGCATCGGCATGCACCGGGATAATATGCGGCGAGGTGTATTTGCGGTGCAGCAGATAAGGCCTGTGAATATCCAGACCGACCACCAGAGCAGCTTCAAAGCGTTCAAGCAGAGTACCGGTGCCGCTGCCGATATCCAGAATACTCTCCGAGAACTTAAGATACTCCAGCAAGACCGACAGGAAATCTTTCACTGCAATTTCCCGGTACATAGGCTTCCCCTCCTATAATAAATTGCATAAGCCTAACCGCCCATAGAAGTGATCAACCCGCGGAGCAGTCCATGATAACGGGCATTGGTCGCGGCGGCTTCAGCCATGATCACATCATAATGCTTAAGGGTTCCCATGCCGCTGTGGCGGCGGTACGCCGTTAAAGACTGGTTCAGCATAATCGGAGGATATCCGTTCAGAATCGCCCGGAACCACAGATCATAATCATGCGTGTAGGGCAGTGCTTCATCAAACAGACCGATAGCGCCGAACAGCTCCCGCTTGAACATTACCGTACAGCCGTTAATCGGATTCCCCTGAAGAAAGCAGCGTAAATAGTCCAGGTGATTCGAGAATACCGCCGCCGCGTTCATTTCGGTCAGTTGCGATTCTCCGTTGATAAAATTAAAGTTCGTGTAAGTGATAAGCAAACGGTTCTGTTCCATGAACAGAACCTGATTGTTGATCTTGTCACGGTAGAACATATCGTCAGAGCTAAGCCATACGACATAGTCTCCTGTAGAATGTTTGATGCCGTGGTTCAGCGCGGAAGCGGTACCCCCATTGCTTTTACCGAGATAATGAATCTTAGGCAGATAGGGCATAATCCGGTCCATATGAGCTGTGGAACCGTCATCGACGACGATGATCTCATAAGGCTTCCAGGATTGGGACAAGGCGCTTTGCAGCGCCTGTTCAATATAAGGACAATTATAAAAAGGAATTATCACCGATACTTTTGGAGTCATTACATCCTTCCTTCCCTACTGGCACGATAAAAGTCCACAATATCTGCAAGCGACTGCTCAAGCGGGATTGCTGCACTCCAGCCGAGTGCAGTTACATTGTCTTCAGATGTTTCAGGTTGCGTGACCGAACCGGGCAACACTCCAGAGTCTGCTTCCGCAGGAACCCCAGCTTCCGGACCCCAGTCCATTCCAACCGGTACCGCGGCATGAGCCAGCAGCTTCTCCGCGATCTCACCCAGCGTGCGCTGCTTCCCGGAATCAATCCGGTAGACCTTTCCTGTCTCTCCCTTGCGCAGGATATAGTCATAGGCCCTTACGGCGTCGCGAACATCGAGAAAATCCCGTAATTCAATCCGTGAAGAAAGCCTGAAAGGCGGAATCCCTTCGTCTGTACCCGAGAGAGCTTCACTCCGCACAATATGCCGGGCAAGCAGGGAGCAGAAGCCGGTGGAAGGGCCGGGGCCGATCAGGTTGCAAGGCTCCGCCAGCAGCACGGGCTGCTTGAACAGAGTTCCCCAGGCGAGTGATACCAGTTCCTCCAGTGTTTTGCTGAGGCTGTAGGGATGCGGCGGACCCACGTCGGTTCCGGGTCTGTACTTGAGCCGGGAGCCGGCCACCAGAATACGGCTGGCCGGCTGGGCACGCAGTGCCTCAAGCAGATACAGGGTTGCCATAACATTCGTTTCCATATAAAGCAGGGGATCGCGCCACGACTCCGGTACCGAATTTCTGCCTGCCAGATGCAGCACTTCGTCCGGCCGGACCTGCCCGATCATGGTATGGACCGCCTTGCGGTCGCTTAAATCACAAACATATTGCTGAACCCCCTCCGGAAAAACAGCGGACTCCGCTGCCGGATGGCGCACTACAGCGGTCACTTCCGCTCCGCCAGCCCTGAAATAGGCAACAGCATGCCGGCCGGTAAAACCGGCGGCTCCGGTAATCAGCAGCTTCCGCCCCTTCATGTGGTCATCTCTGAGGGCTGCATCCAATCAGCCAGCTCTGCCAGCATTTCCGGATAGGAAGGCAACTGGATCTGGACATCAGCTCTTGTGTTTACCAGTGTACGGTCCTGAATATGCACATCTTCGGGAATGATCTCAACATCTTCCTTATGAAATGCGTACTGCAGATGCCGGAGCAGTTCATATTTACTGACCGGTTGGGGATGGGCCAGATGAATCAGGCCGGATACCTCTGATTCCAGCAAGCCATCCACCGCCTTGGCCAGCTCGAGTGTCGTCACGCCATTCCACATGACCCGTTCATAGCCGGAGACCGGCCCTTTCCGGGATAGAAACCATTCCATCAGGCCGATGCCGCCGGAGCGGATTTCCGGTCCGATAATGGAGGTGCGGATCGTTAAATGACCGGGCGCACGGATCTCTCCGAGACTCTTGGTAATCGCATATACAGAAGTGCCGTCAGGCGTATCGTCCTCCGTGTAACGGCCGCGTGTTCCTTCGAACACGCAGTCGGTACTGATGTGGATCAGCCGGGCATGAACAGCATCCGCCGCCCGGCGCAGCCGGTGGGGAAGAAATCCGTTCACATGGTAGGCCCCGATCCGGTCACGCTCAGCAAATTGATTCAGTACTCCCAGCGCATTGATAATGCAGTGGGGAGAGACGATTTCGACCAGTTTCTCCACTCCGGCGATATCGTCGGCATCTACATACAGCCCGCCAAGATCGCTCTTATCCCGGGTTGTATGGAAGACGTGATGTTTGCCCTGGCGGCGAAAATACGCCGCCAGCATATGACCCGCCATACCGTTTCCGCCGAGGATAAGCAGCTTCATTGGAGGAACCCTCCCCGGATCAGGATATTCTTGATCTCCTCCTGGTCCATCAGGTTGTTCTCCGAGCTAAAGCTGTTGAAGGAAACATGCGGATATCTGCTGTAGTGGATTTTCAGCTCCGGCATATCCAGCGTAGGGAGAATAACAAGATACTGCTCATCGTAAACGACAGTGGTCAAGCTCTCGAAATCACTCATCAGGATTTCATGGATTTTCTCACCGGGACGGATACCTGTCTCAACAATACTTACATCACGTCTTCCGGAGTCTTCGATCAACACCTCGGCCAAATCGACAATCCGGCAGGTCGGCATCGTCATGACGAAGATTTCACCGCCGATGCTAACCTCAGACGCTTTGAACAGCAGGGTGATGGCATCGCGCAGGGTGAAGAAAAAGCGGGTCATTTTCATATCTGTAATGCGCACCTGGCCCTTATCCTTAATCTGCTTCATGAACAGATGGACCACGCTGCCGTTCGTTCCCAGCACATTGCCGCCGCGTACGGTCACAAACCGTGTGCCTGAGCCGAGCAGGTTCGCGTACACAAACAGCTTTTCGCCGATCGCTTTAGTCATGCCGTAGAAGTTGGACGGATTGGCCGCTTTATCGGTGGAGATGTAAATCGCTTTTTCTACATTATTGGCAATAGCTGCTTCAATGACATTCTGGGTGCCGACGACATTCGTCTTGAGCGCTTCATACGGCTGATCTTCGCACACCGGAACATGCTTCAACGCCGCAAGATGGAACACATAATCCACGCCGCGGCATGCGGCCACCAGAGCATCCTTGTCGCGGATATCGCCGATGATGAAGGTGAGGCGGCTATCCTCATATTCGCGGCTCATCGACACCTGGGCTGACTCGCTGCGGGAGAAAATTACGATTTCCTTAGGATTCTGCGGCAGAAGCTGCCGGATGAGTTCATGCCCCCAGGAACCGGTTCCGCCTGTGACCATAATCCGTTTATTATTGAACATGCAGGTTCCCTCCAAGCAAAAATTTAACTACCTTTGCCGAGACATCCGGTGTCATGTAGCCTTCCGGTGCCTCCCATTCCGGACTCAGCGACGTCATCAACCGGGTACAGCGCAGAATGCTGTTCTGCTCTACTCCCGACACTACATTACTGCCGCAATCTACCGTCTCCGGACGTTCTGTCGTCCTGCGGATCGTTACGGTCGGCACTCCCATCAGGCAGCACTCCTCCTGGACGGTTCCGCTGTCGGTAATTGCACAAAGGGCATAACGTTCCAAATGGACAAAATCGAAAAATCCGAAAGGATCATGGAATTCCACAAGCGGGTTCATCTTTAGCGGGAATTGCTCCGTCAGCTTGGAGCGTGTGCGGGGATGGATACTGCAGATCAGGCGGATTCCAAAATGTTCAGCCACAAGGCACAGGCCGGACATAATTTGCAGCAGTGATTCGGGATCATCGACATTCTCGGCGCGATGGGCAGTGACCAGAAAGTAATGGCCTGCCGTAAGATCCAGCCGGGCCAGAATATCGCTGGCTCTAATTTGCTCTTCATAATGTGTAATGACCTCGTGGATCGGATTGCCGGTTAATACGATACGCTGGCTGGGGAAACCTTCACTCAGCAGATGCCGTTTGCTCTGCTGCGTATAAGGCATATTAATGGTCGAAACGGCATCTATGACACGGCGGTTTTTCTCCTCCGGCACTTTCAAATCGTAACAGCGGTTCCCCGCCTCCATATGCACGACCGGGATACCCATGCGCTCCGCGAGAATTGCACACAGCGCACTGTTGGTATCGCCGAGCAGCAGCACCCGGTCCGGCTGTTCTTTGAGCAGAATGCTTTCCAGGCTTCCGAACATGGCGGCAAGCTGCCCGCCAAGTGCGGCTTGCTTATCCTGCAGCACATAATCCGGTGCCCGCAGCCCCAGCTCTTCAAAGAATATTCCGCTGAGACTGGCGGTGAAGTTCTGTCCCGTATGCACCAGCACATGCCGCTCCGCATGCTCATCGAGCAGCGGAATAATGACGCTGAGGCGGATGATTTCGGGCCGTGTGCCCAAAATCGTCATGATCTTCATGGGTTCACTCCCCTACCTTGTTTGGGTATAACTTGCTGTATTTCACTGCGGGGAGGTGCACCCGCAGTGTTCACGCCGCTTTGCGGCGGCTCTTCCTACGCCGGCGTGCGCGGCTGCCTGTGCGGCGGGATTTGCCGCCGCTGCCCTTCCGGCGTGCCGGCCGCGCCGTGCGCCGCTTGCGGCCCGGGCGCCCGCTGCGGCGCGCCCGGGCTTTGGCGCGGCGCAGCTTGCCGCGCCGGAGCCTTGCTCTGCGCAGCCGTATTGCGCGGCGCGAATGGCCCTTGCCCGGCGGCGGCTGCTCCGGCGGCGGTGGCGGTGGTGGCGGTGGTTCCGCCGCCGCCACGGGTTCGCTGTTGCCCGGCGCTTCGCTTACGGGCAGTTGCACAGGCGCACCGCCGGAGAGCGGCTCGGCGGGCTCACTGCAGATTGGCAGCTCTACCACCGCTGCCGTGCAGTAACGGAGCTGCCAGCGCTCTGCCAGCCCCAGCAACCGTGCCCTGTAGGCCGCCGGGCCATATACGGCATCAACGCGCTCCCGCGACTGGCTGCCGATGGCTGCCGCCAGTCCCGGCTCCGCCAACAGCACCTTTACCCGGTCAGCCAACGCCTCGATATCCTCCACCGGAGCGAGTTGGTTGCCGCAGCCGGCCATGTGCAGAATCTCCTGCAGCCCGCCGGAATCATAGGCGACCACCGGTTTGCCGAAGGCCATTCCCTCCAGGGCGGTCATGCCGAAACCCTCACGGATCAGGCTGGGAACAACCAGCAGATCCATTGCGCAATAGGCCGAAGGCAGACATTCTTCATATCCCGCGAACTTGAACCGCGAGGTCAGTCCCTCCAGCTTCACCTTGCGCACACAGCGGTCATAGTAGTTTTTGTCTCCGGGAGTACCAATGACGAGATACTTCGCCTTCGGATACTGCTCACTGACAAGGACGGCCATTTTGACGAAATGCTCCAGCCCTTTCTCCTTGTTGATGAAGGAGGAAATATATCCGATCAGCGATTCATCCGGAGATACCTTGAGCTCACTCCGCCGTTCCCCCCGGAGCTTACTCCAGGCTTCCATCATCAAATCTTTATCATTCCAGGACGGCGGGAGCTGAGTTACCTTACCTTCGCGGATATCCGCCGGGAAACAGGCCGCAGCCGTATGCGAAATTGCCAGAATTTCATCGCTGTTCCTGTGGATCAGGTCTACACTGATCGGGGTGAACTCATTGTCCGTAATCGTCTCGGAAATCTTCCAGACCACCGGGATGCCAAGTGACTTCGCCGCCATTGCCGGCAAAGCATGCACACAAGTGCTGGAGATAATAAATGCCGGACGCAGACCAGCCAGCCAGTCTGTCATTTCTAGATATTCCCGGCTTTCCTGGAATTTGTGGATATCCGCTTCCAGTCCGGCATAAGGAGTGTACATTCCGTAGACGAGAGGAATCGACAGCAGCTCTACATTCAGGCCGAAGCTGCGGGCCTGGCGCGTCAGCTTGCCGTCCTGGGGCGCTACGAGAATACAGTTAAAGTATGGAGACAGCTCCCGGCCGAAGAACAGCAGCAGCTTCTCCGCACCCGTAATACTGCGCGTATTGGAAACATGGGAAAAGAGGACGATTGTAGCTTTGTCGGCCATGGTGTTTCGGCGCTCCTTGGCAAGAGGCCTCGAGCGACCATTCACCTCCCTAAAAGTTTTACGAAGCATTAGCTACGGGACAGTTCTTCATGTAAAACTTGCTTCGAAAGCACTGACTCACTTGGAGAAGCGCACTTTGCAGGCAAACGCCAAGGTCAGGTTACTTCACCAGTATATTGAGGGGGCACAGATGCCGGCACGACACCTGTCCCCTGATATACGCACATTTCCTGGCAATTTGTCCTCATACCGGTTGGGCATAGATTACGTTCAACAGCTGATTCAGGCGTTTCGTGTAGGTGTGATCCTTCAGGGTCCGTTCAAAAGCGCGCAAGGCCATTTCCCGGCGCTCTTCTTCATGGGTCAGGTAATAGTGGACTTTTTCCATCAATTCCAGCGGGCTGGAGAAGGTGTCGATTTCTTCTCCGATCTTATAGAAGGAGCCCATATCATCTCTGGCATCACTCAGCTGCAGTGTGCCGCTGGCCGCGATCTCGAAGGTGCGCGGGTTAGGTGAAGCCGCGGGAATAACCAGCGCATTGTTGTTGGCATCCTCGTCCACATGGGAACGGTGAAGGTTAATGACAATTTTGGAGCCGCTGTACGTGGTGGCTGTCTCCTGCGGCGACATCCACTTCCCGACTTCAATTCGCTCTCCATAGAGCGGAGCCTCGGGCAGACGATCCCACCAGATGCCGTTGATCACAGTGTTGTAGCTCATCAGCTCCGGCATAATATTGCGGAAGAACTCAATCCGGTTCCAGTAAGCGGAGCCGATGAAGCTGATATCCCGGCATACCGGAGAACGCCCTGTCGTTGGACGATAGTGCTCCCTGTGGGCGGCAAAGGGCAGGTAATGTACTTCTGTGCAGCCGAGGCCACGGTAGATTTCCACGCAATTGCGCTCCAGGGTGAACACGTAGTCGTAATGCGTCACAATTTTCATAGTGAAATCGGTGTAATACGGATCATCGGTCAGCCAGATCGCCGTCTTGATGCCTCTGCTCCGCAGGACGGAGAGCTGCTCCAGCGGCAAATCAAGGCCGTCCAGTACCAGCATCAGATCGGGGCATTGCGCCGTGGCGAGCTCAATGAGATCCTGGCGCACATCGGTAACCGTGACCTGTACAGTTAATTTCTGTAAGGCATAAAGTACCGCATCGTCCAGCGGCGAATACGGATAGCCTTTACCCGAGGCTACGTACATGACATGAATATTGCGAACCGGAAGCGGCGCTTCCGGACGGCCGTCCAGAATGGCGAGCCTTCCCCGTAAGTAGCCCTCGTCATATCCTACCTTGAAGCCGGTCAGCCGTCCGCGCAGCTTTTCTTCTTCCGCAGGGCTACGCGGCATAGGCGGTGCGGGCATAATAAATTCAGTCTTCATGAGTATTCGCTCCTTCATCCCATTTTGGAATTCACACTTGTGCAGTAAGAACATTCAATAATTGAGGCAAACGTGCCATAAACGTATGGTTGCGCAAGGTCGTCTGCAGCCCCCGCAATGCAATCAGGCGGCGCTCCTTCTCATGAACCAAATAGTATTCGATTTTTCGCTGCAGCTCTTCAGCAGAGCCAAAGGTCTCCATGTCAAACCCCGGCCGGTAGAAGCGGTCCAGATCTTCACGGATATCGGTCAGCTGCATTGTTCCGCAAGCACTGATTTCATAGGTCCTAGGATTGATGGAACGGGACGGTAATTGAAAGGAATTCCGGTTATCCTGTCCCCCCTCCCATGGACGGTGAATGTTGATGACCAGCTTTGACCCGCTGTAGTAATTCGCAGTCTCCTCAGGCGGAATAAATCCGTCCTTAATAAAAGGCGAGAGCTCCTCAAACTGGGTCAGACGCTCCCAGAACCCGCCGGCGATCAGCACCTTTTTGTCCTTCAGAAAAGGCGCCAGCCCATCAAACAGCTCCGTCCGGTTGCGGAAGGCATTGCCGATAAACACCACATCATATTGATATTGCGGATCGGTGCGGCGCGGATAGAACATTTGCGGATTCACACAGAGCGGAAGATAATGGACAGAAGCCACCCCAAGTGAACGGTAGAATTCCACACAGCCCAGCTCATGCGTAAATACATGGTCGTAATGCTGGCTGATAACAGAAGTGTCTTTGGTAAAATAAGGATCATCTACAAACCAGATTGCCGTAGAAATACCCAATTTTTTGATTTCGGTAATTTGCTCCAAATGGTTCTCGGGAAACACATGCAGCCCGTTCATGACAAGTACCGCTCCCGGCATTTCACGTGCCGCAACCTCCAGCATGGTTTCCGGAGCGCTTAAGACCAATTCACTGACCAGCTGTCCAAGCGCCTCCGTTACACCTGCGTCTATGGCTTGAAATCCCTGGGGAACGTACATCAGCTTAAGCGGGCGGCACTCCTGCCCTGCCTCCGGAGAATTCAGGCGTTTCACGGCTTCACACAAGCCAAGACGGTATCCCTCCTGATATCCATCCCTATATTCCTGCGGACGCTCTGTTCTCTTTTTAACTTTCACGGCTTTCACCCTGCCCCGTCATATTCTCAAGACAATATAACTATATGCGGAGTCAGCGTACGCCTCATGGACACCTGTCTGTATTACGGTGAAATTGGCTCATGCCCCCTGTCATCCACCCGGATTGCCCGAACCTTTGCAGATTTTATCCACTCAGGCTACACTGAAGACAAGTCAATTGAGCGTGTATGATATCATTCGTAAGTAGGGAGAGTGGGAGAATGAATGCTATGAATAATGCCATGCTCTACGTCCGCCATGCGGAGCTGCTTCGCGATAAGGTCCCTTCCTTCCAGACTTATCCGTTTCATCTGCCGGCAGTGCGCGACCTCCATCGTCTGGAGTTTCAGAAGCAGGTTACTTTTCTGGTAGGAGAGAACGGAACGGGAAAATCAACCTTGCTGGAGGGGATTGCGGCGGCATGGGGCTTTAATCCGGAAGGCGGGACACTCAACTTCTCATTTAACACCCGTTCCTCACATTCACATCTGTATGAATTCTTTCGTATTGCCAAAGGGGTACGACGCCCAAAGGACGGCTTCTTCCTGCGTGCGGAGAGTTATTACAATGTGGCGACTTATATTGACGAATTGGATGAAGAGCCTAAGGCGGGCAACTTCATCAAGGATTCTTACGGGGGCAAGTCATTGCATGAGCAGTCGCATGGCGAATCCTTTTTTTCCACCTTTGTTCACCGTTTTGGCGGCCAAGGCCTCTACATGCTCGACGAGCCGGAGGCTGCCCTGTCCCCGCTGCGGCAGATGTCGCTGCTGGTGCGGATGCACGAGCTGGTGCAGCAGCATTCGCAGTTCATTATCGCCACACATTCACCTATCCTGATGTCCTACCCGGGCGCAGATATCTATCTCCTGGGGGAGGAAGGCATCCGGCAGGCCGCATTGGAGGATACGGAACATTACACTGTAACCAAGGCGTTCCTGAACGACCGCCAGGGCATGCTGCGCGAGCTGCTGAGTGACGGCTAACTGGCGTTATCCGGCTTATCACGTGCCAAGAGTATTCCCAAGCAGACTACGCGAAACAAAATCACACAATGGTAATACGCTTGCTATTTAAAGCTTTGACCTATCGTGACACATATTGTTGTACGTGCCCTCTCATTTTGCCATCTCCCCCTCATATGGGAAATCAAATGCACTTCTACCTCTCATTTCCCAATCTCCCCCTCATATGGCGAAATCAAATGCACTTCTGCCTCTCATTTCCCCATCTCCCCCTCATATGGCGAAATCAAATGCACTTCTGCCTCTCATAATTTCCTGTACATCAAGTGGAAACGGCTTTGCCGTCCTTTTTAAGGACGGTACCGTTTCAGCGAGAAATAGAAGGATAAGTTATCGTGTGAAACATATAAATTCTTATATTTAAAAAAAGACACCCTAACGGCTGCCGTTAAAGTGTCTTCATCTATAAAATTACTTCCTATTATACTCTAGTAGAGCTGATCGTCCTTGTCCGTGAGGCAATCGGTATACTCGTTCAGAAGAGCATCCAGCTTAACAGATTGGCGAAGCACTCTTAAATCATTCATTCCATACTCAATGGCCATTCTATTCAATTCCTGTCTTGCCTGTTCAATTCTATCCTTGTGTTCATCATTTCCCATAGCGGCCCCCTTATTGGATGAGGCTGTTTCAAGCCGATTTCTTGTTATTTACTAAAGTTCCAAACACATTGTATTCCATAATCAGTTAAGGGTCAATTCCTCTGCAGAATGCCAAGTTGGGTAAGTTTTCAGCGCCTAACGTTTTTGGCCTGCAAAGTATTTTCCTGCACCTACGAGCTTATGCACCACCCAGCCCAGCATAGCTACGACCATCATATCAAAGCACACATTGAACAGGAATAAATGTTTGCCGATATCCGCACGTCCGTCGCCCAGGATCGGTACAAGGAAGGAGAACAACCCGATCAGGCCCAGCAGCATCATCAGCTCACCGGCTATCCGCCCGCGTAATTCGCGGGTACGGAAATATTCGAACAGCACTCCGCCGTAATACACCAGATAGAACAAAACGAGGAAACCGAGGGTATGCGGAATATGGTTGTTTTTAAACTGGCTCCAGGCGCTGTAAGTATAGGCGATTGCACCTGCCGGCTTATTCTCGTTCTTCTCATAGCTCCCTAGATAATAAGGACGGATAGACATGCTGTTCTCAGCAGCATATTTCATATTGTCTATCAAGCGGGAAGGATGTTTTAGATAGAAGAACAACACGTCCTTATGGGACATCCGGTCATAGAAATCCGGCGTCAGTGAAGGATCATCCTGCTTGATGGCTGTATCTCCCTGAAAATAATTCGTACCCGCCAGCACCTCCAGCCGCTCCGGCAGCCCCAGATCGCGCAAATCCCCCCGCACATCCGGCGACTCGTTCAGAACTCCGAAAAATACCGTTTGATAGAGATTGATATGCTTCAGTTCCTTGGGTGCCCCCACATACATAATGACTGACACAAGAAATACCGCTACCGCAAACCACCGGGCCAGCTTTTTCCAGCTGCCTGATCCCTTGAGTATAGCCATCCGCAGGAAGATCAGTGCAAATGCTATGCCCACCGGCGCATTCTGGATTTTGGAGCAGATCAGGAACAGCACGGCAATAAAGAACAGCGTCAACCCTTTCGCCGTAGGATGTTCCTGTCCGGCAAGTCTCAGACCCAGCGCAAATGTGAGCAGCATAAATACCATCGACACGGGTTCGCCGAACAGCGAATTGAAATAAGCCAAATATCCGATGTCATAAAAAACAAACAGCATTCCCGCACCCAGCACCAGTCCCGTAATGTAGGAACGGCCTGTGCCCAGTTTAACAATCAGCCAGGTGGCTGCCAGCAGCAGGAGAGCATAAACGGCACCCAGCAGGCGAATATCGAAATAGCTGCCGTGGAAAAGGCCGGAAATGAGCCTTGGCACCAGCACCAGCAAAATTTGCGACGAAGGATAAAACCCCCGGAACAAATTATCATAAGAAAATCTGGAATGGCTGAAGCTGAAAAAGCGGTCAGCATAACCTTCCACAGCCTCATAGTAATTCAAGCCGATCGTATTCATCATACGCAGAAAGTCACCATTATCGGCAACTCCGACGAACGGCTTCAGGAACAGCAGATAAATAATCAGCCCGCCCCCGGCAAGAGCCGCAAGTACCTCTGCCTTTAATAGTCTTTTCATAGTCTCCCCCTAGCGCTGCGGAAGCAGCTTCACATATTCATCAGACAGGCCCATCAGCTTCAGGATATAGTCATAGTCTTGTTTGTATGGACTGAAATCCTTCACAGGCTCCAGCGTTTCCAGCGAAACAGCTTCACCGTCTTCGAAGCCTTTACCCGGCACGAACATAATTTCATCGTTAAAAAAGGAACCCGTGGGGAGATAGTAACGCATGCCCACAACATTGTGGTCAACATTAAGCAGATCCTGCCCGAACGCCGTATAACCTTCTTCTCTCAGCGGAATTCCCAGCAAATTGGCCAGAGTCGGAACGAAATCCATTTGGCCTCCGGTCCGGTCCACGACCCGCCCCTGCTCCATGCCCGGAACATGAATAATAAGCGGGATGTTGAATCGGCTTACCCGCGAATCATATTTCGTTCCCAGCGCAGCTTCCACCTGCTCCGGCGGCACATCCTTAGGCTGCAGTCCAAAGTGATCGCCGTACAGCATCAGCACGGTGTTCTCCCACAGCCCGTTTTGCTTCAGTCCTTCAATCAGCGTCCCGATGGCATAGTCGGTGTAATTGATTGCCGTTAAATAATCACCGAGCATGGTATCCTGCAAATCCTCCGGCAGCGTTATTCTTTTGGCAGCATCAGGGATCTTGAACGGGTGGTGGCTGGAGGCGGTTACCAGCTGAGCATAAAAGGGTGTCCCTTTCTGCTGCAGCTTCACCAGTTCATCAACTGCTGTAATATACAGCTGCTCATCGGAAGCGCCGAAAGCATTGAAATGATCATTGGTATAATAGCCCTTATCATAATAGCCGTTAAAGCCCAGCGCCGGATACAGCTGATTGCGGTTCCAGAACCCCACCTTGTTCACATGAAAGGTGTAAGCTTCGTAGCCTTTATCCCGTAAAAGACGGGGCAGACTTGGCAGCTCCCGGTCTCCGAAGCCCGTTGACATCGCAAGCGTGCCTATCGGATAGATCGAGGTATTGCTCATAAATTCAGCATCCGAGGTATTGCCCGGACCAATCTGCTGATAGACATGCGGAAAATAAAAGCCCTCTCCGGCTAAGCGGTTCAGCACCGGCGTTAATTCCTGACCGTCCAGCGACTGATGCAGCGGAAAATTCTGAAAGGCTTCCATCTGGATGACAATTACATTTTTGCCCTTTTGCGAGCCGAACAAATCCGGTACCGCCCCCGGGGCCTTATCACTGTATGGATAAGAAGACTGAAGTTCCGTTACTTTGGCAATCGTATCCTTGATATCTCCGGTTCCAATCAGGCCATTATCCTCCTGGGCTTTGATCGCAGCCACCACTTCGTAATTCAGAAATCCGGCGCTCTCCGCCTGAACCAGCTCATTGGTGATTCCCTTTGCCGCATGTACGGAGTAGACCGACAGCGAAGCGCCGCCTATAATCGCGGCGAGAATGACGATCAGTTGGGCTCTCCGCCCACGGGGAGACCGCCAGCTCCGCACCGGGTAAGCTGTACCTCTCCGCCATCTGCGGGTCAAGGCGTACAGAATCATGATTACAATATCGGCAAAAAACAGGTAATCAATGTACTCGATGGTCGATTCCACGCTCTCTTTTACCTCAAAAACCTGATTCAGCTCATAGAAAGCCAAATAGGTCGGAACCGACCCGAAATGGTTAAAATAGACACTGGACGCAAACAGCAGCAGCGACAATATTCCGTTAAAGCTCCAGTAGACCGCCGTCTTCATCCGTCCCGGTACAATCAGCGCCAGAATCCCCATAATCAGCAGAACCGGAGCAATATCCGCCGCAATCCATTCCCAGGAAATCCGGTCGAAAAACAGTATTCTCAGCAGCAGCAGCTTCAGCCAGATCAGTCCGGCCACAATAAAGAAATGGGCATGCACCAGCCCAACTTTGTTCTCGCTCATTAGTTCTCCTTATTCATCTTTAATCTCTTTTGTAAATTCCACTCTTATTTTCAGTAAAATATCAGATTTCTCTAGTATAGCAATACTTGTTATGTATATCAAAGAGGGATGCGGCCTCATGCAGGCACACATCCCTCTTAAAATACATTAACAACCCCCCTTAATATGGAGTCGCTTCACGCCATATACCTAATCCGTAAATGACCCCTTCAAGATTATAGGTGGCCTCGATTGCCGGTGCCGTTCCCCCACTCTCAAAGGTAACGGTTCCTGGCCTCGACTGATTCTTGACCAGCGTGTAGTCTTCCAGCCGAATGCCGAATATTCCATCTGCAACAGCTGCCGCCGCGCTCTGCAGCTTGGCATTCTCCATATCCAGCAGCTTCTGGTCCTGTTCGGTACGCTGCTCAGGACTAGCCGGATCGGCTGGGGCCAGCGACAGATCGGTAACCTCCAGGACCGCATGAGTAACATAATTCATCTTTACAAACGAAGATGCGGATGCATCCGGTCCATAAAACAAAGTGATTTCCCCATCCATTCCCCCTCCCGTGTTGCGGGCTGCTTTATTCAGCTTAACCGTGCCACTTCTTAAATTGCTCATCGCATTCAGCCCGGTCTGCTTCAAGTCTTCCCCTATCTCCTCCTGACCCACCTCAAAGTAAGCCCCGACATATTTCCCGTTCACATAACCAATCTCCGCCTCTCCCGAGAACAGGTTCTCGCTCACCTGTGCGGCCTGATTGGGAACACGCCCGTAATCCACAAGCCGTGTCAACCTATCCGCTTTGAACTCTCCCTTATATCCAAGCTCCCGCAGCTTCTCCTTGGCCTTGCCCAGAATATCGTCATCAATTTCTTCAGGACCGAATATAGCGCTCATATGGTACATCATCACTTTCCCCGTCTCCGTGCTGACCCAGACATATGCATAATTTTCGCCGTTTCTAAAAACAACCCGGACCTGATCCGCTCCCGCCTGAGGTTCTATGCTTTGAAAGAGCAGCTTCTTGCCGAGCTGCTCCTGCATCGTCTTCTCTGCCGTCTTGATCATCCCGGCCTCCGTAACGTCGGCGGTTTCTTCATGCTGATAGGAAGGACCGGCGGTGTTTCCTTCGCCAAAAGGTCCGGTTCCCAGGTAAAACACCCCTGCTCCCACAAGCAGCAGAACTCCGGCAGCCGCGGCTATGCCCGCGCGGAATTTAAATCCTTTCCGTTCCTGGTGCGGCTCGCCTTCCTTCACCCGGTGCATAACCTTATCCACATGCACATCCGTAAATTTCACCTCTTCGAATGGCCCTGTTTTGGCCCGTTCATACCACTCAGGCTTCCGTTCCCGCATCACTCCAACCCCCTTATACTTTCCTGGACCTTACGCCGCGCACGGTGCAGTCTGGATTTGACGGTTCCCGGAGATAACCGGGTCAGCCCGGCAATTTCTTTTACCGACAGCTCCGCTCTTAAATCGAGCACCAGCACTTCACGGAATTTATCCGGCAGCTTCATAATAATGCTCCAAATGTCGTCGATTTGGCGGTTGCCGAGATACTCCATCTCCGCCGAGCGGGTAATGCCGGTCTGTTCCAGCACAAACCCTTCATTGCCGGAGCCGGAAGGACTCAGGGTTTGAACTCCGCCCCACAGGCCTGATCGGAAGAAACGTGATTTGCGGTAGGAAAACACCGTATTACGCGCAATCGTGAACAGCCACGCCTTCAGCGTGGAAGTTCCCCGGTAGGTCCCGATCCGGTAATAGCATTTGACGAATACCTCCTGCGCCAGATCATCCGCCTGTTCGGAATTGCCGGTGAGGTAATAGATATAATGCCAGATATCCTCGCCATACAGGCTCATGATTCGCCTCAGCTGTTCTTCATCCATTGTTTCTGCAGCTTTAAGATTATCGAGTTCCAATACATTCACCTCACTACATATGACCTCACTGCCAGCTAACGGGTTCCCGTTTGGCAAAATTTCTTTATGGATGCAGCAAAAAAACGGAAGGCCGCAGCCTCCCGCCAAATGATAGGATGGATCAAACATTGTAATAAGTGCCGATTCTCAAATTAATGAACATTCTTCCATAAATTATAACGTTTTCCGATTCAAACGGTCAATGCTTCAGCCTAGCGGAGAGTGCGCCAGCAGTCTTTGAATAGAACGGTTGGCCTCATGCAGCACAACCTCTTTATCGACCGTCTTCAACAGACCCTGATCCATCACGATTTCACCGTCGATGATTGTTGTCTCCACATCTGCCCGGGTGGCGGAATAGACAATGCGGGAAATCGGGTCTACATCAAAGGAGGGGAAGGTATGAAAATTGTAGAGGTTGAGAATCGCCAGATCGGCTTTTTTGCCTACCTCAATGCTGCCGATCTTGTCTTCCATGCCTACCGCCTTGGCCCCGCCGATGGTCGCCATCCGAAAGACACTTCTGGCATCCATCGTGGTCGGCCCATGCTGCGGTTTCTGGATGATTGCAGCGAGCCGCATCTCATTGAACATATCCAGGTTATTGTTGCAGGGCGCACCATCTGCACCGAGACTGAGATGGATGTGGGTCTCCAGCATCCCCGGTGTATCGGCAATCCCGGAGGCCAGCTTCAGATTGGAGCCCGGACAGTGGCTGACATGTACCCCGCGGTCCCGCAGAATCATTTTCTCCTCGTCATCCAGCCATACACAATGCGCGAGAATCAAGCGGTCATTCGCCAGCCCCAAATGATCAAGGTAGACGACATTGCGCATGCCGGTCATTGCCTGAACAATCTCGATCTCTCCCAAATTCTCCGAAGCATGGGTATGCACCTTAACTCCATAGCGGGCTGACAGATCCCGCACTTCCTTCAGCAGCAGCTCCGTGCAGGAGATGACAAAACGCGGCGAAAAGGCGTACTGGATCCGGCCCCCGCCATACCCATGCCATTTCTCCAGCAAATCCACGCTCTCCTGTAGAGAGGCAGCCGTCTCCTCCTGCAGGGCTGCCGGAACCTCGTCATTCTTCTGATCCATCATCACCTTGCCGGACAGGGCGCGTATGCCGCTCTTGGCAATGGCCTGGAAAGCATAGTCCGTATGGTTCACCGTCTCCATATCCACAATGGTCGTTGTGCCGCTGGAAATCAGCTCTCCTATGCCCAGCATGGCGGAGTAATAGAGTGATTCCTCATCATGCGCCGCTTCCAGCGGCCAGATCCGCTTGCGCAGCCAATCCATCAGCTCCAGATCATCGGCCTTGCCGCGGAAGAGCGTCTGGCATAGATGAATATGCGTCTGTACAAAACCGGGAATGACCGTACGGTTCTTCGCTTCAATGACCCGTTCACCGTCCTGCGGCTGCAGCCCGCTGCCGATTTCCACAATCAGGCTGTCCTTAATGCGGATGTCCCCGTAAAGAATCTCCTCCTGCTTGTTCATCGTAATAATCTCCGCATGTTTGATCAGTATGTTCGCCATGGTCCGATTCCCCCTTGTCAGATAACAGTTAGCTGTCGCAAATAACACAAAAAGGCCACAAAAATATGCCGCAGCATATTTTCGTAGCCAGAAATTTACGGTTCCCGGTAGAGACCCTTAAACCAATTATTAAGGATATACGAAAGAAAAGACTATTCAATTGCTTTCTGAATAGTCTCATCATAAAGTAAGGATAAGTTTGTTGTCAACTTAAGTTACATACAAATGTATAAATTCTTAAAAAAATGATGAAAAACTCCTAAAAAGGTTAGATCAACCGTTTTTAATGTTAACTAACATTACATATAATACGTTTTTGCAGGAAATATTCCTAGGCTTGTCCGTCCAGTTTCGCCGCGCCTTCCAGCACCTTCTCAAATACCGGAAAATTCGCTGTGCGGCCGGGGAAGGAGACTTCACCCCTGCGCTCATAGCCAAGTCTGGGATATAAGCTAAGCGCTTTGGTATTCTTCATATATGTATCCAGCCGGATGCTGCTGTATCCGCAGTTCACAGCATGCTCCTCGGCAAAAGCGGTCAGCTTGCGCGCGATGCCCTTGCCCTGCACCTCCGGATGAACAGCCAGGCGATGCATGATTAAATGCCGTCCCTGCTCCTGCGACCAGCGAATCTCCCCGTACTGCTCCGCCTGATTCTCGTCCAATACAATAATACCCGCAATGGCTTCATTGTCGATATAGACATACAGTGTGCCGCGCTCGATATCCAGACCGATAACTTCCCGGTTAGGGTAGCTCTCATCCCATTGGTCGCTTCCGCCGGCCTGCATAACCTGTACACATTTGGCAATCAGCTCCATAATTTCCCCGATTTCTTCCCTCAGCGCTTTCCGAATCTTATTACCGCTCATGTGTACCCTCCACTTTTCCATCGACATTTGAATCCGGCAAGGATTCTGTAAAGAAGTCTACCATAACCGGAAGCACAATCAATAGACCAGAGCTTTCCAACTGTTCCAGAGCGGGCGGATCAGAGGGAAGCGGCCTATAGAGGAGTAGCGGCGGTTTAACCTTCACCAGCCCTCTAATTGGCCCCTTACCCTTTGGCCTTGGATGTCTCAGCCCAGCTCCAGCTTATGCCCGTCCTCGAAGCCCTTGGCGAAACCGGCGTCGAACCCCACGTTGTATGCTTCGGTGTAGCCCTGCTGAAAGGCGTCTCCCGGCGGCGTTTCCGGAGGGACGCCAAGATCCGGGGGGAGCTGCACTACCTGAGGCGCCGGAGGAGCTTCAACCACTGGGACCACCTGAACGGGTACCATATGCACTGGCGGCTGCACTACCGGCTGAACTATCGGCTGCACAGACGGATGCACTACCTGAATTTTCTGCACAATCCGGCGGCGTTGTCTTTTCTTCTTGCGCACCAACAGACCTTTTTTGGGCCTGCCATAACGAACTCTGCGGCTGCGGCCTCTGCCGATCCTGGCCTTCCGGGATAGCAACAATGTTCGTCTGCGGGTTCCCCTGCCTGAACGCTTGATAGCTTTCTTCCTCTTCATTCTTTACTCCTCCTGTACTCCATGCACTCTGGAGGTTCCTCCTGCACATGTCTTGCTAAGCCATGGCGCAGCAGGAATCCCCCGTTTGGGCTGATGCAGCGAAATACCGGTCATCATCCGGCACATGGCGCTTTGGTACTGGCTTAGGATTCTGATATTGTCACTTAGCTTGCGGGCTGTCAGCTCCGATTGCCCCGTTATTTCGGCGATGCTCTCCAAGATCGCGGCGAGTGCGGCCTGGCTGCGGGCAATGGAGCGGATCATCTCCAGCTTGACGGCGTGTTCGGAGAGAAGCCCGCCGCTCATTTGTCGTCGTCCCCGAAATTAAAACCTTCACCGGACATGCCGCCAAAGCCTTCGCCGCCGCCTTCTTCCTCACCGCTGCCCAGCACTGCCTTTAAATTGCTGTACAACCCATTCTCCAATTTCGTCAGCCCTTCCACCATTTCCACGATCACTTCATGAATGGATAGGGATTGCTTCAACTGCTCTTCATGGGTATCGAACGCTCTAGCGTGGATATGATGCTGCGTCCACTGCTTCACCTTTTCCGCTTCCACCGCTTTGGCTTCAAGAATCATCGCGATGTTCCACTGGATAGTAGCGGTCGACTCCAGCATTTGCAGATAAGCCTTTTCTCTGCTCATCTTCCGCCTCCTGCTCTTTTAATCGCTACTCTTCTTCCTGACCGTTTAATTCCTTGATGACTCTGCCTACCCCTTCAGCCATCGCTTCTTCCAGATCGGCTATCGCGTTCAAGTAAGCAATAATATTCTTGTTAACCTGACCGTGGCTTTCTACCAGCCCGCTGAATCCGCCAAAATCAGGCTCCGCATCCGGCAGATCATGGACTATTTGCGACATACGGACGGCAACGTGGCGTTCGGCGTCAAGAATCCGCGCCATCTGTTCGTGCGTATGGGCCATGTGCTGCAGCACTTTTGTTATTTTATTCTGCACCTTCATGTCTCCTTTGCTCAAACGCCCTGCTACAGCATATGCGG
Organism: Paenibacillus sp. EB106-06-01-XG199; assembly: GCF_058791575.1. Taxonomy (NCBI): domain Bacteria; kingdom Bacillati; phylum Bacillota; class Bacilli; order Caryophanales; family Paenibacillaceae; genus Paenibacillus; species Paenibacillus sp. EB106-06-01-XG199. The sequence goes on along the minus strand of NZ_JBYTDQ010000005.1, from coordinate 306,261 downwards.
CAAGCGCCTTGACGGTGCGGAGAACTGGTGTAACTTTGGCGCGGCCCGAAGACTTTTGCTGAGAATAGGCGGAGATTGACAGCTGCGGAAAGTCAGATTATTCTGAGAATGAAATTGAATTTTTCACCATACATAGATTAGAAATCAGTTCCTGACCGGATTGGAGGTAATGTATGAAACTCGCAGGCAACCACCTGGATTTGCAGCCTTTAACCGCAGCGGAGCTCTCGCTCGCCACAGAGAATTATGCCGGGCTGAAGCAGGCTCTTGGCCTGAACGCTGGCGGCGCCTCTTTGGACGAGGAAATGCAGTATGCTATGCGGATCAGGCATTCCAGAGTGCAGCAGGATGAGGAAAATTACCTCTGGCTGACTAACTGGGCCATTATTCAGCGCAGGCACCAGCAGATTATCGGGTATATCATCCTGAAAGGCTGTCCGAATGAACAAGGCGAGGTCATTATAGGCTACTGCATTGACGAAAGGCATTGGGGAAAAGGCTATGCTACAGAGGCAGTGCGGACTATCAGCGAATGGATCTTCAGCGATCCCAGGGCGCAATGGATTATTGCCGATACCGAAAAGGATAACTGGGCTTCCCACAAAGTCCTGGAGCATCTGGGCGCGCATATGTACCGTGACACGGGCGATTTGTTCTGGTGGAGAATTGCGCGGCCGGCTCATACTGTATCTTCCAATTAATAATCTGCAGCCAAACCTTCATTTCTTGTACAAGTGGAACCGGCTTTGCCGTCCTTTTTAAGGACGGTACTGTTTCAGCGAGAAATAGAAGGATAAGTTATCGTGTGAAATATATAAATTCTTATATTTCAATGAAAAACACGCCGCCCTTAAGGCAGCGTGTCTTTCAGCTTCTCGCCCGCTTCACGCAGCGACTGGAATGTTCCCGCATCACTCCACCATTCCTTAAGCACATCATAGCTGAGCATGCGGTCAGCAGCGTAAATGTTGTTCACATCGGTAATTTCCAGCTCCCCCCTTTGGGAAGGGGACACGCGGCGGATAATATCGAACACGGCCTCATCGTACATATAAATGCCGGTTACACAATAGTTGGTCTTTGGGATCTCCGGCTTCTCTTCGATGTACGCAATCAATGTTGAATCCTCGCCGTCAAACACCGGAACGCCGTATCTCCGCGCATCCTCCACCGGCTTCAGCAGCACTTTCGCCGTGCCTTCGGGCTGCTGAAGATAGCTCTGCACGTAAGGCGTCAGATCATCCATAAAAAGATTGTCACCCAGCAGCACGATAAACCTTTCGCCCGGAAGAATAAACCCCTCCGCCAGCTCCAGCGCTTCCGCGATGCCTCCTGCGGCTTCCTGAATTTTGTAAGTCAGAGATACGCCAAATTCCGCACCGCTGCCCAAAAAATCGGTATACTGCCCCGCAGACTGCTTGCTGATGACCAGGAGAATATCGGTTATACCCCCCCGGCGCAACCGGTCTATACCGTAACACACCATAGGATATTTGCCGACCGGAAGCAAATGTTTGTTCATAAGCCGGGTCAGCGGATAGAGTCTTGTTCCTTTTCCGCCCGCCAATATGACTCCTTTCACTTACTTTCCTCCTCTTTATCTGTGTCTTTAGTCTTCGGGTCAACATTTCAGAAGAACTGTGCCGGATCCATATGCCATTTATCTATAAAAATCCTGCGGTTTCGCTCCACAAGCTCCTTAAGTGCAGAGGAGTATACTTCTTTGAAGCTCGCGCTTCCTTCATGATGCACCAGGCAATCCCCGGCAATCAGCAGCCGGTAGCCACGCAGCCGGGCGCGGAAGCAATAATCATCATCCTCATAATGTCCAGGTGAATACCGTTCATCCAGCAGTCCAACAGTGTCCATCAGCTCTCGTTTGAACAAAAAGCATAAGCCCACCAACCGTCTCGTCTCTATCCATTTCGAGGGATCTTGGAGGTTGGCCTGCCGGGCCTCCGCATGAAAACCCGGTATATCACTGTATGCAGTCTTGACCTGCTGCTGGCCGCTGGCATAGTTGGTCACGGGACCGGCAATACCAACATCCGGTGCACTGTATAGTGCTGCCTTAAGGTTCCGTAGCCAGCCCTGCGAGACGACAACATCATTATTCAGCAGCAGCAGCTCATCGCCTGCAGCGAGTTGCATCCCCATATTGCAGGCAACGGGAAATCCGCGGTTCTCAGGCAGGGAGATAAAGGTTAGATTATTTGTCCGGCAGTACGTATCCGTACCATCCTTCGAAGCGTTGTCGATCACAATGATTTCATAGGGCGTTTCGGTATAGGCCCGGATGGCTTCCACACAGGTCCGCAGCAGTTCAAGTCTGTTATATGTCGGAATAATGATACTGGTCATTGTCATAACCGGTTCCTCCAGGCAGCCATTTGCCGGCGCTGCTCCTGCAGGCGCTCGCCGGAGAGCACTCCGCTAGCTTCCCTGTGCGCAATAACCGCCTGCAGCGCTTCCGCATGATCGCCGATAATCAGCTGTTCCACCGCGTTGCCGGCTCCCGTATTCCCTTTGCGCAGCCGATTATGCTTGATGACATTAACCGTTCCGGCCTTCTCCACCCGCAGCCGATTCAGAATGGAGAGGGCTTGCGCTTTCGGGGGAACCATCAGTTCACGGTAACCGATGGTTTCCAGTGCACGGCGGGACAAGGCATGGGGAACAGCAGTCATGGAGCTCACCCCAAGATCACTCCGGCCTAGAACCCCGTTTAAATACAGCTTGCAGCGGGTGACATCATCACTTGCGCCAAATGGCGGCAGCAGGCCATCCAGATCATTAAGCGCAACATCAATTCCGCTGTCTACAGCTGCTGCAAAAAGGGCCAGCTGCCGGGCCGGAATGCTCATGTCTCCATCCAGAAAGAGCAGAATATTTCCCCTGCTGAGCTTGGCGCCAAGCGCACGCCCCACATCATGACCGGCCGATTCGGGGCAATGCACGACCGTTGCCCGTGTGCACATTCTGGATTGCTGAAAGCTGTTGTCACTGCAGCCGTTCAGCACCACGATGATCTCCGCCGGCTCCAGAAGCTCCACCTGCTCCAGGAGTCCGGGCAAGGTACGCGCCTCATCTCTTGCCGAGATGATGACGGACAGCAAGCCGCGCAATTTCGGAAGCATCCGCTGCGGTTTCCCGGCAGCGGATGCTTCTGCGGCCGTGCGCCGGACAGCTGAGCCGCGGGCTACGGATAATCCCGCCCCCGTAAGCCGTTCAGAAGAGCTCCCAGCCCCGAATGAACCTGCCCCTCTTTTATTAGATGCAGACTTCCTGATGCCCGGAATACCTGCTCCGCTCCGGCGGGGAGAAGTGCCGGCGGATAACGTTCTTCTCCGTTTCGAACGCAATACGGCCTTATAGCCAGTAGCCATTACCTCACCATCTCCCTTCGCCGGGTGCCGTCGCTGAATCCCGCCCTCTCCCCCTTGAGCTCGAGCAGCAGAGACACAGCATCGAGGTGATCCCTGAGAATAATCTCCTGCAAGGGGTCCCTTCCGCCGCGCTTGCGGCGGACAGCATTCAGTTTGCCAACAGGCACTTTATGCACTTCCCTTACACTCAAGCCTTCCAGCAATGCGCGGACATAAGCCAGCGGCGGCCTTGACAATAGACCGCTCCCCAGCACATTAAGCGCCTTGCGGCTGAGCGCATGGGGAACCGCCGTCAGTGAATACCCCTTCAAGTCGGAACGTCCGAGCATAATGTTCAGTGCATACTTGGAGAGCACCACAGGATGCGGAACCCTGCTGCGGACCGGCCCGGAATAATCATTAAGCGCTACATCCGTCCCGCCGCGGATTGCACTTACGAATGGACGCAGCTGCGCGGCGGGAATGACAAGATCCCCATCTGTAAACAGCAGGACCTCCCCTTTGGCCGCATCCGCTCCGACACTTCGGCCAACATCGTGTCCAAGCGGCTGCTCGAAAGAGATGACATGGGCACCCATAGATTTCGCTATTTCTGCCGTTTTATCGGCAGAGCCATTAACAATCACAATAACCTCACAGCGCGGATGAACCCCCCTGGCTCCGGCAATCACACTGGCAATCGTCCTGGCCTCATTCATAGCCGGAATAATAACCGACACGTAAGGCTCGGGATGATTCTGTGCAGGACGTACAGCTACGGGCCGCACTGGCCGGGAGTTCCGCCGCGCTGGTCGAGCTGCCCGCCGCCCCGTGCGGCGGGCAGCTGTTCGTTTATGCTTCAAGCTCATCCACCTTCCTTGCAGGGCATACTGCCGGGCTTAGGGTTACATCACAGTCTATGTAATCCGCTTCTCCGGGTAACGGCGGGTGTCTCCCTTCACACACAAATTTGGACAGATGTCATCCATCCCGTATTCAACCGACTTTTCCGGGTGATAAACACAAGTGGAAACGGATACCGTCCTTAATAGGACGGTATCCGTTTCACCGGGAAATAGAAGGATAATTTATAGCGTGAAGCCTATAAATTCTTATATTTGAACAAGAGCGCAGCCGGCGGCTGCGCTCTTATCCGCTTTTTCAGCGGCTCTGTATTTAATCGAATACCCGGTTCTCTGGCGGCTTTGCCGGAGGCGAGCCGAGTGCAATCCAGGATAACACTCCATAGAAATGCTGGGTTTCACGCAGGCGGTTCACCAGGATTACAGCCTCTCCGCCGGCTCTTGTTTTAAGCGAGGCGTGAAAGAACGGCTGGTTTGTCATGGCCACAAGCACATAGCCGGTATGGCCAAAGCTTTCGTCGAAAGAGACAGTGACCTCCACACTCTCTGCATCGCCGTTGAACATGAACGCCGTCATTCCGAACTGCTGCAGCACCTCCCGGTTTCCGGAGCTCTGCACCGGACTGAAGGAGAGATGCTCCGCACCCACCGCGCCGCGGGCCAGATGGTCACCGGATACCGCGCCGGGAGCAATATGGTAGCCCTGCACACTTTCTTCCTCCAGATGGCGGGATTGAACGGCGAAGGAAGCAATTTTGGTTGCATCCACCGCTTCATCCTGGAGTCCGTCAGTTCCAACCGCACTCTCTGCAAGCTGCTCGGCACCAACACTGCCGGAAGCCAGTTTCGCTCCGGTAATGCTGCCGTCAGGGAGCAGGTCTGCGCTGCGGACCTCTGGAGCCAGATGCTCAAGCTTAATGGTCTCGGGAAGCAGGTGACGCTCCTCCAATACTCCGTCTGCGAGATGTTCGCCGTACACGCTCTCCTGCTGGAGATGCTGTGAACCTACCGCTCCAGCCGCCAGCTTCGCAGAGCTGACGCTGCCGTCAGGGAGCAGGTCAGTGCTGCGGACCTCTGCGGCCAGATGCTCCAGCTTGATAATCCCGGGATTCAGGTGGCGTTCCTCCACCACTTCGTCTGCAAGATGTTCGCCATACACGCTCTCCTGCTGGAGATGCTGCGAACCTACTGCTCCAGCCGCCAGCTTCGTGGAGCTGACGCTGCCATCCGGCAGCAGATCGGAGGTCAGGGTTTCCTTCGCCAGATGCTTCAGCGTAATGCTTCCAGACTGGATGTGCCGGCCGTCCACGGCTTCAACCGCAAGATGTCCGCCGTATACACTGCCCGGAGCCAGCTGGAAGGAGCCGACGGAACCTTGCGCCAGCTTTTTCCCGCCGATGCTGCCGTCAGGGAGCAGGTCAGTGCTGCGGACCTCTGCGGCCAGATGCTCCAGTTTGATAATCCCGGGATTCAAGTGGCGTTCCTCCACCACTCCGTCCGCGAGATGTTCTCCGTTCACACTCTCCTGCTGCAGATGCTGTGAACCTACCGTTCCGGCTGCCAGCTTCGCGGTGCCGATGCTGCCGTCAGGGAGCAGGTCAGCGCTGCGGACCTCTGCGGCCAAATGCTCCAGCTTGATAATCCCGGGATTCAGGTGGCGTTCCTCCACCACTTCGTCTGCAAGATGTTCGCCATACACGCTCTCCTGCTGGAGATGCTGTGAACCTACCGTTCCGGCTGCCAGCTTCGCGGAGCCGATGCTGCCGTCAGGGAGCAGCTCTGCGCTGCGGACCTCTGCGGACAGATGCTCCAGCTTGATAATCCCGGAATTCAAGTGGCGTTCCTCCACCACTCCGTCCGCGAGATGTTCTCCGTTCACACTCTCCTGCTGCAGATGCTGTGAACCTACCGTTCCGGTTGCCAGCTTCGCGGAGCCGATGCTGCCGTCAGGGAGCAGATCGGAGGTCAAGGACTCCTCCGCCAGATGCTTCAGTTTGATGCTGCCGGGGCGGATGTGACGGCCGTCCACGGCTTCGCTCGCAAGATGACCGCCGTATACACTGCCCGGTGCCAGCTGGAAGGAGCCGATGGAGCCTTGCGCCAGCTTTTTCCCGCCAACGCTGCCGTCCGGCAGCAGATCTGCGCTGCGGACCTCTGCGGACAGATGATCAAGCTTGATGATCCCGGAATTCAAGTGGCGGTCCTCCACTATTCCGTTCGCGAGATGTTCTCCGTGCACGCTCTCCTGCTGGAGCTGCTGCGAACCTACCGCTCCTGCCGCCAGCTTTTCTCCACCGATGCTGCCATCCTGCAGCAGATCGGAGGTCAGGGTGTCCTCCGCAAGATGCTTCAGCTTGATGCTGCCAGAGCGGATATGGCAGCTGTCCACGGCTTCCATGGCAAGATGACCGCCATATACGCTGTCTGAAGCCAGCTGGAAGGACCCGATGGAGCCTTGCGCCAGCTTTTTCCCGCTGATGCTGCCGTCCGGCAGCAGATCTGCACTGCGGACCTCTGCGGCCAGATGCTCCAGCTTGATGATCTCGGGATTCAGGTGGCGCTGCTCCACTACTCCGTCTACGAGATGTTCTCCGTGCACGCTCTTCTCCTGGAGATGCTGCGGACCTACAACTCCTGCCGCCAGCTTTTCTCCACCGATGCTGCCATCCGGAAGCAATTCTGCGCTGCGGACCTCTGCGGCCAGATGCTCCAGCTTAATGATCTCGGGATTCAAGTGACGATCCTCCACTATTCTATCCGCGAGATGTCTGCCATGAACACTCTCCTGCTGGAGATGCTGCGAACCCACCGCTCCCTTGGCCAGCTTCGCGGAGCTGACGCTGCCGCTCGGCAGCAGGTCGGAGGTCAGAGTCTCCTCCGCAAGATGCTTCAGCTTAATGCTGGCGGGGCGGATGTGCCGGCTGTCCACGGCATCAATCGCAAAATGTTCTCCATGTACGCTGCCCGGAGCCAGCTGGAAGGACCCGATGGAGTCTTCCGCCAGCTTCTCCCCGCCAATGCTGCCGTCCGGCAGCAGCTCTGCGCTGCGGACCTCTGCGGCCAGATGCCCGAGCTTGATGATCTCGGGGTTCAAGTGGCGCTCTTCCACCACTCCGTCCGCAAGATGTTCTCCATATACGCTGTCCGGAGCCAGCTGGAAGGAGCCGATCGAGCCTTCCGCCAGCTTTTCTCCGCCGATGCTGCCATCAGGCAGCAGCTCTGCGCTGCGGACCTCTGCGGCCAGATGCTCCAGCTTGATAATCTCAGGATTCAAATGGCGCTCTTCCACCACTCCGTCCGCAAGATGTTCTCCGAGTACACTCTCCTGCTGGAGATGCTTCGAACCTACCGCTCCGCCTTCCAGCTTCGCGGAACTGATGCTGCCGTCCGGCAGCAGCTCGGAGGTCAGGGTCTCCTCTGCAAGATGCTTCAGCTTGATGCTGTGAGGGCGGATGTGGCGGCTGTCTACGGCTTCGACCGCAAGATGTCCGCTATATACGCTGCTCGAAGCCAACTGGAAGGAGCCGATCGAGCCTTCCGCCAGCTTTTTCCCGCCGATGCTGCCGTCAGGGAGCAGATCAGCGCTGCGGACCTCTGCCGTCAGATGCTCCAGCTTGATGATCTCGGGATTCAAATGGCGTTCCTCCACCGCTCCGTCCGCGAGATGTTCTCCGTTCACACTTTCCGCCTGGAGATTCTCCGAACCTACCGCTCCGGCCGCCAGCTTCGCGGTGCTGACGCTGCCGTCCGGCAGCAGATCAGCGGTCAGGGTCTCCTCCGCCAGATGCTTCAGCTTGATGCTGTGAGGGCGGATGTGGCGGCTGTCCACGGCTTCGACCGCAAGATGTCCGCCATATACACTACTCGGAGCCAGCTGGAACGAACCGATCGAGCCTTCCGCCAGCTTTTCCCCGCCGATGCTGCCATCCGGGAGCAGCTCTGCGCTGCGGACCTCTGCGGCCAGGTGATTCAGGGTGATTTCTCCCTGCTTGATATGACGGCCTTCCAGTGAATCCTCCGCCACATGGCTGGTGCCAATACTGCCTGGAGACAGATGGAGGGAAGAAACGGCTCCTTCGACCAGCTTAGAACTGCTAATGCTGCCATCCTGGATTTGAATCGATGAGATAGAGCTAGGAATAATATGCCCGTTGCCAATAGACATCGGACGAATATGTGCGCCGCCGACACTTCCCGGGGCAAGATGTCTGCCTTGCACAGCCGTGTCACTGATCGACGCGGGGCTAACCGACCCTGGTGTCAAATGCTCCGCAGCCACCGATAAGGCTGCCAGCTTGGCGGAAGTAACACTGCCATCAGCCAGCTTGGTGGAGGTGACCGCCAGATCACTGAGCTTATCCGTTGAGACACTCTCCGGCGATAGCTTCAATGAAGTAACCGCATGATCCGCCAGATGATGCGGCTGTACCGCACCTGCAGCGAGATGTACTTCCTTCACCGCGCCGGAGGCAAGCTTATCGCCCGTGACCGAGCCGGACTGCAGGGCCGAATTCGTCACGCTGTTCTCACCAAGATGTCTGCGTTCTATGGCACCCGGCGCCACATGTTCAGAATCCACTACGGCATTCTGCAGTACACGGGCGCTGACACTGGCATCGGCCAGATTTTTTTCCTCCACCGTACAGAAGGCGATATGTTCACCACTCACAGCTTCACGGGCAATAGCGTTTCCGGTGACCGCACCTGCAGCCAGCTTGCCGGCATGGATGCCCCCGTCAGCCAGCTTGGCGGCGGTAATGCTTTTCGCGCGCAAATGCTCTCCGGCCACAGCTTCGCTTGCCAGCTGTTCACCGGTAACCGCACCGGATGCGAGATGAGCCGTCAGCACCGACTGGCTCTGCAGCTGCTCCGATCCGACCGATTCCTTGGCCAAGTGGGACTGATCTACAGCTTCACGCTGCAGATGGAGCGAGGTCACAGCCTGCATGGCAAGCTGCGGTCCGCGTACTGCGGATTTGGCGATATGCCGTGTAGTGACCGCTTCATCCGCCAGTTTATTCGGCAGGATGCTCTGATCGGCGATTTTGGAGGAGGTGACCGCCTGCTCCACGAGCTGTACCGTCCCTACCGCACCTTCCGCCAGCTTCACAAAAGAAATGCTGCGGTCCGCCAAATGGCGGGCGGTGATTTCCCCCTCGCCGATATGGGTGCCATTTACGCTTTCCGGACTTAGATGCTGGCTGCGTACAGCCTTCTCTCCCAGCTGCCGCGTGCCTACTGCGGCATCCGCAAGATGTCCGCTGTCAATGCTGCCGGACTGGAGCTGCTCCTTGCCGATAAGCCGGCCGGCAAGCTGCTCGGGCCCGATGGCTCCCGGCGCCAGATGTTTCGCCGTGATGACGCCTTCGCTCAGATGGCGGCCCTCAATCACAGCATCGCCCAGTTTGACTCCGCTGATTTCGCCGTCGGCGATTTTATCGCCGGATACCGCCTCATCAGCCAGTTTGGAACGGTCGATACTTCCGTTCGCCAAATGTCGGCTGACAATGGTGCTGCTTAGAATTTTTTCGCCGGTTATGGCTCCATCTTCCAGCAAGTCGGCAGTAATCAGCAGCTCGCTCAAGTGACGGCTGGCAATGGACCGGTCGGCAATTTGTTCTCCTCCGATGATCCGGTCAGCCAATTTCTCCGGGCCGATGCTTCCGTTCTTAAGCTTCTCGCCGCTGATCGAATGATCCAGCAGCTTGCCGCCGTTCACACTTCCTTCCGCCAGATGCTCGCCAGTTATCGATTCGGGGGCAATCTTCGAGGACGTTATCGCCTTGTCCGCGATATTGATGCTCTGCACCGCATAATCCTGCAGCCAGGGAGTACCGATAATCCCGAATTTCAGCTTAGAGCCGTCAATGGTGCGCGGAGCAATCTTCTGGCCGGTAACGGCCGCATCGCACAGATCATCGGTATATACGGGCTGCAGGCGCTCTTTTTCCAGAACTGGCAGAACGGGCTCGGGCGCGTGGACAACCACCTCCTCAATCTGGAGTGTTTCTTCTGCTGCCGGCACCTCCAGCAATTCTTTATCCGGGGCGGCAGGTACGGCAGGTTGTGCCGGCTCTGCAACAACTTCTACCGTGCCCACACCACTAACCTGCAGGGCCCGGTCTGGCGGATCCACCGTCTCGCTGACGGGTGTTTCAAATCCCCCTTGCACCCTTGGACTGCTTCCCAGCATACTCAGTTCTTTTTTATTGGGATTATCCACGTAATAGAGTCGCTTCTTGGAACTGTGTTGTTGATTCCTTCTGGAGCTCTTCACAAGCAGTCTCCTCCTTCCATCTGTTGTTTCTTCTAGGCATCATATGCAGTCCAGTGGGCGGATGACACCATTTGCAGCAAGGCTGCCTATAATCAATCTGCAAGTAAATCGGCTTCGTCTATCTTTCGAAAAAGGGCTTCTGCCGCCGCGCATTCGTCCATCCTGATGGCCCCGTACAAACATACAATGAGAACATAAGGGCTACAGCCGTAACTACAGAAGATAACGGGAGGAACGAACATGGGGCAAAAGCTCGTGGGAATACTGCTAAATGCCGCTATGCACCGGGGCGTTCCCCGGTTAAAAACGGGACAGGAGTCGCTGGAGAGCTATGAGGAGGCGGCTGCCGCTTACGGATTGACCCCCTGCTTTTTGAAGCTGGCCGACATTGATACAGAATCCGGATTCAGCGTCGCTTATATCAAGGGGTCCCAGGGATATCGCAGAGCCGTAATCCCCACACCGGGTGTAATCCATAACCGGGCAATTTACAGCCAGGGCAGCAGCGGAATCGAGCGGCTGCTTCGGCAGGGCCTTTTGATATACAACACATGCAACCGTTACGGGAAAGAACAGATTCACGGGCTGCTGGAACAGAACGTAGACCTGCAGAGCTATCTGCCGGTTACAACAACAGGGCTCCCGGGTCTCAAGGAGATGATGGACCTCTACCCCGACCTCATCCTCAAACCGTGCCGCGGCAGTATCGGCAAAGGGGTCATGCGTCTTACTCACTTCAGCGGACGGAGCTGGACCTGGAGTTATCTGCCTTCACGTTCTAGCCGATGGGTAAGCAGCTTCGTGGATCAGGATGCTTTGCCACGGATGCTTCGGGCGCGTCTCGCCGCTGAATCCTATCTGGTGCAGGAACGTATCCCGCTGGCTGAAATCGGCGGACGCCCCTTCGATCTCCGGGTCACGGTGCAACGCGGGTGGGGAGGAACTTGGCAGGTGACCGGCATGTTTGCAAAGCTGGCCGCTCCTGGCGGGTTCGTATCCAATATCGCGCGGGGAGGCGAAGCGCTAAGCGCCTCCTATGTGCTGGATCAGGCCTTCCCGGGGGAAGCTGCAGCATACCTTCGAATGACAGTGCAGACTCTCAGCCTCGCCATCGCACGCGAGCTGGAGCACAGTCTTCCCGGGCTTGCCGACATCGGGCTGGACATCGGCATCACCCGCAACAGACGGATTTACTTCATTGAATGCAATGGCCGTGACCAGCGTTATGGATTCCTCAAGGCAGGACTCAGAGGAACCTGGAAAGAAAGCTACCGCAGGCCAATGGCTTACGCCCGGTTCCTGCTCGAAGACGCCTCCCGGTATAACTCTTATTGATTTGTCTCCTATTCTATGTCAATATAATTCAGAGCGGTTAAGGCCCCGGGTATGGGGCCTTGTTGCTGCATGATGGAAGGGAGATGTTCATGGTTAAACAATTGCTGCGGCTGATGACGGAACTGTCCTCGCACAGATGGCTTTCCCGGTTGATGGGGGCTTTTTCCCATAGCAGACTCAGCCGTTTTTTGATCCCGGTATTTATTAAGTCCTATCATATTCCCGCTGCTGAAGCGGAGAAGCAGTCCCGGCAATATCATACGCTTAACGAATTTTTCAGCCGGCGGTTGAAGCCGGGGATGCGCCCTGTCGCAAGCGGGGACAATGCCGTAGCCAGTCCGGTGGATGCGATAATTACCGCCATGGGTGAGATTCATTCCGGAACAATTATGAATGTAAAAGGACAGGATTATGAGCTGGAAGAACTGCTTAACCACTCTCCGCACCTGGAGCTGTACAAGAAAGGCTTTTTCTTCGTGCTGTATCTGAGCCCTACGGATTATCACCGGATTCACGCGCCTCTCACCGGGCGCAAAGTCGAGAGTGATCATATCCGCGGCCGGGCTTATCCTGTCAATGAATTCGGCATGAGACATATGAAGGGTGTGCTGAGCCGCAACGAACGTCTTATTACTTATATCGCGGGAGCGAATGGGGAAGCAGCGGTTGTAAAGGTAGGCGCAATGAATGTCAGCAGCATCCGCTACACCGATGAACAGGCCATGGAATGGCAAATCGGCGATGATCTGGCTTATTTTGAATTCGGCTCAACCGTAGTACTGCTGCTGGAGAGCGGCACCTTTACTCCAAGGGCCGGGCTGACAAGCGAGACCAAGGTCAAGATGGGTGAACTGCTGGGAACCTTGCAGCGTCATCTTTAACATTTCATCCTAACCTAACAACGAACATATAAGGGTACTCCGCAAGCCTTGAACAGGCCGGAGTACCCTTTTTCATAGTTCTTATATTTATTACTAATTTCAAGCTTTTGGCTGATGTTTCCTCTTGATTATCAACATGATCCCTCCGATATACATGTAGGACCATACATACATCAGGGGGAACTTTTACATGAACAAATCGAAAGACCGGCTCGGCAAATTCACTAACTTATCTTTAAGGATCAAGCTTCCCGGGCTGATTACCCTGCTGGTAATCGCCAGTGTGCTGGCTATATCCGTCTCAGTGTACAGCTTGGGCTCGGAACTGCTGCTCAAAAAAAGTAAAGACGAGATTACCGCCAACTCTGACCGGATCGGGGAAGGCTTATGGACTGCCGTGCAGCTGCAGAAGGAGGCCTCTTACCTGATTTCATCGCAGGAATTGTTCCGCGCGCTGTTGAATCTGCGGGAGGAGGGAACGTTGTCCGAAACCGAGTTCTTTTCCGGGAAGAACCCTTATTACAGTGCCTCCAATGAGAAGCTTGCTACAATCCTGAAGAACACAAGGGGCAGCCAATCCATGGTCGTCCTTGATGCCAAAGGGACCATTGTTGCCGGAAGCAATAAAGAGACCGTCGGCGAATCACGCTCAGACAGGGAATATTTCCAGAAATCCATAAAAGGCGAGGCTTTTATCAGCGATGCCACGATATCCCAAAGCACAGGCCAGTTGATTATAGCTTTTTCCCGGCCGATTAAGGATTTAAACGGCAAGGTAATCGGCGTGTATTCATCCAACATGAGCTCCGAATTTTTTATAGATAAATTAGGAAAAATTCAAATTAACGGCCACGGCCAGATTGAAATTCTGAGCCGGAGCGGAATCGTGCTGTACAATTCGAAGGATGAGAAAAGAATAGGATTAAAACCTGAAGGTACCGAAGCTCTGCTTAACCTGCAGGCGAAAGACGATATCCTCACCGGAGAAAGTGATCTCGGAACAGAATATCTCCGGTACAACAAGATTCCAGATGCCGACTGGATAGTATCGGTCATTGATTCTTACGAGGATATCAAAATGCCGATTATGTCCATGCTTAAGCAGATTGTCGCCATTTCCATATTGGCCGTGCTGCTCGTTACTGCGATAGGCCTGATAGTATCCAGATCGATCACACGGCCGATTGTGCAGCTGAGCAAATTGTTCAGACAGCTGGCCTCAGGCGACCTGCAGGTTACTGCCACGGGAAAATATAATAGTGAATTCAAGGAGCTTGCCGACAGCTTTAATACGATGGCTCAGCAGAACAAATTGCTGATTACGAATATGAACACCTCCATTTCCGTGCTTAATTCAAGCACCAAGGATCTGGACGAGTCCTCCAAGCAGACAGCCAAATCGATCGGCGAGACAACGGTAACCACTGCAGAAATTGCCACAGCCATAGAGTCGCAGGCGCATGATACCGAGACGATTGTGGATAAATTCCTCAGCTTCGGCGAGAAATTCGTCTCCATGAATGAAAAAGCCCAATCCGTCAAAGAGCGGGCCGATGAAATTATTGAAGTCTTCCACAGCAGCAATCAGGTTGTAGAAGAGCTGTCCAATATCAGCGAGCAAAACGATGAGGAAGTACAGAAAATCTCTGCGATTACCCTGAAGCTGCAGGAAAGCTCGAGCAGTATCGGCCAGATCACCGGAGCGATCAGCAATATCGCCAAGCAGACAAATCTGCTTGCACTGAACGCCTCTATCGAGGCGGCAAGGGCCGGGGAATATGGACGGGGATTTGCCGTAGTTGCCACTGAAATCCGCAAGCTGGCTGAACAGAGCTCCATCCAGTCCAGTGAAATCAACGGGATCATCGGGCAGAACCTGGCTTTCGTACAGGAAAACCATCAGAGCGTGCAGCAGATTAAGGATATTTCTACACAGCAGGACGAGTATGTAGGCAGAACCCGGCAGGCCTTCCATGCCATTCACCAGAATATTACGGATATCACCGAACAGATTAAGAGCATGGCTGATGACATTGATCTTATGCAGCATGACAAGGACGAAATGCTGGAATCCACGCAGAATCTGTCGGCATCGGGTGAGCAGGTTTCGGCTTCGGTTGAAGAGGTCACAGCAACAATGCATGAGCAATCTTCCATGGTTCACCGTTTAGCCGATATGGTCGAAACCATTGACGGGTTAACCAAAAGCCTGGCGGAGGCCGCCTCCAAATTCAAGTTGGAATAGCATTACATCTTCATCAGAAAGCAGCAAAAGCAGCAGGTCGCTGTTACAGGGACCTGCTGCTTTTGGGTTTCATGGATGATTTCGTTTAGACAACGCCCGGATACCGCTACTCCGTTACCTTGCTCTGGTTAGCCACCTCACGGGCTTTGGCCTGCACCTCTTCGGGCACGCCGAGATAGAAGCGGCTGATCGGCTTCACATCGTCATCCAGCTTATAGACCAGCGGAACACCGGTCGGAACATTAAGGTCGAGCAGCGCTGTCTCGTCAATGTCCTCCATAAATTTGATCAGCGCCCGCAGGGTGTTGCCATGTGCCGAGATCAGCACCCGCTCTTTCTTGCGGATCAGCGGCACAATCCGCTTGCCCCAGAAATCGCCGACGCGGTGAACGGTATCCTCCAGGCTCTCGCCGCGCGGGATATCCCCGGAGCGCACCTCCTTGTAGCGGATATCGTTTCTGGCATAACGCGGGTCATCCGGCTCCAGCAGCGGCGGACGGACCGACAGGCTGCGCCGCCAGATATGAAGCTGCTCTTCACCATACTTGACCGCAGTCTCACTCTTGCTCAGCCCCTGCAGCGCACCATAATGGCGCTCATTCAGCTTCCATGATTTCTGTACGGGAATCCACAGCAGATCCATTTCCTCCAGCACATAATTAAGTGTCTTGATCGAACGTTTCAGTACAGAAGCGAAGGCCAGATCGAACGTATAGCCTGCTTCCTTCAACAGCTTCCCGGCCGCTTTGGCCTCTTCTATTCCCTTTTCCGTCAGATCGGGATCGCTCCAGCCTGTGAATAAATTCTGACGGTTGTACTCGCTCTCCCCATGCCGTATCAATACGATTTCATACATATTCTTTCTCCTTCCTTAAGCCATTGGTTTGGTCATTTTTTCTGCTGCTCAGTATATGAATTCAGCGGCTCACCGATGCTTTCTCAGGGTTGGGCTGAACAATTGTACGCTCATACAAAAATCCCTTTATCCTTATGCCCCCTGCAGAGATAGAAGAATACACCCCAGTACCGCAAAACAGCGCCCTGTATCTTCTATTCAGAAAGAATCCGCTGGACCCTTTTCTTCTACATGCCAGTCTATGAACCATGAACCATTCAAAAAACCGGACGCCGCAAGGCCCCGGTTCTCCGCTTGTATTTGATACTGCCCTAGTTGTCAGAACCAACAGTCTGTAGCTGCCATGTTATTCTGCTTCAAGCGTCTCCAGCGGTTTCGAAAAACCCCGGCGCCTCCACCTTTACATTCACTATTGCATATTCTGCGTCCTCTAAACATCAGTTATGTTCTCCCTTCCAAGCTGCTATGTAAATCCTCGCATACTAAGTTGCAACGTATTTACCCTTGCAGCAAAAAGCTGAAACAAAAGGAAGAATCAGCGGATTTCAGACGGACTTTTCCCCGTATGCTGCTTGAACTGGCGGCTGAAAAAGAAAATATCGCGATAGCCCAGTGCATCGGCTACCTCGGTGACATTCATCCCGGCATATAGCAGCAGGTGCTGGGCCCGCTCAATCCGGGCACGGATGACATAGGACTGGACCGAGGAACCTGTAATCTCTTTGAATTTGATCGAAAAATACCGTGGCGACAGCCCTGCCCGGGCTGCCAGATCCTCTACCCGGTGCGCCGCTCCGGGATGCTGGCTGACGTAGTTGGCCACCTCGTGGATGACCTCAGCCAGCTGATTGCTGACATGCCGCTCTACCGGCATCACCCGGTCCTCGCGCAGCAGATGAATCATCAGCTGCTTCAAGATCAGCCGCCCCTCCTCTTCTGCAGCGTAGGTCTTCACCAGGAACAGGCGGACATAACGGGCGAGCAGGTGCTCGAATTCCACTGTTTCGGTCAATTCACGATAAGGCTGGGGAATATCCGTGACCTCTTCGGTTACGTCAAAATGAATGTATGTAAGCACTAGCGGCTTTTGCGGATTATGGGTCGCATACGTAAAGTCGCCCGGACGGAACAGGAAGCAGCTTCCCTTTCCTACCTTGAAAGGCACTCCGCTGCGCACAACCGTACCTTCTCCGCTCCAGACATAGAACAGATCATAATTTTGCAGCGGCTTCTCTCTTTTTTGCCACTTCCAGCCCGGTTCGCAGACAATTTTCGCCAGAGCAGGCAGGATCACAAAAGAGGACGGCGATGCATGCAGCATAATATTTCCTCCTAAATTTTTTGTGAGCGTTACCTCACTGAATTAGCTTCGACAAAAAATCGCTTCGAAAGCATATGCTTAAGTTTTGAAAGCATACATTTTCCTTACTCTTATAATACCTTGTCACGTGTATTTTTGCACATCCTTCCAGGCCAGAAGCAGGCGGTTCACCCCTTCTTCCAGTGCCTCAGCATCGAGATGGGAAAAAGAAAAGCAAGCCGCCGGACTCCCCGGGCCTATCCGGTACAGTGCAACGTCGCGGAAGTCTGCGCCTCGCTGCAAAGCCGCTTCACGGAAGGCGGAATACTCCTGTTCCGAGCGCAGCCACCGGGCATAAATATGCAGGCCGGAATCGCCGGGCAACGGCTGAAAGAGCATTCCGAGCCGCTCATTCAGAAGCGCACGGAACATGCGGGCACGCTCCCCGTATATGCGCGTCATCCGCCGCAGATGGCGGCTGTATCCGCCAGTGCTCATGAACCGGGCCAACGCCCGCTGCTCAAGCTGTGCGCCTGGAAGCGGTTCATATAGCGCCTTGGCCGCTGTCACAGGACCCACCAGCGAAGGCGGCAGCACGGCGAACCCGAGCCGTAGCCCGGAGAACACGCTGTTAGAGAAGGAGCCGATATACACCACCCGGTCCTCCCGGTCGAGCGCCTTCAGCGGTTCAATCGGCCGGCCGCCCCAGCGGAACTCGCTGTCATAATCATCCTCGACAATGACCGCCTCCTGCCGCCGGGCCCATTCCAGTAAGCTGCGCCGCCGGTCGAGCGGCAGTACCGCTCCGGTGGGAAATTGGCGGCTCGGCGTCACAAACAGCAGCCGGGCTGCCCAATCCTCGGGCACAAGCCCGCTCTCGTCAACCCGTCCCGGCAGCAGCTTACCGCCGCCAATCTCCACTGCCCGGCGGATGCCATGAAATCCGGGATCTTCCACAACGGCAGTTTCCCCCGGTTCCAGCAGCAGCTGCACCAGAAGTACAATGCCCTGCATCGAGCCGCTGAACAGCACGATCTGCTCCGCATCGGCTCGGATTCCCCGGGTAATCCGCAAATGGGCAGCTATTGCCCGCCGCAAGCTCTCCTCCCCTTGCGGCGGACAATAGCCCTCCAGCATCCCGCCTCCCTTGCCTCCGGCATAATTCAGTGCGCTCCGCCACTCGCCGTAAGGAAAATGCTCGATCCGCATGCCACTGCTGCGAAAGCTGATGGCATCTTCACCAGCCTGCCCGTAGATGGAAACTTGGCGATCCATCAGGCGCTCACCCCAAGAGGAAAGCGGGACCGCTCCAGGTTCAAGGAATTCCCGATCAGGTGTGCGAATTTCCTCACCGGCCGGATTGAATCCAGCACCGGCCCTTGGTGAATCAACCACCTGATGATCGGTTGAATCCTCCCTGTATACCGGCTCTCCCCCGGCAGCAGGAAAAAAGCTGTCATCTGAAACAAAGGTACCCCGGCCCTTCTCAGTCTTGATGTAACCGTCAGCCAGCAGCATGTCATATACCTGTGATGCTGAACCGCGCGACACAAGATACAGCTCGGCAAGCCGTCTTGTTGACGGCAGCCTTGTCCCCCCGGGAAGTATCCCCTCCAGGATCGCTGCCCGGAGCGCATGATATAACGCCAGATATTTATAACGGTGGATGGCCAGGTACTGGTCATATGGCAGTGTGAAATTCATCTCCCCACCCTTTCCTCAAAAGTGGACTAATAAAATAACTCTAAACCGGTCCTTTTTCATTGTCAATTTATCAACTATTCTAAGTAAACAATTACTCAAGGTAAGTACTCCGCCACTATGATGAAAAGGACGTGTATTATGCGCAGAAAAGAATTTAAGATAGAGCAGGAAGAAGAAGTGGCCCAATTTTTGCAAGAAATGAGCTTTGGTTTTCTCGGTACAAGCGATGAACAGGGACAGCCGCGGGTCACTCCGCTGAATTTCGTCTATATGGAGGGCTGCTTCTATTTCCACGGCAGTCATGCCGGAGGCAAAATGGAGAGCATCCGCCAGCAGGCGCGGGTCTGCTTTACCGTTGCCGACGAATACGCGCTAATCCCCTCTTATTTCAGCGATCCCCATCTCGCTTGCCCTGCCACGGCCTATTTTAAAAGCGTAACTGCTTATGGAGTGGCAGAACTTGTGGAGGCGTCCGCCGAGAAGGCTGCTGTATTGTCCCGGTTTATGAACAAGCTGCAGCCCGAGGGCGGCTTTGATCCTATTGATGCCGAAGATCCGAAATACCGCTCGCGGCTGAAGGGTGTTGCGGTCGTACGAATTGTTCCGGATGAGCTGACAGCCAAATTTAAGTTTGGACAGAATCTGAAAGAAGAGGAACGGGCCGGCATCACCCGGGGTCTGGCGGAGAGAAACGGAGAACGCGATGCTGAAACGATAGAAATGATGAAAAAATACTGCCCCCACCATAGCTGACTTAAGTAATCGAAATTTCTTAAGAGCTATTTTTATATGAAAATACTCCTTCATCTTTGTCCACTCCCGTCAGCAATCTTTTGCATATAGTGGATTGTGGTACAGCCATTAAGAGGAGGAGGGAGAAAAATGAGTCTTTTTTTTCACAATAGCACCAATTCTGCTCTGCGTGTGGCGATTTATTTTCCCGATATGAATAGATGCGGGATACCCATAATAGGAGAGAGAGGTATATTGGCTGCCTGGTACCGTTTGGAGCCTGGTCAAACGAGACGAGTTGTTAGTGGTAGGGTAGGGGGGAGCACATTTTATTATTATGCTGAGAATGTGTCAAGAACTCTTGTATGGTCAGGTAGTTTTCCTATAGATGTTCCTAATAATGGCCACAATGGATGTTGGAGCCGGGATGTACCCGGAAGCTTATGCGCTAATTGCAGAAGACTCAGATTTAGAAGAATTAATATAGAAGAGGGCGTTGTTAACTTTACAATCAACCTTATTACAAGCAGCACCCTAAGAAAAGCTAAGCGAAAAAATGTCCTGACGGCATTACCGACCAAACTCGTAAAAAAAGCACCTAAACCGGTTAACCGCAAGAAACTTTAAAAGTTGAACTAGGACATGTCTTCGAACCGCTTTCCCGCCAAAACCTACTGCTGTATACCCAAGGAATCATGGGTACAATACCATTTTCTGATCACAGGCGGAGAAAGGCATTTCGCTAATAGGCAGTTTTTTCGGCGGAGGCATATGTCTCGGTGTTTCAGAGACTTCGCTCTTCTTCCGAAGACGTGTGTGCGTCCGGGAAGTGTATTCCTTGATCTGAGTACAAACGGACCGAGTTGCACCTATTTTGAGCTTTTAGCCTGTTAAAGCAGGAAAACGGACTCCAGCGCAGTTATTTTCCCCTGATGGCCGCCTTTAGATAGAATGCAGAGCAGATAAGGCCGTCTGGGTCCGCAAAAGAGAATAAACAGGGTTTCTACTCTCCATAGAGTCTCCTGAGTCCGTCCCTCGAGTAAACGAACCCGCTGCGGGCTTTTAGGGGCCCTACTTTACCCTACTTTCATTACTAAATCCGCTGCTTCCCCAGAGATCTTCCAGTTTGAAGAGAGGCTGGCTGGGAAGAACCGGATTCTGCTGTTTCCCCGGTGATTTCTGTTTCTTGCCCAGAAGGATGTCAGGCGTCAATTTCATCAGTGACGGCAGGGAATCACGGTGATATAATGTTAGGCAATGTTAACGTATATATCCCAGAAGAATACCGGAAGGATGAAACTGATGAATCCACTGGCTGGACAATTAAACGAAAGCATCAAGGCAGGCAATGAACATGTGTACGATATGCTCTCCGATCTTGGCAAGGCGATCTATTTTCCTAAAGAGGGCATCCTGAGCCAATCCGCAGAAGCAACAGCTCACGCCAAGAAATACAATGCAACCATCGGTATTGCTACCGAGAATGGCATGCCTATGCACCTTGGTGTCATTCAGGATAAGCTCTCTGCTTACAGTCCCAAAGACTTGTACGGCTATGCTCCTCCTGCAGGCAAACCAGAGCTGCGAACTGTATGGCGGGAAAAAATGCTCCGTGAAAATCCATCGCTCGAAGACAAATCCTTCGGCAACCCTATCGTTACCAATGCCCTGACGCACGGGCTCAGCATAGTTGCCGATCTGTTCGCAGAACAAGGCGATGCCATCATCTATCCGGACAAGAACTGGGAGAATTACGAGCTGACCTTCGGCATCCGCCGGCTCAGCGAAATCGTCAACTATCCGCTTTTCACTGAAGATATGAAATTCAATAGTGAAGGACTGCTGGAAGCGCTGCTCGCCCAGAAGGGACGCGGCAAAGCTATTGTCCTGCTCAACTTCCCTAATAACCCTACAGGCTATACTCCCGGCCTAAAAGAAGGAGAAGCCATCGTTGCCGCGATTCTGCGCGCTGCCGAGGAAGGCATCAATGTCGTAGTCGTCAGCGATGACGCGTATTTCGGACTTTTCTTCGAGGATTCTCTCAAGGAATCGTTGTTCGGCCGTCTGGCCAATCTCCATCCGCGCGTGCTGGCCGTCAAGATTGACGGGGCCACCAAAGAGGAATTTGTCTGGGGCTTCCGCGTCGGCTTCATCACTTACGCTTCCGAGAACAAGGAGCTGCTTGCAGCACTGGAACAGAAAACGCTCGGCATTATCCGCGCCACTATTTCCAGCGGTGCACACCCGTCTCAGACGTTTGTGCTGGATGCACTGAAGGCCCCGCAGTTCGCCGAACAGAAGGAAGAAAAGTTCCAGATCATGAAAGGCCGTGCCAACAAAGTGAAGGCGCTGCTGGACAGCGGGAAATACGGCGATGACGTATGGACGTATTATCCTTTCAACTCCGGCTACTTTATGTGTCTGAAGCTGCACACTGTATCAGCTGAAGACCTGCGGCTGCATCTGATCCACAATTATGGCCTGGGCACAATCGCCCTGGGCGAAACCGATCTGCGCATCGCCTTCTCCTGTATTGAAGAGGAGCAGCTTGAAGATTTGTTCGACCTGGTTTATGCGGGAATCCGCGATTTGGAAAAAGCCTGACCCCAAAACCATTGATCTCGAAATCAGCTCCGGGTACCCGGAGCTGATTTTTTTTGGCTTTCCCTGCGACATTGGCCTATACACGTTAATCTATCCGCACATACAATACGATGTACTCAAGTACAGCAAACACATTCGAAAGGGGAATGAACATGAGCGAAGAAGTAAGAGGCGGATACGGATACCCTGGATTTACCAGCACAGGTGCAATTTTAGTTCTTTTTATCCTGCTGGTTATCATCAGCCGTTCACTCTTTGTCTAACCGGGAATGACTCTCCCGGGAGGGAGCCTCGGGCTCTCTCCCGTTCCCGCGTGGCAGCATTCCCTATTCTGCTAATCACAAGTGGAAACGGCTTTGCCGTCCTCAAAAGGACGGTATCCGTTTCAGCGAGAAATAGAAGGATAATTTATAGCGTGAAACATATAAACAAAGACGCCTTGACGGGAGCATCCGCTCTTATCAAGGCGTCTTTGTGCTTGGAGCAGAATACAGGCCTGCCGGCATTCCACTCGGGTCTCACCAAAAGTTAGAAATCCTCGTCCACCGCGGCCTCTTTGCGCTTCAAGTATTCCTTGAACACGTAGGCCAATAGCACTCCGGCAAGGAAGGTGCCTAGAACAGGCAGCGGACGTTCACCCGCTGTGGCCAGAAATGGCAGGCCGGTCAGCAAGGCTAGCAGCAAAAGGGCGCGGAAGATGAACTGGTTCGTGCTTTCACCCTTGCTGCCCTCTGGCAGAGGATACACCGACAGCCAGAACGACTCGCTATGCAGCTTGCGCAAAGCCGACAGCTGAATGCCCATGATGAACAGGAAGAACAAGTAAATGCCGCTTCCCACATAGCTGCCGCGATTCCACCAGACCAGCAGCAACGCCAGGACAGCGATCCGCATCACAATGGCGAAGACATCGCCCCGGGCAAAGCTTTTGGTCAGCAGGAAGCGGTAAGCAGCGTTACTCCGCCATGCGATACCGCTCCCCCAGCGTGACAGGTAACGCCGGGCGTATACCCGCTGCTCACGTCCCGGCACATCCACGAACCAGCCGAGAATCATCAAGGCCCTCGACCCCTGGTTCTTCTCCATGGCAATCAGACGCTCCCAGGGAACGGAATGCCGTCCGGGAACAGAGCATGCAGCCAAATATGCCGCCGCCAGGATCAATATGAAGATCAGGGCCCGGAGAGACGGCTGCCACAGCCATGCCGCAATCATTAATCCGCCTACTGCCCAGCGCAGCAGGTTGTAGGCCGCTGCGGCCGGGCGGGATATCATTGCGGTTTCCCGCCATAGCCCGTAGCTGGACAGCAATTTCACCAGAATCAGAATGAGGACGGTAGCAAATAGACTCCTAGGCGATTCATCCGTACGTATGTACAAGGGCCAGACGGTGATCAGTACAAACAGCAGGCGCACAATTTTCCACACATTACCGCTTACCCAGCTACGGGCAAAATATTCCTTCATCCGGTGTCCCTGCGGAAGCAGAAATATAGTATCCGGACTCTGCAGATACGTCCGGAAGCTGCTGTGCACTGCCGCAGGCAGCAGCAGGACCAGCATAACCCAGCGGATCGGAATCCCTGACGGAGTATCCCGAAGCAGCGAAGTATACCAGGCCGAGAAGACAATCAGCAGCAGAAGCAAGAGCATCGCTACACCGCTCTTAATGACATACCCCACATAAGGCAGCATGCTTCCCATAAACCGGCTGCGCCGCTGCCGGCGCAGCTCCTTTAAATCCATATCATTTCCCTCCCTGAACCAATTCGTAGAACAGCTGCTCCAAGTTCAAGCCCTGCAGCCCTGCAGCTGCGGTCATCTCTGCAAGCGTGCCTTCGGCAATAACCTTGCCGCGGTGCAGCACGATAAAGCGGTCGCAGTAGTTCTCGATTGTGGAAAGGATATGGGAGCTCAGCAGGATCGACGCCCCCGTTTTTTTCAAATCCAGCATGAAGTCGAGCAGAGAGCGGATGCCCAGCGGATCCAGGCCAAGAAAGGGCTCATCAATGACATACAGTGCCGGACGTGCCACGAAAGCGCACATAATCATCACTTTCTGCTTCATGCCTTTGGATAAATGGGAGGACAATGTATCCATCTTGTCCTCCATATTAAAGAGTGCGGCCAGCTGCCCGCTGCGGGATTCATAGTCGCTGCGCTCCACGCTGTAGGCTCTGGCAGTGAATTCAACATGCTCGCGGACCGTCATTTCCTCGTAAAGCAGAGGAGATTCCGGCACAAATGACAATGCGCTGTGATACCCCTCCGGGTCAGCACTGCGGGTTTTGCCCTTCACGGTAATTTCACCTTTATGGGGCGACATCAGGCCGAGGATATGTTTCATTGTCGTACTTTTTCCGGCTCCGTTCAAACCGATCAGTCCAACCATTTCACCGGGCTGCACCTGAAGGCCGATATCATGAAGCACCGGCTTGTTCAGGCTATACCCACCACTTAAGCCCGTAATCTCGAGTACGGGGGCTGTATTCATTGACCGTCACCTCTCGGGGTTTTGTTCTTGAGCCATTTCGGGGCTCCCTTGTTCTTGCGGTTCTTCTCACGTTCCGCACTGCTGCTGCGCGGTTTACCCGCAGGAGCTGAACCGCCGCGCCCGCCTGCAGCCGGGCCCGTACCGTGGTGCCCTTCGCGCCGCATTTCTCCGCCTGCGGCAGTTCCCGCCTGGCCCTGCCGCGGCAAGGCCGGTTTGATGGCCGCATCGGCCTGCACAGCCGATGTCCGTACAGGCGGCTTGCCGCTGCGCGGTGCGGCGCCTTCCTTGCGCGGGGTGGCACTTTCCCCGCGCCCGCGTTCGCCGCCGCCCAGCGGGCTGCGGGCTTCATCAGCCGCCATAACCTTGCCGGCGACCATTTCCTTCTCCTCAAGCGTGATATTCAGCTCTCGGGCGAATTTGCGCATAATGAACGTCTGCTGCTCCGTTACAATGGAGACCGACAGTCCGCGGCGTCCCATACGTCCCGTACGCCCTGCCCGGTGCACATAATGCTCCGAGTCAAACGCCGGATCAAAGCTCACTACCAGCGTCAGATTCTCGATATCCAGGCCACGGGCCGCCACATCGCTCGCCACCAGCACGCGGAACTTGCCGTCACGGAACCGGGTAAGCACATTGCTGCGTGTCACCTTATCCGCATCCCCATAGATCGCCGCCGCCGTAAGCCCAAGATGGTTCAGCTTTGCTTCCACCTCGGCAATGTCCTCGGTAGCATTCACGAACACTATCGCCCGCTGCGGGTTGTAATGGCGGATGACCCGGCGCAGCATATCAATCTTGTTCCGTTCCTCAGCCACCACATAGTGATGCTCAAGGCTCTGTGCCGTCATCACTCCGGGATCAATGCCGACCTCAGCCGGGTTCTTCATCTCCCGTGCAGCTAGCGCCTGGGTCTCCGGTCCGATGGTCGCAGACAGCATGACCAATTGGCGCGTGCGCAGCGCGCTGCTGACGATCTTCGCCACTTCACCGGCTCCGCTGAGCTGGAACATCTGGTCCGCCTCATCGATGATGATCGTGCTGACCTCATGCATTTTCAGCTTGCGGAGGCCGATCAGCTCCCGTACGCGTCCAGGAGTGCCCACTACGAGCTGGGGATGCTCGCGCAGCTTGTCAATCTGGCGTTTGATCGCCGCTCCGCCGATCAGGCCCATCGCCTTAATCCCCCGGTGGGACCCATAGCGCTCGGCCTCACGGAGGATTTGCATCGCCAGCTCCTGGGTTGGTGCCAGCACCAGCTTTTGGACTACCCGGTGCTCCGGGTTAATCCCTTGAATCAGCGGCAGCAGGTACGCCAAGGTTTTGCCGGTACCTGTCTGGGAAGCAGCCAACACATCCCTCCCCTCCAGCAGAAGCGGGATCGTCTGCTCCTGTACCGGAGATGGATCAGTAATGCCGAATTCCGACAATCTGGCAACAAGGTCCTCCTGGATGCCGATGGCCGCAAAAGAAGCTTTATTCATAATTGTAATTCATCCTTTTCGCTTAAGTTAATATCTTCATTATATGCCAAAAAGGCCTCTCCACCAAATGGAAGGCCGTCTATGCAAGGATAAGCTGTAATTAGCGCAGGCTAGACCTGCAAAAATGACTGCCGCCCTGCAGAATGACGACAGACACCCGCTGATGAAACCTTTATTTTCTGTTCATAACGTTATAGGTCAGCTTATCCGCCAGCCGTGGAAACAAAGCATACAGCCGGATGCCGAAGCCCGCCAGACCGGGCAGGTCTACTTCCTCTTTGCCTTTCTCCATCAGCTTGACGATCTTGGAGGACACATGCTGTGGTGTCATCATCATCCGGGCTACACTTTTCTCGTATTTACCTGATGGATCAGCCGTTTTGAAAAAGTCGGTGGCAATCGGCCCCGGGTTCACCGCCGAAACGATAATCCCGCTCTTCCGGAGTTCCTGGCGAAGCGCATTCGTGAAACCGAGAACCGCATGTTTGGTTGCTGTGTAAGCAACGGCACGGGCTGTACCAATCTTGCCGGCCATGGAAGCCACATTAACAATCTGCCCGCTTCCCCGCTGCAGCATATGCGGAACTACAGCCTTCGTACAACGTACAATGCCCATATAGTTTACATCCATCATATCATCGAATTCCTGGGGTTCCATCTCGGTAAAACCGGCGAATTTGCCGTATCCGGCGTTGTTGAGCAGGATATCGATCCTGCCGTACACCGCCAGAATTTCGCCAAAGGTCCGCTTCACTTCCGCCTCATCTCTGACATCGCAGGTGTACAGTCCAAAAACGCCCGGAATACCGGCCGCCGTTTCTTTCAGTTTATCTTCCGAACGGGCCAGAAGAATAGGGACAGCCCCACGCTTGCTGAGCATTTGCGCTGTCAGCGCCCCGATCCCGCTTGAAGCCCCTGTTATAACAACAATCTTGTCTTTAAGTTGCATGAAAATCTTCAGCTCCCAATTGTCCGCCTAAGAGATCATCACTTGGATATCAAGTTCCCCGATGCCTTCCATCAAGAGCGGGATGCTCAGTGCTCTGCGCGGCAGTACAGACATGCCCTCACTCTTCATTAGCTTGGGCGGAGTAATATCCACAGTTACACCTTGGTTGGAAAGAATCGTACTGGCATTTCCGCTGATCATGTTGCCCAGTTCCGAAATCGCGCTCTGCCCCATCTCGTCCATCTCTGTAATCACGTAACCGCCCATCATGGCCGATACCATTTTCAGTGCAACCTGCTCTGCAATCCCAAAGATAATATTTCCGCTTAATTGACCCGTCATACCCACTTGAATCCATATATGATTATCGATAAGTTCAATATCCTTAATGCCCAGATTACCGGTGGATGGCGAGACTTGTATAACCTGCTCAATTACAATGCGTGCAGACTCTAAAAACGGATTAATTACTTCTGCTTTCATTAAGATGTGTCCCCCCTCTACCAGTCTTTAGTCATATACCGAAAGTCCTATTCAATAATTTATAATTATACTTCATATATCGGCATTATTCACCAAAAATTAATGGGGGTGTCTAAGGAAATCACAAGATAGTTTGCCTGGCAACATTGCTCTGCCGGAAGGAATCTCCTATAATTTAATCAAATGCCAACAACCGGCGTAAGATATAACTGCATATCCACATTCAATCCGGCTATGGACCGAAGTGAATTCCTGCATTATTGCGGAGACCCGAGCACCTATAAAAGTCTTATTGATCAGGCACCAATCAGCTATGCCGTCCCGGGAAAATCGTCCGTTGTTCCCATTACAGGGCGAAGCGGCAGCATTATCCGGTAGTCAAAAAGGGGGGCAAGTCCATGAACATCAGCCAGCTCGAAACGCTGATTACGATCTCCAAAACGATGAGCTTCCGCAAGGCAGGTGAGTTGCTTAACCTGACCCAGCCTGCAGTTTCGGCACAAATCAAAAGTCTGGAAGAAGAGTTCAAGACTCAGCTCGTTGACCGTAACCAGCCCGTTACCTTGACGGACAGAGGCAAAGTGTTCCTTACGCATGCAGAGCAGATCGTGAGTATTGTCGAAGAGCTTAAGCAGCGCCTTGCGGATCTTGATGAGAATCCCCAAGGGCATATTATTCTCGGAACGACCACCTCCATTGCCATTCAAATCCTGCCGCGTATCCTGTCCTATTTTCAAGACCAGTTTCCGCATATCAAAACTTCGATTTCCTCGATGTCTTCATCACAAATCTATCAGCATGTCGAAAACGGCCTGGTCGATGTCGGCATCGGTTATCTGATTGGACGGAGTCCTGCCATGACCACTTCTGTGCTGTATTATGATACTTTTGAACTGGTTGTTTCCCCAAGGCATCCTTTGGCCCAGGTCAAATCGGCCGGGATTGAAGCCCTGGGTAAAACACCGCTCATCCTCCTGTCTCCCGACACGGTCGGCCGCAAATTCGCCGATGAGGTGTTCGCAAAACACGGCATCCAGCCGCAGGTCATCATGGAGCTGACCAGCAGCGAGGAGGTTAAGCGGATGGTCGAGCTTGATCTCGGCGCAGCCATTATCTCCAAACAGTCAGTTACAGCAGAGGTCCGCAGCGGCACACTCAAAATCGTGCCGATTATCGAACTAGAGGTCACGCATCCCGTAGGTGTCATTACCAAGTCCGGCAAATATGTCAATTCGGCCATGAGGCAATTCTTAAGCGATCTAAAGGGCATGCCGGAAACCCAATTTATCGGCTCGGAGTAGAGCCTCGCAGAGCTTTGAATCCATCTGTCGGAGCTGTTCCCAAAGTCCGATACTTCATGAACTGTTTTCGTAAAATTTGGCCTAAAGGAGAAATATATCCATGAAATTTGACCTACACACCCACCATTTCCGCTGTGGCCATGCCGACGGAAGCATCAGGGACTATATTGAAGCCGGCATCAACGCCGGTCTGGGCGTCATCGGCATATCTGATCACACTCCTTATTTCGGCAGTCCGTCCGAGCAGGCCTTTCCCAAAATCGCCATGGCCAAATCGGAGCTTGTCCATTACGTAGAAGAAGTGCTCTCCCTGCAGAAAGAATACGAAGGCAAAATTGATGTGCTGCTCGGCATTGAATCCGATTATTTCCCGGAACATGCCGAACTCTACCGCCAAACCCTTTCCGCTTATCCCTTTGATTACATCATTGGCTCGGTACATAGTGTCAAGGGTGTAAGCATCTTTAATAAGGGGCGCTGGAAAGGACTTGACCGCCGGGAGAAAGCCGCGGCAAAAGCCGAATACTACCGGCTGATCTCCGAATCCGCGCGTACCGGCATGTTTCAGATCCTTGGCCATATTGATGCCATGAAAGGAAACTATCCGCAATTTGCGGAAATCTCTACGCCTGCAGAAACCGACGAATGCCTGCGCGTAATCGGCGAATGCGGCGTCGCCATCGAGATCAACACCTCCGGATGCACCAAGCTGTGCGGCGGCTGGTATCCCTCGGATGATATTCTGGCACGTGCACTGCATTACGGAGTGGAAGTCACCTTTGGCTCTGATGCACATCTGCCGTCCCGGGTTGCTGACCAGCGGGAGGCTGTGGTTGCACGCCTTAAAGAAATCGGGTTCACTCACTGGGTATACTACAAACGGCGCGGGAAGATTACAGTTCCGCTGCAGTGACACCCTGTGACTTTACAAAAAAATGCACCGCAGTGCTCAACGGTCGATGGACAGCATGACATCCATTACGTTAACGCTGCGGTGCATTTTGTTATTCTCCCGGTTTCTGCAGATTATCACAGGTAAACCCCTGCTTCTTCAGCGTATGCTGCGCATCTCCATACTGAGGATTAAGAGCGTAGAAATGGGCGATCGTAGCGCTCCAATCCCTCTCCGTCATTTCGAGAGCTTTTAGATACCCGCGGTACGCCTGATTGTACTCCTGTATAAATCCCTTCTGATCAAGGTTATAACGCTCCTCGTGAAAAACCGCCCCCAGCGGAAGACGCGGCTTCTTTGGCAGCTCCTCGGCAGGATATCCTACGCATAAGCCGACCACCGGGAATACATACTCCGGCAAGTCCAGCAATTCAATTACGCCTCCAGTATTGCGGCGGATTCCACCGATAGGAATGATGCCCAGCCCCATGGATTCCGCAGCGGCAACCGCACTCTCCAAAGCGATTCCCACATCCACCGCACCGACCAGCAGCGCATCCACATCGTGCACAGCCTCAAAGGGCTGCCCTTCCAGCTCGGCGGCCAGCTTGGCCCGGTAAAAATCCATGCAGAAGATCAAAAATACCGGGGCGTCGGCCACATGCTTCTGATTCCCGCTTAAGACCGAAAGCTGTGCCTTGCGCTGCTCATTCTGCACAGCAATAATGCTGACCTGCTGCCCGTTCACCCAGGATGGGGCCGATTGAGCGGCCTCAATAATCATCTGCAGCTTATCCGGCTCAACAGGCTGCAGCGCGTATTTCCGGAAAGACCGGTGATTGTTTAATGTCTTCAGCACTTCATTCAAGATTACATCCTCCTAAAATCTCTATAATTGTACAACCATCATATACTAACAGCTGCGGGAGCTTCCAGTCCCTCCCCGCTTCCGGTTCCCCAATGGATTGGCACCAGAACAAAAAAAATGGACCCGAATCATCGGGTCCCAACAGCAGTTATATTTTCAAAAGGGGGTCATGTACTTAGTTTAACCGGACACTGTTAGAGTTTGATAACGGCATTATTTCAATTGTGTAACAATGTGAATACTTTCATTACATCGCCCGAGCCATCGGCCATTGGCATGATCCGTTCCAGCGTCAGACCGTTTTTGAGCATAACCCGTTCGGACCTGAGGTTATCACCGCGGCAGCGTCCCTCCACATGGGTCAAGCGAAGCTCCCGCATGCCGTAGCCCAGCAACAATCCAATGGCCTCTGTAGCAAGGCCCTGCCCCCACCATACGGGATCGAGCATGTAGCCTAGTACGGCTTTGCCTTCATGACGGTTCCAGCTCTGAAGTGAGGCGGTGCCGATCAGCTCCGGCGCATCTTTGCAATAGATCCCGACATGCAGCGCGCAAGGATCGTAGGGATACAGCATACGGTTCACCAGTTGATCCAGATGGGCTGGCTGTGAACCCGCTGTACTGCGATGCAAAATGTGGCGCTGCACATCCGGGTGAGAGAGCAGCATCTTAAGCCTGTCACCTTCGGCAGGCAACATCGTCCGGAGTTCCACTGCGGCTCCTTGCTGAGCCATGAATCCTGCAGACTCGTAAGTGATCATTCGCACTCCTCTTCCCTTGCAGCTTAATTTGGGAATTTCAAATATATTGCTACTTACGCCCGGCGCAGCGTAATCACAGTAAGCTCCGGCCGGCATAACAGGCGAAACGGCATATAAGTCTCGCCGAAGCCTCTGTTAACATAGACCGGCATGGCTTTATTCTCTGTATGATACAGTCCGCTTATGTATTTAACTGCCCCGTATGGGGTGTAGGCTGCGCCAACAAAAGGAAGACGGATCTGCCCTCCATGGCTGTGCCCCGACAACTGAAGATCGAAGGGATAATTTTCCGCCGTGTCAGCATAATCCGGCTCATGCATCATCAGCACCGTACATGTCCCCTTTGGGATGCCTTTGAGTGCAGCTTCCGGATCGGGACGGCTGTGCAGCATGTCTTCCAGGCCAGCAACCGCCATCACTGCACCGCCTTGCTTGATAAGATATGACTGATTCCTCAGCAATGTGAACCCGGCAGACTGCAGCAGCTGCGCAAGCAATTCCGTGTTCTTATAATCATGGTTGCCGAATATCGCATATTTCCCCAGCGGGGCATGAAGTTCCGCGAGCAGCGCTACGGATTCTTTCAGGTCCTCTGCATAGCTGTCTACAATATCCCCGGTAAAGCAAATGATATCCGGCTCTGCGGCCTCAATGTGCTTAATCAGCCGGGCCAAATCATGAGCATCCTTGTTGAAGCCCAGATGCACATCACTGAAATGAACCAGCCGGGTACCGGCAAACGCGGAAGGGAGATTCTTCAGCGGAATTTCCAGCCTCGTGATATCAAGCCAGTTGGGTTCTCCCTGCCACACATATCCGCCGCCGAGCAGCGCGGCACCAAACATAGTAGCCGCTCCGCGGGTCAGGAACTGGCGGCGGGTAATTTTGCGGCCGCTGCCCTTCCCGGGTGGTAGTGGAGTGTTGTAACCGCCGCCGGCAACAAGAGGTGGACCATCATTGGGAGAACCCCCGGACGCTTTTTTATTCATAGGGAGACCCTCCTTCCTTGCAGGAGCTTGAAATACAATACAATCCGCTCCGCTAACTGTTAAATTCACTTGATCTCATCTTTTACATCTTCTACCGCTTTGTCCACTTCATCATCAATATTCACCTCGATGGACGCCTCAACCTCTGCTTCCGTACCGGGGCCGAGAATCTTGCGGAACAAGCCCAGCATGGACAGGGCATAGGCTACAGTAATGAAGCTGAAGCTGATCTGCATGATGACCACGAGCCGCGAAGTATTGTCTACCGGAGCCACATCTCCATAGCCGACAGTCGTAAAGGTGGCCACGCTGAAATATAGAAAGGTAATCAGCTGGCTGAGCAGATCATCCCCTATTCCTTTGCCCTGAAAAGAGGACTGTCCAAATAGCTTATATATGGATGTATATACGACTGTAAAAAAAATAATGCAGGTAAAAGCAGCAATACTGATACGGACCAGTGTCTGCTGCAGCCTGACTTCCTTGCTGTTCGATTCCTTGATTTCATGAAAAATGAACAGAATGTAGAAAAGCACCGAGGCCAGGGCAAAGAGTAAAATCAGTCCCCTTAATCCCCGGTTGCCCGGTACGATGGAGCCCAGGTCAATCCAGTTCAGCAAATCCTCAACCGAAATTAGCGCATAGATTAGAACGGGGGCCAATAGAACCCCTTTTCCCATCCAGCTCAGCTTCATCCGGAAAAACCAAAACGACAGCAGTATAATCACTGCTATATTGAGGGTCCATACCCACCAAGCCATAGCCATTACACTCCTGTTCTAAGGTACGGGCAATGGGTAGCGGTAAGATAAGCAGCCGCTGATTCATTCCTGAGTGGTCCGCTTTCCGTGCCGTTTGATTAATCCGCCCTAGGCCTGCTGGTGACGGTAATCCGGCATTCTTCTTCCGGTGCAGAGCTGTATGCAGCAGCAATTCCCTTGCTGGCGATTTCTTTCTTGCTGACCTTACGCAGTACCATTGCCACCTCGACATCCCTTGTAAACGGGAAAGGGTCGAGCATTAGTGTGGATGCATCCTGCCATTCCGCCGAAATCAGACGTCCTGACGTAAAGCTGAAATCCTCACTTCCGGAGAAGCCGTCCTTCCACCACGGATGTTCTTCCGATTTGGGGCTTCCCGGCTCATTCAGAGCCAGATACAATGAGAGATCGTCAGAAAACTGCAGCAGCCTGGCATCATAATACAGCTCACCTTCTCCGATCGGCTGGTTTTTCTCGAGATCGCGGTGGATGCGGGCCCTGCGCTCCTCCTCATCTTTAAGATAGGCGCTCAGCTCCGGACATTCTTCCCCGGATACCTCAATCAGCCGTTCAAAATGCAGACTGCACAGCAGCGCACCGTACGGTGTGTCCGCTTCAATCTCATTAAGTCCACGTTTGTAGAACGTAAGCTTCGGCACTACGGGAAAATCTATGAAGCTGTAAGGTGCTCCTGCCGCATCATTCCAGAAAGGCGTTTCATCGAGATCAATCCAGCCCCTGTCATGGTTGCTGACCGCACGCAGCACCTCTGCACGCCGGTTTCCCTCGGGTACATGTTCTTCCTTGAACCATTGCGCAAATTCTCCGGCCAGCCGCCCGTGCTCATGCTGCTTAACCATTACAAATACTCCGTCCTGTTCCCTACAAATCAACGTAATTCCTCCCCGATTCTCCACTGCCTGGTGTTGGCTCAACTAAGGAGATTATAACATATCCATCTATATTTGTTTGAGTTTGGCTATTCATACACCTTCTGCTCGTTAAGAAGGGACTGTCTAAAAATGTACCCATTTATACCGCCAAAAGAAACAGGCAACCCTTAAGTGCTTATGCCCCTGAATGCAGAAGTAATAACACTCACCCGTCCTCCCGATTCCTTCTGGAGCTTCATCAGGATATGCAGCCACTGAATGCGAAAAAGCCACTCCCTGCGGCAAAATAGCACCGCGAAAGTGGCTCAGGAAAGATAGATAGCAGTAAATCAAAAATGGAGGGGGAAAAGAGTAAATTTACAATTTACACTCCCAGCCAACGCTTGAACATATGCTTGGTTGTCTGTTTGTTGATCTCCGCGATGGAGGTTGTAAGCGGGATGCCTTTCGGGCAGGCCCTCACACAGTTCTGCGAGTTGCCGCAGCCGTCGATGCCGCCGTCTTCCATCAACGCATCCAGACGGTCATCGGCGTTCATCTCACCCGTAGGATGGGCGTTGAACAGGCGCACCTGGGAAATGGCCGCCGGCCCGATGAAATTGGTCTTCTCATTGACATTGGGGCAAGCCTCCAGGCAGACGCCGCAGGTCATGCATTTAGACAATTCGTAGGCCCACTGGCGTTTCTTCTCCGCCATCCGCGGCCCCGGACCCAAGTCATAGGTTCCGTCAATCGGAATCCATGCCTTGACGCGTTTGAGCGCATTAAACATCCGGCTGCGGTCGATCACCAGATCACGTACCACAGGGAACGTCTTCATCGGCTCGATGCGCACCGGCTGCTCCAGATTGTCGATCAGCGCCGCACAGGCCTGGCGCGGTTTGCCGTTTATCACCATGGAGCATGCACCGCACACTTCCTCCAGACAGTTGGAATCCCAGCATACCGGAACCGTACCGTCACCCTTGGCGTTAACCGGATTACGCTGGATTTCCATCAAAGCGCTGATCACGTTCATCCCCGGACGGTAGGCCAGCTCAAATTCCTCGACATACGGTGAGCTCTCCGGCTCGTCCTGGCGGGTAATTATAAACTTTACGTTTTTGGGAGCTGCAGCAGTTTCCGCCATATCAGTTACCTCCTAAAAGTTTGGTAAGCATTACTTGAACGTATTTCTTCGTGCCATAACTGCTATATTTCCGATTATTTCTCCGGCCAGAATTGCTTGTTTCCGTAGGCTTCAGCCAGCCTGAATCGAATTCCCATATTCCTCATAGGTTCAGGGCTCATTCAAGCGGCACCATTAACCGGTTAGTCCTTCGAATAATCCCGTACCCGCGGAGGAATCAGTGAGACATCTACTGCTTCATAAGAGATCTGCGGGCCATCCGCGCTCCATGTCGCTTTAGTCGTCTTCAGGAACTCCTCGTCGTTGCGTGTCGGGAATTCCGGCTTGTAGTGCGCTCCACGGCTTTCGTTCCGCAGCAGCGCCCCGAGTGTCATCGCCTCGGACAGCTCCAGCATGTTCCAGAGCTGGCGGGTGAAGGCCACACCCTGGTTGTTCCAGCGCGAAGTATCATTCATGTTGATGTTGCGGTAACGCTCCTTGAGCTCTTTAATTTTGCCGATGGTCGCTTCCAGCTTGACGTTGTCACGCACAACGGTCATATTTGCGGTCATCCATTCGCCCAGTTCCTTATGAATCACATAGGCGTTCTCCGTGCCGGACATCGCCAGCAGTGACTCATATTTGTCCGTCTGCTTCTTGTGGAAGCTGTCGAACACGGTGGAAGAAATGTCCTGCACCGATTTCTTCAGGCCTTTAATATATTCAACGGCCTTCGGCCCCGAGACCATGCCGCCATAAATCGCCGAGACCAGCGAGTTCGCGCCGAGCCGGTTCGCACCGTGGTATTGGTATTCGCATTCCCCTGCCGCGAACAGGCCGGGAATGTTGGTCATCTGATTGTAATCTACCCACATGCCGCCCATGGAGTAATGCACGGCAGGGAAGATTTTCATCGGTATTTTACGGGGATCATCGCCCATGAATTTCTCATAAATTTCAATAATGCCGCCCAGCTTGACGTCAAGCTCCTTAGGATCCTTGTGGGAGAGATCCAGATACACCATGTTCTCGCCGTTAATCCCGAGCCCCTGGTCCACACAGACATTAAAGATTTCCCGGGTTGCGATATCGCGCGGCACCAGATTTCCGTAAGACGGGTATTTCTCTTCCAGGAAGTACCACGGCTTACCGTCCTTATAGGTCCAGATACGTCCGCCTTCGCCGCGTGCCGATTCCGACATCAGCCGCAGCTTGTCGTCGCCGGGGATTGCGGTCGGGTGAATCTGGATGAATTCTCCGTTGGCATAATGCACACCCTGTTGATATACAGCACTGGCTGCCGTCCCTGTGTTGATCACGGAGTTGGTCGTTTTGCCGAAAATGATTCCCGGACCGCCGCTGGCCAGAATGACCGCGTCCGCAGGGAAGGTCTGGATCTCCATCGTCTTCAGGTTCTGGGCGCTGATGCCGCGGCAGACGCGCTCATCATCAAGGACGACGGAAAGGAATTCCCAGTTCTCGCTCTTGGTCACCAGGCCTTCCGCTTCCCAGCGGCGAACCTGTTCATCCAGCGCATACAGCAATTGCTGGCCGGTTGTAGCCCCGGCAAAAGCGGTACGGTGCCGTTTCGTTCCGCCAAACCGGCGGAAATCGAGCAGCCCCTCCGGGGTACGGTTGAACATTACGCCCATCCGGTCCATCAGATGGATGATGCCCGGTGCGGCTTCACACATCGCCTTAACCGGCGGCTGGTTCGCCAGGAAGTCACCGCCGTAGACGGTGTCATCAAAATGCTCCCAGGGCGAATCCCCCTCGCCCTTCGTATTTACAGCGCCGTTGATGCCGCCCTGCGCACAGACCGAGTGCGATCTTTTGACTGGAACCAGTGAGAACAAATGCACATGTGCGCCGGATTCCGCCGCCTTGATGGTAGCCATCAGGCCGGCCAGCCCGCCGCCCACGATAATGATATCGGCTGATGCCATGATTGTTCACTCCTAAAGTTTTGTGAGCATAGACTTCTGAGTATCCGCCTCGTACAAAACTGGCTTCGGAAGCATATGCTTTAGTTTTGTGAGCATACACTTCCTGAAAAGCTTCGTTCAAACCGGCCTCGGAAGCATAGGCTGTCAAACATGTAATGATGTCAGCTGTAAATCAGCCTTGTGGATATTTGCATAAATGGCAGTTCGCTCCACACTGGAGTATATGCCAACTATTCTTAAATAAAAGTCCGCAGGGATTGCAGCGCAGAGGCTGTAGCCTGGAATTCACTGTCACGGAAAGTGACCAGCGACAGCAGGAACATGAAACTGACAAGGACGAAAAGTCCGAGACAAAGAATAGAGGACACTCTTTGTGAACGCGGCCCCACGGTAATCCCCCAGCTGATCAGGAATGACCATAGGCCATTGGAAAAGTGGAAGCAGGCCGCCAGAATCCCAATTATATACACGGCTAGAAGAAGCGGCTGGGTAACGATATTATGCATTACACTGCCAAGTTCCTCATGCTCCACATTCCCGAGCGCCACCTGGAACCGGGTTTCGAACACATGCCAGACGATGAACACGAAAGTGATGACTCCACTTACACGCTGCAGCGTATACCGCCAGTTTCTTTCCAGATTGTACCGGTTCAAGTTTGGCTTGGACTGATAGGCGATGTATAGCCCATAAACCCCGTGGTACAGCAGCGGCAGCCATATGCCGAACAATTCCAGGAAGAAGACTAGCGGCAGGCTGTTGAGCCATAGCACACTGTCTGTGAAGCCGGAAGCGCCACCCTCCACTGCCGCGAAATTCGTCAGCATGTGCTCAAGGAAAAAGCCCCCAAGCGGGATAATGCCGAGCAAGGAATGAATCTTTCTGGAATAAAATCCTCTCATGCAAAGTGTCCCCTTTCCGAATAAAAAACAGCGTTTTCATTAATGAGCATACACCGCCGGGAGTACAGTTGAAACAGGGGAACTAAGGTTTAAAACCATCACCTGAATCTCTATTTTCACCACTATCCATTGCTTTCCCGGACTTTGCTTTATTATTCACAATATGTGAATATCTTGTGTCACTTTTCATGTTACTCTTTTTTCTCTTATAAGGGAATTGCAATCTAATTATTAAACGTTATACAATAATTGCATAAGAATATTTTTAATATGATAATAATTCTCATTTATAACGGTGATTCCATAGATTTCGCCGGTCCTTCAACCTTTTTCAAGAAGAGCTATCCGTAGCGGCTATGCCTTTTATCACTTTCACTACAGGGACACTGATATAAAGTTATCAGCATTACTACAAGTTGGATGAAAGGAGACCTCTGTTATGTTCGACGATTTGGATATTTTTGCTGCAGTTGTGGAGCATTCCAGCCTTAACCGGGCTTCACGCCAGCTTAATCTGTCCCAGCCCGCGCTCTCCCGTAAAATCTCCAAGCTGGAGGAACGGCTGGGCGTCGCCCTGTTCAACCGGTTCGGCAAACGGCTGGAGCTGACCGAGGTTGGCCGTCTCACCTATACTTATGCGCTGGAGCAACGCCAGCAACGGTCCAAATTTCTGGAGGCATTGTCCAAATTCAGGGAAGGTGAGCCGCAGTTCGTGACACTTGGCGCCAGTCTAACGACACTGCAGACCACACTGCCGCCGCTTGTGAACGCCTACACGGAGAAATATCCGGCAGCCGAGCTGAAGCTGATTACCGGAAAAACACATGAAATCGTCTCCTCGGTCAGCGAAGGCAAATGCGATGTCGGTATTATCGCCTCCTCCATACAGGAGCCGGGGCTGCGCTGCATCCCGCTGTTCGAGGACCAGCTGCGGCTGGTCGTCTCCAGTCATCATCCGCTGACCCTGCCGGCGAAGCTGACGATGGACCATCTCGCGCGGCTGCCGATGATTCTGTTCTCCAAGGGAACCTGGTACCGCCGCATGACCGATGAGCTGTTCCAGCGCTGCGGCGTGGAGCCGGATGTGCGCATGGAGATCGACTCCTTCGAAGCCATCGTCCGGCTGCTGCCTACCATCAAGGCTGCAGCGCTGCTGCCGAAGTCGTATCTTCGTCCGGAGCTGCTGAACGGAGGCGGGCTGGTCTCTCTCCATATTAAGGAACTGGAGCAGACCCAGCGGACCACCTGCCTGATCTACCAGGGAAGCGGCAGCCTGAGCACGGCGGCACGCTGCCTTGTGCAGGTTACGGAGGAAGTATTTCTGCCTGGACACGAATAACGAGCAAATACCCGGCAAGCCCCCATATTGCTATGGATCGGCTTTGCCAGGTATTTGCGCGTACACGGGCAGTTATTCTGCTATATTGAGCGCCAGCTTGTAATTCAGTTTGAATACAGGCCCGCAGATGCTGGAATTAACGGAATTTTCCTGCGTCGATCGCCTTTTGCTTCTCGTCGAGAATTTCCTGGTAGCCTGCTTCCAGGTAAGTCTTCTTGGCTGCTGCATAGGTCGCATCGAATTCAGCCTCCGGAGCAAGCACGCACTTCACGTACAGATCCTGGAAGAGTGAGTTCAGATCGGCTTTATACTCATTTACCTTCTCAAGCACAACGGTGAACATGGCATCCGGTGTGCGGAATTCCGCAACCTCGTTGTAGTATTTCACCATATCATCGGCGAGATTCTCGTAGCCGGCCGGTGCCCAGTTGCGGAGATTCGCTTTGAGGGTCTTGTCAGCTTCCGGATATTGCGCGATTTCAGTCACTAGGCCCCAGTAGTCCTTGTTATTGTTCTGTGCCAGGACGGATTCGCCCTTATAGTCTGCTTTTTTTACAGCGATACCGTCTGCGTCAAGCGTATAGTTTTCGCCTTCAACACCGTTTTGGAACTTGAACAGATTTTCCGGCTGACTGAGCCATTCGAGATACATCCAGACTGCAGCACGCTCCTCAGGCGAGGTTTCATAGTTGATACCCATGATGAAGCCAAACGGCCAGTAAGCGCGTCCTTGAGGCTTGAGCCCCTCAGGAACACCTGCAAAAGGAGGCACTATGGCAAATTCGGCATCCGGGTTGTTCGCCAGGGTAGCAGCAAAGACGTCTGTATTGTTCGTGAGATAGAATCCGTAGTTGCCTGTTTTTCCGGCAACGAATTCGGATTTAATCTTATTATCATCGTTTCGCAGATAGAATTCCTTATCAAGGAGGCCGTTATTGTATTGATAGTTCATATTACGCAAGAAACGCTCAGTATCGGCGCTGGTCAAATCCGCAACGCTCAGATCTGAATAAAGCGCGCGGTATTTCGGATCGACTGGCCAATCGCGGAAGGCGTAATTGTAGTTGAAATTGTTTTGAAGCAAGCTGCCGCCAGTTACTCCCAGTCCGGCTTCTTTCCATTTCACCAGCATCTCATTGTACTTCTCAAGAGAAGTCAAATCTTCAACCTTCATGCCAACCTTCTCCACCCAGTCTTTGCGGATGATGGATGTGAAATTGTCAGCTTCGGGACGGGCGGCGAAGAAGAAGGTATTCTTATCGTCTACAACACCATATTGCTTGATCGTTTCGCCCATACTTTTCCAATATGTCGGTGCATAATTCTCGATTTCAGCATAGTCCAGCGGCTGCATAACATCCTCGCCGTAATAGGTAAGTGCCTGTGGCATATCATAGTGGAAAATAATATCAGGGGCCTTATGTGACGCCAGAAGCTGCTCGTAATCGGTCACTTCGCTGTTACGGGTAATCGGCACGTAATTGACTTCGATATTGTATTTGTCACCGAATTCCGCTTGAACCCAGCGGGTATAATAGTTGTCGGTTACATTCCAGCCCTCGAACGCCCGCTCATAAACCGGGATATCCAGACTAACCTTCTTCTCAAAACCCTTCGTATAATCAGGATAGCTTCCTTCGCTCTGATTATTGGCTGCCGCCGTCTCAGCAGGACTGTTAGGCTGAGCACTCTGATTATTGTTATTTCCCCCGGAGCACCCGGCCAGCATACCGGCCGTCATGACAGATGCCATCATTAACGAAACAACTCTTTTTTTGTTCATCGCAATTCCCCCAATTTAAATTTTCGGACTGTAGAATTACTATTCTGGAACACAAGATTACTCCTTGACTGCTCCGAGCATAACGCCCTGAACGAAGTATTTCTGAACAAAGGGATAGACGCAAAGAATGGGCAGGGTTGCAAATACAACGACTGATGCCTTTAATACTTCCGGATTACTAAGAGATACCTGGGTTGCTTCCAGTTGAAAGCTCTCACTGGCCTGAATGACCAGATAATACAGCTTGAGCTGCAGAGGCCGAAGTGAGATCTCATGCTTGATATAGAACAATGCATCCTGGTAAACATTCCAGCGTCCAACCGCGTAGAAGAGAGAGAGTGTCGCGATAATCGGTTTGGACAACGGGATGACAATGCTGAGCAGGATCCGAAAATGCCCGGCACCGTCGATCCGTGCAGATTCTTCCAGACTTACGGGAATACCGCTCGTTAGAGAAGTCTTCATAATCAGCAGATTGAAGGCGCTGAACGACAATGGTAAAATCAGTGACCATATCGTATCCATCAGTCCCAGATTGTTAATGTTCATATAGTCCGGGATGATACCTCCACTAAAGTACATCGTGAACAAAAAGATGAAGGTGATTACTCTACGGCCCTTCAGCTGAGATCTGGACAGCGGGTACGCGGCGCAGATGGTCAGAACCATCCCCAGAATGGTGAACAGCACTGTCACTATAACTGAGATGTACAGTGACCGGAGTATAC
The DNA here is from genome assembly GCF_058791575.1 of Paenibacillus sp. EB106-06-01-XG199. Lineage (NCBI taxonomy): Bacteria > Bacillati > Bacillota > Bacilli > Caryophanales > Paenibacillaceae > Paenibacillus > Paenibacillus sp. EB106-06-01-XG199. Next base: position 264,418 of record NZ_JBYTDQ010000005.1, on the reverse strand, counting down.
TGGCATCCGCGAAGATTTTCTTGTACGCTTCTATGGTGAAGCCCTGCGGCCACAGAAAGACCTTATTTGCAATGACAAAGGAGTCTGCGCTCAGGGATTTCGACACCACATGAAGAAACGGCAACAAGCACGCTAGCGAAGCAATGATCAGAACGAGGCGGATCAGCAATTCCCAGATGTCCAAACGCCCTTTACGTGGTGCGGCAGGGTTGCCGGTTAATGCTCTCATGGTTTCTCTCCTTTCTATAATATTCCATCCTCGCCGAGCTTTTTAGCCACGCGGTCAGCCGTTATTACAAGAAGAATACCAATGACGGATTGGAAGAGTCCTATCGCTGTCGCCCGGCTGAAATTGCCGCTTTCGATCCCCCAACGGTACACCAGAACCGGTATGGTCGTTGTGTACTCTGTCGTGGCCTTGTTCTGCAGAACGAATATACGCTCGAACGAGCCCTCCATTATCTTCCCCAGGTTCATGATCAGCAAGGTTACAATGGTTGCACGGATGGAAGGAACTGTGATATTCCATACCTTTCTCCAGCGACCTGCTCCATCAACGGTAGCTGCTTCATACATCTCCGGGTTAATACCGCTAATGGCCGCCAAATAGATGATGGTCCCCCACCCCATGCTCGACCACACACCGATTGCCAGATAGCTGATCAGCCAATTCGTATCTTCCTGGAGGAACGGAATACGATTACCGCCCATAAGCTCAATCAAATTATTGACGACACCGTTTCCTTGACTAAGCAGCTGATAAGCGATCGCCCCGATAATGACCCAGGACAGGAAGTGCGGCAAGTACAGCATGGTTTGGTTTACGCGTTTGAACCTTACGCTTTTGACTTCATTCAGCAGCAGAGCCAGTACGATCGGCATCGTGAAGCTGAAGACGAGATCAAGAATATTGAGCATCAGCGTATTGCGGACAGCACGGGTGAAGTCTGGTTTGGAGAAAATATCCCGGAATACTTCAAAACCAACCCATTCACTGCCCCAAACCCCTCTTGCAATCTTGTAGTCTTTAAAAGCAAGCACGAGTCCTGTCATCGGCAGATATTTGAATACGATTACAAAAGATAACGGAATCAATAATAGTAAATAGAGCTGCCAGTCACGCTGTAAGAAATACCCGAGTCCCTGTTTGTTTCTTAATAAGGCGGTTCCATTTGTTTTTGAAGCGCTTGCAACTTTCAAACTTTCACCTCCTCCACCAAATTATCTCCTTGCCGGTTGTGTTCACCAGCTCGAGTTCAATGCTATCCCCTTTGCCCGGTTTTGAAAATCATGAGTATTGATGAACCCCATCAAATTTGATCAGGCCGCGGTTTTAGCGGCATCTGCAGCATCCTGATGATCAATTATGATAGGTATTCCCAAAAATAAAACGCTTTCATTAACAAAAAAAGCCGCCGTCTGCCGGCCAGAAGCAGGCTCCTAGGAGCTCTTGCTCTTGGCCGACTTGTAGCTGCTCGGCGGCATGCCTTCGTACTTGCGGAAAAACCGGTTGAAGCTCTGGACATTATGATAGCCCACCTCTGCTGCAATCTGCTTGATCGTCAGGTCGGTATCCAGCAGCAGTTCCTTGGCCTTCTCGATACGCAGCTGATTAAGATAATCAATCATGCTGTTTCCGGTTAGCTCATATACGATCTTGCGCATATAAGAGTAGCTGATGCCGATTTCTTTAGCCATATCCTCAAATACAATTTCTTCACGGTAATTTTCCTTCAAATATTGAATGATCCGTTCTCCATGATTGGTTTCACCCGTGCTGCGGTCCAGACTCTGTACAATTTCACGGAAAATTTCATGCAAATACTCCTCAAGCTCATCAAGCGTATCCATCGCAGCCAGAATGGTGTATATGTTGCCTTTACCCATAAACATTCTTCCGGTACCGATATGATTCTCACGAAGATGCTTGATGGTCGCACCTATCAGCTGGTGATAAATGAACATGATATTATCATAGGAAATATTCTCTTCCGAGCTGATCTGACAGCGGATGCTCTGAAGCTCTTTGAATATCCCGTCCAGGTTGCCGGCGTCCAGGAAATTAAGAATCCGTCGCTCACTGCTGTCGAAGTCGATATATTTACGGCTGTTCTCCCCCTCATCCTCCCAGTACATAATGCTGCCGGCACCATTAATCATCCGCTGCTTAATCAATTCCATCGCTTCAAACAACCGCTGGGCAACCATTAGGGGTGTATCAGCCAAATTACTTAATCCGATCGTGACCGAATGTTCCAGCAGCGCAAGCGACTGATCCCCGACCTTTTCCAGGGCCTGATGGATCAGCCCGCTGCTCCGCTCATCCTCACCCGGAGCAAAGTTCATCACAATCACAATACAGCCGTCGTTATGATAGACAGAACGGGCCAGAATCCCCTCTGGAAAGAAGCTTTCGTACTTCGTATTAAGCAGATACCGGTGGTAGCTGCGTGTCTCCACATTGGTATTGCCCACATATACTCTATACTGGTCGATGGAGACAACGGCGATTCTGTAACACGCTTCCGGAAAAACCTCCGTGATCCGGGGCGGAATCTCTCCGCGCAAAAGACGGTGAACAGCGAGACTGCGGGTATCCTGCTCACGCTCCTGCAGCAGCTGGAACAGACTGTCCTCTTCCTCCTGCATTCGTTTGAACGCCATATCCAGGAAGGCAAGCTCATTCTTATTCACCATACCCAAATCGCTTTTGGAGCGTATCGTCCGCACCAGCTGCCTTACCGGTCTAGACAGCCAAGTTGCGAGAACGACAGCCATAACCGTGCCCAGCAATATAATAGCACCCGTAAGCAAAATGATATTCCCCTGCATATCACGTGATTTGGTCATCAGCTCATCCATAGAACTCCAGCTCACATTCCACCATCCGGACAATGAAGAGCGGCTCCAGGCGTAAACCATCCGTTTGCCATCAAGCTCACGGAATGTATAACCTTCACTTGGATCCTGAGTCAGCATATCCCGAATAAAGGGCAGCTCATAACCGTCAGTGAGCAGCTTCGACTTGTCCTTGTAGGATATTATTGTGCCGTCCGATGCCAGAAGCAGGTGGTTGCTGTCTCCGACTTCTGTTTCATGCAAATATTTACCGATCTGGCTCTCGCTTATGTTAACGATGATTAATCCGTGCGTGGTGGAAGACAGACGATTGAGAGGATACACATACGATACAACATTGACGCCCGAGTCCAGCTTGCGGGGAACCCATACGCCGCTGATTCCTCTCCGCCCCTCAAGGGCTTCTGTTGTCCAGCTGATCGACTCATACCGCTCCAGCTTCGTGATCCCGTTGTCAGTAGAAATAACATAATCCGAATCATTCAAGTAGAAGTAGGAGGATTCCGCCCCATCTACCCGGCGGTTCAAATTCATCAACTCCTTCATCACTATCAGCGCGCTGCTCACGTTATTGTAATTGGAGTTGAGTTCTTCGAACGTCTCGAAATTGCGAATGCGGTCAAAAACGTTAGTTGCAGCCGAACGTGCCGTATCCTGCGCCAGGTTAGAGAGCGCGCTTTCGTTCAGCTTGCGGTTGGCATTCAGCCCGGCGAGTGTGGATTCTCCGATAGCCTCCTCTGAGTTCTGTAAAAGCTGTGCCCCGCTGTACCACGTCAGGATGGCTGTCGGAATGGCCATGACGCAGAATAGAATCAATGCCAGCTGCAGCAGCATCGGTGTTTTTTTCATATTTGCTCCCCTTATGATTTCTGTAGATACGTAGATTGAACAATACTTCTGTGGACGTACTCCATGGCAAATCCGGTATTCACACCAGCACCAGTAGCAGTATTTACTGTTACCGCTTACATTTTAATTCAAAACAGATAACCCGGCTATTGTTATTTTATCATTATAAAAAACATTTTAAATATATGTATAGGAAAAATTTTCAAACAAATCAGGAAAATTGACGATGCTATAGCCATCCCCTCCTTGACATCGGATCTATTATCCTCTATGGTTAGTTACATAAGTAATCAACCAGTTAGGTGGTGAAGCATTGGGATTTCAAATGGATGACACCCGGCCAATATTCGTACAGATCGCAGAGCGAATAGAAAATGACATCATAGATGGAACCATACCGGAAGAATCTCAGGTGCCTTCCACGAATCAGTTCGCTTCGTTTTATGGCATCAATCCGGCGACAGCGGCCAAAGGCGTGAATCTGCTCGTGGAGCAAGGAATATTGTACAAGAAGAGGGGAATTGGGATGTTTGTGGCAGCAGGTGCGCGTGCGGACTTGACGGATAAGCGCAGGCAGCAGTTTTATGAGCAGTATGTGGTGGCCATGATCCGTGAAGCCGGCAAGCTCGGCATTACGGCTGGGCAACTGTCTGAAATGATCCGCAAGGGGGATGAGAACCGATGATGATCACCAGGAAGACGATTGAGGCGAAGGCAGCACTGCCCGAGGCAGAGCTTGAGCTGAATCATGTCAGAAAGATCTTCCACGGAGGCCAGGGGGTACAAGATGCTTCGCTTATATTGAAACCGGAGACGATTCACGGACTTATTGGTGCCAATGGAAGCGGCAAAACCACTTTACTTGCACTAATCGCCGGCCTGTTGTTTCCAGACAGCGGAACTATTACCTACGGCGGCATGCCGGTACATGAAAACCCTTCAGTTCTAAGCAGTATCTGTATGGTTAAGACCTATGAACGGTCCTGGAACGAGTACTCTCTTAAGCAAATCTATAGTTATGCCTCACTGTTCTATCCCTATTGGGATGCAACTCTGGCCGAAGACCTGATGAACAAATTCCAACTTGGCGGCAGCAAGAAGTACAAACAGCTTTCGCGCGGCGGTCAATCAATGGCCGGAATCATCAAAGGACTGGCAAGCCGTGCTCCAATGACCTTGCTGGATGAACCTGTCCTTGGGCTGGATGCCTCGATGCGGGAAATCTTTTACCGGATACTTCTTGAGGATTATGGCAAATATCCCCGCACCTTCGTGATTTCGACCCATCTCATTGATGAGGCCGAAAATTTATTTGAACAAATAGCTTATGTCAAAAAAGGCACCATCGCTTACAACGGTCCCGTGGAGGAATTTGCCGCCAAAGCTTCTTATGCTACCGGCCCCGCCGCAGTGCTTGAGAAGCTGTCCGGGGATGTTCGGAACCTGCACACTGAACGGCTGGGCGGCAAGCTTATGCTGGCATTGGAAGACCTCACAGATCCGACTGAACGCAGAACACTGCAGGAACAAGGTGTGGAGCTGTCTCCAATCCCCCTGCAAAAGCTGTTCGTGTATATGACACTTAGAGATACTGCCAACGGCCAAGGAGGAGGTAACCTATGAGCTTACGCAATTTGACGAAATTCCATTTGAAGGATTACCGCAGAGCCACAATCATCCTCTTCTGTGTACTATTGCTGGTCAACACTGCACAATTACTGTTGAAGCTCTTCCTGCCTTCACTGGTCACCATAACGGAGCACAATATCTTCGGGCTCAGCCGCAATGTGATTGTGATATTCACCTTAATCAATGTGGTAGTGAACGCCAATCTAACGTTTCCGCTGATGAGCGGATTTAGTGTAACCCGCAAGAACTTCTATTTCAGCACGATTCTGGCCTCCGCAATCTTTTGCGTTTCTGCCGCATTTGCGGAAACTGTGCTGTCGGAAATCGGCAAAGCTTTAATGCCCTCCCTTGGCATGGAAATCAGCAGCGGCAAGCCTTTTCTGCTTCATTGGTATTTATTTGCGGTGGGCCTAATTGCCGTTTCGCTTGCCCTCTTTGTGATTATCGCCTGCTTTCACCGGCTCGGAACCATAAAAGGCATCTTCTCTTTAATTCTCTATGTCGGACTCCTAAATTTGGCCGTAAACCTGATGCCTTCTCTTCCGATCACCGATGAGTCCGGACTGCTTCCGCTTTCCCCCGAAACCCTTCCCGCCGAGAGCTCGCTCATGCTTTGGGCAGCTATTCTGGCACTGGTGCTAATCGGCTGGCTGATTTACCGCCGCGCTCCCGTTCGTATGTAGATTAGATACAGGTTCTGCCCCAGAAAAATATACTGCTACATCACATTCAAAGAGATACCTTAGATGAGTTAAAAAAAGGCGCGGATTTGTCACCAGACATTTACTACAGGCTATTCACAGATATTCACTACCATTTCCTCGCTTTCACATAGCAAAACGCCCGGATACGCATCCGGGCGTTTTTATATTCCTTTTATAATTCTACGCAGACGGGCATATAGCACTAATCCACATTTACAGCTCCGTCCTCGAACTCTTCAATACTCTGATTGGAGCCAATGACCACCATAATATCACCCTCATTCACATGGTCATGCGCGGTAGGAGCAACGATGATCCCGTCCTCGCGGTTCAGGGCAATGATGCTGCAGCCGTATCTGGCCCGGGTGTTCAGCTCCGAGAGGCTTTTGCCATTCATGCAGGAAGGCACGGTCAGCTCGACAATTTTATAATCCTTGGAGATTTCGATATAGTCCAGAAGATTGGGCGTCACCAGTTGATGTGCCACACGGACACCCATATCCCGCTCGGGGAAAATAACCCGGTCGACCCCCAGCTTGGACAACGCCCGCCCGTGAAGAATCGTTATCGCTTTGCCAACCACCTGCTTTACACCAAGCTCCTTGAGCAGGATCGCCGCCAGTATGCTGCGCTCCATGTTATCTCCAATTGCCACAATACCGCAGTCAAAATTACGCACCCCCAGCGAACGCATAATTCCTTCATCTGTAGCATCCGCCATTACGGCATGGGTCAGCCGGCCGCTCATCTCTTCAACCCGGTCCTCCTGATGGTCAATCCCAAGCACCTCATAGCCCATGGCCATCAGTTCAAGCGCAAGGCTTGAGCCAAAACGGCCGAGACCGATTACGACAAACTGCTGTGGTTTCATAATTCGTTTAGCCCCTTATCCAATTATCATTTTGCCTTCCGGATACTTATACAATGCTTTACCCTGTTTCGGGCCAAGCGCATACGCCAGGGTCAGCAGACCCAGCCTTCCGGCGAACATGGTCAGGCTGATCAGAATCTTGCCGGCTTCCGTTAATTCCGGTGTCAATCCCATGCTGAGGCCCACAGTGGCGAAGGCCGAGGTCGTTTCGAACAGAATCATCAGGAAGGGGCGTCCTTCCGTGGTGGACAACACCATCGATACGGAAACAATCAGCAGTAAAGCAAGCAGCGTAATTGTCAGCGCCTTGAACACACGCTCCTGCGCCACCCGGTAGCGGAACAGCACGATATCCTCACGTCCGCGCAGCATCGAAACTACCGCCCCGATCATCAGGGTGAACGTTGTTGTCTTAATCCCGCCGCCAGTCGAGCCCGGGGAAGCCCCGATAAACATCAGAATTACGATGAAAAACTGCGAAGCCTGGCGCAACCCGGCGATATCCACCGTATTGGCACCGGCGGTTCGCGGCGTTACCGACTGAAAGAAGGAGGCCCAAAGTTTGCCGTCAAGGTTCAGCGGACCCAGCGTGCGTGAGTTGGTGAACTCGAAAACAAAAATGACTACTGTTCCAATTAGAATCAGCGCCGCCGTCATCGACAGGACAACCTTGGTGTGCAGCAGCAGCCTGCGGCTCTTACGGTAATCCATCAGATCCGACATGACAATAAACCCGATACCGCCGGAAACAATAAGGAACATGACGACGATATTCACAGTGGGATCATTGACGTATCCGGTCAGGCTGCGGTAGCCGCCGAAGATATCAAACCCGGCATTGTTAAACATCGAGACAGCATGAAAGATGCCATAATACAACGCGCGGCCAAAAGGCATATCCACCGCCCAACGCAGCGCTAGCAGCGCTGCACAACTTGCCTCAATAACAAGTGAATAGAGCAGCACCTTGCGGATCAGCCGGACAATGCCCTCCATCGAGCTCTGATTCATGGCTTCCTGAAGGATAAGCCGGTCTCGCAGCGAAATTTTGCGTTTCAGCAAGAGTGCGAATAAGGTCGCCATCGTCATGAATCCGAGGCCGCCAATTTGAATCAGCACCAGTATGGTAATTTGACCAAAAACGCTGAAATAGGTCCCCGTGTCTACCACCACAAGTCCGGTCACGCAGGTAGCCGACGTTGCGGTGAACAACGCATCAATGAACCTTAGCGAGTGACCCGATGCACTTGAAATGGGCAGCATCAGAAGCAGGGTGCCGATCAGAATGACGGCTGCAAAGCCTAACACCAGTATTTGAGGCGGGGAAAGCTTCAAGAATCTGAATTTGGAAATTTTGGGAAACGGGGAAGCCAAATTCCTCATCCTCTCATATTCGCTTCTGCAAATGAAATTAAACACTAAATAAACATACAAATTATATACGTTATTGTCCAACTTCACAAAGGCGATTTACGGATGTGAGATTTTCCACTTGATATTGTATGGTGTGTAGTGGTACACTTCATTCATCAAGTGTATGGCATGTATCCATACACCAATAACACCACTATGAGGGGAGGACCCCATGGACCCATCTATTGAGCTTTTGCCGGAGCAATTCCAAATCAACCCCTCGCTTCCGATTTACGAGCAATTTGTCGAAGCCATACAGGGACGGATTGTCAGCGGCCTTATCCCCCCCGGCTCGCGCCTGCCCTCAGTCAGAGAGCTGGCCGCCGGACGGGGAGTTAATCCGACTACCGCCGCCAGAACCTACCAGGAGCTGGAGAGGGTGGGGCTGATTGTCACCTACCGGGGCCAAGGCACTTTTGTTACCCGTGAGGAAGAGGTCATCGGCGAGGCGCGCAAAGCCATTATGCGCAAGGCAATCCGGGAGTTCAAGGCTGTTGCCGGGACGCTCGGCATCTCTGCTGAACAAATGTTGAATTTCGATAAGGAGGATTCAAATGCCAGTGAATCATAATAAGGCTGCCGGATTGTCAGCGAAAGCTCCGGCAGTAGAATGCAATAATTTAAAACTTAAGGTAAAGAAGAAAATAATTCTGGACGGAATCAGCTTTCAAATTCCCCAAGGCAGCTTAACGGGCCTTCTGGGGCCTAACGGAGCAGGCAAATCCTCTCTGCTTCGCATCATATCCGGACTTACGGCAGCAGATTCCGGCTCGGCTCACATATTCGGAAAACCGGCAGGCGTTCAGTGTCTCGGCGAACTGTCCATGCTGCCGGACCGCAGCAACCTGCCCGGCTGGCTGACCGTCCGCGAGTGGCTCGGCTTTGCCGGAGGCATCTACCCGGACTGGGATGAAGCCAAAGCACAGGAATTGCTCCGTGAGCTTTCGGTCTCACCGGAATCGCAGATATCCGCGATGTCCCGGGGCGAGGAAGCCAGGCTGCAGCTGCTGACCTGTCTGTCGCGCCAGGCACCGCTGGTTATACTCGATGAGCCATTCACCGGAGTGGATCTAATCTCCAGAGAACGGATCGCTTCGGCGGTCGTGGGTGAGCTGGCGGACGGCGCCCGTACCTTCTTGATCGCAACCCATGATATCCGCGAGATGGAGCTGCTGTTTGACCGGTTGATCCTGATCGGTGAAGGCCAAATCCAGAGCATCGAAGATGTCGAACTGCTCCGCCAGTCCGGCAAATCGGTAGAATCTCGTTACAGGGAAGTGTTCGCATGACAGCGCTGAAGACACTTGTTCAGTTGGAGTACAGCCGTTTCAGCCCTTCCAGACAGGGGAAATCTAAGAGCATTCTGATTGGCTTATCGCTGTTCTGTGTGATGGTGCTGGTCGGCATGTATCTTCCCGCCACCAGAGCAACGCAGCGTTCGCCGTTTATCTTTGCAGCACTGCTGCTATGGACCGTTACGCTGGGCCTGTCCACGCTTCACATCCTGGCATTCCAAGGTCAACAGCACAGAGAATGGTTTTTATCCTTTCCACATTCCCGGCTTACACTGCTCTATGCCAAAGTGGCCAGCCTGCTGAAGCACAGCCTGAACATCACCTTTTTGGTGATGGCATCTGCCATTGCCGTATATGCCCTTTCCGCTCTTGCCGGCCGGTATGCCCCGCTTCCGGCTGTGGAGCTAATCTACACGCTTGCCTCCTATACGTTGTTCATCATAGCCACACTGCCTTTAGCAGTAGTCTGGGGGCTAGCAATCACCCTGCTTATGCGTGCACGAAAAGCTGCTGTGCTGCTGGTTATTCCATATAATTTACTGTGGCTGCTGCCGCTTATTTATGCCGGCTTGCTAAGCTCATCCACTCTTGGTCTGGAAGGGGTGGAATATGCCTCTCCGAATGCAGTGTTGATGTATGCACTTGCTCTGATTCTAATCGGGTGGCCCTTCTGTTACTTCCTGATGCCGCTTATCGCCCGCAACGGACTGGGAGCAATGGGGGAACTCCGATCAACCGCTCTTCCCTCATCTGCAAATTCAAGATGGGGAAAGAACGCGAAAATAAACACATTTACCATCCGCAAAGCGCCATTCACCACTCTGTACCGGTTACATACCAGCCGCGTACAACGGATAGAAAAACATCCGGTCATAGTCACCCTGAAGCTGGCAGTGCCGCTGCTCATCATTGCGGCCGGTTATTACGGATCAACAGACGGATTAGCTATCCAGTCCGTCTCAAGAGCGCTGTTTATGATGCCCGTTCTGTTCGGTTTCCTGTGGATGATGAGCCGCAGCAGCCTCGAACGCAAACAGCTGCCCTGGTTGCTCGGCCTCCCGCAAAGCCGGTTGACTGTACTGCTGGCCGGAGTTGCTGCTGTATGGGTTACCGTTATGCGGATCATCATTGTTCTGGCGCTTTCCGCTATTGCAGGGAGTATTATAGGCTTAATTACAGGCAAGACCGATCCGCACAATCTGTCTTACGCCCTGACATGGCTGCTCTTTTCATTTCTTCTTTATACACTTACACTGACACTAACCTTGGGCCTGATGCAGGCCGAATACTATCTGATGAAATCATCGGCACTGTCCTTACTTCTGCTTCCGATCGTGCTGCTGGGCACCCTGCATAGCGTCCTGATCAATAGATTTATGATCCCTGAGGATATACACAGCGGCATGATGCCGGACTGGAGCCTGCTGGGCTGGATTGCGGCCATTGGCCTGCCCCTTGCGGCATGCTGTATTTTTGCGGGAGCCAAATATTATCATCTCATCTTAACTCCGCAGAAGAAGGCTGCAGCCCAAACAAAACAAGCATAAGCTTGGCAATCTTCACGTAAACGTAAAGGGACAACAGGAAATTTCCTGTAACTGCACGCCAAGTGATACTATAATAAGAAAAGCACGAAGCTTAAGGAAAAGAGCAGGATCAATCCATCACAAGGAGGCGTTTCATGAATTCCGTCGGCCAGCCCTTACAGCAGCGGCCTCTTTCCATCAAACTTATCGTATCGGGCATTCTGGGTCTTATCGTATTTATTATGTTCCAGGTAGCTCCCCAGCTCCTTTCGGGTACTAATGGAGAAGATACCACCGTCATCAGCAAGAACGAAGCCCGTTCACATGCCGCCGCATTCGCAGCCCAGCAGCTTGGCCATACGGAGACAGCAAAGGATCATTGGACCGTCACTTATCAGACTGACTCGGACTTCTACGGATATATGTCCCGGGAGAAGCTCCTGCAGGACTACTCCAAGAACAAGCTGGATCAGCGTTATCCCTTTGACGTCTATCATGCTGTGCTTCAAGCTTCCGGAGAAAAAGACGCCCAGCTCGCCGTTGATCTCAATATGTACACCGGAGAGGTTGTGGCCTTTGCCCGCGGTGCCAGCATCAAATCCGGGGACGGATCCAGTTATGGAAGCGCTCCGGCTGCTGCCCGTGCAAACAGTGATTCCTCGCTTTCTCTGGATAAAAAGGAGGAGCTCGCCCGCCCGTGGCTCAAGCAATGGGGAGTAAATCCCGCCAAGCTGCAGATCGAAGCCGGTACAAATGAATACGGGCTTGTCTATACAGACCATTCGGTCAAAGTCGGAGAAACTCTGCTGCGTTATAACTTTAATTTCCAGGATGGTGAGGTTTCTTACTTCCGGGCCGGATTTTCCGCTCCCTCCTGGCATACTTCGTATGTAGAGGACCAGACCTCGCTGGCCCAAACGCTGACGCGCTTTGGCTACGGCCTGCCGACACTGGCTCTTGGCATTCTCGCCTTGATCTACAGCATTCTGCGAAGAGGCCATACTTCCTTTGTGCGCGGCATCTTCTTAAGTTTGGCCCATTTTGTAATCATGATGGTCAGCACTTACAATATGCTGCCGGAATCCGGCGACAGTCCTGAGGCCCGGATAACCGCTGCCATCTTGTTCGTCATTTACGCCTTGTACAGCCTGCTGATGTCCTCCCTGCTCTACTTCTCGCTCGTTGGAGGCAACGGCTTATGGCGCAAGGAGGAAGGCCTGAATCCCTGGCCCCGCGCCAAGGAGCCGGGATACGGCAAATATGTGCTCGACAGCATGCGTACCGGTTATATCTGGGCTTTTATCCTGCTTGGTGTGCAGACAATTATGTTCATCATCTTGTCGCTCACGCTGCATAACTGGTCCACCACGGACGCCAGCCAATCTCCCTACAATATGAGATATGCCTGGCTGCTGCCGATCGTCGCTTGGCTTGCCGGCCTGTCCGAGGAAGCCGTCTACCGCCTATTCGGCATCCGGATGCTCAAAAAAATCGTCCGCAACACCTTCATCGCCTCGCTGATCACGACGCTCATTTGGGCTTTCGGCCATACACTGTATCCGATTTACCCGATCAGCTCGCGTCCGATCGAGCTGACAGTGATCGGGCTGCTGTTCAGCTATATTTTCCTGCGCTACGGCTTTATCGCCGTCATGTTCAGCCATGTCGTGTTTGACAGCATTCTGATGGGAGCCACGCTGATCTTCATGAAGGAGAGCGTAAATGTAGGTGCCGGAATCGTGACGCTCATCCTGCCATTCGTGGTCGGTTACATCGTGTACCGGTTTAACCCCCCGAACAAGCCAGGTCAACCGAAACCACGGGAACCCGAAGAATCGCTTCAGCCTGCTGGCAACTTAAATTAAGCTTTCAATAATAAAATGAGGTGTTCCAACTGGCTGCCATCAGCCTGCGGAACACCTCGTTTTATCTCCTTTTAAAGAAGCGGTCATAGAGCACCAATGCAACCAATATGGTAAACACCTGAATTAGAAACTGCCCCTACTGATTATAATAACATTTAATAATATATAACATTTCTGCATGATTCCCGGATTCCCCTTATCTTCGCAAACCGGTAAATTTCACTATAATCTTCAATCGTTAGGCTCAGCAATCACAGTCCTGTTTCTCCCCCCTTTCTTGGCCAGATACAGCGCCCGATCCGCCATCTCCAGCAGCGCTTCTTGCTCTGACGCATGTAAAGGATAGTGCGCTACACCTTGAGAGACCGTAAGCCGTGTTGGAATGGGAGCCACGCTTTGTTCAAGGGCCAGCCGGACTCTTTCGGCTACATTAAAAGCTTCCTCTGGTCTTGTTTCAGCCAGCAGAATGACGAACTCTTCACCTCCGTAGCGGTAGCAGACATCACTTGGGCGAAGCGAGGATACTATAATTCCGGCAACGTGTTTCAGTACTTCGTCACCAGTAACATGGCCATAGGTATCATTTACGAGTTTGAATCTGTCTACATCCAGTACAATGAGCGAAAACGGCAGCCCGGAGTCAATCCAATGACCCATCTGATATTTAAGCGACCTCCGGTTCATTAAGCCCGTCAGCGCATCCGTCGCGGCCTCCTGAGTAAGCTGATCCGTCTGTTTCTGAATATCTGTTACAGCAAGCAATACAGCATCGGTCAGCAACTTTGCCTCCCGGCTCCATTGTGGCCTTACCTCCGGAATTACAATGTTCTCCTTGCCTATCCTGCTCACCAAATTTGCCAGATGCACAAACGGCCGGGCCAGCTTGTATGCTATGAAAATAACGCCCATCAGCAGCATAAGAAACGGGAAGATCGAATACGCGATAATTGTCCGGAGATGGCCCATCAGCTTTTGATGGATGATACTAATCGGCGATACGACCGCAATCCCCCATCCATTGGCTGGAACACTGGAGTACCCCGCAAGCACCTCAATGCCGATGGTATTAATTACTCGCTCTTTTCCGTGCTCTCCCTTCATGAGCTTCTGCACAACCTTGTTGGTGCTGATATCTCTCCCGATAAACTGCTTGTTTGGATGGTACAGCCGCCGCCCCTTGGAATCCACAATATAAAAATAAGAACCGTACTCGTCCACGTTGTTATTCCCATAAATCATAGACAGGATATTGTCCTCCTGCAGATAAAGCGTCCCGCTCAAAATACCGAGATATGTTCCGTTCCTGCTAAAAACCGGTTGACTCATAAATACGATTAACCGCTTAGTGTTTGGGGTTAGGTAAGGGGAGGAGAGATATGGTTTCTGTAGCGCCAGAGCCTCCTGACCGGCTTTGGAGGTAAGAAGCTTGCCGGCCGTTCCCACTTTTGCAGGAACTACGTTGCGGATCACCCCGTCGACATCAACTAAGGAGATGGAATTGAAGAAATTGCTGCTGTTGCGTATCAGTTCCAAATAATTATCCACTCGTTTCGGAGCCATGGCATCAAAATCAGAGAGTACACCAGCATTGTATTTCAGGCTATTGCGCATGGACAGGAATAAGGAATCCATCGTCTTAGACATTCGTTCAGCGCTGGAGTAATTCAGCTGGAGTGTCGTCTCTATCAAAGATTGTTTCTTGGACTCGTAAGAGCCAATCAGCAGAATGCTTGAGGTTAGCAGAACCACCAGCGTCACCAGGCCCGTAAGCAGCCATGTGAGACTGATTTTTTTACTAGGACACAGTTCGGCCCTTCTTACTGTAAACAAACGATAACCCTCCTCATTTCTATAAAAAACAACTAAATACATAATACATCAAGTCATGATGTTATTCGATAAAAAGATGGCGCGCAAATGCCCGCCGTTGCTCGGCTCTCCCCGAGACGCAACCCTTATCTGAACCCTCAAAAAAAGGCCGACCCGTAGGGGTCAGCCTGGAGTCCGCTGTAATGGAAGCGGCACACCTACACGGACGTTTCCTCGTCCTTAAGCGCCTCAAGAATCTGCCCCGCCAGCTTTTCGCCAATGGAGAGGGGGCGGAAATCCTCAATCGAGGCCTCCTTAATTTTCTTGAGTGAGCCGAAATGCTTCAGCAGCAGCTTCCGCCGCTTATCACCGATGCCCGGAATGGAGTCCAGCTTCGAGGTGACCATCGACTTGCCGCGCTGCTCGCGGTGGAAGGTGATCGCGAAGCGGTGGACTTCATCCTGGATACGCTGCAGCAGATAGAATTCCTGGCTGTCCCGCGCCAGCGGCACCGGCTCGGCAGAGTCGCCGATCAGCAGCTGGGCGGTTTTGTGCTTGTCATCCTTGACCAGACCGCAGACGGGGATGTAAAGACCGAGCTCGTTCTGCAGGATGTCGATAGCCGAGGAGATCTGCCCCTTCCCGCCGTCGACCACAATCAGATCAGGCTGCGGCAAATCTTCCTTCAGCACCCGCTCATAACGCCGCCGGATCACCTCGCGCATCGTTTCATAGTCATCCGGTCCCTGGACCGTGCGGACCTTGTATTTGCGGTATTCCTTCCGGGCAGGCTTGCCGTCAATGAATACCACCATCGCCGACACCGGATTGGTTCCCTGAATATTCGAGTTATCGAAGGCTTCTATCCGGCTGAGCGATTCCAGACCCAGGCTCTGGCCGAGGCTGAGGGCCGCTCCAGAGGTCCGTTCCTCGTCCCGTTCAATGAGACGGAACTTCTCGTCAAGCGCCACACGGCTGTTCTGGCAGGCCATGCCGACCATCTGCTTCTTGAGCCCGCGCTGCGGCACAAGCACCTTGACGTTCAGCCATTCCTGCAAGGCCGCCGCTCCTCCGGCCGCATCCACGGTGCCGGCTGCAGCAGCTTCGGCCGCTGCGGCTTCACGCTCTTCTGCATCCTCTGCCATATCCTGCGCCGTTACCTGACCAGTCTCCGCCGCAGCTTCATCAGCGGAGGCCGCCTCGGCAACAAGCGCTGTGAACGCACCCGCACCGGTCATCCCAATGTCACCGGAAGCCGTGGCCTGAGCCGGTTTATCCGTGTTTTCCTCCAGCTTATCCGGCAGCAGGATCTCCTGCGGCAACGCCGGATTGTCGCTGTAATACTGCGTCACATAAGACATAAAGTCACTGTATGCCTCTCCGTAGAACGGAAAAGCAGACGAATGGCGCTGAATCATTTTACCCTGCCGTATGTACAGAATCTGCACACACATCCAGCCTTTATCCACAGCATAGCCGAAGACGTCGCGGTCTTTGGTATCCGCAGTGTTGATCTTCTGCTTCTCCATCAGGGCATCAATGTGGATGATCTGGTCACGCAATTCCTTGGCCCGCTCGAAGTACAGCTCCTCTGCGGCTTCCTGCATCTTTTGCTGCAAATCCTTCTTAACCGCTTCATGGCCGCCCCCGAGAAAAGCGGCAATATTCTGCGTGATTTCCTCGTAGGCGGATTTGGGCACTTCCTTCTCGCAAGGTGCCAGGCACTGGCCCATATGATAATAGAGACAGACCTCTTTCGGCATTACTCCGCATTTGCGCAGCGGATACATCCGGTCCAGAAGCTTTTTTGTCTGATGGGCCGCATAAGCATTCGGATAGGGCCCGAAATATTTCGCTTTATCTTTAATCACCCGGCGCGTAACCTCAAGGCGCGGATGAGCTTCATTCGTTATTTTCAAATACGGGAACGTCTTGTCGTCCTTCAAAAGCACATTGTAACGCGGCATATGCTTCTTAATCAGGTTGCACTCCAGAATGAGCGCTTCCATATTGCTGGAGGTCACAATGTATTCAAAATCAACAATATTGGCGACAAGCCGCTGGGTTTTACCATTATGGCTGCCTGTAAAATAAGAGCGGACGCGGTTCTTCAGCACTTTGGCCTTGCCCACATAAATGATGGTGCCTTCTTCATTCTTCATCAGATAGCACCCGGGCAGGTCGGGCAGCAGTGCCAGCTTATTGCGGATATTATCGTTATAGTCCATGATTTCTCCCCCACCTAGACTTGGCTGCAGCTTATAAGGTAAGTTTAGCACACAAAGCGCCTCCGGATAAACCGGAGGCGCTTTGGCGATTGGGCCGAAAACGGCCCAAGTACAGCAGCATCAAATGAAATTATTGATGTTTAGCTACGATATTCTTAAGGGAATCCTTGGAGTTCAGTCCTACAACTTTATCCACAGGTTGGCCGTCTTTGAAGAAAATCAGCGTAGGAATGCTCATTACTCCAAAACGGGAAGCCGTTTCCGGATTCTCATCTACATTCAATTTAGCAATTTTAACGCTGTCTCCCAGCTCGGTGGACAATTCCTCCAGAATAGGGGCAAGCATTTTGCAAGGGCCGCACCAAGGTGCCCAGAAATCTACTACAACAGTACCTTGACCTTCCACTTCGCCGACGAAGGATTGGTCAGACACGTTCACGATAGCCATGATATTGTTCCTCCTTTAAGTTTTGCGAAGCAATATCCGCTTCTATAGCGTACGCTAGTTCGAGCGAATTCACTCCGAAATGTTAGCGGGATAAAAATGTTTCATGTAATATGATAACCAAATTACCATTTACCGACACATCAACAGTATAACATATATACAATGCTTTTGGGAAATGTTTTAGACAATTACATTGTATAAAATCTATTTTTTGTAAGAGAAACTCATCTTTACATCTCACCGCTGAGTTCGTATACTTGAGGAAAGCGCATTAATTGTCAATGACTTCTCTCACATGTATAACTGTAACCTATTTAAGTGCAGGCATGCAACCGCAAGGAGGAGCAAGCTATGGATGTCAATGCTAAGGTCCGGGACCCGCGGGAGCACTTCAATGAGGAGCCCCGCAACGATTTAGGTGATTTATTGGCCGGTTTTTTTGGAATGACGGGATTTATGACGCTTGTTTTCTTCGGAATGGTAATCGTCAAATTCATTCTCTCCGAATAGACAGGCAGGTTTTATCACAGCGCAAACCTCCAGCCTTTCCCACAAGGAAACGCTGGAGGTTTGTTTGCGTCAATCCGGTTTAGGGCCCAAGCGGAAACGGCTTTGCCGTCCTTTTTAAGGACTGTACCGTTTCAGCGGGAAATAGAAGGATAAGTTACCGTGTGAAACATATTAATTCATATATTTTCAAAAAAACAGCGGCGCCTTGGACTTAACGTCCCAGGTTGCCGCTGTTTGTATGTTTATTATAAAGCTGGCTCTTCGCCTTATCGGCCTGTTCCGCGCTGATTCTCCCCGTGCAGGGGAATAACCTCCACAAACGGAGCGATGCGGTCCATCAGCCGCTGGCCTTTGTAGAGCTCTTCGCCGTCCTTGCTGGTGAAGCTCAAATGCTTCTCCAGACCGTCCAGCGGATAATTTGAGGTATAGAAGGTAGGTTTACGGTTCATCCGGTAGTTGAGGATTGCCCCGAGCACATGGTCGCGTGCCCACGGATTCAGGTTCTCCGCACCGATGTCATCAAAAATAAGCAAATCGCAATTCTTCAGGGTATCGACGGTTTCCTTCAATTTCTGGCCGTCCAGCATAATCGACTTCAGATCCTCGATAAAATCGGGCATGTATACAATTACGCCGCTATACCCTGCAACCGCCAGCTCATGGAGCAGGTAACACATCAGGAACGTTTTGCCTGTTCCGAAAGTGCCGTGCAGGTAAATCCCCTGCGAAGTAAGTCCGTTTTCTTTGATTCTTTCAATATAATCAAATATTTTATTCACGGCTGAGGCCCTGCGCGGGTCCTTGCCCATAATATCCATCTCGTCATAACCGCCGTTCAGCACCCGTTCGTCTACATAGAAGCTGCGGATCCGTTTGCGGATGCTGTCCTGATTATCCTGTGCCACCTTAAGATTACAGGCTGTCTTGCGTTCATATAGATCCGACGAGCCGTTAACGGTCTCAACTGTAAGCTTGCTGTAGTGCCCGGGGAAATCGTTCGGGCATTTCTCCAGGCCGGGACAGTTTGCACAGTGGCGGCTCTCCTCGACATATTGATATAACCGGCTCAAGTGAACCTTGAGCCGCGACTCCTCCAGCTCCGGATGCTCAGCCTGCAGCTGCTTCACCAAAGGATGGTTCAGCAGATTCTGCTCAAGATCGCGCGAACGCTGGCGCAGAGCGGAATTGTTCATCGAACGCAGCACTTCGCCCATAGACTCCATTGCCATTTCCGCACCTCGCTTTCTTTACGGCGTCTTCGAAACGCCCTTTTTCTTACTGGCCTTAATCTCTGCAGCTTTCTTCATCATCGCCGCGAATTCCTCTTCCGATACGGTTCCGGCACTGCCGTCATCCAGCACCATCGGAATTTCCGGCTTGGCGGAGCGCCCGTTCTTCGCATAAGAACGCTGGCGTGTCCCGGACGCGCCGGTGGAGCCGGATGCCGCACCTTTGCCCTTGACCTTCGACTGGTCACGGATGTAGCGCACCGCCTTCTCATAAGTGTTCACCTGCTTCACCAGCATATTGGAGGCGATAGCCTCAACGAAATTGCGGTTCATCCGCTGATCGCCGCCCGAAGCCACCATCGTCATCAGATAGTGAATCAGCACATTGATGACTTCACCGCTGAGTTTGTAGTTCAGATCTATTTTCTCAAAAATATCCATCAGCTGGCCCGGCACCGCACCCGGAAAAAAGGTTTGCAGCAGTCGTGTATAAGGCTCGTTGCGCAGCATCATATTATATTGGTGAATATCGCATTTGGACATGAATTGCGGAGGAACCTCCACATAATATTCCATCTCAACCGACTGTTCCGGCGGAGCAATGGAATCATCGCCTTCCTCAGCCGCTGCTGAGCGCAGCGAGACTACCTTGGCCGCAGCGATCTCCCGTTTCTCCTGCCGCTTCATATCCTGGCGGAAATGCTGGCTCGCCTTGTATTGCAGCGTATCAAGAATGACCTCGCCGTCCGGCGTAAAGACCCCGTCCTCATCCAGCAGACGGCTTAAATCCTGGGGACTCAGCTCATACTTATGGGCCACATAATTAATGACACCCATCTGGGTATGATCAAAACGCAGCTTCTCAACATGAACCCGGTTGACCGATTCCCTGGGGAACCGCAAAATAATATCGCTGTAGCCGATGGCCGGCTCGCCGCTTTCGCGCGTCCCCGGCTGGCGGACTGTAGCTACCTCGGCCAGCGCCTGCTCCAGCTCATAATCTATCACATGGGTATTCAATTGAAAGATATCATAAAAGGGCAGGGAAATATTCTCTTTGCCAATCGACCGGCGGCTCCATTCCTCCGGCTCGCGGTTCCAGAACTGCTCGCGCAGCGACAGCACAGCGAATTTGCCGATCTTGTCCCGCAGGAGCAGCGTCAAATGCTGAGTTGCAAAAAAGTCAGCCGGCGACAGCGGCGGCAGCAGCTCGTATTCATACATATAATCCTCGGTTTCCCCTACATAGATCCGGCAGGTCTGAAGCAGCCCCACCGCTTCCAGCCGGGAAGCCTGATCCACTAAATATTTGCGGCCCTTCTCATTCGGTTCAACTCCAAGCGTCATAAACAGCCTGCGCTGCTGCTCCACTGTGGAGTAGCCGATTGCTTCAGCCGGAATATGTTCAAACAACAGCCTGTAAAGGCTGATTGCAAAGGCTCCGACCATCGGCTGATAGACCGAACCCAGCATACGTCCATCCACACTGCTTAGACCGAATTCGCGGGAAACGCAGTACCGATGATGTTCGGTGAAATGATGCAAGTTGCTCATACGCATCTGCGGATACCTCCCCCTTTTCTACACGAATTCATATAGATTTCTATTCTATCACAAAACACCCGGCCGGAAATGTAAAAAAAGAACCAAATAAGGCGCATTTCGCCGCATTATCGTCCCCTTATGAACACTTGCTGGCGATAGCGGGCAAAAAAGAAAAAACGGCCTGAGTGCAGCCGTTTCTGTGTGATGTAATCTTTATCAGAACATTTTATAGCCGCCAAGCCGCAGTTTCTGGATCGTCCAGCCGCTGAGCACCGCACCCGCAAGTCCGGCAATCCCCGTAAGATAATCCACAATATGAAAGGTGGACAAATGCTCCCAGAGCGTCATGGCGCTTCTATCCCAGATAGAATAAATTACGATCGGCAGAATGACAATCACGAACAGATATGCAGGAAACCAGGTGGTCTTCATTAACATATTGAGGATAAAGCCAATGCCGAACATCATGACAAAGAATAAAACGGCCAGAACCAACACAGGAATAAATCCCATCGTACCGCCATCCCCTCTCTCTATAAAGAACCGCACACTAAGCCTTAATTAATAGTAAGTTTACTAGAAAAAATGTAACGAAGCAATGAACATTATTGCAGCTCACGCTCCATTCAACTCAAATGCCGGTGTCAGGGTTTGCTCTGGGCCTCCCGCATGCGATACAATGCAAATAGATCAATCGGATCATACATAGAAGCGTATGCTTTCGAAGCTGGTTTTAAGCAAAGTTATTTCTACTTTTAAGGAGTGAGAACATGAACGAAGCCGCTTTGACACTGGAAGGCTGGTATGCACTGCATGACTTCCGCTCGCTGAACTGGACGGCCTGGACGGCTGCCGACGATGAAGAGCGTGCCGTTGCCCTGGAGGAGCTGCATGCTTTTATGCAGGAATGGGGCCCGGTTGAAGAAGCCAAGGAAGGAAGCTCCGCTGTATACGCCATTGTCGGCCAGAAGGCTGATTTCGTGATGATGTTTCTGCGCGAAAGCCTGGAAGCTTTGAATAGCCTTGAGACCGCCTTCAACAAAATCGCCTTTGCCCAATATACGACCAAGTCCTACTCTTACGTCAGTATTGTTGAACTTAGCAACTATGCTGCCGGCGGAAGCGCCGGGGATGGCAGTGATCCCATGCTGAATCCGCATGTGGCAGCCCGCCTGAAGCCGATTCTGCCGCAAGCCAAGCATATCTGCTTCTATCCGATGAACAAGAAACGCGAGCTTGCTGACAACTGGTACATGCTCGATATGGAGAAACGCCGTGAGCTTATGTATTCCCACGGCCTAATCGGACGCGGCTACGCCGGCAAGGTAAAACAGATTATTACCGGCTCCGTCGGTTTTGATGATTGGGAATGGGGCGTTACACTGTTCGCCGAGGATGCGCTTCAATTCAAGAAGCTGGTCTACGAAATGCGTTTCGACGAAGTCAGTGCCCGCTACGGTGAATTCGGCCCTTTCTATGTCGGCAATCTGCTGACTCCGGAGAGCTTCGAAGAGATGCTGAAGCTGTAATCCCGCGGACAGCCGCACACTGTATTTCATATCATGGCTTTTATGCCGGGTTCATAGAAACACACAAACAGACCGCAGCCTAACCGCTGCGGTCTGTTTGTGTGTTTGCTTTCTGTTACTGCCTATTTCATATACTGGAGCAGATTCATAATCATTTGTGCACTTTCGGCACGTGTACCGTTCTGCTTCGGCTCGAAGCGTCCTGCGGCACGACCCTGCAAAAGACCTAGGTGCACGGCCTCTTCAATAGCCGTCTTGGCCCATTTCGGAGCGTCTGCTGTATCGGCAAAAACTGCCGCAGTCGAGGCTGTGGTCACCTGTGTCTCCGCTGCATACCCGTAAGCGCGAATGAGCATAACTGCCATTTCCTGACGGGTAATTTCAGCTTCCGGCCCAAAGACGGAACCCGACAAACCGTTCACAATTCCGGCCTGCTGCGCCGCAGAAATTGCCTCTGCGTACCACTTGTCCGGCTGCACATCGGCAAACCCTGTAGCCGTATGCCCGCTGAGTCCCAGTGAACGCACCAGCATTGCTGTGAACTCTGCGCGGGTAACCGCCCGGTTCGGATCGAACCGTTCTCTAGACACTCCCTGCACAAGCTGTTTGGCAGACAGCTGCTTCACTGCACCGGTTGCCCAGTGCTCTGCAGGCAAATCACTAAAGCTTCTGTCGTAATGCAGAACGGCATATTTACTGAAATGGCTCACGGCTGCGCTCAGCCTGCCTTCGGTCCATCTACCGCCGGCATACACAAGCGCCCCGTCTTCTCCAATATAGTAAATACCCAGCAGCTCTTTATTCCCCTGTGGAATTGCCTCATAAGCAATAGTAACCGGTTGTGCAAATTGCGATAAGACATATTCCTGACCCTGCTTCGTTGTAAGGCTAAGCTTCCATTCCCTCACTTCACTTGCCGCTTCCAGCCGTGCTCCCGACATTTGCGCTGCACGGGTGATCAAGGCCTGTGCGCTATCGCTGCCAACCGCTTCAGCAGCCAATGAGATGGTGCTGCCAGGGATTGCTCCTTCGGGTACCTTGCTGCTTAATTCGGCGAGCACTCCGGCGGGAATCACCACGGACAAGGCGGCCGATTGGACTCTAAGCGGAGCCTTGCCAAGCAACTCACCGGCATTCCCTGGCAGGATCAATTCCGTCCAGGCTGGATCAGCCGTAATTACAACTTCCCCTTGCGCATTCCGCTCTCCGGATAACCGGGCAGCTGCAATCTCCACGACTCCGGGTTCCAGCGTTGCCGCAGCTGTCGGAGAAGGAGTAGGGGAGATCACCGCGCCAGGTGCCGGGGGTGAGCTCGGCATTGGTGTTGGCGTCGGTATCGGCGTCGGTATCGGCGTCGGTATCGGCGTTGGTACTGGCGTCGGCTCTTGTCCGGCAGCGGTCACCACCAGCCCGTACTCTGCACTCATCCCGTTATACTCCCCACGGACTTTTACTGTTCCTGCACTTAGCGCGTGTATTTCCCCAGACTCGCTAATTTCCGCCACTTTAGAATCAGAGGTTTCGAACAGAACCCCCTTGGCCAGCTTCACAAGGCTGCCGTCACTGTACACGGCTTGAACTACTGCAACGCCCTTGCTTCCCTGTTCCAGTGTTTCCGGGCCTTCAATCTTCAGACCGATCAACACTGGCGCACCGTCCGTTGACACCGTAAGTTTGTACTGGGCGGCCAGTTCTCTGTACGTTACCGAGATCACAGTTGAACCAACAGCATGCGCCTGAACCTGTCCTCGATCGTCAACCGTGGCCACATCAGTATTCTGGCTGGAATAACTCAGCCCTTCAACTACGGCTATCCGCTTTCCGGAGGCATACACAGCTTCAGTTACCGTCTGATCGGTATCTCCCGCCTGTAATACTTGCTTGCCTTGCAGAGAGAGCGACTCTAGAGCATCCACGTCTATCTTGCTCTCCGCATATATAGCAGGGTAGCCTTCAACGGCTGCCCTTACGACTGCCGTCCCCGGCTTAAGGGCGGTCACTAATCCGTAAGTATTAACCGTTACCGTGTTCTCCGGCTGCCCGGAAACAACAGACCAATGGATTTTTACCTTGGAGGCATTGGCAGGAAGCACCTGCGCATGCAGCTGCATACTTTGTCCAGGCTCAAGCAATGCTTCCGTACGGTCCAGTGTAACGGATTCCGGAGCCACTTTAGCAATGACCAGTTGATCAATCTCCTGTCCGTCAACCGTTCGGGCAGTGACGGTAATCCCGTCATTTTTTATTTCAACCGCAGTAAAGATTTGCTCGTCCTCGTCATAAATTTTCTCCTGCCAGAACCTTTCGGTCAGCGCATAGAATTTGGGACCGGATGATCCGCCGATGACATACCGGGTGCCCTCGCCTTCGGCAGCCTGCTGCCCTCCATTCATCGGATAGGAGCGCATATAGATGTGATCATGTCCGTTCATCACAAGATCTACTTTATGCTTGTCAAATACCGGCACCCAGACCTGCTGCACCCGTTCATTGGCATAGATGCTGCCGTAAGGTCCCTGATGGAAGAAAATGATCTTCCACTTCTTGTCCGTGGCTGACAGATCCTGATCGAGCCACTGGGCCTGCTCCTTATACTCCGCCTCGCCATG
The DNA here is from genome assembly GCF_058791575.1 of Paenibacillus sp. EB106-06-01-XG199. Classification (NCBI taxonomy): domain Bacteria; kingdom Bacillati; phylum Bacillota; class Bacilli; order Caryophanales; family Paenibacillaceae; genus Paenibacillus; species Paenibacillus sp. EB106-06-01-XG199. The sequence continues at coordinate 239,500 of NZ_JBYTDQ010000005.1, read as the reverse complement.
CTCCGTGTTCATCACCACAAAATGGGTGTCTTTGATATCAAATGAAAAATTTGTTCCCAGGGCACCCGCCGCACCGTTCTGCGGGTTATTGAACTGGGCCAGATAATCCCCGTCACCGTTCGTGCCCATCACTTCATGGTTCCCGATAATCGGCACAAGCGAAGTGTGCAGCAGCTGTTCCTGTGCAGCTCCGAACCACCAGTTCCACTGCTCCTGCTCGAAGCCCTTGTCGACCATATCTCCTGCATGCACAAGCATTTCCGCATCCGGCATGTACTGGAAAGCCTGCTGCGCAGTATTCTTCCATAGCTCGAAGCCTGCCTGCGAATCCGCCTGCGAATCTCCAATAAAGAGGAACTTGGTGGCTTCACGGTCTCCACCGCTCGTTACAAATGTACCCTGGGCACTTACATTCGCCGCTCCATCCCCCACCCGGTATACATAGGCCGTTCCCGGTTCAAGATTAGCCGCTTCCGCTTTATGCACACGCATCGTTCCGTCGTTATTGCTGTTGTAGATGGTGCTCGCGCCTTCAATTCTGAGCACGTTGCTGTCTTCAAAGCCGGTGAACTCAGCTTGCTTGACCAATTCAACTACACTGCCCTCCGTCTGCGGCTGAGTCTGCCAGGCAAAACGCCGGCTGGTATCGGCATCCTCACCCATGGTCACATTGATGTTGCGCGGGGCTGCTGTCCCGTCATAAGGCGCTACCTTAAACGTCATCACCGGACTATAGGCGTTGCCTTTTACCGCCTGCAGCTTGAACGTCCCTTCTGCTACAGTAGCGGACTTCGTGGTCAGCAGTCCATCCTCACCGGATACTTCCTCTGCTTCTACACCGTCGATCAGCAGTTCGGCTCCCTGGAAGGCCGCTCCCCCCTCCATTTCACTTACCGAGAAGGAAGCCGCCAGGCCTTTGGCGATCTCATAATGATTCCAGGTCAGCTTAAGCTGCGCCGTCACTGTACTTACAAGTGAAGCACCAATGAAGCTGATCGCCGTTCCGCTGCCCTCTGTCGAGGTGACAGAGCCGGAGGTATTCTCAATGGTCAGCGGTTTACTTAGCTGTCCTCCAAGCTGTTCCAATGTATAAGGCCCGATATAATCATTGCGGACCGTATATTGAATCTGGCCCAGAAGGTCGCTGTCTTCAAGCCCTGCTTCATGAATTCGGTTTAATTTCAGCAGCACTGTACCCTTGGCCGCGTCGATAACCGGTTCGAGCTGGCCTTCTGTCAGCTTGCTGCCTGCAATTACTTTTAGATCGCGGACAGCCGCAGGGTCAAAGGCAAAAGCAACTGAACCCTCCTTCAGCTTATCCGCCTTCTCCGCCGTTATATCCACAGTGTACGAATTCCCGGCGTATACAACCTCAGGCGTGACATATTTATAGAAGGGAGATCCCAGATTCACTGTGAAATACCATTCCTTAATCGTCTGATTGCCGCTGAGGTCGCGGATTGCAAGCTTCACCTTATGCCGGCCTTCCGCAAGCGGAAGCTTGGGCTTGTACGTAATTTGTCCCTTGGGAGGATAGAAGCCATGCTCTACGAGCTGGTCGTCAATAAATAACCGCACTTTTGAGGCATCGATTAAAGTAGTTCCCGGATGCGCAACCGGATCGTAGCCGGCATCCTCTCCGTTCACCGAAAGGGCCGGCGTTGCCGTCTTGACCATCTCATTAGCGCCAGGATACTCATTTTTAATGACCGGCGGTGTTTGGTCTTCTTCCAAGGGGCCATAGAGGGCACGGATATCATCCACATAAATGGCACCCTTTGTTTTTTTCAGATTGCTGGTCTCCATATAACGGACAGGCATATCCATCGACAACGGGGTTGTTTTACCTTTAGGCACCGCCACTTCGACATATTTCCAGCCTGTCCAATTCACACCGTTCACCTGATCAGTGTAATCTACCGGAACCGCGGCATTGTTGCCGTCGCGGATCTGGCCGCGCAGCCAGTGCTTCTGCCCGTCTCCATAGATCCACATACTGATTTTCTCCGGGTAACCCGGTATCTGAATCCTGTTCTCTACCGACGTTGCCGCGACATAAGCTCCTGAGGTGCCTGTTTTTCCAATAAAATCATATTCCAGCTTCAGCGCCCTGTCTCCGCTGCGGATAAAGTCCTGATCTGTCACTTCCTCCAGCGTTACGCTGTTGGCTGCCGCACTGGCTGCCTTATATTTGTCGATCCCCGCTTCAAAATTCTCCAGCATAACTGGCGGCAAACCGACATTCACTTCAAAGGAGGTTTCCACACTGCCATATTTCACGTAAATCCTACCATTTTTTCCGTTCTCATGGCTTGCCTGAAACCACCCGTTCTCATCCACCGTGCCAATTTCACCTTCTACACGCCACTCAAAGCTATGGTTGTCAGCCTGGATGGTCTGTCCGCCCCGCAGCGCCTTTACCGACAACTGAGCGGACTGGCCGGATGTGTATGTCTTGATTTCATCGGGGAATTTCAGCTCCGTCAGCGTTTCGACGACTTCAATCTCGCCTTCTCCCTGCGCATTCCCGGCTCCTGCGCTAATTTTGCCTACTCCGGCTGTAGAGCCGGCAGTAAAGACACCCTGTTCATTAATAGTCCCCAGAACCGGATCAACCTGCCAATTCAACGCCCCCGTGTACGCAGCAGGGTGGCCATTTTCATCCATGCCTGCAGCAGTGAAGGTAAAGCTGGAACCTTTCAAAATCCTCTCAGCATTCGGCTGGATCGCCAGCTTCGAGGCCACGGCCAATTCAGGAGCGGTGTTGACGAGCAGCAATCCGTTGCCGGTCTGCCGTTCAAAGCCGTCCGACCCCTGATTCAGCATCTTGACTCCATTCGTCCCCGGCATTCTCGCCACAAAGGTCGAAGATCCTCCCCCATCCAGATTCATGGCGTATACGACACCGAGATCCTTGAGGATTCTTGCCAGTTCCTCTGTTTCCACCCCTTCGCTGAACCCGGGAGAACGGCCGTCAATTTCAAAAAGCACCACACTGCCGTCTGCTTTCGTACCAATGGCTGTCCGCGGATGCACTCCTGACGGCCCTACGCCCGTTTGTACAACCCCGTCTTTGATTAGCGGTCCCTGCCCGCCGATTGCCAGTGCGACATCCTTCCATTCGCCCTTCAGTGCAAATGCGGCGGTGACTTCATCGCCGGGTGCCAATCCTTGCAAAACGGCCCTGGAGGCGCCATGTGCGGACAGCACCACCTTGCCTTGGGCAAGCGGAGTATCGCCTTGGCTTGTCCGGACCTCCGATACCTTCAGCTTCAGGGTTTGTCCGCTTTTGACTTCGCCTTCAGCGATATCCAGTACGATTTCATCGCCATCAGCAGTTGATTTCGTTGAGCTGTTATAATCCTTCGTATAGAGTACAAGCTGATCCGTATTCCGGTAACGGTTGATACTGTTCAGCGGCGTTGTTTTCCCGTTCAGCGTCACGCTCATTGACAGCTCCGGCTGTCCATAAATGGAGGTGCCATCCGCTTTTAACCCAAAAGCATATGAGCCTCCGCTGTTCAGGATAACCCCCTCATCCATAAACAGGCCATTCGGAACACCGGTGGCATAGCCGGATATTTCATAGAAATCACCGTTAATGCCTGCAATTACACGGTTACCCGGTGCATCCGCATACGTTGCCATACCTGTTACACCCTGCATTCCGTATACCTTGCCGTTTTTCGTTCCGGCCCGCAGCTGCAGCCCTGTATTCTGCGGATTGAACTCCACAGTATGTACTTTTTGCCGTCCTCTTTCATCTTTAATATCCATCCAGGTATAGATCGCACCCGGTGCCAACTCCGTCTTGCGCATATCCATAACCGTGCCGTATTCGCTGGCTGGCAGTTCAGCAATTGCAGCATTCGCCATTGCACCTGGCTGAAACATAGATAAGAGCAACAGAAAAATGATTGCCGGATTGAACTTTCGCAGATGTCTTTGCACTTCGTTATACCCTCCCAGTGGTTGTCGCATTATGTCTAAATTCGGACAATCTCATAGGGTACATCTTATGTGCTGAACATCAGGAGAGAATAAAATACGATAGGGTGTATTGTTAACACTGGCATGAATCTGTTAGTGCGCAGAAAAAAACGGAAAACTCCCCGTCACCGGAAGCTTTCCGTTTCATATTAGGCTTGTTGCTATTCGTCCGCGTCATCTTCCCGCAAGCTCTCCAGATATTCAGCCGTTGCCCGGTCGCGGGCCCGGCCCTTATCCTTCAGGCGTTCGATTGCCGGGAGAATGAGCACATCAATTTCCTTCTGGACATGATAAGCCAGATCATACCGGCTTTGATCCTCGAGATAGGAACCGGCCTCAATCAGGCCGTTATAGCGGTCCAGCTCTTCACGCGTCAACAGTCCGCGAACTTGCACGCTGCAGTGGCGCATCTTAAAGGAATCTTCCTTTTTTGAGCACCAGAGGGATGCCGCCGATAATGAACAGGTAACGCATATCCACAACCTTCTTCAGCTGCGCCGCGGTCCAGCCTTTGTACGTCTTATCGCCTACAACGGCAATGCCTTGTCCTTTTCCAAGGGAGGCTACGGTGCCTTTGTTGCTGAAGGAGAACTTCTTCGGCTGCTGGCTGCGGATCGCCGCCACCAGGTTAAATGCGCAACATTCGCCCTGCTGCATGGCAATTTGTGCAGTCGGCGGATACGGGCGTCCTTCCGGATTAATCATCAGGGAGCCGTCGCCAATAATAAAGATATTCTCATGTCCCGGTGCGCGCAGATATTCATCTATCTTCACACGTCCGCGCATCGCTTCAAAACCGGCTGCTTCGATCAGCCGGTTGCCGCGGATTCCGCCGGTCCAGACGATTGTGGAAGCCTTGATTTCCTCGCCGGTTGCGAGAATAACGCCATTCGGCAGACATTCCTTAATGGCTACTCCGATCTTGAAGGTTACCCCCTTCTTCGTAAGCACCGTCATCGCATGCTCAACCAGTTCAGGGGCAAAGCCCGGCAGCGCCGTCGGGGCCGCTTCCACGTTGTAGATATTCACCATACTAGGATCTACATCATATTCTTTGCACAGCGCAGGGATACGGTCAGCCAGCTCAGCTACAAATTCGATGCCGCTGAAACCCGCGCCGCCCACAACGAAATTAATATGCTCCTGTGCATTATTCTCATTCTTGTATTTGGCAAATTGATATTCGATATGCTCGCGGATCAGCCGTACCGAATTGATGCTGCGAATCGTCAGCGCATATTTATCAAGTCCCGGAATGCCGAACGTTTCAGGCTCGCCGCCTAGCGCAATCACAAGATAATCATACGAGAGCGTACCGTCCTCCAGAATGACTTTTTTCTGTTGGGTACGGATTTCCTGCACGGAAGATTTCACGAGATCAATCTTAAATTCATCAATCAGTTTGGAGATAGATACGCGTGTATGTTCAATGCTGTCCGTTCCCGCAGCAGGCATATGCAGGTGGGTAGTGAAATAGTGATACTCATGTCGGTTAACTAGCGTCACATCGGCTTCATTGTAATTCAAAGCCTTTTGCAGCCGCTGGGCAGTTAAAATACCTCCATATCCCGCGCCTAGGATAACGATTTTTGGAATACTGCTCATGTTCCGGCTCCTTCCAACAGGTAAATCTGTCTATGTGTTATTTTTTGTAAAAATATTTAGCGTTCTTTTGTGAATTTATACACTTAAATTCAGAAGAATTTCCAATTAAACTTAAAGGATTTCTAAAATAACCATATCCATTGTAAACCTTAGTATCGTTTTAATCAAATATAATCATGCAAAAAAACGTCACAATTTTCAGGTCATTTAAAGCCTTTGCAGGGTGGTCCCACAATGTTTATAATGAGTAAGTACCCTAGTATGGCAAATTGAATATATCAACTCGGAGGTGTAATATTACGTGACACTAGAGCAATCCGGCGTTCCTATGAGCGACCTTCTGATTATAGGCGGCGGTCCGGCCGGCATGTTTGCTGCCTTCTACGGCGGAATGCGTCAGGCATCAGTAACCCTTATTGAAAGTATGCCCCAATTGGGAGGGCAGCTCGCTGCTCTTTATCCCGAAAAATATATTTACGATGTGGCAGGATTCCCCAAAGTTACCGGACAGGAACTGGTTGACAACCTTTCACGGCAAATGGACCTGTTCCAGTCTAACATCTGTTTGGAAGAAAAGGTCGTATCTGTCGAGAAACGTGACGAACGCCATTTCGTCGTCACTACCGATAAAGCGGAATACCATAGCAAGGCTGTCATCATTACCGCCGGCGTAGGCGCGTTTGAACCGCGTCGTCTGGAGGTAGCAGATGCACAGCGTTTTGAGAAAGCCAATCTGCATTATTTTGTAAACGATTTGAATGCATTTAAAGGCAAAAAGGTGCTGATCAGCGGCGGCGGAGATTCTGCAGTGGACTGGGCACTTATGCTTGAACCGATCGCCGAGCAGGTAACCCTGATTCACCGCCGCGATAAATTCCGCGCCCACGAGCACAGTGTAGAGAATCTCATGGCCTCCAAGGTGAATGTAATTACCCCTTCGGAGATCACAGAGCTGCATGGTGAAGAATTTATTACCAAGGTCACCTTGTCCCATATTAAGACCAAAGAGACACAGGAAATTGAAGTCGACAGCGTAATCGTCAATTTCGGCTTCGTTTCTTCTCTTGGACCTATCGCCGAGTGGGGCATTAAGATTGAGAGCAACTCCATCGTTGTTGACTCGCGTATGGAAACAAGCATTCCGGGAATCTTCGCTGCCGGCGATATTACCACCTATCCGGGCAAGCTGAAGCTGATCGCTGTAGGATTCGGCGAGGCGCCTACCGCTGTGAACAATGCCAAGGTATATATCGATCCTGAAGCCAAGCTTTCACCGGGACATAGCAGCAATCTTAAGCTCTAAGCCAACTGCCAATACTTTCACAATAAAAGGGTATCCTTTCAGGTTGATTCCACTTCAACTTGAAAAGATACCCTATTTAGTGCCGCTTGCGGTTAAAGATAAGCAGCTGCTGCAGAAATATTCTATGATCTTTAATGTAAAACCGCGTGTACTGGAGAGTGTAAGTTCCGTTTGCGAATTTCAGCGAGTAAAAGAGCGATGAAATCATGCTCTAATTGGAGCTCTATAGCTCTCTGATAAGAGTCCAACAACATCTCATCCGACAATTCAACCATAACGTTCACCTACCTTTCCTTTATTTGGATCTGAATCTATCATAGCAAACTATCATTTTTCGAACAAGCGTTCTCATTATCCACAGCCAACTGTGGAAATCCTGTGCATAATATGTGAGTAAGGGTTGCGAAGGCCCATGCTCCGCAGTGGAATATGGGGATAATAGTTATGCACAGGAACAAATCACAGGATATTCAGCAAAAATATTTTTGTTATGTTCAAATATTTAACATTTATTACCTCATATTACCTCATGAGTGGCATAACTAAACGCTATTCTATCTTATTACTATTACTATCGTCAATTCTTAAAATAATGTTTATTTATTGTGGTCTTGTATTTACTTCCAGAATCCAAATTTTCCCGGAATTATCTATAGCATAATCAAAGCCCAACTCACCTATTCCCGGAAAATGACGTTCCATCAGCTCTGTACATACCAAGGTTAGTCGCCGCATCTCCGCTTTTTTGGTAGCCGTTCTGTTGCGTGGCAACGATTTTCTCAGCCCTTCACGGCAGCTCATCATCGTTCCGCCCTTGCACAAGTTGGTCACGAACAGCCCCGGACGGGCTAATCTTCCAACCATGGAACGAAACTCCCAACGAGCTCCGTTTTTTACTACCTTAACCCGATAATCAATCGGGCGCCCGGCAATCCGGGCCAGTGAGATACCCTGCTGCATCAAATATTTCCGTCTTACCTTCACACGCTCAAGCGCCTGCCTCATGGAAGAGAAATCCCGGTACACGCGTGTTTTGTCCATATACGTGAAGCCGTACCCACGCCCGTCCAGAAACACTTTAATTACCCCGTAACCCCCGCCGCCTACGACAGGTTTAATCACAACATTCCCATAACTTCTCAGCATTTTAAGCAGCCCGGCAGCACTGTATTCCCTTGTTCTCGGAATGTAACCGGCAACCCGCGCATCGCTAAGCAGCGCTTCGGTCTTCAGCCATTTGCTGGCCAGTTGTCTTCCCGCCATTTTAATCCCGCTCCTTTCGATTCCCAGCCTACCCTATACATTACTCAGGAGCGGCCCCGCCTTCCTGTATGATTGTCCGTGTAAGAAGGCGTTCACAGCAAAAAAGGGCATATGGCTCCGGGGCCGTATGTCCTGGGACTTTATCCGCACTGCGCTGTATTCATCCGCATCATCCGACAATCATTTCTTCGACGGCAACAGCGCGGTTATTTTGACGATTCAATAGAAATGATTCGATGTAGAGCTTCTGCAGACTGACTGGAATAATCTTAAAATTCATTGTATTATTGCGGTAAGAGGAGGGATCCTTAGTGGCACAATTGTTCGAGGTATTGTATTGGGTGGCTATGATTGGCATGTCTGTTGTCTTGGCGGGTACCACCATCCTTGTCTGCGCGCTCGGCTTCAAGTTTATAAAAGACCGCCGCAGAGTGCTTGGCGCCAGTTGTATCGCCTTCTCTATGGGAGCCGCCGCTTTAATTGTGTTTATGATTAACTTCAAGTTTATCCTTCCGGCCTGATTGCGGCGATCGTTTCACTCCTTCATTGCAGATACTATACTCTATGAAGGAGTGAGAGGATGGCTTGTGCAGATGGACAGCTTCATTCGCTGAGATCTATTAACCTACTTATATATATAAGTTGAACTTTAGACTTACCGAGCCGGCATAGAACGCAACTGCGATGAATATTTGGACTTCCGGCCGCTGTTATCTTCGGATTTCTTGATTTTTACCACAAATAGCAGGGTTCATGCCTATTCCCGTACTTTACGACCCTATCAGCTTTCTCTTAAAGACAACAATAATATCTCTGGAAGCCCCCCTGGAATTCCGAATTATCAACTCTGCCGCCCCAAAATCCGCCGGTCTTAAATTTAATTGTTCTGTATTCCCATCGCTCCATGTGGCCGCTCCTGTTCTTATATGTAATTATTTGCTTGATACGTACTCTTCCTCCAGAATGGAATACTGGTAAGAATCATGCCAACTTCCCTTGTACCACTTATGTCCTCTCAAATGCCCCTCGTACCTCATTCCGGCCTTTTGCAGTACTTTGGCAGAGCCTGTATTCTCCGGACGGCAGGTCGCATATATTCTGTGAAGAGCAAGCTGCCGGAAGCCGAAAGATATTAGAGCACAAGCAGCTTCCGCCGCAAACCCCTGCCCCCAATACCGGGAATTAAAGCAATAACCTATCTCTCCCTGGCCCTGCTCAGGCGTATGAATTCCGCAGCCGCCAATCAGCTGATGGGTCTCTTTCAGAACCACTGCAAATTCAAAAGCTTTACGCGGCTCCTGATGCTGCTGGCTGATTGTTAAATGAAGATAGTTTATTGTTTCCTCTTCGGTGTTGGGCCCCCACATCATATGCTTTACTACCCTTGGGTCCGATGCGTAGCCGTGAACTGCTGCACAATCCTCACTTGTAAATTCCCGGATGATCAGCCGCTGCGTTTCAATGATCAATTCAAATCACTTCCTTAATAAGAATAGTAATGTGCCGTATGGTTCATTTATGCTCCAGTATATCAGGCACACCAAATATTGGAAATACAAAAAGACTCCAAGGCGATTAACCTTGAAGTCTTATTTTGTATGTCATGAAGGGTTGTATCTTTGACACTAAACGACTCTTCCCATTCAGCAAGGCTCAGCTGCAGGCTTGCCGGCATCGTCCTTCGTTCGGAAGGAGGAACCGCAGCCGCAGGTGGCGGTGGCATTCGGGTTATTAATGGTGAACCCGCCGGTCATGCCGGATTCTTCGAAGTCGATTTCCAGACCGTTGAGATAACGGATGTCGTCTTTACTTACAACTACCTTGAGATCAGCGACATCCAGGTAGACATCCTGCTCGCTCTCGTTATCGTCAAAGCCCATAGCGTAGGAGAACCCGCTGCAGCCCCCCGGTGTTACGCCAAGGCGAAGGAACATGTTGGGAAGCTCCTGCTCAGCCAGCATTGTCTTGAGTTGTTCTGCCGCTGTTTCACTAATTGTAATCATGATCTCAACCTCCTGAAAGTTTGGTTAGCCTATCTGCTTCTTATGCTATGACAGCCTTCCGGCCAAAAGTAATTTTCTATATTAAATTAAGTATACCCCACTCTTCCCATGCCCTCAAGTCATATCTGCTGCCTTGGATACGATTTATCCGCTCTATACTTCAAGTCTCAGCGGTTGCTCACCCTTGGAGAGAGGTTTATAATAGGGGAAGCAATATACGTAAAAATTCGGAAAATTGTCACGGAGGCCATCAAAGCCTCCATTTTTTACGCTGGACAACGTGTGTTTTAGTAATTTTCGGTTACGATTCTGCGGGTGTATTCACCTCGCCAAACCTTCAGGAGGAAATCATATGTCTACTCTTATCACCCCCCACACAGACGCCAGAATGGCGAACATTATCGAACAGGTTCGCGGCGGAGAACGATTAAATTTGGAAGACGGCGTTTATTTATATGAGAGCAACGATTTGCTAACGATCGGCCAGCTGGCTAATGAGGTCAACCAGCGCAAGAATGGAAACAAGGTATATTTTATCGAAAACATGAGTCTTTATTTCACCAATGTTTGCGAATCCCACTGTGCATTCTGCAATTTCCGCAAGGATGACGGAGAAGAAGGCGCTTATACGCTTTCCGGTCAGGAAATGGTGCAATATGTCGAACAGCATATTCATCCCGGCGTACGCGAATTCCATATTGTCGGCGGCCATAATGATAAGGTGCCCTTCCAATATTACGTTGATTCGCTGAAAGCTCTGCATGAGCGGTTTCCTGAAGTTACCTTAAAAGCCTATACTGCGGCGGAAATTGATTTCTTCACCCGGATCAGCGGACTCAGCATCCGTGAAGTGCTGGAGCAGCTGCGCGCAGCCGGACTCCAATCACTTACCGGAGGCGGAGCTGAAATTCTCTCTGACCAATACCGTAAAAAAATGCGTGTTGATAAAGCAAACGTCGAAGAGTATCTGGAAGTGCACCGGGTTGCCCATCAGATGGGCATGAAGACGCACACCACTATGCTCTATGGCTCCATCGAATCGCATGAGGACCGCATCCGCCATATGCTGCAAATCCGCGAGCTGCAGGATGAGACGAATGGATTTATGGTATTTATCCCGCTGTCCATGCAGCCCAAGAACAAAAACGCCGGGATTATGCGCCGCAACTCCGCGTACGAGGATCTTAAGACGATTGCGATCAGCCGTTTGATGCTGGATAATATTGACCATATTAAAGCTTACTTCATTAATATTGGCGCGCAGCTCACTCAAGTTGCCTTAAGCTTTGGAGCTTCCGACGTGCATGGCACGATCTTAAAAGAACGGATCAGTCACGCCGCGGGTGCTTTAACGCCCGAAGGTCTGACACGCGAAGAATTGATCTGGCTCGTAAAAGGCGCCGGACGGATTCCGGTTGAACGGGATACCTTCTACAATGAAATTAAGGTTTACGAATAATTAAATAACTGAGTTAGCCGGAATTATCCTTCGCTGCTGCAAAAACCATATTTGAGCACGACTCGAAAGGAAGATCGGTCTGCATGAGAACACTACTCGTCCTGGGCGGCGGCTACGGCGGCCTTGCCCTTATCCAAGAACTGCTCAACAACCATCTCCCTCATGATATGGAGATCGTCCTAATCGACCGGATGCCTTATCAGGGAATCAAGACGGAGTATTATGCGCTTGCTGCAGGGACGGTGAACGATTACCATTTACGCATCCAATTTCCCGTGCATCCGCGTCTGACCGTCCGATATGGTGAGGTAGGCTCCATTGATCTGGAGAGCAGAATGATATTCATGGAGACCGGTGAGCCGGTTTCCTATGATATCCTGGCGATCGCTCTCGGCTGTACAGATAATTATCATGGCATTCAAGGAGCAGAGCAATATACCTGCAGTATCCAGAGCTTCTCGGGAACGCGGGAAACGTATCGGCGGCTGAATGATGTGAAGCCTTATGGAACAGTTAATATTGTAGGCGGGGGATTAAGCGGAGTGGAAATTGCTGCAGAGCTGCGTGAAAGCCGTCCTGACCTGAATATTTCTATACTGGATCGCGGGGAACGGGTGCTGTCGGCTTTTCCGGCGAAGCTGTCCAAGTATGTGGAAGAATGGTTCAGCGAACACCATGTCGAGACGCTAGGCAAAATTTCCGTATCTCATGTAGAAAAGGATGCCATCTACAATGGCACCCAGGCTATTCCTGCTGATGTTACTGTATGGACCGCCGGAATTCAGCCGGTCCGGGTAGTCCAGCAGCTCGAAGTAGCGAAAGACCGGAGTGGCCGGATCATGCTGGACCAATATTACAATATAGCGGATTATCCGGAAGTGTACGTGCTCGGCGACTGCGCCAGCCTTCCATTCGCTCCAAGTGCCCAGGCAGCCGGAGCGCAAGGGGAACAGGTAGCACATATCCTTCAGGCGCTGTGGCGCGGCGAAACGCCGAAGCTCCATGCGATCAAGCTGAAGGGAACGCTTGGTTCCCTGGGCAAACATGCCGGTTTCGGGCTGATGGGCCGCCGCTCCGTCATGGGACGTGTCCCCCGTCTGCTGAAAAGCGGCGTACTTTGGATGTCCAAACGGCCTTTGGGTTAAGTTAAGGGTAGGCCAAGGATAGGACTAGCCTTTGGCTAGTCCAGTTCCAGATTGTCCCATGCTTCCTGTTCCTTAATTGCGGCCTCGATAGCTGCTTCCAGTTCCTCCGGAGAAGCTGCTTCAATAATTTCGCCGTCAACCATGGCGAATGGCTGCAGGTAGCACTCGCCGCAGTTGTTCAGACAACCGTATTCAATTACATCGTATTCCGGATTTTGTTCCAGCTTTTGTTTCAGCGGTTCCGTGCCATGGCCAATATTACTGGCACAAAATTCAATAATTGGTCTCATGATGCTCTCCCTATTCTGCACTAACCATTTTATTTTTTAACTTTTTGTACTATAATGAACTTACGAAAGGAGTGATTGAGAAATGAGTGAGAATGTACAAAGCACCACCATGTATGATGAAGTACTGGAAGTGCTCGATAAACTTCGTCCGTTCCTGCAGCGCGATGGCGGTGACGTCGAACTGATCGATGTTGAAGACGGCATTGTTAAGTTGAAGCTTATGGGTGCCTGCGGCAGTTGCCCCAGCTCCACGATCACGTTGAAAGCCGGGATCGAACGCGCCCTCCTTGAAGAAGTAGAAGGCGTAGAAGAAGTTGTTCAAGTATTCTAATCCCGTTTGATACCGATCCCGGATCTTCTGAGAAGAAGACCCGGGATTTTTTTGAAGTATAAGAACTTATAGGCTTTACACTATAAATTATCGTTTCCACTTGTTATATATATTATAGAGGATTTCACATTTCGCAACAACCGGAGTGCTAAAAACCCCCGCATGCCTTTTTCTGGCATGCGGGGGTTTTCGTTGTAATCTGTTAAGTCGGCTAAGGCACTAGCTTAAAATGCAGGGATAATCGCACCTTCGTATTTCTCTTCGATAAATGCTTTAGCTTCCGCAGAGTTCAAAGCTGCAGCCAGTTTCTGGATAGCATCGGAATCCTTGTTATCAGGACGGGATACCAGCAGGTTGGCGTAAGGGGAATCTGCTCCTTCAATGAACAATGCATCTTTGGTTGGAACAAGGCCCGCTTCAAGTGCAAAGTTGGTGTTGATCAGAGCAATATCCACTTCATCAAGCTGGCGTGGCAGCATTGCTGCATCCAATTCAATGATCTCAAGTTTCTTTTTGTTTTCGGTAATATCCGCTTTGGTGGAAGTAATATTAGTGTCGTCTTTCAAGGTGATCAGACCGTTTTTGGCCAGCAGGATCAGTGCGCGTCCACCGTTGGTGGCATCGTTCGGAATGGCTACTTTCGCGCCGTCAGCCAGTTCATCAATCGATTTGATTTTTTTGGAATAAGCGCCGAAAGGTTCAACGTGAACAGCAGTTACCGATACCAGTTCCGAGCCGTTCTTTTTGTTCTGGTCATCAAGGTAAGGCTTGTGCTGGAAGAAGTTCGCATCCAGTGCCTTTTCCGCAAGCTGTGTGTTCGGCAGGATATAGTCTGTAAATTCTTTGATTTCCAGCTTGATGCCTTGTGCTTCAAGCAGCGGAGCGATAGCCTTGAGAATTTCAGCATGCGGCACAGGAGATGCGCCGACCACGAGGGTTACAGGTTCTGCAGCTGGTTCGGTCGTTGGCTCTGCAGAAGCATCTGTTACTGGTGCATTCGTTGCGGCGGAATTAGCCACGTTATTGGTATTGTTATTGTTGCCGCAAGCAGCCAGCACCAATACCAAGGTCAAACTGAAAAATGTGAGCAGTACTTTCTTCATCTGTAAATCCCCCTTTATTAAGTGTATGAATAAGGCTATATATGGACGTACCTTATTTCCGGGTAAAAAATTTGACCAGCCGGTCTCCGGCCATTTGCAGCAGCTGAACTAGTATAACCATCAGCACTACGGAGATAATCATAACTTCTTTCTCATACCGGTAATAACCGTAGCGGATTGCCAGGTCACCAAGACCGCCGCCGCCGATCATACCCGACATCGCGGTATAGGAAACGAGCGTAACGAGAGTGATGGTCACTCCGGCAAGCAAGCCTGGACGAGCCTCGGGCAAAAGTACACGCATAACGATCTGCCCTGTGGAAGCTCCCATTCCTTGTGCTGCTTCAATCACGCCCCGGTCAACCTCACGCAGTGCTGTCTCTACCAGCCTGGCAAAAAACGGAGCCGCACCGATGACCAGCGCCGGAATTGTACCGAGCACGCCTATCGAAGTCCCCATAATTGACTTGCTGAAAGGAATCAATGCTACCATTAGAATAAGAAATGGAACGGAACGCAGGATGTTTACAAGCAGCGATAATGCCGAGTAAATAACCCTGATAACAATGTTATTTGATCTTCCCCATAAATATAACACAATTCCGAGTGGTAAACCAAGAATAATTGTGAATATTCCGGAAAATGCCAACATTTTTAGTGTAGCCACTGTTGCATCAAGCATTTCTTCCCAATTAATCGTATTAAAATTCAATCCGCCCACTATGAAATCACCTCCACATCAAGCCCCTGCGCCGTTAACTCGGCGATTGTGGCTTCAACCGCTTCAGGAGACCCTTCAAAACGGACAATCAGCTGGCCGTAAGGCACATCTTTAATTGTGGAGATTGTCCCCTGCAAAATCGCAAAGTTGACTCCGGTATCGCGGGCCACATGGGACAAGGTAGACTCGTACGTTTTTTGTCCCAAAAAGGTAATCTTGACGGCCTTGCCGAATTCACCGTTCACCGCATCAATGGCCGCCCGAAGAGGCCCGTCCTGCTGAGTTTCACTACGGATAAATTCCTTGGTTACTTCATGCTTGGGCTTTAGGAATACCTCTGCAACATTCCCCTGCTCGATAATACCGCCGCCATGAATGACTGCGACCCGGTCACAGATGCTCTGTATAACATGCATTTCATGCGTAATCAGCACAATGGTCAGATTAAATCGCTTGTTGATATCGAGCAGCAAACGCAGAATGGAATCTGTTGTCTGCGGATCCAGCGCTGAGGTCGCTTCGTCGCATAGCAGCACATCGGGATCACTAGCCAAGGCACGGGCCACGCCCACCCGCTGCTTCTGTCCACCGGACAGCTGGGCAGGATATTTGTTCAGATGTTGTTCGAGACCAACCAGTGTTATCAGTTCCTTCACTTTATGGTCAATTTCTTTTCCCGGAGTGCCCATCAGCCGCAGCGGAAAAGCGATATTATCGTATACTGTAGCCGAAGTGAGCAGATTGAAATGCTGAAAAATCATTCCGATTTTGCGCCGCTGCTCCTGCAATTGCCTCTGATTCAGCGCCGTCAGATCCACACCGTTCACCCATACCTCACCCTCTGTCGGACGCTCCAGCAGGTTAATGCAGCGGATTAGGGTGCTTTTTCCCGCTCCGGAATGACCGATTACTCCAAAAACCTCACCTTTTTTGATGGACAGGTTCAGATCCCAGAGCGCTGTAGCGGCCTTGCTGCCTTTTCCGTAGACCTTGGTTAAACCTTTTAGCTCTATCAATTGATGTCCCCCTCTCTTTATTTCTTTCTATAACATCAAAAAGACCTCTTACGATCGATTGCAGATCGCAAGAGGCCCTGTGCGTATATTAACAATGCCTTCTCATCTGCCAAAGACCGCAAACCACGCGGTATTGTAGGAATTAGCACCATGACATTCATCTAAAACGCGGGTTGACGCGTATTACACAAATCGGTTGCCGGGCTTCATCGGGCCTATCCCTCCGCCGCTCTCGATAAGATTATGATATGAAATTAGTTGCCGTTCTCTGTGAGAAACGAATGCATGCCTAAGTATAGTAAGTTTCAGGTTTTTTGTCAAAGGGAAAGTTTTACTTAGAGCCGTCTCTTGCTTTCAAGGCTGCCGCGTTTTTACGCCACTGCTCATTGCTGTAACGGAACGAAGCCCTTAAAGATTTGCACACCATCTCAAGGCACTGCTTTAAATCCTCCAGATGACTGTCCAAATCTTCAAGCTGAATTTTGTCATGCAGCCCTTGATGTCTTTGCCAGAGATCATCCTGCATTTCCGCATTCATATAATGAATTTCGGCGTTGCGGCGTTTACGCAGATTCTGCAGCGGCTCCCGGTAAGAGTTCTTGATATTCTCCAGTTCTTCCGCCAGCGGCGCATGCGCTTTGAGCAATTGAAATTGCCGCAGTACGGTGAAATACGAGAAATGGGCTTTGACCTTGGTCGTGTTGAGATTATACAAACTGTTCAATACAGTTCCAAGCTTGTCCAGCAGTGAGAAGACACGAATAAAGCCGTTTTTATAAAAATAAACGTACCGGGCATAATCGCCCTGCTCGATCACCGTCATATCATCCATATAACCGGCAACAACCAATTTCCTGTAAAAGGCTGCCGCGAACCAGCTTTGCTCCAACTCGTCCAGGGAGGAAATCAGCCCGCGCGTCCATATCTCCAGCTTGCGGTATTCATGGTCGTGGTCCTCATACGCGTTCATCTCCTTGCGCAGCATCGCTGCAAGCTTCGCCATGTTGTCCATGGCTTCAGCCAGTACACCGCCGTTCTCGCGCGGCGGTTCTCCCAGTAATATCCGCAGCATGTTTTGTCCTCCTTAAAGTTTTGTAAGCATTACATCCTGAATCTACTTCGTACAAAACTCGCTTCGGAAGCATTCGCTTAGTTATGTGAGCAATTCTTCCTGATTCTTCTTCGTACAAAACTAACATCGGAAGCATTAACTTAGTTTTGTGAGCATCGGGAAATAGTTCCTCCAGTTTTGGTCGACCACCTTCACAA
This sequence comes from Paenibacillus sp. EB106-06-01-XG199, assembly GCF_058791575.1. Classification (NCBI taxonomy): domain Bacteria; kingdom Bacillati; phylum Bacillota; class Bacilli; order Caryophanales; family Paenibacillaceae; genus Paenibacillus; species Paenibacillus sp. EB106-06-01-XG199. The sequence goes on along the minus strand of NZ_JBYTDQ010000005.1, from coordinate 222,002 downwards.
TATCCCCGCATGGTTCCAGCTCATCCGGATAATCGGGCTTCATGCGGGCGTCGATAACAATCGGCAGCTTATAGCCAATGTGATGGCGGTTAACCTCGGATTCTGCGTAAATATCGCTCGCCGGATTAAACCGGGTGAACACAGTCCACAGAAAGGAGGTTTGCGTCTGAGCGGTTTCAGCGGCGTGATCCACCAGGATGACGAGCGGCCATTCCGTTTCGTTCTGGCGCAGTTCGGCGATCAGTCTCAGCGGAAGCTCAGGGTCGTCTATATAGGATGCACCCGATACTGTTAAACATCCTCCGCAATAAGGAACAACGCCGGTAATTCCGGGAAGCACTCCCTCATTATAGATACGGGGAAGAACCCGAACCAGGGATCCGGTTCCCATCATTATGCCTTTACTGCCGCGATTCAGCTGCTGTCCAGTATAATCAGAGGTATCTTGAGCCGTATTATTCAGCACAACCAGATCAGTTTTCGGATCGAAACGCTCCAGTACCGTCTCCAGCAGCTTGGGGAAATCGCAAAGATCCACCGGCTCATTCGTCAGCAGAAGAAATTTGGTCAAAGACAGCTGGCCTTCTCCCAGAATGCGAAAAGCCGATGCCAGAGCTTCGCGCGAATAGCTTTCGCGTACAACGGCGGCTGCCAGCGAATGCGAGCCGGCTTCGGTATAAGACCACAGCGCCTTGACTGACGGCATCAGCAGCGGATAGGCCGGGGACAGGAGTCGCTGAAGAAAATCCTTCAAATAATAGTCCTCCTGGCGGGGTTTGCCGGCAATCGTTGCCGGATAAATCGCATCCTTGCGATGCCACATCCGCTGAACATGCAGGACAGGGAAATCATGCTGCCGGGAATAATATCCGTAGGGATCTCCGAAAGGTCCCTCCGGGCGACGCTCCAGCGGCGTTACAAGACCGCGGATGGCAAATTCGGATTCAGCGGGAATTCGGTGTCCGCCCATGGGATCCTTAACCATGGGCAGCCGGCGGCCAAGCATCAGCGAAGCCAGCAGCAGTTCAGGCAGCCGCTCCGGCAGGGGAGCAATGGCTGAGGCAATCAGCGCCGGCGGGCCGCCGAGAAATACGGAGACTGGCAGCGCCTCGCCGAGCAGTTCAGCCTCACGGTGATGAAAACCGCCGCCTTTATGGATTTGCCAATGGACACCTGTTGTATTATCATCATAAATTTGCACACGGTACATTCCAAGGTTACGGTTCAACGGATTGGTAATACTCTCGGTATATACTAACGGAAGGGTAATCAGCGGCCCGCCATCCTCGTGCCAGCTTGTCACTCTGGGCAACTCCTGCAGCGGGTCGGTACTGCGGCATATGCCCAGCACAGGCGCTTCACCCTGCGGCACATCTTTGACGCCGACCTTGAGCAGATCATACAGCAGCCCTTTTTCTTTCCATATCGCCGAGGGGGTGGGCGGCAGCAAAGTTTCCACCGCCCCCGTCAGCGACTTCATCAGCTGTTCGGGCCGGGTCCCAAATGCCTGGTTTACCCTGCGGACCGTCCCGAATAAATTTGTCGCGACCGGAAAAGGTGTTCCTTTTACATGGGTAAAGAGCAATGCCGGCCCTTCTTCCCGAACCACACGCCGATGAATCTCCGCCAGTTCAAGATAGGGGTCCACCGGAGTATCAATCACAGCGAGATCCTTATCCTTTCTCAACTGCTCGATCCATTGACGCAAATTATCGTATCCCACTTTATTGTTCCTCCTCAAACCTGGCTGAGTGCCCAAAGTCTGATTGGCAGTCTCTACTGAGAACTAACGATACAGGACAGACGAACATTTCCCCTGCATTTAGTTTGATTTATTCTTTCTGCTCAGCTGCCCTACACGCACACTCATGTAGCACAAGACTCCGAACAGTCCAGCAATCAGCAAAATATGGGCCAGCGCAGCAAATATGTACAATTGTTCGTTATACAGCGTATGCACCACAGCCGCACCGCTGAGTACCTGCAGCAGGCAGAGCACAACCGCGACAACGCCCAGAGCCCTCAGCTCAGGCCATGCTCTGTGTTTCCAATAGGCTAAATGTCCAAGCAGTGCAATCAGAACAAACAGCAGCGCCGCCGCAACCCGGTGTACAAACACAATGCCTACACCACCAGACAGCTCGGGAATCCATTCCCCATTGCAGAGCGGCCAGCCGGAGCAGCCTCCCTGTGAATCTGTGTGGCTAACATAAGCTCCGATATAAACGACAATATATGAATATAACGCCGTAAACCACGTTAAGTTGCGGAACCCCCGGCTTACCCCTTGACCGTAAGCTTCCTCTACGGCTCTAGATTCATGCCGCCTCTTCGTCCCCAGCGCGAGCATGAGTGAGCTGGCGAAAGCAATTAAAGAGAAGCCCATATGCAGGGCCATCACCGCAGCAGACTGCGCTTGCATGACCGCAAGCGCTCCCATTCCACCCTGTACCACTACAAAAAAAAGTGTCAGCCCAGCATAAACGAGCAGTTCCTTCTGTCTGCGGGCATAACGCCAAAAGGCAAACACCGATATTAACGACATCAAACCCGCCAACCCACTGAACAAGCGGTGGGTGTACTCGATCATTGATCCCACGGTATAGGCTGGAATCAGCTTTCCGTGGCAGAGCGGCCAATCATGTCCGCACTCCAGTCCCGATCCCGTCTTCGTGACCACAGCGCCTCCAAGCAAGGCGAAAAACATTGTGAGACAAGTGATATAGCTAAGCGTTTTCAATTGATTTGTCGTCAATAGGATCACCCGCTTTTTTCATAGGAATGAACTGGATAATATAAGGATAATTTATAGCATGAAGTATATAAATTCTTTTATTTTAAAAAAAACACCGCTTCTGCTCTATCAAGGCGAAAGCGGTGTGCAAACATCATTACTTGTGAATACTCAGATAAACCTCAAGCGCCGTATTCAGAAAACTCTCAATTTCCTCACGGGATTTGCGCAGCTTATTAACGAATCTTACAAGCTCACGCCCGTCGGTGTAAGCGACAAAGCTGGGAATTCCAAGAATGTTCTGTTCCTGGCTGACATCGCCTACCGCATCAACATCCACCTCTACAAGCGTAAGACGTCCATCGTATTTCTGCTCCACTTCAGGCATAAAAGGATCAATAAACTTGCAATCGGAGCACCAATCCGCCTTGAATATAGCTACGCTCAAGCGCGGTGATTGAATCGCTACCTGAAATTCCGCAGGGGAAGAAATTTTATCCATGGATTATCCAATCCTTTCTTCATCATTGAGTCGGTTACCCTTTAAGTGAAGCAAAATGTGCTCAGGAAGTCAAATAAAATAGACGAAATAAGATATTAATCATAGCATTATTCGTTAGTACGAACACGTTCAGGCTGAAGCTTCATCAGTGGTTTGAGCAGCTTCTGCAAAGCACGCGGATAACTGGCAACCTCCTGGCGGCTCAGCACACCCAGCACAATCAGGAGTACAAGATAAATTACAACAACAGCCGCTCCCACAACCAGACAGGTAATCAGGAAAGCAATCCGTGCAGGCATCAGATGGGTCAGCATAACTCCAGCTTCGTTCAGGCCGTAACCAATTCCGCCGGAAGCGAGGACCGCAATGGCAAATCCGCCCCACCGTTTACCCATAATCTCAAAAGGAACAATCGTTTTGAGCATGCGCAGATTTAGATAAGTAATAATGAAGAAGCAAAGCGCCGTTGCTGCGATAATGCCGTATATCCCGAAGGCGCGGCTCAGCAGGAAGTTTGAACCCAATTTCACGAGAAGACCTGCCATAACATAATACATGGAAATTCGTGATTTCCCCATTCCCAGCAGAATGGAGTTGGTCGTCATCATTGTAATCTGAAAAATCGTTCCAAGCGTCAGCATCGCAACAATCCCGCTGCCATCAAGACTGCTGAAGATCAGTCCGTTCACAGAATAGGCTGAGACAACGAGAGCAAGTACAATCGGTGTTCCCGTTAATATCGAAATGCGCATCGCGAGCGTCACCTGGCGTTTCAAATGCTCTTCATCGCGCCGGGCGTAGGCGGCTGAGATAATCGGAATCAGCGAGGTGCTTAGCGCAATGGACAACACAGGAGGTATTCCCGCGATACTCTGCGCCCGGCTGCCAAAGATCGCCAAAGCCTGGGTCGCTTCTGCCATGCCGATTTGTCCACTAAGCAGTGGCACAATGAAGGAAGTATCGATAAAGTTCACTACCGGAACTGTAATTGAAGATAACACAATGGGTATAGAAAGCTTAAAAATATCCTTGTAAATGCCCAGCAGCGGCAATTTGGCTTCATTGGTTTTATAGAGGGCCACTTGCTCCTCACTGCGGCGCAGCTTTACTGCATAATAAAGCATGACGCCAAATGCGCCGATACTGCCGAGCACGCTGCCGAATGAAGCGCCGGCTGCCATCCATGTATTGCTGTATCCCTGGCGGAGCAAAATAAAAGCGAGCAGCACGGCCGTGGATACCCGGGCAATCTGCTCGACAATTTGCGAGATTCCTCCAGCCATCATATTGTTACGTCCCTGGAAATAACCGCGCATCATCGCGATGCAGGGAAACAGCAGCAGCGCCGGGGCAATAGCACGGATGGCCAGGGTGCTCTCAGGAACCTTGGTATGTTCCGCATAATAAGGAGCAGCTATGTACAAGATTGTACTCATCAGCACACCTACAATAGCGGCAAATATAAGTGCGGCCCGGTACACCTGCTGCGCTTCATGCGGCCGGTTCAGGGCGTAACGCTCGGATACCATTTTGCTTAGTGTACTGGGGATTCCGGCTGTTGCCAGCGGCAGCAGCAGCAGGTAGACGTTGTTCGCCTGCGTGAACGAAGCGTTCCCCTTAACATCAAATAAATGCTCCAGCGGCACCCGCTGGACAAGCCCGAGCACCCGGGCCACGAGCGCAGCCGCAGCCAGAATAAGCGTGCCTTTGACAAAAGATTCTTTCTTGGACAAACTGTTTCGCCTTCTTCGCTGTTAATTTATTACGATCCAGATAAAGAAAAGGATCACCATGGCAATTTGCAGTATGATTTTGACTACCGTACTGCTGAATAGGCCAAGCAATGCACCGAAGCTAACCTTGACTGCTTTGCCGGGATTTGAACCAGCCATCAGTTCACCCACGAACGCCCCAATAAAAGGACCGAGGATCAGTCCGATAGGCGTCAGAATCGGCCCCAGAATCAGACCGATGGTGCTGCCGATGACTGAGGCGCGCGAGCCACCAAATTTCTTGACTCCCCAAGCCCCGACAACGTAATCAGCCACAAACAAGATAATTACAATTAGCGTCTGGAACAACCAGAACCAGACTCCGAAGGGTTCGAAGCTGAAGAACCACCCGTATACAAAGAAGGCCAGATAAATCGCCAGCGCACCAGGGAGAATCGGGTATACAGCCCCGGCCAGTCCGACCGCGAATAAAGCAATAATCAGAATCCAACCCAGAATGGCCATTGGCTCATCTCCTTCAAAGTTTTGATAGCATTTACTACAGGATATACTTTTGAATCACTTCAGCAATCCCATCGTCATTATTAGACGCTACCACAGCATCCGCCTCCTGCTTGACGGTCTCCTGGGCGTTGCCCATAGCAACCCCAAATCCGGCCTGCTGGATGGCAGCCAGATCGTTCAGGCTATCGCCAACGGCCACAACCTGTGACATCTCGAGACCCAGCAGCTTGCAAACCTCGCGTATACCGGATGCCTTGTTGACACCAAGCGGATTGATCTCCAGATTATGCGGCGATGAATTGGTAATTTCGAGACCGCCCATATCCTGAAGCCGCATCAGCAGCTTATGGCGGATCTCATCATCCTCTGTGGAATAACCGAATTTGAGCCATTCCCTGCTTAGAATCTCCCCATCCCAGTTGTTCCGGTTGTACACTTCATCCACCGAATATGCCCAGAACCAGATATCGTATTCCTGGGCAATATCATACATCTGCTGCACCAGCACCGGGTCCATCAGCGAGCGGCGGTACAGCTCATACGGAGCCCGCCATACTTCACTACCATTCACCATAATCATCGGGGTCTTAAGTCCAAGCTGTTCAGCATAAGGCATGGCGCTTTTGGAAGCGCGGCCTGTGGAGAGACAGACGTGAACGCCTGCATCAACTGCCTTTTGAATCCATTCTACCGTTTTGGGGGTAATGATTTGTTCATCATTCAGTAAGGTTCCATCCATATCCAGTGCTAACAGGCGGTATTTGGCAGTCATTGCCACCCCTCCAATTTGTATGCTCATTTTAAGAGCTAATTATTTGGTCACTCGACCCGGCAGCATGGCCGCGTCAGTTGTTCGTCGTTCCGTCTGTTCCGCTTGCCGAGTCTGAGCCCTCTGCATTGTCGTCGGTTTTCAGACTTTTCTTCGGCACTCCATCCAGTCCGTATTCATAGTCATACGCGTCAAAAATTTTCCGTGCAACCGGAGCGGCACTACTGGAGCCGAACCCGCCCTCCGGTATAACAACCGCTACAGCAAGCTTGGGATTCTCGCGCGGAGCATAGGCAATAAATACCCCGTTATCGCGCAATTCCCCTTTACCCAGCTGCTGTGAGGTTCCCGTTTTGCGGGCAAAGTCATAAGGGAAATCGTTAAACGCAGTAACATCACTGTTCATACCCTTTTTGATTTCGTTCCAGAAAGACTTATCAAAGGTTGTTACTTCATCAAGTACCTCGCGGTTGAACTGTTTAACCACGTTGCCCTTGGCATCGGTGATTTTGCTCACCAGCTGAGGCTTGATCCGTACTCCTTCGTTCGCCAGTGTCGTTACGTATTGGGCGAGCTGCAGCACTGTATAGCGTCCTTGCTGTCCGAAGGAAGCATACACCAGCGCAGCCTGGGCACTGCCGGCAGCCTTGGTATCGGTATAGTTGATCTGTCCGAGATATTCATTGGGCAGTCCGCTTTTTGTAGATACACCGAGGCCGAATTCCTTCATATATTTATCCCAGATATTAATACCTTCACTATGATATTTCTCCCACAATTTCTTGCCGACCATGTCCACCATGAACGCATTGGAGGATTTCTCAATCGCTCTGGCCGGGTCCATAGAGCCATACACGTGGCCGGAAGAATTTCGCACGGAGGATTTGTCATTTTTCCCGAAGTGGGCAATCCCTCTGTCTGTATAGATAGTCGAAGTAGTAAAAAGGCCTTCATTCAGTCCTACAAGCACACTCAGAGGTTTGATGGTTGAACCGAGCAGTACCGTGGAGCCGAACTCATGACCCGACATCCCGGAGGAATACGGTGTAATGGTTCCGTTCTGGTAGTTGCCCATTATTTTCTTCCATACCTCGGTGTCCATTTTCTCGGCAGTCCACACATTGGTGTCATAATCAGGCATGCTGGCCATCGCAACAATATTGCCAGTATCGACTTCCATAGCTACGGCATAGCCGGTCAATGCATTCGGGTGTGTCTTGCCTTGTACCGAATTCGAGTGCAGCCATCTGATTTGCTCTGTAATAGCCTGCTCGGTCTTGAGCTGAATGTTCTTGTTGATCGTCATCCAGACATCGTTACCCTTGACGGGGGGCACGACCGCCTCCACCTTCTCAGCCATATTCTGCGGACTCACCGAGATCACCTGATATCCGTTCTTGCCGCGCAGCTCCCGCTGATACTGCAGTTCCAGGCCATCGAATCCGACAAATTCATCGTCTTTATAAGTGAGGCCGGGGTCCGCATCCAACTGTTTCATCGCATTCTGAATATTCTTATAAATATTCAAGCTGTTGGACGACTTAAAGGGTTTGATATATCCGACAGTCTGTGCGGCTACAGATTCCTTGTCATAATGCCTGTTACTTTCCTCCACAATCTCAAGTCCGGGATATTCGCTCTTGTGCTCCATAAAGTAGGCCACTTCCTGCGAAGTAAGGCCGGCCTTGATGCGCCGCGCCATAAAACCCGAATATTTCCGGAAGTACAAATCCAGGGAATCAATAATATCTTTTTCAGTCAGCTTCTCAGCATTCGGATCACCATAGGCGCTAAAGTCCTTAACCAGCTTGGCCGCAAGGGCATCTGATTGGGCCTGCGCCTCCGGCGTAAGCACGGTTTCTCCCGTCACCTTATCCGTAACCTTGGCCGTGTATTCTTTAGTAAGTGTAATATACAGCGACTGCACAGAAGTGGAGTAAGCAATGGGCTCCCCTCCCGCTGCACGAATGTTCCCTCTTATTGCGGCGAGCGGCACATTTTTGGTATCACGGCTTGTCTCCACCTCAGTCAGAGTTGGCCCTTCGACGAACTGTAAAACGGCAAGACGGACAATGATTACACAAAAGATCACAAATGTGCTAAAAAAGAATACATTGATCCGTAGGCCAAGCGAACTTTTGCTGTTGCTTTCCTCTGGGGGTGAGGCCTGCTTACGGAAAAAACTCACAGTTTTTCACTCCTCTACATCTAAAATAAACCTTTGTACCTGTGCTGACTCCATGTAACGCCGGAAGGTTCCTTACAGGCGCTTGAGTCCAGTCTCTATTCCAGTCACAGGCATCAAAAATTGCACGTGCGGCCAGTACTGCGCACGAGAGTGATCATATTATTCCTCAACATCGTTTCACATGCTGTATTGTATCATAGATTTAAGCCATTCTGCTTCCTTGCTCAGAGCATACTTTCTTTGACATGGGTTTTATCGAAATCCTTGGGATTAAACCACTCCCCGCTGACTGCCCAGGTGGAATCGAGTGGAATCCAGGCCTGCCGGTCCGTGATGTACACTTCATTCCAGGCATGAGGGCCGGATCCCCCTTGGCCGTCGTAGCCCTGACCGGTCACTACGCGCACTTGAAGCCCCTGGGAGCGGGCCATCACTGCATAAAGACGTGCATAATCAATACATACACCGATCCGGGTATCAAAGGTATCCTGCGGAGACTGCTCCTTCCAAATCCGGTTCTGCTCATAATTCTCGGCTTTGGCATAATCATAAGAGATCCTGGAGCCGACCCAATCATAGAGCAGTCTGGCCTTCTTCTCATCGTCCCCGGCTTGTCCCGCTATATCGGAGGCAGCACCCACAATGTCGGGTGAAATCTCATGGTCGAGCACTTCGTATTTCCGCCGGAGGATATCCGTCATCTCGGCGGCAACCGCCTTGGTCAGAACCGGTAACTTACTGCGTACATTCTCACCGGTAAGGGGTTCGAAGACCGCAGATGCGCTTTGCCGGTAGATCGGGGATGATTCCACATAACGGCTGAACGTGCTGTCCGGGTTCAAGCCCACACCGATGTACAAGACAAAAACAAGCAACAGGGAGCGCACAAGGCCGGTAGCCAGACCGATGACAGCTCCGCTGAGACGGCTCACCTGAGTAATCCTCCTGTTTCCGGACCTGCCCGAAAGGCGCGGAAGGGAAATCGGAAGCAGCATAAACAGCAGGCCCAGCAGCAGGCGGATGAGACTGTAGGACAAGAGCAGCAGCAGCAAAAAACGCACAAGCGGTGAACCCGCCAGAACAGACACCACCGTATAGTATAGCTGTTGCCACTGGCTTAATTGGATACCCGGAAGCTCAATTCCACCTGCCCAGGCCTGTACACGGGGCGAAAGGTAAAAGGCGGCCGGAATGGCCAGGGCCAATGCAGCTATGGCAAGCAGCCCGGTTCCGAGCAGCCCAAACAGCCTTCCCGCTGAGCGGCCAAACCCCCGGCTCCAGCCCTGCAGCAGCGAGAAGAGCACGATCAGCAGAAGGAGGATAGTGATGATATTGGCATCACTAATACTGTCCATCCAGCTGTTCAGCATAACCTCTCCTCCCTTTCCATCGCATCAACTTGTATTTTAATTCCCGGCCCCATTCTTCCGGGCTTCATCAATAAAGGTTTTGGTAGTATCGTTAACACTCCACTTTCCAAGACTGACTCCGCGGAAAGTCACTTCCACTTTATCCTCACCGGCTTCACCCTTCACTTCAAGATTGGGCGTTGTGATCGTAAACGTACCGTCACCGCCGGAAGTATATTTTGCTTCTTTCGCTTCTTTCAGCATAACTTCCTGCGCTTCGCTCTTCAGGGTGCTGACCGTTCCATCCGCCACCTTATTCACAGCGTCTCCAATCTGATCCATTGTAACCCCGCTGTAAATGAACAGACCCGCAACGATAACAATAACAATCGCCCATTTCAGAACCGTCTTGACCAGATTAACAACGGCAAACAGCAGCACAAGCGCAATAACGATAACTAGCCAATTCTCTCTAATAAACTGTGACCATACTTCTGGATCCATCAATTTCCCAACACCCCTATCAAAAATTTCGTCATACCAGGGAGCGAGTCCCCATTAATACTAATTATTATACATGAATGCCTCTTATAATTCATGATTACCCGCCCGTTCAGGTGGAATCCCCCAATAAAATGGTATAAGCCCCCCTCGACTCACGTAAAGTACAAGTAGGCTTAACCATTCCCCATTAAAAAGCGCCACCCTGCGCCTGCGCAGAAACGGCCCTTTCGGAGGTGTATTCCGTGAAAACCGCACTGTGGCTGTATTTATTTCTTTTCCTGGCATTCTTTGATCTGCACGCCCAGTATCCCATTCTTACCCCCTTTGCTATCTCACTGGGGGCGGGACCGGCCTTCATCGGCTGGATGATGGGCATGTATTCCCTGACCCATCTTCCCGGCAACCTTCTGGCCGGGGTACTGGTTGACCGCAACGGCAGCCGCCGCTATATCGTCTTCAGCCTGACGGTTGCAGGCGCCATCCTGCTGCTTCAGGCCCACGCTCAGCTTCCCTGGCATCTGCTGCTGCTTCGGGCGGCCAGCGGCTTCGCCCTGGCATTTCTGTCCCCGGCCTGCATGACCCTGCTGGCTTCCCTCTCGTCAGATCCCATTACTCAGGGCAAGTATATGTCCGGCCATGGCATTATCCATACGCTGGCTTCGGTCGTATCACCAGCTGCCGGAGCCTTTATCGTCCACCAGGCCGGATATTCCGGCACCTTTACCACCTTGGGCTGGCTGCTGATCGCCACTGGCGTGATGGCTTTCTTCAGTGTACCTAAATTCTCCGGCAGTATGGCAGCCGCCAAACCATCACAGCCGCTGCAGGAGCACCAGGTTGCATCCGAAAAACCCCATTCATCCGTTACCAAGCGATATTATCTGCTGCCCTTTTTCGTCTCCTGCTCACAGGGGGTACTGTTCTTTGAGCTTCCTTTATCACAGGGGAGCAACGGGATCGTATCCACCGGGATTCTGCTTTCGCTTCTCAGTCTGGGGGCACTCTTAACGCTCAGCCTGTTTTTCCTGAACCGGCTCTCTCCGGTTGCAAGAATTGCTGTGGCACTGCTGGGCATGGCGCTGTGTTTCTTCGCACTTGCAGCATTCACCAGCATTCCCGCAGGGGTTGTCCTCTTCCTGCTGGGAGCAGCGAAAGGTGTACTGTTTCCGGCGATGGCTTCGCTGTTCATCAGTCTCGGGGCAGGCGGCCATCTGGGCCGCACCTTCTCGCTGCAATCCATTGCGATGTCTCTCGGCGCTTTTGCCGGACCGGTGGCTGCAGGACAGCTAAGGGACTTCGTTTCTCCTTACTTCATTGCATTTGTCCTGCTCATGACCGCACTTCTGCTGTTACCTCCAAGAGATACCGGGAAAAGCGCGGCCTACCGTGCGGACTTGAACAGCCATGCCGCTTGATCCGGCAAAAAAAGAGCTACAGTTCCCCTCGTTTATCTGCTGAAGATAATGATTCAGCCCGCAGAATTAAATCTGCCAGTCAAAACCGCTATCACCCGGCCTCTCCTTGAGCCGGGTGATTGTTGCTTTTTACGACATTTCCCGGGGAATGAACGCATTTTGTCCCTCAACTTGTTAAAAATGACGAAGCTTAGGTAATATACTTAATAAGCATATGACCGTGTTCATTAACATGCTTAAGATCACAAATCCCGTTATTACCACTTATTATCCGGGGGGGCGGCAAATTATGTCCATTACCATCATTGTCGAAGGCAAAAACGACCGCAGCAGATTGCGGCGACTGCTGGCGCCGGAGGTCGACATCCTGTGCACCTTCGGTACGTTGAATACACTCAAGCTGGAATCGCTGCGGCGTAAAATCGGAGACGGAGAAGTTTATCTGTATATGGACAACGACAGCTCGGGTAAGAAAATCCGCGGAATTCTGCGCGACGCCTTTCCGGATGCAGTCCATATTTATACCCGGAAAGGCTATGCGGGAGTAGAAGGCACTCCCAATGAATACAATCTCACCCAGCTTGAAAAAGCGGGGTTGGAGGAATATATCATCTATCCGCAGCCGCAGCCATTCCCTTTTCTGGAACCATAGCGGCAGAAAAAAACGCCTTGTTCACCCTTCGCATGTAACCGGAGGATGAAGTAAGGCGTTTTTAAGTTCATTGCATTTTAATTGGGTGCCAGCTTCTTCAAAGCATCGGCAAGGAATTCAGGTGTCACATTTTCTGTATCTCCCGCATCATATAGTCCGCGCAACCGGTTCTCCGGGTCTACAAGACCTATAAGATTAGCGTGGGCAAAGTTATCCTTGTCATTTCCATAAATAAGCACTTTAAACGAATCGGCAGCCAATTGCCGCACCTGCTCCTGATCTCCGCGCAGAAAATACCAACCATTATAATCGGCGTGGAACCGGTCTGCGAACGTCTTGATGGCCTCGCGTGTATCATTCTTGGGATCAAATGAGATGGAGACAAATTCCACATCCTTGCCGAAGCTGCCGTCCTTAACCAGCAAATCCTGGGTCTGTGACAGCATATAGGTAGTGATGGGACATACATCCGGACATTCCGTAAAGAAGAAATAAACCAACCGTGCTTTCCCCTGCGTGTCCGCAAGTGTTACTTGCTTGCCATCCACATTTTCAAGAGAGAAGTCCTGTACCTCCCCGATGACCGGCAGCTGCTTTTCCCCTAAATCCAAGGATTGAATCACTAAGTAAAGGGCCATACCCAAAGCCAGAGCCAACAGCAGCCAGGTCCATTTGTAACGTTTCAAGGTATGCACAGGTGTACTCTCCCCCTCTTAAACGTGAGTCGTATTCAGCACAAGCACAATCAGACTGACGGTCAGGTAATTAATGGAGAAGAAGAAGTTCTTCTTCGCCCAGGCATCGTCATCCTTTGCTTTGAAGCCCGTCAATGTCAAGTACAGCCAGGCCACGGACAACGTGGCAGAAATAACAAGGTAGAATATCCCTGCATAATCATAAACGTACATCAGAACCGGAATCGGCAGCAGCAATGCCACATAGGGAATCATCTGGAACTTGGTGCGGCGTGTTCCCTTAACGACTGGAAGCAGCGGAAATCCCGCAGCTCTGTACTCTTCTTTCCGGCGGATGCCCAGAGCCCAGAAATGGGGCGGCTGCCAAAGAAACAGCATTGCGAACAGCAGCCAGGCACCGAGATCCACATTACCTGTAACTGCAACATATCCGATAACCGGAGGCATGGCTCCGGAGATTGCACCTACAGAAGTACTCCAAGTAGATGTTCTTTTCAGCCAAAGGGTGTAAACTACTACGTAAACGAACATGCCGAGTATGCCGAACAGCCCGCTGAGCACACCGGAGAATGCAAACAGCACAGCAAGACCGGCAATGCCAAGCCCGATGGCATAGAGCAGAACCGTATTCGGTTTAAGTCGGCCCGTAGGCAGTCCGCGTTCACGTGTTCGTTCCATCTTCATATCCAGGTCGCGGTCAAAATAATTATTAAATACACAGGCCGAAGCCATGACTAGCATAGTACCGAGCAAGGTCAGAATTAATCGGCCGTATTGCACGTCCCAGCCCGAAGCCACCCAGTATCCTGCAAAAGCAGCGATAAGATTGGAGCGGATAATACCGGGTTTCGTCACTGTAATAAAGTCACGCCAACTTGCACCTTCCTTGGGTGATTTGGCAGACATGGCTGCGGAATCAGAAGAAGCTTGATATCTCAATTGATTGTCCACGTTTGGTGTTCCTCCTTCTAAGGGACTTCTAACGTTCCGCCGGAGTCAAGAACCATTTTTCCGTTCTTAATTAAGAATTTTTACCACTCCGCTGTTAACTTTATCATATCAAACAGGGAAAGACTTTGACAATCATTGACCAAGATGTTCATCAATTTGACAATTACGTGAAATTATTTATTTCCTCCTCCCTAAATAACTGGACGCAAAATTGGGTAGTTATTAATAGAGAACTTCCGTACAAAGGAGATCTGACCAATGGATACTGCTACACATTTTGTTATGGGCCTGGGACTGGCCGGCCTTTCCTTCGTTGATCCCGCCGTCGCCTCCCATGGAACACTGGCCGGGGCTGTCATGGTAGCCACTGTACTGGCCTCGCAAGCACCGGATGCCGATACTGCGTTGCGTCTCAAGGACAATGCGCTTTATATCCGCAATCACCGGGGAATCACCCATTCCCTGCCATTCCTGCTGCTGTGGCCGGCTTTGATCACACTGGTGATCGGACCGCTATTCGGATTTACCGATGTACATTCTCTTAGCCATATTGCTCTGTGGAGCTTCATCGGCGTAGCCGTTCATGTATTCTCCGATTTGTTCAACACGTATGGGACACAGGCCGCGCGTCCCTTCACAGAGAAATGGATTGCCTGGAACATTATCCACATCTTTGATCCGTTTATATTCGGCAGCCATGCCGCGGCAATTATTCTCTGGATCAGCGGGATGATTCCACCGGCACCTTTATTTATCACCCTGTATGCCAGTATCGTGATTTATTATATTTGGCGGACCCTCGTGCATGCCCGGATTACGCGCAATATCAAGAACAAAGATATGCATCATAATACCGGCGACCATTATTATGTCATCCCCACGATCTCGCCATCGCGCTGGAATGTGGTCAAAGCCAAACCGGACGGCAGCTATAACGTCGGATTGCTGAGCGGCGGGCGGCTGGAATGGTTCAAACATGCGGTGTGCTCCACCCACCCCGCTGTAGAACATTCCAAATCCCATCCGGACATTCAGGCATTTCTTTATTTCACCTCTTATGCTGTAGCCGAGGTCGAGGAATTGCCCTCCGGTTATATTGTACGCTGGGGCGATGTGCGTTATTTACACCGCAAGCAATTCCCTTTCGTAGCGGTGCTTGTAATGGATAACCAATATCATCCGCTCAACACTTATGTAGGCTGGCTCAGCAGCGAGAAACTGGATGAACGGTTCGCCATTGATCCGGGCTCCGTAAAGCTGTAGTCAATAGCAGAAGGCGTCCGGTTTCCGGACGCCTTCTTTGCTCTGCCATGAATTACCGCTCTTGACGCCTGCCGCAACATAAGGCACAATCACCATAAAGCGTTTTCAATGAATTTTAGATGTTTTTAAGCATCATTTATTACTGTATATTATATAGTTCCTTATATTATAAAAAAACTCCGCAGCACATAAGCGCTGCGGGATCATTCACTTACTACCATTAGAAAGGAAGGCTGGCAATTATGGGTAAAGGTCTGTCGCTTTGGTTCGCATGTTCTTCGATTCTAATGCTAACAGCTGCTTCTATCTCCATCAGCTTTAACATTTGGCTGGCGCTCCTGCTTGGCGTTCTCTGTGTCCTGAACATCGGCTGGGGGTTTATTCTCAAAGCCAGACTGAGACGCAAAGCGGAGACAAGGCAGGCCTCTTAACGTAGCGGGAGGAAGCCCATCCGTTCCTTAACACCGGCAAGGTTCTGCGCCGCCACGATGCGGGCGCGTTCCGCGCCTTCGGCAAGAATATCACCAAGCGTGCCGGAGCTGCGTATTTCATAATATTTCTGTTGAAGCGGCTCTAGCGTAGCCACCAGCACTTCACCAAGATCCTTTTTGAAACCTCCATACATTTGGCCTTCATAACGGTCGGCAATCTGCTGCAGGCTCATTCCCGAGCACTCGGCATAAATGCTCATCAAATTGCTTATCTCAGGCTTGTTAGCGGGATCATACACCACTTCACGGCCGGAGTCGGTCGTAGCACGGCTGATTTTTTTGCGGATTACATCCGGCGGATCAAGCAGTGCGATATAGCTGCCCGCGTTTGGATTGCTTTTGCTCATTTTTTTGCTGGCGTCGTCCAGCGACATAATGCGTGCGCCTACTTCAGGAATATACGGCTCCGGAACCGTGAAGAATTCCCCAAACCGGTGATTGAAACGTCCGGCCAGATCTCTAGTCAATTCCAGATGCTGCTTCTGATCCTCGCCAACCGGTACGAGATCGGCATTGTAAATGAGGATATCGGCAGCCATCAGCGATGGATAAACGAACAGGCCTGAGCCCACAGAATCCTTCCCGGAAGACTTGTCCTTGAACTGGGTCATCCGCTCCAGCTCACCCATTGCAGTCAGCGTAGTCATGATCCAGCCCAGCTCGGCATGCTGTGGTACATGGGACTGCATATAGACATTTGAGATTGCCGGATCAATGCCTGCAGCAAGATAAAGTGCCGCTACCGATTCTGAGTTTTCCCGCAGTGCGGCAGGCTCCTGAGTAACAGTAATGGCATGGAGATCCACTACCATGAAAAAGCATTCATACTCTTTTTGCAGTTTTACGAAATTTTTGATTGCTCCGATATAGTTCCCGAGTGTCAGTGAACCACTGGGCTGAATGCCCGACAATACTTTTTTAGCCATCGAATTACCCTCCATAAAATGTAATTTCCACTTTCGAAGAACACAAAAAGGCCCCACATCCGCAAGGGACGTGAGACCGTGGTACCACCCTTATTCGCTGCTTGAGGAGTCCATAGAGGACATCAGCAAACAGCCTTTGCTTCCGGTAACGGGGAAGTGCCGGCCGGTCTACTGAGGCTCTCCAGCCCGTTCAAGCGCGGCGCTCAAGGGTCCATTCATACGGAAGTGTCCCGCCGGTTCACATCAGCCACCGGCTTTCTGAAGGTGCAGTTCCCGCCTACTTGTCCCTGTCATCGCATTGTCATCGTTCATTAATGCATTCATCATAGAGCGATACTGAGAAGATGTCAAATCCGTTAACCACAAAAATATAAATCTGTTATGATAAGGTTATTCGCATTCTTTCAGATTAAGTTAAAGGAGCATATCTCTCATGAAACAGGTGACCAAAGGGCAGTGGGGCGGCTATGATACCTATATTTTGCATAGCTGCGAACTTGAACTCACGCTTTTGCCGCGACTGGGAAACAACATTATCTCCTTGTGGGACCGTAAGGAGAATCGGGAAATCCTGCGCCGGCCTGATGAAAGCGACATATCTTTTTACCTGCAGAAGCCTTACCATTTCGGTATTCCGCTCTTAGTTCCGCCCGGACGAATCCGCAAGGGTCAATTTCAGTTTGAGGGCACAAGCTACCAGTTTGATCAGAATACGGCCGGAGACAATCATATTCATGGACTGCACCGGACGCAGAGCTGGTGTGTCAGCGATATTGAAGAGGACGAAGAAGGCTGTGCGGTGACGACGGAATTCAATACCGGCGACGACGCTAACTGGATGAGACAATTTCCTGTTCCTCTGAGATTCGAAATGACGTTCCGGCTTCAGGATGCCCGCGTTCAGCAAACACTCAAGGTCACTCACTTAGGAGACACAGTCATTCCATTCGGGATTGGCTATCACACATGGTTCATGATTGACGGTGAGCCCGGCCGCTGGAAACTGAATTTGCCCGTAGAAAGCATTTATGAACTGAATAACGAGCTCCTGCCCAGCGGCAGCCTGCTGCCACTTGGTGATTTGGAAGCCTTGAACCAAGGTATGAATCTTCAAGGTACTAATTTGGATACTGTGCTAAGGATCGGAAAAGAGCAGCCCGCTGAAGCCTTGCTGATCCGCGATGACGGATATGGGCTTCGCTATACTGCAGACAAAGATTACTTCCGTCATTGGGTGGTATATACGAAAGGGCCTGCAGAGCAGTTTCTGTGCATCGAGCCCTACACATGGCTGCCGGATGCACCGAATATTCCAAAGTGCCCTTCCTTTACAGGACTCATTACCTTGCAGCCCGGCCAGACGCTTGCGCTTTCCAGCATGCTCGAAATACTCTATCCTTAACTTCTTAATTTCATATAATTACCATCCTTAAATCCTTTCGAAATCGTGCATGATTTCATCTCCTCGCGCTCATACTATCTTCACAACGGGCGAAGGAGGTGACACACATGGGTCAAGCAGGTCAACAAGGTCGTAGCAGCCGTAGTAATAACCTGGTCGTGCCTCAAGCGAATGCAGCGCTGCAGCAGTTGAAATATGAAGCAGCACAAGAGCTTGGAGTAACGATTCCTCAAGACGGTTATTATGGTAACTACACTTCCCGCGAAACCGGTTCTTTGGGAGGATACATCACCAAACGTCTGGTACAACTGGCAGAGCAACAACTGTCCGGTCGTTCGTAATCGCCTTATCATTAAGTGATTTATCCGGTAGGGCTTAACGCCTGAAACGGAGTAGCTTCTCAGCCCGTCTGCGCTTCTCGTCGAAGCGCAGGCGGGCTTTTAGCTTGTGTCGCTATGTATAATTTCAGCCGTAATTTTGATCAGAATTGTCAGCAGAATTACGGGGATAGCGGATCATCAGGTTGGCCATATTGTAATTGGACTCCAGGATCGCATCTACAACCACCATCCCCTGGCGGATGGCGAACTCATAGCTGATCTCACCATGCGTCCAGCGACGTTTGTATTTCAGACTCTCCAGCGCCATAAGCCGGAAGGAGGACAACTGGCCTGAGTTCAACCCCTCCTGCTCTTCCTTAAATACACCACTTCGTCCAGACAGCGGATTATGGCGGATCCCAAACTTACCGATGACATTATTTCTGATTTGCACAAAAACCGTGCCGGAAGACAGTCCAGACAATTCCTCTTGCAGTTCCTTGAATACCAAATCCATCTGTCTTGCCAGCGATAGCTCTTCTGTCCTGAGCATATTGTACCTCCTAAAAGTTTTGTGAGCATTGCTTCTTGAAGTTCTATTCTTCGTACAAAACTTGCTTCGTAAGCTTCCGCTTCGTTTTGTGAGAGCACTGCTTCTTGATTATTCTTCGTACAAACTGCCTTCGTATTTCTTTCCTAGCAGGCCTTATATAAGGCTTTAGGCTCATTATAGGGCAGTACTTTACAAGGTACAACATTATTCAACATAATTGGGTTAAAATCCCTATATGTGCGCAAACTTTATTAAAAATCCAATAAATTCCACTATAAACCGATCGCTTTCGACACTACACAGCGCAAAAAAAAGCCCCGATCAAGGGGCTTTTGCGTATTCACACCAATTCTGAGCGGATCGATTTCCATTCGACAAAAAATTCTCGTCTTAGTTCTGTCATATTCTCGGTCGATTAGTTTGTCATTGCAAGAAATTCGTTGATATCCGCTACAATCAGATCTACGGCTCCCTGCCAGAAATCCGGCTCTGCAAGATCTACCCCAAGATGTTTGGAGACCAGATCCTCCAGTGTCATTACTCCTGTATCCCGCAGCAAATTATCATATTTGTCAGCGAATGAAGCCCCTTGCTCCAGCGCAAGCCGGTACAATCCCGTGCTGAACATATATCCTACGGTGTAAGGGAAGTTGTAGAACGGCACATCCGTAATGTAGAAATGCAACTTAGAGGCCCAGAAATGCGGGTGATACTCTGACAACACACCGCAGAAGGCTTCTTTCTGAGCTTCCTCCATCAGTGCCGACAGCTCTTCCGCATTCACAAGACCCTCCTTGCGTTTTTCGTAAAAGCGGGTTTCGAACAAGAATCGGGCGTGGATGTTCATAAAAAAGGCTACGCTGTTCTGTATTTTCGCCTCAAGCAACGCCAGCTTCTCCTCCGGATCAGCAGCTGCCTTCACCTGTGCATCAGATACAATGACTTCTGCGAAGGTAGAGGCGGTCTCTGCTACATTCATCGCGTAATTCTGGTTGAACAGCGGCTGGTCATCCAGCAGGAAAGAGTGATAGGCGTGTCCAAGCTCATGCGCCAATGTCGACACATTGGAAGGCGTGCCGCTGTATGTCATAAATATGCGGGATTCCTTGCTCTCCGGGAAGGAGACGCAGAATCCGCCGGGACGTTTGGCCGGACGGTCTTCGACCTCGATCCAGTTATTGTCGAAGGCATGCTCAGCAAAATCCGCCAGCTTCGGACTAAATTTGCGGAATTGCGTAACAATGTCTTTTGCTGCCTGATCATAAGGGATTTTGCCGGAGGATTTGCCGACAGGCGCTTCTACATCCACCCAAGCCAGTGCATCCATACCCAGCAGTTTGGCTTTGCGCTGGAGGTAGGAGACAAGCGCCGGTTTGCTCTTGGTAATGACGTCCCACATCACGTCCAATGTTGTGTGTGACATGCGGTTGATGCCAAGCGGCTCCTTCAGCACATCTTCCCAGCCCCGGCCTTTGTACAACTTCAGCCGGAATCCTGCCAGATGATTCAGGGTATCCGCGCAATAATCCGCGGCTCCGCCCCAGGCTTCCTCCCATTTGCGGAACATGGCCTTCCGTACTTTCGGATCTTCATCATCCAGCTTATTGAAGGCCTGCCCGGCAGACAACTGTTTGGTTCCTTCCTCATCCTCATACGGGATTTGAATGGAGCCGACAATCGTTTCGTAATGCTCGCTCCAACCATGGTATCCGTCAACGGCGAGCTCAAGCGCCAGACTTTCCAGCTCCGGGCTCATCTTCTCGCGGGCTAAGTCGCGGCTTTCGCTTAGTACGAAAGCAAGCGGAGCAATTTCCGGCCGGGCCATCCACTCCGTCCATACCGCATCCGACGTTTGACGCAGCACATTGTCAAATTGCGAACTGATGCCTTCGAATCCGGCGCGCAAACCGGTCACTTTGGAGGATAACCGGACAGCACCCTTGTCCTGCTGATTCTGGGCACCCAGACAGCCGGCAAATTCCGACGCCTGGATCAGACGTCCGGAACAGCTCTGCAGCAATTCGATCACAGCATCCAGGGATTTGGTGGATTCGGAATCAGCCGGGGAGACGGAAGCGGCAACCTGCTGCCGCAAGGTCTCAATATCCGCTTCAAGCTGCTTCAAGAATTCTTCAAACTTGGGAGAGGATGAACCGCCCGGAAAAATAGACTCCAGCTCCCATGTCAGTGATAATGGTTGTTTCATGTCTTCCCACCATTCCTTTGCTCTGAATTGGTTTTCTTTGTATTTGGCCTGAAGCCATGGTAAAGTGAATTACGATAACCCCAATCCTCTGCTTTCGAGGCCAAATAGTCATATTTATTCTAATGGGTACCGCCATATGCTTCTGAGGCAGCTTTGTACGAAATGACTCTAAGCAGCTATGCTCATTAAACCTTTAGGAGGGCATCAACATGAAGCCACTGCAAATTTCACCGGAAACGGCTATAACTTTATCCAAACAGCTCGGCGTTCCCCTGGAACACTTGATGCATATGCCTCAACATATCCTGCTGCAAAAGATCGCTGAATTATCGAAGCAGCAAAGCGCTGAGACCGATGGTAAGGCTGCAGAGACGCCGCCAGCTGAGAAGGAAGAGCAATGATCCCTTTCAGCCATACCTGGCCTTATGACATTATTCTTGGAGATCTGTACGTGCAGTACTGCCCGTTCTGCAACTCGGAGAATGTGCTTCTCCCCATGAAACCGAAGGAACTGCAAATCGTGCGCGACGGCAAAAAGAAACTGCTTGTCTTTCCATGCTGCAGCACTAGCCCGACAGTCATCGACAACGATGGGGACTATCTGCTGTTTGACCGTGCGGTCCGCTGACCGCCTATGGTCTCGCATTCCCTCAATCAGGCACACCTGCATAGCGCAAAAAGCGAGTTTGTCGCTTTTGCGCTTTTTGCCGTTCATGGAGCTGCGGAAAAGCATCAGATTCCCGTAGACAATGTGTCCGGGTCAATATCTTCTCCACGCATTTGTTCGCGCAGCAGGGCCCACTGCTCGCGCGCAGCCCGGATCATCGCGGCATCGGTGATTCTCTGGTCGTTGATCAGACGTGAGAACCATTTCACCGCACTATGGAACTCCCCGATACGGCGGTTCAGCTCACCGATCAGATACATCAGCCGGGCGTCATTTCCACCCATCCCGTCATTCTCAAACACCTTTACATATTCATCCAGCGAATAACGCAAAAAGCGCTGCTCCTGTGCAGAATCCCCCTGGTAGCGGTACATCCAGGCAATATGATGCAGGAGGCTAGCGATAATCCGGTCTTTATCCTTGATGCTTTGAGCGCAAATCAGTGCAAGCTTGTACGATTCAAGTGCGAGCTCCCAGCTGCGTTTCTCCCCGAAATCCCGGGTCTTCCAACGGGTCCCCACCTGCTCATTAAAAGCTTTGCGCTGCCAGTCGACCAGCTTGTCGGCAGAGTTCTCCGTAGAGGCAAAACCGCATTTCGGACAGACACGCACAACATAATAATCCGGATTTTCCTCCTTGTAATAGGAGCAGAAATCCGCATCCCGGCGTATTGCTCTTTTGAGGCTCGGGCGTACCCGTGAGGTTGAGAACTCCTGTTCACAGTTGCAGCACATAACTTTAATCGAGTACAAAGGTATTAATTCTGGCAAATGCCCTCATCCTTTCGCGATCAACTGCTCCTTACTCCTGGGGCATGTTAACAAAATGGTGTGCAGGTCCTGCAAGCCGACTGAGCACAAATGAACGCAGCGGTTCCTGAACACCGGTATCCTCCAGTGCTTCCTTCATACACCCCAGCCACTGCTCGGCATGTGCCGGCGTGATAGGAATATGCATATGCCTTGCTCTCATCATCGGATGGCCATGGAGCTCGGAATAGAGCGCCGGTCCGCCGAAAAACTGACTGAGGAATTGATATTGCTTCTCCAGGACAGGAGTAATATCAGCAGGGAATAACGGGCTCAGCTGCGGATGAAGCTGCACCTTTGCATAGAATACTTCAACCAGACGGTGAAGCCCCTCTGCGCCCCCCAGATTGTCGAATAAGCTGTCATTTGGATTCATTGGAGGTTACCAGCTTTCTTTCATTTTAATTGAAGCGTCTTTTTTATTATACCAAAAAAAGCATTGCACCGTTAAACAATGACTTTAGGCTTATCTCATCCTGTAGAACGCAAAAAAAAGACGCTAAACCCGGTGTTTAGCGTCACATCATATTTAATAGGTCCGAAATTCCTCATCACCAGGAGGGACGAGAGAGATCCGGATAACATATACAAAAGCACAAACGAGAACTCCGGCAACTACGCTCATCACCATCACTCCATCCCTAATTATTACTCTAAAAAAGGTGTGCATTGATTAATTTAATAATATCATAATTCAAGCAAAAATGCATCGCGTCTTGTAACCGCTTTCTGCATTTTTTTTGTGCTGTTTGTCCTTCTTTTGGCATACATCTAACCATAGAGCTTGGAGGCGTTGACTATGATCTTGAAGAAGATTACCGGCCCCCTGCTAGGCCTCATCTTTGCCGGCTGCATGCTGCTGATGCTGGTTCATCCGGCAAGCGCTCTGGCTGCAGCGCTGCGCGGGCTGGCCATCTGGTGGGACGTGCTGTTCCCCTCGTTGTTTCCGTTCTTTGTCATTTCCGAAATCATGCTCGGCCTCGGCATAGTTCATCTCTTCGGGGCGCTGCTGGACCCTTTGATGCGGCCGCTGTTCAATATTCCCGGCAGCGGCGGATTTGTGGCGGCCATGGGATATGTATCAGGATATCCAGTTGGTGCCAAATTAACCGCAAAGCTGCGGGAACAGGGCCTGGTCAACCGGGTAGAAGGGGAGCGCCTCGTTGCGTTCACCACCTCCTCCGATCCTATTTTTCTGCTGGGTGCCGTATCGGTCGGTTTTTTTCATGATGCTTCTTTAGGACTAGTCCTGGCGCTTGCCCATTACGGAGGGGGCTTGATCGTAGGCCTGCTGATGTCCTTCCATGGACGGAAAGAGCATACATTATCCGCTAAAAATCAGACTCCCCCTAGTGGACAAAACTCCGGGCGGCTGCGCATGGCACTGAGCTCCATGGCCGAAGCCCGGCACAGGGACGGGCGGAGCTTCGGCGAGCTGCTTATGGGTGCTGTGCAATCCTCGCTGCTGCTTATTATTGTCGTAGGAGGGCTGGTTGTATTCTTCACCGTGCTGATGGAGCTGCTGGCCCGAGCCGGAATCATGTCGACACTGTTTGGACTGACCGACCGTATCCTCTCTCTGGCAGGATTCCCGCCTGAATTGTCGGCGGCTCTGGTCAGCGGCCTGTTCGAGGTTACCCTGGGTGCCCGTTCCGCCGGTGAGGCGACGGCTTCAATTCCGCTGCATTTCAAAGCAGCTGCAGCTGCTTTTATTCTCTCCTGGGGCGGATTATCCGTACATGCCCAGGTCGCAAGCATCCTGAATGGCACAGGACTGCGTTATCTCCCCTTCATGCTTGCCAGACTGGTCCACGCCTTTCTGTCAGCGGGCTTGCTGCTGCTGCTCTGGAAGCCTGTTATAAGCTCAGGGTTGTCAGAGCATTGGAATGCACTGCCTGCCGCTTCCGGGCTTGCTTCTCCCGCCTCTGCTTTCGTTTCCAGTCTAAGCCTGCTTGGCCTGCTGCTGGGTGGGGCTTTGCTGCTGTCGCTGCTTATAATGTTATCCGGCATAGCAGCACGCACATGGCGGCGGCATTAATCCTGAAAGGATACTGAACAATATACGCAAGAAGGACAGTCTTTTCATCGCTCTAATATTGTGTTCCGGGTCAAGATTGATTATGATCGGTGTATGACTGAATCATACAAAGGAGCCTGTACATCTTGAGATATTATGTTCTGGACCGCGGAGACGAATTGTCCATTAAACTTGCGGAGCAATTTCACAAGCTGGCGGCGGAGCGGAACCTGGAGCTGGATGCCGAATCTCCTGAAATCGTCATTTCCATTGGCGGTGACGGAACTATGCTGCACGCTTTTCATACCTTTATCGATCAGATTTCCAATTTGGCTTTTGTAGGTGTGCATACCGGACATTTAGGCTTCTATGCGGATTGGAAAGCGGAAGAGCTTCCGACACTGATCGACTATATGTGCGGAGTGGGTGACTCCATGCCACATAAACCGCGTATCGTGCAGTATCCGCTGCTAGAACTGGAAATTCATAAAAAATCAGGTTCCACCTCGCATATTGCCCTGAATGAGTTCACCCTTAAAGGTGTTGACGGAACGGTGGTCATCCAGGTTGACATTAATGACGTAACCTTCGAGATGTTCCGCGGCGATGGCTTATGCCTCTCCACGCCATCAGGCAGCACCGCCTACAACAAAAGTCTTGGAGGTGCTATGGTGCATCCGTCGATTGAAGCGCTGCAAATTGCCGAAATTGCATCGATCAACAATCGTGTGTTCCGTACGATGGGTTCGCCGTTGCTGCTGCCCAAGCACCATCACTGCGACATCTTTTCCCGCAAAGACCAGCGCCTGCTGCTGACGATTGACCATAACAATATTCCAGTGGATGACCTGGTGTCCGTCCGTTGCCAGGTATCCGACAAAAAAATCAGCTTTGCCAGATACCGCCCGTTTCCTTTCTGGAACCGTGTCCGTGAAGCCTTTCTGGTCTAGGGAGCTGGTCCTAATTTCAGAGGTGGGAAAGCCGGGAATGCAACGACATTCCCGGCTCTTTTATGCTTGGGGGTGTTTAACAAACTCTTCTATTACAGCTAACACAAGTTGATAGACAGGGAGAATTTCCATTGGTATAATGAACCTATTTTACATAGTTATGTTTATTTTAAAGGAGAGAACAACCGTTGAAAAAATTAATATCTTTATTAGGCACCAGCCTGCTGGCACTTGTGCTGGCAGTCCCCGCTTTTGCCGCAGAACAACCGATTAAGGTCTATATTAACGGCAGCAATGTTTCATTCACTGCGGGTAATCCTTACCTTAAGAATAATACTGTACTCGTTCCATTCCGTGTCATCTTCGAAAAGCTTGGACTTCAGGTGCTCTATAATGCCCAGACGGGAACCATCACCGGCACCAGCTCCTCGCTTAAGCTCAGCCTCAAAATCGGCAGCAACCGGGCTACCCTGAACGGAACCGTCAAAAAAATGAGTACAGCGCCCCTCTCCATCGGCGGCACTACTTATATTCCTTTGCGTTTCATTGCTGAAGCTACCGGCGGCACAGCCGTCTGGGACTCAGGCAGCAGAAGCGTCAAGATCAAAGCCGCTGTGTCCACTATCACCGACGAGAAGGATATTACGGCCTTAATTCATTTGGCCAATCAATATTATAATACTGAACAAGCCAGTCGCTTTTATTCGCTTGTGGAGGCAGGTGAGGACGTTAAGGGAATGGTAGCCGATATGGATTCATCCTTTGAGCTGTATGATGTCAAGAATACAATTGAAAGCCTTATGGTGCTGCAAATCCAGGGAAATGAAGCAACTGCCGTCACGGTTGAGAAAGCCGTTCGAACCGGCGGCGTTTATATTCCTGACGAGAACATTGAATATTTGTATGAGCTCGTCCGTAAGGACGGGAAATGGAAGATCGCCTCGATGGAGGTGCAAGACAGAACGGTGCTCCTTACCCGTGAACAGGGAATGACAGCAGCAGTTGTGCCGCAAGCTACAGCAGCAACCCTCAAAGATAACCTCAGCAAGTATTATCAATATATGAGTGCTGAGAATACGGATGCTATCTCCGCCCTGATGACCTCATACGGGGAGGAGTACGATGCGGCAACAAAGTCGGATATGCAGGACTATTTTGATACCTATGATCACCGCTATACCCTGGATAACTCGAATATCTTCTATTATTCTAACGAAGAAGCCGCTGTGTATGCGGAAACCACCATTAAGGATGCCGATAGCGGGGAGAGCTACAAGCAGTCACTCATCTTCCTCTTTGTGAAGTCAGAAGACGGTGCGTGGACGGTTGACGAAACCTATAATCTTAGTTTTGATGGTGATCAATTATAATCTTAAGACAGACAGCTGTAATGCATCATCAAATATAATAAAAAAGGGCGTATGCACTTATGAAATCCGGAAAAATCATGTCGGCCGTTCTTAGCGGCTGTCTTGTGTTCTCCCTCCTCTTAGCACCTGCTGCTTCAGCGGCAGAGAGCGCACAGACCGATTCAAACACAGAAATTATTAACGAAATTATGGACTATATTGAATCCTACAACGTGGAAGGGGTAGACAAGGATACCCTGATCCGTGGTGCAATTGACGGAATGATCTATACGCTCAATGATCCTTACAGCATGTACCTCGACAGTGACGAAGCCGCTGAATTTCAACATCAGCTTGAGCTTGAATATGTCGGTATCGGTTTTTCGCTGGCGAGAAATGGGAATGAGGTGTACATTGAAGAAATCACCCCCCGTTCTCCCGCCGAACAAGCGGGTCTGAAACGCGGTGACGTTCTTCTGAAGATCAACGGTACGGGCATCGCTGATCTTGAGGCCGATCCCTTTAGCGCAGCGCCAGGCAGCAAGCTGACCCTAACCGTTAACCGAAACGGGGCGGCCAAATCCGTTAACGTAACCCTGAAAAGTATGGTAACAACCTCTGTCACCGGCAAAATTATCAGCCAGAAAATCGCTTACATCGCATTAAGCGGCTTCACGCAGAATGCCGACAAGGAATTCTCCGCTATGCTGGATAAGATGCGGGCAGCCGGGATGAAATCGCTCGTGTTGGATCTGCGCAATAACGGAGGCGGCTATATCGATGTTGCCAAGAACATTACCGCCAAGTTTATGGAATCGGGCATTATGATGTACACCTCTGACCAAAGTGGCGCTCTAACTCCGGAAATTATAAAAGGTGGCAGTAAAATCGGCGTGCCTGTCGTCGTCCTGACGAATGAGAACTCCGCCAGTGCCTCCGAAGCCCTGACCGGTGCTCTGCGCGATAATAAGCTCGCGACTATCGTCGGTACCCGCACATACGGCAAAGCCAGAATTCAAAACCTTGTGCCCGTATCCAACGGCGGGGAACTGAAGCTCACGACTTTAAAGTACCTGACCCCGAACAAGGAGGACTTTAACCAGATCGGCCTGAAGCCGGATATTGAAGTCCAAAGCAAAACCGCGCAGCTGATTACCGCCCTGCAAATTGCTGGAATGACCAACATTACAGCGTCCGGAGATAACCATATTCTGAACATCAATGGAAGTCCTTTTGCCGGAAATGTCGGTCTCTTGAAGCAAGGGGACAAGGTTTATGCTTCGGCACGCGTGCTGGCAACCCTTGTCGAGAGCGATGTTGCCTGGGATGCAAAGAACAAAAAAGTGCTTGTCACGAACGGAGCCGGCAGCATCTCCAGCTTCGCCTTGGCCTCCAAAGAAGCCCTGTCCCAGAATGATGAGACCTACATTGAACTCAATGCATTCAAAAAGAAGTTCCCTGCGCTAACCTGGAGCTACGACGCCGCACTCAAACAATTGAAATTATCCGTTAAATAGCGGATTATATCGCACAGCAGAAACAAAGGATGCCCTGCAGCCATGTATGTATGGCGAGGGGCATCCTTGTTTTGTACCAATCCCAGAACAGAAGACAGTTGCCGCCTTTGCTTAGTTGGAAGAATTCTGGGGCGGGTTCTGCGGGTTCTGCGGGTTCTGCGGGTTCTGCGGGTTCTGCGGGTTCTGCGGGCTTTGTTGGTTCTGCTGCTGTCTGCCCTGAAAATCTTTATTGCCTTTTTTGTCTTTATTCCGGTGGTTCCGGCTTTGATGTTCCCGCACAGGTCTATCCTTAGACGAATGATCCCTGCCGTTTCCGCCAGTACCCTTGTCGCGGGCCGGGTTAGGGTAGGAAGATTTCGATTCCCGCTGCTCTTTAATTACAGCATCCGGTTCGGCAGGCTCTTGTTCAAGGTCTTCCTCCAGCACCGGCTCCGGTATTTCTTTAATCAAGATATCCTTGAATGTACCTTCCTTCGGCTGCTCTTTCAATTTGTGCAGAACAAAATAGGCACAGCCGAAATTGCAGTATTCATTAATGTAATCCACCATGCCAGAAATAGCTGTATCCCGGTTCACCTTCGGATGGTTGTCCCGGTAAAAGCCTTTCAGACGTAATTGGCTGTATCCCCAGTCACCGATAATATAATCGTAACGGTCCAGCACCTCGCTGTATCTCCCGCGAAACGCCTCCGGATTCCAGCCGTCCTTATGATCCAACATGAGCTCGTAGCCTTTTCCACCTATAACGATCAAGCGTGTGTCGCCTGCCTTTCTTTTGCATAATGGGAGCGGGGGCGTTGATAAGCCGCCGTTCCGCGGAATTTCGAATTTCCGGCCGCTGTTGTTGTCCGATTTCTTCATTTTAAACCGCCATGCGGTTGAAATCGGACAACAAAGGCGAACGCTGGCGCTCCTCCAATTTCGAAATTCAGCTCCACGGCTCCATCAACGCGTGATGGGGTGGACCTACAACATTAACCCAAGGGCCTCTGATCACCTACGGCTCACAATCGGCCCTTTTCCCTCTAAAACCTTAAACCTAAACCTTAAAGACTAAAGACTAAAGACTAAAGACAAACCCTATGACTCCGTCACGAAGGCAATTTTATTTCCCTAAATTTTAATTATTACTGTGAAACTGAACGCTCCTCACGGGCTTTCGCAGCGGACTTGACCTGCTCATGCGCACGATAAGAGCTGCGGACGAGCGGGCCCGCTTCTACATGACTGAAGCCCCGGTTCAGTCCTTCTTCCTTGAGCAAAGCAAATTGCTCCGGCGGATAATATTTCTCCACATTTAAATGCTTAGGGGAAGGCTGCAGGTATTGCCCTAATGTCAATATATCACAATCTGCCGCCCGCAGATCATCCATCGCCTGAAGTATTTCGTCCCATTCTTCTCCTACGCCTAGCATGATGCTGGATTTGGTAGGAATATCTGGTTTGATCTCCTTCGCCCGGCTCAGCAGCTCCAGAGAGCGGCGGTATTTGGCTCTGGCCCGCACACGGTCCGACATCCGCTCTACCGTCTCTATATTATGGTTCAGGATGTCCGGGCGGCTGTTCATTACAATTTCCAGGCTGTCCCGGTCTCCGAGAAAATCCGGGATCAGTACTTCCACACTGCATAGCGGAAGACGTCTTCGAATAGCAGCAACAGTCTCGGCAAAAATCGCCGCACCGCCATCCTTCAAGTCATCGCGGGCCACGCTTGTCACCACACAATGGTTAAGCTTCATGCCTTCTGCAGCTTCAGCAACACGCTCCGGCTCCAGCAGGTCAAGCTCCGTGGGCAGACCTGTATTCACGGCACAGAAACGGCAGGCCCGTGTACAAATGTCTCCCAGGATCATAAATGTAGCCGTACGGTTCGCCCAGCATTCATAAATATTGGGACAACGTGCTTCTTCACATACGGTATGTAAAGTTTTGGATCGCATCATGCCTTTAATATCCTGATAATTATCACCGGTCGTTAACTTGATTTTAATCCATTCCGGCTTGGGTTGTTTGGCTGTTCTATTAGTCAAAGTGGTGAACCCCGCTTTCGCCTGAATATAAGTTCCATTGTTAAAAAGTTGCTGCCTCATATTATAGCATGTGCCATTGGCATTTGCCTGTTTTTGTGAAATACAGCTTGCAAGCTTGATTGCTCTGTACTTCAGACAGACGGCTGCTCTAGCTGCAGGGTATTTTGTTCAAACTTGGCAGCTTTAGACAAGTACGGATAAAAACATCCCTTTTGCTTCAAATTAAAAGAAAATAAGTGCATCTGTCAATACCTGTCCGATGTATTATACAATTCCACGGCGGAACTTAGGAGGTTATTATCATGCTGGCCCCATTCAGAAATTATAGAAAAGTGATCACCGTATCCTGTTTGTCGGCTGCCCTATTGCTGTCGGGCGGCGGGGAAGCGGCTGTTGCGGCTGCCACCCGGGGGCATAACCCCCCGCCCGTCAAATCCAGCGGCGTTCCTGCCGGCAGCAAGGTGAATGTTGAGACTGCACGCAAGGAGCTTTATGAGCAAATGAGTGCTGCTACCGGCATTCCCTGGTTCAGATTCGCTGCGATTGACCAGTATGAGCGGACGATTGCTAAGAAGAAGGGAAGCACGGAAGTGTCCGCTTCTTCCCGTCTTACCAGCATCACCATTCCTGCACCGGTATGGTCCGGTCCGCTGAATCCGGATCAGGCCGATAAATCGCCTGATTCCATCAGCTTCTTCGGCGGTTTCGGGCAGGACGGGTCCGGGGACGATCTCGCCGATCCCACAAATGATGCCGACGTGCTCTACAGCATGGCACGTCACCTTCTGAATTATGGAAACTCTGTGAATGACTTCAATATTGGAGTTTGGGAGTATTATCATAATGGCCGCGCGGCCCAGCGGGTGGCGCAATTCTCTAAGCTGTATGAGCATTTCGGACGGCTCGACCTGTCAGGCAGCGCTTTTCCGCTGCCCGTCGGAACGTTGTATGCCTACCGCAGTACATGGGGCACCGGCAGAAGCTGGGGAGGTGCGCGCATTCATGAGGGAACGGATCTGTTCACCCCGCATGGAATGACTGTGCGCAGCACCTGCTTTGGAGTAGTGGAGACGAAGGGATGGAACCGCTTTGGCGGCTGGAGAATAGGCATTCGCGATATCGAGAACCGGTATCATTATTACGCCCATTTGGCCGGGTATGAGAAATCCATCTCCCGCGGAGATATCGTCACACCCGGGCAAACTCTTGGCTGGGTCGGCAGCTCGGGGTACGGCAAACCCGGAACTCAGGGCAAATTCCCTCCCCATCTGCATTACGGCATCTACCGCGACCGGGGAATTACAGAGTGGGCCTTCGATCCTTATCCTTTGCTCAAGCAATGGGAGAATCAGGAGTACCGGACACTTAGGAAAAATAAGAAAAACAAATCATGAACCTGAGCCCGGCCTTGCAATTTCATCCGCACCGTTCGGCTAGTTCAACATCAGGCAGCCGAACGGTTCAATCTCCACAAGAATCTGTTTGGCATTCCGGATGGTCCTTCCACTCAACAAGTCGGTCAGTTCATTTGGGTCAGGGCGGAAACTGCTCAGCTCAAGCTGATAATGATTCGGGGAGTTGTTGAGAATCAGCCCTATTGGGTCCTGATCACCCTGCCGCACAAAGCCGAGAACATTACGCGCCTCATCAGTGAACCAGGGACGGAATGCGCCTTTTTGCAGGACGTTATGTGCTTTCCGCAGGGCAATCAGCTCCTTGTACCAATTGCGAAGTTCCTCATTCTGCTCCTGCCTGTGCCAAAGCATCGGTCTTCTGCAATGCGGATCGGTGGCCCCTTCCATTCCGACTTCATCTCCGTAATATATCATTGGCAGGCCAATATAGGTCATCTGAAAAAATATAGCCTGCTTCATCCGCTGGAGGGCCGTACCCGCCCGGTTCCAGCCGCGGCCGCCTTCCTTGCAGGCTGTCAGAAACCGCTGGGTATCATGGCTGCCAAGCAGCTGGAACATTGCCGAGTTAGCCTGATCATTGCAGAGTGCTTCGATATGGAGCAGCTGCTCCATGAACCGCTGCGGGCCCGTGGATTGTTCCGCAAAAAATTCCAGCACCGCATCACGCAGCACATAATTCATCCCGCCATCAAACTGGTCACCCCTTAACCACGGACCGGACGCATGCATGATTTCCCCAATCAGCAGCAGTTCGGGAAATTCATCCTTCAGTTCGCGGCGGAACCGGGACCAGAACAGCGGATGGACCTCATTGGCCACATCCAGACGCCAGCCGTCAATTCCCGCTTCACGAATCCAATGCTTGGCCACACCGAGCATATAATCAGCAACTTCAGGATGATTCATATTCAGCTTGGGCATCTGGGCTTCGGCCTTTGCAAAGGTCTCATAGGTTGGAACCGGAGACTGCTCAACCGGATAGGAATGGATAAAGAACCAATCCTTATACCGCGAATTCTCCCCATGTTCAAGCACATCTCTGAAAGCAAAAAAAGTATCGCCGGAATGGTTAAACACAGCATCAAGCAGCACCTTGATCCCGTGACGGTGTGCCTCAGCGACGAGCTCCTTGAGATCCTCTGCTGTACCAAAATCAGGATCAATCTTGTAATAGTCCGATGTATTATATTTATGCTCTGAAGGAGATTCAAAGATAGGTGTCATGTAGACGGCGGTCACGCCGAGTTCCTGCAGATAGGGTATTTTTTCTGTAATTCCCTGCAGTGTTCCACGGTTATAGCTGCTGGGATATATCTGATAAACAATGGCTCCGCTCGTCCATGAAGGCAGCTCCAGCGCCTGGTCGGCATGCAGATAAGCGTATTGAAAAGACCCGGCACGTTCGCGGTTTTGGGACTCTCCCCGTTCTCCGTACCATGTATAATCACCCGCAGGATTTTTTACATAGAACAAATATCTGCATTTGCCGGTTTCCGTCCGGATTACCGCCTCATGAATCTCATAGGCACCGGCTGAACCGATTTTCTCCATAGACTGTGGTTGTTCACTGCCCGGGGAATCATAGCGGTCGGAGTGAACCACAGTACAGCTTAAATGCTGTCCGGCAGGCACAAACAGCCGCAATTTCAGGGCTCCCGGTCCAGCGGGAAAGGCAAAAGGATCTTCTGACGTATGGTACAAAAACCAGTGGTTTGACATTTTTTTAGTCTCCTTTTTGTTATCATTCCCGGAATTTTCCGGACAAACTCAACCGTTAGGGAAACCGGTTTCCCTTTAAAAATTACCATGCACTATATACGTTGTCAATGCAAATCAACTCTGATAAATAAGAAAGAGCCTGCTTCACACTAATCGGTGAAAGAGGCTCTGCAAGCCGCGCTTGATATATTATTTCCACACACTATTCAGGAAACCCCTGAGCGCTCGATAAACTGGAGTACTTCGTTCATGATCCGCTCACTATCATCGCAATGGCAAACCATATGACCGCTGTTCTCCACCATCAGCACCTGTTTGCGGCCGGAAGGAATGGTCTGCTGCAGGTAACCGGCGCTTTTGGTCTTCACCAGATGATCTCTTCTGCCCTGCACGATCAAGGTCGGAATCTCGATGCGCGGATAGACCTCAAAGCTTTCGCGGACCAGCCGTTGAAACTCCCGGGTGGCCTTCGCCGGCGTCGAGCCGAATTTGCTGAAATAATTTCTGAGCATGGCTGGGCTGCCCAACGTTCTGAGAATCTCAAGCACGTTCAGCGGAAACACAGGCGCCGACAGCAGCGTAAGCGACTTAATCCGGGTTTGGTATTGTACCGAAAGATGGGAAGCGATCAACGCTCCGGTAGAAAAACCAATAAGATGAACGCTCTCCGTCTGGTTCAGCAAACTCTTTAATTCATCTTCGGCACTTTGCCGCCAATCATGCCTGTCCGAGTGAAGCAGATCTTTTCTGCTGCCGCCGTGCCCTTTAAGCGTGAAGGTCCTGGAATGGTAATTATGCTGCTCCATAAACCGTGACAACGGAGAGATTTCGTGTTCTCCCCCGGTGAAGCCATGAATAAACAAACAGCTATCCATAACCATCCCTCTTTTCGTTTAGATTTTTTTAAAGCTATATAGATTGAACTTATAATTCTTCTATTTTGGGATTGGCCGTGACTCCAGAGAATGTTTGGACTTTCGGCCGCTGTTAGGTTTCGATTTCCTGAATTTAACCGCGAATCGCGGTAGAAATCCAAACCTAAAGGCGGACGCTGTCGCTCCTACAGTTCCAAAATTCCCCTCCACCACTTTTCCCTACATGTAATTCTCAAGTTCAATCTATATAGGTTTATATGTATCTGCCTTATTTTAACCATTTTAAGAAAAATAAACCTTAACGTCCAATCGTTAAGGTTCACTTCATCATTATGTCATTAATAATATTCTCCTATTATGCCGTTTTAACCGGCTTGTTTGGGAATCTGCGTATTTTGCTATGTTAACCCAGTCATCCTCTTCAATCCACCATATTTTATCCGTACAGGCTGTGTTCTAGCTAGGATGGAAGCAAAAATGTTTAAGACCCAGACGACGGTTTGGGTCTTTTTACGGGTAAGCCTGCTGTTCCTATTCTATGAAGAAAGGATGAATAACTTTGCCTAACTTTAGTTCGTTTCAGTCCAATCCGGATAATTTGCGCACGCTTATTTTCGGCCGGGACCCCGTCTCACTTAATGATCTTCCCCTTACTACGGCTGTTTACGTGCCGCGCTTTTCTTTCCACTCTATTACACGGGGATTCTCATCCAGAATGGAACGGTATTGCTCCAGACTCCCCCATTTCCCCTCAGGATCAAGCTCCAGATAACGCTCGTATTTCTGCCGGAGCTCTTCCGGCGGCACAGCCCAGCCGTAATGCTTCACACGCAGTTCGGCTAGAAAACCCGGCAGGATGGCGTAGGAAAGCGGGAGCCGGGGAACATGATGATCCATCCGGGGCGAAAAATAATGAAAATGCGGCAGATAGACCAGCGTGCGGGTATGCTTCATGTGAATATTCCAATGTTCATCCTCACGGTAATGGGTAGTTCCGCCCCAAAAATCATACAGGCGGAAGGCTACCCAGTCGTAAACATCCTGATCAATAAGGCGCCGCATCTCCCGCTTCGCCTCTTCCTCGTAGAATTCATCGGCATCGACAGATAATAGCCAGTCTGGTCCGGTGGACACCGCCAGATCCCAGAGCGTCTGCCGGAGCACCCATTCCCGGCTGAACAGCGAGCTTTCCAGCGTCACCAGCTTTGACACCTTGGCGAAAGAATTGCACAGCCGCGCCGTACCATCCGTACTTCCGTCATCGACAATGACGATATCGTCTACAAAATCGCTCAGTTCCTCAAGCACCCGCTCCAGATGTCGCCCGCTCTCATTGCGCACCTGCATCATCGCGGTCAGCCGGTTGCCGGAGGATTTGCGCAGAGGTTCACGGTTACTCATCTACTCTCCCCCTCAGTCGTCCGACTGCCTCTTCCAGATCGGCCATTTCGGCAAACAGTGGCCGGGCTTGATGGTCTGCTCCGGCCGCCCGCAGAAAGCTGCGGATGGCGGCATGCCGCCTGCCATGCAGCAGATGCAGCGTACCTTCGATCACCGGCAGCTGCTGGCTTGCCGCCGCCGCGCCTTTTGCTGGAGGTGACGTTGCCGCAGCATTACCTACCCCCGCATCGCTGCCGGCTTCCATTTCACGCTGGAGCTGCAGTGCTTTTTCCCATTGATAGGTTTCAATGTAGTTCAGCAGCAGCAGCAGTTTCGCCTCCGTATAGGATGAACCGGACAAAATTATGATCGCCGCCGCCGAATCCTCGTTCACACGGCAGATTTCCGCCTGAAGCAGCTCTTTTTGGCCATGGTCCAGCCAGTTCTGCATCTCCGCTGCCCTCGCCCTTTCTTCGTCTGTAAAGGCTGTAATGGCATACTGCGCGGCAGCAAGCTCCAGATGGCCCTGCTTGGCTTCAATAGCCGAGAAAAACCGGTAATGGGAATGCAGACAGTCCGTATAATCATGCAGCAGCATCAGCTCGAAGGATTGCGTCAAATACCGGGAGGCCGCCTCGTCCCCAAGCAAATATAAATAGGAGGCTGCCAGATAATGCACGGTCGGCTGATCGGGCAGCTTCTCGCACATGGACAGATAGAAATCCGCACGATGCCGCCGCTGGATATCAAGCCAAGACACAGGCGATCCTGCGGATGGCTGCCACAGTTCTCCCAGCGCTCTCGTCCATATCGCTTCATAGCCGGAGAGAAAGAACAGCCCGTCTCCCCGGCGGATGATTCCATACGATAAGGGACTGTCCCCGCTGAGATAGACGACCCCGTCTCTGCGCAGATTCTGCTCCAGATATAGCCGTTCTGAAGCGGTGGCCACCAGATCGGCTCTGGCAGCAAGCAGCGCGCTGTATTTGTCCCACAGTCCGCTGTCTTCGCCTTCGGGACAAGCTTCCAGTAGTGCCACGGTATAGGCTGGCTCCAGTGTCATTACATCCGGCAGCCAATACGGGGAGGAGACGAGCACCGTGTATTCCTTGGCATTCAGCTTGTAAATCTCCGCCAGGCTCAAGGAATGGATGTCATATTCCTCCTGCTGGCCCGGTGTCATTCCCCCCGCAAACAAAACTTCCCCGCGGTCTGACAGGAGGTCGAGCAGCCTCTTATATTTATAAGCCTCCCAGGGAACAGAACTGAGGATAAGATAGTTCATAGCCGTCCCCCTCCGTTACTCGGGGATGGCGATATTTCTCCGCCGCGAAGCCCGGCAGTATACCCTATAGTCAGCTTTTCTGCGGGAACGAGCTGCAGGCTGCGGCGGGTCGGCTCCTCCCGCCGCCCAATTCGGCCAGGCATAATTCCGCCCCGGTGGGCGGAATGCTCAAGCGGAAGAAACAGCGGAAGACCTCCGGTCAATGGCCCCTGCAGCTCATCTTCCTGGCTCACCACAATATCGGTTGAACCCTGCCGCACAGCCTGCACAATTCTCTCCACATAACGGTGGTCATATTCTGCAGAAGCGGACAAATACACTACTGCTTCGCTTTCGTAGAGTGCGGATACATTCTCCAGCGCATGCAGCCAAGGTTTTTCTCCCTGTACCGTAATCACTGCGTCCCTCTCCTGGACCGGAAATCCGGAAGCAACATCGTTTGCACTGTCTCTGATCCATACCCAGCGGATATTGTCATAACTCTGTTGTTCTTGCAGCAACTGACATCGCTTAAGCGATGTTTCCGTGTTCCACTTCTCTTCAAAATAAACAACCGCTGTCACCAGTGGAACGATCACGGAAGAATGGCCGAGCGGTATGGCGGGCTGCTGCGGATAGACGGAAAGCTCCGCAGGTACCTGGAGACTTCCTCCACTCCCAGAGACGCCGGGCAAATTCCATTTGGCGCAGTACGCCCGCCTGCCTTCCTCTTCAGCCCCTTGGTCTATGCCATTCAAAGAATAACTTCCGTCTTCAAGCGGATGAAGCGTGTGAACATACAGAGCATCACTGAGCGCGAGCCTTCTCCCCAGCTGCCGGGCCCGCAGGCACCAATCGGCCACCATTAGGCGCCGCTGGCGGAGCGATGCATCGAAACCGCCCACCCTGAGCAGCAGCTCCCGGGTGAAGAGCAGGCAGGCACCGCTCAGCACATCCACACTACGCCATTCGCCTTGCCGCCGAAGCCGGGTATGGCTTACGTATGCGGACAGTTTAGAAAAATCGTCAAACAGCTGCAATTCCCTGCCTTCCGCTTCTTCCGTAGAGGAACGCGGGGCAACTACCCCGACAACCGGATCATCAATGGCCGGCCAGAGCAGATCTGCGAGCCAGCCTGCAGTAACCATGACGGAATCCTGAAGCAATACGACAAATAAGGTCTCGGCATATGCCAAGGCCTCATTCACCCTATACTCCCCATTCCTGTAGGGGAGAAAAGACACGGCATGTTCTCCAGAGAACTGCTCCGAGAGGGGCAGCAAAGCAAAATCCTCTTCCAGCGGAACGCCAATCACACGGACGCCAGGGCCGGAATGCAGCAGCAGCAGCCGCAAGCATTCTTCCGCCCACGCGGCACAGCGCAGTTCAACCACAATTGTTATTCCGTCTATTACCGGAAGCGGCAGTAATCCTTCACGCTCCAGATAGCTGTATCTTCCGGCCAGACGCTCCAAGCGGACAGAATCCATAGAATCATACGGCATCAGGCTCACACTCCATTAGTTAAAACTTTGCTAACTATAGTGTATGAACGCTACGCGGTGATATCCCTGTTCCATTGGCGGATTTTTCCTGATTATCCCAAATTAAATCCAATTTTCCTAAGCTATTCGCCGCCGCCTTCCGTCTCCGCTCCGCCATTGCCTGCGTTTCCGGCATTGCCGGAAGTATTGCTGCCCGCGGGCGGATCATTCGTGCTGCCGCTTTGCGGATCTTTGCTCTCGCCGCTTTCATCAGTATCTGAACCGCCCTCGCCCTCGCCCTCGCCCTCGCCAGCTCCGCTCTTCTCCCCGCTTGCCTGCGGAGCCGGAATGGCAATGCCCGGTGCGTTATTTCCATTCTCACCGACTGGCTGGCCTTGATTGTCGTAATAGTACATCGGAACATCGCCGACAACCATCAGATAAGATACGGGAATTTCCGTATCCACCACCTGCGGCTCCATGTCGAACGGAATGACGACCGCAACCTCAGTGACAACATGAATGAAGACCTCAACCAGAATCATATTAATTCCGGCATTTTTTTGGCGGGTGTTCAGCTCTACTTTAACTGCACCCTGCGGTTCGATCTTGATCGGCACATCCGGCCCGAAGGAAGCGATGAGCGGACTGCCCAGCGCCTGGCCGAGCGGGATATGCTCCGTCTGATTATGCAGCTCCTGCAGCGTGGACTGAATGACCTCCGCAGCCTGCGAGGTAATCCGCATATGCTCTCTATAATTGAGCATAAAGCCCGATATTTTGCCTTCCTTATCCGTCTTCCAGTCAATCAGCGCTTCGGCATCTCCTGCATCGGCCACCTGTGAGGTAATCGCCTTGTTGATCGACTCCGTGGCAATTTGCTTCACCCGGATTTGCGCCAGATGAATAATCGGCGGCTTTAAATGCTGCTCGACATAACGCAGCCCTTGAAGCACCGCCAATATCAGCAGCAGGCTTAGGATGATCCAGAAGCGGCCCCGTCTGCGCGGCTTTTGCGGCTTCTGGACGGAAACGGAAACCGCCTTCTTCCGCTCTCCTCCTCCGGAGAAGCTGAACCTGCTCCCCCGTCTTTTTGGCGAGAACCGCGCTCCTTGTCCAGCGGCTCTGATTCCCGGCTTGGCCGGTTTCGCCTTAAACGCGGGGCTTCGCCCGGCCGGTCTTGGCATGCTGCCCAAGCTGAATTTCGGCAGCCGCACCCGCAGGCGCAGGCTTGGCATAACTGCCCTGCGGCTTCCCCATTTTTTTATTCTGCCCATGAGTCTAAGTCCCCCCTGCATTCCTGCGGTCAAGCCGCCGCCCCTTACTATAGCTATTCGGGAAGAGGACAAAAAAGAAGAACGCCTCTCACGGTGCGAAGTACCGTGAGAAACGTTCATGTCCATAATTCCTAAAGCTATCACTGCATCCGGCTCCGCTTATCCTCCTGCAGATGGCCCCAATGCCGCCGGATAAAGATACCCAGCAAAATAATAATAAAAACCGCATACCAGGCAAGAAATCCGTTCCATTCCTCTCTGGGGACAACCAGTGAAGAGCCGATCGTTCCGAACAGCCAGATGAAGGACAGATTGCCGAGCACCGTACCCCAAATATAAGACGAGGCTTTGATCGGCGAGACCGCCGCCATGAAATTGATTACGTTGCTGGGAACAATCGGAATGGTGCGAAGCAGCACCAGCGTCCAGATGCCGTAGCGGTCCAAATAACGCTGCCACTTGTCATAGCGCTTCAGCTTGGATCTCCATTTCTCGTCGAACCAGCCATAGAGGTACCGCCGGAAGAGAAAATACACGAGTATAGCGCCTAAATTACAAGCCAGCCAGCTGACCAGCATGCCGCCGATCACATGAAACTCGGAGACATGCAGAACAATCAATATCGCCAGCGGAAAAAATCCGAACAAACTCTGCAGAATCGTAAGCGGAATCGTCGCTAACAGAATATACGGCCCGTTCAGCCCAAGACTTTGCAGCAGCCAATCAATCCAGCCGTTTATGACCTCCGTCATGGAGCCGTCCCCTTTCGTGACTCCTTTCAGCATCAGCTCCGCTGAGTCCTTATAAATCACTAATTCTTCAAGAAAAACACCCCTTACGGGGTGTTTGTTGATGATCCTGCTAAAGAATGTGTTATGGCGGGAACAATGTCCGGCTACAGGTTACAAAATTGTAGCCTTATGTTGGCCTAATCATAGCACACATCTTAACCCGCTGCAAAATGACTCTGCAGTACCGGCACAGTTATTATTATTCTGCAGCAATCCAAGTATTCACTTTATCCTCATTCGCTTCTACCCAGCTCTTGGCAGCATCCTCAGGCG
This sequence comes from Paenibacillus sp. EB106-06-01-XG199, assembly GCF_058791575.1. Lineage (NCBI taxonomy): Bacteria > Bacillati > Bacillota > Bacilli > Caryophanales > Paenibacillaceae > Paenibacillus > Paenibacillus sp. EB106-06-01-XG199. Next base: position 181,028 of record NZ_JBYTDQ010000005.1, on the reverse strand, counting down.
ATTTCCCGGCTTGAATCTCCACCATAACCTGGGCCATTTCCTCAGGTGTCCAAGTGAACTTATCGAGGAAGTTGTACACCTCCGGCATATCTTCCTTCAATCCTTTTCGTATCATAGTGTGAATCTGCTCTGCTCCGCCATATACGTTTTTGGGATCTTCCAGATACTTCAGATCCATATTAGCGAACATCCAGTGCGGCGTCCAGCCCGTTACTACAATCGGCTCATTATTGGTATATGCCTTCTCCAGTTCTTGAACCATAGCGGCCGACGAGCTTTCCAGCAGCTTATAATCACTCAGTTTATAGTCAGTGAGCGCCTTTTCGGTGGCCATCATAATTCCTGCTCCGGGTTCAATCCCGATAACCCGGTTGTTCAGCGCTGCTGCCATTTCCGGATTGTTCAAATCCTCAATGGAGTTGATGTCCATATAAGTGGGAACAACCAGACCTGTCTTGGTTCCTTCCAGGTTGGCCCCGAGATCCTCTATATCTTTTCCATACTGCTCCAGGTAGGAAGCATGGGTGCTCGGCAGCCAGGCAGCTACCATTCCATCTGCACTTCCATCCGCAACCCCGGCCCACATCGGTCCAGCATCAACCTGAAGCATTTCCACCTTCGCATCCAGCTTGGACTCCAGAACCTCTTTGACTACATACGTGCTGGCAATTTCCGAATCCCAGGCCACATATGCCAGCTTCACAGATTTTCCTTCACTTGATGAACAGCCGGCAATTGCAAATACCAGCAACGCCGTCAACAGCAATCCGAATCCTTTTTTCTTCATCTAAATAAAACACTCCCGTCATTATTGTTTAGGTTTAACCAGCTTCTGCGTCAAACGGTCAAGCAGGATCGCTATAATTACAATGGCAATCCCTGCTTCGAAGCCTGCGCCAGTCTTAGCCTGTGATACCGCCCGGTATACATAGGCCCCTACCCCTTGTGCGCCGATCATCGACGAAATGACGACCATCGACAGCGACAGCATAATCGTCTGATTAATGCCGGCCATAATCGTAGGCATAGCAATCGGTAGCTGCAGCTTAAACAGCTTCTGGCCCGCCGTCGAACCGAACGCATCCGCAGCCTCTACGAGTTCCGGCGACACCTGGCGTATCCCCAGGTTCGTCAGACGAATCGTAGGTGGAATAGCAAATATAATAGAAGCAATGACTCCGGGAACTACGCCAAGCGAGAAAAAGGATACCGCCGGCAGCAGATACACAAATGCAGGCATCGTCTGCATGAAGTCCAGTATCGGAGTCACAATATTTTGAACAGTCTTACTTTGCGCGCAAAACACGCCAACCGGAACACCAATCAGCACAGCAAGCAGTGATGCAGTAAGCACAAGGGCCAGGGACTGCATAGAAGGATCCCATAGACCCAGATTGTCGATCAGCAGCAGCCCGATCACTGCGAATAAAGCCATCCGCCATTTGCCGATCCAGTAAGCCAAGGCGGCGATAATCACCGTGAGGACGATAGCCGGAAGGAAGGTTAAAGCCGCATCGATTCCGTCCACCATGCCTCCAATAACCGCATGAATGAGATCAAAGAACGGCCCGAAATACGTAGTCAGCCAGTCCTCCAGCCATTCAATCCCCTTGCCTATAGGTAATTTAGGTAAATTCATGAACCGATGCCTCCTTCCGGTACCGCATTGCCTGCAAGGGCGGAAAGTACTGCCCCTTTAATCACAATGCCCTTTAGCTTATCCTCTTCATCCACTACCGCAACCGGCAGATGTGTCTCAGACATCAGCTCGAACAGGTCGTTCAGCAGCGTGTCCGGACGTACACGGGGAATTTCACGGACCATCACTTCAAGAATGCTTTTATTCTCCTTGAGTGCCTCCAGCGCTTTCTCTGCCGTAAGTACACCTTGCAGCTTCATTTCATTGCTCGCCACATAGAGGCTGGATACGCCGCTGTCCCGCATCAGCTGAAGCGCAACACGCGGACCGCGCTCCGGCCGGATCATTTCCGGCTGGCGCATCACATGCGCAGCTGTCAGGACTTTTGACAAGTCTACATCCTCCACAAACCGCTCCACATATTTGTTTGCAGGCTGAATAAGGATCTCTTCCGGAGTGCCGATCTGGACGATCACACCATCCTTCATCAAAGCAATCCGGTCACCGATCCGCAGGGCCTCATCCAGGTCATGCGTAATGAATACGATCGTCTTCTTCACTCTTGCCTGCAGCTCCAGCAGCTCCTGCTGCATATCCTTGCGGATCAGCGGATCAAGCGCACTGAAGGCTTCATCCATCAGCAGGATATCCGGGTCATTGGCAAGACCGCGTGCAAGACCCACACGCTGCTGCATGCCTCCGCTCAATTGATCAGGGCGGTGGTCCTCCCAGCCTTTAAGTCCTACAAGCTCCAGTGCCTCCATGGCAAGCCGGGTTCTCTCTTTTTTCTCCACACCCTGTACTTCAAGACCATATTCGGCATTAGCCAGCACCGTGCGATGCGGAAACAATGCAAACTTCTGGAAGACCATGCCGATATTTTTACGCCGGAACCGGCGCAGCTCTTCAGGATTCATTTTGACCACATCATTGCCTTTAAAAAAGACCTGGCCCCCTGTGGGCTCAATCAGACGGTTCAATAAACGGACTAGCGTGGATTTGCCACTGCCTGACAAACCCATGATGACAAATATTTCTCCTTCTTTGATGCTGAATTCAGCCTTGTTGACACCAACCGTCAGCTTGGCCTCACGGGCAATCTTCTCTTTAGACCAACCTTGTGCTAGTAATGGAAGTGCCCGTCCCGCATCATGACCGAATACTTTGGTAAGTTCTTTTACCTCTATAATTGCCATGGTGACCTCCTTCTTCCCCTTATATTTCACGTTTGTGCTTCTCAACAAGTGTAACGGAGTTGTGAAAAGCGACGCAAAGTGCATATTCGCTAAAAAATTAGTGTACAGTTTTAACTTTACATACTTTACGTATAGAATACTCTGTTTTACGCCATATTCCGTTCTGCATGAATTCTTTACTTATTGCAGCAGATTTGATTACAATACATTGGAGAGGTTTGCAGTTTATTAGCCTAATCCTCAGGAGGGACATCATGAACGATTTAGAAGGGCTTCCGCCCGAGCAAATAGAGAAAATCAGCAAGGTCCGCGAGCGGGTCATTGATTCCATTGGCAAAAATATGGATTTGTACGGGATCACCCTATCCATTGGGCATTTATACGGTTACATGTACTTTAATCAAGGCCCCGTAACGCTGGACGAGCTAAGCCGTACAATGGGAATGAGCAAAACATCCATGAGTACAGGAGTGCGCACCTTACTTGACCTGAAGATGATCGACAAGGTGTGGGGAAAAGGAACCCGAAAGGATCTGTTCGAGGTCGTTCCCGACTGGCATCAGAATTTCAGTGATTATTTTTCAATTAAATGGAGAAAAGCCGTAGAGGGAAATATGTCCGCACTGGCTAAATCGCTTGCTGAAATCAAACAAATAAAAACCGAATATGCTGACAATCCGGATATTGAGAAGCTCCTGAATACAGATGAAGCAAAGATTGAAGAAGCCATTAAGTACTACCGCTGGCTGCTGAAGCTGATTGAAGCCCTGGAAACCGGCAAGATATTCGACTTCATTCCCAAAGAAAAGTAAACACGGAGCGTGAGCTCCCTGCTGCTCCGCATAATAAATACGGCCATGGCCCCGCAAAGGGGCCATGGCCGTTTATTATTTACTATTTGCTGCGGATTTATAAATGTAAATCCAGGCCGAAATCGGTTTCGGAAATAACAGCTGCGGATTGACTTGTACCAACAAGTTTAATAGACTAGGAATAACTGATTTTCGCAACGGATAAAGTGTTATCGATGGACCAAAACCGCAGTATATCAGTCGTTTTCCCAGAATTCATGATCAGTCGGAGGGTGGCTTTACCATGCAAATGAATATTAAGAAAATTGCCGAAATGGCAGGTGTCTCCGTCTCAACGGTCTCGAAAATCATGAATAATTACAGCGATGTTTCGGAAAAAACGAAACAGCGGGTGCTGGAGATTATCGAACAAACCGGATATTCCCCCTCGAATTCTGCGAAAACACTGGCCACCAAAAAGTCGAGTCTGATCGGGGTCATTTTTGCCGGTGAATTTAATGTCGAATTTACCCATCCCTTTTTCATCGAGGTGCTGAACTCCTTCAAGAAACAGATGGGTGTGCTGGGGTACGATCTGATTTTTTTCTCCAACGAGAAATTTATCAGCAGCGGTGATTATTTCGCGCGCTGCCAGCATTTTCATGTGGACGGCTGCGTGATTATCTCCGGGCAGAAGATGGAGTCCTCGATCCGCGACCTTGATATGAGCAGCATTCCCTGCATCGGTGTAGATTTGGAGCTTAAGGGTAAAAAATCGGGATATGTGATGTCGGACAACTATCAAATCTCCTCCAAGGTCGTGGAGCATTTCTATCTGCTTGGCTACAGGGAGCTTGGCTTTATCGGCAGTACGGCGGATTCAGATATTTCCAACCGGCGGGAAGCAGGGTATATCAAGGCAATCGAAGATTTTGGTCTGGTGATGAATCCCACGTGGTTCGTACATGGAGAGGATTTCTTTGAAGCCAGCGGTTATTCGGCCATGCAGACGCTCATCGGGAAAGGCCGCCTGCCGCAAGCGGTCTTTGCCGCTTCCGATTTGCTGGCACTTGGGGCCATCCGCGCCTTGAAGGAACACGGACTGCGCATCCCTGAAGATATCGCCATCATCGGCTGTGACGATATTGAGGCCTGCAAATACACCAGTCCTACGCTGACAACGATCCGCCAGAACAAAGAACGGCTTGGCGTACTTGCGGCTCATATGCTGTTCGATCTAATTAACAATCAATCAGAAGGCGGTTCGTTTGTCGTTGAACCGGCGCTAATCGTCCGCGAATCCTGCGGCAGCCGGTTGAATGCTTAACCTCACCAATCCTCTTTATAAGCCCCGTGTTCGAATTCGTCCTTAAACTTTTTGTCCCTCTCTGCCGCATGTTTCTGCACCGAAGGAGAATTGACAATTTTACGGACGATCCAATACAACACTATAAGAAATACGATACCAAACAAGATTTCGATCACTAGCAATAGTCGTGCCTCCTTTGTCTTATAGATTAAAAGCTTGAACAGCTTTTACCTATAAGAATAATCATACCGGCTGATCTCTTGCACCCGGCCTACGCTTCTGACCGGCTTCGTTTCAGGACCCGGTTCACCTGCTCTGAACTCAGCATCATCAATAGCAAAAACGCCAATACGATGGCCGGAAACAGGCTGATGCTAATTCCGGAAGCAATCAGACCAAACAATGGGGGCAGCAAGGTTGTTCCTGTATAGGCAACTGCCATCTGGTACCCCATTAATTGCGCGGAGTTCTCTTTGCCGAAACGGGCCGGTGTTTCATGAAGCAGCCCGGGATATATCGGCGCAAGCCCCAGCCCGATCAGGATGAGTCCAACGAGGGTCATAACGTCAGGCAGTGGAAGCAGCAGCAGCAATCCACCTAGGGCAGCTGTAAGCTGACCCGCCAGAATCAGCACCCGGTTGCTGATCTTTAGGGTCACAAATCCGGTAATCAATCTGCCGATGGTGATTCCGCCATAGTACATAGAAATCCAGCCTGCGGCTAATTCGGCTGACACCTCTCTTGCCCCTACTAAATAGCTGGCCCCCCATAACCCTACTGTGGATTCGACACCGCAATAAAACAAGAATGCGAGAAGCGAGAATTTAACGCCCTTGAGGCGAATGGGATGAACCTTCTCTTTGGCAGGCGGGGAAGATATGCCGGTTCTACTCCCCTCGAGCCCGTCAGACTGGGCTTCGTTCGAATTCACAACCTCTGCAGCATGATGCAGCTTCGCTACCCGCTTCCATAACGGAAGGGTGACAAGCAAAATGATTACCAGACCCAACTGGATGATCGAAACGGCCGAATAGCCTTCTCTCCACGAATTGTGGTTCGCCATATAATAGGACATGATCATCGGCCCCGCCGTCGCACCGACACCCCAAAAACAATGCAGCCAGCTCATGTGGTGGGCTTTGTAATTATCGGCTACATAATGGTTGAGCGCAGCATCTACCGCTCCGCCTCCAAGTCCCAGGGGAATGGCCAGAACCGCCAACCAAACCAGTGAAGGCGCAAAGGAAAAGCCCAGCAGCGCACCAGCGGTCATACAGCAGCTGATCAGGGTAATCGTCCCTGTGCCCAGTTTTTTAATGATGCTGCCGCTTACCAGACTTGAGACGATGGTCCCTCCGGCAATGATCATAGAGATGAGACCTGCCGATCCAAAGGGAGCGCCGATTTCCAGATGCAGCACCGGCCAGGCCGATCCCAGCAACGAATCAGGAATGCCCAAGCTGATAAATGAAAGATAGATAATGATTAGAAACCAAGTTGCCATAGTTATGTTTCTTCCTCTCTGTGATTTCCCGGATAACAGGGCATCAATTGCCCCAAATATCAGGCTCCAGCTGCTTTAAGGTTAGCCAGCGCATCCCTGCCTCAAAGTCTTCATGAAATGAATCAAGCAGAATGATGCTCGGCATGGAAGGCATTGCATGCTGAGTTCTGTACAATTCCCAAGCGCTGCCCCAGGTTTCCTCATCCATCAGGCTCTGGTAAATAACAATTTCATCCGGAGCAAGCACAACATTCACCGTATGAATAATCGTGCAGGCTGCCTCAATAAACACCTCAGGCTTGACCGGATTGTTCCAGTCCACCTCCACCGGAAGAAACTTAATTTCACCAGCCATGCCGTCCTTGCCCTTCACTACACTCCCGTTCAAATAAATCCCCATGCCAGGAGGATAGGATCTTGGAAAATATACACCAAGCACACATTGATTATCATCTTTCTCGGTTCGGGAACAGTACCCGCTGATCGCAGCATTCACATCGTTTTCCAACACAACCGGCAATCCAAATTGCTCCTGTATAACTTCGCTCAATCTTACGCCTTTCAGCTGGTCATGACTGCTTACTTTGATTTCCCCATTGACTGACTGGCCGGGAATACCGATCCCAATCACCTTGATGGTAGGGTGTTTCGACAAATATTGCTCAATCAATTTAAAAAACCGTTCAAGATTGAACAGCGGTATGCCGTATTCTTCCTGCTCTATAATCTCATCCCCTAAATTAATTACTGTCACAACAACTACATCCTCACCCTGCTTCTCATTCATATGAATGACCAGCGCCAGGCTAAATCCGTAATTGTAGCGGTAAGTAAGCGCAGGTCTGCCCCCATTGGATGGGACCGTTTCGTCTTCCGACAATTCACCGAGCTGAACCAATTCCTTGACCAGTGAATTAATAGTAACCACGCTTAGCTTGGTCAAAACTGCCAGCTGTGACTTAGATCCCGTTCCAATCTGCTTCATGGCCTGCCGCACAAGGTTGAGATTAATATCTTTGATTAAATAACCGTTAGCCTTCTCCATAAGTATCCTCCGACATATAATAAAGTCACTTAATAAACCCTGTTTAATTAGTATGCAGCGAGTAGTCTGTCCTTGTCAAGACTATAGGGGGCAAGTGGAGATCTGAACACAAATGCGGCAAATTCAAATGCACTTATGCCTCAAATTTCACCCAGCAGTCCAGTTGTACTGTGCAGAATACTAACAATGTTCCTGACACTTTTACTCAGCAGAAGTAACCGAGCCGGTGTATTATCCGTTTCAGCGAGAAATAGAAGGATAATTTATAGCTTGAAGCATTTAAATTCTAATATTTCAATAAAAACAGCCGCTTCCTGGGAAGACGGCTGGTACCTGTTAAAGCTGCGCCGGAAGCTCGACCTGCGGGTCCAGTGCCAGCTTTAGAAGTTGACCTGCATGGGCCAGACCCGCGCCGAATCCGTACAATAGAATCTGCTGGCCATTCAGCACTTTGCCCTCGCGGACACCCAGGTCCAGGGCGAGTGGTATGCTTGCGGCCGACGTATTGCCGAAATATTCAAGGCTGTACAGTGCCTGCTCAAGAGGATAATCCAAGCGCTCACAAATGGGCTCGATCATCCGCAGGTTGGCGCTGTGCGGAATCAGCCAGTCCACTTGCGCAAGCTCTGCCCCCGCATTTTTAAGCACCTGCTGGATGCCTTGGGGTACGGTTCTTACCGCCCAGCGGAAAACCTCCCGGCCATTTTGCACCAGCTTGCCTGAATTCATCAGTTCAATCCCGTTCACCTTATGCGACAGGCCCGTGCGGTACACATGATGTGCTCCGCCGCCGTCACTGCCCAGATGGAAGCCGAGGAAGCTGTCCTCGGGCTCATCGCTCTCCACAAGAACCGCCCCGGCCCCATCCCCAAAAAGGATACAGGTGCTGCGGTCGGTATAGTCTGTAATTTTGGACAGCGCATCTGCCCCAAGAACCAGAACCTTGCGGTGCAATCCTGATGCGACATAAGCGTGGGCCGTATGCAAGGCATAGACAAAACCTGCACAGGCGGCACTCATATCGACAGCTCCGGCTGTAAGCGGAATCCCAAGACGGTGCTGAATTATGGATGCTACAGAAGGAAAAGAAAAGTCAGGCGTGCTGGTAGCCACAATAACCATATCCACGTCCCCGGCAGACTTGCCATAACGCTTCAGCAGATCCTGCGCGGCAGAAACACATAAATCACTGGTATATTCATCTTCACGGCTGATTCTCCGCTCGCGGATTCCGGTTCGCTGGACAATCCACTCATCGTTCGTCTCTACCATCTGTTCCAAATCGCTATTGGTTAGCCTCCGGACTGGCACATAAGATCCAATCGCTGTAATTTTCGCACCCGCCAATGAAATCACCTCATTAATAGTATCTGGTATTAGTACTTGGTACTAATTATATGCGATACCTGCTTATATTGCAAAGGAAAAAGCCGTAAAGTAAATATTTCCCTGGACTCTCCGAAGATCAAAAAAAGAACTATGGCCCAAAAGGGCCACAGTTCCTAGTAAACCTATTGAACAAAAGGTAAAGGTAAGCAGCAGCATAGCTTAGGTACAGCACCGTGAACCTTCCGGTGTAAGAGATATTGTCGATCGTCACATTGCTGCAGCAGATCGGATTCACCATCCAGCTCGGTGAGTTCAGCAGCATTACATCCTTGATCGTAACCCGGGTGCAGTTGTTAGATCCGATCAGCGTTGGACGGGGATACTCCAGCGCCTCCGGGTGATTCCGGTGCTTGTTCCACCAGGGGGCGCCATTGCCCTCCAGAGTTCCGCTTCCGGTAATGGATACATTCACTAGATCCTCCCCGTAAATGCAGGACGCATGCACTTGCCGTTTCACGCCTTCCCATCTGGATTCCACAGCCGGAAAGTCCCGGCCGGGATAACTACCGTTCCGCCGCCGTCTCTGCTCGCAGCCGCAATGGCATCCGCAATAGCTCCCGTTGCCGGCACTGGACTATCCCGCAGCGCTCCGTAATCCGCAATGTTATACATGGGTCTCCCTTCCTCCCGAGCAGCGCTCCAACCGCTGCAGAGCTTCCCGCTTCATCCTCTTACATTCTGTACAAAGACTCCATCTCCACACAAGCCATGACGAGCGCCCCCACTCCATGCAGATCATTGCTGACCTTAGGCCGGGTGACATAATTCTCATAGTCGCCCGCCGAAGTGCCGATGCAGATATCCGGCAGGATCACGCGGCCCTGATCATCCTGCTGAAGCACCGAGATCAGGCCTTCATAGCCTTTTTGGGCTGCTGTCACCGCTGCTGCTTCTTCAGTAGCCAGACCCAACTTCACCGCTTTGGCGATGGTGTAGACGAACAGGCAGGACCCCGACGTTTCCAGCCAGTTATCCGGCTCATCGCCCTTATCCACGACCTGGTACCACAGTCCGCTGTCCTTATCCTGATAACGGATCAAGGCCTGCACGAATTCGCTCAGCGCAGCAGCCAGCTCCGCCCGGCCCGGTTCATCCGCCGGCAGCAGGTCCAGAAATTGCGACAATGCCAGACCGTACCAGCCCAGGGACCGGCTCCAGAACTCGGGAGAGCAGCCCGTTTCGGGATGGGCCCAAGGCATCCGCCGGCTCTCATCCCAGGCATGGTACAAGAGGCCGGTAGCTTCATCCTTCATATATTTGCGCATCAGCTTCTCTTGATGCAGCACGGTTTGCCGCAAGCCGGCTTCCCCGTAAGCATTAGCATATTTCAGCGAGAAGACTCCAGCCATATAGAGCCCGTCAAGCCACATTTGATAAGGATACTTATCCTTGTGCCAGTATCCGCCTTCGGCGGTTCTGTTTACTGTCAGCAGCAGATTTCTCAGCTTATCGGCAGCCGTCCGGTACTTGCCCTTGCCGGTCCGTTCATGCAGTGTGAACAGCAGCAGTCCTGCCTGAACCGCATCCAGCTCATCGCGGGCAAAATAGAAATTGCCCTGATCATCCACCAGATCATCCACATATTGACCGATGTACTCCAGATAGCGGTCCTCCCGGACAGCTTCCCAGAGCAGCTCCATCCCGCATAGAAACACGCCTTGATGGTAATGCCAGCGATGTGCAGGAGGAAGCTCTCCCGCTTGATAAGTATCCATTAAAGAGTCACAGGCTTTTTTTGCCCATTCCATGGGTGTTTTCGGCAGACTGCCAATCATCTTACTACCCCTTCCAACATAAGAATACCTGTCCTTTGGCGGTTAACCCTTCATTGATCCCAGCATAGCCCCTTTGGCAAAATGCTTCTGCAAGAACGGATAAACCATCAGAATCGGCAGGGTTGCCACCACGATAACGGCCATCTTGATCGTCTGATCCGGCGGCGGAACCGCAGCATCGAGCGAAGAGCTGTAATCCATCCCGCTGGCCAGCACGACAATTTGTCTCAGCAGCACCTGGATCGGCCATTTGGCGCTGTCATCCAGGTAGAGAATGGCACTCATATAGGTGTTCCAATACGTCACCGCATAGAACAGGGAAATTGTCGCAATCGAGGGCAAAGATAACGGCAATACAATCCGGAACAGGATGCCGAAGTCGTTGCAGCCGTCAATTTTGGCGGATTCCTCAAGACCCTCCGGGATATTCTGAAAGAAGTTCTTGAGAATAATCATGTTAAACGCACTGATTGCCGAAGGCAGAATTAGAGCCGCATAGGAATCAATCAGCCCCAGCTCCTTCACCACCAGGAACGTAGGAATCATCCCGCCGTGAAACAGCATCGTGAACACGACCAAAAAGTTAATAACATTGCGCCCGTCCAGATCCCTTCTGGAGAGGCCGTAGGCCATTAAAGCTGTTATAAACATACTGAATGCTGTACCGATGAGCGTAACCCCAATCGAAACTCCCAGCGCTCTAAAAATCGTATCCGTCGAGAAAATAAACTTGTACGCCTCAAAGCTCCATACTTTTGGAATCAGTACAAATTTGTTGGCCGCGAGCTCCGCACTGGTTGTGAAGGAGCCTGCTACCACGTGGATAAATGGAAGCACCGTCACAAGTGCAATGAGGGCCAACAGCGTAAAGTTAACAGCAGCAAAGATCCGGCCGCCGATCGTTCTGTCTTCTACCATTTGAATTCCTCCCGCATTTCTCTCAATAAACGCCTTCTTCTCCCATTTTCTTCGATAATTTGTTGACCGACATGACCATAATGAGTCCAATCACTGATTTAAAGAAGCCAATAGCCGTACTGTAACTGAATTGTCCTTGTCTCAAACCTGCGGTATACACGTACGTATCAATAATTTCCGCCACTTCCCGGTTCATGGAGTTGAGCAGCAGATAGGCGTGTTCAAATCCAAGATCCAGCACGGAACCGATTTTCAGAATCAGCAGTGTAATAATGACGCTTCGGATCGCCGGAAGGGTAATGTGCCAGACCTGTCTCAGCCGGCCGGCTCCGTCCATGCGCGCAGCTTCGTAAAGTCCGGGATCCACAGCCGCAATGGCTGCGAGATAAATGATGGTGCCCCAGCCTGCTTCTCTCCAAATGACCTGAATGATATACATTGGCCTGAACCAGTCGGGATTCAGCAGGAAATTCACCTTGGGAAGGCCGAAATAGACCAATAGCTCGTTAATAATTCCTCCGTCCATCGTGACCATAACGAAAGTAATGGAAACGACGATAACCCATGACATAAAGTGGGGCAGATAAACGAGTGTCTGGAACAATCTTTTGAAAAATGTGCCTCTCAGCTCATTCAGCATCAGCGCAAGGATAATCGGAATCGGAAAATAAAAGATGATATTCATTCCGAACAAAATCAGCGTATTCCCCAGGATATTGAGAAAATCCGGCTCCGAGAACAGCCGCTTGAAATGCTCAAGCCCTACCCAATTGCTGCCGAGGATCCCCTGATAAGGCTTGTAATCCTGAAAGGAAATGACCAAGCCGTACATTGGAAAGTATTTAAAAATAACAAAAAACAGCACTCCCGGTATCAGCATGACGTAAAGCAGTTTATTTCTCCACAGCCGCTTTTTGAGTTCACTGCTGCTTTTGTATTTTTTGGGCTCCAGCTCAGGAATTGCGCTGGGCTGAGCGGTGACTTCCTGCATAATACTCTTCCTTTCTGCTTCATAAATTGATCATCTGACTGCCGGTTTCGTATGAATCAGAAGGCTGCTGAAGCTGCTTCGGCAGCCTTCTTCACTGGGCCTTAGCCTAACCGTTCACGACTGTCATCCTATTTCTTGTATGCGGCGTTGTATTCTTCGATAATGGCTGCACCGCCCCGGCTCTTCCAGGATTCCACTTCTTTTTCAAATCCGGCCTTGTCCAGCTGTCCATAGATATAATTGTAGGTAGCATCCGTAATAATCTGTTGAAGCTCAACGCCCTTGGAGGTATAGGTCGCCGAATCCAGGGCAGCCGTAGGGTCAGCCACTCCGAATTTGACGTTCTCCAGCGCCAGTTCATCAGCATGAATCCGGCCTGGCAGCACGTTCAAAGGCTGGTACATCCCGTTGGTTTCGTATTCACCGATAACGCTGTCCTTATAGCCTTTAACCTCGCGTTCAATCAGCTCTTTGTCATCCGCCGGCTTCGCTTTGCCGTCTTCAACGGTGTAGTGTGTGCCTTCAATCCCCCAGTACATCAGGTTGGCAACCTCAGGAGTCATCATCTTGTCAAAGAACGCCAGAATCTTCTTCAGCTCGGCTTCATCCTTGACTGCGCCTTTCGGGAAGAGGACCACGTTGTTATAGCCCGGAATCATCCATTGGGTAATCTTGCCATCCGGTCCGGCGACCATACTGTGCGCATCCAAAACGGCATCCGGGACATTCTTGATCAGATCCTTATTGAGGTTATCAATATCAGGCATGGATCCGCCGATATACAGGCCCGCTTTACCGCTGGTGAACATATTTACAGCATCTGTTTTACTGGTAGCCGCGAAATCCTGGTTCATGTACTCGGAATCACGAAGCTTTTTGAAGTAGTCCATCGCATCGATATATTGCGGGAACATAAATTCCGGTGCAAGCTGGCCATCCTTCTCGCCCCAGTTGTTCGGGGTTCCGAACCAGGAGGAGACGGTTTTGAAAGCTCCGTATACCAGCTCATTCCGGTCCACAATCCCTGTGGTGTCTTTTTTGCCGTTGCCATCCGGGTCCTGTTCCGTAAAAGCCTTCGCCATGGCGAACAGCTCATCTAGATTCGCAGGTGCCTTCAGCCCCAATTTATCTGCCCAGTCCTTGCGGTAAATGATCCCTTGACGCGCCAGCGGCCGTCCGATATACACGGTGTACAGCTTGCCGTCCACTTTGGTGTTATTGAGGATTTCCGGCTTCAGCTTGTTCAGGTTCGGGAATTCCGTCAGATAAGGACCGATCTCCCAGAACTGTCCATCCTTGATCGCTTCCTTCATCTGCAGGAAGGTCGTCTGATTCTTCAAATAGGTCACCTGCGGCAATGAACCTGTGGCAAACGATGAATTCAGCTTCTCTTCATAGGTATCCGCCGGGAAAAATTGATAGGTCAGCTTCGTATTGGTCAATTTCTCCACTTCCGCTTTGATTGTGTCCGGTGGAGTCTCTGTCGTGTTCAGGGGAAGCATAATCTTAATTTCTGTCGGTTTCTCCGGCTCTGGTGCCGGTTCTGTTGTCGCGGTGTTGGTCCCCCCGCTTGTACCGGGATCTTTTGTCGCCGCTGCTTCCTTATTGTTGTTGTTGTTGCCTGAACACGCTGTCAACATGCTGAACGTTAACAATGCACTCAAGAGCAGGGTGAAGGATTTTTTATTCATACCATTTTGACCTCCGTTTGACTTGTATTGGTTACAAGCAACAGACTACAGCCTCGGCCAGGTTTCGAATACAATCATTTACTCATAATGGGGCGTTTGGGGGTGGGGTGTGAGCAAATGATTATTGGGTTATAAATGGAAACGAAAACCGGAGGTTGGGTGGGGATGCTGTGAGGAGGGACTGTAGGATTGGTGGGATTAATCGGGATCGGAGGTTGGGAGCGGTGGGGGTAACTGCGGGGAATGTTTGGACTTCCGGTCGCTGTTATGTTTGGATTTCCTGATTTGAACCGCTGGCGGCGGTAGAAATCCAAACATAAAGGCGAACGCTGCCGCTCCGTAAGGATCAAACTTCCCCTTCGTTACTTTCACCTCTCCAAGGGTTTTCCTTTCCATTCATATGGAAAGGGAGCAGAGTAAAAACCACCGCTGGTTTCTGCGGTGGGGGACAATCGGTGGGGATTAGTCGGGAAGAAAACCTGGAGCAGTGGGGAGAAGTTACTTGCGATGGATGGAATTTAGGATGTGTAGCAGTTGTTGTTAGTGGGAATGGGTTAGGTAGAGTGAACAATAGGGCGTGCAAGGAACAGTTAGTTGAAACGTCATGGCATGGGCGGGGAGATTATTGGGAACATGTACAGTTACTAATGAGAGAAATCTGCAGTCTGGCTGGGTCAATCCAAGAGACTGATTACAATCCCCCGCCCTTCTATCCTACTTGCCCGCCTCTGCCCGGGCCTCAGCGGCGGTGTATTCCTGGATGATCAGGTTGCCGCCGCTTGTTCTCCATTTTTCCACCTGCTCGTTGAATTCCTCAACAGTGATATTGCCGATGATGTAGTTGTAGGTCGCATCTACGATAATCGTCGACAGCTCCACATTTTTCTCATCATAGGTTGGAGAGCTTAAGCGCAGGGTCGGGTCATCCACGAGAAACTGTTCGTTGTCCTTGCTGAGCTGGTCGGCCAGGGCGGTCAGCTGCTCTTTTTTCTCCACTTCCATAATGTTCTTGTTGCCGAAGTCGGCGATCATCAGGGAGTAGAGCGGATTCACTTCATTTACACGCAGCTGTGAAGTCTCCTCCGGAAGAATCACCTTCCCGCCTTCCAGCTTATAATGCCGGCCCTCGAACCCGTATTTCATCAGATTGGCGACATCCCGGTCCATAGTCCGGTCAAAAAAACCAAGCACCTGCTTCAGCTCCTGCTCCGTGGCTATGGCTTTTTTGGAGAACAGGTAAAGGCCGTTGTAGTTCGGGATGGACCATACTTTATATCCGTTTGGCCCCTTAATCCGGTTAATTAGTGTAAATTCAGCAGCCGGATTGATCGTCTGAGCCTCACTGGAGAGCCGCTGCACATCCGTCATGCTGCCAATAAAAACACCGGCCGTTCCCCGGATAAACTTATCCCGCTGGACCTCCTTGCTGGTTAAGGCGAAATCCTGATTTATCATTTTCTCATTATATAATTTCCGCATGAAATTCATGGTGTTCATATATTCAGGGGTCACGAACTCAGGGATAAACTGATGATTCTCCAGCTTCCAGTTATTCGGAGTACCGAAATAGGAGCTGAGTGTCTTAAACACGCCGTACACGAGATCGTTGCGGTCGACCAGGCCAATGGTGTCCTGTTTGCCGTTTCCGTCCGGATCATTATACGTAAACTGCTTCATGACCTCATACAGTTCATCCAGTGTTTGCGGCTTGCTTAACTGAAGATGGTCCAGCCAGTCTTGGCGGATGATGATTCCTTGCCTGGAGGAAGGGCGCTCGGTATACAATCCATAGATTTTGCCGTCTACAGCAGCCTGGTTAAGAATCGCAGGGTCCAGCTGTTTCAAATTCGGGAACTCCTGCAGATAAGGCCCGATCTCCCAGAAAGCTTCTGAGCGGATCGCACTTTTCAGCAGATTATAATCCGTGAACTTCACAAAGGTGACTTTGCCTAACGAATTGGTTGTCAATGCTGTATTCATTTTATCTGTGTAGACACCTTCAGGAACCCAGGTAATGTCGAGCTTAGCCCCTGTCAGCTTCTCAAGTTCTGCCATAATATCCTTGGAGGGCTGCTGAGGGAAATGCAGAGGTGCCAGGATGGAAATGAACGGCGCGGTCTCTCCGGGACCGGTCCGGGGTGACTCGTTGTCACTGCAAGCGCTTAACAAAATGAACGAGAGCAGCAACACCCAACAGCAATATCGGCGCACCGTTCTCCCTGCAAAAACTCTGGACATCCCTTTATCCTCCTAAAAGTTTGGTCAGTACATACCTAGCATAATTACGCTCATTTGTGAAATATAACTGCTAATTATTGAATAATCTTCTATACAAAGTAATAATTAGAGATAATGATTATTGCGGCACCAGATGATTATTGTTATTATCCTAGCTGATGAATACACTTAAATGAGGCGGTTGCTACTACCCAAGTAAAGGTGCTGAAAATCAGTGAAACACTTAAGCTTCCTGAGTAAATTAACTTTATTCGCCTTTGTCATCAGTACGCTGCCTGTGGTGTTCATTGGCTCTTTCTCCTATCTCACATCCTCCAGCGAAATTCAAAAAAATGTTAACAAAAGCAAAATGGAACTTATTTTACAAATTAACTCAAATGTAGAGCATAAGCTGACTACTGTCAACCAAACCTTAAACCAGGTTGTGAATTCTTCGGTATTAAAAAAAGCACTAAATAACCCGTTAAATGTAACCGATTTCATTTTATATAATGACTTAAGAAACGAAATCCGTAATATGCAGTCCTTTGATACAAAGCTCGAAGATGTGATCCTGTTAAATCAACGGCAAAATTGGATGATCAAAAACTCCGGCCTCTACCGCCTGAACGAATATAAGAATTATGAGCAGCTCTCCAATCTGATGAATGTTCCCGACAACACCTCCTGGGTGCTGAACCCTTCCTCGCTGTTCTACAGTGAGGAGAGCATCAATGTGACGGGCTGCGACTACAGCATCAGTCTGATTAAAAAGCTGCCGACCAACAAACTGCAAAAATACGGACTTGCCCTGGCAAATATTCCAGCCTGCAGCCTGCAGGACTTCATCAACTCGGAAGTAGATCCGCTGGACAGCATTATTGTGCTGAATGAGTCCGGCACCATACTGCTTCACCCGGACCGTTCGATGATCGGAGAGCCTGTGCAAAAGGGCGGATTTGCGGATCTTTCGCTCGTCTCCGATCTCAATAAACCTTCGGGACAATTCAAAGCCGTCATGGACGAAAAGGACTATTCCGTCACTTATCTGCGTTCCCAATTGAACGGCTGGATCTATCTCTCGGTCACCTCCATTGAGAGTTTTACGAAGGAATCCAACAAAATCGGAACCTATACCCTGTATGTATGTGCCGTGATGCTGCTGCTGTCCATCCTGTTCGCATGGCTCGGCTCCCGCCGTATGTACAGCCCGATCGAAAGACTGCTCAACCAGATGGGGCTGCGCAGACCCGGAATCAAATCCCGGCATACGGATGAGTTCCAGTTTATCGGCGAACAGGTGCATCATTTATTTCAGTCCAAATCACAGCTGGAGAAGGAGGTCAGCCAGCATATCCGGCAGGTCCGCACCTTTTTCCTGACCAAAGCCTTTCAGGGCAATGTCAAAAAACGCGAGCTGCTCGAAGAGCTGGAGCAATATGGCTATCACACTCAGATGGAAGAATGGAAGACGATGGCTGTCATCACGTTGAGCATCGACTTCTCTGAGGATACCAGCTATGAGAAAAAGGATCTCCATCTGCTGTTATTTGCCGCGCATAATATGATCGAGGAACTGGTACCCCCGGACAGCAGGCTTGCGCCTGTCATTATGGATCATGCCGTGGTGACCTTGATTGGCAGCAAGGAGGGCAATGCAGAAGCTTTTCACCGGTCGCTCTATTCATTGACAGAGAATCTGCAGCAGGAGATCAATAACTACCTGAAGCTGCAGGTCAGTATTGGCCTGAGTCTGCCCTTCCATTCCTTTGATAAAATATCTATCGCCTACAGAGAAGGCCTGGAAGCTCTCAAATACCGGATTACGCTCGGCAAAGGCATCATTATCCAATACGAGAACATCAACTCCGGCAAACATTATCTGAACTTAAACTATCCTTCGCATACCGAAAATGATCTGATGGACGCCATCAAGCTGGCCGATACTGAAAAAGCGAAGGAGCTGCTGCATAAGCTGTTCAAGTGTATTTTTGCGCTGGGACTGTCCCCGCAGGAGTACCAGATTCCGCTGACCCGTCTGCTCAATAATATCCTCATTATGATGCAGGAATCGGGAATTAGCCTGAAGCAGATTTATCATGTGAACGGCTCCTTATTCGAAGAGCTGACCGACCTCCACATTGTAGCCGAAATCGAGGACTGGTTCTGGAGTATGGTTATTCTGCCGATGATCCGGATTTTTCACAGCCGGCAAAATGCCCAATATCACAACATTTCAGAGAAAATTATTGATATTGTCCAGCATGATTATGACAAGGATCTTACGCTGGAGGAGTGCGCTTCACGCCTTCATTACAACGCCAACTATCTCAGCAGCGTCTTCCGCAAGGAGACCCAATATTATTTCAGTGAGTACCTGGCGATGTACCGGTTCAAAATGGCCAAAAAATGGCTGGAAGAAACCGACATGCCAATTAAGGACATTGCCGCAAGGCTCAGATACAACAATTCGCAAAATTTCATCCGCTCCTTCCGGAAGCAGGAAGGGATGACCCCCGGCCAGTACCGTGACAACGTAAGCTCCAGAGCCCAAGGCGGGACCGGATAAGTATCGGGGAATCCTCTGCCGGTTGTGAATCCTAAATAGCCAGATTTAGACAAGTGGAAACGGCTTTGCCGTCCTTTTTAAGGACGGTACCGTTTCAGCGAGAAATAGAAGGATAAGTTATCGTGTGAAACATATAAATTCTTATATTTTGACAAAAGCCGTCAACATTCCAGCAGGTGTACGCTGAGGCTGACGGCTCTTTTGGATGATAATAGGGATAGGGTGTTGGCCCCATTGGGGTTACTTTCAGGCACTCTTAGGCTTGCGCGCTTTTCTTGCTCTTATGAACCAAATGATGGCAACTGCCAGGATTAGCACTACGCCGCCACCGGCAATGACGATATTCCTGACGTTTGGCACGTAAACGACCATCTCGAGCGGCTGCGAATCAGCCATTGTAATATGCCAAGTCAACGTATTTCCGTCCTGTTCGGCGGCATTGTTGGCCCCATACAAATCATAAGGAAGCGTTAATTTAAAATCGACCGCAAGGTTCTGCAGCAGCATGCGGACCAGAGATTTCGGCACGCTCAGACTTCCGATCCCGTCAATAATTTCATCCGAATAGGCATTCAGCTTCGGCTGGGCTACCACATCGTATTTGGTGTACAGCCAATTATTAACCTGTTCAACCTGCGTGTCCACAATGTCCAGCTTGCCAGCGTTTGCCTGCAGGTCTTGCAGCGAAGCATAGGCTTTGAGGAATTGATATTCTGTAGATTTACCGTTCTGGCTTTTTTTCAATTCAATCCCGGCAGCCTCCAGCCTGGTGGTCAGCACCTCTTCCAGCTTTCCGCCAACCATCGCCTCCGCCCGGGAATCCAATAAAATGCTGAATGCAAGCTCCAAACTCCCATCCTTCTTCACCGTCATATGCGCCGTACCACTGGCACAGCCGGTAAGCAGAACAACCATTGTAATCATCAGAACCACAAAGTAACGTCTGCGCCGCCCTAACGAGGGCAGCATCGATTGCTGCTGTTGTCTTAAGTTCAATGCCGCACCTCCATTCTTCTTTTTCGTCTTTTTATGATGCTGTATATGCGATACGCGTTTATTCTAATCATTCCTCATATCCGCCCCACCAAAAGCTCTCCTTCAGTTGCACCTCTTTTTCCTTTATCCTGGCAAGTCAGCAAGTCAGCAAGTCAGCAAGTCAGCAAGTTATCCGGTATTCATCCGCCAGAGTAGTTCTTCTACCGGGCAAACTATATAGATTGAATTTGTGGTTTTAGAGTACAGGATCAGTCGCAACTGCGGTGAATATTTGGACTTCCGGCCGCTGTTGTCGTAAGGATTTCTTGATTTTAACCGCTATTTAGCGGTAGAAATCCGAAGACTGCTTATGTTTTCGATGCCAGCTTTCCTTCAGAAAGCTTTCAGACGGACACTACCGTTCCTCCAGTTCCAAAATCCCCTCCGTTGCTCCTTTCCTTTATCTCAAGTTTTTGTTCAATCTATATAGTTGTATTTTGTACAGCTAAAACCGACCGTTTCGCTGCGTTGGGGAGGTTAGTTGCACTCCATACACTTATATGAACCAAATCTAGCTAAAAACACACAAAACTATTTTTTAATTGCACAAGCTGCAACTATCTCTCAAAAAAAGCAGATTCTGCCTGATATAGTTGCAGGAAATACATTTATATCGGTGCTTAGCTTTCATTCCATGGGCAGAGTGGCTTTCTATGGTCTTTCACAGTTCTAATGATAGCAGTCCGCTTCGTAGAAGTCTAAACCATTCGCGGCGTGGTTTCAAACCCAATCATTTTATCCTGTGTTCAGAAAGAGGCTTATATTTTAAACAAAGTGGTGCTGGCGTTGGCGTCGGCGTTGGGGCAGCACCAATTACAGTAACTGTTGCTTTGGCTGCCACACCCGTTCCCTCCACCGTGCCGTTCACAATAGGTAAAGACAATATGCGTCCACTCATTCAGCGGCAGAAACTCCTCCGGTGACTGCTTCACATAGAAGCCGTTAGCTCCGTCAACGAATACAATGCTGGAATTGCCGTTGTAGGTGACAAAAAATCCGTTGCCGGCAAAGCTGCCCTCCGGTTTGAACCATAACAGCACATTCTCCTTGTCATTCATGGCGCCGGTGCGCTTAATCCAGTAGGACAGCGTCAGGCTGCCCGGCTGCAGCTTTGGATCGTTGCCCGCATGGGCAAAGTTGCCGCTTGTTCCGCTGAAGGTGAGCGCCTGGTTCTTGTGTCCCTGTCCGCTCCAATCGGGCGAGCCGTGAAGTGTTCCGTCACGCCCGCTTCCCGAAACATCTTGAACCGTAATTCCCTGACCTTCATCAAAGGTATAGCGGAGTGCAAGCTCCGGGAAGGGAGCAATAACCCGTTTCGTCACTGTTACATGAGCCTGGACTTTCGTTTCCGTGCCCACAACGGTTCCATTCACTGTGAACAGGCTGCATTCCTTGTCATACAGACTAGGGTCTACCGGCTCCCATTGTACCGGAGCCTCGGACACACTGCCGTCCTCCAGTGTCGCCTTGACCGTTGCCGGAAGCTTCGGCGCCTCCTGAGCCGGAGTAGTCAGCATGGCATCCTCGACCGAAACAATATTTCCGGCAGGCGCGATTAGAGCTGCAATTTCGGCAGCACTAAGGGCTCTGCTGTAAATGCGGAAGTCGTCAACCAGACCGTCAAAATACGGATCTGCGAATTGTGATTTGCCGATGTAATTATTTTTGGTCTTGCCAAGGTCGGAAGGCCGGAGCGTCATGTGGTCATTTCTCCCCGCCTCCACACCGTCGATATACAGGACACCCTGAGTACCCGTGAGCGTCACGGCCACATGTTTCCACTCGCCGGCAGGCAGTGCAGGCATTCCAGCAGGTTGCGGGCAGCATCGGCACCTCTGGTTCCGAGGTTGACGGCCATCATCACCTCGGCATTATTCTTTTGCCCAGCGGATAAATTCATTGGTTCCCACTTCATTGGTCTCCACCGTTCTCCCAATTGTAACCGGATACAAAAACGACAAAAAAACCTTGAAAGGCATTTCGCCAATCAAGGTTTCCTGTAATTAAAGCATTTAAAGCATCGGTAAGATTCCTAATATCGTAAAAAGCGCACCCGCACATATGGCAATTGTTCCGGAAAATTTAACCGATTCCAGATAGTAATCGCTGGGATCGGCATCCCCTTTCACTTTCCATCCCACATTCATCCGCCATCCACTGGCTGGATTCTTGCGGATATATATCCCGAACGCTACAGTGGAGAGTCCGAGAATCATGATGACAATTCCGGTAAGCATATAATCAGCCCCTTTCGAGATTATACGGGCATACCCGGAAAGTGTTTCTTGCCATTCCTTTTTTCGGAATACTATTTTTTCAAATGATAAGGCACTGTAGTTATGATAACGTTCCTGCGGTAAAGCAGATGTGCACGGATCAGCAGGCTGGACTGGTTATGCAGGATGTTGTGCCAGCCCTTCTTCGGAATAAACTGCGGTACAATCACGGTCACCTGGTAATTCGATTCACTCGCCTTGCGCTGCACGGTGTCGATAAATTTGGTCAGCGGATGAATGATGCTGCGGTAAGGCGAATACAACGTCACCAGCCTCACTTCGGGATGGAATTTCTTCCACTTCTCTTCGAATATAGCATCATCCTCCCGCTCGAAAGGAACGTGGACGGCAATAATCTGTTCGGCGGACAGCGACTTGGCATAACGCAGCGAATTCTCCACCACATGCGTAATTCCGGCAACCGGAAGGATGATAATATTCCCCTCAATCGCCAGAGGCGGTTCGCAGGTCGTAATCCGCAGCTGATCAGCCACCGCTTCATAGTGCTTACGGATACGGTAAAAGAGCAGGATAATCAGCGGTAAAAAGATCAGCACTGGCCACACCTGCGTAAATTTAGTCATGAAAAACATCATCGTGACGACAAAGCTGATGACTGCCCCGGTTGTGTTGATAATCAGCTTAGGAACCCAGCCTTCCGGCTTCTGGCGGATCCATTTGATCATCATTCCGGTCTGTGAGAGGGTGAAGGGAATAAATACGCCCACCGCATACAGCGGAATCAAATGTTCAGTCCGGCCTTCAAAAGCAATGATCAGAATAATGGACAATACGCCAAGACTGACAATCCCGTTGGAATACCCCAGCCGGTCGCCGCGGACCGTGAACATTCTCGGAATAAATTTATCCTTGGCCAGATTGACCGCAAGCAGCGGAAAAGCCGAATATCCGGTATTAGCCGCCAGAACCAGAATCAAGGCCGTTGTGCCTTGCACAAAGAAATACATAAAGTTCCGGCCAAAGACCTGCTCGGCAATTTGTGAGACCACCGTAACCTCTTCATTAGGGATGATCCCGTAATAATAAGCCAAGAGCACAATTCCGGAAAACAGGACCGCAAGTAGGATCCCCATCGCCGCCAATGTTTTGGCCGCATTGTTCGGTGCCGGAGCCTTGAAGTTAGGAATGGCATTGGAAATGGCCTCCACTCCCGTCAGCGCCGAGCTCCCGGAGGAAAAAGCCTTCAGGAGCAGAAACAGGCTGATCCCGGCTACCGGTGTACCGATGGGGGTATGCAGTTCAGCAGGTACCCGGCCTGTTAGAACATTGAACAGACCAAGTCCGATCATAATAAACAATGCAAGAACAAATAAGTAGACCGGATAAGCAAGGAAGGAGGCCGATTCTGTAACCCCCCGCAAATTCAGCGTCGTAATCAGCAGGACAAATAGAACGGCAATAATTACATTATACGGATGCAAGCTTGGAAAAGCCGAAGTAATCGCGTCAGTACCGGCGGATACACTCACCGCAACCGTCAATATATAGTCGACCAATAGCGAGCCGCCCGCAATCAGGCCGGGATAATTCCCGAGGTTTTCCTTGGAAACGACGTAGGCTCCGCCGCCGTGAGGATAAGCATAAATAATTTGCCGGTAAGATAAAATCAGGGCCGTCAGCAGCACCAGAACACCGATGGCAATCGGGATGGAATACCAGAAGGCTGCTGCACTAATGGTGATCAGAACCAGCAGGATTTGTTCAGGACCATAAGCGACGGAGGATAAAGCATCCGAAGATAAAATAGCCAGCGCTTTGGTTTTGTTCAGTTTTTGGTCGCCCAGTTGATCCGACTTAAGCGGACGTCCAATTAGCAATCTTTTTACCGAAGACATCATCAGCCTCACCCGCACTTTTTTTAATGTTATATTACCCTTGGAAGTAAAAAATAATCTCAGTCCGACCGGAGTATAAATTACCTTATTGCTTAAAGTATATCTTGATCGGTACAATCCATCCCATAAATATACATTTCAGCAACGGATTGCGCAATAGATTTAATTATGACTATCTCTGGACAGCCAAAAACAATCAGCCTAAACCGGCTGCTCGTTGTGAGCTGCGGTTCAGGCTGACTGGTGGATGACAACGGATTGCTTAAGAAATCACGGTCTTAACAGGAACAAATGCTGTACAATAACTGCCGCCTGCGCCCGGGAAGCCTGCGCTTTAGGCGCATAGCTGTTATTGCCTACGCCTTGAATGATCCCCGCTCCGCTCATAGCTTGAACTGCTGCCAGTGCGTATTCGGAAATGTTGGATGCATCCTTGTATGCAGCGGATTGGCCCGAACCCTGAAGCGGCAGATGGGCCTGCCGGGCTGCGCGGAATGCAAGCAGCGCCATTTCCTCACGGGTGATGGGTGCGTCCGCACCAAAGGTTCCGTCAGGTCTGCCCAGTACGATCCCCAGCCGCTGGGCTGCCGCAACGGAACTGTAATACCAGTCATCCGGTGCCGCATCGGTGAAGGTGCTTGCCGCTTCGCTATCGTCCAAATCCAGCGCCAGCATCAGCATCTTCAGGAACTCCGCCCGGGTTACCTTCAAGCCGGGCCCGAAAGTATGTGTATCCGTCCCCTCAAGGATTCCCCTGACGGCAAGTGCTTCAATACTGCCCTTCGCCCATTCCAGTCCGGCAATATCGCCGAAGATACTCTCTGCATAACCTGCAGCATATTTACTGAAATGTGCCGGACTGAAGTCCACTTTCCCGGTCAGCAGGTTGTATTTGGAATTTCTGATGACCTCCGCCTGACCCTTATCAAGGATATGATAAATGACTATTTTCTCGGCTGCAGCTGCAGCCGGACGGTCATAATTCAGCGATACCTTCAGGCCGCCGTCAAATTGCTTCACCAGCTGCCCGTCAACGGAGAATCCCAGTTCATAGATATTGCCAAGGCTACCCTGAACCGCAATCTGTTCACTGCCTGAGTTGGCAACAGCAAATGTCAGGCTTGAGGAAGCTGATCCGGCTGCCCGCCGAATAAGTTCCGCATCCAGCCGGAGGCTGGACAGTCCCAAGTCTATCTCCACCGTCCGGATTCTCCCGGAAACGGCTTGAACCATTGCCTGCGCCGGCAGCGTCAGCTGCACGGCCGTGGTATCCGCAGGGGAGCGCACTTCAATCCGGAGTGTGTCTGTCTGAACGGCTTCCACCGCCTGTGTGATCGTTATTGCGGATAGCTCTGCCGTGGCTTTTCCATTCACATTTGCTGCCAGGGAAACTGTAATTCCATTGGCACCTGCTGCAATTTGCGGTTGTTTGCCGGCTGTCACGGTAGACGGCAGATTTCCGCCCGGTTGCGGGGTCTGGCCATCCTTGATCTCCAGATTCATCGTCCCCGCAACGCCCGGACTATCACTGGAGGCTGCCTTCACGGTGATCTTTCCGGCAGCTATTGCAGTGACCAGACCCGTTTCCGTAATGGTTGCCCTGACCGTAGAAGAACCGTCGGCATTATACACGGACCACGTAACCGTAGTACCGGTGGTACCTACGGGCAGGACAGCCGCATGCATTTGCAGCTTTTGCCCGGTCTGCAGTACACTCACGTTGCCTGCAGAAGTGACGTTTATTTGGGTAGCAACTTTAGGAATGACCCGGACAACAGCCTGCGTCTCATGCTTAATCGGGAAATTCAGGATCCCATTCGAACCGCTGAAAGCAGCGAATTTCAGCGGCACTGAAATTTCAGCTGCCGTCTCCTTGGCCCGGAAGCTGATTTCGATAAATTCCTTGGCGTCGGTCAGAGCTACTCCTTCCGCCGCTGCTGCACTGACGCTGAGTTGCCCCGGATGATCTGCGGAGATAGGAGTAAGCGTAATCCCCTCAACGAGACTCCGGGCGGAGATAAATTCTATCCCTGCCGCAGCATAATCCAGCGTAAAGTCTGCGGAGTATACCGACTTGTAGACGGAATCAGTAACATTGGCAATACCGACCCGGTAGGCAAATTCCTGCCCGGGCGACACGGTGACAGGCCCGTTCAGCGTCGCCGAAGGCAACCCGGCCGCAACTTCCGCCTGGCCGCTAATTACCACCTCCAGACTGCCGCTGATCCGGCTGCCGTCGAGCGCAGCCGCGGTCACTAGAACGGTCCCGTTTGCTTTTGCCGCAAGCAGCCCATTCTCATCAATGGAGGCCTTAGGGGTAGAAGTTATTCCGTCAGCCTCCGTCACAGTCCAGTGCACGTTGCGGTTGGCCGCATTCTCCGGAAGCACAACTGCCTGGAGCTGAAGAACACCTTTATCCGTTTCGATCGTCTTCCTCCCCTCTTCACTACTTACAGTAATGGAAGAGACCTTCTCTCCTGGCACTTGAGATTGGCTCAAGAGGCGCATCGGCGGCTGCGGATTCCAGCCGTCGCTGCCGGCCAGCACAGCCTGAACGGTAATGGCCTGCGCCTCTTCTGCCGTTAATTGCTTGGACCAGCTGTAGCGTGCGGCTGCGTTGGCCCCCTCCCCATAGCTCATATACTCGGAGAAACGTGCCGTCCGGGAACGGCCTTCATACCATTCATGCCAGCCGCTTGGCTTAATGTGGGCTCCCATATCCGTATTGATGAAGGTGGAGCTGCCATAGTCTCTCCACGGTCTGCCCAAGTCCACGCTCCCCGCGGCCACCCCTTCACCGGCAGTCAGGCGGTTATTCAGGAATACATATCCCGGTTTACCCGCTTCCGTGGAAGGAGCAGTTACATAGCCGGCGCCCGCGCTTTGAATGACATTGTCCACGAACACCGCAGCGGCGTTGCCGAAGATGAAATCCACAGTCCCTTCAATATGGCTATCTACGAAATAAGCTCTTCCTTTATCTGCGAACAGCGTATCCTGATAGCCGAGCAGCTTGACGTTGCGGTATACGCCCCGGTCCCCTTCGGCATATAGCGCTACAGCCTGCCCGGCAGTCCGGCCAGCACTGTTCTGAACCGTCATATTCTCCAGCGTGAAATCTGTTGCCGCCACTTTAAGCGTATAACTGCCGCTGGTGCCCATTTCTTTGCCGTCCGGCCCTATCGTCTTGGCCGAGTCTGCGTTGACGAGCAAGGTGCCTTCCCGGCTTTCGCCGATGATGCGCAGATTCTTCTTGCCTGCCGGCACCAGCACCTTCTCTGGATACGTTCCGTTCTTCACCTTGATGATCGTCATGAGCGTGCTGTTATCGGGTGAAGCCAGGATTGCTTCGTTGAGGGTCTTGTAATCTCCCGCCCCGCTCTGATCGACTACTATAACCGGGGCCGGAACCGCGCTGACTGCCATGGACGGAAGACTTGCCGCGCCTCCGCTGCCGTCAACGGCGATTACTGCATAATCATAAGCGGTTCCATTTGCCAGTCCGGTATCGGTATACGCTGCTTCACCGATTCCTTCAGCAACTACCTTATAGTCGCCGCCAGTCTCCGAACGGATAATCCGGTAGCTGCTGTTGCCTGCAGATGCAGCCCAGCTCAGCTTCACTTCCCCGTTGCCAGGTTCAGCCGCAACCCCTTGAGGAATTCCGGGCTGGCCGGCATTCTGGAACGGAACCGTTCCGGCTGCATCCGACGCCAGCCCGCTGCGGGTACCATCGGCGGCGGCCACCTTATAATAATATGGCGTACCATTCGCCAGTCCGGTATCGTCATAGCTGGGGCCGCTGATCTCGGCAGCGAGCAATTCATATGGGCCTTCCGGCGACAATGCCCGCGTTACTCTATAGCTTTGCGCGTCCCCGACGGCCGTCCAGTTTACCTTAACGGCACTATCACCGGCCTGGACGGTTACTTCAGGCGTTGCCAAGGCCGGGAGCGGCTTTGCTTCCACAGGCAGTGAGTCCTCACCCTCCCCGGCAACATTGACCGCTGAGATGATAAAACGGTAAGTTTGCCCGTTGGTTAACCCGCCGATGCGGTAAGCGGTATCCGTGAGGCCCTCCGCCACCGGTTCATAGCGGTCCGCTGCTGCATTCCATTGCTTGACGGTATAGCTCTCCGCATATTTCACCGCATTCCAGCTCAGCTCTAGCTGGGCATTCCGGCTTACCGCCGCAAGCTGCTCCGGCGCGGGCAATTTCACTGCCGAAGCGGAAGGAGTTATGCTGATTTCATTGGAGTTGCCCGATTCGCCGGATAGAGCCACGGCTGTAATAACGTAATAATACGTGGTTTCATTGGTGAGCTCCTTATCCACATAGGAAGTCTCCGTAATGGCACTGGCAACTGTATCATAGGGGCCGCCGGCCGTAAGTGCCCGTTTAACATTATAGGAGGCTGCCCCTTCAAGTGCAGGCCATTTCAGCTGCGCCGCTCCGTTGCCGGGAAGACCGTTTAAGCCGAGCGGCGTTGCGACTGGCTCCACGTAAACCTTCAGATTATCCAGATAATAATTGCCGGACCCGCCGCCCGGTGTTTTGGACAGGATCCGCCCGATACCATATCCCGCAAAATTTGTGGTGGTGAACGGAAAAGAGCCTGCAAGCTGGTTGTCGATATAGACATCGACTTCATCACCCTGCACGTCCACCTTCAGCTTCAGGTTATACCACTGGTTGAGTGCGTAGGCGTTCATCAGCTGATGGTATTGGCTGCTCCCCCTGCTCATCGTCAGTGTGTATTTGCCCGCTGCGGCCGGAAGCGTCGGTTTGCGGCTCTCAATGGAGAACGCGGTTTTGCTTCCATCCGCACTCTGGGCCTGCAGGAACACTGAAGTGCCCGATTCCGCAGCGAACATAAAATCGGTATCAATCACCAGCGCACCTGTCATTGGGGTGAACCTGCGGATAAACTGCACATTGCCGTTCGCGGAATCATACACATTCAGCACTTGTGCCGACGAGTTCCCCTTGCTTCCGGATGGTGTGGCAGACACAACCAATTTTTGCGCATCGGTCTGTGGATTCGGAGATACCTCATAATACTCCGGCGTGGTACCCGCAGCCACCCGCTCGAAATCCTCATCCACATAATAGATATTGCCCGCTTCAGCCTTAGGCTCGGCACTCGCCTCGTCCGAATCGAAGCTTTCACCGAATTCGTTCACGGCACTGAC
Organism: Paenibacillus sp. EB106-06-01-XG199; assembly: GCF_058791575.1. Taxonomy (NCBI): domain Bacteria; kingdom Bacillati; phylum Bacillota; class Bacilli; order Caryophanales; family Paenibacillaceae; genus Paenibacillus; species Paenibacillus sp. EB106-06-01-XG199. The sequence goes on along the minus strand of NZ_JBYTDQ010000005.1, from coordinate 151,634 downwards.
CGTGTAATAGTAGGTTTTTCCCGGACTTACATCAAGATCGGTATAGAGGTTGCCTGAGTTGTCTTTGCTTACCAGGGTATAAGGCCCGCCCGAAACCTCACTTCGTTTAATGCCGTAGGTCTTGGCATATGGGACCGGCTCCCATTTCAGCTCCACCTTCTTGCTGCCTCCCGCAGCTGTAAGTCCAAGGGGTGTTACCGGGTACTTATCGTCAAGGATTTTCAGTTCCACACCGCTGAAGCGGGAGATATTATAGCGGTTGACTTCGTTATCCGCCTTGGCAGCATCGGCGGCAAGACCCATATAAACCGTCTCTTTCAGCCCAAGGTTCACTGTGCCCACCTTGCTCCATGCCACCTTATCCGGCGAGATCAGCCCTGTCACTTCATCGCCAAGCCGGACCAGCTTCACCCAATAAGGGGTGGTGATAAAACTATCAGGTTCCGTCCTAACTACCTTGGCCCCTGTAACGGAGCGGGTAATCAGAACTCCTTTTTTTCCATATTTTACATAAGGAATCGCCATCATCGCCATCTTGGCATCAGGCTGCAGGCTGTCGCGGATCATCACTCCCGCTTTCGCATCGTCATCTGTCGCCGTTACGGAATCAATCTTGGCAATCAGTTCTCCGTTGCCCTCCAGGGTCTGATAGGCAAAGTGGAAGTTATCCTCTGTTTTAACGCTCTCCGAGGTGGCACCAACCAGCCCCGCCGATTTAACCGTGACCTGCCCGGTCTCTGCATTAACCGAGGTCTGTCCGGCAATGCCCGGATTTCCGATATCCGCTGAGGTCCATGGACCGGTACTGCCTGAGGTATTGACGTGAACTGCAACATTGTCCGACTGCGTCTTAAGGCCTTTGTTGTCGGTGGCCTGAACAACGAGATAATAAGTTCCGTCCTGCACATTTTTCCATTCGAAACGGTAAGGCGCTGTGGCAGCTTCTCCCTGCTTCACACCATTTACGATAAATTCAACCTTGGCTATCCCGTCTTTGTCGCTGGCGGAAGCCGTTAAGGTGACATCACTGCCCGCCTCCAGAATCTGATTGTTGGTTGGATAACTGATAGCGGTTACAGGATTGCCGGTATGTTCTCCGCTTGCTGTGGCCTGAACAATCAGATCATTCAGATAAACTTCAAGATTGGTGTAGCCTTCACTTGACAGCAACGTTCCGTTGCCGTCGGCAGGATCGGACGGCGACAGGCCTCTTGCTGTTTCCCAGGCGTCGTCCATTCCGTCATGATCCTGGTCAACCACCTTTGAAGCGGTCTCCGGGTAGTCGGGATACCCGCCAATTTCCAATGGAGAATTGATATGCTGCCCGGTACGGTTCTTTACATCATTCATCACACGCGCATCGTAGGCATCCCGTCTCGGCAAAGTGGCTCCTGCATCGGCCAGAACATTCGCATACGCATCGCTGGCCGGCTCTTCCGCATAAGGGTTCGGCATCACTGCCGGCTCCGCCAGCTTTGAACTGTCCGAGTAGCTCTGAACGCCTTTCCAGTTATCCGCTGTGACCTCCGGACTGCCGTCCATCACATTTCCTGCCAGATAAAGCTTCGTAACCGGCGCTACTTCCCCGAATAACTGCTTTTTCACGCTGCTGTAAGTATTGGGGCCATTTTTATAATAGTTGTTGCTGATATTGTACAAATAACCTTCAGCTCCGCCGCCATAGGTCGATGCGAAACCCCAGTTGTAAATAACATTGTTCGTCATTTCCGTCAGATCAACCAGCCTCGTTATCGTGGGCAGTCGGGGATTGCGGCTGGTACTATGGGCAATAAGGTTATGATGATAGCTGGCATTTTTGCCGCCCCAGATGCCGCCGTAGCCGTGCCGCCCTTTATGATGGCTGGTCATCAGCATGCTTTCTGCGGAGATCGACCATTGCACCGTAGTATTCTCGTTGTCATACAGGCTGACCACTTCATCGACCGACCAGCTGAACGAGCTGTGGTCAATGATGATGTTCTTGTGATACCGCGAACCGAAGGCATCATCTTCACTGACAATCCGGTCTCCGAGTCTAAAGCGCATATAACGCATAATGATATTGTCGGCTTCTATGGATGTCGTATAATCGGCTACGGTAATGCCATCACCCGGTGCGGTCTGGCCGGCAATCGTCAGATTGGAGCCGGTGATCTTCAGCGACTCCTTCAGACGGATCGTTCCTCCCACACGGAATACGATCGTCCGGTTGCTCCCGCTTACCGCATCGCGGAGAGAACCGGGAATCGGCGTTTCGTTGCGCCCGTAATCAGCCAACGTTGTAACCTCATACACAGCCTGTGCCCTGCCGCCGGTTACATATTTGCCGCCGCCCTCTGCACCAGGGAAAGCGGGAAGCGCTTCCAAAAGTGCTGCCTCAGCAGTGCCGAATGGAACACTTGTCGCAAGGAGACCGGCTATCAGCAGCTCCGCCAACCATTTTTTCTTCATACAAAACCTCCTAGGTTATATGAGAATGCGGAGAGCTCCGGCAGTTGCCGGAACTCTCCGAAAGTGAAGCCTTCTCTATGCCTTCCCTTGATAGCGGAAATACGAGAAATCGGCGCTGCTGCCTCCGAACTGCCCCATATCATGCGCAGCAATACCTACGAAGTTGCCTGTGAAGCCTCCAGAAAGGAAGCTTATATTATATTCTCCGCCCAGCGGCTTCCACGCCGCCGCTTGACCGGCGAGATACATAAACTGCGCGTTCACTTCGCTCACTTCCACTGCAATCTGCACAGTTTCACCTGCATTCAGATCAATGATGACAGGCTCGGCAGTAAATTCATCGGCTGCGCAGCGCATCAACCGCAGCACTTTACCGCGTCCTTCTTCATGACTGATATAGGCGTACAGATAATTATCTTCATTGAGGTACAGCAGGAGACCGGCCATCTGCAGATAGCTGGCTGGCTCGGCTTCAAGCGCTGTCTCTGCGCGGAAGCTGCTGTCCGTCTGGCGGATGGCCAGAATATGGTGCCGGAACAGGCTTTGCACCGATTCTCCGGACCTGATCCGCAGCCATCCCGGTCTTTCTGCCAGAGAACACCAGCTTTCATCTGCCGTTATCCGCAGTGTATTCCAGTTCTTCTTCAGCACCGGACCGCTGAAATCATCCTCGAAATCTAAGGCGCGGTTCTGCTTCCCGACCTTCGTTCCTTTCGGTGCCTGCACCTCCAGCAGAGGTGTGCTGCCCCCGGAGGTCAGCCGCAGCCAGCCGTCTTCGGTCCAATATACCTGCTGCAGGGCAGTTTCACGCCCGAGAATGGCATATTCACCCTCCAGTGGACGTGTGCATAAATGTGCCATATACCATTCCCCGTCCGGTGTCTCGACCAGACTGCCGTGACCGGCGCATTGCAGCGGCAGCTCAGGATTATTCCGGGAGGTCAGCATCGGATTGAGCGGATCTACTTCGTATGGTCCAAGCAGTGAAGTGGAACGCGCCACAGTTACAGCATGGCCGGAACCGGTGCCGCCCTCCGCGGTAATCAGGTAGTAATAGCCGCTGCGCTTGTAAATATGCGGTGCTTCGGTCTTCTTGAGTTCGGTGCAGTCGAAGATTTTGACCGGTTCACCGATTAACCGGCGCTGCTCCGGAGCGTATTCCTGAATGACGATGCCGGAGGATTTATTGCCTTCGGTGATGCGGTAATCCCAAAGTTCATTCAGCAGCCATTTCCGCCCGTCCTCATCATGATACAGCGACGGATCAAAGCCGCTGCTGTTCAGATACACCGGCTCACTCCAGGGTCCTTCGATGTCCGGGGCGGTGATCAGGTAGTTATGACAGTCCTTGAACGGCCGTTTCGTGCTCTTCACATCTGTATAGATCAGGTAAAACAATCCATCCTGATAGCTGAGCTGCGGCGCCCAGATGCTGCAGTTTTTCGGATTTCCCCTCAGATCCACCTGATGGGTCAGAATATCCGTACAATGCTCCCATTCGGCCAGATCTGCGGACTGGTACACCCGCACACCAGGCAGCCATTCAAACGAGGATACCGCAATATAATACATTTCTCCTGCCCGTACCAGGCAAGGATCCGGGTTAAAGCCCCTTAATATTGGATTCTGTATAATGCCGGTCTTCGTGTGCTCTGAAATCATTCCCTGGCTCCTTCCGTTTGTCATGTTCCAACATCATTCTTCCAGACTGCTGAGATCTTCCTGTGAAGGGGCTACTGTAACCTGCTGCACCAGTTCCTCCGCTTGGCGCGTATTTCGGGACTGGCAGCCGCTGATTTCCACCTCTTCCCCGTTCTCAATATAAAACGCCGGCCCTTCATGATTCTCTATCGTTACCTGCCGGAAGCGGATATCCCTGACATTACCGAGATAGAAGCCGCGGTTATTCATCTCCTGAATCCCGGACATCATCGCCGGACGCCCCGGTACGGCATTCTCCGCCATGGAAATATCGATATCGGAGAAGGTAATTTCCGAAATATATCGCTCTGCCAAACCGTAGAGAAAACCTGCTGCCGCATGAACCTGCCGCGCGGTAATATTGGCAAAATGAATCCGTCTGAAGTTTGGAGTTTCCTCCGTTACCGGATAGGGATTTTTGTCCCAGACATATTTGTCCTTGCCGCGTGGACCGCAGAAGTAATAGAGGTTCAGAATAAACGGACAGATTACGTCCTCCATCACAATGTTGCTGACACGGATGTCTTCGACCACACCCCCGCGCCCGCGTCTGGACTTCAGCCGGATGCCGCGGTCCGTCTGCTTGAACACGCAGTTGCTGATGACAACATTGCGGATATCACCGCTCATTTCACTGCCCAGCACCACACCGCCGTGACCGTGAATCATGGTGCAGTTCGTAATTGCAATATTCTCGCAAGCAATCCGTTCCTTCGTGTCCTCTGTCCCCGCCTTAATGGCGATGCAGTCATCACCCACGTCGATATGGCAGTTGCTGATTCGCACATTCACGCACGATTCCGGATCAATGCCATCTGTGTTGGGTGAATCGGCCGGGTTGTGGATCGAAAGATTATCAATGGTCACATCCTGGCAGCGGATGGGATTGACCGTCCAGCTCGGGGAGTTTACCAAGGTCAAATCTTTAAGCGTAACCCTGTTGCAGCCGTCGAAGCTGATCAGCTTCGGCCGGGGATACTGCAGCTCTTCGGGGGAATTGCGCTGCTTCTCCCACCACGGCCCGCCGTTACCATCCAGTTTGCCGCCGCCGGTCACTGACACATTAACCAAGTTCATGCCGAAGATGCAGGAAGCATGAACCCCCTGCTTCACTCCCTCCCAGCGGGACTCCACTACCGGATAATCCTCAGGGTCCGAGCTGAAGGAGAGGACAGCACCGGGGCTTAGACGCAGTTCGATATTGCTGCTAAGAATGACCGCGCCTGTACGATAGGTGCCGGAAGGAATATAAACAGTACCGCCCCCGGCTTCGCTCGCCGCTTGAATCGCCCCGGTAATAGCTGCCGTCGACAGCTCCGTGCTGTTCTTGTGTGCTCCAAAATCATCAATGCTGTAGAATGACATATGGCTTCACCTATTCCTTCCCGGCGGCCGGACGCTGCAGGAATTCGTACTCTCCGCAAGCGAGCAGGAATGCGCCAAGCCCTTTTTGATCATTGGTGATGATCGGCTCACTGATATAGTAGGCGTAGCTGCCGTCTCTCCGGTCATCCCCGCCGAGTCCGGCGACTTGGCAGTTTTTGTTCAGGTTAACCCAGCCGCTATTGGTCACAAGCACGAATTCCGCGATCAGCCCCTGATAGGCGCTGTCCAGCGTTTCGAGCCAGCTGTTATCCAGCACACCAAGCCGGATGCCCTTGGCGATCGCATAGGTAATCATGCTGGAAGCGGAGGCCTCCAAGTAATTGCCTTTGCGTCCACCCTCATTAACAACCTGATACCATACCCCGCTGTCTTGATCCTGATACTTGCGCAAAGTGGAGAGCGTATCTTGAAGAATACTCACCAGCGTGCCGTAATCGGCATGTCCGGCCGGAAGCATCTCAAGTACATCAGCCAGTGCCATCACATACCAGCCCAGGGAGCGCCCCCAGAAATTCGGTGACAGTCCGGTTTCAGGATCACACCACGGCTGAACACGCTGTTCATCCCAGGCATGATACAAGAGTCCCGTGTGTTCGTCCTTGGTATGGCGCGCGCACAGGATGAACTGGCGGGTTACATCATCCAGACCTTTCCCTTCTTCGAAGGCGAGCAAATGCTCCAGATAAAAGGGCGATCCCATATACAAGCCATCAAGCCAGATTTGGTAGGGATAAATTTTTTTATGCCAAAATGCACCTTCCGAGGTCCGGGGATGCGCTGTGATTTGCTTTCTTAACAATGCGGCTGCCTTTTTGTATTTCTCCTGGCCTGTTTCCCGGTGAAGAACGAACAGCAGCTTTCCGTTATTGAGATGATCAATATTGTATTCTTCGAGCCGGTAGCCCTTCACTGAGCCGTCTTCCCCGATGAAATAGTCCATGTTTTCCTGAATATAATGGTAATACTTCGCTTCACCGGTCTGTTTCCACAGCAGTTCGAAGCCTTTCAGAATAACACCGTAATCATAAGACCATTTGCCCTGATACCCTTTGTCATCATATAATCTAGGCGTCCGTTCCATGATGGAATCCGCCATCTTTACAGCCCAGTTCAAGTTTGCTGAAGATTTAGTCGTGTTTGCCATGTGTTCCTCCTTGGTTGGATAAAATACGGTCCTATCCGCCATCATCGGCAGATAGGACCTCTTTGCTATGCTTAATTCACAGTACCGCCAGCTTTCACTCTATTAAGGGTTAACTGCTTTGTAGGCAGCTTCATATTCGGTAATAATCTTGCTGCCGCCTGATTTTTTCCACTTTTCGATCTCAGATTTATAGCCGTTCAGGTCAATTTTCCCGAGGATATATTTATAAGTGGCATCCGTAACAATCTTTTGCAGCTCCGAGCCTTGGGTTGTGTGGGTCTCGGATTCCAGCGAAAAGGCAGGATTAAGCACCCCATACTTGGCATTTTCTTCGATCAGCCGCTCTGCCTCAACCTTAAGCGGATCGGAATCATGAATCTTATATCCGGTTTCTTTCACACGGGAGGACGCAAACGGCTGAACTTCCTGCTGCCACAGATCGGCATCTTTAATAGTAACAGCCATATCGGCATCCACCGTATAATGAACATCCTGTATACCGTAAGTCATAAGGGCGTAGATTTCATCGCTCATGGTATCGTTCACAAATTTCAGAATACGCTTCAGCTCTTTCTCATCCTTGACTTCCGATTTCGGGAAGGACAGCAAGCCGCCAATGCCGTTGGCGCCCGCCCAAATCGCACGGTCCGCTTCATTGCCCGTTGAGGTGATGTCATTGACCATAACCAGCTCCATGTTATCCTGGATGCCCTTGGCCGATTTCATCAGGTTTTTGCTGTCAAACAGAGCACCTACATAAATTCCGGCTTTACCTTGTGCAAAGTTCTGCTGCTGGTCGGTTTTGGCCGTTACGGCAAAGTCTTGGTTGATGTAGCCGCCTTCATACAAGGCTTTCATATAATCCATGGTTTTAATGTAAGATTCCGTATCGAACTCCGGTGTCAACTTGCCCGCTTCATCCGCAGCCCAGATGTTTGGGGTTCCGAAATAAGAGCTCAATGTTTTGAATGCTCCGTAGACGAGGTCGCTGCGGTCCATAAAGCCGGTTGTATCCTTTTTGCCGTTGCCGTCAGGATCCTTCTCCGTAAACGCTTTCGCAACTTCCATCAGCTCGTCTGTAGTCTTCGGCACCGCTAGACCCAGCTTATCCAGCCAGTCCTTGCGGATGATGACACCATTTCTGGCTACCGCTTTCTGGAATGGTATGCCATATAGCTTCCCTTCGATCGATGCCGAGGTGCGGGTATCCTGGGAAATCGCCGCCAGATTCGGGAATTCATCCAGATAAGGGCTTACTTCCCAGAACATGCCCGATTTCAAGGCATTGCGGACTGAAGAGTTATCCAGGATCGTCAACGTGACCATATCCGCCAGGGAATCGGAAGCAAGTGAAGTATTGATGCGCTCTTCTTTGGAAGCATCAGGAATCCAGGAGAATTCAATGTCCGTATTCGTCAATTCTTCAATTTTGTTCAGCACGGTGTCCGTTGGCGGTGATGCCGTATGCAGGATGTTCAGCCAGCTAATCTTGGCTTTGGCCGTCTCCGTTGTTGCCTCGGATGAGTTCCCCCCTGCATTCGTGGCTTCCGCCTGTCCGTTGTTCGCGTTATTAGAGTTTCCTCCGCAAGCTGAGAGCACAAGCCCGCTGCACAACATCAGAGCTGCCAGCTTCTTGTAATTGCGATTCATGTACACTACCCCTTTTTATACGTAATGGTGTTGCTGTATCTTCCACCCCCGCCAAAGGCAGGGGTTGAATTCAGTGTGTGCATGGCTTAATATACGCCGTCTTCTCCAACCTTCTTGGCCAGCTTGTTTGACAGCATGACCAGGACGAGGCCAACCACGCCCTTGAACAGGCCGACTGTGGTACTGAAGCTCAATTGGCCATTCTTGAGACCGGCGGTGTAAATATAAGTATCGAAGATTTCCCCGACTTCGCGGTTCAGGGAGTTGATCAAGAGATACATGTGCTCAAATCCAAGATCCAGCGTATGTCCGATTTTCAGAATCAGCAGGGTGATGATTACCGGGCGGATTGCCGGCAGGGTGACATGCCAGGTTTTGCGCAATCTTCCTGCACCGTCCATCTCTGCAGCTTCATACAATTGGGTATCTACTACAGTAATAGCTGCCAAATAGATAATAGTCGACCAGCCAAGCTCTTTCCAGATGATCTGTCCGATATACACGATACGCAGCCACTCTGGCGAAGTCAGGAAGCTGATCTTCTGTCCGCCAAACGAAGCAATGATTTCATTCAGCACCCCGCCGTCCACATTCATGAATACATAAGTAATGGAGACAATGATAACCCATGACAGGAAATGCGGGATATAAATGATCGTCTGGATCGCACTCTTAAACATCTTGTTCCGGACCTCATTCAGCATCAGTGCCAAAATAATCGGCAACGGAAAAAAGACTACAATATTCAGCGCAAACAAGATGAGTGTATTGCGCAGCAGCATAAAGAAGGTAGGTTCCGTAAACAAACGGATGAAATGCTTGAGCCCCACCCAAGGACTTCCCGTGATGCCCAGATACGGCTGATAATCCTGAAAGGCAATAATCATTCCGCCCATAGGCAGGTACTTAAAAATAACAAAATACAAAAATCCCGGCAGTATCATCAGATACAATAGCTTGTGTCTTTTTAAACTCAGCAGGCTGTGTGCCGTTTTCTTTTTCCTCAGCGGCGCAGCGTTCAACTCCATGGTGACATTTACTTCTTTCAATGTTCGGCCTCCTTGATCGCGTTTCTTTACGATTCCCAGATTACGGTCATTTGCCGATTACGTATATAATCATTAGTTACGGAGGCGCCGCAAACCGTGCTACTATGCTGTTTTTCCAGCTTCTATCCCTTATTGGGATTACTATGATATCTAAAGATCATGGTCCCTTTCTACCCATTTTCCCAGCCCAAACAAAGCCATAGCTAATGATTATATACGGAATACAACACCCCTGATAAAGTTTCATTGAAACGATTACAAGGAGGAAAACCGCATGGCGCAATCATCATTCAAAAAAGAAACTTTAGGCTCCCGGCTGTTTACCATAGTAAACACCACCCTGCTGACTCTCATTGCCCTCGTCTGTCTTTTACCCTTTATCAATGTATTTGCCAGCTCCTTTGCCTCAACGCAGGAGGTAGTAGAGAAGAGGTTCATTCTGTTTCCGACTACATTCTCCCTGGACGCTTACCGCTACATCCTTTCAACTCCTACGATCTTTAAAGGACTGGCCGTATCCATCGGAGTAACCCTGGTAGGTACGGTGGTAAGTATGATCCTTACAGCTCTGATGGCCTACGGATTATCCCGGAGATATTTATATGGTAGAAACTTCATCAATTTTGTCGTGGTGTTCTCCATGCTGTTCAGCGGCGGTATGATACCTACCTTCCTCGTTGTTAAGTATTTCGGGCTGATTGATTCTTACTGGTCGCTGATCTTCCCTGTGGCCATCAATGCCTTCAACCTGATCATCATGCGCAACTTCTTCCAGGCGCTTCCGGACAGTCTGGAGGAGTCAGCCAAGATCGACGGCTCGAATGATTTTGGTGTATTCCTCAAAATCATGCTGCCGCTCGCACTGCCTTCGATTGCGACCCTCTCCCTGTTCTACGGGGTGTCTTACTGGAATACCTACACTACCGCCATTCTGTATATCACGGACTCTTTAAAATGGCCGATTCAGGTCCTGCTGCGCCAGATTGTTATTGTCTCCAGCGGGATGCAGGCGGAAGGCACTTCGGTCGATGTCGTTCCTCCTGCACAAACAATCAAGATGGCAGTTATCGTTGTTGCCACCGTCCCGATGCTGATTGCTTACCCGTTTGTGCAGAAGCACTTCACGAAAGGCGCACTGCTGGGCGCGGTAAAGGGCTGATACGCTATCCCCTTTACCTTCCCGCACTTACAGTAAACAAAACAGCCAGCCTCCGGTATCCCGGAGACTGGCTGTTTTGGTCTGCTCCACCGACTACTTGTCCTGCTTCATTGCGCGGTACGCACCGGGTGTCACATGCTCCTTCTTGCGGAAGGAGCGGATGAAGTTCTGCGGATTATGGTACTGCAACCGCTCGGCAATTTCTTTAATGGTCATCTCGCTCTCCACCAGCCATTTCTTGGCCATTTCCAGCCGGTAGCTCATGACATATTCACTGAAAGTCATACCAAACTCCTTCTTGAAGATGCTGCTCAAATAGTTCGGACTGTAATGCAGACGTTCGCCGATAATCTCCAGAGACAGCTCCTGATCAAATTCAGCGCGTACAATGGCCGCAATCTGGTCGGAGAGGCTGCGGAATTGGCGGGTCGTCTTCTCCTTCATGCTGGTTACCATCGGCTGGATGACTTCCTTCACCAGAATTCGTTCAATCTCCTCCGGATTGCGGATATCCAGCAGCCGGTGATACAAAGCATAATTGTCCTGGGTCAGCAGCACCTCTACGCCGATCAGTTGTTCCAGCTGAATCAGATTGTTCACGAACCGGATCAGCGTAACCTCGAAATTGAGCGGGTTCTTGCTATGCTTCATCATTTCGCCGAGAAGCGGGTACAAGGATCGCGATACCAGCTCCTCATCCCCGAGCCGGATGGCGTCAAACAGCTGTGATTCCAGTTCTACCGGATAATGCAGCAGGACAGGCCCTGAAATAACCGTTGCTATATCTTCATAAAAAATAATTGACTCTTTGCCCAGATTCAGACGATGATGCAGTGCCTGCTTGCTCATTTCGCAGGCTTCCTTGCTGGAAGCCAGATCCTGATAGAGATTACTAATGCCAACACTGACTGACAGCTTCAGGATATCCCTGACTGTTTTAATAATTTTCTTCGCATCCTCGAGCGCTTGCTTCCGGTGTTCCTGCTCGTTCATTCCCTCATAGATCAGAATGGTTGCCTGCGTCCGGTCATTCAGCAAGATTGGAATCATTCTCCGCGCTTTCGGAATCAATTCCTCCACCATCTTGTTGACTGCGACAAGCAGCAGATCCTTATCGCTGGCCTGGCGTTCCCCGTAATTATCAAGCTGGATCAGCATGGTGGAATACACTGAATCCTCCGTTGGGGAATAACCGAAGCGGGACATATTGAGCTCCAGCTCTTCGGCGGTAATCCGGCTGCGGAACAGGTTCAGCATAAACTGCGTTTCCAGCTGCGGCAATTCTGACTCTAAGAGTCCCTCCAGACTTTCCTTCTCCGACAGAATCGTATCAATCGAATTGATAATCCAGTCGATCTCATTCTTGTCCTCCGGCTGGGTGCTGACCGCCAGCCTGCGCTGAATCTGGCGGATCGGCTTGGTGAAATGCAAGGAGATTACATAGGCCACCACAACAATTAGCAAGGTGATCACCACTCCCAGGATGATTAAGCCGACACGGGTCGTGGCCAGGGCATTGGAGATTTCCTGCTGGTCCAGAAGCGTGACATAAATCCAATTATTATAAGAAGATTTGGCATAAATGGCTTCAACCTTTTGATAATTGGCCTTCTCCAGGGCTACTGTCCCCGTCTGGCTCTCATTCTCGGCAATATTCGTGATGCGTTTCATTTGCCCGCTGGTCAACAGGTTCTTTCCGGTTGCCGATTCATACAGCAGATCACCCTGCCGGTTCAGAATGAACACCGTGGTGTTGTCCTCCGTCTGCAGGATATTCCGCAGTGTCTGCAGCGAAATATCGGCTAGGCCAATCGCCTGCTTGTTCTGAGAGAATACAGGAAGCGTATTCACAAAACGGATTCCTTTATCCGTCTTGATCCAGAACAATCCCTTGTTCTGATTGTTGATATAACTTTCGTACAGGTTCTTCCGGTTTTCCTCTGTTAGAAGAGAAAGGCTTCCATCAGAAATTTTCCAGTTTTGCACCAGACTGATCAGCGAATATTTTACGCCGACATCCATCCCCATCGTAGCGATATAGTTGAGCTGGGAATTGATATCCCGGTACGCCTGAAAGTCCTCCTCTGTCATCGGATTGTTGATGACCTCGCTGAAGGAACTGGTCGTACTGTAAGTATTGAAGGCATACTCTATGGTTTTAATTTTCTGCTCCAGCGTATTTTTGATTTGGGTAATCAGGCTTTGCTTGCCGCTGGCAACACTATCAATAACCGAATGAATCGTCGTCAAATAAATATAGCTGCCGAAGCTGATGACGAGGCCGACGCCCAATACCAGAATCGGAATAAAAATCTTATAAAACATCCTGCCTTTTTTCATACATAGGCTCCTTCAATAAGTAATCATTTTCAATTATAGCGTTTTCACGAATCGAAATCCAAGGATTTTTAACGTGTGCATAACTCCCGCTGAAACCTGCAAGCTTCTTCCCTGCCTAGACAGGAAAAGGAAACATCCCGCCCAAAACAAAAAGGCTCACCGTAAGCCACCGGGAACCTTGATTTATCGAACTCATCTAATCCGAAAAAAATATTTATCGGATTCACACATCCGGCTTCGCGAGCAGCTGAGGATTGGATCGGAACACTCATATCCTTAATGCGCAGCGTTGTGCGTTTGAATCCGAAGTCTCCATAGGCTCCCGGGCAAGGTTTCTTTGAAAATCCTGCAGGCAGACGGACAGCTGCGCTCGCTCTGCTGGTGACCAAACTGCCCTCCCCGGCCACCATTCTCCTCGTAACGGACTCCAGAGATGCTATTTGCTGAAATCGGGCTAATGGCGGAGTCTTGCGGACCCCAGCGGCCTTATTTGCTTATTTCACAACGCGGCAGCTGCTTTTTTGCCTCTCAGGTCCGCTTGGATGAATAATTGGCGTTTTTCGGGACAATAGCGTCTCCTCAGTCCGTTATAACTTACGCCCGCCGCCTCCAAAGTAACGTTTCTTCTTGAACCCGCTTGTGCGCTTTAGAACCCAGAAACCTTAGTGCTTAGAACCAGAGTCTTTTAGAACCTCAGCTCCTCAGCTGACCCGTACAGTCTCAGAGCCAATCCTCCGTAAGCAGCTTTCTCAACGTTTCCACCTGGTCCCGGCCAATTTTGGCGGCGATCTCCGCCTCGATGCTCTGTTTGATCTCCAGCATGCTCTGACAGACCGCAATACCTTTGGGAGTGAGCACAATATGCTTGTCACGTGAGTTCCCTTCTACCACGGCAGTTTCCACATATCCTTCAGACAACAGAACGTTAATCGTTTTTTGCGCACCCTGGCGGGAAATGCTGATCTGCCTGCTGATTTCCGAAATCGTGAGCATGCCATGCAGCTCCAGCTTCGCCAGAATATGCGTTTCAGTCTTGTTCAGCTGCTCACCGCTGGTTTCATTTACTTTTTCCCGCAGAGCATTATGCTTCTCACTGACTAAATCTATCAAGTTCAAACTAAGGATATAGTCTTTCATAAAAAAGGCCCCCAATATAAAGATACAATTAGAATAAACAACCATATAGAATGAATTTAAGATTTCCCCATTTGGGCGAGGACGTAACTACGGTGAATATTTGGACTTCCGGCCGCTGTTGTCCCCAGATTTCTTGATCTAACCCGCTATTTGCGGTGGGAATCCGGTGACAAAGGCGGTCGCTATCGCTCCTACAGTTCCAAAATTCCCCTCCGTTACTTTTGCCCTTTTATGTAGTTATTAAGTTCATTCTATACAGATTGAATTATTGTCAACTAGGTTGACAATAATTCCACCCCCTGATACTATGAGTGAAGTTTGAAAAACTTATATGTTAAGGGAGTTTGAACAATGGGCAGAAACAAGAAAGAAGCTTTAGTATTCACCTGTATGATGTGTGTGTTGATGGTCGTAGGAATGAGCTTTTACAACGTGATGTTAAACACTGGCTTAACCCATACTTTATTCCGTGATGTTGCGGTCGGTTTACTTCCGGCACTCGTCGTCGCCTTATTCTGTGATGTTATCATCGTCAGTAAAGCGGCCAAAGGTCTGGCCTTTAGATTGGTTAAACCGGCCGATCCCGTGATTAAAAAGGTGCTGTTCATTTCCTTCTTCATGGTCTGCGGTATGGTGCTCTGCATGTCCCTATATGGCACACTAGCACACTACGGATTCGGAGACAACTTCCTCCGTCACTATCTGTCCACTGCCGGACTGAACATCATTTGCGCCCTGCCGCTGCAGCTGATTGTTGTAGGGCCGCTGACCCGCTTCCTGTTCACCCGGATCTACCCGGTAAACAGTGCTGTGCAAAGCGCATAAACTTTGCTTGATTGCCCGGCGCCATGGGTAATAGTGGGTATATATTCAGAGCATTTCAAGAAAGGATGTTCGCCATGCTTAACAAAAAGGACGGTGTCTCTCTTGTTATTCTAGTCGTGGCGCTTGTGCTCATTAATGTATTTGGCAATTCACTTGATGAAATAATGTGGACCAAATTCACTTTATTAGTGAATTGTATCCTCTCCCAGGGTGTGTTTATTACTCTCCTGAATTTGTTCAGGTCCAGCAGAAGCCGGACTCCGTCTGTAGGTTTGATCCTTCTGTCGCTGCTTACCGGCCTCATCGCCTTCGTCATCATCATCACTTCGGACATGGGACGGCTTAATCAAATCCTGATCCTTTTCCTTCAGGCCATGATTACTTATGCCGAATCCCTCCTGCTGCGCAAGGAGATAAAGGGCGAGAACGGCAAGCAAATTTAAATTCCCTATTCCTGCTTTCCAGCAATAAAAACAGTCCCGATGCCTTTGATCTGCATCGGGACTGTTTAACGTATTACAAGTAATTTCTACTGTGCTGAAATTACATTCAGAATTTGATATGCCATTTTTGACGGGCTTCACCGGTTTGAGGAACCTCTAACGTCAGTTTCGAGCCATCCTCAGATACAGCCAGCGCCAACTGATTATGGGCAGAGAGGATGGCCGCTGAACCATCCCCATTCTTATGGATGATCCAGCGCTGGTTATTGTAACCCAGATAGTCATAAAGCTGAATTGAATTATGTTCTATGTTCAGATCAAGGGCTTGACCTGAGGCCGTACGGATCGAGTAGGAATCCATGTCATCTCCCGTCGGCACAAATACCCACTTCTGATCGGATATTTCATTTGCATCCTGAACCGTTACGGCTTCACCCTTCACCGGATTTGCTGTATAAATGGATTTCAGGAACGTTTCGTTTACCAGGCTTGATGTTATCAAGTTCTCCGGTGCTGCCCCGTTCACATTTACATTCTGGTAGGAGACAGATCCGCCGAAGACATGAAGTCCAAAATGGCCTGCTGCAAAAGTTCCGTCCTGCAGATCCATTATTTTTTGCCCGCCCAGATACACCACAATATGAGGTCCGTCCGCTTGTATCTTTAAACTATACGTCCGGTCCGGCAGAATGAAGGCTGGAACTTTCGCCAGAACCTGCCGTTCTTCAAAACGTCCATCGATTTTGTAGAACAAACGGATTGCCTTCATATTAGGATCCAGATTCAAGTAATAACCGTTGCGTCCGTCCGGACTTGCACGGAACAGAAGGGAACCTGCGCCGCCGGACTTGCCAAGTTTCATCTCGGCTTCATACGAGAAGTCTCCCGCCTTCTCCTCAGCAACATAATTTGCGTCGCTGGAGTGACTTCCGCGAATTCCGTCCCCGCTAACCAGCCAGGAAGCCATGGACACGTCTTGCATCCAGCCGCTGAGGTTGGTATGAAATGTTCCGCCGAACACTTTCACACGGAAACTTGCGGATGCCTTTCTATTCGGTGTAGATACCGTAATGATGGACTCGCCCGCTTTTTTTGCCTCAAGGGTTGCACGGGAATTGCCTGCCGCTTTTATGATTACGGCATCTTCATTGCTGGACTTCCACTTCAAAGGCTGGGCGCCGTTGCCGGGTCCGTTTTCTACGATCGCCTGCACTGTTTCGCTTTGCCCAACCCCCAGTTCACGGTCACTGGTATCCAGAGCAATCCGTGTTGCCGAACCCGACTCAGGATTCCATACCGACCCAAGCTTATAGACTTTCAGAGAAACAACCTTCACGTTGCCGCCCTTGGTGTAGAAACTCATTGCCCTGCTGGCCGGGTCCGGAAAAATGACCTCGGAGAACACGGACTTCCCTTCATTTACAAAAACCTCAACCGAAGATTCATCCACCAGAATCCGCAGCTTGATTTGGCCGTTCTCTGTCGGCATTTTCGTTTCATGTCTCGTACTGAACAGGCTGGAAAAATCTGTTTCCCCGGAAAGAGAGCGGTCCACAAACATTGTGCTCCCGCCCGGCTTATAACCTACAACTGTCTTCTGATCCGCTCCCTCACGTACGTTGAAGCCGAACTCCGATACGCTGCTGCCGGCGGGAATCTCCAGGGTAGCTTCAATTTCATAGGCACCTGAGGTCATGCCTTTCAGCAGATTAGGAGAAGAAGGAATGACCACCTTGTTAGCTGCGGAATAGAGTTCACTGCGCAGGAATTCCAGCTCCTTCACCGGACTCTGGGCAAGACGAATTCCGTCTTGGGTGTTGATTAGGGTAACTTCTCTCGGGATCGTCAGTTCTCCCTTCCAGTTAGATGTCGGAAAGGCGAAGGGATAATCCCAGTTGGACATCCAGGCCAGCATCACTCTGCGCCCGTCTTGCATATCAGAGAAGGACATGGATGCATAAAACTCCTTGCCGGCGTCTGTCCTCAGCACGGTTCCAGCCGGGTTGTCGTTCACGAATTTACCTTCCTTAGTCAGGCTCCCTACAAAATATTCCGCATCTGAACCACCTGTTGCCGGGTTCGCTCCTGTACTAATCATTAGAACCCATTTCTTCTCTGTCGTTCCCTGTACAGTAAGCGGAAACAAGTCGGGGCATTCCCACACCCCGCCACGGACATAAGCCCCATAACCCCAATTATCGGTCAACGTCCAGTCAAGCAAATTAGTTGATGTGAAAAAGCGGATATGATCACCGCCCGATACCACCATGACCCAGCGATTATTCTCCTCATCACGGATCACCTTGGGATCACGGAAATCCCATCCCCCGGGTTCTTCTCCGTTCTTTCCGGGGTTCTCAATGACAATTGGACGATCCTTGGCATAATCCCATGTCCGCCCCTGATCCTTGCTGTAGGCCAGACCTATACGCTGGTTGCCGTTAGAGGCATCCGGATTAAAGGAGGTGTAGTAGGCAAGAAGGCCTTTGCCGCCTGAATCCGAGAACAAACCGGAGGCATTCTTCAAATCTGCCACAGCAGACCCGGACCAGACATGTCCGTACTCATTCCATGGAAGGGCAATCGGCAGGCGTTTCCAGTTCAGCATATCTTTGCTGACGGCATGAGCCCATGTGCCTCCATCCTGATGAAAGAGATGATATTCCCCTTCGAAATAGACAAGCCCGTTCGGATCACTAACGGCACCGCGGATCGGCGTATAATGATACTGGGGCCGGTATTTTTCATTATTGTAACTGCCAGCGTCCGTAACATAGGTGTCTTGAAAGTAAGCGGTTCCATGATTTACGACAAGTCCGGCGTATCCGGTAGCATATGAACTGTCCTTAACATCTATTGCTGCCGGAGTATACCCGTCCACGAAAATCTGAATCCGGTTCCCCTTCGCCTGCACTTCCACCGCATGTTTTGCCCCCGCTGGACTCGGATAAGTCTGCTTGGAACTGGCAATTACTGTGCCGTTTGCTTTTGTTAAAGTGACATGTACCTGATTTCCTTCTTTCGCAAGAGAGGCTTCATATCCCTTCGCACCGTCAGAAGAGGAACGGAAGGCCAGGCCTGCAACAGCAGCGGAACGAAATGAGATAACTCCTTCATACACCAGATCAGCAGCTTGCCTGCTATAGATCTGCTGCGCCTTGCTCTGATTTACAGAGATCCCTTTTTTACCGCTGATATCCGGCTGCCACTGTCCCTGACTTGCCAGCACCGTATCCAGATTCCCCTTCAGATCGCTTACGTTAATATTTTGGAACAAGGCCGCTCCACCCGAGACCTGGAGTCCAAGCCGTCCGGAGAGATGTGCATTGTCCTGGATATCAATCACGGGCTTGTATTGATTCCCCCAATACACTTTCAGTAGGGGCCCTTCCGCTTTCACTTTAAGATGGTAGATTTCACCTTGTACCAGGGAAACCTTACGTTCCTCATGCAATTTGCCTTTTTCACTGCTTCCGTCTTTTAAGCGGATTAGTCCGGCATCCGGTACGATTTGCAGCATATATGAACGCTGACCTTCCTCACTGGAACGGAAAAGCAGCGCAGCATCCGGCTGCCGGTCCTTGATCATTACATCCGCTTCATATATAAAATCATCTGCTGACGTTTCGGAAATCGCCAGCACTTTTTCTTCAGGATCAGATGTCAGCAAAAGCCCTTCGGGCGTATCCTCCAGCTTGCCTTTTCCGGCTGTTCGCCATCCCGTCAAATTTGCAGCTGCTTTGGTAACGGTTTCAGAAATAGAAACCCCCTCCTTTATCAGTCTGCCGGACTTCTGCTCCGCCGGTGCGGCCCAGCCTGTATCCTCATTAACGGCAACAATCCCTGTTGAAGTCATCATGACTCCCGCAGCCAACAGAATGGATAGTGCAAATTTTGATTTCCGGTTCATCCTTTACCCTCACTTCCTGTAAATGATATGTCGCCTTTACTAAGAGCAAGGCCGGCCAATTACACATCATAACTGGCCGGCCTTATCTATTGCTGTATTATATAGAAGAAACCCGATTATTCCATGCTGTGAGTCCTAATGCGAGAGCGCCACCTAATCCCGCCTGCTGGCCCAGGCCCGGAGAAACAATATACTCATCCATGTGGTCCAGAATGGCGCTTGAACTGACATAACCGTTCAGGTTCAGGAGCACTGCTTCCCGGATAAGCGGGTACAGCTGCGACTGCTGCATAACCCCGCCGCCCAAAATTATTTTTTGCGGAGAGAGCAGTAGAATAGCACCCGTTATGGACTGGGCGATGTAGAAGGCTTCCATCTTCCAAGCCCTATGATCCACCGGAAGCTCGTGCCCTTTCTTCCCCCATCTAGCTTCAATAGCAGGACCTGCCGCCATCCCTTCAAGGCAGTCCCCATGGTAAGGACAACTACCAACGAAATCATCTTCAGGATGGCGCCTCGTCAACAGATGCCCGCCCTCAGGATGTACAAGACCATGAACTAATTGGCCTTCCGAATACACACCGATGCCAACGCCCGTGCCTACAGTAATGTACAAGCAGCTTGACAGGCCCTGAGCAGCCCCCCATTTCACCTCGCCATATACCGCCGCATTCACATCAGTGTCAAAGCCGAACGGGACCGGAAAGGCTTGCTTTAAAGTCCCGAGCAGATCGTAATTTCCCCACCCCGGCTTAGGTGTTGTCGTAACGTAACCGTAGGTCGGGCTGTCTTGGCGAATGTCAATTGGACCAAATGATCCAATCCCCATCGCTTCTACCCCTTTGTCTTGAAAATACTCTATGACTCTGGGCAAGGTCTGATCCGGATGTTCGGTCGGAAAGCTGATCCGATGTTCAAATCTCCCGTTTTCATCCCCGACCCCGCATACGAATTTCGTCCCGCCTGCTTCAATTGCTCCTATACGCATGTCACTTAACCCTCCCGGTTACTGGTTGCTGCCGTTTGCGGTAGATGAAGCCAGATTGTAGATATCCAGCGAAAGGAACAAGTCCTCTTCATTGTCGGCAAACGCAGCAAGACCGGTAGATTCGGGTTCAGGGAAAATGAGATCTGTAATAACTGCCTGGCCTCCACCACTAAACACTTCAACGGAGGAACGGTCCACATAAATATGCAGATCATAGGCTGTGCCCGGTGCCGTAAGCTTCGCAGAGTGGCGTCCCGGGAACAATTTGTGGAAATCATGCTTCCCGGAAGCTGTCCGGTCTACATACAATTCTTCTGTCTGCGTATCAATCCCGACCACAGTTTGCTGCTTTGCACCTACCTTTACTTTAAAGCCGGCAGATGTCCCATGAGCGACCTCCGCCTCAATAACGTAAGCCTCAAGATGAAGCTTGGCACAGGCTGCATTAATTTCTTGAACAGAGACATTTTTCAGGGAAAGGACCGGGATACGCGCGGCTTCCAGTTCTTTTGCAGGCTTCTGAATGAGTATTGTTTGCCCGTTCCTTAATTCCAGATAAAGCTCCCGGGGAATCGTCATTGCTCCGCGGAACCCTTCCGCCGGCGTCTGGCGGGCATACATCCAGTTGCTCATCCAGCCGATAAACAGGCGTCTTCCGTCTTCCTCGGGCAGATCGGACCAGCTCACACCGGCATAATTATCTCTGCCGTAATCGAGCCAGCGGATGCTCCGGGACTCTTCGTCAGGAGTAAATACAGCTCCGTCAAAGTCACCCGTGAAATACTGCGTTCTTGAGCCTTCCTCAAAAGCGGGATCTGCACCAATACTGACAAGCATTACCCATTTGGTATCCGATTTGGTTCCGTCAACAGCCAGCTGGAACAAATCCGGGCACTCCCACACACCGTCATGAGATCCGATGCCCTCGCCGAATTCGCTGGCAAAGGTCCAGTTGATCAGATCAGGAGAATGATACAGACCTACCGTTTGACCACAGGCTACGATCATCACCCAACTGCTCTTCTCTTTGTTCCAGAACACCTTAGGATCACGAAAATCAATAAATTTATCCTGTTCAAGCACCGGATTCCCTTCATATTTGGTCCAGGTTCTGCCTTTGTCCTTGCTATAGGCCAGACTTTGACGCTGAACGGCAGGTTGTCCTTCCGGCATGTCCAAGTGATGGGTAAAAATGGCTACCAGCCCCGGCTGATCCTCAAAAAATCCTGTCGTGTTATTCCAGTCGACAACGGCGCTTCCCGAGAAAATCATGCCCAGTTCATCCGGCACCAGCGCGATCGGCAGCTCTTCCCAGGTCACCAGATCCTTACTGACCGCATGGCCCCAATGCATGTCCCCCATGGTCATTCCGCCGGGATGATGCTGAAAGAACAAATGATATTCTCCCTCGAAATATACCAAGCCGTTTGGATCGTTCATCCACTTTTCTTTGGGTGAAAAATGATAAGCACCCCGGTAATTTTGTTTTGTAATAGCTGACATTATGATTTCTCCTTTGCTCCTGGATAAGCTGAACTTTAGATTATCCAATTGGCGTAGTACGCGGACTGCGGGGAATGTTTGGACTTCCGGCCGCTGTTAGGTTTGGATTTCCTGATTTGAACCGCTCATCGCGGTAGAAATCCAAACCTAAAGGCGAACGCTTACGCTCCTACAGTTCCAAACTTCCCCTCCGCCGCTTTCGCCTCTAGGTGTACTTTAGTTCAGCTTATATATATTTTTTTATATATTTACTTTCCCGTCGCTCTGTCGTAGCCTGCCTGTTTAATTTCAAGCCATTCCTGCAGGCCAAGACGGTCCAGTTCCTTCAAATAATCATTCCACTGTGCATCGACTTTTCCGTTCTGGTACCATTCTGTACGCATTCTGAGTACATAGGCGAACAAGTCGGTTTCAATCGTCGTCAGGCGGTCAAGCTCATCAATCGAATGAAATACGCTCGGCATTACGTTCTCTGCTTTCATCTTTGGAGCCATGATATTCTTGATGATGTCCATACGGCCTTTGGCATCATCCGGCATGGTCGTATATTTGCCATAGTAGGAATCAAGGATAGCCAGCGGCCCGCCGATACTTGTTTTCTCACGAAGCTCCACAGGAGCAGCGCCTTCCAGTGGCAAATGCTTCAGCATTCCTTTTGCTTCATCAAATTCGAAGATGTTCTGCTGTGTCTCGTCCCCGTAGGTTCCCCAGTTGTTCTGCACAGATTGGATCGGATCATACAGCTGATCCACCCATTTCGCTGTCGTTTCCAGGTTTTTATTGGCGCTTGTCACAACCATCTTACCGCGGTGTAAGCCGAGACCGTTGGTTCTGGTTACGTTGACTTCGCCATCCGGACCTGCGAGCGGCGGCATCACTTCATAAGCAGCGTTTGCTCCGGAGATATTGGCTTTATCCCAAGAGAAGTAGAGGCCGTACTTCTGATCTTTGCCTTTGGCCAGGTAAGTACTCCAATCTTGGGTATAGGCTTCAATATCAATGAGTTTTTCTTTATAAAGGTCATTGATAAAGGACACCGCCTTTTTATAGCCTTCTTCCTTAGCCGTAAATATCACTTTGCCTTCATTGCTTACGACCGCATGGTCGGGATTCTCTCCCAATCCGAACGAACCGAAGAGGAATGCTATATCTTCCGCACCCGGCTTGTTGATAAAGGATAAGGGAATTTCATCTGCCTGACCGTTGCCGTTCGGATCTTGTGTCTTGAAGGCAATCAACACCTTTTTCAATTCTTCCGTGGTTGTCGGCATGTCGAGACCCAGCTTCTTAAGCCATTCCACGTTGATCCAAGGGATGCTGTCTACAGCCTGAATTCTTTCTTTTCCGTTCCCAAGCTCTTCAATCCAAGGAAATGCATAAATCTTACCGTCGGGTGCCGTAATCATACTTTTGTATTGAGGGGCTTCTTCGAGCACTTTTTTGAAATTGGGCATATTCTGCTCGATCAGATCATTCAGTGGCACGATAGCACCGTCTTTAGCAAGCTTCAGCAGCTCATAATCACTGTAGTCGGCATTGAAAATAGCATCGGGGAGATCACCGCTTGCAACAGCCAGGTTTCTTTTTTCCACAAACACGTCTTTGGTGAAGCTTTTCCAGTTAATATGCACATTCGTTTTTTCTTCGAGACGTTTATTAATCAGCTTTTCGTTCGGATCGGCCGGTGCCAGCGGGGAGCTTTGGGTAATGAAGTTCAAGGTGACTTTGCCGCTTGAATCCTGTTTTTCACCGGCAGCATTCCCTCCCCCGCCGCCGCATGCGGCAAGGAACATAAATGAAGCAAGTACAGACGCAGAAGCAGCTTTTGACAACACCTTTGATCTTTTTGATCTTTTCATAGGATATGACCTCCAAAGTGAATAGGATTGAAAGAACTTTATCTATGTGCAGCCGTGTCCTATTTGATGGAACCGACCATGACACCTTTTTCAAAGTACTTCTGGAAGAACGGATACATAATAATGAGCGGCAAGCTGGAGACAACGATCGCGGCATACTTGATGATTTCAGACAATCGTTTCATTTCCGCCATAGCCATCTGGTCAGCGATCATGCCGGGATCTACCTGATTCTGAATCAGGATGGAACGAAGCACGAGCTGCAGCGGGTGAAGGTTCGGATTATCCAGATAAATCATGGCATCAAAGTAAGAATTCCACTGGCCGACAAAGGCATACAGCGCAAGCACGAAGATGATCGGCTTAGAGAGCGGCAATACAATGCTGAAGAAAATCCTCATTTCTGAAGCTCCGTCCACATTGGACGCCTCCTTCAATTCATTCGGCACGCCTTTGAAGAATGTTCTGGACAAAATAATATTCCATACATTGACCGCCCCAGGAATGATTACAGCCCAGACCGTATCCAGCAGCCCCAGATTCTTAACCAGCAGATAAGTCGGGACCAGTCCTCCTCCAAAGAACATCGTAAAGAGGAACACTGTCATGAAGAAACCTCTACCCTTCATCCGGTCATCCGATAAGGCATACCCCGCACAGATCGAGACCAGAACGGTAAGAATGGCAAAGGAAGAGGCGTAAAAAACAGCGTTCCCGAATCCTCGGATCATCGCCGGATTGGTAAGAATCATCTTATAACCATCCAATGACCAATCCGAAATTTTGAACGACAGCCCTTGGCTAAGCAGGATTGACGGATCCATGAAGGATGCAATCACTACATAAATGAGCGGAAGCACCACAATCAATACAGCAAGGGTCAAAAAGGTGGCGTTCAGCACAAGAATAAAGCGGTCCAGCCGGGAATGTTTAATGAACATGACTTGTTGCTCCTTTCTATAAAAGACCTTCGCCCTCGTTTAGTTTCTTCACCGTGAAGTTCACCGTAATGAGCAGGACGATGTTGATAATAGAGTTGAATAGTCCTACTGCGGCTGAGTATGCATAGTCACCGGACTGTAAACCAATCTTGTAAACGTACGTCGGAATAATCTCAGAGGTTGGCATGTTCGTTGCCGTTTGCATGAGATAAGCCTTTTCAAACCCGATCGACATGATGCCGCCCGCGGCAAGGATAAATACAATGGCCATAATCGGACGAATGGTCGGAATATCAATATGACGTATTCTTTGAAGAAGATTAGCACCATCCAAATTGGCTGCGTTATGTAACTCAGGGTCCACATTGGCAAGAGCCGCAACATAGATAATGGAGGCCCATCCCGCACCCGTCCATATATCCGAAAGAATATAGATCCAGCGGAAGTATTCCGGACGGGACATGAACATCACCGGTTCACCGGTAGCCCAGCTAAAAAGCTGGTTGATAGGTCCTGTCGGGGACAGGAAGATAAACAACATACCGACCACGACAACGACGGATATGAAGTTAGGGGCATACAAGAATAACTGTATGTTCTTTTTGACTCCGGCCCGGCGAACCTGATTGAGCATCAAGGCCAGCAGGATAGGAACAGGGAAGCTCAGGATTAGGCCGAAAAAACTTAATTTAAGCGTATTCATAAAAATCACTTCGAAGTTCGGGGAAGACAGGAATTTCTCGAAGTTGTAAAAACCTACCCACTCGCTTCCCATAATTCCCTTGATTGGGCTGAAATCCTTAAAGGCAATAATCGCACCATACATAGGACCGTATTTAAAAATAAGGGTCAGGATCAGTGCCGGTGCAAGCATTAAATAAAGGAAGTAATGTTTCTTCAAATATTCAAACAGGGAAATCTTCCGCCCCGTCACCAGTTTTCTGTGATCCACTTCAATTGAGTTATGCAATGCCTTGACCTCCATTCTTATACAATGTTTTTCATCAGTGAAAGGCTTACATTTTGACGTTCGCGCCCTTCTTCATTTACAATTTATCAAAGACTTCTCCGTGAGTCAATACATTTTGTAAAAATATATTTGTTCATTTGACAATTATCTTGCCTCTAAAATCCTGAAAATATTGTCAAAATTGATAAACAGGAGGTTTTTCTTAGAAAAATAGCATTTATTCAACTTAATATATTCACTTCAAGTTACGAAGCAGAAATAATCACCAAACAATATTATTACATAATGTAAAATACATTGTGCATTTGTAAAATTAACGTTGCTATTTTGAGAAAACTATTATACATTTAAGGGAGTAAAGCGAAGCGTATCCGATCGCTATTTGCAGAGTGAAAGAAAACAATAATATAGAGGTGAAATTACATATATGGCACGGGGAAAAGTAACGATACAGGATATCGCTGATGCTCTGGGAATCTCCAGAAACACGGCCTCCAAAGCCTTGAACGGAACAGAGGGATTGCCTGAAGAAACCAGAAATAAAGTGATCAAAAAGGCAATTGAGTTGAAATACAAGCAGTTTTCTTTAATGGAAACCGAAAGTGTCCTGCCAAAGAGCTCGAGAAACATTGCTTTATTAACAGAGAATTTGCCGAACACTTCGCATTTTGGATCGACTTTGATCAGCGGCCTGGAAAAGCGGATCAGCGCGGAAGGATATAATTTATCCATTCACATCATCCGGGAGATTGAACAGAAATCTCTGTCCCTCCCTAACAATTTCGATGTATCCAATGTGGACGGAATCATATGTATTGAGCTGTTTAACTTGGAATACAGCAACCTGATTACAAGCCTTGAGATCCCGACCATTTTCATCGACTGTTCCGCACATGTCTGCTACCCTGAATTCCGGGCGGACGTGTTGTTAATGGAGAACGAACACAGTACCTATCAGCTTACCAAAAAGTTGATTGAGGGCGGTTACAAAACCTTGGGCTTTATCGGGGATTATAATCATTGCCGGAGCTTTAATGAAAGATGGGTAGGTTTTAATCGTGCTCTGACCGAGGCTGGAATCCCGCTCGATCCCGGCCAGTGCGTTCTCGATGAGGATAATCTCTTTTTCTCCAGCCCCGGCTGGGCGGATGAAAGATTGAATGACATTGCCGGGCTCCCGTCCGCTTTTGTATGTGCGAACGATTACATCGCCGTAAACTTTATGAAATCACTGAAGAATCTGAATCATTCCATTCCCGGTGATATTGTCGTCTGCGGTTTTGATAACGGCCCGGAATCAAAAATTATTGAGCCTCATCTTACCACCGTTCATATCTACAGTAATGAAATGGGCGTCAAAGCAGCCGAAATACTGCTGTCACGCATCACCCATCCAGAGCAGCCCTATCAGGTCTCTCATATCTACACGAAACCGATCATTAGAGATTCCACCCCGAATATTAGCTGATACTCGCAGGAAGAAATAATAGGACCTTTTATATTGTGGAACCTATAAACGCTTACATTCAACAAAAGCATCCCTTTCACGTAAGGGATGCTTTTGTTTCTTCATATATCTCCTACTGGCTTGCAAAACTGCCGGAGTGGATATAGCTAAAGATTTATATAAATGGTGAAGCTGTTCACAATTACTAAAATCGTGTTTAACACTAACAGAGAGGTCTTAGATTTCCTTTCTCCCCTAAAAATAGATGCAACAATTTGAATACCCGGTATCAAGAAAAGGAATACCCGCTTAGGAATATAATTTGTGAAATCATCAGCCTTGAACTGGAATGATTTCACCTGTATTCCCATCTGGTCCGGTAATGAACGATACGCAATAAAATTAGACAGCAGAGTAATTGCAATCATTCCTGCTACAATGTAAAACACGGCGCCCCTCTTCATTTTCTGCTTTTCATCCCCTTATTTATCTGATGCCAAATAATTATAAGTTTGCAAATAAAATCTGTAATTAACTTATGTCACACACTGAATGCTTATAGCTGCTCGTGAGCTGCGGGCATTTGTCCCGCCAATATGTCCCGGTTCCCTGATTTTCGAAGTTGCTGAGCATGCTGGCTTCGCAGAGCTACCAAAGAGAGTATAATGGAAGGTAAACTAGCTTGAAGGATGAGGAAGATTATTATGAGGATTATTTTCTGCCAGGATCCGCTGGATGCCAAGAGAGTTGACATGGATTATGAAACGGAGTGGCACGCAGCTCAAGCTGCCGGCTCCAAGACGGAGCTTGTTTCATTGGAGGCCTTAATGGAAGGCCAGGCTACCCGATCCATCCGGCAGATTACACCCGCACTCTCTATGGAATCTGCAATTTACCGGGGCTGGATGATGAAGCCGCAGCATTATGAGCAGCTCTACCATGCACTCCAATCAAAGAATATTGAACTCATCAATGACCCTACCGCCTATGCTCACTGTCACTACTTGCCCTACTCCTATTCGATGATCGCATCGTTGACACCGCGCACCATTTGGCGTACAAGTCCAAGCAAGCCCGCCGACTGGGAGGAGCTGTTCGAACAAATCACCGTATTCGGCGAATCTCCTTTAATCGTCAAGGACTATGTGAAGTCAAGAAAGCACGAATGGGTTGATGCCTGCTATATCCCGGATGCTTCAGACCACGGCAATGTACAGCGGGTGGTGTGGAACTTCATCGAAAGACAGGGGGCTGGACTGAGCGAAGGAATTGTTATCCGTGAATTCGTTCCTCTGGAGTACCTGCAATCACACGATAAGAGCGGCATGCCGCTTTCCAAGGAATACCGGATATTTTTTCTGGATCATCAAATCATAGCTTTTCTGAATTACTGGGATGATGTTACCTACGATGAGGATCAGCCGGATCTGACCCCTTTTATGGAAATTGCCCGCACGATTACAAGCCGCTTCTTCACCATGGACATCGCCAAAACTGCAGAGGGAAGCTGGATTATTGTAGAGCTGGGAGACGGCGGAGTTTCGGGGCTGCCCGAGCAGATGGATGTCAGAGCGTTTTATGAGGGGTTACTTCAAGGAATAATAATGACCGATCCGCCGCTGCTCTAGCTTTTTGCTGGACCCTTATATACAAGGCACTATCCAAACAGACTCCTTTAGCCTTTACCATTTTGAAACTACTTTGCCGAAAGGTTGGGATATACTAGCCACAGATGAACTAAAGGAGATTATATCTTATGAACAAATCAGGCCTAAGCGCCCTTCTCTTATTATCCATTATTGCTGCAGGCTGCGGTGCACCCAAGACTCCCAGTGATCTACTCCGGGCCCCTTCGCAGGGCAGTGCCGATGGCACCATTACAAGTATTGTGAAGTCTTTTCTTCCGGCGAATGCCCACCTGACGGTGCCCATCAATTCCGAATCCGGCAGTGCCATTCAATTGCAGGATCTCGACAAGGATGGTCAGGATGAAATTCTGGCCTTCTATAAGACGGACAAAACGGATTATGAAATCAATACCCTCGTATTGTCCAAACCCGGCGCCGACTGGAAAAAGCTGACTACGATTACGGGAGTCGGCAGTGAGCTGGATTACGTACAGTTTATAGATGTTACCGCAGACGGAGCAGCGGATATGCTGCTCGGGTTCAGCGGCGGCGAAGGCTTGAGCAAGGAACTGTCCGTCTACAGTCTGAGTGGTGGTGAGCTGACCGAAAAGCTCAAGCAGCCTTATGACCAGCTGGTTGTCGGCAATCTGACCAATGAAGGTCAGACTGATATCGCCCTGATCCAGGGAACGTTCACCACGGACACCCAGCCGCAATCCCACCTGCAGGTAATCCGGCTTCATGACGGCAAGCTGCAGACCTTGTCTGACCAGACCATCGACGGGTATGTGTTCCAAGCCTTGTTTACAAAAGCAGCGCCATCCAAAAACGCCCTGATCATTGATGCGGCGGTTGGTGCACATTCCTCCTACACTTCTTTGCTGACTTGGGAAAATGGCAAATTTATTGATATACTTGCAACAGAGGATTATCAGCGTGACGAATTGGCAGACAGCAGGGATATTGTGCTGAGGCCACTTGCTTCGGAAGCAACCGGTTTGCTGGGTGAGAACAATATGGCGATCAAGGATTACCCGCTGTATAGCTCAGATATTAACGGTGATGGCATTGTCGAGATCGGTTTCCTTGTTCCTCCTGCGGGTACAGAGAGCTTTTCCCCGCTGGCCACTCCCTTTATCACCAAATATTATCAGTGGGATGGGCAATCGGGACTGAAGTTTGTGGAGGAGCATTTCGACAGATGGGGCTACAATTTCCACATTCCGCAATCCTGGACCGGTAAATACAAGCTGGTGGCCCCGGAGGAATCCCCTACGGCTTGGGAGCATATCCAGTTTAACTACACCAATGCAGCGTCTGCTGAGCAGGCCCCGCTTCTGGAGCTGCGCCAGATCTCCAAAAAGGATTGGCAGACTGCCGAAGCGGCACTGCTGGCGAAGAACGCAACCTATAAACTGCTGTATGAGCTGCAAAATACGGAGGATAGTACTGCGCCAACCGTGCTTGTTGCTGTTCTTCCATCTGCAGATGCAGCCGGCAAGCTGACCGGCTCCTCCCTTCAGGAGTATGAACAGCTAAAGCTGACGCTTGACGAAGTGCAGCAGCTGGCCGGTACGCCGCAGAAGCCCCAGCAATAGGTATGACAAGGAGGGCACCCATGAAAGTGCTGGTACTGGAAGATGAGAAGCCCATACGCGATTTCCTGCTTATTAACCTTAAGCGTGCGGGCTTCGAAGTTGTCGAAGCCTCCACAGGCGAAGAGGCTCTGGCTGCCGCCCGGGATCAGAAGGATTTTGATATTGCTATTCTGGACCTGATGCTTCCCGGTGTCAGCGGCTTCGAGGTGTGTGAAGGCCTTCGGGGCATGTTCCCCCGGCTTGGTATTATTATGCTGACTGCCAAAAGCCAGGAAGTCGATAAGGTGATGGGGCTGGAATCCGGTGCAGACGACTATGTGGTTAAGCCCTTCAGTCCGGTTGAGCTGGTTGCCCGGGTCCGGTCGCTCTACCGGCGGATGTATCCGGGAGAAGTGTCCGCACAAGAGAACCATATCGAGCTTCCTCCATTTACACTGATGCTGGATGAACGCAAGTTACTGAAAGACAAGCTCGAGATTCCCCTGACGCCCACAGAATTCTCCATCGTCAAACTGCTTATGGAGCAGCCTAACAAGGCCATGAACCGTGATGATATTCTAACCTCCGTATGGGGGCAATATTTTATGGGAGAGCTTAAGATTGTAGATGTGAATATCAGCCGAATCCGCCAAAAAATCGGGCAGGGCTCTTCCGGACCACAATACCTCGAAACGGTCTGGGGATTCGGCTATCTATGGAGGGTCTAACATTGCTGAAGGGAATCAGGTCTAGGCTTATCGTCTATATCACCATTGTTCTGCTCCTGATCGTCCTGCTGCTGGAGGGGGTATTTATTGTAGCAGTCCATTACTACTACCTGGGTAGCGCGATGGAGACCCTGTCTTCCCGGGCCGTCACCTCCGCCACCTTTTTCAACAAGTATCTGGAGGGCTACTCGATCAATGAACGGGCCAGGTACATTCTGGAGAATCTTTCGACTGAAGAGAGCAGCAAGGTTGAAGTGCTCAGTCCGGCAGGTGATGTCATTATCAATTCATTCGGCTTCGCAAGCTCGGAGCATATTGAGACCCCTGATGTCAAAGATGCTTTGATCAGCGGCAAGGGGACCTATCAGAGTATTACCCCTCTCAACGGTGAACGGATAATGGCCGTTTCCATTCCTTTGAGGGAATCCGGGGAGAACATTGGTGTACTGCGCTACTCTGTTTCAGCAGAGCCCCTCTACGACGTTATTATCAACATTGTCCTGAATGCCGCCTGGGTCGGGCTGCTCGTCATTCTTTTTGGCTTCGTACTCAGCCTGATTATCGCTAAACGGATTGTGGGACCTATTCAGCAATTAACCTCTGTCGCCAAAGAGATGGCCACCGGAAACTTTGACGTAAGGGCGGAAAAGCGGTATGACGATGAGGTCGGCACCTTGGCGGTCACACTGAATTACATGTCAGAGGAAATGATCAAAAGCGAAAAAATTAAATATGATTTCATCTCCTCCGTCACGCATGAGCTGCGCACTCCCCTTACCTCGATCAAAGGCTGGGGCGAAACGCTGCTTGTGGGTGATTTGTCTGATAAAAAAGAGACCCTGCAGGGTCTTGAGGTAATGACCGGGGAAACAGATCGTCTGATCGGTCTGGTCGAGGATTTGCTGGATTTTTCCAAATTCCAGGCTGGGGAGATAAAGGTCTCGCTCCAGCCTTATGACCTAAGGGGTCTTCTTGAGGATCTGCTGCTGCAGTTCAGGTACCGGGGCCAGACCAAACAAATCCGGCTCTATGCCGATATTCCCGATCAGCCGCTGCCCGTGGACGGCGATTTCAACCGGTTGAAGCAGGTTTTTGTAAATCTGCTGGACAATGCTTTCAAATTCACTCCTGCCCAGGGGGAGGTCCGCCTCACGGCGGACTTAAATGAAACCCTAATTATCATCACAGTCACGGACAACGGGGAAGGCATCGAAGCTGACGACCTCACAAAGCTCGGGACCAAATTCTTCAAAGGCAGATCACGCCAGTCTGGAAGCGGACTGGGCCTTGCCATCTGCAAGGAAATTATCGAACTGCATGGCGGCCTCCTGCGCATCGAGAGCGAATTCACCAAGGGAACCTCAGTCATCGTAGAGCTGCCGCGCTACCCGGTGGAGTGAGGCGCCCCTTTTATCTATTACGCCTGGTCAGCATAACGCCACCAGGAGAGTGTGCCGATCAAGCCAATACCACCGGTCAGATACGGAAGGCTGAGACTCAGAGTCTGCAAATGGACATTCCCCTCCCCCGAAGCGCCGCTGAGGAGCCCGGGGATGGCCCATGGAATATATTCTGTAATTCCAAGGCCTCCGCCAAGCTGGGAAATCACGATGGTAAGCATAATGAACCCAAACGCAGACATATACCCGCGTCCAACGCTGGCCATCCAGGCTACCGGGATGCATAGGCAGATAACCATGAAACAGAGCAATACATATTCCCTGAAGCTTTGCGCGATGATCTCAAGGCTCCAGCCATCCAACTGTACAAACCAGGCGGTAAGGCCTCCAACCGCGAACATGAGGAGTGCCAGGACCTCACACCAAACTGTGGCAACCATTAATTTAGCGGCTGCCACACTGTAACGGGAAAGCGGCAATGCCAGTAAATCCTTAACCGTACGGTCGGAGTATTCCCGGCCGAATATCCAACTGTATATAAAACCGAAGCCGATTAATCCTCCAATCGAAACCACATAACCAAGCTCATCCATAAACCCCTGCACATCCAATATACTCTCTATGTTGTTCTGGGAACCCAGCGATCCGGAAAAAACGAGCCCCAGCATAACCGGAAGCAGGATGCTGGCACCAAGTGATATCCATAGCAGCCTGGACCGGCGAAGCTTCAAGATTTCTCCCC
Source organism: Paenibacillus sp. EB106-06-01-XG199 (assembly GCF_058791575.1). Lineage (NCBI taxonomy): Bacteria > Bacillati > Bacillota > Bacilli > Caryophanales > Paenibacillaceae > Paenibacillus > Paenibacillus sp. EB106-06-01-XG199. The sequence continues at coordinate 118,656 of NZ_JBYTDQ010000005.1, read as the reverse complement.
CTATGGCTGATAACCATTGATTCATTCTGTTGCTCCCCCTCCGGTTTCAATTTTTCTAAGAAAATAAGCTTCAAGATCTTCTTCTTCTACACTCAACTGAATGGGCGGCATATTTGCATGGACCAGCAGCTTCGCGATCTGCTCCGGACTAGCTATCGCATGATCGTCGGAGAGCCGCAGCCCTTCCTCGGACAATTCCACCTTATAGCCGTGCTGAACCAGCTTTATCCGGGCAGCTTCAGGATTACGGGTCTGCACAAGCAGATGTTTCCGGAGAATATGCTGCAGCTCCCTGACCTCCGTTTCCTGAAGCAGCTTGCCATGATGAACAATACCGATCCGTGTCGCCAGTCTGGCGACCTCGCCCAGGATATGGCTGGAGATAAATATTGTCACCCCGTGAGTCAGGGCAAGCTCGTTAAGCAGCTGCCGAACCTCAACAATTCCAGCGGGGTCCAATCCGTTCGTCGGCTCATCCAGAATCAGCACTTTTGGATTATGCAGCATTGCTTTGGCGAGGCCCAGCCGCTGTCCGTTGCCGAGTGACAATTTACCGGCCTTGCGGTCCCGGTAGGCGGTTAGCTGCAGCTTGTCCATTACAGAATCTATCGCATCATGTTCCGGTATGCCCCGCAGACGGCGGATGATCTCCAGATTCTCCCGGACCGTTAGCTCAGGATAAGAATAAGGGGTCTCCACCATGTATCCGACGTTCGCCCACAGCTTGTGACTGCCGGCATCCACACGTTGTCCGAACAAATAGGAAGCTCCGGAATCCGGCCGGATCATCCCCAGCAGCATTCGTATCGTCGTCGTTTTGCCCGCCCCATTCAATCCCAGAAATCCGTAGATTTCCCCTTGCTCAACATGCAGTGATATTCCGTCAACAGCATGATGGCTTCCGTAATGTTTCGTTAAGCCTTCAGTCTGAATAATAGCATTCACATTATCGCCTCCTCTATAAACTAACTAGTTAGTTATATTTGATGAAAATAAAAGCCATCTTCTACAGTAAAGATGGCTCCATGACACCATACATGACAAACTTCGCAATCTGATCCATGGTGTGCTCCTTCATCTCAGGGGAGTCCAGCTTGCTCATCACTTCCTTATAGCGTGAAAAGGACTGAAGCGTCGCTGTCGTCACATTTAGAATCAGAATCGGAAACATCGCCGGATCGAAATCCTGCCGGAGGATTCCATTCTGCTTCGCGGCTATGGCCAGCTCATGCAGCTGAGTCATATCATCCGGACGGTAGGTGATTTGATTCCAGGTCTTCCAATCCTCTGCGGCCTCCCAGAACAGAATTTTCAAATATCGCGGGTACTCCAGGAGAAACTCATACATATGCCGGGTAATCTTCTCCAGAAAACTCTTGAATACAACAGGGTCACTCATGAGACCTGGGTTCTTCAACAGTTCGGCGATTGCCGCCCCGGTTACCTGTTCACTAATCTGGTCGGCACGTTTGACTACTTCGGTATAAAGTCCCAGCTTATCGCCGAAATACTGATAGATCAGGCTTTTGTTATACCCCGAGGCCTTCGCAATCCCGTCGATTCGTGCTGCTGAATAACCAAGCTCTGCAAACGTCTCCTCCGCTGCGTCAAGAATCATCCCCTTAGTTCGGGCTGCATCATAAGTCCGTGAACTTCGCTTGCCGTCGCTCTTGCTCCCGCTCTCTGCTGGCGTCATGGTTTCCACCTCTTTTTATAACTAACTGGTTAGATTATATTTGAATGTACTACCGAAGTCAAGAGCACCTATATTCTATTGATCTGTTATTCTGAGCGGAGCAACGGTATTTGTCTGGCCAGATAAAAGGGGCCCCTCTTATTCATTATGAATTTGGTTGCCTTTCTTGCGACGTTGAATCAGACCGTGATGAGCGTCAAAATGATGTACGCTCTCGGTTAGAACGACCAGCAAGACTGGGTGATTTATACAATCAACTGAGCGTACAAACAAAAAAACCGATACCTAAAAAGGTACCGGTTTTAAGTCATTCCAGTTCTCTTCATCCCTTTTACTTCTTGCTGACAAGTGAACGGTACATCAGAAACAGGAAATATGGAGCTCCAATGAGCATAATAATCAGGCCTGATGGTATTTCTATCGGGGCCATTATGGTTCTTCCGATCGTATCGGCAATGACCAGCATTAATCCCCCCAGCAGTCCCGACAAAATAATGGAGCGTCTCGTGTGATGCCCGATCATCATCCGTACTGCATGCGGTGCCATAAGCCCGAGAAATCCGATTGTCCCTACGCTGGCAACGGCTCCCGCTGCAAGCAAAACGCCGATAATCATAGCCCACAACCGCGTTCCCCGAACCGGCAAGCCAAAACCTGTTGAACTCTCGTCGCCAAACGCCAGCAAATCAAATTTCCGGCCCAGATAATATGCAATCGGCACAAGGACAATCAGAAAGATAAACAGGCTGTAAAGCTGATTCCAGCCCCGGCCATAGGTCGAACCCGTCAGCCAAATAAAGGAACTGCTGCTCCACAGGCTTGCCTTAACGATCATAACCTGTATGCCCGCAGAGCCGACCGCCGATACAGCGATTCCGAGCAGGATGAGCACGGATGGATTCAAGGCTTTGCGCCAGGCCAGAAAGAATACAAAGGCTGCTGCGACAACCCCACCCGCAATTGCGGCTAAAGGTAAGACAACTACCGTCAATGCAGGCCATGCGAACAGTACGATCATCGCACCAAGCCCGGCGCCTGAGGTCACGCCAATAATCGAAGCGTCAGCCAGCGGATTGCGGACAGCGCTTTGAATTAAGACACCGCTGATGGCCAGCGCGATACCGCCGCAAGCTGCAACCAGAGTACGCGGAAGCCGCAGATTCAGCAGCACAGAAAACGATTGATCTCCCCCGGGGATAAGACTGCCCAGCAAATCAGCCAGCGGAATTCTCGTTCCCCCAAGCGATAAGCTCACAAGGATGACAACGAGGAGCAGTGCGGTCATGAATATCGCCGTAGGAACAAAACGCATACGCAGCGCGGCTCCCCCAACACTCATGGATGACTGTCCGGAGCCTGAACCGGATATATTCTTCATCTTGGTAAGCACCAGCCAAATGAGCCATGGCGCTCCAATAATCGCCATAACCGCACCGACTGGTATCTCACCTACATTGCTCCGCACCACACGCGCAAGCGTATCCGCTGCGGTAATGAGCAATGCTCCCCATAAGGCGCTCGCGGGAATAAGCAGGCGATGCTTGCGGATACCGCTAAGCCGGACCAGATGTGGAGCGACCAGACCGACGAAACCTATCGGTCCGACCACGCTGACCACGATCGCAGCCATGAGCACGGATATGCCCAGGCCCACTGCCCGGGTTAACCCCACACGCTGTCCCAGCGAGCGGGCGGTTGACTCATCAAGCTCAAGCGCATCGAATTGCCGGCCGGCGAAGACTGCTGCCCCAATCAGCGCAAGGACGAAAGGCCAAGCGTACCGGACACCATCCCAGTCCAGTTGAATCAGGGAACCTGCGCCCCATAAGAACAAATTTTGTGTTTCCGTCTGTTTGAAGATATGTAAGGCAGATGTGAACGCACCTAATACCATGGATACGATCATACCCGATAATGCCAGCCGGACAGGCGTGGCTGCCTTGCCTCCACCCAGGAAATAGGCGGCCATTGCCGCCAGAAGTCCCCCTCCCGCTGCCAGCAAAAACGGGAACTGCTGCTGCATAGCCGGGAAAGCAACCATACCCAGGACAACCATAAAGTAAGCCCCGGCATTAATCCCCAGCGTATCCGAGGATGCGAGCGGGTTCTTCGTTATGGTTTGCAGTAATGCACCCGCCGCAGCTAAAGCAGCCCCGGCCAGAATCCCGATAACCGTTCGCGGCATCCGGATATCCCAGAGCAGATTATGCTCCATCACGTCCTGGCGGTTCAGCAATCCATCCAATAGGGTGGCTGCCGGAATTTTGGCCTCTCCGAAGCCGAGGCTCAGGAGGAATAGAACGAAGAGGACGGCAAGACCGCCCCCAAATATTCCAATTAGCCGCCAGGTTATTCCGATTGAGGATTCCTTGCTACTATTCTCGTTCATCAAAGTACTCATTTCGTTAAACTATTTACAACTTCATCCACGATAACCTTGGAGGAGACCGGACCGCCGAACACCCAAGTTGCGCTGCCTAATCCAAAGGTGCGTTTCTCCTTCACGAAGGTAAGGCCTTTCCAGACGGAATTATCCTTCAGTTCGTTCGAGAAAATATCATCATCCTTCTGGACGATATAGATCAGATTGGTATCCTGAACCGCAGGCAATGCTTCAACTGTCGATGTGCTGAATCCGTAAGCCTCAAAAGCTTCGGGTTTCCAGTCGTTCTTCAAGCCGATCCGGTCCAGCGTCTGCACCGCCAGAGAGTTATCCGTAAAGAGACGCATCGTCGCTGCATTCTGATAGCTGTAGGCTTGCGTCAGTACATAGTTCAAGCCTTCCTTGCCTGCAGCGGCCAGCTTCGTCTTAGCATCCGCATAATGCGCATCCAAATCTGCCAGGACCTTATCACCTTCCGCGGTCTTGCCGACAGCGGCTGCAATCGTTTTGAAAGTATCTTCCATCATCGTGTATTGATCACCTTGGCCTTCAGGCGGATACAGGCCGAAGATCAGCGTTGGCGCAATGCCCTTCAATTGCTCATAGATGGCTTCATGGCTGTCTGTATTCGCGATAATCAAATCCGGCTTCAGCGCCGCAATCGTCTCCAGATTCGGCTCACCGCGTGTACCGACATCAGTCACGCCTGCATCCAGGGGCGCTTCGCCAGTTACCCAAATCTTATAATTTTCGTTATCGGCATTCCCTACCGGCTGCATGCCGAGGGCAATAATATCTTCGGTAAATGTCCACTCCAGCACTACGACCTTCTGCGCAGGCTTGTCCAGCTTAACCTCACCTTTAGCATCTTTCAGTACAATCGGGCCACTCGCCGCTTCACTGCCAGCATTCGTTGCAGTTGCATTGCCAGTTGCGCTTTCGTTAGCTGCCGGGCTTTTCGTATTGTTGGATCCACAACCTGCCACAACCAGTATGACAGCAATAACCAGAACTAAACTCAACAACCTTTTGTGCATTTTGTAAATCCCCCTGATATTCAGATATAAGTTCTCTATGATAATCGTTATCGTTATATTGATAATGATTATCATTTCTATTCATATTAGCTATCTTATATGCGATTTCCCAGAATGTCAAAGTTAAAATTTGAATATATGAGAAAGTGACGCTTGAGGTCGGGTGGCTTTCTCTTGCGCCAAATTCACTCAAGCAAGCAGCCGCTGATCAAAAACACAGAGCAGCGACTCTCCAATAACGGGAGAAACGCTGCTCTGTTGTCTTTTTAAGGTGTTTTTTCTTGATTATTTATTCTTATCACTAATTTCTGAAACAATCTGCCTGCCGATCCCAACAATGGACCAGTTGTCATCAACTTCCGGCGATAACGTCTTACGATCCCTGATGTAGCTTACAAGCATATCACGGATGCTGCATGCCGATTCCCAATGTTTTGTCGCGCTAACCAATTTGGACGCCTTCAATAAGCTGCTGTAGCGATAATTGTTGACAGCAAGCTGCAGCTGTTCGGTATCGGCAAGCGGTTTGCCTTTGTAGATCACATTTATGATCCGGCTACCGGAGGGTTGCGACAGGTCGATCTGATAATCGATACCAGCGAACATATCATAGAGATAACTCGGCACCTCGGGGTTAATACTAATCGCAGAGTCACCTTGTTGCCACTGTTTGAAATGCGTTGCCGAGGCTTCCATGTAAGCCTTAAGCTCTTTGCCGGTTACATTGACAACGTACAGCAAATTATCGAATGGATAAATGCGGTACACATCAGCGTAAGTCAATGGGCCCTGCTTCAAATCGGCCTTGTCCGAAAAAAGGCTCGTGGCGGCAACATCCGCTCCACTGGCCTCAAGCATCGCCTTCTGAATCAATGTAATGACTGCTGTATCCCGCAATCTTCCCGCTGGCAGGCCACTGATTTCATCCTGTGGCTGGAAGTCGGCTGTCGCATAGCCCAGAATGCCACCGTCCATATCTGTTGAGGAGACTCCACCTCCCTGCTCGATGAAGCGAAGCGTCTCTTCATGCGCTTCTGAGACCAGACTCCGCAACTCCGGGTCCGGCTCCCAGCCGGCCATATCAACAATCGTGACTTCCCGGTTCACAACCCGGGGGCCTTCACCGCCAAGCTCGACCGCAAGGTCGAAGCGTACCACTTCCCGCCCCCGGTCGCGTGGCCCTCCAATGACGGTATCACCGATACGTTCTATAACCGTAATGTGCATATGACCGACCAGAAGCACATCAGCCTCAGGAACCAGCTCGGCAATGTGTTCAGCGGCATCCGAACCGCCTTCTTCGTCGAATTCCGCCACCATTCCCGCATGGGCGCTAATCATAATGATGTCAGCCTTACCTTCAGCACTCAGTGAGGCTGCAATTCTCTGTGCCGTTTCAGCCATGGGGCCAAAGCGCAGAGCCTCCACCTTCCCGCCGTCCCAGCGCGGGACATTAGGGTTAGTCAGACCGATAACAGCAATCTTAATACCTTGTACCTCAACAAGCGTATAAGGTTCTGCAAACAGTTCCCCACTTTGATAACAGGCATTCGCAGCAAGCACTGGAAATTCAAGCTCCCGCCTGAATTTCTCAATCAGGGCAAGACCAAAGTTAAATTCATGATTGCCCAAGGTCATGGCCGCATATCCCATTGCATTCAGCGCCACAGAGACCGGATGTACACTATCCAGCCGCTTATTGAAGACATCATCAGTCAGCATATTCCCCTGGAACACATCACCATTGTCAATCAGAATGACCTCGGCTCCACTCTGTCTGATCTCCCGGACATAGGAGGCAACTCTGGCCATCCCGTCATTCGTTGTATCCACACCCTCTTCGTAACGATAGCCCCACAGATTTCCGTGAAGATCCGAGGTGGCAATAATTACGATATTCAATATATTACTGGTGTCCGCCCGTTCGATCATAATTCCATCCTTCTCTCGTCTCTTTACTTCAGAATTGCACCTGCGGTAAAACTCTTCTCCATCTGATCACTGAACAGCACGTAAGCCAGCAGAATGGGAAGAGTCGATATGACCATGGCTGCTGCGAGCGGTCCCCAGCTAATGCTGTATTGACCGCTGAAATTCATCAGGCCCAGCGGCAAAGTCCGCAGCTCTTGCTTTTGAATAAAGGTCGCAGCCATGAGGAGCTCATTCCATACGGCTAAAAACACGAAGATCGCTACCGAAGCGAGTGGTGGCTTCAGCAGGGGCAGCACAACTTTGAAGAAGGACTTAACGACTCCACAGCCGTCCATAAACGCAGCTTCCTCCAGTTCCTTCGGCATGGTCCGCAGAAAAGCCGACAGCATGTATACGGCAATAGGCAAATTCACAGCAATATACGGCAAAATAATAGATAATCTCGAACTGAGAATGCCAAGATTCTTGAGTATCATAAAGAGCGGGATTAGCGTAGCGTGAATTGGAACCATGACGCCCATCAATAGAACGAACAAAATCACACCGTTATATTTGAATTTCATGCGTGTCAAAGCATACGCCATCATAGAAGCAAACAGAAGCACAAAAAAGAGTGTAACCAGCGTGACAGTCACACTGTTGAAAAAGTATTGGCTGACTTTAGCGCTTACCCAAGCATCTGTGAAATTGTCTAAACGCCATTTGGTGGGCAACGCCCAGACCGCTCCGCCAATAATCTCCGAGTTATCCTTAAACGCACTTACCACAAGCCAGTAGAGCGGGAACAACTGGAGGACGGCGATGATGATCATCAGTATGTAAATAGCTGTATTTCTCGTTTTATTGAGCATGACCTGTCCTCCTTAATATTCAATTTTCTCCTGGGTCAACAGCTTATTAATCACCCAGGCAATAATGAGACATTCCAGCACCATAAATACAGCAAGCGCGCTGCCGTAACCGAAATTCTGCTTCAGGAACGCTTCCTGGAACATTTTCAGCGCAATCACAGTCGTTGAATCAAGCGGTCCTCCGTTAGTCATCACATACACACTTTCGAATGTTTTCAGTGCATATATAACGTTCAGGACGATACAGATCCGTAACACATCGGATAATAAAGGAAAAGTAATATAACGAACCGCTTTCCAGCCTGTCGCTCCGTCCAGCTTCGCTGCTTCATAATACTGTTCCGGGATACCTTGCATTCCGGCGAACAGGATTAGCATATTGTAACCAACGTAATGCCAAGTGGTTACGATTAGTACGGACAGTAGTGCCGTCTTAGTATCCCCAAGCCACGCTTGTGTCCAGCTGCCCAGTCCCATGGCATCCATTAACGTGTTCAGCATGCCGATGTTCGGATCATAAATTTTGACCCATAGCAGGCTCACCATTGTTGTTGACATCACTACAGGGAAAAAGTAAATATTGCGGAACCATTTACGCCCCTTCATTTTTCGGGAGACCAGCATCGCCAAGGCAAACGAAATCGGCAACTGGATAAACACACCTACAAGCAAAAAGGCGAAGCTGTTCCATACCGCCTGCCAAAAACTTTTATCAACCGTAAACATCTTAGTGTAGTTGTCTAGTCCAATGAAGGTCATGGGATTGATGCCATCCCAATCTTGGAGACTGTAATAGGCTGTAATCAAAATAGGCACAAAATAAAAAATCAGAAAAACGGTTAATCCGGGCAATAAAAACAAAGCTAATATTTTTTTATTAGAGAGCGCTTTTTCCATCACTTACCCACCTGTCAAGTTGCAGAAAAGCGATGCGTCCAACTGACTGCATCGCTTTCCCCAGAATATTTTTGTGAAACGCTATAGCTTACTCTGCCTTGCGAAGCAAGGTTTCCAGTTCAGTTGTGAACTGCTCAGCTGTCAACACGCCACCATATAGCTGCTGTGTCAGATCACGATATTCCTGACCTGCATCTGCTGAAAGCAGACCGAACCACATCGCCTGCGTTTTAGTGGTTTTACCGATATCTGTAGCGTAAGCTGAAAGCTGCTCATTCTGTGATTCAGACTTAACATCGCTTTTGGCATATCCGGGCAGACCTTTTCTAACAAATTCGTCATTGAGCTTCAAAGACATGCGAATGGCAAATTCTTTGGCTGCATCCACATTTTTGGAGCTGTTGTTGACAAACAATGAGTAAGGCGCCTCAGCATTCTGGAAACCGATTGTTGCACTGTGGATCTCTTCTGCACCTGTTTTCGGAAATGCGATATATCCCAGATTGTCGCCCATTGCAGTCGACAGAGAAGTGAAGTTAAAGCTGCCGTCGATCCACATCAAGGCTTTATCATTCTTGAACAGTTCTTGTGCATCCAGGTAGGCGGAGCCGAGGAAACCCTTTTGGAAGGCATTTGAGTTCACCAATGTTACCACCTGATTCGCTGCATCAACAAATGGTGCGTCTGTGAACTTAGCTTGTCCTTTAATTGCCTCATCGAAGGCATTAACGTCCTCACGCGCTACAAGCATGTTGTAGAGCAGATCTGCCTGCCATCTTTCTTTTCCGCCGAGTGCGATTGGGATCACGCCTTCATCGTTTGCGGTTTTAATCAATGCCTGAAGTTCATCCCACGTTGTTGGAGCAGAAGCGCCAAGCTCGCCCATCAGCTTTTTGTTATAGTAAAGAACCAGTGTTGTACTGATGTTGGAAGGCACGGAATAGATGTTGCCATCTTCCTCTGTTACCAACTGATTGTCCAGAAATTGCGAGCCTAGACCCGTGGAATCCAGCGTATCGTTCAATGGAGCAACTGTCTTCGACTGCAGAACAGGGGTGCGGTATGACTTTCCGGCATGCTGTTGGAAAACATCCGGGAGTTCATTTGCGGCAAGCGCAACACTTAGTTTAGTTTTGTATGTCTCATCTTGTATGTATTCATAATTCAGTTCAGCGCCAATCTCCGCTGCGGTAGCTTCGGCAGTTGCTTGGTACATCGGATCTGCATCGAATATCCATAACGTGATAGATTTCTTACTATCCGCTGCTGCCGCTTCCTTGTTCTGAGTCCCTCCATTGTTTACTTCTGCACCTCCACAAGAAGTAAGCACTACACTAACAAGCGCGACGGATGCTGCAATAACCCCAAACTTTTTACCAAACATCTGATTTGGACCACCTTTCAAAATTTACGGATACGAGCTACAGGTACAATCTTAACAAGTGTGAAGCCAGGTTCGAATGGATATATATTGGTTTTGACAGTAAAATTTTTAGGTATGTCATATTACTTAACACTGAGTTTACAAACCACACCCGTGTTAACATCCCCTGAACATCACTTTTACTCTACACAAACAAAAAAGCCCGGCTGGAAAACCGGACTTCAACTAGCAACTGCTCAATCTCTCTCAACATTGGATCCCTCGTATACCTTATTTGGGGTAATTCCGTACTTCTTCTTGAAGCATTTACTAAAGTAGAACGGATCTCTATAGCCGACCTGATGGGCTATCGTCGCTACCTTTGGAGCCAAGGATTCCTCCGCAGCAGCCCCTTGGCGCAACAGCTCCATAGCTTTGCCAAGGCGGACATGGGTCACATATTCCACAAAAGACTCACTTGTCTCCTTCTTGAACATGTGACTTAAATAACTCGGATTCACGAAGAGGACACTCGCTGTACTCTGAAGCGACAAGCTGTCATCGGCATAATGTGCAGTCACATGATCAACCGCTTTGCGGACCAGCCGTTTACCGCTGCCCTGACGCCTTCCCTCATCAGTGGACTGCCCTGCTTCCGGTTCTTGTACATAACCCGCTTCTTTTTTCAAACGATTAATATAACGCTCTGCTTCCCATTTCTCAGTCAATTGCGTACGGATAGTTATAAGTGCTTGTTCAACCGCTTCCTCATCAATGGGCTTCAACAAATAATGATCCGCTCCGAGCGAAATGGCCTGCTGTGCATAAGTAAAGTTGTCGTAGCTTGTGATGAAAATCAGCTTTGCAGCTGAGTCTAAGGCGCGGACGGCCTTTACAAAGTCGAGCCCATTCATATTCGGCATTTCAATATCTGTAATGATGAGATCAATCGCCTGTTCCTCCATAATCTTCAAGGCTGCCGAACCCTCTTCAGCCTCTGCAACCACCTCGAAACCGGCAGAAGTCCAATCAATCAAATGGATCAAAAGCTGCCTGAAATAATATTCGTCATCCACAATCAGGACGCGGGCTACCGGCGCTGTATTCATAGTCTAGCTGTCCCCTCCTCCTGTCCGCTCGTTTTCAAGATCAGCGGCAAGCGTACCTGTACTTCCAATCCATGGCCTGGTTCAGATACCAGGACAATGCCATAGGATTCACCGAACCTCAGTTGAATCCGGTCCTGAATATTTTTGAGTCCGAAGCTGTATACCTCTTCTTCGCCATTGTCCGACCAGATAAGCCGCATTTCCTCTTCACTCATGCCTTTGCCGTTGTCACGTACAATAAAGCAGAGATTGCTCTGCTCGTCCGTCCTTTCCGTATAGCCTATGATTTCACACAGTCCTCCGTCAGGCATCCCTCTGATTCCATGGTGGATCGCATTCTCGACAAGAGGCTGCAGCAGCATTGTGGGCACTTGGCAGGCCTCTATTCCCGGTTCAAACGAAATCCGGTAATCCAGCTTTTTAAAGCGGATTTGCTGAATGTATAAATAGCTTTCCAGATGTTTTTTTTCCTGTGCAGCAGCAATTAGCTCCTGCCCATTGCTAAGTGAAATCCGGTAGAATTCGCCGAGCGCCTTCAGGATGCTGCTTATTTCTTTAGCATTCGTCATCACAGCCATCGCACGTATCGTGTCCAGCGTATTATACAAAAAATGTGGTTTGATCTGCGAATACAGCAGCCTTAGCTCCAGCAGCCGCTTCGTCTTCTCTTCATCTTCAATTCTTAGCATCAATCCCTGAATATGCTCCACCATTTCATTAAATGTCGCACCCAGCCTGCCAATTTCGTCTTGCGTTTCGGCGGATGCACGTACATCAAAGTTCCCGGCACCTACTTCAACAATCACCTCACTGAGCTGGCTGAGGGGCCGAGTTAGAAGCCGCGAGAACACAAAGGACAAAAACGCTGCCGAGAGCATGCTGATCAGTCCGAAGCCGACCATTAATAATGCGATTTTCCAATACCCATAGGTCAACTCTGAAGTGGTAACCAGGTGGACAACCTTCAAACCATAGGGATCAAGGCTTTGTAAGGACACTAAATAACGCATTCCATCGACTTGATCGGTCTTGCTCCCTTCAGAAGCTGACTTCGTCCATTTGGCAAGAGAGTCATCTTCAATCGCTTGGCTGACCAGTGAAGCTTCATTCGCGGATACAATAATTCCGTCCTGGTTAATGACCAGAGTAGGATTCTGATTAGAATGTTCATTATGGTACATCCGGGCGAGTGTCCGCTCGTCAATATTCACATAAATATAACCAAGCGGAGTCCCCTTCTCCATGCTCATAATAACTCTGCACACACTAATCATATTCTTCTTCTTCATACCGGACAGAAATGATGGCTGCAGTGTATCTCCCCAGACCGCTCCACCTTTTGCAGCATCAATCGCTTCTTTGGGATAAATGCTGAGACTCTGCAAAGTCACACCGGTCAAATTGGAGGTATAATAGAGTTCGCCGCTTAAGGATTCGATAATAACGGAATCAATATTCGGCTCAGTCTCCAGCATCGCAGCCAGCGTATTATGTATGGACTTCAGAGCAGAAACGTCATCGCTTGCTATAGTATCTCTACTGAGCACCTTCTGTGTATCCTGATTTATCAAGACGAATTTCGAGAAGTTCTGAACAGATTGAAACAAGGTCTCCATAGATTGTTTTATCAGTTTCACTTCTTGCTGCGAGCTTGCTGAAGTCCTTTCCAGGGTCTGATTAAAGACAATTCTATGAATGCTGATTATAAAGATTACCAGGGCCAGCGATACGATAAGAATGTTGCTGATTAGAATCTTTTGCCGCAGCGGCATGTTTCGTCTGACCGGAAAAGAAACGATGGCCCAAAATTCCTTCACGAGGGTATGGTATGATCTAAACCTCTTCATATTCCCCTCCGTTGTATGTTAAATATTTCAGCGAAATTGATAATCATATTTTTTTATATAACTATAACATTTTAAAGCAAGTCTGTTGATTATATAGATTGAACTCAAGGCTTTAGAATCCAAAAAGAGAAATTTTGTCATTACAAAGCTATTAATAAATCACTATTCTCTGATCAAATTATTACTGGATTTTTCCAAATCGAGGACAATGTTCTCCTATTACTTGAATCAATTGAAGGGGATCATGATGCTCGAAGGTTGCTAGAGGGATAAGACTGCAGTGAGGTAGCAGCCCCTGACGGAAAAGTGTACAATATGGATAAAACAAATATTTGTAAATCTGACATATATGTATCTATAAAACATTCATTATTGAGAGGTGTAGTAATGAAAGTGAAAATTATCATCACATTATTTACTTTTACATTATTCCTGGCTTTTGGTTCTGCGGCACACGCGGAAAATCTTCATGACTATTATGAAGATGTAACAGAATCCGACTTGAAAAATAGTATGATTCTTTCTCCTGAAAGCTCCATGGCATTTATTAATGGGCAGAAAGTATCAGCCGTTAAGCCGATTGTGAAAGATGGACGTAAACTGGTACCCCTTCGTTTTATTTCTGAAGGATTTGGTGCAAAGGTAGATTTTAATACAAAAGAACAGTCCATTACCATGAAGTACGCTACGAATACCGTTTTCTTGAAAATAGGAAATAAAAATATTTCTATAAACGGTAAATCAAGCGTAATGGACGTGGCTGCAAGCATTTATAACAATACAACGTATATTCCTTTAAGATATATGGGTGAGGCATTTAATAAAAGAGTCTTGTATTTAAAAAATGCACAGATTCAACCCTATAGCTTGATTATAATTAGGGATGTTAACGCCACAGCAATCGAAAACCTTAATCTCATCCGTGTTTTAAAATTACTGTACCAAGGAAAGTCCATTGTCTATAGTGATCGTTTTATGGCAGTCATTAAAGAAAACGGTCAATTATTATTTAGCAATACTTTTAATCAATTCGAGCCTTTTGTTTATCAGGATTTGATTGAGGATAAAAACTTAGTTCGACTGGGGAATATATGGTTTAATACAGATATGGGCAATTTTTATTTGAATTATGCCTTTAACCAAACGCAGGAGTTTATTTTATACCGTGTGGAAGGAGAAGAGATTACAAGGGTAGCGATTGAAAAAGCACCGATAGAGGCGGTAAAAACATATTTAAACGATGTCTATTATTTGATTAGATATGGGCGTGGTATTCCCAATCCTCAAGAAACAAGCAATTTAAAATCTGCAACATTTAACAATGGACAATGGTCTACTGATTATTTAGGTATGCCTGGATTTTATTATAGTTTTGACACATTAGCTAAGGTCTATGACTGGCCAATTACTGATAACGGTATTACTACATTTGGCTATCAACGCTTTGGCGGTCTAAGCTCTGATGAAAGAAAAAAAACGATTGGAATTTATAGAATCGAGCTGAATGGGCATCACCATGAGCTTGTAACGCCATAAAGTAATTGGCTAGTTGAAGTACTTATTGTTTAGAACTTTAACTAGCATCCGGAATTACGAGCAGCACATCGTTACAATGTAGAGGAAAAGAAACTGAAGAAGATGAAATCCATTATGAAATTAATCGGTAAAGTAGCGCGAATGCTAGTCGCATTGGCTAAAAGCAGTACCGCTTACGAACCGGTCAAGGTATAAATTCTCCCCCCTTCTTGCTTTGCCTTGTTCGGACAGGATCTTATCTAAAACAAAAGCCCACAGTCAGCCAGTTAGGCCGAGTGCGGGCTTTTCAATATCTTTCGAAAACGTTATACAGCAAAATTTAAGTTCGGTACCCTAACATATTTGCTGCATTACTGTGCAGACTGCAGGGAGGCTTTATTGGCATTTTCAACATCACTTTTACTCAAAAGTAGATTGCAGACAGTAAAACCTACCACAACCGCAATGAACATTCCCGAAATTGCATAGACAAAGTAGGGGCCGATGTATGCCGGAATACTGAAAATACTGGACAGTACATATCCGTACAAACGGACACCGAAGAAACTAATGTAAGCGGAAGCAACCGTACTGGCAATCGTGGCAGCCAAGAAGGCTTTTTTGTACTTTGCTAACACCCCGAACAAAGCGGGCTCTGTTATTCCCAGCAAGCCGGAGACGGCAGCGGAGACGATAATTGTTTTTTCTTTCGGGGTCTTCACTTTAAAATACACGGCAAAGGTTGCGCCTACAATCGAGAAGTTAGCCATACACATCATTGGCATTAACATATCGTAGCCTTGTGTTGCAAAGTTCTGCAGCGCAATTGGGGTCATAGCATGGTGCATGCCCGTAAAGACAGCTATTGGACGAATCGCACCAACAACCACACCAGCCAGAACAGGGGAGATGTCAAACAAGCCTTGAACCAGCCAAGCCAGTCCGTTTCCTAAATAGACACCAATTGGACCAATAACAGCTAAAGCCATAAATCCAGAGATAAATAGAGTCAATGTTGGTGTAACTACCGTTCTGAGCACTTCCGGAACAATCTTGTTAACCCAGCCATAAATATAACTCATCGCCCAAACGGCAAAAATAATCGGGATGACGGTTCCGCTATAGTTGAAAACAGGAATCGGGAGCAGATTAAGGAAATGAAAGGAGGATATTTCACCGGCTTTCGCCGCATCCACCATCGTTGGGAACATAATAGTTGCTGCTATGGCAATGGCCAAATACTGATTGGTCTTAAAAATCTTGGCCGCTGAGGCTGCCAGGAAGAATGGCAGGAAAGTGAACACACCGCTGGCCATCATATTTATTATTTGAAAGGTTTCACTTTTATCCGAGATGTAATGAAGTGCAGTCAAACCGGCAATAAGCCCTTTGATTAATCCCGCACCAGCAATTGCCGGTACAATGGGCCCGAATACGCCAGATACTATGTTCATGAAGAGCGTAACGAAACCTACTTTTTGCTTGCTTCCCTTCTCCTCTTCAGGACTCTGCGCATCCTTCAGCTTGAGCTCATTAGCCAGAACGGTGTAATATTCTCCGACTTTAGGACCTAGTATGATTTGAAACTGGTCTTGATTGAACTGTGCACCAAGTACTGGGTCCAACTCTTTGATTTTCGCAATATCTACTTTATTTTTATCTTTCAGCTCAAATCTAAGTCGTGTCATACAATGCCAAGCGTTTTCAATATTCTCCTCACCGCCTATACCTGCAATCATGTCCTTAATCGCTTTCTCTTTGCTCATCAAGAATTCTCCTGTCCTAATGGATATTGGTTCCGTTTACACACTGAATAGTATCATAAAGAAACTTCTAATAAAAGCAGTCCAAAATGGTTCGCCTTTATCAAAAAAACCTTTATAACAAAGGGTTTTTATTCAATTTCCATCATAATTGGACTGATATCTTTCGTTATTCAACCGGTTTACCAAACCAAATTGATTCTTCCTTTCAAACTATGGTTCAATACTCTTAGAAATTGTAGAAAAGAGGAGAAACATGAACCCTTCCATCATCACTAATGTGGAAAGCTTTATACTAAAACCTGACCGTCATAATCTGGTGGTTGTCAGGGTAACTACGGATAATGGAGTCATTGGATATGGCTGCGCCACTTTTCAGCAACGGCCCAAAGCCGTCCAGCTCGTCATAGAGGAATACCTCAGACCGATTTTACTTGGCCGTGACGCCAACCATATTGAAGACTTATGGCATATGATGATGGTCAATTCATACTGGCGCAACGGACCTATTCTGAATAATGCGGTTTCCGGTGTTGATATGGCTCTATGGGATATTAAAGGCAAGCTCGCCGGTATGCCATTGTATCAGCTGTTTGGCGGCAAATCACGGGATGCCATTCCGGCATATACTCATGCAGTTGCTGACAATATTGAAGATCTGTACAGCGAGATCGATGGACTCCTTGATCAAGGATACAAGCACATCCGTTGCCAGCTTGGCTTCTACGGAGGGAACCCTTCACAGCTGCACTCTCCGGCCACTTCCACAGCGGGCTCCTATTATGATCAGGACGAGTATATGGAGACTACGGTCAGAATGTTTGCTCTTTTGCGGGAAAAGTATAACAACCGGTTCCATATTCTTCATGATGTTCACGAGCGGTTATTCCCCAATCAGGCCGTACAGTTTGCCAAAGCGGTCGAACCGTATAAACCCTACTTTATCGAGGATATTTTGCCGCCGGATCAGAATGAATGGTTAGGGCAGATCCGCTCACAAACGTCAACGGCGATTGCCACAGGCGAACTGTTCAACAATCCGCTGGAATGGAGAAACCTGATTGCGGGTAGACAGATTGATTTCATCCGCTGCCATGTGTCCCAAATCGGGGGAATTACACCTGCGCTGAAGCTTGGAGCATTATGCGAGGCTTTCGGGGTTCGTATCGCCTGGCATACACCGTCCGACATTACGCCAATTGGAATTGCCGTCAATACACATCTCAACATTCATCTGCATAATGCAGCAATTCAGGAGAATATTCCGATTAAGGCAAACACCCGCAGCGTATTTTCGCCCATTATTGACGCCATTGATGGCTATATTTATCCGCTTGATCTGCCGGGCATCGGCGTGGAGTTCAATGAGGAACAGGCAGGTGCCTTCCCGGTGGAATACCGTATGCATGAATGGACACAGGCCAGATTACCCGACGGTACGCTAATGACACCTTAACTAAGGCGCAGCAAAAGACTCTCCGGCACAGGCGGTCAGCACGGAGAGTTTCAGGTCAATGATTAGCTGCGTATCAGAGGTTTCTTCTTTTGTGATGCTCGTTGTTGAAGGCCGTCAAATACGTGCACTTATAGTCGACAGCCACAATTTCACTGATTTCAAAAATGGTACCGTTATTCAGTATTCCACGGCTTGAAATTTTCATTGCTGGACTTTTCTTTTTTTGCTGCAAGAACATCGCTTGTTCTTTATCAAGCGAGATTGCCTCATAAGTATTCAGGTAATGTGAGATAGTGAACTTATGCTTTTTCACAAATGACTGAATGGAATTCTCGGCATCCTTCTGTGTTAATACAGGGAATAACGTCGCAGGTAATCTCGACTGCTCAATCTGCATTGTCTGATAGTTAACGATTCTCAAGCGCTGGTACATCCACACTTCATCCTCGGCAGTTATATTAAAGATTTGCTGGTCACTAGGGGTGGAGGGAAGCTTCTGCAGCTCGATGACCTTAGACTGAATATTGGAATAAGGATTCTCCGTAAGTGAGTTGTAGATCAGCGGACTGGCTTGAATATTTTTGTTAATAAAAATACCCGAGCCCTGGACAACCTTAACCATACCCATATATTTCAGCTTCTTAATAGATTCTTGTATTGTAAATCTGGAAACCTTATATTGCGCCGCCAGTTCTCTTTCTGTAGGAAGCTTCCAGTCTGAATAATGTTTTTGATAGATTTTACTGAGCAGATCATGGATAACAAAGTCTCTTTTGTTCACAAGGCAGGCCCCCTATTCGTTGTTCCATTGCCTATTCTAACACACAGTTACAGGAGGAAAACCTATGTTTGGATTTAAGAAAAAAAAGATGGAATCGCCTTCCATAGAAATCTCATCGCCTCTCTCCGGTCAATTCTTAGCTCTGGATGAAGTTCAGGACGAAGCGTTCTCAAGTAAAGCGATGGGCGAGGGATTCGCCATCCTGCCAGATTCCGGCAAGGTCATTGCTCCTTTTGACGGCATTATCGCCCATATCATGGAAAAGAGTAAGCATGCTATTCTCATCGAGCACGATTCCGGCGTTCAATTGCTCATTCATGTTGGCATGGATACCGTTTCTCTTAAAGGAAAGGGTTTTACAGCTCATGTAAGCAACAGCGACCGGGTGAAAAAAGGGCAGCTTCTACTGGAATTTGATATAGAGACTCTCCGGGAAAACGGCTGTTCTACTGTTACGCCCATCGTTGTTCCAGGAGGACAAGACACCATATCGCGGGTCGAGGTTGTAAGCGAGAGTAAACAACCTGCGAACGAGACGGTGTTACGTATATTTTGTTAAGTTGTTCAGGCTTGAAAACTAAATAGGTTTCCGCTAATAATTTGATTTCAGAAGTACAAATTAGTCCGGTATGACTTACCACCTGATATAAAAATTCAGTGTGGTATAAGCCCTGCCCACATACCAATAGCAGCAATCTCTTGTCACACAAGGGATTGCTGCTATTTCTTGATCTCATTTTGAAGCTATAGAAAAGGTCTCATGCATGCTTAAAAACAGTCTTACTTTATGTTATAACTCACAGTGAGATGGGTTTATTTGCGCGGATACCCCCGCTGCCGCATCCCCTCAAACAGCAGAATGGTCGCTGCCATCGCCGCATTGAGGGATTCGGCACGGCCAGCCATCGGGATGATAATGCTCTTATCAACAAGTGCGGCTGTTTCCGGTGAGATGCCCTTGCCTTCACTGCCGATCAGCAGCCACTGGCTGCCACGAAAATCGTGGGTGTAGCAGGAGTCCTCACCGGTTAGCGAGGTGCTGACTAAGAGTGCGCCGCGTTCCCGTGCCTGCGGCAGAACAACACTTAAATCGCCCTCCACCACCGGGAGATGGAACATCGAGCCCATCGTGGAACGGATGGTCTTCGGGTTGTACAGATCGGCGCAGCCTTGGCCGAGGATCACGCCGTCTGCGCCTGCCGCATCCGCGCTGCGGATGATCGTCCCCACGTTGCCGGGGTCCTGAACTCCGTCCAGCACAACGACTAGACTATCCGGCTTCGCAAGGATCGTCTCCACGCCCTGCTGTTCCTTGCGCACCACCGCAAATACCGGCTGCGGCGTATTGGTGCTGCTGCACTTTGCAATCACCGGTGCTGATACGCCGATGACCTCCATACCCTGTACCGCCTGCAGCAGTTCCTTCAGCTCAGACGGCATGCCCTTATCGAGGTCATACGCCAATATTTCCACATCGGCTTCGGCCAGCAGCGCCTCTTGTACGAGATGAATACCTTCCACAATATATTTGCCGGACTTATCGCGGTGTTTCTTCTCCTGCAGTCCGGCCCATTCCTTCACCCGCGTATTTTGCGGAGACATAATTTCCATGAGGTCCTACCTTTCTGTTCACCTGCAGCTTAGTTATCGCATCTTTGCTGCCTTTTTCCTTGCAGTCACTACGATCTTCCCATGTATTTCTCTAATACGCTGCACACAGCTTCATTTTAAGTGTATTTCCTGCAACTAAAATAACGCTTTTTACCGCTAATTCCAATTTAGTTGTAGTCTGTACATTTATAATCATCATTATGGCTATGAACCGGGGGTTTGCTAAATTATAATTGCACGAAATACATCTATCCTTCTGAACAAGCGGTTAACGAAGCAAATAGCTGTACTGAGTGCAACTAAGCAAATCCGGCCACTATCGGCAGCGCATTTAACACTTCCTACAGCACCACGAGAGCCACGTTACACTTCGTATGCTCGTGCGTTATTGATATGCCATCTCCAGCTTGGTCAGGTTGTCCTTGTGGCCAACGATGACAAGAACATCGCCATCGGCCAGCCGGTCCTCGGCTCTTGGAGTAATATTCATTTCTTCGCCCCGGCGGATCGCCATCACATTGCAGCCATATTTGGCGCGGATATTCAGCTCCTGCAGGTTTTTGCCCAGCATCGGCCTGGGAACCTTCATATCCAGAATACTGTAATCCGGCGACAGCTCAATATAGTCAAGGATGTTAGGCGAGGCCAGATGATGCGCAACCCGCATGCCCATATCCCGTTCGGGATAAATGACTTTGTCTGCACCGATCTTGCTTAGCACCTTGCCGTGCAGCTCACTTTTGGCCTTGACCAGAATCGCCGGCACCCCAAGGTCCTTCAGGATCAGCGTTGTAAGAATACTCGCCTGAATATCTTCTCCGATTGCCACAACGACAACATCGAAATTTCGAATGCCCAGTGCGCGCAGCGCTTCCTCATCGGTGGAATCCGCGGATACGGCATGGGTAACAATTCCCGAAATTTCCTGTGTGCGCTGCTCATCCGAATCGATGGCCAGCACATCAAATCCCATCCCGCTGAGCGCCTTGGCTACACTTGAGCCGAAACGTCCCATTCCGATGATGGCATATTGTTTTTTAGCCATGTCCGTGTACCTCCCGCTCACATTTTATATCTCACACAGTATAGCATAAGCACACACAAACTTGAATTTTCAGCATCGCCGCAGGGCACATTAGTACAGGGCGTTTCAGCATGAGCAGGCTTCCAAAGCCAGTTATGCGAACCATTGGCAGGAAGCCTTGCTCACAAAACTAAGCACATGCTTCCGAAGCAGTTTTGTACGAAGGAATGCAGGAAGCTTTGCTCACAAAACTAAGCATGTGCTTTCGAAGCAGTTTTGTACGAAGGAATGCAGGAAGCTTTGCTCACAAAACTTGTAAGGGGGTACATTATGCCGGTTACCATTGATTTGCGCCAGGCGATTCTCCATAAAGTGCACGGCCAGTCCGAAGAAGACCTGCGGCACATGATTGAAGGCTCCGTGGACGGGCCGGAAGCTGCGCTTCCCGGGCTTGGCGTCGTGTTTGAAATGGTCTGGAAGGACCTCGGAGAGGCCAAGCAGGATCATGTGATTAGTCTGCTCCACAGACATCTGGAGGAGGTTACTCCCGGATCCATCACATCCTAGAAAACCTCATGAGCCAAAAACCTCCGTCACCCAAGGTGCATCTGCACACTTGGGGGCGGAGGTTTTTTCTACCTATTTGAAACTGCCGCAGGTACAGCTATATCATCTGCAACTGCACCTGCAGCCTGAATTCGTCAACAGCCTACACTCAAGGAGCTGTTTCCAGGAACTTCGCGGTCGGGTTCTTCTCCATCGCTGTACGCATCGCATATTCGTTCTCGAACAGCACCACGTAGTTGCCCTTCTTATCGGTAACCAGCGTAGAGTTGATGCGGAATTTGCCCGGGTCCGGTTTATTCTCATCCACGATCCAGCGTGCGAACTGATATGACATCCGCTGCAGCTGAACATCCACGCCGTATTCCCCCTTCATCCGGTACTCAAACACCTCAAACTGCAGCTGTCCGACTACTCCCAGCAGAATATCGTCAAAGTTGACCGTGCGGAACACCTGAATCATGCCCTCTTCCGTCAGCTGATCAATACCCTTCTGGAACTGCTTCGATTTCAGTGCGTTTTTGATGCTTACTTTGGAGAAAATCTCCGGTGAGAACGTCGGCAGCTCATCGAACTCCATATCCCCGGCTTGACTGAGCGTATCCCCGATCCGGAAAATACCCGGGTCAAACAGCCCGATAATATCGCCCGGATACGCCTCTTCGACGATATCGCGGTCTTGGGCCAGGAACTGCTGCGGCTGGGACAGCTTGATGTCTTTGCCTGCACGGACATGCTTTACGCTCATGCCGCGCTCGAACTTGCCGGACACGATCCGCAGGAAAGCAATCCGGTCGCGGTGGGCCGGGTTCATGTTTGCCTGGATTTTGAATACATAGCCGGTAAATTTCTCATTGGTCGGCTCAATGGAGCCAACTGTGCTGCGGCGTGGCTCCGGCTTCGGCGCGAGGTCCAGGAAGTTGTCCAGGAACGTCTGCACCCCGAAATTGTTGATCGCACTGCCAAAGAATACCGGAGTAAGCTCTCCGCGAAGTACCTTCTCATAGTCAAAAGCATCGCCCGCAACGTCCAGCAGCTCCAGCTCCTGGCACAGCTGATCATGCAGGTACTCACCGGCCATCTCACGGATAATCGGGTCACGGTAGCTTTCCACCTTTTGCACTTTAATTACGGAATGGTCATCACCCTGGAACAGCTCCACCTGATTCTTCATCCGGTCGTACACGCCGCACAGTTCACGTCCGCTGCCGATCGGCCAGTTCATTGGAACAGAACGGATGCCCAGTACATTCTCAAGCTCTTCCATCAGATCAAACGGACTTTGCCCTTCACGGTCCAGCTTGTTGATGAACGTAAAGATCGGAATGCCGCGTTTGGCGCAGACCTGGAACAGCTTGATGGTCTGTGTTTCTACGCCCTTCGCCACGTCGATCAGCATCACCGCGCTATCCGCAGCCGTTAACGTACGGTAGGTATCCTCACTGAAATCCTGGTGACCCGGGGTATCCAGAATGTTCACCCGATGGTCTAAATAGTCGAACTGCATCACAGAGGAAGTAACGGAAATCCCGCGCTGTTTTTCTATTTCCATCCAGTCACTTGTTGCATGTTTGCTTGCCTTGCGGGCTTTAACCGTTCCCGCTAACCGGATGGCTCCGCCGAACAGCAGCAGCTTCTCCGTAAGTGTTGTTTTACCCGCATCCGGGTGGGAAATGATCGCAAAGGTTCTGCGTTTGTCCACTTCCTGTTGCAGCTTCTGATCCGGTGCCTTATTCATTGCACATATCCCTTCATATATAAATTCATTCTTCTGCTTATATCACACGGGTTGTTCATCAAATCGGCGCTCTGCTCATGAGTACAAATCCCTTCATTGGTGAATTCATTGTTATCCCATAATAGTCTCCAGTTCCGCTTCTAGTGAAAGCATCCTTTAAAGTATATCAAAATCCGGCAAACTTTATCTACAAAAAAGCGGCTTATACCAAATATCTTATAAGAAAAACAGCGATTGCAGCCTATTCTGTACAGCCCTCGGCCCATATGAGGCTATTTTGCGTGAATTTCACCAAGTGGAAACGGCTTTGCCGTCCTTTTTAAGGACAGTATCGTTTCAGCGAGAAATAGAAGGATAAGTTATCGTGTGAAACATATAAATTCTTATATTTGGACAAACCCGTCCCCACGCTAACGGGGGTATCGCAAAAAAGCTCTCCCTGCAGCCTCTGCAGGGGGAGCTTAAAATCTTGCAGCTTATTCAGGTCTTAGCTGTTAACCCGCCAGACCACATTGTCTTCTTCCTGTCCGTTCACTGGCCACCAATGGAAACCTTCCTGAGCCAGCAATTGATCGGCTTCCACCGGCCCCCACGAACCTGCAGGGTACGAAGCCAGATCAGCCGTTTCTTCCTTCCACGCTTTGGCAATACGGTCCACGAACGACCATGCCGATGAAACCTCATCCCAACGGGTGAAATAGGTCGAATCTCCACGCGCCGCATCATGCAGCAGACGCTCATAAGCTTCCGGCGAGTTGATCCCCACCATGCAGCTTTGGCAGAAATCCATAGCCAGCGGCTGAATTTCTGATTCCGAGCCCGGTTTCTTGGCATTAATCTTCACATAGATGCCTTCCATCGGATTCACGCGGATAACGAGCAGGTTGGGCTCGAGGTTATGCTTTTGACCCAAATAAACATTGGTAGGCATACCCTTGAACTCTACAACCACTTCCGTCGTCTTCACCGGGAGACGTTTACCGGTACGGATGTAGAAAGGAACGCCTGCCCAGCGGAAGTTGTCCACAAATACACGCGCCGCGAAATACGTCTCGGTATTGGATTCAGGGTCCACTTTGTCTTCCTGGCGGTAAGCCGGAAGGGTCTTGCCTTTATACAAGCCTTGGGTGTACTGACCGCGCACCACGTTCTCGCGCACTTCATCGGAGGAAGC
Source organism: Paenibacillus sp. EB106-06-01-XG199 (assembly GCF_058791575.1). NCBI lineage: Bacteria > Bacillati > Bacillota > Bacilli > Caryophanales > Paenibacillaceae > Paenibacillus > Paenibacillus sp. EB106-06-01-XG199. Next base: position 93,915 of record NZ_JBYTDQ010000005.1, on the reverse strand, counting down.
ATACGGACGCAACGAACGAAGTACCTTGACCTTCTCATCACGGATATCTTCAGCCAGCAAACGGCTTGGCGGTTCCATAGCGATCATCGTCAGCAGCTGCAAAATATGGTTCTGGCCCATGTCGCGCAGCGCTCCCGCATGATCGTAATATCCGCCGCGCTCTTCCACCCCAACGGTTTCACCGAGGGTAATCTGAATGTTGGCGATATGCTTGTTGTTCCAGAGCGGTTCAAAGAAGGCATTCGCAAAACGGATGACTTCGATGTTCTGCACCATTTCCTTGCCCAGGTAGTGGTCGATCCGGTAAATCTCTTCTTCCTTAAACACCTGGCGGATCTGTTCGTTCAGCTGCTCAGCAGACTCAAGATTGTAACCGAACGGTTTCTCGATCACCAGACGGTTCCAGCCTGAACTTTGCAGCATGCCACCGGCTTTGAGGTTGAACGATACGCTGCCGAACAGCTCAGGAGCAAGGGCGAGATAGAACAGACGGTTGCCAGGAATGCGGAATTTCTCTTCGATTGCCTCCGTTTGCGCGTTGAGCTCGCGGAAGCCGTCGATATTATTGATGTCCAAAGACTTGTATTCAAAATGCTGCACGAACTCATTCCATTCAGCAGCATCTCCCGCCTGGTAGCGGCAGAATTCGCGAATGGACTCTTTCACATCTTCCCGGAATTCCTCCTGGGTGCGGGGACGCCGAGCCACGCCAATTACCGCAAAATCATGTGTCAGCTTACCTTCACGGTATAAACTGTAAATCGCCGGAAAAAGCTTACGCCGGGCTAGATCTCCGGTTGCCCCAAAGATAAAAAATACAGCGCCGGGTGTATGCAGTGCATCAAGGGTTTGATTTTCAGCCATGGCTCCTCATCTCTCTGTATGTAATATAGTTGACAATCATTCTCAACGTCCGTCAAATTATAAAAAACGCATGACGGCGTGATGTCATTTTATCATATTCGCAGAAAGGATGCTATCACATTCCTGACAGTTTTTCTCGGGATTTCGTAATTTTCCATTAATCTTTCTTATTCGTTTACATAGTCCAGCTTATATAACAATTAATGTCTATTACCTTCGGATTTCATCGAATCTGCCCTAATATTCAATCGTGATCAGCGGCAACCCAATCGTTACCCGGTTGCTGTTGTTGTTGCCGTTCTTATGAACAGCTGTCTGCATAGCGACAGCATGCTTCCCGCTGCTCACATAACGCGCCAAACCCGGGACACTGTAAGAGCGGCTGTACGTGGTTTCGTCTTCATAATCTTCCACCGCCTGCAAACCGGAGATCGCGGCAGCGATGGCCTGTTCTGTATGAACAAGCGCTTCGCGCGGGGTTCCTTGTGTGGAAGCCACGCCCTGAAGGGAAACATTCCACTCCGGCTCGATGCCGGCAGCCTGCATCTGCACACCCGCTTCTTGCGCCGCTGCCTGAAATGCCGTTGCCTTGAGCAGATCAGCCGTTTCAAGGGTTACGATCACATAGCTGCGGCTCTGGTCAATCCCGCTCCAGAACAGGGAGGTTTTCCCTGATGGGTTAAAGGATGCGGCAGCACGGAAGGTTGTGTGTCCATCTTCTTCACTGTGCTCCGGCGTTCCAAGTCCGAGACGTTCAGCCAGGCCGGCAGCGGCTTCCGCAGATTCTGCAGCGTTACCGCTGTATTCCCCCTGCCATTTCAGCACAAGCCGCAGCGGAGATCCCGGTTCAGTGGATTTCCGTCCGGCTGTAACCAGCAGTTCCAGACCTTGTTCCAGTCCAGCCCCTTCGGAAATGATAACATCAGCTGCAGCAGATGCCGTCACAGCCTCTCCGCCTGCCCCACTGCGGAACCCCGCCAGTAATAGTGCCGCAATACACATGAATAGCAGCGCTAATGTGGCCTTCCCTCTTCCTCTGTTCCGCAGCTTCATCTCCACATCTCCCTCTCGAACCAATCTAGTAATCTACTAGAAAGGATGTCCAGGTTCAAGAGGATATATACTTCCTGAGGTTGTTATTCAGCCAGACCGTTCTTGTAAGCATATATAGCTGCCTGGGTCCGGTCTTCCACACCCAGTTTGGCGAGAATGTTCGTTACGTGAAATTTCACAGTTTTGATCCCGATAATCAGCTGGTCAGCAATATCCTGATTGGATTTGCCCTGGGCCAGCAGCTTCAGCACTTCCATTTCGCGCTCGGTAAGCTCCTTATAGGCAGGTGATTCTCCTTTGGCATTGTTACGGAAACGGTTCATCATTTTGGAAGCTACCTGCGACTCCAGCACCGATTGGCCTCTTGCCGCCGCACGGATGGCATCCGCCACTTCACTGGCCCGCGAGGTTTTCAGCAAATAGCTGAAGGCTCCGGCTTCAATGACCGGGTACATTTTTTCGTCATCCAAATAGCTGGTAAGCACGATTACCTTACAATCCGGATAAAGTTTCAGGAGTTGTCTCGTTGTTTCAATGCCGTCCATGCCGTCCATCACAAGATCCATCAGTACCACATCCGGATTATATTCCTGGGCCAGCCGGATGCCTTCTTCGCCGCTCCCTGCTTCGCCCACGACTTCGATTCCGTCCTCGGTACCAAGCACCGCAGCAAGTCCGATCCGGACCATTTCATGATCGTCCACGAGCAGTACTTTGATTGCTTCCGCTTCCTCTATCTCCATGGTTTGCCCTTGCCCCCTTATTCATTAACTAGTGGTACAGTAATTTCAATGCGCATCCCTTTGCCGGGTGCGGTGATAAATTGAATGGAGCCTCCGGTTTCATTGATCCGCTCCTGCATATTGGAGAGTCCGTAGGAAGTCTGCTTACTTTCATCCATTTCGAAGCCAATCCCGTCATCCCGCAGTGTGAGGCGCACGGTATCTCCCCGGCGGTGCAGCCGGATCTCCATCTTATCCGCTTTGGCATGGCGCAGTGTATTGGAAATGGCCTCCTGCACAATGCGGAACAAATGATTCTCGATCCCTTTAAGCAGATGTACATCCGGGTCCATCTCAAACACAATCTCCATAGGAACCTTGATCTCCAGTTCCTTAATCAACTCCTGCAGCCCCTGCTCCAGACCTTTGCCCTCCAGGTACACCGGACGCAGGTGCAGCAGCAGTGCCCGCATCTCCGACTGGGCTACGGCGGACATCTCCTCGATAAGCGCAATCTGCCGCTGTGCCTTGTCAAAGTCCTTCTCCAGCGTTCTGCCTACAGCCGTCGCCGTCATGGAGATCGCGAACAGCTGCTGCGATACAGCATCATGCAGCTCACGTGCCAGCCGCTGCCTTTCCTCCATAATCGCCGATACGCGCGCCTGTTCGGCAAGCTTGGCGTTATTGGTGGACAGCCGCTGCAGTGTGTTCACCTGGTTCTCCCACTTGCCGCTGATCCGGCCAAGCTGCAAGCCAAGCCTGCCCAGTTCATCCGTACCCAGTTCCGGCATAGCCGGGGTAAGATTTCCTTTCTCCCAGGCTACCAGTGTTGCCCGCAGCCGCTCCAGCTTGCGCTTGATGCGGAAGCTCTGGTAGAAACCGAAGCCAATTCCGAAAACCATCGGCAGCAGAATTAGCGTCACCGCCGTTCTTACCCCGATCTTCCAGTTTTCAAAGGGCTGCAAATATCCGTATGTATACATAATGTACAGGATAACCAGCAGCATGACAAAGGAGAACAGAGCCCCCTCGCCCATGCTGCGCGTTACCATGCTCCTATTCTTTTCCTCCACGCCGGGAGCCCTCCCTTCTTAGCTAACGCTCATCCCTTTTAGGACATGCTTATATCCAGGTCGCCCATTAAATAAGATACATTAATCTTCACCTTATTCTCGCTGATGTCATAATTGGCCGATTTCCAATTGAGCCGGTTCAGCATTCCGGTATCCCGATGGCTGCCGAATTCGATCGAGCCGAACAGCACAAAGGCTTCAATCTCCACACCGTAGTCTTCCGACAAATGAACATCCATATCGCCAAAAATGCCCTGAAACAGCATGATGGTCTCTTTATCCTCCGCCATAGCCAGCGAAAGATCCACATCGGCTTCACCCATCACATGCCATGCACTCAGACTGCGCATCACCCATGGAGAGAGGTCCCAGTCAAACCGGGAAGAGAAGCTTTGCTTCTGCATGAACCCGCCGCGTTTCTGCATTCTTTTGGACTTTACAAAAAACATCCCCAGTGAGATCAGACAAATCCCCAATACAAGCAGCAAATGATCCAGCAGCAGCAGTACGGCACCGACTCCAAGCAAAGTATAACCCTGCTTCACCCTGCCCGATGTCGTCCGGTAAATCCCCAGCAGCAGGAACAGGAGCGCGACAATGGAGAAAAAGCCGAGCCATCTGCCAAATATCATCAAGCAGCCTATTCCAATCAGTCCGATGGCAATCAAACGGTTTCGTTTATCCATTTCGCACCTCCTAAAAGTTTTGCGCAGCAAAACTGACTTCGTAAGCATAAACTTAAGTTTTGCGCAGCAAAACTGACTTCGTAAGCATAAACTTAAGTTTTGCGCAGCAAAACTGATTAATGTTGAAGTTTCTCCAATCAATGATTGTATGCATCATGAATTGGAGAAACTTCCACCTATAGCCGCATCCCGCTACAAAAGCCATACCGGTATGGAGAATCCATACCGTATGGCTTTACCTTGTTCAGCATATCATATACGCCTATTGTTTAGGAACTGGCTTATTATTCTTTTTTGTCAAGCGACGGGGATGAAGAAGTTGGGTTCAGCTTGCTCTTAAGTGCAGCGAGCTGCTCATCCACTTTAAGCTGCTTCTCGGCATCTACAGGCTTGCTGTATACACCGGCCGAAGGGCTGTAAGGGGCACGCATAACATCTGCTTCTGCTTCAAGCTGCATGATCTTTTCTTCCATACGGTGGAATCCGAGCGATGCGCTGCCGCTTTCGATGGCATGAACACTGCTGATTTGCGACATTTGCTTCTTGGCTTTCGCCATTTGTGCACGGGATACCAGCTCGTTGCGTTTGTTGCGCAGTTTGTAGAACTCATCCTTCATGTCATGCAGCTGTTGTACCAGTTCTTTGGCTTGCACTTCAGCTTGAGCATGAAGATCGCTGTATTCAACCTGCTTCTGGTCGAAGTAGATTTTTTCCTCCAGCAGCTTGCGGGTTACTTCTTCCTGACCATTCTTCAAGGCAAGCTCAGCCTGTGCCGCACGTTGTCCGGACATTTTGGCTGCTTCATCGACGCGCTGTTTCATCCGGCGCTCATTGGCCATTTGCTTCGCTACAGTAACCTCAGCTTCGTGAATTTCTGCCTCCATATCGCGCAGATATTGATTCAGCATTACAATTGGGTCCTCTACCTTATCCAGCAAGTCGTTTACCGACGCCTTTGTCATATCTTTAATCCGTTGAAATACTCCCATGTTTTACACTTCTCCCTTCTCGTATTTAGCAAGTTTTTGTTTAAGCTCTTCGACTTCTTTCTGCAGGGCCTTCTTCTCAATATCCTTCATCATGGCATCCAGACCGGAGTCCGGGGCCGAGTAAGCATTTGCTTTGTCATAACCGGGGTTATAGCCCGGCTGACCGTTATTCGGACCATATCCTCCCTGTCCATGAGGACCCTGCGGGCCTTGCGGGCCGCGTCCATATCCAGGTCCTCCGGAGTAAGGGCCGCCATAAGGGCCGTTCGGAGCTCCGGGTCCAGGGCCAAAAGGATTATACTGCGTTGGCTCCTTGGGAATGACAAGCGCTGCAACAAAGTACACCAGAATCGTTGCGCCCCCGGTAAAGGGGATGCTGACCAAGAGCAATATCCGGAACAGGGTGGAGTCAATACCGAGAGTCTCGGACACTCCTCCTGCAAGCCCTGTCATTACCTTGTCACGGGTTGAACGGTACAATCGGCTCATAGTACTACTCCTTTCCGTCATTGTTAAGCTTCTCCTTCAGACGGGCCATTTCTCTTTCCAGTACAGTTGCTACAGTTTCTCCAGCCTGCACTGCGTATTCCTGCCCCATCCGGCGCAAATCGCGCAGACTTTTTGCTTCCAGCTCCCAGTCGTTCATCCGGTCCTCGAGCCGTCCGAACATCTTGGGAACATCACCGCCGTTGCCGTAGGTTCCGGCTCTTTGGTTCATCCGCTGCTGAAGTCTCAGCGACTCCATCCGTGCTGCATAATACTGGCGTTTGTTATATACGGTCTGATATTCGACTTTCAGCTCATTAAGCTGGCTTTCCAGCTCATACAGCGATACTTGGCTCTGTTCCAGCAGCCCGCTGTACTGCTCCAGCTTTTCCTCGTGAATGATCTTTTCCTGCAAAGCCAGCTTGGCGAGATGATCCTCTCCTGCCTTAAGTGCCAGCAGCGCCTGTTCTTCACGCTTATTCTTCATAGCCGTTGCCTGGTTGACTTGCTGCTGCAATTGCTTCGTGTGGGAAGCATATTGCTGGTACAGTCTTTCAGCTTCACCGATTTCTTCACGGGTTGAATGGAGAAATTGGTCAATCAGCTTCACGGGGTCCTGGCTTTGTTCCAGACGTTCATTTAGATTAGCTACGGTGATATCCCTCATGCGGCGAAAAACACTCATGATTTCCTGCTCCCTCCCTGCTTCTTAGTAAGTAAACTTCTAAAAACTTAGTATGTTCTGTTTTGTTTGCCCTTCAGTACTGAGATTCCCCAAACCACAAGCGCGATACCGAGCAGGGGTCCGATGATCCAGGAAAGCTTGGCAATCAGCGACATAACACCGATGAACATTACGATCCAGCCGATAATTTTGCGTCCGCTTTTAATTCCGTAGTACCCGAGAACAACCAGCAATACCGGGAAGAGAAGTCTGAAGACTCCGTGAATCAGAGGAAGCGCAATACCCATCAGCATTATTGCTCCGAGCACGATCAGCACAACCGCAAGTCCGTTACCTTTTCTATTTTGCATTTTCTCACCGCCTTTCGTTGACCTCAACCTTATAACCTTATTCTAGGGTAAACCGCAGACTTTCAAAACAGACCGTGGACGGTTTTATGAACTGGACCTTAGTCGGGGAAGGGTTAGGACTGCAGGCTGCCGGGGGCGGAAACAAGCCTAACTCTCTGCCGGGAGAGACTTTAAACATCGCTAGTGTGTATAATTGTTGCAGGTATCCCTTAATATAGCTTCTGCAGCATGCAGAGGAACAAAGGAGCACACACCTTGAAGACATTGTTAATCGTTGAAGATGACCGGAGTCTCAATAAAGGCATTGCCCTGACCCTTTCCCAGAATGATCTGTCTATACAGCAGGCTTACGACATAGCCTCAGCGGAGCTGATTCTCTCTTCCCTTAAGATTGATCTTATTATTCTGGATATCAATCTTCCCGACGGAAGCGGGCTGGATTACTGTGAGAAGATCCGGAGAACCTCGCAGGTGCCGATTATCTTTTTGACCGCAAACGACATGGAGCCTGATATCGTTACGGGGTTTGAGCTGGGAGGCGATGATTATATTACGAAACCGTTCAGTCTGATGGTCTTAAGGGCCAGAGTCATGGCCGTCCTCAAAAGATCTGCCCCGCACAGCGAGGACAAAGTAACGCTAGGACCCTTAAGCTTCGATTTTGGAAAGCTGGAGTTTTATAAGAACCAAGAGCAACTGATCCTTAGCAAAACCGAGCTGAAGCTGTTGAAAATATTTGTCACGAACCCCGGCATTATTTTAAATAGAGAACAGTTAATCGACAAGATCTGGTCGCAGGAGGCTGAGTTTGTGGATGAGAACGCGCTGACAGTAGCTGTCAAGCGGCTGCGGGCCAAGATCGAGGACGAGCCTTCGGCTCCACAATACATAAAAACAGTCTACGGTCTGGGATATCTATGGGCGGAAAGGCCAAACCCATGAGCAGCAGCAGCAGCAGACAGATCCATTACTCCAAACGCATTAGCCTTATATTTTCGGCAATCTTCATTCTCCTGGTATTCGGCTATGCTGGAGTGGTCCTTTTTCTACAAGGGGATCATCCGGCACTCCCGGAACTCACTGCACTTTTCGTCTCTTTAATGCTTGTCATGGGGGCTGCCTGGAACTGGTCGTTGCGGCGGCAGGTTACATCCTTCGTGGATACGCTGGATGAAATGGTGGACCGGGCAATTTACGGACGGGAGAAAATGACCCATTTTGAAGAAAACCTCCTCTCTTCCATGGAACATAAATTGTTGCGTTACATTGAGATCTCCAAAGCGAATGAACAGAACCTGGAAACGGAAAAGAACAGAATCAAAGAACTGATCTCTGATATTTCGCATCAGACCAAAACACCCCTATCCAATATCATGATCTATAGCCAGCTGCTTGCTGAGGTCCCGGAGCTGGATGAAGAATCCCGGCAGCTGGTGAGCCATATTCAGTCGCAATCAGAAAAGCTCGAATGGCTGATTACCTCCCTGGTCAAAATGTCCCGGCTGGAAACGGGGATGATCACCCTGCACAGCGCGGTCAATCCGGTGATTCAGACGATAACCCGGGCTGTATCCCATATCTATACCCGTGCGGAAAGTAAACAGATCGATATTCATATCGAATGCAATCACCTTACAAAAGCCCGTCATGATCCTCAATGGACCAGCGAGGCCTTATTCAATCTTCTGGAAAATTCGGTAAAGTACACAGAGGCAGGCGGTAAAATTTCCATCGTGACTGAAAGCAATGAAATGTTTACCCGGATAGATGTATCGGATACAGGCATAGGAATTCCCCAGGATGAGCTTAAGCACATCTTCAAACGATTTTACCGGGGACACAGCGCCAGGGAATATGAAGGCATTGGAATCGGGCTGTATTTGACACGGAAGATTATCAGCATGCAGGGAGGTTTTATTACAGCGGTATCCGAGCCAGGCAGGGGAACAAAAATGTCTATGTTTCTACCCCAAATCTAATTGTGTCATTATCATCAGATTTCAGACACTGTCCAGTTAGAATTGTCTGATATCTTAAGAGCATCAAAGATTATGGAGGATGAATCACCCATGCCTATATTAAAAATAGAACACCTCAAGAAATATTATGGCAAAGATCCGCAGATGACGGTTAAAGCGCTGGACGATGTCTCTCTGTCTGTAGAAAAAGGCGAATTTCTGGCCATTGTCGGCACCAGCGGCAGCGGAAAAAGCACCCTGCTTCATATGCTCGGCGGCCTGGACCGGGCCACTGAAGGCAAAGTGATTGTGGATGGGAACGATATCTTTGCGATGAGTGACGAGAAATTGACGATTTTTAGACGCAGATCGGTTGGATTCATCTTTCAGAGCTATAATCTGGTACCGATTCTGAATGTGCTCGAAAATATATTGCTTCCTATAGAACTCGACGGCGGCAGAATTGATCAGAAATATCTGGATGAAGTGATCCAGGCCCTGGGACTTCAGGAGAAAATCCACAATCTTCCGTCTAACCTTTCCGGCGGGCAACAGCAGCGTGTTGCGATTGCCAGAGCACTGGCAACTAAACCTTCCATTATTCTGGCTGACGAGCCTACAGGGAATCTGGATAGCAAAACGAGCCAAGAGGTTCTTATTCTGCTGAAGCAGCTAAGCGAGAAATTCAATCAGACCATTGTCATGATTACTCATAATGAATCCATCGCCCAGACTGCCGACCGCATTATTAGAATTGAAGACGGACGCATTGTTTCCGGCAACGAGACGGTATCCACCGGGGTTAAGACGTTATGATCACAACCAACAACCGCAAAATTGTAAACCGCCTTGCTCTAAAAAGCCTGAAAGCCAATCTAATGCGCAATCTGGCCGTAATCTGCGCGGTCATCCTGACTACACTGCTCATTACCTCCATCTTCACCATGGTCTTAAGCATCAACAAATCGATGGAATTAGCCCAGATGAAAACGGTTGGCTCTGACTTCCACGGAGGCTTCAAATATCTGGCCCCGGCACAGGTCGAAGCGCTGAAGAAACATCCCTCCATCCGGGAATACGGAGTCACTCTTAAAGCTGGAGAGTTAACAAATGATGTGTTCAAGGATAGTCGGGTAGAGGTCTTACGGATGGATGAGAACAGCGCAAAGCACGGTTTTATAACATTCATTGAAGGCGGGCTGCCTGCCGCAGAAAATGAGGTTGTGCTAAATACCTGGGTGTTGGATAAGCTTGGCATCAGGCACGCGCTGGGCCAGCGGGTTGTTCTGGACATAGATACAGGGGTGCGCGTGATTCAGCAGGAATTTATTGTTTCGGGGTACTATTACGCGGACAGAAACCTGGCCATGTCGGGGCTGGCTTTGGTATCGGAGGCTTTTGTAAACAAGAACCTGTCCTCTATCGATCCGGTGAAGTCCAAAGCTGACGGTTCTTATGTGAATACCTCCGAACTAAGTGTGATGTTCAGCAATGCCGTCGATATCGAAAAAAAGCTCAATAAGGTACTCAAGGACACAGGTGTAGATGCTCCAATCGGAATAAACTGGGCCTACACAACTTCCTCCCTTTCAGATAACATCATCAAATTTGTTCCCTATATGGGAGTCATACTCATTATCATGCTTAGCGGATATTTGCTGATTTATAATATCTTCTACATATCGGTAGTGCGGGATGTCAAATTTTACGGCCTGCTGAAGGCCATCGGGACCACGCCGCAACAACTGAAGAGAATTATTATTAGTCAGGCGCAGCTGCTGTACATTCTAGGACTGCCGTTTGGCCTGGCTTCCGGTTATGGTATTGGCCGGTGGTTGACCCCGATGCTTAGCAACATCTCTCCTGATACTATGGAAACTTCCTATTCAGCCAGCCCGTGGATTTTTATTGGGGCTGCCGTATTCTCCTACCTGACGCTTTGGATCGCTGCCAGCAAGCCGGGCCGGATGGCCGCACGGATCTCCCCGGTGGAAGCGGTCAGATTCGCAGGCGTGAGCGTGAAACGGCGGATGAAGAAACGCTCGACACGCGGGGCAAAGCTTTACAGTATGGCCTTCTCCAATCTGTTTCGCAATAAAAAGAAGCTGTTTCTTATGCTGACCTCACTCTCCTTAAGTATGGTCTTGTTCAGTGTTATCTTTACCGTGATCTCATCGCTGGATGTCAATAAGTACCTGGAGACTTATATCGCCGGTGACTTTGTAATCCACAATAACGCTATCTTGTATACAGAAGGCGAACAGACCGGAGATCCTTACAAACTTTCGGAAGCGTTCAAAAGTACTCTGGATAAGATTGACGGAGTGGAACAGGTGGACAATGTATATTATAAATTCGAAAAATACACTTTGGATGACACGATACGCGCTTCACTGAAACCTCAAGCAGAGGTACTTAAACCCGAACCTTTCCTTGTACAAACTCTTAAGAATAACTTCATTATGCTCGATCTGTACGGCATTGATGGCGGCTGGTATGACCTGGTGCAGAAGGATGTTATTGAAGGAACCTTCGATAAACAGAAGTTCGCTTCCGGTAACTATGTGCTGGTGACAGAAGCTATGATGCATGGGGAAGATACTTATGAAACTTATTATCATCCCGGTGACACGATCAAACATCCGGGTCTGGGAAAGAGTTATGAAGTCATGGCCGTTTTAAAACTCGATGCCCTTTATGCAGCAACTACTCAATCATATCCAATCTATGGGTACAACACCTTCCTTCCCGCCTCAGAATTAACCAAGGCGCTGCCGGCGGGAAGCAATCCGCCTATGGGGTTGTCAGCAACCATTCACGCCGATCCGGCCAAGCTTAGCAGTGTTGAACAGGAGGTTAAGTCCATTGTAGCTTCAAGTGATGAGCTGGTCTTCAAATCAAGAGAAGATTACAAGGAGGAGCTTGGCTCGTTTATCCGCATTTTCCAGACGGTCGGCTACGGTCTCAGCTTTGTCATTGCGCTCATAGGCATCCTCAATTATATCAATACCGTTATTACCGGGGTCATTACCCGCAGAAATGAATTCGCCTTACTGGAGAGCATCGGTATGACCAAGCGGCAACTGAAAAGGGTTCTGGTCTATGAGGGAATGTACAATGTCCTGTTGACCGTAGCGATCACCTCCACCTTAGGCCTATTTCTGACTTACATCATTTCCAAAAACATAGCGGATAATATGGCCTTTACGGTCTACCACTTCAGCTGGCTGCCCTTTGTTCTGGTCATTCCGGTCCTGGCCGCTATTGCGTACACTGTAACGCTAAGCTCCTACAGCTTACTAACCAAGGCGACGGTTGTTGAAAGATTGCGGCAAGCAGAATAACCCCTAACGATGAAGCAGATCCGGGCAGCCGGGTCTGCTTTTTAGGGTCAGTCCCTTTATCCAGTTGCAAAAGAGACTACATTCCTCCATATTCTTTCTGCATTCCTCCATACGTTTGAATGCGAAACAGACTTATAATGAGTCTGTCTCATTACTTCAGCATCCACCTTAGGAGGTTATTTCTTTGTCCATTCACTATGATGCGAAGCTGCAAATCTTCCATCTGCAAACTGAAAATACCAGTTATGTATTCGGCCTGGCCCGCGGTACGTATCCCCTACATCTGCATTGGGGCAAAAAAATCCGCAGCTCTGCCGTTTCTGATTTATTCGATCCCGGAGCTATGGGCTTCAGCAGCACCGTTGATCCGGCAGAACCTTCGCTCTCCCTGGATACACTCCCCCACGAATATCCGGGCTATGGTTCGGGCGATTTCAGGGAGCCCGCTTACGTAGCTGAGCTGGCCAACGGCACAACGGTCACGGAACTCGCTTACGTGTCCCACAGCATCCTCAAGGGAAAACCGGCGCTGGAAGGCCTGCCGGCTGTATACGCCGAGACTGAAGAGGAAGCCGAAACGCTGCAGTTGGTGCTGGAGGATTCACTTGCCGGCCTCAGGGCCGAACTGTCTTACACGGTCATGAAGGGTTTCGATACCATTATCCGCTCGGCCCGGCTGATCAATACCGGAACCGCCCCGCTTAAGCTGAACCGGGCCTTGTCCCTGGCGCTCGATTTCCCGCATGATGAATTCGAGCTGATCCATCTTTCCGGCTCCTGGGCCCGGGAACGCCATTTGGTCCGTGCCCCGCTGCGCAGCGGAAATCAGGGCATCGACAGCAAACGCGGAGCGAGCAGCCATCAGCAGAACCCCTTCCTGGCCCTGCTCTCCCCGAATGCCGGCGAAGACAGCGGAGAAGCCTATGGCTTCAGCCTTGTCTACAGCGGCAGCTTCAGCGCCGGGGCCGAAGTGGACCAATACGGGTCCACCCGGGTCACGATGGGCATCAATCCCTTCGGCTTCCGCTGGCTGCTTGAGCCGGGCGAAAGCTTCCAGACACCGGAAGCTGTACTCGCTTATTCCGATGCGGGGATCGGCGGCATGTCCCGTATTTACCACCGCTTGTACCGTACCCGTCTGGCAAGAGGGCTGTACCGCGATGAACCGCGTCCGGTGCTGATCAACAACTGGGAAGCCACCTATTTCGGCTTTGATGCGGACAAGATCGAAGATATCGCCCGTGCCGGACAAGCGCTTGGCATTGAGCTGTTCGTGCTCGACGACGGCTGGTTCGGCCGCCGGGACGATGATACCACTTCCCTGGGAGACTGGTTCGTGGATAAACGAAAGCTGCCGCAGGGCCTGTCCGATCTGGCGGAACGGGTGAACCGGCTTGGCATGCAGTTCGGCCTCTGGTTCGAGCCGGAGATGGTCTCCCCCGACAGTGAGCTGTACCGCGCCCATCCGGATTGGTGCCTGCATGTGCCTGACCGCAGACGCAGTCAAAGCCGCAATCAATTGATCCTCGACCTGTCCCGGCCGGAGGTCTGCGACTACATTATAGATGCCGTTAGCAGCGTATTGTCATCAGCTCCGATCACTTATGTCAAATGGGATATGAACCGCCATATGACGGAGATCGGCTCCGCGTCGCTGCCGCCCGGGCGCCAGGGGGAAACTGCCCACCGCTATATGCTGGGGCTGTACCGGGTAATGGAAGAAATCACATCCAGCTTCCCGCATGTGCTGTTCGAGAGCTGCTCCGGCGGCGGCGGCCGGTTCGATCCGGGCATCCTGCACTACATGCCGCAGACCTGGACCAGTGACAATACCGATGCCGTAGAGCGCCTCAAGATCCAGTACGGCACAAGTATTGTCTATCCGGCCAGCGCCATGGGCGCACATATCTCGGCTGTGCCGAACCATCAGGTTCACCGCAGCACCCCGCTCTCCATGCGCGGCGATGTGGCGATGTCCGGCAACTTCGGGTATGAGCTGGACCTGACCCGGTTCACCGAACAGGAGCAGGCGGAAGCCGCTGCCCAGGTTGCCTTCTACAAAGAAATCCGTTCGCTTGTTCAGCAAGGGGATATGTACCGCCTGCTTTCGCCGTTTGAAGGCAATGAAACGGCTTGGATGTTCGTCGCCGAGGACCAGTCCGAGGCATTGGCCGGCTACTTCCGTGTGCTGGCCGGACCGAACACCGCCCGCCCCCGTCTCCGTCTTCAGGGACTTGATCCGGACAAGGATTACATCCTTAAGGAAACCGGCGTTATATACGGCGGAGACCGGCTGATGTATGCCGGCCTGCTGCTTCCCGAGCTGCATGGCGATTTCCGCAGCAAGCTGCTGCATTTCGTTGCAGTAACAGCATAAGTTTATCGCCAAACAAACAGGCCCGCGTAGGATGCGAGGCCTGTTTGTTTGCAATCGAGATCAACTAACCTAATTTCATTCCTTGCAGCCTGCGGACCTGGCTTATTTGGCATACAAACGGGATGCGCATTCATCCAATACCTCTTGGTTTAGAAATGGAGCAAGTTGCAGCAGTGTCCCTGCGTCTTTTTCAGTAAATGCCTTACGGGCGCATTCACTCAGAACTTCTTCACTGAGGAAGGGGGCCAGTGCCACCAGATTGCTGATTGGCCCGATCTCTATCATCTTCCTGGCGCATTCATCCAGCACTTCATCACTCAGAAAAGGGGCCAGTGCCACCAGATCAATGATTTCTCCGCTCTCCATGGCCCTTCGTGCGCATTCATCCAGCACTTCATCACTCAGAAAAGGAGCCAGCGCCACCAGGTCGCCGATTGGCCCGATCTCTATCACCTTCCTGGCGCATTCATCCAGTACTTCCTCACTCAGAAAAGGAGCCAGTGCCACCAGATTGCTGATTGGCCCGATCTCTATCACCTTCCTGGCGCATTCATCCAGCACTTCATCACTCAGAAAAGGAGCCAGCGCCACCAGGTCGCCAATCGGCACATTGGCCTTTACATGCTCAAACACCTCTTCGATTTGTTCCGTCTTAAGCAGAGGCGCAACTTCCAATATTTCTATTGCAGATACCTCATGCTGATGCAGGTAATCCTCAGTTGCATTTTCCAGCACACTTGTTAGGATCGCTGTCCCCCTACCCTCTTCCAGAATCTCCTCAATAGAGACATTAAAGATCTCTCCCAGTTCCGGGAGCTTGGAGATATCAGGCATGCTTGCGCCTCTCTCCCAATTGCTGACCGCCTGATAGCTGATTCCCAGCTTATCCGCGAGTCCCATTTGCGTGAGCCCTGCGGCCCCTCTTAATTTAACGATATTCCTGCCTACCTTTAGCATATCGAACATGTTACCACCCCTTCGGCTGTGATGTCCTCAGTGTATCGATTGCTGCTGATTTTGCATATCAAGCACTGCTTGAGTTCTTGCCTTCTGCGGCCTGCCGCGGAAAACGGTCACCAAAATTACAGCAGCGATAATGATAACGGCAGCGGTCAGGGTGTTCACGGTTATCTGTTCGCCCGCCAGCAGCCAGCCCAAGAATACGGCGACTATCGGGTTCACGAACGCATAGGTCGAAACCAGGGTAGCATCGGCGTTTTTGAGCAGCCAGATGTAGGCCGTGTAGCCTATAATCGAGCCGAAGACGATTAGATAACCCAGAGCTGCGTACGAACGGAGGGAAATGGCTGGAACGTCCATCTTGGACCAGTCGCCGGTAAAGAAGGAGAAAACCAGCAGCAGCGCGCCACCTGTCAGCATTTGCGCAGCCGTTGACATCAGCGGAGAATCCGGTATCCGGGCGCTGCGTGAGTACATGGAACCTGCCGCCCAACTAAGGGAAGCTGCCAGCAGGGTAATAATGCCGATCAGGTCGGTTGCAGTGCCATTGTCTCCCTGCCCCGGCTGGAAGACCAGAACGGCGATACCCAGCAATCCAAGCACAATCCCGGCGATAACACCGGGATTTGGACGCTTGCCGCTGCGGCCAAACCACCCGAACAGCATCATCCAGACGGGCACCGCAGCGACGATCAGAGAAGCAATAGATGAAGAGACCCTTTGCTCCGACCAGGCCACCATCCCATTGCCTCCAAGCAGCAGCAGCGCACCAACGATAGCGGAAGACCTCCACTCGCGTTCTACAGGACGTTTGGCTCCGCTTAGCCTTGAAATCACATACAGAACGGCTCCAGCGATAAAAAAGCGTATCCCTGCCATGAGAAAAGGCGGCATCGACTCAATCGCCACCTTCATGCCAACATAGGTTCCTCCCCAAAATAAATAAACGGACAACAGCGCAATGCCAACCGCATACATCGCGTTTGCTCCATTCTTTTGCCGCATACTGCACGTTCCTCTCTTATAAAAATTTGTACAGCCTTATGACGAGGATATGAAGGCCGATGATCTGACCTGCCGTTTCCTTGAAGCTCTGGCTGACCACCTTCACTGAGATCATGACCTTGATTTTCCGATCCAGCTTGCCCCAGTCCACAATGCCTCTGTACCCTTTGATCACACCGCTTTTCTCCAGCTTGCCGACTCGTTGATGCACCGAGGGCCGCGAGATATGCAGCAATATGTGTCGTCAGCACCGCTATATACTACACGCCGTCATAGGTCGGCTCGCTCCGCACAACGGAGCCATAGATACGCTCGAATTATATCTGGTCCACAGTCAATCCCCTCATACCGCCAGTATAAATGATTCGCTCACCTTATGCAGCCCTGTGAAATAGGAGAGCAAACTTACGACAGTAACTGTTTTCCTTGCAGCAACCCAAGAATAAATCGACCAAAGCGAAATTCAACAACACCATTGTTCCCCTTGAAAACAGGCGAATTGCAGGCTGTTTTTGGTACAGGCAAAAAACCCTCAAAACGGAAACCGTATGAGGGTGGCTTAAGCGCTGCTGGCCCGATAAATGTATTTGCTACAATAAAAACGCCGTGCAACCGTTTATTTTTAGCTTTAGATGTATTCTGTACAGTTAAAAAAGGCCGATATACTCCTTTTAGCAGGATGAGCTTTAGATAGGTGTACCAAGTGCAATTAGCTCCGTTTTAATGCCGATTTCTTCCCTTTTAGTTGCATAGAGTGCAGTTACAATTGAAAGATGGCACCTCTGGGCTGTACACAAACTAACTAAAGAGGTGAAGCTGTACTCAGAGTTCAGGAATTCATTCCTTGCCGGGCAGTCCGGCCCCGCCAAAGAATTCCCCTTCCTCCAGCCCCGACACAAACCGCTGCAGCCAGTCATAATATTCTCCCGCATGCTGGAGCTTGTCCAGATCCCGTTGGCAGGCCTGCCGTTCCTCTTCAGGAGTGTCCTTCGCCTGGATCAGCTCCTGGAGCTCTGGCATCACCGTACCCATCGCCTCCTGCATGACATCAATTTCCCGCTGAAGCTTCAGGGTGAAGAAGTTTTTGAATGCCTGAAAAAAATCAGTCTCGGCTACATACAGCTCCTTCCGCTCGCGTTTCTCGTCCAGCTTGGTCACCATCCGGGAAGCGATCAGGGAGCGGACGCCGTAGCTCATATTGCTTTTGCTCATATTCATGACCTGCTTCATTTCCTCCAGCGTCATCGGCTTGTCCTCAAAGAACATAATCCCGTATAGCTGTCCGTAAGAAAAATTCGCTCCATATAAATCCATCGTCTGCGCTATCGCATCAATCATCGGTCGCAGCAGTTGCTCCCGTGGTGATAAATGCTGGTTGCCCTCGCCAAATGCGGCCTGCTTCATTCGCTGCACCTTCACTCTTTTTTAGAATCGTTCCCTCTACATTACACAATACTGAAGCTTCGTTACAGGTTTTCTGCAAATTTTACACAATTTCCGAACGATGTTTACTTCCGCTTAACCACAGGCTCGTCTCATGAGTGTACAATTTTTTTTGAACAGAGGAGATTTCCTCTGCATTATACCGCAAAATCAAGCTGATGGAATGGGGTATCGGAACGAAAATGACACGCTCAAAGGTTATTAACGGCTTGAAGCCCATGCTGTTCACGCTGCCGGCGATGGTACCGTTCGTTCTGTTCTGGCTGGCGCCGCTGTTGTATGTGCTGTATCTCAGCTTCACAGAATGGGACTTTATGAGCCCGGAGAAAACTTTTGTCGGACTGCAAAATTATGCCGATCTTTTCAGCAACCCGGCCTTTTACAAAGCGCTGAGAGTGACCGCGCTCTTCTGTGCGGGCAGTGTGCTGCCGATCATTCTCCTGGGACTCGGACTCGCGCTGCTGATGAACCGCAAGCTGAAAGGCTCCGCACTTTATCAGGTGCTGCTGTTCTCGCCATGGGTCACGCCAACCGTCGCTGTATCCATTGTCTGGTCGTGGATCTATGAGCCTGAGGTCGGCCTTGCCAATACGGTGCTTGATTTCCTCGGACTCGGGAAAATCGGCTGGCTGCATGACCCCAAATGGGCGCTTGTGGGAGTTCTCCTGGTGACCATCTGGAAATCCGTGGGCTGGGCGATGATCTTTTATCTGGTGGCGCTGCGGAATGTGCCTTCAGACCTGCTGGAAGCCGCGGAGCTTGATGGCGCAAGCGCTGCGCAGAAGTTCTTTCGCATCACTCTGCCGCTGATCTCGCCAACCACCTTGTTTCTGTTCGTGGTGCAGCTTATCCAGGCCCTTCAGGCCTACGATCAGATTAACGTGCTGACCCAAGGCGGCCCCTCCGGCTCCACCCGCACGCTGCTGTATCTGTATTATCAGTCCGCCTTCGAATCCTTCCAGATTGGAGAGGCTTCCAGTGTAGCTGTTGTCCTTGTCATCATCTGCATGCTGCTGTCCGTATTCTCATTCGGCATCAGCAAACGGACGACCCATTATCAATAATCCGTACATTTTCCAAGAGGAGGTCTCACCGCTTGCGTATATTCACACGGCTGGGCGGACCGGCCCGTCATCTTTTTTTTGCTACACTTGCCCTGCTGATGGCTTTCCCGTTCTACTGGATGGTCACCAGCGCACTGAAAACCAATGATGAAATCTGGCGTTCCCCGCCTACACTCTGGCCTGAAGTGCCGCTCTGGGGAAATTTCGCCGCTGCCTGGAATGAGGCCCCGTTTGCAAGATACATGGGCAACAGCATTTTCGTCGCCACTTCCATCGTCATTCTGCAGATCATCAATTCCGGCATGATGGCCTATGCGCTGACGCATATGAAATTCCGCCTGAAGGGGCTTTTTGCCGGAGTGATCCTGTTCGGTTATATGGTTCCGGCTACAGCGGTCTACCTGCCCGGCTATCTTGTGCTGTCCGAGCTGCACCTGCTGAATTCCTACGGCGGTCTGATTCTCTCCAACTCTGTAAGCATCTTCGCGATCTTTCTGATCCGGCAAGCGTTCCTGCAGGTATCGCATGAGCTGGTGGAGGCCGGTGAAGTGGACGGCGCCTCTCATATGCGGATTCTGTGGACGGTGCTGGTGCCGGTTACGAGGTCATCCTTTGCCGTGCTGGCGCTGATTACCTTCATTGATCAGTACAATAATTATTTCTGGCCGATGCTGATTACCAAAGACCCTGACCTGCAGTTAGTCTCGGCTGGCCTGCGCAGCTTTTTCGTGGAAGGGGGTGCATACGGATTACAATGGCCGCTGATCATGGCCGCCAGCGCCTTCACCATCGCCCCGCTGCTGCTTGTCTTCCTGCTGGCGCAGAAAACAATTATGCAAAGTGTCAATATGACGGCAGGCTCCAGTAAAGGCTGAATCTTACATTTTTGAACAAAGAGGAGAATGATGATGAACATATTAAAAAGGTTGTCGGCGGTATCTATGATTGCCGGATTCACAGTGCTCACGGCTTGCGGCGGAAATTCCGCTTCGGACAACGTTACGGCGGGAGGCGGTGCCTCCGCAGCTCCAGCGGCAGACGCCCCTCCAGCCCAAAGCGAACCGGTAACCATTGAATTCTGGTATGGCCTTGGCGGCAAGCTTGGCGAGAATATGGAATCGCTCATCCAAAAGTTCAACGCCTCGCAGCAGGAGGTCATCGTCAAAGGCATCGTGCAGGCAGACTACAGCGAAACCGAGCAGAAGCTTCAGGCTGCCATTGCTACCGGACAGGTTCCTGCAGCCGTGCTCTCCTCCAATATGGACTGGGCGCGCAAGGGATATTTCTCTCCGATGGATGAGCTGATCGCCCAGCAGGCGGATTTTAATAAAGAGGATTTTGTCCAGACCTTTCTGAACCAGGGCCAGGTTGACGGCAAGCAGTATTTCCTTCCGATGTACGGAACGACACAGATTATGTATTACCGCAAGGATGCTTTTGAGAAAAGCGGCATCGATGCCAGCCAGCTGAAGACCTGGGAAGACCTGGCGGCAGCCGCTGGGAAAATGGCCGTTAAAGACGGCGGCAAAACAACCTTCTTCGGATGGGAGCCGATGTGGGGCTCCGGCAACATGATCGATGCCGTGCTCAGCAAGGGCGGCAGCGTTCTTAGCGAGGATGGCACCAAAGTAACGATCGACTCTCCGGAGTGGATTGAAACCTGGGATCTGTTCCGCAAATGGATTCACGAGGACAAGACCATGCGCATCCACTCCGGCGGACAAGGCTGGGAGTACTGGTACAAGACCATTGACGATGTGATGAAAGGCCAAGCGGCGGGCTATATTGGCTCCAGCGGAGATCAGGGTGATCTGGATTTCAGCATCGTCTCCGCAATGGAGCAGCCGGGCTGGGCCGGAGTTGGCGAAGGCAAGCCTGTGGCACAAGCGATCATGGCCGGTATTCCTGCCAAAGCCGGGGATGACGAGAAGCTGGCAGCGATGAAATGGCTGACCTACTTCACGAACTCCGAGAATACCGCCTTCTGGTCAATCAACACCGGATATATTTCCGTCCGCCAGTCTGCGCTTGAAGATCCGGCATTCGTCTCCTTCAGCGAGACCAATCCGCAGATCAAAATCCCGTTAATGCAGGCGTCCCACGCCTCCGCCCCCTTCCAGGACCCTACCGGAGGCAAAATCAATGATGCGCTGACCATTGCTGCGGACAAGGTGCAGATTGAAAATATCCCGGCGGCTGAGGCCCTGAAGGAAGCGCAGCAAACTGCCCAGACCGCACTTGATAAAGTAAAATAAGCGGTATATCGTATCAAGTGAAAACGGCTTCGCCGTCCTTAAATGGACGGTATCCGTTTCAGCGAGAAATAGGACGTGAATTATTAAATCTAAGGGGGCGGCAGCATGCCTGAGCTCATCACTCCGCAAGGGGAACATTCCATATCCGCGATTCTGTTCGACAAGGACGGCACACTGCTGCAGTTCGTTTCCCTCTGGGGAAGCTGGGGTGAGTGTTTCCTGGGACAGTTCACCCGGCAGCTGGAACAACGCGGCCTAGAATTCCCGGTTCAGTATCTGGCCTCCCTGCTGGGAACCGTTCACGATGCTGAGGGTAGAATTACAGACTATGACCGGAATGGTCCCTTGGCCATGGGGACGATGAGCGACCTTTACGCCATTCTGTCCTGGCAGGGTTACCTGCTAGGCTTATCCTGGGCCGAGTCCAAGGAACTGGTAGAGCTCTGCCGTCAGGAAGCGGATGTGATGCTGGAGCGCAGCCGCCCGGTGCTCCCGCTTCCCGGCCTGCTCCGGTTCCTTGACGACTGCACAGCCAAGGGCATTGCTCTGGCTGTAGTGACTGCCGATGAAACAGCGGCAGCCGAAAATCACCTCCGCTGGCTCGGTATCCAACATTATTTCTCTGCCGTGATCGGTACGGATCAGGTCGAGCGGGGCAAGCCGTTTCCCGATATGGCGCTGCTCGCCTGTGAGCGGCTTGGGGTACAACCTGGCGGGGCCGCCGTGATTGGCGATACGAACGGCGATATGCGGATGGCTAAGGCCGCCGGGGCAGCTGTAGCCGTCGGGATTGCCGGCGCAGCGGATATATCAATGCGCGGTCTTTTGCCGGATGCAGATTCTCTGGTGCAGTCCTATGCAGAACTAAGTATTGGAAGGAATACTAGGTGAGGGCCGAAGGGGTGTGGGCCTGGGTTTTTCTCGCGCTGGCGATTCTGTTCGAGCTCTCGGGAACCATCTCCATGAAAATATCCCACGGTTTCACCCGGCTCTGGCCCTCCGTGCTGATGTTCCTGTTCTATGGGATCAGCTTCACCTCGCTGAATGTGGCGCTCACCTCGATCAAGGTCGGGGTAGCTTATGCAGTATGGTCAGGTACAGGAATCATCCTGATCTCCGTCGTGGGGGCAGTGTATTTCGGGGAGCGGCTGACACTGTCCTCCCTATTATGGGTGACTGTGATTGTGGCCGGAATTGTGGGCTTGAACATTAGTGCCAAGGGGCATTAACAAAGTTATATTCCTATACTCTGCATTCAGTTTAATACCATGCAATCCAAGGAGGCTCTCTCGCAAATGAGTACAAATGAACCAGGCGGACCACAGCCGCTGTTTACCTTCCAAATTATCACCGACACCCATGTCACTGCCGATCCATCCCATGAGTATAATCTGAATTTCGAGCGGGCGCTGCATGATCTGGCTCACCATGCCCAGGGCAGCAGCGGGATTATGCATATTGGCGACATTACGGATCATGGCTTCCAGGAAGAATATGAGGAAGTCCACCGTATTCTGCAGCTGCATCAGGCAGCACTCCCGGAGATTCGTTACACCTTGGGGAACCATGATGTGGGCCTTGGCCACTGGGAATCCCGCCTGGCAATGTACACTTCCTGCATGGAAATGCCCGGCCCCTATCATGACCATTGGATCGGCGGATATCATTTTATTTTCCTGGGAACAGAGGAAGGTCTGCCAACGTTCTGTAAACTGTCGGAGGAGCAGCTTCGATGGCTGGACCGTAAGCTTGGGGAAAAGCTGGTGGACGGACACTCGAAGCCTGAGCAGCCTGTTTTTCTCTTCCTGCATCAGCCGCTGAAGGACACTGTAGCCGGATCTTTGGAGTCACAAGAGTGGTTTGGCGTCACTCAAGATAAGGAACTGCGCTCCATCCTCTCCAAATATCCCCAAACACTTCTTTTTACAGGCCATACGCATTGGGAGCTTGAAGTCGACAACACGATGTACCCCGGCAACGGCGAGACGGCAACCATGTTCAATAGTGCTTCGGTTGCTTACCTCTGGACGAATGCGGATGAACACAAGACCGGCAGCCAAGGGTATTATGTGGAGGTCTATACCGACAAAGTCCTTGTAAAGGGACGGGATTTCACTACAGGAAGCTGGATTGAGTCGGCGCAGTACGAGGTGGTTACGTCCTTAAATGTACGCAGCTAATACCTTGTCGATGTCCGGAACATCCGGTTACATTAACAAAACAGCTATAACAAAAAGCAGCCTTCTCCCGTTAGTGGTGAAGGCTGCTTTTGCATGTCGGCATCATACCATTGATATCAATAGTCGCTGCGCCGGATTAAAACAAAGCAGAGCTTACTGCGGCTACCTTGCCTCAAAACGCAGGCAATGCGATCTCCGCATAGTTATCTTCAAGGAATTTCTTCACTTCAGGTCCGCTGATGCGCTTCGCCAGCTTTTGGATGGCATCCGAAGCCTGGTTGTCTTCGCGTGCTACCAGGGTGATGGTGAATTCGGAATCTTCGCGTTCTGTAATCAGCGCATCCTTCTTCGGCGTCAGGCCCAGCGGACTGGCATAAGCCGGAGTCATCGCTACCAGATCGCCATCATCCAGCATCCGGGCCAGCATCAGCAGGTCCACTTCCTCGAACTTATAGTTCTTGGCATTTTCGGTGATGTCGGCTTGTGTAGCCTTAATGCCTACGCCTTCCTTAAGCTTGATGAGTCCAGCGTCCGCGAACATTTGCAGGGAACGTCCAATGTTCGACGGGTCGTTGGCCATTACCAGTGTTGCCCCTTCCGGCAGTTCGCTGATCGCCTTGTAACGTTTGGAATACCCGCCGTAAATGGCATCATACACTGGCTGTACAGCAACCAGCTTGGAGCCTTTGCTGGCATTAAACTGTTCCATGTAGGGAACATGCTGGAAGAAGTTCGCATCCACTTCTTTATTCGCCAGCGCTTCATTCGGCTGCACATTGTCGGACAGCACCACAACCTCCATATCCACACCGTCTTCCAGCAGCAGCGGTTTCACAATATCAAGAATATCCGTCATCGGCGGAATCAGCGAAGCCACTTTAATCTTTACAGGCTCTTTGCTGCCTGCAGCGGGTGCCTCTGCATTCTCCTTGTTATTTCCACAACCGGCAACGATCAATACAAGCAGTATAAGCGCGAATAACATTGTTTTTTTCATGAGTACAACTAACCCCCAACTTTATATTTTTATTTCAAGGCCATAGATGCTTGCAAATTCCTCAGCGTTTATCCAGCAGCCTCGCCGCAGTGCTGCCCGTAAATTGAATCACCTGCACGAGCACAATCATCACGACAATCGCATAGATCATCACTTCTGTCTCGAAGCGCTGGTACCCGTAACGGATGGCGAAATCTCCGACTCCACCCCCGCCAACAACGCCCATTACCGTCGAGAACGAAATAAAACTTATTGTAGAAGCAGTCAGTCCAAGCACCAGACCGGAACGGGCCTCCACATAAAGAAACTTGAAAATCAGTGAAACCTTTGAAGCTCCCATAGACAAGGCCGCTTCAATCGTCCCCTTCGGAACCTCCAGCAGCGATTGTTCTACCAGCCGCGAGTAATAGGCAATAGCAACAATAGACAACGGCACAGTAGCCGCTACCGTACCAATCGCCGACCCCACGAGGAAGCGGGTGACGGGAATCAGAGCCACAACAAGCAGCAGGAACGGAAACGAACGGACAACGTTGACGATGCTGTTGAGGATAAGAGACAGCAGCTGATTCTCATACAGCTGGCCTTTGCGGCAAAAATAAAGCAGCGTTCCCAGCGGAAGCCCCAGCAGTACGGCTGAACCTACCGAAATGCCTACCATTACAAAGGTTTCCCCAATAGATTGCCACATTTGATCCTGGTATTTCAGCATAGCCTCAAACATAGGCTTCCCCCGCTTTGCCGGTAATTTGCTCACGGTAGGAACCGGTATAGCCGGCGGGCGCTGTAAAACCAATCTCCCCGCGGGAGAAGGAATCCACGATTCTGCCCTCTTCCATAACAGAGACATCACTGCAGATGCTGCGGACAACATCCAGCTCATGGGTGACGATGACAATCGTGACGCCGAGTGTGCTGTTAATCTCTTTCAGCACAGCAAGAATATCCGCCGTTGTTCCCGGATCAAGCGCCGAGGTCGGCTCATCGCAGAGCAGCAGCTTCGGGCTGTTCGCCAGTGCCCGGGCGATGGCTACCCGCTGCCGCTGCCCGCCGCTGAGCTGGGCGGGATACTGCTCCGCCTTGTCCGCAAGTCCGACGAATTGCAGGCATTCCTCCACCCGCTTCATCCGTCCGCTCCGCGGCATACCGGCCAGCTCCAGCGGAATGGCGACATTCCGGCTGACTGTAGCATTGCCGAGCAGATTAAACTGCTGGAAGATCATACCGATCTTCTGCCTCTCCTCACGCAAAGCCTTTTCCGCCATTCCGGTAAGCTTCTTGCCGTCAACTGTAACAATCCCCTCATCTGGCCGCTCTAGCAGATTGATCAGCCGCAGCAGTGTCGATTTGCCTGCCCCGCTTGCTCCGATAATGCCATGGACAGCTCCTGTCTTCACCTCAAGCGATACCTGCCGGACAGCATGATAGCTGCCTTCCTTCAACTTAAAGCTTTTACTCACCCCACTCAGCGATAGAATATGTAAGCCCCCCTCTCCAGAACGCCTATACTATTGCCTCTCATCGCCTCAAACAGTGTACTATAATTATTTAAAATCTGTTTTATTAAAAATCTCTTTAAATAATAAGGTATTTTGTCGTCTGTGTCATCATTTTTCTCAAAATGATATATCAGCGGCATGGAAGAAAAACATGCCCGCAGAAGTAGAAATTAACAAACAAAAAATCCTCCCGGTCAGGAGGACGCAAACTTCAGACATGAAAGGCTCTTGAGATCCCGTTAATCAGCAAGAACACACCCAAGATTCTCAGTACAACTCTGGAGGTTTTGTCATCCTTTTTAAAGATGATTCTCCCAAACGCTCCAATCCATACATTGATGATGAGACCTGCGAGCAGCTCGATGATTCCTGCAAGCTCTGTAATGCCCAATATTATCACTTCCCACTCACCGTTATGATTATTAACATCCCTCTAATCCTCTAAGCTCTTTGCGCATAAATACATAAGCTCCGGCCAGTCCCAAGAATCCAATCCCGGCAAGGGCGATAACTGCTGAACCTATCGAACCGTCCCGGATGTTCATAACGGATGTTACTTGGATAACCCATGCCTCAGGTGTGAATTTACCGATAGTCCTCATAACCTTTGGAGCGAATTGCATGGAGAAGAAGGAGCCCCCCAGCATCCCGGTAACCGCGACAATAATGGAAGCTGCGGAGGTAAACTGCTTCTGGCTCTTCATAAATGGAAGGATTAGCATGGTTAATCCAATTAAGGCGAATAAATACATGGCAAGCAGCATAACGAGAACAGGCAGATTATGATTTATCATGTTTACTCTCAGCAGATATTTTCCTGAGAGCAGTATGACTGAAATATAAATAATGCCAAATAAAAACGCTGCGGCCATTTTTGAGAGCAGATATTTCATATAGCTGACGGGTGTGCTCAATAGCCGGTTTACGGTTTTGTTTTCCTTTTCGTCGACCAGCGATCTTAAGCCCTGAACGACTACAAACCAAATGAACATCGCCATAAAGCCTGTAAACCTTTCGGCAGTAGTTTTGTTCTCTCCCTCTTCACTGCTGTTCAGAGTCTGCACAATAATGCTCGGTTTCGAAGCACCTTTTAATGCTGTAAATAAATATCTGGACATTGAATCAGCATTCAGCTGTAAATGACCGGACATATACTCCGAGTCATTGACTACTTTACGAATTGTGCCAGCTTCACCGGCGATGACCTCTTTAAGCAGCGCCCCCTCGCCGTTCTCCTCATTTTGCACAAAGCTGAGGGGAAGCTCCTGTCCTGACAGCAACATGCTGCTGAAATCCTGCCCGATCACAAATCCAAAAGGAATATCCTGCGCGTCCACCTTATCCTTAATGCTTTTCACATCGGTATTAATCACCCGCAAGCCGCTGCGCTGACTAATCAGCTCTAATAATTGCTTGGAGTACATGCTGTGATCATCATCTGCAGCATATATAGTATCCGGCATGCTGCCTGTAGAGAACGAGAACAGATACGTTAGAATTAGTGGAAGGCCCATCATCGCCAAAACGGCTATTCGATTGCTAAATATCTGTTTCAGCTGATGTTTCAGCATGATGATAAATTGCACGAAAACTCCACCTTCTCCCACTGTATTGACTAATGCATACGATAATACAGATGACTCCCAGCCCTATCAGCTCCAGCAAATCTTTATACGATCCGGCAAGTCCGTTATTTTGGCTGATACTGAGGTACGCATTAATTGCTTTTCCGTTGGGGAGCAGCCCCTGAATGATCCGCAGACTTTCCGGCAATTCGCTTCTACTGACAAAACTTCCGCCCAAAAAGCTGAAAATATACAGCACAGGTGAAGCCAAGCTGGATACAGTCGTATGATCTTTGGCAATAAATCCCCAGAGCAGCACAAGACTTCCTATGGCAAAAGCATACACAACCGTTATCATCAAAAGCTCAAGGGGCTGGCCCCAGCTCATTGCGAACACCAGCCAGCTGATGAGAATTACGCAAGACATTTGCAATACAATCGCCAGTATAATTCCGCTCAATTTGCCTAAAACATACTGCACATCCCAAGCAGGCGTTGAACGTATTCTGAATAAAGTATGGTTTTGCCGCTCATCTACGATGCTGTGCACCAGCACAAAGGCCGTCATGATCGAAAACATAACTACCATGGCAATGGAGTAATACTGTATCGCATCTACCGGCACCGCATCCTTTTGCGTTGAAACCGTCGGGATATCCGGGGAACGGCCGCTGAAATTGAATATATGGCTTTGAAGCTCCGCGATTTGGGCTTGCGGAAGACCGTTACCGCCGTTTGAGAACTGGAGAACCGCAGACTTCTCTTCATTTAACAGGTTGAGCTGCTCACAGAACTGCTCCAGTATAGTCCTCACGATTGCCGTTTGGAGCGTTTTGGCAGATTCTCCGATCACAACAAGGTTCGCCGCCTCCTGCTTTATTGCAGCATTCGTAAAGTTATCCGGCACATATATAAAAACAGAGGCATGACCGTCTTCGACTCTTTGTTTGCCCTCGTCATAGCTGGCCGCTTCCTGCAAATGTATGACTTTCCGCAGATCTTCCCGCATAAAAACATTCTTTAAGGATTTCCCTAAGGCCAGCGGGCTCCCTTGAGCAGCAACGCTTTTATGCGCATTATAAAAAGCAACGTCAAACGCCTTCACACTGGAGTCTGATCCGCCGAATGCCGTGCCCAGAATGAGAATCAGTAGAGAAGGAAACAAAATCAGCTTCAGATAGAACCATTTATTTTTGGTCAGCAACCGGAAATCCAGTAAAAATAATGTGATCAGTTTTCGCATGGCATCACCTTCTACTCCTCTCTTAAGGCTTTGCCTGTAATTTGGAGAAAAAGGCTTTCAAGATTCATCTCTTCGTACTTGAATCCGGTTAGCCGGAAGCCCAGGTTCCTAATATCATCAACAATATCAATCACACTTCTCTCCCCGGTAGAGACAAGCATACTAATATGTTTGCCTTCCACAGTTGCCTTGGTGACACCGGAGATTTGCTCGAGCTGGCCCAATGCTGCTTCATTTCCTTCACTATAATCCACCGTCAGCGTATCGCAGGCCTTCAAGTTCAGCTTGAGCTCCTCTTTGCTCCCCAGCGCAATAAGGGAGCCATGGTCGATTATTGCAAGCCGCTTGCACAGATACTCCACTTCTTCCATGTAGTGGCTGGTATAAATAACCGTCATGCCTCTGTCCTGGTTTAATTTCTTTACCGTTTCCAGAATATGATGCCTGGACTGGGGGTCAATCCCTACCGTAGGTTCATCTAGTACGAGCAATTTAGGATCATTCATCAACGCGGCACCGATATTGACCCGGCGCTTCATTCCTCCCGACAGCTCGGACACGGCCTGGTTTCTTCGTTCTTTGAGTCCAATGATGTCCAGAACTTCCTCGGTTCTGCTCTTCAATCTGCTGCCGTAAAGTCCATATAGACTGCCAAAGAACTCCAGGTTGTCCTTGGTGCTTAACGCCTGGTACAACGCCAAATCCTGCGGTACAATCCCCATTATTTTCTTGATCTCTCCGGGCTTTCCGCTGAGCAGTTTGTGATCGACAGTAATCGTCCCTGCGGTTGGCCTTAGCACAGTGCTTATCATCGACACCATTGTTGATTTGCCTGCACCATTCGGTCCGAGCAAGCCGAACCTTTCACCGCTTTGCACATTTAACGAAATATCCTTTACAGCCGTAAAATCCTTATATTTCTTCGTCACATGGTTCAGTTCAAGCATCAGCGTGGTCCCCTTTACGATAACTCTTACTCTGTTATCATTTTATCGCCACGCTTCGAACAGGGATATTCACTTAAGTCCCCAATCAAGGGGTTGCTTTAGTAAGCAATTTCAGTATTACTTTAGTCATATAGGTTAGAGGAAGGAAGGTCAGGAGGAGACAAAACAGCCCCTCTCTCCTGAAGAACGGGTTATCCGGCGGAGTTATATATTAAGCTTCTGCAAATACAGGGTCAATTCGGTTCTGTTGTTTAATTCAAGTTTGTTAAGCATTCTGGAAACATAGTTTTTTACCGTGCCTTCTGTAATAAACAGCTCGTTGCTGATGGTTTTGTTGCTTTTCCCCTCCATA
This sequence comes from Paenibacillus sp. EB106-06-01-XG199, assembly GCF_058791575.1. Classification (NCBI taxonomy): domain Bacteria; kingdom Bacillati; phylum Bacillota; class Bacilli; order Caryophanales; family Paenibacillaceae; genus Paenibacillus; species Paenibacillus sp. EB106-06-01-XG199. The sequence goes on along the minus strand of NZ_JBYTDQ010000005.1, from coordinate 63,818 downwards.
ATCCCCTTGGCCACCTCAAGCTCTCTTGGCGTGAGCCAGGGGGAGACAGCGGGAGTTCCATTCTCCGTTGGCAAACTATGAATCGTCCCTGCCGAGTTAAGGGCGTCCACCAATTCCCGGGTAATCTGCGGATTCAGCATAATGTTACCCTCGCAGGCCGATCGAATGGCCGCCATGATATCCTCTGAAGCCGAATCCTTAAGGATGTATCCATCCGCTCCATGCTTAAGCCCGGCAAGGATAAACTCCCTGTCATTAAAAGTAGTAAGGATGATTACTTTAATCCCCGGATACCCCTCTTTCACAGCTTTGGTCGCCTCAATCCCATTCATCAGCGGCATTTTGATATCCATCAAAATCACGTCAGGAGAGTAATCGGCCAGCAGCCGGAGCAGTTCCTGTCCATTCGCTGCCTCTCCGATTACCTTTGCATCCGCTTGAAGGCTCAAAACCATTTTCAAGCCTTCCCTCACAATCAGTTGATCGTCTGCAATTATAATACTCACCATAACTGCTGCTCCTCCTTGCCTATGCTAGAAATCAACCATTTTAGGAATATTCGCCTGCACTTTAAAACCTGAATCCTGATTAGAATCGAATTGAACGGTACCGCCCAAAGCGTGAATCCGCTGTTCGATCCCCTGAATTCCGTTCGACTTGATAACCTCCCTGCATCCCGTTCCGTTGTTGGCAATAAGCAATGAAATCTGCCGGGGACTTTTATGGATAGCCAGGGAGAACAGTGTGGCTTTCCCATGTTTGATTCCATTAGTGATTGATTCCTGAACCGTTTTATAAATGCAGTCTTTAATCTCGAAGTTCACAGCTTCTATATCCTCATCCATATTGAGTTCAAACCGGGTTTGCCCGGCCGCTTGGAAATGGGCGAAGAGGTTAAGGAGCTGACGCCGGAGTGAAAGCTCCTGTACGTGCTGCTCCTCATTCAGCAGCAGCACAGCCTGTCTGAGCTGCACCATACATTCTCTTGACAGCTGGTAGGATTGGCCAACAACACTCCTGATTTTGTCCGTTTCCAGGTCTACAGCTTTGTGGGCGAATTCTAGATGCATATTTAATGCAGTCAGATAATGCCCCAATGAATCATGCAGCTCCTGGGCAATCCTTGTCCTTTCTTTGCTCAGCGTCAGCTCTCTGACCGTTACTGAATACTGTTTCAGCGCCAAATTAGCCTTCTCCAGTTCCTGATTCAACACTTGTGTTCTGGTCTTATCAATCATAGCATTCCTGAATAGGTAGACAATGGTGAACATGATTGCATAGGAAGTTATTATGTATTTCATTGCGGTATGACCGGCTGCCAGAGAAGCGCTGAAAATCCCCATATGCAACAGCAAAAGAGGCACAGGCACCTTCCGCGTACCCACGATGAGCTCCACAAGCAAAATAATGATATAAAGCTGTGTTCCGGTACAATACACTTTCCACAGCAAAAAACCAGCGCATAAATTGCTCAACACAAAAGAAAAAGACCACAGCGTCCCCGCTACGGATAAGTATCTGCTTCTGGCATAATCATTGATTAGCAGCAGCAAAGCAAAACACGCCAAAAATACCGCTGATCCGGGATCAGCGGCATAATCTTTAAGCAGCACAGCGAATACGGATAATACGGCGAACACTCTGATTATTTTCTCCGCAAACACTCGGACACCTTTGCCCGTAAAGCTTTCCATGGCCGACCCACCTCTTTAGCCACAGTATAGCATACACAGTTTCGGGCTGACGGGACTTACCGCACTTGAAGAGTATTGCAAAATTGAATACAGCAGTGCAGCAGCCCTAAAACGTCCAAACGGGGGAAATGCCTTAGTTGAATTCTGCACCGAAACTCCCAGCCGTAATCATGGTTTCGTCTGCCTTCTCACGCGCTCCGTTCTCAGCTGTTCCGAACAGCAAGCCGGTTATAAGCAGGCTTCGGAGCATGCTGCTCGTCAAACAGAAACGGCCAATTCTTCCGCCCGCGGACCGGGAAATCATCCAGCCAGGTATAATCGTCCGCCGCTCCCCAGAAGGTCACCGAGGTAATTACCTCACCGTATTCCTTCAGCAGCCGGAACATCACCTCATAACGCTCTGCCTGCAGTTCAAGCAGCTCTGCGGGAGGCGATTTCAGGTCCGTCCGTTTGTCGTCAAAGCGGAAGAGTGACATATCCAGCTCCGTTAGTTGTAGCTGTAGCCCCAGCGAAGCGTATTTCTCGATCGCTGCGCGGACATCATCCAGCGCCGGATCATATAAATTCCAGTGCGCCTGCAGACCGACACCATGCACCGGCACATCCTGCTCCAGCAGCGACTTCAGCAGAGCATAGATTTTATCACGTTTATGCGGATGCGATTCATTGTAGTCGTTATAGAACAGCAGAGCCTTAGGGTCCGCTTCATGGGCAAACTGAAACGCCTTGGAAATAAACTCCGGCCCGGCAATATCGAGCCACTTGGACGGGCGGAGCAGCGCTTTCCCTTCATCGGCAATCACTTCGTTGACTACGTCCCAGGCGTAAATATCATTTCTGTAACGTCCGACAACCATATCCATATGTGACTTCATCCGGGCCAGCAGCGTCTCCTTGTTTACCGGACTCCCTGCCTTGTCCTGGAACAGCCAGTCGGTCGTCTGATTATGCCAGACCAGGGTATGGCCGCGCATCGCCAGCTGATGCTTCCGGGCAAAGGCAACCAGCTTGTCCGCCTCACTGAAATCATACACATCCTCTGCCGGATGCAAGCTCTCAAATTTCATTTCATTCTCAGCGGTAATGCTATTGAAATGATAGGCAAGCAAATGTTCCTGCGACACTATCGTCCGCGGATTCACCGCCGCTCCAATCTTGAAATCGTCCGCGAACACCGTCTTCAGCGCAGGCTCGGTAAAGCTGTTAATGCCCCTCATGAGTTGCCCTCCTAAAAGTTTTGTGAGCGTTACTTCACTGGATTCACTTCGTACAAAACTTACTTCAGAAGCATACGCCTAAGTTTTGTTAGCATAGACTCAAGTTTTGTGAGCCTATAATGAGCGGTAATCAAACCAGTCGAAGTAAGCCGTCGCTTCCGTTGTTTTGCCATGGCCTGTAGCGTACAGGCCGATTACGACACCAGTAAAGCCGTTGCCTTCTACCGCTTGCGGCGACAAGGCATAGGCAGCTCCCGAAGCCAGCTTGATCCATTTCTCACCGTCCAAGGAATAGAGAAGATAATATCCGGCAGCATCGGCTGCAATTTTCAGGTAGGCTTTGCCGGTTGGGGCAGGAACCTCCGCCGCAAGCTGTGTATGTCCTTTCACCGTCAAATAGGCGGATATCACTCTTTGGCCGTCTTTTTGTGCCAGGCCAATTTCATAATGCGCCTGCTCATTCATACGGGCGCATAGACCGGCTTCTTCACCGTCCGCCCCGCTATCCAGCTCCAGCAGGGTGCTCCATTCCGCAGCCACATGCTGCTGCCTTCTGCCGGCGAATGCCACCTGGCCGATCTCGTTCAGACTACACGGCTGTCCGCGAAGCGCCAGCCAGCCCGGACGTGCCTGCAAAGACCAGCTGCCCTCTGCCGGATTGCGCAGAAAGGTCAGTGCATACGGCAGTATGCTGTCTGCAAATTCATGCCGGCCATTATACTCGGCAGGCTGCGGCGAACCTTTTGACGGACGCGCCACGTTCATCTCCAGCTCAACTGTTCCTTCATTATTATCAATCATCGGCCAGCCGTCTTCATTCCAGTGCACCGGTGCAAGATACGTCTCCCGTCCGAGCACCCCGTAGCCGTGTTCTCCAAGCCTCACACCCAGAAAGACAGCCCACCAGTTCCCGTCCGGCCCCTCAATCAGATCGGCATGGCCCAAATACTGAATCGGGTGATCAATCCCTCTGTGTGTCAGAATGGGCTGCGGCAGCCGCTCGAACGGCCCGTACGGGGAACTGCTGCGCCCGATAATCTCACGGTGTTCCTTGGCCGTCCCGCCTGAGGCAGCCATAATATAATACAATCCGTTTATCTTGTATAAATGCGGACCTTCCGTCCAAGGCCCGCCGTCGCCGGTCCAGATCACAACCGGTTCGGTCAACGCCTCTCCGGTAGTAATATTAATCTCATATTGGATGACATGGGAATCATAATTAGCTCCCTGCTGAGTGGTCACATAAACTTTGCCATCCTCGTCAAACATCAGGGAAGGGTCGATCCCCCCGAACGGGATACTGACCGGATCTGACCAGGGCCCCGCAGGATCGGTTGCTGAAACGTAAAAGTTGCCTCTTCCCCGCACATCCGTTGTAATCATGTAGAAGGTTCCTTCATGATAGCGGATCGTCGGTGCATAAATGCCGTCGGAGCTGCCGCAGCCGCGGATATCCAGCTGGCTGATCCGGTCCAGCACATGGCCGATCTGTTGCCAGTGAATCAGATCCCGGCTGTGAAAAATCGGCACTCCCGGAAAATATTCAAAGGAGCTGCACACCAGATAATAATCTTCTCCAGCCCGGGTTATGCTCGGATCGGGATAGAAACCCGGAAGAACCGGATTCGTGTATTGTGTTGAAGAAGGGTTCATATTCCTGCAGACAACCTTTCTGTATCGTTAATTACGGCTGCGTTATTCCTTCACACTGCCCACATTTAGACCAACCACGAAATATTTCTGCATGAACGGATAGACGAGCAAGATAGGTACCGAAGCCACTACGGTAATAGCTGCCCGGATCGACAGCGGGGTCACCAATGCTCTGGCCGATTCCTGATCCATCCCTACCCCGGCGGAAACGTTCGGATTGCTGTTGGAATTCATCGTTGAAGACAGCAGCTTCATCAGCTCATATTGCAGGGTACTAAGATTCTGTCTGGAGGAGGTATAGATAAAGGCATCAAACCAGGAGTTCCACGCGCCGACAGCCACAAACAGGGCAATGGTAGCAAGTACCGGTTTGCACAAAGGGAAAACAACCTTCATGAAAATTCTGAAATCCCCTGCACCGTCGATTCTCGCCGACTCCAGCAGACTTTCCGGAATCGTGCCGATGTACGTACGGATGACGATCATATTAAATGCGCTGATCATGGACGGGAGAATATATACCCAAAAGTTGTTCAGCAGGTGCAGATCCTTGATCAGGAAATACCCTGGAATCAAACCGGCACTGAAATACATGGTGAGTACAAAGATCACAGTGATCGGTTTACGGAATACATATTCCTTCCGGCTTAATGTGTAGGCAAGCATGGTCGTCAGGAAAATGTTTAGAATCGTTGAAATTACTGTGCGCGCCACTGATATCAGAAATGCGTCATAAATCGTCCCCGAGGCAAAGATCGCCTTGTAGTTCTGAACAGTCCAGACTCTCGGCCATAAGTAAATGCCCCCGCGGATCGTATCATTGCCCGCGTTAAACGAAACAGCAATGGTATTGAGGAACGGATATAATGTCACAAGCACCAGGGAGATCATAAAGACCGTATTGAACGAAGTGAATAGAACCGGTTCAAGCCTGCCGGTGCCTAAGCTCTTTTTCATCGTGAAGCCTGCTTTTTGCTGAGGGCTAATTTGTCGGTTATCCATGGTTATAACAGCCTCTCTTCCCCAAGCCGCTTAGAAATTCCGTTAGCCATAAGCAGCAATGTTACGCTGACGACGGTTTTGAAAATCCCGCCAGCAGTCGCGAGTGAATAATTCCCTTGGGCAAGCCCGTATTTAAGCACGAATATATCTATCGTTTCCGCCCAGTCCACAACAAGCCCGTTGCCGAGCAGGTACTGAACCTCAAAGCCCGCTTCCAGGACATGCCCTATGGACATAATCATCAGAATTACGATCGTTGCTTTAATACCAGGCAAAGTTACAAACATCATTTTCTTGTAGCGGTTCGCGCCGTCAATTTCGGCGGCTTCATAAAGTGCTGGATCAATGGAAGCAATGGCCGCGAGATAAATAATCGTATTCCAGCCGACTTCCTTCCATACATGCGAGGCACCTACTATTCCCCAGAAATACTTGCCTTCACTGAGCCATAGAATCGGTTCTTTAATCAGATGCAGCTTCATCAGAACGATGTTGACAATCCCGTCATTGATGGACAGCGAGGTGGCCACAATCCCGGTAACAATAATCCAGGACAAAAAGTGCGGCAGATAGGAAATTGTCTGCACGGTTCTTTTCCAGAACACCTTCTTGATTTCATTCAGCAGCAGCGCGAGTACGATGGCCGTAACAAAACCAAGCACAAGATTGATAATCCCCATCGCCAATGTATTGCGCAGCACCCGGAGGAAGTTATCATCGGTAAACAGAAACTTGAATTGCTTCAATCCTACCCATTCCTGTTCGCTGAAGGACTTGGCCGGCTTGTAATTCTGGAAAGCCATTGTCCAGCCCCAAACGGGGACATAGGCAAAAAGAATAATATAGAGCATTAGAGGTACAGACATCCATATGAGCTGATTCTGGCTTTTGATCAACGACCAGGTGACGGGCCGCTTCTTCTTCTTTTTGTTGGGATGCCGGACGACGGTATCTATTTCTAGGGTCTCATCCATAGTTGTTGTCTCCCCACTCCATTATTTTAATTTAGCAGGTGGAAGGCCGGAGCCGGCCCCCCACCTTTGCTTCGTTATTTACTCCAGTTATCAATTCTCCATTTTATCTGCTCATTGATCTTGTCTTCATAAGCCTTTACATTGGCCTTCTTAACCTCTCCGACATAATCGCCCCAGACGGAATCAAATTCAGCCGGGCTGGCAAGGATGGCTTTAGGCAGGAACTTTGTCGACAATTCATTCAGCTTGGTGCTGGCAATTTTGGCATCTGAGCCTTCCACCAAATCAATGGACCAGGCCGGGTAATAGACAGGGTTGGCAGGGGGTTCGCTGAAGAAATCGACATAGCTGTTAAAGCCATAAGCATCCAGGAACTCCTTGTCAAAAGGTTTTAAGCCGGCTTGATATTCTTCAGGCTGCTCGGATACGCCGGTGGCATTGCCGTCGTTGAAGCTGCCCTCGATTTTAGGCATCCAGCTGTACAGCGATTTGGCCTTGTTGGCAAGCTGCCATGTCGCATCTGTAGCTTTATCGCGCTGCTCCTGCGTTCTCATGAAGCGGCCTTTCTCGTTCACGATGTAATCCTCGCCTTCAATCCCCCAGGCAAACGTCTTCTGCCAGTCTTCACTGATCAGTGTATCCAGCAGTTTGATAATCTTCACCGGATCTTTAGCGTTGATGCTGATCCCGAAGCCGTTGTTCAGGTTCAAAGCCGCTCTATCGCGATAGTAGTCTTTAGTAGCCGTGTCGTATACAAGCGGAAGACCTACGTAAGTACGCTCGATTTTATTCTGCGTGGTCAGCGATTCTTCGGCGGAGCCAAAGTTCCAGTGCTGGTCAAACATCCCCAGAACCGTACCGCTGGATAGCTTCGCCATATACTGGTCGTAGTTCTGAACAAAGGTCTCTTTGTCGATCAGGCCCTTCTGGTTGACTTCGTTCAGTTTCTGGTAGTATTGCTTGGCATAATCTTTGTCTGCAAAAATTTCGGCCACACCGTCATTTACAACTACACCGCCATCGTTCGGATGGCCGATCAGATGCTGCGGCGCATTGAACAGCCCCCAGTTTCTCCAGTCAGAGTTAAGAATTTCGAACCCGATGGTCGGGCTTCCGTCAATCTTTGGATATTTCTCCTTATATTTTTCAATCAGATCGAAATATTCATCAAGCGTCTTGACCTTTGGATAACCGAACTCCTTGAGGATTGCCTTTTGAATCCAGAAGGCAGGCCCCGAGTAATAGGCACTATTGACCTTACCGTTATACACCCCGTAATTTGGCAGGATATAAATATGTCCGTCATTCGGGTCTTTCATCATGTTCCAGTAATCAGCGTAATGCGCTTTCAAATTCGGTGCGTATTGTTCAATCAAATCTTCAAGCGGAATGTAGGCGCCTGCAGCCGTCAGCTTCGTATTGCCCGTCATCATATCCGGGTAATCCTGGCCGGCAATCATAACACCCAGCTTCTGGTTGATGTCGCCCGCCAAAAATTCAAAATTAAAGCTGGCACCCGTTTCTTCTTTGATTTTCTTGTAAATCTTATTGTCCGGTGTCGGCTGCTGTCCGGCTTCGCCGAGGAAGATGCTGATGTTGAACGGCTCGGCTTTGTCGCCCGTAGTTGCAGCCGCCGTAGTTTGTGCTCCACCGGTCTCTTCCGCTTTAGCGTTGTTCTTGGTGTTGTTGTTCCCGCCGCATCCGGCGAGGGTAAAGCTCAGGGATAACAGCATAATCAGGGAAAACTTAAACGTTGTTTTAGACTTGCCCCCCATAAAGCACCTCCATAATTTTTTGACGCTGCATCTTGTAAGCACTTACATTCATAAATTATAGAGGTGATAATACCTGTAAAATACGACTGAATTAAAGGTGTATCCCCAAAAAGTTTAGAACTTTGCATTCCGGTATTCATTCGGACCCATATGCATTTTCTTCTCAAATTGCTTCAGAAACTGTCCATAATTGGCATAGCCCACCTGCTCGGCAATTTCTGAAAGCTTTAATTTATGCTCACGCAGCAGCAGCGAAGCCTCCGCAATCCGCAGGTTATGAAGCTGCTCATTGAAGTTAATTCCGTTCTTCTTCATTAGCAGCTGTCCCAGATAAACCGGGTGCAGGAAAAAGACTTCTGCCAGCTTCTGAATGCTCAGGCTTTCACGGTAATGCTGCTGCATATACTGATTGATCTCCCGCACAATCCCGTGCGAGCACTTGTCCTGCTCCTGCAGAAGCAGTTCAATACAGCTCTCGCCGAAGACCCGCAGGTGGTCCATTAGCCCGCTCAAACTCATCATGGAATGCTGAATTTCAGGAAGCTTAAAGGCCTTGGCCGTATTCTCCCCGTGTTCTCCGCCCGCTTCAGGGGTCAGCTCCTGTATGCGGTACATAATATGAATTGCAAACTTCTTCACTACCTCCGGGGCGACCCGCTTCTCCCGAAAGCCGCGGGCTGCCGCTTCAACTGCCTGGCGGTAACCGGCAATATCCAAGGTATTGACCGGGCTGAGCAAGGCATCGATTAGCCGGATAGGATCATAGTGATAGCTGAATGTCTGTTCACGGATCTCCCGATAGGCCAACAATCCGGGATTCTCCGGCTGGTAGAAGTAATGCATAAGCGCTTCTTTGGCCGTCCGGTAGCAGTTCGCTATATTGCATAAGGATTCTTCACAGTCTCCACCTGCAATAAATAAGGGCTGGCCGGGGTACGCCTCACGCAAGGCAAGCGTCAGCTCATGAATGCCGTCGCCCTCCACGGCATGCGGGGAACTCCCGTACACAATGCCGAAGCTTCCCGCCTCCAGATCAATCAAATACATCGCAGCTTTCCCGGTCAGCAGGGATGCCGCCTTTTCTCTTACCTCCGCGTACATTTCCGGCGTACTTTGAATCAGGCACAGGTTCCAGTAGCTGATACCCTCCGACAGCCTGGCATACAGCGCAGTATAGGTCTTGTCCACCGGATTTTCATTCAGCAGTTCCTTAATAAGAGTACTGCTCTCCTCCGACGCCGCGATCAGATTCATCATCCGGCTGCGGGTCTCCTGCTTCAGCTCCTGATGTATTTCCCGCAATTCCTCCGCCGCCTCTTCCGGAAATACCGGTTTGAGCAGATAATGGTTAATGCCATACCGGATAGCTGTCTGGGCATATTCGAACTCGCTGTAGCCGCTCAATATGGCAAATTTAATCTCTCTTTGGCCCTCCCGCTGCCAGGCGGCAATCATCTCCAGCCCGTTCAGCAGCGGCATATTCACATCCGTAATGACCAGATCCGGCTCTAGCTCTTTCATCTGCTGCAGCCCTTCCCTGCCATTGCTGCTGGTTCCGCACACCTCGAACCCCAGCTCCTGCCAATCAATCCACAGCAGCATACCCTCCAGGGCACTCGGCTCATCATCAATCAACAGCACTTTATACTTCATAAGTTCCCCTCATTTCCCGGCGGACTAATTTGTTCAAGCAGCTTAAGCGGGATACCGAAGGAAACTATAGTCCCCTGGTCCGGCGCACTGACAATCTCAAAGCGGACCTGATCCGCATAATTCAGCTCCAGTCTGCGGTACACGTTGCGGAGTCCGATGTTCGCTCCAGAGGAGTCCTCCGTGGAGACCGCGGACAGCAGCTCTTTCAGCTTCGCGGCTTCCATCCCTTTGCCGTTATCCGAAACCGTGATCTGCAGGCGGTTATCCTGAACTGCAGCTTTCACTTTAATAATGCCAAGCCCCTCTATGGTCTGCAGGCCGTGCTTGCAGGAATTCTCCACAAGCGGCTGCATGCTCAGCTTGGGAATCTTGTACCGCAGCGCCTGCTCATCAATGTCAAACTGATAGTCAAATTTATCCCTGAACCTGAACTTTTCAATCTTCAGATACATTTCAATAAACAACATCTCCTCCTGCACCGACACCACATCCTCCTTCCAGCTGAGCAGCCTGCGCAGCAGCTTCGACAAGCTCTTCACAATATCTGTCACATCGGAGTAGTTGTTTTTGGTGCAGACCACAAGAATTGCATTTAAGGTGTTGAACAGAAAATGCGGGTTCATCTGGCTTTGCAGGAAATTGAGCTCCGCCCTGACCCGCTCCATCTCCAGATTCTTGCTCTGAATCTCCAGCTTATACACATCATTAATCAACGAATTGATCCTGGAGGTCATCCGGTTGAAATTATGGATCAGGCCGCCGATCTCATCCCGGCCCTCGTCGATGCGGATCAGCTCAAACTTTTCGTTCGATACCTTCTGCATATGTCTGGACAGCCGTTTTACGCGGTAATTATAGGATCTTAACATCACGTAGATAAAGCAGGAGGTCAGTAAGGTGACTGTAGTGGCCAGAACTGCCGCATACAGCTGCATATCCAGAATGGCCTGGGTAAGCCGCTCTCCCTGGGTAATTCCAATGATTCTCCAGCCCTTGAGGTAATTGGCTGTACCCACAGCCACAACATGAAGGTCCTCCTGCTGGCCGTCATCCAGCTGTTTGAACAGCGGATACGGCTCATTTGTCACCCGCTGGTAACCGCCGTCCGCTGACATGACGATCTGATTCTGCTCATTGACCAGGTATAGGCTAAGATAGTCCTTTTCCCTGACAATGATGTCGTAAATTTCACTTAGATCCAGATCAATCCGCAGCAGCTTATCAAATTTATTCAGTGAGCTGTAATTGTCCATCTGCTCAACTACGCTAAGTGTGGGAATGGAGGAGGTACTGAGCTCATTCTCGCTAGTCCTGTAAGCGGTGACAATAACCCGGTTGCCCGATGCTTTCGCCTGCTTGTACCATTCGCTCTTCCAGACCTTCTGGTTCATGATCTGATAGTTGCCGCCGGACACAATCGATGTATTATTGGTGAACACACTGATCCGCTCGATCTGATTATTCACCGGCATATAGCTGTTGAGCCGGTCCCGCAGCTGCTCATCATAGGTACTGTAAAAGTCAATCGAGTCCTTATACGTCCGGTCCAGCATTTCATACAGACTCTTATCCGCAGACAGCGTGTAGCTGACAGCTACACCACCTTCGATAAAATCATGAACGTCCTTTCGCGCCCGCTCCAAAGAAATCTCCAGGTTCTGCTGCTCCCTTGATTTGATCAAATCCGAGATCCGGTCCAGAAAGACCAGATTGATCACCATAATCGGCAACAGCACACCCACGATGTAAATGAGGATGAACTTATAATTCAGCGGAATGTCGTTGACGATATTTCCGAATCTTTTTACTTTTTTGGTTTCCACGCCTCATGCACCCGGCTTTCTTAGAGCTGCTTATTCTTTTTGGCATTTTTATAGACCGAGGGCACAACACCCACGATCAGCTTGAATTTGTCGATAAAATAATCCGTATTGGAGAACCCCACTTGAAGGGCAATATCAGATATTTTCAGCTGCGTCCGCTTAAGTAGTCCTTTCGCGGCTTCAATCCGTTTCTCATTCAAATACTCGCTGAAGCTGCGGCCGGTCTCTTTACGGAACAGCTGTCCCAAATAAGCGGAATTCATGTGGAAATGCCTCGCCAGCTCCTGAAGCTGCAGCTTGTTGCGGAATTCAAGATCGACATACTGGATAACGTTAAAAATCGTATTCCCTTCATTGGCGCTGTGCAGCTCTGCCAGATAGACAGCTGTCTGCCTGCATAGTCCATCCGCATATTTGCCCAGCATAAAATAATCGCCGAGACTGCCGAGTTCTCCATATTCCTTCTGAAGCTCGTTCATAAGGATAGCCGGGTCCCCGTTCATCTCCGCCAGCAGCCGGCATAACGTCATCTCCAGGTGAGCCACCTGAGCCTGCACCGCTTCAACAGTCAGCAGCTGTTCTGCAAAAGAAGCGAACAGTTCCCTGATGCCGGGTTCAATTCCAGCCGTATCGTTAGCCTTTACCTTCTCCAGCAGCCTCTCCAGACTGTCATTCTGAAGCTCCGTCCCTGCACTCATTCTCTTGAGGTCACTATAAAAAAAGACTCCGCCCTTCTCCCGGTGGTACTTCAGCTTCCATACTTCAAGCGTCTGCGAATAAATTTCCCGCATGGACTCTATCCCGGTCATTCTGTCACTGATCATAATGGCTGCCGGCTCAAGCAGCTGTTCCGCAAGTGCTTTCTGGAGCCGTCTGGCATTCTCCGCCAGACTATCGCAGCTGATCGAAGCCGACTGAATCATCATGCCCGACCTGCCCGCCGCATCCTGAAAGAAACAAGTGGATTCCCAGGGGAAATAATCGTTTAGGCGCTGGTCGATATCGACGGCGGTATAAGGCGGGGCGATAAGAATGCATACCAGCTCCGTATCCGGCTGCAGGTTCAGCAGATTGACCGCCATCATCCGCAGCTCTTCACTATGCTCACCCTGAATCAGGCGAGTGATCAGATTATTTACGATAAATGCCCGCTTTTTCTGACGATCCACATTGGAAGCGATTTCATTTTGGATGATCGTTTGCATCTTGCCCAGCAAGGACTCGATTTCTTCGTCGTCAATCGGCTTCAGCAGGTATTGATCCACCCGTTGACGGAGCGCGGTCCGGGCATACTGGAAATCATCATAACCGCTTAGAATGACAAACTTTGGCGGCATGGCCATACTTACATTCAGCTTGGCAATCAATTCGAGACCATTGAATACAGGCATATTGATATCCGTTAATACTAAATCCGGTTTCTGCTCCTGGATAAGCCTGAGCGCATCCGGGCCGTTCAAGGCTTCCCCGCATATCTCAAAACCGAACTTCTTCCAATTCACCATCGTTCTCAGACCTTCAAGAACCCACGGTTCATCGTCAACAAGCATGACTTTCAGCATGAGTCTCGCTCCTTCATATCCTTTTTTTTATAGACAGATACGATAGCAAAATTACTATAGATCATGCTAACACAGATAGACTGAGTTATGGAATAGGCTCTGGGCATATATACTGTATCCAATAGAACTTCCCATTTCAGTAAATTTCGGGAATTTCCCAAGATGCTCCCCCGCAGGAGCCGCAAATCCTTCGGAACAAAAAGGGATGTTCCCGGCCTTCTTTTCAAGGCTGTGGAACATCCCTATGTTTCACTCAAACTTGCTGTTCTTGTGTCTCAAGCTCCTTGCGGATCTTCAGAAATACCTGATAACTCCGCTCGGCGCATTCCGAAATGGCTATCGGATGGAAGCCGGGCAGATCGGCGTATAGTGTGTCATTCAGCGGCGTTGTCCAGCTCGTCGGCAGCTCCTTCGCGCCAAGCTTCGCTCCCATAATCGAGCCTACTGTGGCGCCGTTGCAATCCGTATCCATCCCGCCGTACACAGAGGTGACTACGGCCTTCTCGAAATCATTGCCGCCATAGACAAGTGAGGCGGCGACCAGCGCAGCATTATTATTGGTGTGCACCGGATCATAATGACTGAATTGATCCCAGACTTTGCTCACCAGCTCACGTTCGCTTTTGGCCTTCCGGCCAATATCGATTCCGCGTTTCACATCGCTGGCCAGACGGCTTGTGCTTGGGATCTCGCTGAGCCCGATCTCCAGGATGCGCTCGTTATCCTGCTCGGCGAAGGCGGCGGATATCATCGCGGCATTCAGCATCTCGCCGTAGATTCCGTTCTTCACATGCGAGAACGAAGCGTCCCGCCAGCCCAGCTCCGCCGCGAGCTCCGGATACCCGGCCGCCCCGTAGGCCAAACCGTCCGCACGTATTGCGGCGCCGATCCATTCGCGGTACGGATTGAGAAACATGCGCACACGTTCCTGCCGCTGGGGCCAATCCGCCGGCTTTTCTCCATGCATATGGGAAGTTTCCCGGGCAAAATTCATATAGGCCTGGGTCTCTGCTGTGCAGACCTGGCTATACGTCAGGTTTCCATGCCACAGCTTGCCGACATCCCATGAATCCCAGTCCAAGCCTTTCTGCTCCAGCAGCATCAGACCGAGGACCGTATAGCGGATATCGTCGTCACTCTCCATGTACCGGATAGTCTCCCGGGTGCTGGTAAAGGACCAGCCGCTTAAGCCCAGACCGTATTCCTTCTCCGCCCGTGAATGCTCCGGGGTATAGCCGGTAATCGGCCACGCGTCTGCACCCTGGAACCACAGCTCAATATTCTGCCAGCCCGGCCGGCCGTCTTTGCCATACAGGTAATCCCAATATTCCAGCGGCTTGCCCAGTGCACAGCCGACACTTCTGCCCAGCCAAGCCCCGTAGAACTTGTCCCTCCACTCCGCAGGACTCCACCGGGCGTCAAGCTTCCGCGGTCCATCCGGGCGCAGGCTGCGGATTTCCGCAAGACCCGACGGCTCCCGGTACGGGAAATCCTCAGCTACCTTGAGCTCCATCAGCTCGCGGTATACCTCCATAAGCTTCATTTCATCGCTTCCGGCGGCGGCAAGCTTCTCGGTCAGACTGCCGGCCTGGCAGCCTTCTTCCATCCGCTGCAGCAGTTCCAGCCGGACCGTCTCCTGAAGCTGTTCCCATCCAGCCATCCGCTAGTTCCCCCCGGACGCAAGCAGAAGCTCACGGTCAAGTCTGTCCAGCGAATCAAACAGCAGCTTCATGAATGCTTCCCGGTCGATCCCCAGCAGCACCTCCGTGTTCGCGGCGCGGTCCGGTTTCTTCCTTCTGTCGGCCACGGTCATCCCACGGGTCAGCTTACCTTCCGTCTCCACCGTGACATACAAATGTTGTGATTCGAACAGCTCCGGATGCAGCAGCCAGGCCACGGCACACGGATCATGCAGCGCGTTGCCGACATAGCCCATTTTTTTGCCATATATCGAATAGAAATCAAGCAGCTCCCCTACCATGACGGAGACCGGTCCCCGGCGTTTCAGTTCGAGAATTTCATCCTCAAATATAGCCGCCTGATCCGTCACATCCAGACCGCTCATCACAATCGGAATACCGGATTCATAGACGATCCGGGCTGCCTCCGGATCAACATAAATGTTGAACTCTGCGGTCACTGTTACATTTCCGTATGACAAGCCGCCGCCCATCAGTGAAATTTTCTCAATTCTTTCCTTCACCTCTGGGTAAGCAGTGATCAGCAGGGCTATATTCGTTAAAGGTGCCATCGGCACAAGTGTAATCTTCTCCTCCGAAGAGCGGATAATATCCAGCATAAATTCTACCGCCCCCTGATCTACAGGCTTGAATGTGCTGGCCGGAAGCGCCGGGCCATCCATCCCGGATTCCCCATGCGCTTCTGCGCCCGTAACCAGCTTGCCAAGCAGCGGTCCCACTGCTCCTTTGGCCACAGGAATGTCGGCATTTACAAAGCTGAGCACCTTCAACGCGTTGTCGGTAATTTTGTCCAGAATCTGGTTGCCGCCAACCGTCGTAATTCCCCGGATCTCCAGCTTCTCCGGATGAGCCAGCGCGAGCAGAATGGCAATCGCGTCATCATGCCCGGGATCGCAGTCAATAATTATAGGTGTTGGCATAACGTTCGCTCCCTTGTGTGTGTATCTGAATTCTGAATTATTTCGTGGTCGTAGTTTTTATTTTGCGGTTCTTCTTCCGGGTCTCGGAGACCGCGTAAATCACCAGGCCGATGACCGTTGCCACATAAGGAAGCGTCGCAATCAGCTCTGCCGGGATCTTCAGCACCTGGAGCGCATTGGATAGTGCATCAGCCGCCCCGAACAGGAGTGAGGTAAGCGCCGTTCCGACCGTTGTGCTCCGGCCCATTGATTCTGCCGCAATAGCAATCCAGCCCCGGCCTGCAATCATATCGCGGGTAAAGAGCGACAGATAACCCATCGACATATAAGCGCCGCCCAGGCTGGCAAAAAATCCGCTAAGCAGCAGAGCCGCATATTGAATCTTGATCACACTGACACCAACCGACTGGGCCGCATGCGGATTCTCCCCTACGGAACGGATGCGCAGGCCAAGCGGTGTACGGTTCAGCAGGTAATAGACGATCAGCACAGACAGTATAGAGAAGTAGGTCAGAATATGGTGACCCGAGAGGATCGGGCCAAGCACCGGAATATCCTTCAGCAGCGGAATCTGCACACTCGGCAGCACCTTGCTCGCCAGGGAGGTGGAAGAACCCTTGTCCCCGCTGAGCAGATACAGGATAAATACCGTCCCTCCGGATGCGAACATGTTGATCGCCACACCGCCGAGAATGATATGCGTCTTGAATCTCAGGGTGAAAAAAGCCAGAATTCCGGCGATGACCGTCCCCGACAGCACCGCACCGAGCAGCCCTATCCAGGCACTGTGGCTATAGGCACTTACAATAACACCGGCCAAGGCGGACACCAGCATGATCCCTTCCATCCCGATATTGATAATCCCCGCCCGGTTTGAGATCAGCGCACCCAGCGCGGCGAACAGAATTGGCGTCGTTACACGCAGCAGAGAGAACGCAAAGTCCGTGGTAAAAATAACATCCAGCAGGCTGTTCATGCGTTATTTTTCGCCTCCTTCAGCAGCATCCGGTTTTTCCAGAATTTCAGGAACTGTTCAGCGGAAATCAGCAGAATAATGACAGCCTGGATGATCGAGATCATCTCGGAAGGCACATCGGACAGGCGTGCCATCAGATCCGCTCCAATACGGATATACGCAAGGAAAAGCGCCGAGGCAATCACGGACAGCGGGTTATTTTTGGCCAGCATCGCAACAAGTGCACCGTCCATACCGTAACCCGGCAGTGAGGTCCACTGGAACCGGTTGTACATCCCCAGCACCTCCACCGATCCGCCCATGCCGGCGATAAATCCTGCAATCAGGTGGACGAGGATGATGACCTTGGCGGTCTTCATTCCCGAGTAGCGGGCAAACTCCCGGTTCACACCGGTCATCCGCAGCTCATAGCCCCACTTGGTTTTGTAAAGGAACAGATGGGCGAGCACAATAAGCACCAGCACGATAATAAGGCCGGTATGAATCCGGGTTCCCTGAAAGATTTTATCCAGCTGCGCCGTCTTCTCGAATTTAAAAGAAACGTTGGCGAATGCCTTGGCATCACGAAGATGATAGTTGAGCAGATACAGGCCAATCCCGAACAGGATATTGTTGAACATTAAAGAGGTAACGAGTTCGTTGGCATTCCACTTGGCCTTGAGAATTCCGGGAATCGCCGACAGCAAAGCACCTACAATCGAACCGGCTGCAATCGCCACAAGCGGATGAATCCAGCTGTTCAGGGTCAAATGGACCGCCAGCACCGAGGTCACTACCCCGGAGAAATAAAAGATTCCTTCAGCACCAAGGTTGAACATATTGGCCCGGAACAGCAGGGAGACGGCCAGACCCGTGAACATCAGCGGAATGGCCATCTCGATCACGTTGCCGATATGCCCTTTCGTGGAAATAGGCTCCCATAAGAAAATGCCAATCGTCTTGAGCGGCTGGTCACTGACCAGCGAGATGATCATAAAGGCGATGACCAGGGCAATCAATATGACCGCTGTAGTTCGGATTGCCTCAAAATATTTGACTTTAAACATGGTTTTCGGCCCTCCCGGTGTGCTGCTTATCCTGCCGGTTGATCCCCAGCATATATAGTCCGAGCTCCTCTTCGCTGACCTTAGAAGGCTCATCGAAGCAGGCAACAATCTGACCTTCATACATCACGAGCAACTGATCGCTCAGCTCCAGAATTTCATTCAAGTCCGCCGACACCAGCACAATGGCACAACTGCCGGAACGCAGCTCCAGCAGCTTCTGGTGAATGAACTGGGCCGCACCGATATCCACGCCCCGGGTCGGCTGCTCGGCAATCAGCAGCTCCGGCCCGGTCGAACATTCCCGCGCCACTACAACCTTCTGCATATTTCCTCCCGACAGCATGGCAATCGGCTGCTGCGGTCCTGAGCAGCGCACTTTGAACTCCTCCACCAGTGACGCGGCCAGGCTGGCAATTCTGGAGCCATGCAGAAGAGGGCCTTTATTCATCTCCTTGGAGCGGTAACGGGTAGAGATCAGGTTATCGGAAATGCTCGCCTCCCCGGCTGAGCCCTGCCGCATCCGGTCCTCCGGGATATAAGAAACGCCCAGGCTGCGGATGTCACGAATATCTGATTCCCGGACCTCCGTCCCTTTTACCTTGACTGATCCGGTACAAGACACTCCGCGAAGTCCGCCTGTCAGAGCCTCAATCAGCTGCGACTGCCCATTGCCTTCCACTCCGGCGATTCCGACAATCTGCCCTGCGCGGACAGAGAAATTAATGTCTGACAGTAGCGCCTTGCCCTGACTGTCATGGACACCCAGGCTCTCTACCGAAAGCACGGAGTTCCCAAGAGCCACGTTGTCCTTGTCATATTTCAGGACCACATCCCGGCCCACCATCAGCCGCGAAATTTCCTGCTCCGTTACATCCTTCGTCTGAAAGACGCCTTCGCTTCTGCCGCCGCGCATGATCGAAATCCGGTCGCAGATCGCTTTGACCTCCTTCAGCTTGTGCGAAATAAACACAATCGTATGACCCTGCTCCCTAAGCTGCTGCAGCTCATGGAACAGCTCTTCCGTTTCCTGCGGAGTCAGCACCGCTGTCGGCTCGTCCAGGATCAGGATTTTGGCACCGCGCACCAGTGCCTTCAGAATCTCCACCTTCTGCTTCATGCCGACGGTAAGATCCTCGACCTTGGCTTTGGCATTCACCGCGAGATTATATTTACGTGCCGTCTCTTCGGTCAACCGTACGGCTTCGTTGTAGTTGAAGCTCACGCCTTTGCGCGGCTCCATGCCAAGCACCATATTCTCGGCTACGGTAAAGGAAGGCACCAGCATGAAATGCTGATGAACCATGCCAATGCCCCGGTCAATCGCGTCTTGGGGGGATTGCAGCTTCACCTTTTCACCCCTGATGTAGATCTCGCCTTCACTCGGCTCTTCCATCCCGAACATGATCTTCATCAGGGTCGATTTGCCGGCCCCATTCTCTCCAGCAATCGCATGGATCTCTCCTTCACGCAGAGAAAAGTGAACGTCTTTGTTTGCAACGACGCCATTTGGATATACTTTGGTAATTCCCCGCATTTCCAGCAGAGCGTTCTGCATGGGTCATCAACGCCTTTCAACTTAGGTGTCTGCAAAAATAGGCAGCTGGAAATCTTCTTGCGGAAGAATTCCAACTGCATGAGTTAACATGTTAAATCTTAAATCCGATTAAGGTTTAACGGCATTACGGATAGCTTCAACTTCCGAGGTTTCCATGCCCATTGCATTGTCTACAGTAATCTCTTTGTTGATGAGCTTCTGCTTCACTTCTTCAACTTTGGCCTGCAGGTCAGCCGGGTAGACGCTTTTATAGATCTCGTTCTCTGCAATGCCCACGCCGTCTTCCACAAAGCCGAGCACATCACGTTTGCCCATTTCAAGCGTTCCGTCCTGCAGCTTCTTCACTGCTCCAAGGATGGCACTGTCGATCTTTTTTATCGCGGATGTAACGATCAGGTTGGCTTTGTCGTTGTCTGTATCTTTCAGCAGCATCGCTTGGTCGGAATCGACGCCGATGGCATATTTGGTCTTTTCTTTGGCAGCATCGAAGATTCCAAGCCCTGTTCCGCCCGCTACGTTGAAGATGATGTCCACGCCGGAGTTGTATTGAATGAGCGACAGCTCTTTCCCTTTTGCCGGGTTCACGAAATCGCCCGCATAGGATACAGCCACCTTCACTTCAGGATCAACATATTGCGCGCCCTGAATGTAACCTACCAGGAAAGCATTGATTCCGGGAATATCCATTCCGCCTACAAACCCGATGATGTTCTCCTTATTCGCATTCGGCATATCGGATTGCGTAGCCAATGCTGCTGCTGCACCAGCCAAGAAGGATACTTCATTGGTGGAATAGGACATGTTGTACATATTGGCAGGTGCTTCTTCGATGTCCGTGTCATAGTTGATGAATTTTTTATCCGGATTGGCTTCAGCCGTTGCATTGAACATCTCTGTAATTTCCGATCCGCCTGAAATGACAACATCCCAATCCTCGGCGGCGATATCGTTAAACGTAGGCTCCCATTTCGTCTTGTCGGTTCCCATTTCTACAACCTTGGTTTCCGCACCAAGCTCATCCTTCACCTTCTGCAGACCCTTATTGGCCGCGTCAAAAAATGATTTATCTCCAAGCGTTCCCGGAATCAGCAGCACGACCTTGAGCTTGTCCCCTGCAGCCGCTTCTCCGCCTTCTGCATCATTTGCGGGATTTGCTGTATTTCCTTTGCCGGACGTATTATTTCCGCAAGCCGTGACAAGTACCATTACCATGAGCAACAATAAAGCAAGAACGTTCTTTTTCATTTTTGTTCACACCCCTGTTTGTAGTTGGTTTACCTTAAAGAAATGGCTGAATGTCCCAATTGCACGTTTTGTGTTATAGCGATGACCCCGTTGAGTTTCGGCAAATTCATAAAAACTATGAAAATTAGTGAATTACTTTCAAAAGCAAACATTACATGGATACAAATCTTGAAAAACCGGGTAATTCCCGAACGAGATGGCCAGTCTGGTTGCGAATCTTCGGTTTAATTGATACGATCATAACAAATAAGGCAGCAAATATTTATATGGATTCGGTCAGGTTTTTGCACGATTCGGCTAAATGACAGAATAACGGAGGATCACAATGGATCGAGTCCTATATATTGTAAGTGCAGATCATGAAGCTAATACTTATATCCCTCCGCATCAGCATGAATGCTTCGAACTGATTTATTACATCCAGGGGCTTGGTTCCTCGAATGTGGGGACCCGCAACTATCATTTCCGGCCCTATTCATTCGCGCTGATCCCGCCCAACTTTAAGCATGATGAGAAACACACGCCGGAGGCGGATGTTCTGTTCGTAGGGTTTATCTGCGGCCATCCGAATCTCCGCGCTTTAGCCGGAGTCTATGACGACGACAAGGATCAGACCGTGCTGCAGATCATGCTGCGGATGAAAGAGGAGTTCTCCCGCAAACGGGATGGCTACACCGAGCTTATGAATCTGCAGATGAGTGAGATCATCGTTCATCTGCTGCGGCTGCTTGGCACGGGACATACGCCATCTCCTTCAGAGGATCAGATGCAGTATGTTCTGAACTATATGGACGAGCATTACCGCCATAAGCTTTCGGTTCAATCGCTCGCAGAAATGTCCGGCTACAGCTATGACAGGTTCCGGCATTTATTCAAGGAAAGATTCGGGCATTCTCCGCACCGTTATCTTCTGTCAAAGCGGATCAATTATGCGAAATCACTGCTGCTTCATACCCAAATGCAAATCGCTGAGGTTTCAGCTGCGGCAGGGTTTGTAAACGATGCCCAATTCTGCAATATGTTCAAAAGAGAGGTCGGCCTCTCCCCCCGGACCTTCCGGATGAAGAGTAAATGAAATAAAGACCAAAAGACAGGAAGCGATTTAGCTTCCTGTCTTTTGGTCTGATGGAACGCAAGCACCCTTACAGGGTGTAACGGTCACTCCCCGTAACCCAGCTCCTTTAGTTGGGCAACCGCCGTGTCGAGGTAATTTTTGTAGCTGAATGTTCCTTCCAGTGTGCTGAGGAATTTGTCATAGTCCTCTATTTTGGCCTTGCCATAGATGAATTTGATCATTTCCTCCTCAATGAACCGGTTGGCATCTGCGGGATTATAGCCCTGCGGACTGGACACAAAACCATCCAGCGTCTGAATCCGCGGCAGTCCGGCCTCGAAATCAATAAAGGTGGCCAAATTGCTGAATTTCGTCTTGAGATATTCGGTTTCTGGGCGGCCCGTGAACTGGTACAACCAGGTGAAAGAAGCATCCGAGCGTCCTTTGTCCGTAATGGCGACCTTGTCTCCATCCAGCGTGTAGTGGGTATCCTGCACTCCGTATTGGACCAGACGGTTGCCTTCAGGCGTGGATACGTAGTTCAACAATTCCAGCACCTTGTTCAGCTTATCCGGCTCATTTTCCAGTTTCTTCGGGATGACCCACAACCCGCTGGAAGCACCGATGTTGAGGGAGTTGGCATTTTGAATCCCCGTCGGCCCCTTGGGCGGCGCCAGCTGCAGCCATTCCGCTTTTGGATTTGCGCCTTTCCACACCTCAACCTTGTCATCCTTCATAATTTGCGCCCATTCTGTGTTAATAATGCCCACTTTGCCCTGAAAAGCTTTGTCGATCGCCATTGTGCCCTTGTTGCTGACAATCTCCGGGTCTACGACCCCGGCATCAAGAAACTGCTTGAGCTTCGCCAACACGTCTTTCATTTCCGGCTGGTAGAACGTGCTTACAACCTTGCCATCACGGACAAATAATTGCGAGGTGTCGAAAATATTCGTAATCCCGTAAGCGCCGAAAATCGGCTCAAAGGTCTGAAAGTTCGTGCCGGACAGTCCAAAGGTGTCATTTTTGCCATTCTTGTCGGGGTCCTCGGTTGTAAACGCTTTAGCAACTTCGAACAGTTCATCGACTGTAGTCGGCGGCTGCAATTTCAGATTATCCAGCCAATCCTTCCGAATCCAGTAAGTGTAGGAAATGGACTGTCCCGCTTTGGGCAGCGCATATTGCTTGCCGTCCACTATGCCCTTCTTCAGCACTTCCTCACCGACAAAGGCGGTGTATTCCGGCAGCTTCTCCATATAGGATGTCAGATCAAGCAGCGAACCGGATTGGGCCAGCTTCTGCAGGTGCGCCTTGCTCGTAGCCATCAGTAAATCAGGCAGGTTGTTGGAGGCAGCGCGCACATTCATCTGATTTTCATAATCGCTCTGGTCGCCTACCAGTGTCAGCTTCAGTTTTGTTCCCAATTGTTCATCCAGTGCTTTCTTAATAAAATCGTCTGCCGGCAGGCTCGTGCCCCAGCTGATCTCTGCCGCTTCAAGCTCCACCGGACCTGAGGGCGCAGCTGCATTCCCGCCCTCCGTTGCTGCGGGTGCTTTATCCGCGCCGCCGCATCCGCCAATCATCGCTGTTGCCGCTGCCACCGTGACCCAAGCCGTGAATCGTTTGTTTCTCTGCTTCATTTTGAACCCCTGCCTTCTGTAAGAAGTTTATCCTTGCACTAGCTTATGAATGAATTGGAACCCCTTGCGGGGCTCCGCCTTATCCCTTAATGGCTCCCAGCAGCATGCCTTTGGTGAAATGCTTCTGTATGAACGGGTACACCACGATAATCGGCAGACTGCCGGCAATAACGGCCGCCATTTGCATGGCCGCTGTAGGCACTGTCACTTCTGCCTGCAGCTCATTGGATTGGGTGAGCAGCAGCATGTTGCGGATCACTACCTGCAGCGGATGCAGATGGGTATCGGTAATGTACAGAACGGCTGAGAAAAAGGAGTTCCAATGGCCGACCATATAGAACAGTCCGACCGTCATCATTGACGGAATGGAGAGCGGGATCACAATTTGCCACAAGATCCGGAACTCCTTGGCCCCGTCCATCCGGGCCGATTCGAACAGTTCCTCCGGCAGGCTCTCGAAAAAGCTTTTCATAATCAAAACATTAAAGGTAGCAATCGCTCCCGGAACAATGAGTGACCAAATCGTATCCAGCATACCCAGCGAACGGACAACCAGATAGGTAGGAATCAGACCGCCGTTAAACAACATCGTAATGACGATGAAGAGCAGAAAGAACGTACGTCCCGGCAAATTCCTCCGGCTGAGCGGATAAGCGGCCAGCGTAGTCAGAATCATATTAATGGTGGTGCCTGCCGTAGTCACCAGCACCGTAATTAGCATGGATCGGCCAAGCGCGGGATCCGTCAAAATCCGGTGATACGCCTCAAAGGATATGTTTCGGGGAATGACCACGAACCCCCCGTTCTTAATAACCTCGCTGTACGGGGTCAGTGACATCGAAATCACGTAGAGCAGCGGAAAAATTGAAAGTGCCGCCACTGCCGCAAGCAGGATATAGACCAGCGTGTTGAAGATTCTATCCGATTTTCCGCTTACCATATTCCGCCCCCCCATCTTTTGGCCAGTTTATTGGCACCGACCACCAGCACGAAGCCGATGACGGATTTGAACAGTCCGACTGTTGTTGCCAGGCTGAAATTCATCTGCTCCAGTCCGGTACGGTACACCCAGGTGTCGATAATATCGCCAACCTCATATACACGCGGATGATAAAAGACATAAATCTGCTCGAAGCCGGCATCCATGATGCTGCCAATCTTGAGAATCAGGAGCAGCATGATTACCCCCCGGATCCCCGGCAGTGTAATATGCCAGATCATCCGCAGCCGGCTGGCTCCGTCCACCTTTGCCGCTTCAAACAGCGTCGGGTCGATACTGCTGATCGCCGCCAAGTAGATGATCGCGCCCCAGCCGAGGTCCTTCCAGATTTCTGTTGAGACGAGCATGCTGCGGAACCATTCCGTCGAGTTCAGAAAAGGGATGCTCGACCCTCCGCCTTCCGTGATCCAGCGGTTAACCAGCCCGGTCGTTTCCGAAAAGAAAGCTACCGAGATCCCGTAGATGATAATCCACGACAGGAAATGAGGCATATAGCTTAGCGTCTGAACCCAGCGTTTCAGCCAGGTTATCCGGCATTCATGGATCAGAATCGCCAGGATAATCGACGGCAGCATGCCAAACACCAGCTTGTAGAGGCTGATCAGCAGCGTATTGGTCATCAGCTGTGAGAAGTATGGGGAATCAAAAAACATTTTAAAATATTTATACCAGGGGTCAGCCCAAGGGCTGTTCAGAATACCGTCTGTAAAATTATAATCCTTGAACGAAATGACGACACCATACATGGGCAGATACTTAAAAATGAAATACCAGATGAGGCAAGGAAGCAGCATCAGGTAGAATGTCTTCATTCCCCAAATTCCTGCCCATGTGCGGCGCATGGACCACTTGCCCGCTTTTCTTCTTGTAGTGACAACAGATTGTTCCATATACTCAACCTCTCCGTCTAATTCTTTGGCCTGCTTATAGCATAGCGGATGGCTGCGGACTGGCGTAATCTTCATATCTCAGCGATTCAGTGCACGATTTTAAGATTGGGCCTGCAAGCGGGAAACAAGTGGAAACGGCTTTGCCGTCCTCAAAAGGATGGTATCCGCTTCAGCGAGAAATAGAAGGATAATTTATAGCGTGAAACATATAAATTATCTTTGAACAAAAAAACGATCCCGTATTCCGTAATAAAGCGGAGGACGGGTTCGTTTTTTCGAGTTGGCATGAGTGAAGCAGCGGGAGCTGAGAAAGGTCTACCCGGATTTCGGGACACTCCGCCGGGATCTATGAATTGGCTTCCTGACCCTTTCGCTGCAGCCTGTGTTCATTGGGCGTCAGTCCGGTCCAGCGTTTAAAGATTTTGAAAAAGTAGCTGGGGTTGGCGAAACCGACACGCTCTCCGATTTCAGCCACCGTGAGCCCGGTCTGCTCCAGATAGAACTTTGCTTCATTCACCCGGATATGCTGCAAATAGTTAATAAAGGTCTGCCCGGTTTTTTTCTTGAACAGCCCGCTCAAATAATTCTCATCCATCTTGACGTAATGGGCCATTGCCTGCAGCGAGATGTCCTGGTCATAGTGCTGCAGCAGATAGCGGATCATTGCATTGATCTCGGGATGGTCTGTCTCCGGCAGACGCACCCTGCTGAGACCCTTGGCGTATGCACGCATCCGCCGGTCCATCTGCTCCAGCAGGCCGGAGTGGCGCTCAGCATCAAGCAGCGGTCCAGGCGGTTCCGCGTTCTTTCCGCTAATCCGTGCAAACAGTTTGTCCAGACGTTCCGCCGTCTCTTTCACAGACGCCATCGGCATGTTGGCTGTCTGCATGAAGGCCCAGAGCTGCTCAAGCTTGCCGGAGCATTCCTTCACCTCCAGGCGCTCAAAACAGCTGATCACCTCGTGCTCCTGTTCCCACGGAACGGATAACGATTCAGGGGTAAGCCCGGGCAGGTCGTGCGGAAAATGAGCAAGGGGGACACTGCCATAATAGTGGCGGTCCAGCATGGATAAATTCAGCAGCCAGCCGGCCTTCAACCCGGAGGCAGATGTTATGGATCGGCAGATGACGGGGAGCCCCTCATACGCCGTCTCAAGAACGGGTCCACGGAGCTGCGGTGTTGCACCGCGAGCCGCTTCTCCGGGCCAGACAAAAAACGTCGTCTGCCCCATATGATTAAACCGGCAGCTGCGCACAGCTTCACCAGCCCCTGGAGGCAGCAGATGCTGAAGCTCCTCAACATGCAGCGGGCGGGAACCGTTCAATACCGAAACCAGCAGCAGTCCAGGCGAAGCCTCCAGCAGCCGGCGGAATCCCTCCAGTTTGCCCGCCTCGTAAGGGTACAGCTCTTTGCCGTACATTTCCCGCCACAGGCAATCGGCATATTCGTGGAAGGACTGCCATTGCAAGCGGTCCTGCTGCTCTGCTTGCTTCACCAGCCCGGCCTTGGCCTTATTAAGCGCCTGCAGCAGTTCCTCATCACTCATGGACAGCTTGAGGATATAGCCGGAAGCGCCGTGCTCCAGCGCCAGCCTGGCGTATTCAAATTCTCCTGCGCAGGTTAGCATGATGAATGAGCCTTCGAAACCCTTGGCGCGTGCGGCCTGCAGCAGCTCCAGGCCATCCATGTAGGGCATAAATATATCTGATACCACAATGTCTGGTTGATGCTCTGCCATCATCTCCAGCGCCTCCTGCCCGTGCGATGCTTCACCGGCAATGGTGAACCCATGCTCCTCCCATCGTATCGCCTGGCGGATCGAGCGGCGGACGAACGGCTCATCCTCAACCAAGAGTATTTTCCACATGGTGATCCCCCTCTTCATAAGGCGATGAATTCAGCAGCGGAATATCCAATACAGCAACTGTTCCCTGCGGCAACGGGAGGAGAAGCAGCTCCCCCCGGCCTTTATACAGCAGCAGAATCCGTTCTCTGAGGTTGCTGAGTCCGATGCCCTTACGCCGTCTCTTACCCGAGGCAGCGGCCCCCTGCTCCAGCCCCTGCCCGTTGTCCCCGATCTCCACCCGCAGCCTGTCACCCGTGCCGATTATCAGAATGGTGATCTTTCCACCATCCTTCATGTGCACCAGACCGTGATAGATTGCATTCTCCACTAGCGGCTGAAGGCTGAATTTGGGAATCAGCGCATACTCCAGCCCCTCGCCGATCCGGTAATCGACAGTGAACCGGTGATCATAGCGGAAGGACTGGATATAGACATAGGCCCGGATCAACTCTATTTCTTCTTTTAGGAAGACCAGATCGGCATCACTGTTCAGTCCTGACTCCAGCAGCTTCCCAAGATTCTGGCAGATCTCCGAGGTGCCGGTGTCACCGTGGCCCCGGGCATTCCACTTGATTGTATTCAGCGTGTTCAGCAAAAAGTGCGGATTCATCTGTGACATCAGCATCTGGAAGCGGATCGCCTCCTTTTGCCGTTCCTCCATGCGCAGCCGCTCTATAAGCTTCCGGATATCGCCGGTCATCAGATTGAAGGCGCGGGCCAGACTCAGCAGCTCACCTCTATATTTACGTTCGGGAATGCTGACATTCAAATTTTTGTCGACGAGTTCGCTCATTTTTTTCTGCAAATTGTGCAGCGGACGGACGGTGGACGACACGATGGCATACATGATCAGGACAAAGATGGCTCCTGTGACCAAAAGCGACACCATCACCTGCCGCTTCATCGCCTCAATGTTGCCGGAGAGCGCTTCCAGTGGAAAGCGGTTGATGAGATACCAATCCATATTGGGCAGATAAATGCCGTTATAGATGAACAGGCCGTTCGGATCGGTAAAATAACGGGCGGAATCCTGCTTGAACGCCGCCAGCATCCCATGCAGCTGCTGGGCGATGCGGTCATTGCGCTCCATCAGAATAGGCTGCCCTTTCCCATCCAGCAGGTAGTATGTCTGCTTCACCTGGAATCCGTTGGTGATGGAGTTCAGCCAGGTTTTCATGTCGAGACTAATGCGCAGGTAAGCGAATGTTCCGCCGCCCGTATCCTGCAGCTTGGCAAACAGGGAGAACAATTGTGTACCCGGCAGTGCGCTCGACAACAGATAATCCGGTTCGTGGACGTTCCATAGGTAAGACTCGGAAGAGCTTACCAGTGCAGAGAATCCAGGCTGCTGCAAGATCTCGCTCCCGCGGACCGGCAGGACCGTTAAGCCCTCCTCCAGCGTGTTGTATACCTGTCCCTGCTTGTCTAGCAGCGTAATATGAACGGGAACCACCGCATTCATCAGCCTTTGCTTCACCAGCAACAGTGTGTTCTCAATCTGCAGCTTGCGGTCTTCCCCGCTCTCCTGTCCGTTCCGGCCCAGGCGGTCCTTCAGATTAGGATCACGCTCAAGCTGCAGCATCGCACCGAGCACGCCGAATTTCAGGCTTTCGATGTTGTTCTTGAGGAAGGCAAGCTGAGCTGTATTTTGCTGGGAGATATTGTCCTTCATCATCGTCTCCAGCTTCGTAATGCTGCGGGTCTGCAGGAATGCAGAGGGAATGAGCACGAACAGCAGAATAGAGATAAACAAGCGGTTTTTTAAGCTTGCAGGCCACAACCAGCTTAATCTTCTGCCCATACCCTCTCTCCTTCCGGCTATCCGTTGGATATTTACTGCTTGATACCCCAAATTTTAGCACAGCTTGCCCAAATTCAATATGCTTCTGCCGGCGTTCGGCACTGGAGCATGTATGATCAGGCGTAGCAGCGGATCTCGGCAATCGCAGCGCTGGGATCACCGTTCGTGGACTGAACTGTTATGCGCAATCGATCTGTCTTGACCATTTCCGGCAGAACATGCTGGCGGCGGCATTGATAGTTGTCATAAACGGTGACCGCCGGCTGCCAGTTCCCTGCAATCCAAATCTCAATGCAGTAGTCTTTGGGACACTGCGGATCACGATAGAACGGCTCATACAAATGATACTCGCGGAATAGATGGCCGGGAAACGTAAGCTCTACTGTTTCGATCCACTGCGCATCCTCCCACTGCAGCTCCAGCCATTGCGGCAGCGGCTCTGACGGATCGGAACGCCACACATTCGTATAGTCATAGGGACGGGTTATCCCTGTGGTGACGTTGGCTGGACTGTAACACGACTGCGGTGGATCAATGCGGAAGCTTAACGTCCCCCCATCCCGGTAGCGGCGCATTCTGGACAGCCCCATCTCATAAGCCGAGGTATGGCCCGGAATGACCATCCCGGCCATATGCCATTCCACCTGCGGATTCTCTGCCAGCTCCAGCCGGATGTATTGCCCGGCGGACAGCCCATCCTGCGGACCCAGCCCCACCTCCCAGGCTACCCACTGCATTTGCCCGGGCGGAACCTTGAGCGTTCCGCTCGCCAGCGGTTTACCGACACCGCAGTTGTAGTCCCAGATCGAATCCACCGGCAGTAGCGCTGCTTTAACCGTCTGCTCTATGCCGGAGTCATTGCTGAGGCAGACGGACAGCTTGCTGATCTCCGGTCTGCCGATGGCAATCCACTGCCCGCGCAGGCTGGACAACGGCTCTCCGCCCTGCGGCGGTGCGGGCCTGGCCGCGCTGAAACCGCCGGAGCCGTCCCTGCTCTCCGGTCCTGCCCCGAAGACCCGGGCCTCGCTGCTGGCCCGGATATCCGCCGCCCGGGCAAGGTCCCCGGGGTCTGCGCCACGGCAGTTCGGCAGAAAACAGCCTTGGCGCAGCAGCGACTGCTGCACCTCGCGGACGCCTTCCGCCTCCAGTCCGCACACCTCGGTTCCGCGCTTCAGGGCGACAGCCGCCGCCGTTCCGGCGGCCTGCCCCAGCAGCGCGGTCGTCCCCATCACACGCACTGTGCCAAGCGCCGCGTGCGTAGCGCTGATGTTGCGTCCCGCCATCAGCAGATTATCCATATCCTTCGCGATCAGCATCCGCAGCGGCAGGCCATACGGTCCGCAGTAGCTCTGAACCGCATAATCGCTTGTCTCCGTGTAGCCTTCTGCACTGGAGGGCTCAGCCGTCGCCGCAAGCAAGCCTCCGGCACTGTGCAGGTCGATGAACCAGCCGCCGTAGGCGATCTCATCCGCGAATACCGTACGGCCTGCCGGGTTATGCTCGGTCAATAGATAACGCCCCATTACCCTGCGGCTTTCTCTTTTCCCCGGCACCTGCCCCACCCAGTCCAGCGCATAATTGGCCGCCTTCTCTCTCAGCAGCGGGTCCTTATTCTTGATCCAATCCCAGATGCCCAGCACATGGCGGGTTAATTCATGCCGGATCTGTTCATTGTCGTACACCGTATTCCAGGGCACCCCGATTTCAATCCACCAATAACCTGCATCCAAATCATAGAAATGTCTTCCCTGTTCATAGAAATAAGCCGGGTCGTCATACCGGACTGCCCAATCCGGTGCCCGAAAAGGAACCTCCCGGCCCATATCTTTGGCCTTAAAATGGATCGAGCTGCCCATCGTATCCGTACTGGCGGCAAGCGGTGCATGCGGCTCCCCGAACTCCTCCCGGCTCTCCGAGCCCCAGCGCCATTCGCAGCCTGCCTGGTCAGCAACCACGGCGTCGCCTGTGCAGTCGATGAATACCTTGCCCTGTATGGTCATCATCGTATCTGCATTCGCTACCCGCACCTTAACCGCCGAGAGCCGCCGCGTTTCATGCTTCTCCACCGCCGTAACCGTCGAATTCAGATGCACCGTCAGATTCGGAGTGCGGATAGCCATATCATAGAGGGCCATATCCCATACACTGTTCGTCCAGCCGTTTTCCCGTATAGGTTCATGATTGGCGGCACGCTCTTCGATCAGCAGTTCAGAGATAATACCTGTTTCCCGGGCATACGCGTGAAATTGCGCCGCACCATGTGGAGTCACCCGGATTTCCGAGGAGCTGTTGCCGCCCAGCACCGGCCGGTCTTGAATCAGGCAGGTGCTGGCCCCCTGCCTGGCTGCGGCGATGGCGGCACAGACTCCCGCCAGCCCGCCCCCGCAGACGACCACATCATAACTCTCCTGCTTGTGTGCACTCATGATCTTTATTTCCTCCATCCGTAGTCAGGCACTGCCTTGCCTTCAGGCAGTTTAATCCCTAAATTGTTGATTAACGGTATATACAACGTATTGTACTGCCAGCGGAATGAAAGAAATATCAACAAATCTGTCTGATCCCATGCACATAACTGGTGGAGTTCACTTTCAATAGATCATGCGTATATAGTAGCTTTTGTACACAGATATTGGATTTGTTCACTCCCTGGCAATTCATCCTGTTCACTATTGTAATCTTGCTCTACTGTTCTGTTCATAGGGTGAAGTTTATAATTATACTGTGAACAATATAGAGAGGGCTTATATCGCCAGTACAGACAATGAAGTCAGGGGGATGTCAATGAGACTGAATAAGATTGGCAACAAAAGAGCACTGTACAGCAAAATATTAGTCAGTATGACGTTATGTGTGTCCTTAACCTTCCTCGTCTCCACGATCATTTATTACAACTACTATATTGGCGTCGAAAAGACGCAGGCCTTCCGCTCCGACCTTAGCGACCTCACCAAAACAAGCAGAGAGGTTGTAAACATGAACGATGCTGCACAATCGCTTTCCTTTCAAATCTACCGTAACAGCACCGTCTCCAAAATTGTACTTTACGACAAGCCGGATATTTACGACGTCACGGCCGCAATGTCCGAGCTTGGTAATTACTTAAGTTCGATGCCATACATTGAATCCATTTATGTCTATAATCCGAAAAGCGAAAAACTCTATATTGCCTCCTCCAGCGGACAAAACGGTGTTTTTACCGAACAGGAACTGGTGGATAAGAACATTCTGGACATCCTGAACCACTATGAGGAATACAAGCCGTTTATGCCGATTCCGCGGGTCTATTCCAATGGTGCCGAGGAGGACGATCAGGTCCGGGCCTATACCTTTCTATGCTTTGATGCCATCGGTTGGGACCGGGCGATTAATTCAGCAGTGATTGTGAACATCTCCGCGCCCTGGATCAACAAAGAGATTACCAGTTCTATAGATTCCAAAAGCTCAACCTTTATCCTGGCAGACCATGGCGCCTTCCTGTCCAGCAACAGCCTGGAGCAGCAGGAGCTTTCCCCGGAGGAAACCCGCTGGATCGACCAGAAGGTCAAGGGCGACTCCGCAGGTTATTTTATCGGCAAATTTGCAGGAGTGAATTCACTGATTTCTTATACCGCCCCGGATGCTTTAAGCTGGCAGTATGTGCGGATCACACCGTATGACATCATCACCGAGCAGACCGACAACATCCGGAACGCTACCCTGCTCATTGCCGTCATTATTCTGGTGGGAGGCATCGGGCTGTCCTGGATCATGTCCAAAAGGCTGTACCTGCCCATTCACCGGATCGTCAGCGAGATGAATATTCTCGAAAGCGAAAAACGTGACAGCATGTTTATGATTAGACAAAATACGGTGCGCGATCTGGTGCTGGGGTTAAAGCCGCTGCAATCCATGCAGCAGGTGGAGAAGCTGAGGCAGCTTGGCATTCACTTTACGTTCAATGACGATTACCGCCTCATCCTGCTGCGGATTGACAACTATAATGAATTCAGGGAAGCCAGATCCTCTTATTTGCTGGCCTACAAATTTGCCATTATGAACATCGCTTCGGAAATCTGCGGCCAGACTTACCGTGTCGAGACCGTAGATATGAATGATGACGGCATACTGGTGCTGCTGAATATCATTGATCCGGTAGAATACACCGATACAGGACTGATCGAGACGCTGCTGCGGCAGATTCAGCAGGCCTGCTCGGATTATCTGAAAGTGAGCCTCACCCTTACCTACAGCCATATTGACCGGAATGCCCTGCAGCTGCATCAGCTGTATAAGCAGGTCCGGGAAGCTTCAAATCATCGTCTGTTCTACGGGCATGGCTGCATCATCAGCGCCCAGGCCGTTAGCAGTCTGCAGGCCAATACCTACCACTATCCTACCGAGAAGGAAAAGAAACTTATCGACGCTCTGATGAGCGGCAAAGTGGAGGACGCCCAGGAGCATTTCAGCGCCATCCTCCGTGAAGCGGAATCTTATCCGTTCCATACCGTGCAATTAGCATTGTCCAGGCTCAGTGTGACGATCAAAGAAATCATCAGTACCGTCCAAAAACGTAACCGTTTACAATGTGACGGGACATCAGGGCTGCCCGCTCTGGATTCCGTAGAAACCGTTGCTGAACTGGAAGAAGCCTTCTTCGTGCTGTTCAGTGAAATGCGGGAGCAGCTCGCTGAGAAAAAAAGCTCCAAGCAGCATGATCTGATCCTCATGATTAATCAGAAAATAAACGAGAATTATATGGAGCCGAACCTTAGCCTGAACCAGATCGCGGACGAACTTGATATGTCCCCGATCTATATCAGCCGGCTATACAAGCAGCAGACCATGTCCAGCATCGTGGACACCATTCTGGAGGTGCGCATGCGTGAAGTATGCAGCCTGCTGGAGAGTACCGATCTTCCGGTAACCATCATCGCCGAGCGCTGCGGCTTTACCAGCAGCTCCTACCTGCACCGGATGTTCAAGCGCAGCTTCGGCACCACCCCCACCGATTACCGGCGTTCCAAAAACGCGTGAAAACAGGGGCTGCCTCAAAAGCCATGAAATGGCTGCTGGGATGCCCCTGTTTCTTTTTGCGCAAAAAGAAAGCGTTCTGCAAGCCTCTTTATTGAAGTAAGGGCAGATCAGTTACAAAAAAAGGTAACGTGAGCCTTTTGGCGAAATAGACTTTAACAGGGAAAGTTCCAAGTTCAATTGCAAGGTGGGAGATCGGTGGAGAAGCAGAAGCTAATACGTATTTTTGATAAGCAGGCAAACCAATATGATAACAAAAGAGAAGATCCGCAACAAAAACGTTGGCGCCAACAGCTTTTAAGTCATGCGAAGGGCGAGGTGCTTGAGCTTGCCGTGGGGGCAGGTGCGAATTTCCCGTTTTATCCTCCAGACATAAAGGTTACCGCAACTGACTTTAGTGAGGCGATGCTAGAGAAAGCCAAACGGGCGGCACAACATCACCATATTGAGGGTACTTTTATTTGTTCGGATATTGAAGAAATGAGCTTCTCCGATCATTCATTCGACACCATTGTTTCTACGTTATCCTTCTGCAGTTATGATAATCCATTACTGGTGTTGAATAAGATCAACCGGTGGTGCAGACCGAATGGGCAAATTCTTCTCATGGAGCATGGGATCAGCTCTAACCCTGCGGTGTCTGTTGTCCAAAAAACACTTAATCCGCTATTATATCGTGCTTATGGCTGTCACTATACAAGAAACATTTTAGGACTGATCGAAGAGTCGGGTCTCAAAATCAATAAGGTGGAAAGCTACTGGCTTAACATGGTTCATCTGATTTGGGCGAGCCCGAGATAGTCCCGGTAGTGGCCGCCTCTTCTACTCTCCTCAAGGTGAAAGCAGCGGAGGGGAAGTTTGGAACTGTAGGAGCGCCAGCGGCCGAAAGTCCAAACATTCCACGCAGCTGCCCAGCACCAAAATGCCCTTCCCCCTGAGCAAAGCGCAGCAAAAAGCCCCGCCAGCCATAGGCTTTCGGGGCATCTCTGCACTACTTAATCCCTTTCTCCGCCACATAAGCGTTCCACTGCTTCGTCCATTCGGCCTGAATCTTCTCCAGCCCGGCTTGCTTAGCCTTCTGCATAAAGGTTTCCAGCCCTTTATCAATATCATCCACAAGGCCTGCCTCCAGCGGGAAGAGGTATTGCTTCTCCACTTGCTCCAGTGCCGCTTTTTCCGCCTGATACGAGGAATAGTCTTCTGCAAAGCCCAGGAACAGGTCTGGCTTCTGAATTTTGTCCAGTTCTTCGAAGATAGCCTTCACACCATCAAAACCTTTGTCGAACAGCATGAATTCCGGATTTCTCCACGCCCAGCCGTTCATCCCCTCACGGGAGAAGCCATTAGATTGGCTCGTGCCGACCAGTTTGTAGTAGCCGTCTTCCACGGTGTAATTCTTGCCTTCAATACCGTATTCCGTCAACTGGTTATACCGTTTGTCCAGGACCAGCTTCTGATAGAAAGCGAGTGCTCTTTCCGGATTTTTGCTGTTCTTGGGAATGGCAAAACCATTGTGTATCGGATGTACCGGTGTAGCATAACCTGTGGTTTTCCCGAACGGATAATAGCCCAGCTCCCAATCGGGATGCGTCGTACTGATCTTCATCTTCATGTCATTATAGCGTGTCGGGTTATCCCCGAACATGCTGGCCGCTTTGCCGGAGGTGACCGGGTCCTGCATCGTGTCTTTGATGTTCAGCACGTTTTTAGGAATGAAGCCTTTTTCTGCCCAGCGTTTCATCGTTTTCAGCTCTTCTTTTTGCTCATCGGAACCCCAGTAGGTGTATACGGTAGCAGGAGATTCATACTTCACACCCATACCATAAGGCAGCGCTCCAACCATTTTGTTCAGCTCAGTATAAATGTAGTGCAGATTATTGCCGATATCGCTGTTGAGGGACATAGGCATCATATCCGGCTCGTTTTTGGCAATACCGTCCATATAGGCCTCATAGCTGGCCATATCGGTAGGCTGTGGAAGATTGTATTTCTTGCGCAGATCCTCCCGCCATACGAAACCGTTGGTCACATACTCTTTATAAGTTGCAGGAACCGTATAGATTTTACCATCCACCTTCACATCTTCCCACATGGACTCAGGTACAAATTTCTGCAGCTCCGGGGCCGCCTTTGGCAGCAATTCATCAATGGCCAGGAACGCGCCGCGTTTCGCATAGGATTGGTACTGCGTCCAGTCCGCTGTAAAAATCAGATCAATCGCCTGGCCGGAAGACAGCAGCAGCTTATATTTCTGGTCCCAATCCGTCCAGCTCGTATAGTTGAATTTAACGGTAGCATTCAGTTCTTCCTGAGCCATCTTGTTAATTTCCTCTTGAATCACCGGCAGATCCTTAGGGGCATCCCCAAGCATATAGAACTGCAGCTCCACCTTCTTCGAAGTGTCGATTCCGGTATCTGCCGGGGCTGCCGTGCTGCTGTCTGTTTTCACGGCTGTGCCTGCATTACCGTCTGTTTCGCTGCTTGCACTATTGTTGCTGCTGTTATTGCCGCCGCATCCCGCGAGCAGCGAAAGAGCCAGCGCAGCTGTCGTAAGCGTTACCAGTGATCTTCTGCCTGCTTTCTTTTTCATGATGAACCCTCCTAAAGTTTGTTTGTCAGCACATCTATCAGAATATGACGCTATGTTAGCCGGATAACAGGCACACCGTAATGGCATGCTCCACCATACGGTTCTAACCTTTTACAGCCCCGATCGTCAAGCCTTTTACAAAATAACGCTGGATGAACGGATACAGAAACAGAATAGGTCCGGTAACGACAATCGCCATCGCCATCTTGGTCGACTCGGTGGGCAGGTCGGCTCCCAGGCTGACACCCGTACCAGCGCCCATATTAGCAATGAATGCCGCTGAGTTGATTACATTGTACAGATGGAACTGCAGCTGATATTTATGCGGATCATTGATGAACAGCGAAGACGAGAACCA
The DNA here is from genome assembly GCF_058791575.1 of Paenibacillus sp. EB106-06-01-XG199. Lineage (NCBI taxonomy): Bacteria > Bacillati > Bacillota > Bacilli > Caryophanales > Paenibacillaceae > Paenibacillus > Paenibacillus sp. EB106-06-01-XG199. The sequence continues at coordinate 26,834 of NZ_JBYTDQ010000005.1, read as the reverse complement.
GTCATTCCAATAAGCCAGGGCAAGAAACAGGCCTACCGTGGCAATGCCGGGCATCGACAGCTGGAGCACGATCCGCCAGTAGATTTTGAAATCACCGGCCCCATCAATTTTGGCGGATTCGAACAGTTCCTCAGGAACGGCCGAGCGGATAAAGTTCTTCATCAGAATAATCAGGAACGGGGTCATCAGCCCCGGAAAAATCAGCGCACCATACGAATCGGTCAGATGCAGATATTTGGTCATCATGATGTACCAAGGCACCAGCCCCCCGCCGAACAAGGTTGTGAAATAGATGTAGAAGGAAAACGTATTGCGGTATTTGAAGTCTTTACGTGCCAGCACATACCCGGCCATCGTCATAAAAAACAGCCCCAGCACCGTACCCGTCACCGTCGTAAACAGCGTAACACCATAAGCCCGCAACACCTCATCCGGGAACGTGAACACCGTCTTGTAGCCTTCCAGCGAGAATTGCGCCGGTATAAAATGATACCCATCCTTAATGATAGAATCATTGGCAGTCAAGGAAGCCGAAATAATCAGCAGGAATGGAATAAGGCAGGCCAGTGAACCTAATATGATTACGGTGTAAGCCAGCCCCTGCAGCATCCTTGTATAATGGTCATCTTTGATATGCATGCTCTTTTCCTCCTATTGCACCTTTTAGAACAACGCGTAGTCATCATTGATTCTGCGGATAATGTAGTTCACCGTCATGATCAGGATAAAGCCGAACAGGGATTGGTACAGCCCCGCAGAAGTCGCCATTCCGATATCAAAGGTAACCTTGAGTGACCGGAATACATACGTATCCAGAATGTCCGTGGTATTGTAGAGCACGCCATTGTTACCGATCAGCTGATAAAAGAGGTCAAACTGCCCTTTCATAATGCTGCCCAGCGAGAACAGCAGCAGCACAACAAAGGTCGATTTCAGCATGGGCACCGTGATATACCAGATCCGCTGGAAAATATGCGCTCCGTCAATTTTGGCCGCTTCATAGTACTCATCGCTGATCCCCGTAATGGCCGCGAGATAGATTACCATGCTATAGCCAAGGTTTTTCCAGAGATAGAACAAGATGATGAGGAAGATCCAGACGACCGGTTTATTGTAGACATCCACTGGACCGGCTCCGAACTGGGCAAGCAGGGTATTCAAGAAACCGTTATCATAATTGAATACATTGTAGACGATAACGCTCAGGATCACGAAGGAGACAAAGTACGGCAGGAACATGATCGACTGGGTAAGCTTCTTGAACCATTTGACGCGCAGCTCGCTGAGCAGAATGGCACAGACAATCGCCAGCATGTTGCCCAGCAGGATAAACGCCAGATTGTAACCGATCGTATTGAGCGTAAGCTTCACCAATGTCCCGGATTTCCAGAGAAACTCAAAGTTTTTGAGGCCCACGAACGGTGCATCGAACAGTCCGGAATTGAAATCAAATTGAGTGAACGCATAATAAACTCCGACCATCGGAAAATACGAATTCACCAGAAAAAACAGCAGTGTCGGAAGCAGCATCAGAAAAAGAACACGGTTATGGATTAGCTCATGCAGAAATCCTTTTTTCTTCTTTTTCATGCCGGCCCCCATCTGTGATGACAGCTGACCCGTTCCCTTTAAGGGAAGTTCAATGGCTAGCGGCATTCGATTCTTGCGTTTGCGCTGTCTCAAAGCCTTCACTCTCCTATACCTATATATAAGTTGCAGCGGCGCCCGATTTCCCGCCTCCGCTTGGACACTCCTGCTGCGCTCAGCGGCTCCGTCCAATGTATGACCCAAGTATAGGAGCCCCCCCTTCCGGCGAACAGTGCAGCTTGAGGGTATTCCTGCATTATGTTGCTAACCGTGCAGTGTACATTTCGGACTTTTGTGCAGAATCGTGAGAATTTGGACCTTTCCGGCAGCTTCGTGAGCACACAAATAACCCCCGGCTCTTCTTCGGATTGAAGATAGAACCGGGGGGAGCCGTGTCTTAAGCAGCTTGCAGCAGCTCTCCGCCTCCATGCACCGGGAGCAGACCGTCTCGTTGACCACCGCTTGCGCCGAGCAAGCCGCCTCTTATCTGCGTGCCCATTACCGCGAGGAGATCACGACGGGCATGCTGGGAGACAGCCTGAATTTTCATCCGGTCTATATTGCCCGCTGTATGAACAGGGAGTACGGCTGCTCTCCAATGGAATACCTGCTCCGCTACCGCATTGAACAGAGCAAGCTGCTGCTGATGCAGACCAGCTTCCCCATCGCACGGATTGCTGAAGAAGTCGGCTTCAACCAGGCTCCCTATTTCAGCTCTAGCTTCATGAAGCTGGAAGGGATCTCTCCCCGGCAATACCGCCAGCGCTTCTCCTGATGAAATGCACTGCTGCGGATGGGCGGGTATCCGTGTGGATAGCCGCAGCAAGCAAACAAGCCACTATCCGTAGCTAACGGATAGTGGCTATGGATCTCTCTATAGGTTGAACTTTAGATGCCGATCCCCCACCCGAATGGGTATATCTCCTCATCCCTTAATACGCAGCCATCGCTGACGCTGACTACCTCTGTAAGATTACTTGCAATCCGCCTTAGCCTCCTCCTCAAGCGAGGAAAAATAAGCAATTTTATGATCTATCTTTTGCGCAAAGGTCTGGAAAAACTTAATCTTCTCATCAATATGCAGCTTATGAGCCTGCAGCAATTTCCGCTGCTCGGATAGTGTGCTGATTCCTTCCTTGGATAACAAGATAAACTGTTTGATATCTGCTATCGGCATCCCGGTATCCTTCAGGCAGCAAATTAACGAAATCAGCTCCAGATCCTCATCGTGAAAACAACGGTTTCCGTTCTCATCCCTGGCAACCACGGGCAGTACGCCCTCTCTTTCGTAATAACGTAACGTATATTGGCTCAGACCGCTTTTTTGTGATATGGTTTTGATGCTGTATCCCATGATAACAGCTCCCTTCCGCCTTTGGCTTTGGTTCCATCTCTAAAGTAACACCATTCGCGTTCTATTAAAAGCGCTTTAAAAATCTATTGACTTACAGTTAACTCTAAGGTCTACACTTTACTAGGAACCTTACATTTGAGGAGTGAGCAAACAATGGTAAAAAAAATTAAAGCAGGCAACAGCCAGCTTGAGGTCGCCCAGATTTCTTTAGGCTGCATGCGTCTTGCCGATCTGTCTCCGCAAGACGCTGACATGCATATTCACAGTGCGCTGGAGGCCGGAATAGACTTTTTTGATCATGCGGATATTTATGCAGCCGGTAAAGCTGAAGAAGTATTCGGCGGCGTACTTGCCGCCAGCCCGGGCATGCGTGATCAGCTGATGATCCAGACGAAATGCGGAATCCGCCAAGGCTTTTTCGACTTCTCCAAGGAGCATATTGTCCAGTCGGTGGAGAACAGCCTGAAGCGTCTGAAAACCGATTATGTAGACGTGCTCCTGCTGCACCGCCCCGACACGCTGATGGAGCCGGAGGAAGTGGCTGAAGCCTTTGATCTCCTGGAGCAAAAGGGCATGGTTAAGCACTTCGGTGTCAGCAACCTGAACCCGCTGCAAATCGAGCTGCTCAAAAAAAATGTCAAACAGCCGCTGCTCTTCAATCAGCTGCAGCTTAGCATTATGGTCTCAGGCATGATTGATGCCGGCTTCAACGTCAACATGACCAACACCGGTTCGGTTGTACATGATGGAGGCATTCTGGAGTACAGCCGCCTGCATGATATGACCATCCAGCCTTGGTCACCGTTCCAATACGGCTTCTTTGAGGGCGTATTCCTGGGCAACGAGAAGTTCCCTGAATTAAATGAAGTCATTGGCCGCCTGGCCGCTGAAAAAGAGGTTGCCGACACCGCCATCGCGATTGCCTGGCTGCTCAGACATCCGGCCAACATGCAGCCCATCGTGGGCACGACTAATACCCAGCGTCTGCTTGATATTGCCAAAGCGTCGGATATCACGCTGACCCGTCAGGAATGGTACGAGATTTATCGTGCAGCGGGCAACAAGCTTCCTTAACTTGTCCCATTTCTGGACCAGCCATAGCTTAAGAACATCTGTAAATCAAACAAAGAGTACTTCAGAAGCCGCTTAAGGTTACCGGAGTACTTTTTGGTATTAACAACTAACATCCTTTCTGAAATTATCATGCGGATCAAGAGTGTACATAATCTGATTGACCTTTTTCATACACTGGGATATTTTATTTCTAAAGGATAAGTAGAACGGAGCTTGCAGATGGGGTTACACTATAAGGGGTTTCTGATATCGCTTCTGATTTTGTTGCCAAACCTTCTATTATTACGCTTTGCACCACGATCCATTCCCAAATTAACCTCTACCTCTATTCTCTTTACGGTATTCGAACGGATTGGCCAAATCACTTGTTTTGTTCTGCCTATCCTCTATGGGCGAAAGATTGCAGAGCAACCTATAGACTATATAACACTTCTAATGGGGATCTGCCTCATAATTTACTACCTATGCTGGATTCGCTTTTTTGGGGGCGGCCGGGAGTTTTCATTATTGTTTAAACCCTTAGGTCCTATCCCAATACCCATGGCCCTCTTCCCAATGTTGTATTTTGTCCTTCTGGCATATTGGCTGCACTCTTATCTCTTTGTTGTCCCTGCCCTTATATTCTCCATCGGCCACTTTGTAAATAGCTGGAGTGTATATACGCAGATCAGGTGATAGTATTATGAGGGCAATCAAAATAATGAGTACTATTGCTCATCGGCTATAAAATTCTGCGGATGTCATCCTTATGATGAAGAACGGTATGATTATTGAAAAAGGAACCCATGAAGAGTTCCTTTCCGACGACACCTTCTATGTTTCTGTTAAAATGAATTTAGAATACTTGTACAACTTCTTTAATATCATCGATTTCCTCAAGAATTGCGCGCTCAATAGCAGCCTTTAACGTAATCGTAGCACTTGGGCAACCGTTGCAAGCTCCCAAAAATCTTAATTTGGCTATACCGTTCTCAACCTCGACTAATTCAGCATCTCCACCGTCACGCAGTAAGAAAGGACGTAGTTTGAGAAGCACTTCCGATACTTCATCGAATAAAATTCCATTCCCCTCCATTATTCCAGCTCCTCTCATTGTTTTACCAACAGTCAATTCAAGCCTTTTTTCACCCTAGATAGTCTGAGTGGTCCTTTGCTTTTTGCCTAAGACTGGCCTCTTGATCCGAAAGTTCCCTTATAAGCGTATAAATAGAGTCTAAAGGTATCATCACACCACAACTTGCGCTCAATCCTGACAGCATATTGAAGTAGAATTGAAGTTTCCGTATCTCTCGGGTAATTTGAGCTAGTTCTGAATTGTCCGAATTATTTTTCTTCATTACCAACACCTCGTACTTCTCTTCAGGAATTAATAGTGAAAGACTCGCCAGCCGATAAATCCAATAAAAAGGATTTGAGGAACTGGAAATGGAAAAAAGATGGGTCGTTGAATTGAGCCAAGAAGAGCGTGAGCAATTAGAACAACTGATTAAAAAAGGTAAAGTTGTCGGATATAAAATCAAGCACGCTCATATGTACTGAAAGCCGATGAAGACGAGTTGGGACCAGCGTGGCCAGATACCCGAATTGCAGAAGCCTATCATACAAGTGAAAGCACCGTCCGAAATTTGCGAAAACGGCTGGTCGAAAAAGGCTTCGAAACGGCATTGGAGCTTGAAAAACAAGCCAATCGCAAGATCAAGTTTGATGGTGAGACCGAGGCGAAACTGGTCGCCATTGCCTGTAGTGAGCCATCCGAAGGGTACAGCAGATGGTCGGTTCGACTGCTCCCCGATCGCATGGTTAAACTGGAAATTGTAGATGAAATTTCGCCCATGACGATACAACGTATGATGAAAAAAACAAACTTAAACCGTGGCTGAAGAAACAGTGGTGTATCCCGGAAGCTTCCGGCGAGTTCGTGGCACGCATGGAGGATGTACTGGATGTTTACCAACGTCCCTATGACCCCAAGCGGCCCTTGATTTGTTTGGATGAACGAACCGCCAGCTCACAATGGAAACGAGGCCTTCCTTTCCGGCCAAGCCAGGCGAGCCGAAGCGTATCGATTACGAATACAAACGCAACGGTGTTGTCAACCTGTTTATGATGTTCGCGCCGCAGGAAGCAAAGCGTCATGTACGTGTTAGTGATCATCGGGCGCGTGTTGATTTTGCAGCTTGCATCAAGGAACTTGTAGACACCCACTATCCGGAAGCCGAGCAGATCGTCTTGGTTATGGACAACCTCAACACGCATAGCATCGGCTCGTTATACGAAGCGTTTGAGCCAGCCGAGGCAAAACGATTAGCGGACAAACTGGAAATCCATCATACGCCGAAGCATGGAAGCTGGCTGAACATGGCTGAAATTGAGATAGGCGTGTTGAGCCGACAGGCGCTTTCCGATTATGTGGCCACCAAAGAAGAAATGATCTCACGCGTAGCGGCTTGGCAATCCGACCGGAACACTGCACGTTCGACCGTTAATTGGCAATTCACAACAAAAGATGCTCGGATCAGGCTCAACAGATTATACCCTGAAATTTAGGCGATACGCAGTACTAGATTTTTAAGGATCATGGGGGCACCATTGATTTTGGAACCTCAATTTGGCAATTCAATGTTATCGGTGGCTTTGAAGGAAGTACGCCTCGGGGGATTCACATTGGAAGCACTACTGCGGAAATAAATGAGGCTTACCCTGACGCTGTTCCTTCTTCAAGTGATGAGTAGTTTATACGCTCAAAAGATGCATAGCTTCAACACTCAACAGATAATCAGTACTGGATTCAATTCAGTATAAAGAATGGGAAAGTTATCGGCATCGTCATTACCAAAAATCTGACTATGCAATAAACTTATATATCTATACCTAACCTAAAAAAACGGGTGGTCATGAGACAATCCGTTTTTTTAGGTTTCACATCATCTATGGGTTAACTGAACGAGATATTCTGAAATTTATAAAGACCAGGGTCGGTTGTCTGAACATAGTTAAGGCCATGTTCACACACGCAGCCGATACGTTAGCCATCCGCGGTATACTTGGGATTTTCACCCGTTAGCACGATGCGGTGTCAATCGCACAAAAGAACATCCCTTCTGCCAACCACCAGTTAGGGATGTTCTTCAATCTCATTACATAAGTATGGAATTAATGCCCCATCATCGCATCATTTAGCTGTCCATTTTATAGAGCTTAGCGAGCCCGCCCTCTGAAGTTTCGCGGTAACTACTGTTCATATCCAGGCCTGTCTCATACATGGTCTGTACAACCAAATCAAAGGATATCTTACGGGTACCAGACAAGAATTTGGCCAGACTCAGCGCATTGATCGCCCGCATCGCACCGACAGCATTCCGCTCGATGCAAGGAATCTGAACCAGTCCGTTAATCGGATCACAGGTTAATCCCAAGTGGTGCTCCATGGAAACCTCCGCCGCATACTCAATCTGATCGATCTCCATACCAGACAGTTCAGCCAGTGCAGCTGATGCCATCGAGCAAGCCGTGCCAACCTCCGCCTGGCAGCCGCACTGAGCGCCGCTGATGGAGGCGTTCTGCTTGACCAGATTGCCCATGAGCCCTCCGACGGCCAGAGCCCTGAGAATCTGTTCGTCCGGGACCTGCATCTTCCCCTGCATATAACGAAGCGAGGCAGGGACAACACCGCTGGCTCCGCAGGTCGGAGCCGTTACGACTGTGCCGGCGGCGGCATTCTGTTCGTTGACGGCGAAAGCGTATGCGCTGACGATCCGGTTCTCCCGTGTCTCCGGGCTCTCATCCACATGCCCCTGATGATAGAGATATTTCGCCTTGCGTTCGACATTAAGACCGCCTTCCAGAATACCTGTGACGGACAGCCCTTCGTCGATCGAATACTTCATCGCTTCCCAGATTCCTTGGAGGAATTCCCAGATCTGTTTGCCTTCACGCTGCTCGACGTAATCGCTTAGCCGGATATGATTCGCTTTACAAAAGGTACTGATCTCTGCAAAGCTGTTCTCCGGGTAAACATCAGGCCCATGCGTCTCCTCCCGCCCCTCAATCACGATATCCCCGCCGCCGATACTGACAGCACGCATGGATGCGGTTTGCCGCCCGCCTTTGTAAGCGAACAAGTCCATGGTATTGGGATGGGGCAGAACAAAATCTGCCTGCGGAACAAATTGAACCTCCGCCCTAACGGGTGACAGTGCTCTAATAATAGCTTTGTCCGTCATATGGCCTTTACCTGTTTTGGCAAGGGAACCATAAATCAACGCCTTAAATTGGTCTGCATCTTCATTTTCTGACTTGAAGATTCTGGCCGCTTTCTCCGGCCCCATGGTATGGGAGCTGGACGGTCCACTGCCAATCTTATAGAGTTCAGTCAACGATCTCATAGCACCCATACATCCTTTCCGGCTATTGCCCACTCCTCTGAAAACGTTCCTTGATCTTCATCAGCCGCTCATGAATTCCCTCTTCATCAATGGCCATGTCATACAATTGGTGAGTAAGCTGGAAGCCTTGATCATTGGCAAGGGCTTCTTTCCACGGATGCGATACAATCGAATGAGCAAGATGTCTTGTAGAGCGGGGTGCCTGCATGATCATCTCTGCCAGCTCCCATGCCCGTGGAAGAAGCTGTTCATAAGGCAGCACCTCACTGACCAGACCGAGCTCTAATGCCGTTTGAGCATTAATGTTCATGCCCGTGTATGCATAAAATGCCGCTTTCTTGATTCCCAGTATCTTTTGAAGTGCCAGGACGATTCCATCTCCAGGCGGAACACCGCCCAGATAATGGGCATCGAAGAATGCTGTGTCTTCCGCACAAATGGTAATATCGCAGAGCGTCCCCAACTGCCAGTGTGCGCCTGTGCCATTGATCGCCCCAATCGTGGGGATGTCCATGCAATAGATCATATTTTCAATCATTCTGAGTGACTCATGGTACATTTCCAGCTTCCGGCGATTCGGCCAATCCATGAATTTGGTTGTCCAGACTTCAGGATTGCCTGTCTGCCACAGCTCTCCTGTCCCTGTAAGGATCATGACCTCATTCTCAGGATCACGGCCAATATCGGACCATACATGACCATATGCCGCTTGGACCGGCCAGTCGAATTGTATAGGTCCCCCGTCAGTGTGCATACGCACTTCGAGGATACCGCCGCGGCGGGTCATGAGGAATAAGTCCTTGTACTTCTCCGAGTATTCTTCGAGCCGAGTAGGTCCCGTCATCTTTCTATTGAACATCGTTGCCCATCAGGCGTCCTTGCATTTTCTTCAGCCGCTCCAGCGCTCCTTCTTCATCAATGGCCATGTCGTACATTTGGTGGGCAAGCTGGAATCCCTGATCGGCGACCAGAGCTTGCTTCCATGGCCGGGAGATAATGGAGTGAGACAGATGTCTCGTTGAACGCGGTGCCTGCATGATCATCTCCGCGAGCTCCCAAGCGCGTGGAAGAAGCTTTTCGCGGGGCAGCACTTCACTGACAATACCCAGATCCAAGGCGGTCTGACCATTGATATTCTTGCCGGTGTAGGCGTAATAGGCTGCTTTTTTGAAACCGATCATGCTCTGCAGTGTGAGCAGCATTCCATCTCCCGGAGGCGTGCCTCCCAGATAATGCGGATCGAAAAAGTCAGCGTCTTCTGTACAAATGGTAATATCACAGAGCGTTGCGAGTTCACAGTGCGTTCCCGGCCCGTTGACCGCCCCGATGGTCGGGATGTCAATGCAGAAGATCAGATTTTCAAGCAGTCTCAGTGATTCATGATACTGTTCGAGCTTCTTTTGCTTCGGCCAATCCATGAATTTCGTATTCCAGACCTCAGGGTCGCCAATCAACCATTTATCCCCAGTTCCCGAAATAATCATGACTTCGTTCTCAGGGTCACGGCCAATATCTGACCAGGCATGAGACCAGGCGGTATGAGCTTCCCAATTGTGCTTGTACGAACCTCCGTCGGTGTGCAGACGCACTTCAATGATTCCGTCACGGCGGGTCATTAACAGGAATTCCTTGTATTTCTCCGAGTACTCTTCAAATTTAGTGGGTCCAATCATACGTCTCTCTGTCATCTTAATTCCTCCTAAGTTTGGTTTAGAACTTATCTATTACTTTCAAGCCAATCTCTGGCAAAAGCAGCGTAAGCCGCAGCCCCTCTATGAAGCACCTCATCCGAGAACATCGTCTTTGGATGGTGTACAGGGTAACTATAGCCTTCCTCGATATTGCCTGCGTTAAGGAACACTGTCGTACTTGGCACCGCCTGTGAGACAAATGCGAAGTCTTCTGATCCCATTAATTTACCACCGGGTACCAGTTGGGTTATACCGATGAAGGAACTCGCGCCAAAAGTGTTGGCAATCGTCGTTCTCATTTGCCGGTTCAGCCCGCTGTCCGTTTTCACCTCAGGACATCCCCTCGTATAGATCACTTCCACCTTGGCCTGAAAAGTTTCTCCTATTCCTGCGGAAATTTCACAGATACGAGTCTCCATTTTATCCCGCAATGCGGCGCTAAAGGTACGTACACTTCCTTTCATTCTGGCCATATCGGGAATCACGTTGTTTGTACTTCCGCCTTCCATCACGCCAATGGTAAGCACTGCATTATCAATTGGCGAAACTTCCCGGCTAAGGATACCCTGCAACGCCAGATGAAGATGAGCAGCCACATTTAAGGGGTCCACTGCGGCCTCGGGCATTGCGCCATGTGAGCCCCTTCCGCGGATGATAATTTCGAACCAATCCGAAGAAGCAGATATCGCTCCACCTTCCTCAGGCACTACAAATTGTCCGGTAGGAAGCGGCATTCCAGTCAATACGTGAAGCATCATGGCTGCATCCACCTTGGGATTATCGAGAATCCCGCTCTCCAGCATCATTTTTGCCCCGTGCAGCGTCTCTTCACCCGGCTGAAACATAAGCTTAACCGTCCCGCGAAGCTGCTGTTCGTTAGCCTTCAGAATCTCCGCAGCTCCCAGCAGCATGGAAGTATGCATGTCATGACCGCAAGCATGCATGTTTCCATTCAACGATGCGTAAGACAGCTCCGTTTCTTCTTGAATCGGCAGCCCGTCCATATCCGCACGGATCAGAACCACCTTCCCTTCATGCTGTCCGCCAATGGTAACCATTAAGCCTGATTTTCCTACGGGAGCGGGCTTAAGGCCCATCGACTCCAAGGCCTCTTTTACATATGAGGTTGTCCTGGGCAAACTTAGATCAAGTTCCGGAACCGCATGAAGATGATGCCGATACTTGACCAATTTGTCCTGCAGCTGATGCGCCATAATCAAAAAGTCTTCAGCTTCTTCAAACACAATGAACATCTCCCAAAGCACAAATTAAATGAACGTTAGAACAGAGTTAACATTCCCCCCTTTGTATTTTAAGACTTTTTAAGAACGAATTTATCGTACTGGCATTTTTATTCCCTGTCAAGAGATATTAAGACATTTTAAGAACATTATTTCAGAGGCTGGCGGAACATTGTAATATCACATTTATTGTGATATAACTCTTTTGATTGAACTGTTTATGAAAGGAATCTATCATGAAAATCAAGCTGGGTATTATCACGCCTGAGACCCATATGGACTATTTCCGCGCCATTGAAGAAGAAATGCGGCCACTATGTCAGTTCCGGTTTCTTACAATCAGCAATTTCCGGGAAACAACAGACATCTATCTCAAAAACCTGGATTCGGTGGATGGATTTGTGATCAGCGGCAGGATGCTTTACGAGTCCATCGATAAGGAAAGCCTGGATGACAAGGTGCCTGTTCACATTTTGCAGGATGATGAGAACCTGTTGTACAGGGAGCTTTTCCGGCTGCTGGTTACAGAACATGGGCTGGATATCTCTCGGATCTATGTGGATTATGCGTATATCATCGAGTCTTTCAGCGAATTCCAGCAATACCTGACTCATGAGGGCAAACCCATTGACAGCGGAGATTTGCTCAAACGGGTGGAGACCATGCTGGAGAACCATATCACGCTGTGGGAAGATGAGAAAATAGATCTATCCATCACGGCGTTCGGCCATTTTGTGCCGGAACTGCAAAAGCACGGAGTCAGATATATCTTAATCCGCCCCACCTTGGAGAACGTCAAAGAGACCATAAGCGAGATCATCAACGAAATTACCATCCTCAAGCTTAAGAACCAGAGGGCAGTTGTTGCATGCTTATCGGCCATAACTGAGCAGCCACCCTCTGAAGAGCAGCTTCATGAGCTAAAAGTCCTTGTCGGCAGGTTTCTGCATAGCATGAATCTGGCAGACACGGCCCAAATTTCAGAAGGCTTTGTCAGACTGTACACTACCTACGGAAATTTCATGAGGATCACCTCTAACGCGCATAACTGCACCCTGCTGGAATATCTGGAAGAGCGCATAAGCGACAAGGTGAAGATTGGGTGGGGCTCGGGGCATGAATATTTTCAAGCGAACGTCAACGCTACCAAAGCTCACAGACAGGCGGAGGCCTTTACGGGCAGTTGCAGCTTTTTTATAGACGAGAATCAGAAGGTTGTCGGCCCCATGCGGAGCATGAATGTCATCCAGTTCTCCGAACAGGGTGACCCGGAAATCATTGCGTTAGCCAAAAGGATCGGAATCAACAACATCAATTTGCAAAAAATCATGTCCTATGCAGAAATCATGAGAACCAATAAATTATCCTCTGAGGATGTTGCCGAGTGCCTGTCCATGACCGTCAGAGGTGCAAACCGTATCCTTAACAAAATTGAAGAAAGTAAGTACGTACAAACGGTATTTGAAAAACGGGACAACAGTAAAGGGCGGCCAAAAAAATACTACGAGCTGTTGTTTCTTGACAACGAAGGACAAAAATTAAGCAAATGATGACCATTGGCAAAAAGGCATGTTTTCAGTTTCAAAAACATGCCTTTTGTGTGCATATTTACTGGGTCAAATCACTCCCTTGCCGGACGACCAGCTCTGCACATGTGCAGAAACCGCCGCGTTGCTGGTGAAGCATATTTCATCGAGTTGACCCGCGAAGCCAAGGGAACGGAAGCTGCTCTCTTCCAGCTCAAGCATGGCTACATGCTCATGCTGGAACCGGGTGACCAGCTCCGGGAGGATGATGCTGCCCAGGCCTTTTTCCACCATGGCAATAATGGCGTAACCGTCCCCGGCCGAGAACTGATGCCCGCCTTTTTCAGCCCCGTCGCACATCCTAGTCCGAATCGGCCTTGGGAATGATGAAGTCCTCGTAAGTCGAATTTAATCAATGGACTCAATTCCAAGAATATTGCATCTTCCTATACCCGACATCCCATACTTTTTCGTTCCTCAATAGTTATCGTGAGTTCACCACCTGCTTGAATAGGAATTTTAAACATTGCCGGGAACAGCTCGGGATAGAGGCGTTGAACTTCTCCAGAACTATTTAAAACTTCTTGTCCATCAACGAAAACCCTAACGCTTCCCGTTTATGAACTTACCGCCACCAGCAACTATACCGCATTGAAACCGGCTTCACAGGCCTTTCGCCAAAAGGAGGTGTGGATATCCCGTCGCCGAAGTATTCATACCCCGGAGTCTGCATACCTACGCTATATTAAACATATGTAACAGCGTAGTACTCTCAAACCAATTCTCACCCGTCATATTCTCAAGCACCTTCGTATAACCGACAAACCGCTCTAAAGCTGCATGATGATATCGTATAGATTCAGGCCATGATCCATCTGGATCAACACCAGTTGGGCCTTCACTATTGCATTCGCTTTGTTCAGTCAAGTATGCCTATTAGGAGAATCCTCCAAAGCCATCATCAGCATGCCTGTACCAGCACATGTCAGTCTGCCAATTACTGCAGCCCAACTTATCTAAAGCGCTTCGCAAGCTTCAGTCTAATGCTCTATTTTCTTCATACACCAGTTTGCAAGCCAATAATCAATTGCAAATATATCCCGGATCATGTTATTCCAAGTAAATCTTGTAGGTAGTTATCAAGAATACGAAGGGGCTCGTGTAAAGCCTGGTTTGGAAACTTATGCGTTACTTTATAACACATTCTTGGAGGCACAGAAACAGATAGTTTCTGGAGAACAAAATCTCCCATCTGCATCATATAATTGCCAATCGAAGCAGGCACGATCGTCCATTGTTTGGTGTTATTCAAAAAAGTAGTGATGAGTCCCGCTGTATCCAGATGAACACGGGATGGGCAAAGAGGATCCCACCACTGATCATGTCTGAATTGAAACTCTCTGTTCCAATTGATAAAGACTTCGTGCTGTGCCTCCAATTCTTTCATTTCAACCGCACCTCCAGCCTGACGCCCCGGCACAGCCAGACGCAGTAGTACCATTTCTTCCTTAAAAAACGGTTTAACCGTGACACTAGGCGACACGATTTCCCGCACCACAAATGCCACATCCATCTCGCGTCGTTCAATACTGTCAAAAGCTTCCTGAGTATGCTGCGTTCGAATTTGCAGACGAATTGACGGAGTATGCTGATTTAGCATTTTATACACAGGTGGCAAAACAAAATGACTTATACTTTCGGCAGCGCTTATGGCCAAACTTAACTGCGAACCGCTAGCCTGTAAGATTTGTGTTTCCCTCCAAAGAGCCTCCCATCGTTCCGCAATGCTAAAAAAGTTTTCACCTTTTGGGGTCAGACTGATTTTGGATGCCCCTTTTCTCCGTTCAACCAAAAGGCCGCCCATTTGCTCCTCCAATGTCTTTAACCGGTAGCTTACCGTCGCTTGTGACAAGTGCAGCCATTCGGCCGCCTTGCTTATATTCTGGGTCCGTACAATTGCTAAAAATGCTTCAATCCCAGGAAAATACATAGAATATCCCCTCGATATATAGAAATACTTAATATAGTTCTCAAAATATTTGAGTTTTACACTATTATTCTTCATATTTAAAATTATCATTAATCAAGACAAACAGCAACGAAGGGTGGTTTAACATGAAAATTCTTATAGTTGGTTATTTTAACGAAACCTCAAAATCAAACATCGCAAGATATTTTCCGCAAGATTGGAACGTAGTTATTGCCCCTCCCGGAAAAGATATGCTGCATCATATCGAAGATTGTCAGGTCATAATCCCTGAACATATTAAAGTAGATCACAGCCTGCTTTCTACTGCAAAAGATTTAAAGTTAGTACAGACAGGTGCAGGATTTGATAATGTGGATATCCCTGCCTGCACACAACGTAACATTTGGGTGGCCAATGCTGCAGGCGTGAATGCACACGCAGTAGCTGAGCACGTTATGGCGCTGATCTTGTCTTATTATAAAAACATACCGTTTCTGGATGCGTTCATGAAAAACAGGATGGATGAACATCATTTGGACTATACCGGATATGAATTAGAAGGGAAAACCATTGGGATTATCGGTTTGGGCGCTATTGGGAAAAAAGTAGCTGAGTTTTGCCGAGTGTTTGATATGAGGGTGCTGGCTTATAAGAGAAATTACGTTGCACAATCGGACGGTTTTGTGAAAATGACGGATTTTGATACTCTTGTAAGCACATCGGACATCGTCAGTGTACACTTGCCTTTGAATTCGCAAACCAAGCAGTTGATCAACAAAACGATGTTTCAAAAAATGAAGAAAACCGCTTTGTTTATCAATACGGCCCGCGGCGGGATTGTCAACGAACGAGACTTGATTAATGCTCTAAAAAACGGGGATATTGCCGGCTCATGCTTAGATGTGTTTGAAACTGAGCCGCTTCCTTTGGACAGTGAGCTCCGGAATCTGGGGAATGTGATCCTTACGCCCCATACAGCAGGAATGCCTGATGGCCGGAAATTTCATAAGAAAAGATATGACTTTTTTGTCAATAATATAAAACGTGTAGAAAATGGTGAAGAGCCTGAAAGTAAGCTCAATGAGTTGTTACAATTTTGATGCAATAAAAAAATGAGCTATCGGACGCAGACCCTTGCAACTGCGTGCTTTCCGATAATTCGGGCAGGGACGGATAATGCTGCCGTCAGGCTAATAGACACACATTCCCGCACCTGGTTTCCCATAGATAATAAAAAGGGTAAACCTATGTCGTAGCCCTCCGTTTATGTCATAATTCACCTATCATTCACTTCTAGACGATAAAAAGAGGATGAACATGAATAGCATTTTAACTCTGCTCCATTTAGCACAAAAGGTGACAAAGAAGCTGAAGCCAAGTTGATTACCCATTATGAGCCAGTTATCAATAAATAAGCAAAATGAAATGAAATCATTCATGAAGATTGCAAACAACAGTTGACAATTACTTTTATACTGGCAGTTGTTTTTTATCTTTACAACTAATTATTTGCAAAGCCATATGGGGTACACTTCATAGGGCTTTGCATTTTTAAAAATATTTAATTTTAGCTAAATATTATCATTTTATTCTATATATAGTTGCCTTTCTCATTCCATATTCCCATTTATAAGAAGCCATAACTTTGACTGCTTCTTGATCTTTTATACCTTCATATTATTCACTTCAAGTGTGCTCCTTTCTCTATGGTGAGAACGAGCGAATGAGTGCTGACAGCTCTCTCAAGATGCCTCAGACACACAGTATGCATACATTTGAGGATACATTTAGTGTCTTTTACCTAAATAAATTCAGAATACTTGTACAACTTCTTTAATCTCTTCAATCTCTTCAAGAATTGCGCGCTCAATAGCAGCCTTTAACGTAATCGTAGCACTTGGGCAACCGTTGCAAGCTCCCAAAAATCTTAATTTGGCTATACCGTTCTCAACCTCGACTAATTCAGCATCTCCACCGTCACGCAGTAAGAAAGGACGTAGTTTGAGAAGCACTTCCGATACTTCATCGAATAAAATTCCATTCCCCTCCATTATTCCAGCTCCTCTCATTGTTTTACCAACAGTCAATTCAAGCCTTTTTTCACCCTAGATAGTCTGACTGATCCTTTGCTTTTTGCCTAAGAATGGCCTCTTGATCCGAAAGTTCCCTTATAAGCGTATAAATAGAGTCTAAAGGTATCATCACACCACAACTTGCGCTCAATCCTGACAGCATATTGAAGTAGAACTGAAGTTTCCGTATCTCTCGGGTAATTTCAGCTAGTTCTGAATTGTCCGAATTATTCTTCTTCATTACCAACACCTCGTACTTCTTTAAAGAGTGATAAAGGTTTGATCTATTAAATTATTGAATCAACCGATGCTGCCTTCCATTTCAAATTGAATCAGCCGATTCATTTCAACGGCATATTCCATCGGCAATTCTTTGGTAAACGGCTCAATAAAGCCCATTACAATCATTTGTGTGGCATCTTGTTCTGTAAGCCCGCGGCTCATTAAGTAAAACAATTGTTCCTCGGACACTTTGGATACTGTTGCCTCGTGCTCCAAAGTAATCTGATCGTTTTTAATTTCATTGTAAGGAATCGTATCTGATGATGACAGGTTGTCCAAAATCAACGTATCACACTTAATATTGGACTTGGATCCTGCGGAATCGCGGCTGAAGCTTGACAATCCCCGGTAGTTTACTTTGCCGCCCTGCTTGCTGATCGATTTGGATATAATCGTAGATGTTGTCTCGGGAGCAAGGTGAATTACCTTCGCACCGGCATCTTGATGCTGATCTTTACCGGCTACGGCAATAGACAGGATGGACCCCTTGGCTCCCCTTCCTTTCAATATTACAGCCGGATACTTCATGGTTACCTTGGAGCCGATGTTGCCGTCCACCCATTCCATTGTGGCATTTTCCTCTGCTACAGCCCTTTGGGTTACCAAGTTGTAGATATTAGGAGCCCAATTCTGGATTGTCGTGTAACGGACACGGGAATCTTTCCTGCAAATAATTTCAATAACTCCGCTATGCAGAGAACTGGTACTATAAATAGGCGCTGTACATCCTTCAACATAATGGATAAAACTACCCTCTTCGGCAATAATTAATGTCCGCTCGAATTGGCCCATATTTTCAGAATTAATACGGAAATACCCTTGTATAGGAACCTCACATTGAACGCCCCTCGGAATGTATACAAAGCTGCCGCCTGACCAAACCGCACTGTTAAGCGCTGCAAATTTATTGTCGGCGGGAGGGATGATCGTTCCAAAATGTTGCCTGAACACTTCAGGATATTGCTTTAAAGCAGTATCCGTATCAAGGAAAACAACGCCCTGCTCCTCCAGTTCCTTCCGCATACTGTGATAGACTACTTCCGACTCGTATTGAGCGGATACGCCTGCCAGAAACTTTTGCTCCGCTTCAGGAATCCCTAGCTTGTCAAAGGTTGCTTTAATCTCGGTGGGAACCTCCTCCCAGGTCTTTCCTTGTTTTTCGGAAGGGCGAACATAGTATTGAATGTTATCAAGATTTAATCCGGACAAATCCGCTCCCCACCCAGGCATCGGCATTTTGTAGAATTGCTTCAAAGCTTTCAGCCGAAAATCGAGCATCCACTCCGGCTCTTCCTTGATTCGGGAAATTTCACGGACAATCTCTTCAGTCAGACCTTTTCCAGATTGAAAAATAGACTGGTGCTCATCGCGAAACCCATATTTATATTCACCCATATCCGGCGCTTTTTTAGCCATTGTTATCGCTCCTTTTAACCTTCATAAGACTCACTTTGATTGGCTCAGATTCCCTATAATCTGCCAAGCTTTTTCTCCACTACATCCTGCAGGCGGCTACGCATTCCCTCCAGCGGGATCTCCGAAATGACAGGAGCGAGGAATCCGAAAATAACAAGATATTCGGCTTCGCTCCGTGAGATCCCACGAGACATCAGATAATAGATTTGTTCCGCATTTACTTGCCCCACGGATGCAGCATGACCGGCGGTTACATCATCCTCATCTATCAGCAGGATCGGATTGGCATCACCGCGCGCATTTGGACTTAACATCAGTACACGTTCTGTTTGCTGACCATCACAATTGGTTGCACCTTTTTCAATTTTTGTAATCCCGTTGATAATGGCCGTAGCTTCTTCACGCATTACTGCGCGTGTGATCATTTGGCTCACCGAGCTTCTGCCAAAATGCTGAGCTTGCGTAGTATAACTCAATTTCTGGTCCCCAGAGCCTATCGCAATCACCTTAGCGTCAGAGATGGACCCGTTGCCCTGGAGTAATGTCTTCGTATCACTGGCGGTATAGCCATTATTCATCTCGCCGACAATCCATTCTACACCGCCATCCGCAAGCACAATCGCACGCCGCTGGGTGAAGTCCGTTGTTGCTGCAGCAAGCTGATGAACAGAAGCGACCTGCACCTTGGAGCCTGCCCCTGCAAACACCTCTACCACACCATTATGCAAAACCTTGATATCATCTCTGCTCGATATACAATGATCCACATAGCTGATCTTGCTGTTGTTACCAGTCACAATCAAGATGTGAGGAGCAAAAAGCGCCCCGCTCGTATCGCTATAAAAGATCGCTTGAATGGGAACTTCAACCTCTATACCGTCCGGGACATATAGAAAAACGCCACCACTCCATAAGGCACTGTGCACAGCAGACAATCTGTGCTCTTCCGGCTTCACAGCCCGGTCGAGGTAACATTGAACCAATTCCTCATGTTCTCTCGCAGCAGTATGCAAATCAGTTAAAATCACTCCCTGTGCGGCTAAATCAGCCGACAATTCTGTGTACACTACATCCGAATTGATCTGAACGATGAGTCCGCCTTCCACCGGAGAGGCAAACAAACCTCGAACAACCTCCGGCGCATCTTCCAAACCTGACCACGCATTCTCAGCTTTGTAACCACCACTTTCGTAGATATCCCATTTTTCAAGTTTGATTTTCTCCACTTTAGGCAGCTCCAGCGTCTCTGCCAGCTCGAGTGCCCGAATCCGGCGTTCAAGCAACCAACGAGGTTCATCCTTAGCACTTGACCAAGCGCATAAAGCGTTCGCATTCATTGAAATTTTTGCTTGTATACCCACTTGCTTTTCCTCCTCTTCAGCTTTCAAACTTCCTCGCCTACCGTCTCATCCGTAATCCCAAGCTCTTCTTTTACCCAATCGTATCCTTCAGCCTCTAAACGGTGGGCAAGCTCCGGGCCGCCAGATTTAACTATCCGGCCTTGCATCATGACATGCACAAAATCCGGGGTAATATAGTTCAGCAGGCGCTGATAATGGGTGATGATTAAAAAGCCTCTACCCGGGCTGCGCATCTCATTTACGCCATTGGCCACAATACGCAGTGCATCAATATCAAGCCCGGAATCCACTTCATCCAGGATCACAAACTTGGGTTCAAGCAGCATCAATTGCAAAATCTCATTCCGCTTTTTTTCACCGCCGGAGAATCCCTCATTCAAATAACGATGCGCAAATTCCGGGTTCATCTCCAGCCCCTTCATTTTGCTCTCCATTTCACGGATAAAACGAATCAAGGATATCTCATCGCCTTCTTCACGCCGTGCATTGATGGCACTTCTGAGAAAGTCCGAGTTGGTCACCCCGGCAATTTCACTTGGGTATTGCATAGCGAGGAACAAGCCTGCCTGGGCACGCTCATCCACCTCCATCTCCAGAAGGTCTTCATTGTCTAATGTCACCTTGCCGCCAGTAACCTCATATTTTGGATGGCCCATTAAAGCTGAAGCCAACGTACTTTTCCCCGTCCCGTTAGGCCCCATAATCG
This sequence comes from Paenibacillus sp. EB106-06-01-XG199, assembly GCF_058791575.1. NCBI lineage: Bacteria > Bacillati > Bacillota > Bacilli > Caryophanales > Paenibacillaceae > Paenibacillus > Paenibacillus sp. EB106-06-01-XG199. Next base: position 6,170 of record NZ_JBYTDQ010000005.1, on the reverse strand, counting down.
CATGAATCTCTCCGCCATGAATCTCCAGTGTGAGCCCTTTTAAAATTTCTTTCCCTTCAATCTTGGATCTTAATTCCTCAATCTTTAATGTCGTCATTTATTGTAAACTTCCCTTCGGAGTAATCTTCGGCACGTGCCACCAAATCACTCATAAATTTTCCAATAATCTGCAGCTCAGCCTCTGAATAGGATTCAATGAATTGGTAAAACCTTTCTTCTTTTTCTTTGTGCAGCTCTTTATGCAAATGATAAACGTGTCTTCCCTTATCCGTTAAACTAAAGTAAATCTCCTTACGATTGTTGTTCAGTTGACTTCTCATAATGAAGCCCATTTCCAGCAGCTTTGCACTAATTTTAGTAATGCCAGCTTTGGACAACCCCATCTTCTCCACAATCCCGGTATGATTTATCGGTTCATAATCACCAATGCAATCAATAACGTGTACACTAGTAATATTGTTGGAGAGCATGTCAATCTGGTACTTTCTGGCCTGTTGCCGAAACGAGTTAAATTCTTGCTCAGTATACAGCTCATTCAGATGCAGCATTCTAATATATTGCTCGTAAAGATGACCTTTAAAATGATTTTGAAACTCCAATTTCGTAATCTCCCCTCTCTTGTAGTAGCTGCAGACCAAGTTCAGTGTCAGCAATAGATTATTTTTTGTTCACAAGAGAACAAAATCATATTAACACAATTGATATTGATTATCAATATCAATTGTGTTCAGTGTGACGCAATTCTGGAGTCGCTTTTCATTGGTTCGTGTCATTGTCATCGGCCTCATGCTTCGGAACGTCCCGGTACACCTGCCACAGAACCACTTTGTAGCAAACCCATGCCGAAGCTCAACCGGTATTTGAAAAAGGGAGAGGTCCATCCCTTGGAGTTGGTGGAAGACGAGAAAGCGCAACGGGACATCCGCCTGACTGTGAAAGCAGCTGAAGGAACTTTTCACTGTTCAGTTCAGTAATTCATCAAATATTTTTTTTTTTTGAGAAACTGAGGTGTGATTCACTCTTATGTTGTTCCTTCGGATGTTGTCAATTTCGAGATCGATATCAACTTTTTAGTTCGTCACCACAACAGAAGTAAAGGCTCGTTTTGCTTGTCGCAGTCTTCCCTCCTCCCGCTTTATCATACAGCGCTGATATTTTGCAATTGGATGATAAAAGGAGGATAAACATGAATAGTACTTCTACTCTGCTCCATTTAGCGCAAAATGGTGACAAGGAAGCAGAAGCCACGTTGATCACTCGTTATGAGCCAGTTATTCCTACCTTTCAATTGGATTCTATGAAAAAACTTGATGATAATCATTATCAATTTCATCTTTCCAAGTTAAAGTCAATCTGATATAATAACACCGAAATACCAAACATCCTACGTTTCGTAAAGGAGTAATGCTGTTGTTAACTCAAACTCAACGTTTAACCTTGGTGGAACAGGTGGCCTACCAGATCCAGGAGAAGATCGAAAACAGCGAATGGCAAGTAGGGATGCGTATTCCTCCAGAGCCCGAGCTAATGGAACAGCTTCAAGTCAGCCGTAATACCTTGAGGGAAGCCATTCGGGCTTTAACGTATGCGGGTCTGCTGAAGACCAGACAAGGGGATGGGACCTATGTCTGCTCCTCAAGTGTTTTGGGGTCAGTGATTAAAAAAGTGATTCAGCATACCGATAAGCTAGAGAGCCTGGAGGTCCGATATGCATTGGAAAGAGAGGCTGCTGTCCTGGCTACCCTCAGGAGAGGCGAAGAAGATTTGGAGGCGATTCGGACATGCTTGGACCAGTGCAGACAAGCAGCCAGCCAGCAGGATCTCAAAGCTTATGCTCACTGGGATGTCGAGTTTCACAAAATGGTGATTGCTGCTTCACATAACCAATTGATGGCGAATTTGTACAATCATATTTCCGAGGCGCTGCAAAACATGGTTTTGGAAACGAAGGACTTCAAAAATGCAGCTTTTTATCACGACTCTCATGACCTGCTTTATCAAGCCATTGCCAATCAGGATTGCCATCAAGCCGAGGAGGCTGTTCGTTTATACATTGAAAAGGCCCGTACAGAATATAGCGTATGACGAAATCTGGGAAGCCACTCACCGGGCTTAACTAGAGACCTTTATCCATGCACAACCTGAAGGGATGGATACAGTGATCGGAGAACGTGGGGTAGATTGTCCGGGGGACAAAAACAGTGACTGGCTATTTACGGATGTTCCTCAAGAATTCGCCCATCCTGATCCTGGACCAGACCCCCACTGCACTGGATACCGAACTTCAATTCAGCATTCTCTTGCTGAGCTTTCAGCGAGAAGAACAACTTTGATGATTGCTCACCGTCTGGCAACCATAAAGAGAGCAGATCAAATTGTGGTCGTACCGCATATAGCATTGAAGAACAAGGAAAGCACGAAGCATTGCTTGCCGCTGTTGGACATTACAGTCGTTTTTCGCCCACAGTTTGGTGATGTACAATACATTCCCTCTTAAGGTTACTTCCTCCACATGGATGAAATTGACGATTAATTAACTTAAAACGCAGGAGGAACCCTTATGAGTTCGCCAGAACAATTGTTAAAAAAACAGGATAAAATATCCAGTACCGGCATTCGCAAGCAAGCTACATTATGGTTCATGATCGTAGGAATTATTTTTATCGCAGCGAATTTGCGTGCTCCCCTCACATCGGTGGGGCCATTAGTCAGTATTATTCGGGAGAACGTGCATATTTCAAATACCTTAGCAGGCCTGATTACCACAGTTCCACTGATTGCATTTGCATTATTATCACCTTTTGTACCAAAATTAGGACGTAAATATGGTGTAGAACGTATTATCCTGATTTCCCTTATTTTTTTGGTCATCGGTATTGTTGTTCGCTCGTTATCCGGAGCGGTGACCTTATATGTTGGAACCGCAGTTCTGGGGTTTGCTATCACCATATGTAATGTGTTACTACCGAGCCTGATTAAACGGGAATTTCCGCAGCAAATGGGTACTATGACAGGGGTTTATTCTGTTTCCATGAATCTATGCGGGGCGATTGCTTCCGGCATTAGTGTTCCCTTAGCTGTGGGGGCAGGCTTGAACTGGCAAGGTGCCTTGGGAGTATGGGGGATACTTAGCGTCATCTCCATTCTCTTTTGGGTACCGCAACTCAAGGCTCCAGCGAAACCAGCCGCTGTTGCCAGCAGCGCAGGGAACAACCATCAGATCAATATATGGCGCTCTCCGTTGGCTTGGCAGGTAACTCTTTTTATGGGAATACAATCGGCCATTTTTTATGTGCTGGTGGCATGGCTGCCTGAAATACTAAAAGATCAAGGCATCAGTTCAAGTCAATCCGGCTGGTTTCTCTCGATTCTGATTATGGCTTCACTCCCCTTTGCATTTGTCGTTCCTGTTATAGCTGGACGCATGCCTAACCAACGGTTGTTAGTGGTTATTACAACGATTCTGCTTTTGATCGGAACACTTGGACTTCTCTATAGCAGTATCCATCTGGTTCTGTTTTGGGTTATTATTCTTGGTATTGGGGCGGGCTTTGCCTTTGGCTTGTCCATGATGTTTTTCGGCTTGCGTACCCAAAGTGCCCATCAGGCGGCTGAATTATCGGGCATGGCCCAATCCATCGGATATCTACTAGCAGCAATTGGCCCAGCGCTGATTGGATACTTGCATGATGCCACTCATAGTTGGAGCGTTCCACTCCTGATATTGGTTGGCGCTTCTGCTCTACTCGGTATCTTTGGTCTGGGTGCGGCTAGGGATCAATTTGTTGGTTCTGCGAAGTGCCTGTTCTGATGGAGGTTATCAGCTTTAATTGCTCATTATGAGCCAGTTATTATTAAGTACGCAAAAACAAATGGAACCGGCGTGCAAACAGCAGATGACGATTGCCTAGATCATGGTAGTTCATCGCTTTGATCTTAGTCACTACGAATAAAAAAGGGACTGGCTCTGTGTATCTTACTACACGGGGCCAGTTCTTTTTTACACACTCTATTTCGAGAAAATTCCCAGGAAACAGTTTCCCTTTTCACTCCTAATCCCCATTTATATAACAGGAAGCAATCATCATATATTTACTTCCTTGATTACAATTTGATCCTTGAAAACTTCATAATGCTTGTTTCAAGTACGTTCCTCTCTCCTCTGTGAAATCCAGAAGCGACGAAGCGGAAGCGCTGTGACAGTCCCAAAACGGGGCTTGAGCAACCACTTCTCCGGCTAAAATCATCCTGTGGTGGGATGAATCGCCATGACTAGAGAAAGGGATTATGATACTTCTGCCCGGCCAACGTCACGGTATTGGGGGCAGCCCGCTCGGATGAGGGGGAGCTTCGTCATAAAGTTAATGCTATGATGCTGACTTACCATCAGCAGCTTGAACTAACACTTATCCTTCACCTTATGAAAGCATAGTGATGCCTTGTTAATATGCACACGGCCCACCGCGCGCATATACATATCCATTTGAAAAGGAAACTATGTTATATGTCAGGACATTGTATTCCATTACTCTCCGACACCACACATCTCCTTATGTCCAAGTTTGTACTTAATAATTACACAAAAAAGTCCATTGATATAATATCAATGGACTTCTAAAGGTTGTAGTTGGTACCGGCGAGAGGACTCGAACCTCCACGGTTTCCCACTCGATTTTGAGTCGAGCGCGTCTGCCATTCCGCCACGCCGGCGTATAGATAATGATAACAATCAGTTCAAAAAATAATGGAGGCGCCACCCAGACTCGAACTGGGGATAAAGCTTTTGCAGAGCTTTGCCTTACCACTTGGCTATGGCGCCACAAAAATGGAGCGGACGACGGGAATCGAACCCGCGACCCTCGCCTTGGCAAGGCGATGCTCTACCGCTGAGCCACGTCCGCAAAATGGCTGGGGATATAGGATTTGAACCTATGCATGACGGAGTCAAAGTCCGTTGCCTTACCGCTTGGCTAATCCCCAATAACATTTTAGATAAAAATGGGGCGACTGATGGGTCTCGAACCCACGAATGCCGGAACCACAATCCGGTGCGTTAACCCCTTCGCCACAGTCGCCATATGAAGCTGTTACTAACAATTTGCCAATCTTGTTTTAAAGAAATGGGGCGACCGATGGGTCTCGAACCCACGAATGCCGGAACCACAATCCGGTGCGTTAACCCCTTCGCCACGGTCGCCATATTAAGCTTTAAAATTTTCATTGGCAGGGGCAGCAGGAATTGAACCCACACCAACGGTTTTGGAGACCGTTGTTCTACCTTTAAACTATGCCCCTAAGGATGGTGGAGGCTGATGGATTCGAACCACCGAACACGTACGTGAGCAGATTTACAGTCTGATGCGTTTGGCCACTTCGCTAAGCCTCCACAGATGGTGCCGGCGAGAGGACTTGAACCCCCAACCTACTGATTACAAGTCAGTTGCTCTACCAATTGAGCTACACCGGCATATTCAGTTAAAGAAAATGGTGGCGCGGGAGGGAATCGAACCCCCGACACAAGGATTTTCAGTCCTTTGCTCTACCGACTGAGCTACCGAGCCATATAAGTTGTTAAGGTATTGATGGCGGAACCGACGGGATTCGAACCCGCGATCTCCTGCGTGACAGGCAGGCATGTTAGGCCAACTACACCACGGTTCCAAATTGGTTGCGGGGGCAGGATTTGAACCTGCGGCCTTCGGGTTATGAGCCCGACGAGCTACCGGGCTGCTCCACCCCGCGTCAGTAAGAAAAGTATTCATTTAAAAGTTACAATGGTGGAGGCTGAGGGGATCGAACCCCCGACCCTCTGCTTGTAAGGCAGATGCTCTCCCAGCTGAGCTAAGCCTCCATAAACGAACAATTGTTATTGTAGCAATTTCACTATATGAAATCAAGTGAAAAAATGGTGACCCGTATGGGATTCGAACCCATGTTACCTCCGTGAAAGGGAGGTGTCTTAACCCCTTGACCAACGGGCCATACCTGTAAAAATTTATGGCGGAGAGAGAGGGATTCGAACCCTCGAGACGCTTGTGGCGCCTACACGATTTCCAATCGTGCTCCTTCGGCCAAACTCGGACACCTCTCCATATGGCTCCCCGAACAGGACTCGAACCTGTGACAACTCGATTAACAGTCGAGTGCTCTACCAACTGAGCTATCAGGGA
>NZ_JBYTDQ010000004.1:317805-736273 GCF_058791575.1 Paenibacillus sp. EB106-06-01-XG199 | reverse complement strand
TGAGTGTAAAAGAATACGAAGACCCATTCAGTGACAAAAGAAACAAAAAGAAATAAGCCCGTTTAACGGGTAAGTGAAGATGACAAATTACACTGAGCCTGAACAAATGTGTGGTCAGGCTAGCGTCTTTAGGCGCAGTTTGGCAACAAGGGGTTATACCCCTAGAGCAAACCACCCGTTGGACGGGTGGTCCTGATTATTGACGCAATAGCTGATGTTTTTTGAGTATAGGAAAATCTGCGTTGCTGAGTTGAGAAACCAATGTTAAAATTCCCATAAATAAACAAAGTTCAGGGTGAATAAATATGATTGAACGGGAGGTTGAAGTGGAAAACAGGCAGAGCCGAAATGAACCTGAAGGGGATAGCTGAACATGATGATAGTTGGAACGATACTCGCGATTTTGGCTGCTGTGGTATTAACCATTTTTTTGGGCCCATACGGGATACTGGTATTGTTTGCAGTAGGGTTTGGTTTATTGCTGAGCATACACGTCAGAACGAAAGAAATTCATGACGACATGCAGAAAATCAAGGAGAAGCTTGGCCTTACAGCCGGCGATGAGTATGTCAGCGATCAGGAGATTGAGGCGGAGCTGGAGCAGGACAGAGTGAAGGAAGAGCATTAGGACGAGGAAACGGATAAGGATAAGGTTAGGATAAGGTAAGGACACAGATAAAGATTAGACAAAAAACTGATGAAAACTGAGTGCTTTTATATGAATTATTAGGAGGAGTGTATTTCCCCATGCAGGATTGATATTAAGTACTGTGGTATCTTGAAAAAGAAAATAACACGCTATAAAACTAGGTATCGGCTGAAAGTCGATTAAGACTAATGCCATCATGTAATCCTTGTTTGTACATTAATACTTCTGCAATCCCTTGAAGGAGGGTGGTGGCTGTATCATAATTTTGAAGAGTATCTTTACAATCATCAGGCAACTTGGTTAGTAAATCTAAAAAAATCCGGTTGCAATCACCAATTAGGTGCTTATATTCATCGGACTGAGACAAAATTGACTTATCGATGTAGTCCATACGTATGGATAGAAATTGATTAAAAGCGTGCTCTATATCAGCCATGATTGTTCCTCCGACAAAAAAATGAAATGGAATGTATATATTTAATTATATAGTGACATCACTTAGGTGTCAATGTGAATGTATGAGTGCGAATTTCACAATGATACAATAATGACATCACTTTTAGGGAGTAATAAATATATGGCTACGGATAAAAGAGTGTTTACTTTACGGTTAAAGGATGAAAATTTCAGTAAAATCAAATATATCGCAGACCGAAACAAGCGGTCCATTGCTATGCAGATAGAGTATCTAATCGAACAACAAATAGAACAGTTCGAAAAAGAAAAAGGAATTATAGAAATTGAAGAATGAAGCGTCAGTTTTTTTGTATGTCTTCGTTTTGTACCCTCGTACAATCCATTTCCTGTCTTAGCATGGTCCTCTTCTTAAATCAATTCTTCTCTGATTTATAAAATAAGTTATTTTAAGTTTTTGAAAAGGTGTTCCCTAGTCTGAAAAGTGCGAACCTGAAGCGCACATGGAATCTCTGGGAGAATCGCACCCTTGATGACAGAAGGTAATTCGTAAATTTTGCAGAATATACTTGTGATGAAGTATCTATATTTTGAGTGGTTCGCACTTTTAGCTGTTTGAACCCTTACGTAGTAAGGGTTTTCGGGTGAACTGTCGCTCCCCGTGCGGGAGCGTGGATTGAAACATCCCGCCGATCAGGTGCATCGCTGTCCAGGCGGGTCGCTCCCCGTGCGGGAGCGTGGATTGAAACGCGTTGATATACGTTGTTGCGTCTTCTACCGTTAGAGCGTCGCTCCCCGTGCGGGAGCGTGGATTGAAACTTATCGAGAATCAACGCTTCGGTTGCTGCCAAGTTATGTCGCTCCCCGTGCGGGAGCGTGGATTGAAACAGGAATGTGGAACAATGGGTCAAATCCCCAGTCGCGTCGCTCCCCGTGCGGGAGCGTGGATTGAAACATCCCGATCAAGTCATACTCCACGGCAAAGCTTATGTCGCTCCCCGTGCGGAAGCGTGGATTGAAACTATCAAATCTATCCCCGTAAGATCGCAAAAGAGCGTCGCTCCCCCCGGGAGCGTGGATTGAAACACGTTTGGCTTGAATGCAACGACGCGCGCATAACCGTCGCTCCCTACGGGAAGCGTAAATCGAAATCCAAATACTCCAACATGGTTTGCCCAAATAGCGCGTAGCCCCCTATACGCATGGTCACTTCAGCAAACTTTTTAGGCTAGATTTAACTTGTTTATGTGTGCCTTTTCAGGCGGCTACTTTCTTTATTCTCTATCATGGGATTATTGGTTTAAGTATGATTGAAGTGGATTCGATCTGGTGACCATCCTCCTATCATTTAACATGGTCCCCGGTATCCCCGGCCTCCTCTGCTTTTTTTCGTGCCCGGAAGCGGCGCACCTTCATCAGATTGCCGCAGAGCTTGTCGTCGCAGTAGCGCTTGGAGCGGTTGCGGGTATCGTCGTAGTAGACCCAGAGGCAGTCAGGATTGTCGCAGATGCGGAAACGGGAGATTTCCTTCTCCAGCAGGGCAGCAGCAAAAGAAGCGGCAATCTCGGCCATAACCTGTTCCCAGTCGGTGCGTTGCGGCAGAAGAGAGAGCTCCGCCCGGCCGTCCGGCTTCCAGACTACTTGTCTAATCGCTGGCCCTTTGCCCATATACATATTCAGTTGCTCCAGCAGCTTGGGATCTGTGCTATTGCCTTGCACGAGCTTCTGCACTTCGCTCCACAACAGGCCGCGCAGCTGCTTCAATTGCTCCAGTTCATCAGGCTCCAGCGGCGATGTTACCTGCAACGATTGCTGCTCCAGCCACTTCTCCAGCCATTCCTGATCCTCCAGCCTGTCCCGGTCCTTGCTGCGGTCGCCTGTCCGCCAATCCCGCCAATAGCTGTTAATGAAATCCTCCCACAGCACGGTTCATCCATCCTTCCGCAGCCTTCTCTTTCCCTTGATTGTAACAGTTAAAAATTACTTTTGCTAGTTACTTGAATCCTCCGCTTGAATATGCTACATTTCTTGTGTAACGGTTATCGGAGCTTTGAGTGGTTACATTGCTCACAATACTTTTAGGAGGTAAAACATGCAGAATAAGATTAGCGATGTTTTGCTGCAAAATTGGGATTATGCCATGGATGTCGAGGATTGGGCGCCGCCGCTAAGTGATGCGCTGCAGGGTGTGGATAGCATTCAGGCCAGCTGGAAGCCGGGCGAAGCGGGCAACTCCATCTGGGAGACGGTCAACCATCTGACGTACTACAAGGAACGTTTGCTTAATAAGCTCAAAGGCCTGCCGCAGCTGCCGGATGCAGGAAGCAACGACGCCACGTTTACCGTAACAGCAAGCGGGGAAGAAGCGTGGGAACAGGCAGTTGCCAAGCTGAAGACCATCCATGCCTCACTGCGGGAAGTGATTGAAGCGCTGGAAGAAGGCATCTACGACTGGGGCGGCTCGGGCCATGCTCCGGGTGAAGAAGTGATGAGCCTGATTTTACATGATTCCTACCACACCGGACAGATTGTGCTGGTCCGCAAGCTGCAAGGCTCCTGGCCTTCCCACCGCAGTTTTAACTGATTATTTAACATGCAATAATGAAGCCGCATCTCCGCTGTCCGGGTAAAACCTGGCCTTGTGGGGATGCGGCTATTTGTTTCAAGCAGGAAAAGCCGGGGTTAATGGGCGCTATACACAAGAAATCGGATTCCAGCGTTGTCGCATCCACCTTTATTAAATACGCGGCGTATATTATTATCATATTCGGAATCCTGTTCTTCCTGGTGAGATACGTTTTTCCGATGTTCTAAAATCATAGACGGATGAAGCAGTGTGCTTGCGGTAAATGTAAGCGCCTGAGGATCTTCACAAATCAAAAGCCACGGCTACCTGACGGTAATCGTGGCTTTTGATCTTCACACCTGGACTGCAATATAACTCTATACTTCTCTAGGTACAGAATCACGGGATTCGGCGGAATTGCGGTAAAAAAACCAGCATTCGTTCAGCAGCTTGATCTGACGGCGGTCCTTTTTGAAATAAGCCTTCATGAGCTGATGGCAGAGCCACTGTGGCAAGTGTACCCCTCCTCTGGCATGCTTCCTATGTACAGCATATGGGAAGGAGTGCCCAAAGGTGCGGCGAAGGCTACAATTTAATGAATACCTTCTTCTTCCTCTTCGTACCACTGTTCCAACTGTGCCTGCAGCGCACGGATTTCCGTCAGCAGCGAGATCAGCGGATAATTATTCTCCTGAATGGAGGAAAAAGCGCTCTCCAGCCGGTTGATGTACGCAAGCCCCGACTCCAGCGTATACCCCTCGCGCAGCAGATCCAGCGAATCACATTCCGCGATGGCCAGGGGCAGATTCGGCACATTGTCCGCCGTCAGCTTGTCGATCTCTTTATTGAGGCGGAGATTAAGCGCGCTCAGCTGGTACGCATATTCCTCCGGCATTTCCACAAACTGCAATTCCTGTTTCTGCTGCAAAATTACATACCGCATTTTCGGCATACGTCATTCTCCCTCCGGACTTGTCTTCCTTCTTGACAGTTTAGCCTATGGGCAAGTTACAATTCAAGTAGAGATCTTATTTCCTGTGGAGAGGACCTGTGAGAAACGCTATGACGACTATGAGTAACGAAGAGCTGCAGCTGTGGATCGAGCAGGTGTCGCTGGGCAGCTTTGGCGTGCCATTCCGGCACAAAGCAAGCTTTAACAACAGACTTACGACAACAGGCGGACGATATTTTACCAAAAGCCATAATATAGAGATTAACCCGCAACAGCTGGCGATGTATGGGCGCGAAGAGACGGAGAAGATCATCAAGCACGAGCTCTGCCACTACCATCTGCATCTGGCGAAGCGGGGATATATGCACCGGGATGCCGATTTCAAAAGCCTGCTGGCCCAGGTCGGCGGAAGCCGTTACTGCGGAGCGCTGCCGGGGGCCAAGGCCCGTAAGCCGCAGCCTTACCGTTATAAGCTCGTGTGCACCGATTGTGCCATGGAATATCCGCGCAAGCGCAAGGCTGACCCGAAGCGCTACCGCTGCGGCAAATGTGCCGGTAAGTTGAAGCTGATAGCACTAGAAGCAGGTAATGGCCAGTCTACTTAATGACGAGGCCCAGCAGCCCGGCAAAAGAAGCTGCCTGATCTGCGGAAATAATACAGCCTGGCAGATCTTCAATATCCACATTCAGGCCGCTGAATTCGCAGTCGCTTAAGTCGATATCTCTTAATTTGGAGCCTGCCATTACCGCCTGATCGATTTTGCAGACTGAGAACGACATTTTATTGAAGCTGGATTGATAGAAGTCGGCGCTGTTCAGTGAACTGTTCTCGAAGGCCGTTTGTTTGAAGTTTCCTAACCGGAAGCTGGCGAAGTCGCCTATGCAGTCCGTCACACGGACATTCTGGAATCTTGCTCGGGTAAAGTCGGTTCCGATCATTTTACACAGCTTGAACTCAGTCCGGTGAATGAAGGCTTCGCTAAAATCGACGTTGGACAGATCGCAGTTTTCAAAGATCACATCCGTCAGCTCGACAGCACGGAGTGTGGACTCGGTAATCGTGACATTTTTGAACAGCACTTTATCGAAGGATACCTTGGACGCTTCCTGGTATTCAATGAAGGTATCGCTGATGGCGCAGAGGCTGAACTCCTCCTTGGACTCCAGGGAGAACACTTGCTGCACTGGCAGAGAGAGCGGGTCGGCGATTTTGGGCGGATCAATTTTATGATTCATGCTGGCCTCCAATAATGATAATGAGTGGTTCCGTCGCCGAAGCAGCGGGTGGATGAGTTAACTATCCTGCGCGGCAGGTGTTTTGTCAATGTTCCGGTAGTGTGCTGGAGGCTAGCTCAGAACAGGGATAACAGCCTCGTTATAACGGGAGCCCAGAGGCTTTCTACTGCAAAAAGTCAGGGGGACTGGGCAAATTCTATTGCACAGAATACAGCAGAACGCCGATTCAGACGGCTGAGAGGCAAATCTATTGTATAGAATGCAGCAGATTGAGGTAGGGGTAGAGGTAGAGACCTTTCACAGAGTCACTCAATTGATGTTCAGCGGAGGGCGGCTGGTATTTCTCGAAAAATATGCAGCAAAAAACAGCTATTTGGCGTTATTGCCAATCAGCTGTTTTTGCTATTCACCTATTCTGCTGCTCATCTATTCTGCTGTCCACCTGGTGATATCTGCGGTTTATTTGAGCTGTTTCATGCCCAGATTAATCCGATAATTGCCATACTCCAGCAGTTCGTCGAGAAAACCATTCAGCTCCGCCTGATCCCCGGTACGAACGCGCATCCAGTAGCAGCCTTCCCCGCTGACCCGGTGCAGTTCCACTACGCTGCTGTGGTTTTGGGCGAACTTTTGAAAGGGTGGATGGGCGGCGTTGGAGCTTAAGAACACGGTGATAAAGGCGTGGATGCTTTGTCCGATTTTGAGCGGATTCCAGCGGACGGTATAACCTTCGATAATCTCCAGTTCCCGCATTCTGCGGATTCGTGCGCCTACCGCCTGCCCCGTCATATGAACATATTCTCCGATGTCCTTGTGGCTGAGCGTGGAGTCTTCTATAAGATATTGAAGGATGCGGTAATCCGTATCGTCGATGAGGTAGGGGGTCATAAGTTAAATTCCTTTCCAGATGAAAATAGAACAGGCCAATCTCTTTCACGGCACAATGTATTCCGCACGCAGGTCCATTTATAATTAATTGTAGCAGAAGACAGCTGGAAAGAAGAGGTGTTTAGAATGAAAATTCAATTGATCCGCAATGCGGCCTTATGGCTGGAATACGGCGGTGTTACCTTCCTGATCGACCCGATGCTCAGCGAACAGGGAGCCAATCCGCCGATTGTGAATACGGAGAATGACCGCAGAAATCCGCTCGTTCCTTTGCCGGGCCCGGTTCAGCAGTGGCTTTCACCGGATGCTGTGCTGGTTACACATCTGCATCAGGATCACTGGGATGCGGCGGCGGTGTCACTTTTGCCGCATGAGATCCCGCTGTTATGCCAGGATGGGGATCAGGAGACTATCGCTGCCCAAGGGTTCGGCAATATCACCGTGGTAGAAGACAACACTGCATTAACGTTCCGTGGGGTGACCCTGACACGAACCGCAGGCCGGCATGGAACAGGAGAGATCGGAGAGTGGATGGGCAAGGTATCCGGTTTTGTCTTTCAGGCTGAAGGTGAGCCTGTACTGTATCTGGCCGGAGACACCATCTGGTGTCCGGAGGTCAAACAAGCCTTGGACGAGTATAGTCCGGAAGCGGTCATTGTCAATGCCGGAGGCGCACGGTTTATAACGGGAGGGCATATTACAATGAATGATCAGGATGTCGTTGATTTATGCCATTATGCCCCTGAAACATCCGTCATCGCCGTCCATATGGATGCCATTAATCATTGCCTGGTTACACGTGACTTGCTTAAAGCACGCTTGCAGCAGGAGGGGCTGCTGGACCGTGTTGACCTTCCGCTGGATGGAGAATGGATTCAGGTTGATGCCTAAATCTAAGCTTCGTGTATAGTGTTGGGCCCGTCAGATACATGAGCTGATTGTAAACGATCTCAGAGTGGCTTTTGTCCGCTTGACTAGATCACGAAATCATGATAAATTAATCCTTGTTCATGTAATGTTCCCTGATAGCTCAGTTGGTAGAGCACTCGACTGTTAATCGAGTTGTCACAGGTTCGAGTCCTGTTCGGGGAGCCATTTACTTGGAGAGATACCCAAGTGGCTATAAGGGGACCCTCTGCTAAGGGGTTAGACTGCGTAAGCGGTGCGAGGGTTCGAATCCCTCTCTCTCCGTATTGATACTTTCAGACAGTAAGAGCTCCCGAGCGGGGCTCTTTTTTTGGTGCTGTATCTCATACTTTTTCAGCTGGACTACTGTTGCAACCCGTTACCTCTTTAATAAATTGAAGGATTGAAGCTGTAAAGAGACAAATGTTATATTTTTTACGGAAAAACAAAGAATTGTAACAGAAAAGGAAATATATATAAAAACAAACGACCTTTAAAATCCTCTGCTTTACTCCGTTTTTCATCGTTTTTTGCGAATAATGCATGAAACACTTCGTATAACTCACTCGTTACGTCAATAAATATAACGTTTAATTTCGAAAATTATATTAAAACCACTCATATATTAGTGACGGAGAAATAACTGTATGTTAATATAAATGACATCTTGAGGGATTGAACAGAATGTAAGGCGTAGAAAGGAGAATTTTGATTATTATGGAGAGAAGGGGATGGCGATGGAGTACTTCATCCAGCAGTTAATTAACGGGATTTCCGTAGGCAGTATTTACGCTCTAATCGCCCTTGGTTACACCATGGTGTACGGAATTATTAAGCTGATCAATTTTGCGCATGGGGATGTGTTTATGGTCGGTTCGTTTATCGGACTGTACAGCGCAAAATACTTGGCGAACGCAGGGCTCCCTCCTGTGCTTGTGTTGATCTTGTCACTTATGATTTCGATGACCATCAGCGCACTGCTGGGCATCACGATTGAACGCTTCGCCTACAAGCCGCTGCGTAAATCGACCCGGATAGCCGCACTTATTACGGCCATTGGCGTATCGTTCCTGCTGGAATACACCGGAGTGCTTATTCTTGGGCCTCAGGCCAAAGGCTTCCCGGACATAATGGATAAGAAACAGTACCAGTTGTTCGGCACATCCATTCAAGTGGAATCCAATCAAGTCATGATTCTTCTAACAACCATAATTCTTATGATTCTCTTGCAATATATCGTACGTTACACCAAAACCGGTAAAGCGATGCGGGCGGTATCGTTCGATGTGGAGGCGGCCCGTTTGATGGGGATCAACGTAGACCGCACCATCTCGGCAACCTTTGCTATCGGTTCTGCGCTGGCCGCTGCTGCCGGAGTGATTTTCGGCATGACTTACAACTCTGTCGATCCGCTAATGGGCGTTATGCCAGGGCTTAAAGCATTTGTAGCCGCAGTGCTTGGAGGCATAGGAAGTATTCCCGGGGCGCTTGTTGGCGGATTGCTGCTGGGAACGGTAGAGACGGAGATTTCTTCGCTCGGATTTTCCTCCTGGCGTGATGGAGTAGCTTTTGCAGTACTGATCCTGATCCTTATCTTTAAACCATCCGGGCTGTTCGGCAAGAATGTCCGGGAGAAAGTGTAGGAGGGAACCGGCGTGAAGATGACAAGTAAAAAATTCTGGATGGGCATTATTGTTGCCCTGGCGTTTTATGGAGTCGTTCAAGTTCTTCTAACAACGGAAATATTCAGTGATGTTACAAGGTCGATGCTTCTCTTGATCGGTGTCAACATCATGCTGGCGGTATCGCTTAACCTCATTACCGGGATTACCGGACAATTCTCCATCGGTCATGCAGGTTTTATGTCTGTAGGTGCGTACACTTCGGCGATTCTGACACTGGATTATAACGTTCCATTCGTTCCGGCGATTATTGCCGGCGGTTTGCTCGCTGCCGTGTTTGGGGTCCTGATCGGAATGCCTACCCTCCGGCTGAATGGTGACTATCTGGCCATCGCCACACTGGGGTTCGGCGAGATTATCCGGATCATCATGCTGAACACGGAATTCGTCGGCGGTGCCTCCGGGCTCAGCGGCATCCCTGCCAAAACGACCTGGACCCTGCTATTTCTCTTTACCTTAATTACAGTGGTTATGATCAATAACTTTATAAGATCCACACATGGCCGGGCCTGCCTTGCCATCCGCGAGAATGAAATCGCCGCAGAGGCGATGGGGATTAACACGACGCGTTATAAGATTATTGCCTTTACAATCGGAGCATTGTTCGCCGGTATAGCGGGCGGATTGTCTGCGCATACGTTCTACGTGATTACTCCGGGCAGCTTTAACTTTCTGAAATCGTTCGAGATTATCGTTATGGTTGTTCTCGGAGGACTCGGCAGTACAGCCGGCTCCATTGTGGGTGCTGTCTTCGTTACCTTGCTCTACACCTATCTGCGTGAATTCCCGGAATGGCGGATGATTATTTATTCGATCGTTCTGATCCTGATGATGATATTCCGTCCAAGCGGGCTGCTGGGTACAACGAAATTTTCATTCGGCAAGCTTGGCAAAAAGGAGGTGAAGGCAGATGACAGCATCACAGGCAGCAGTGCTTCTTGACGTTAAAGAGGCCAGCCGTTCCTTTGGAGGGCTTAAGGCGCTCAGTGAAGTTTCGCTTCACATTAACAAAGGTGAACTGATCGGTCTGATTGGGCCGAATGGTGCCGGCAAAACGACGCTTTTCAACCTGTTAACCGGCGTATACCCGCCCTCTACAGGCAGCATTCTTCTTAACCATGAATCCATTGGCGGGATGAAGCCCTACAAGATCAACCATAAGGGCGCTGCGCGCACCTTCCAGAATATCCGGCTGTTTACGGCCATGACAGTATTGGAGAATGTCAAAATCGCCTTTCACCAGCATGCCAGACATTCCTTGTTCACCTCCATGCTGCGGCTGCCGAAGCATTTCAAGGGAGAGGACGAAATTACACGGAAGGCGATGGATATTCTCAAAATATTCAATCTCGCGGACCAGAATGAAGAGGTTGCCAGCAATCTCAGCTATGGTAACCAGCGGCGTCTGGAAATTGCCCGGGCGCTGGCGGCCGGGCCGAAGCTGCTGCTGCTGGATGAACCGGCAGCGGGTATGAACCCGAATGAGACGCGGGACTTAATGAATCTGATTGCCTGGATCCGCGAGGAATTTGACCTCACCATTCTGCTGATCGAGCATGACATGTCGCTTGTTATGGGCGTCTGTAACCGGATTTATGTCTTGGATCGCGGGATACTGATTGCTGACGGAACTCCGGCGGAGATTCGGAATAATCCCAAGGTTATCGAAGCGTATTTGGGACAGGAGGCGTAATGGCAATGCTTAAAGTACAGGGGATCAATGTTTATTATGGAGCCATTCACGCTTTGAAGGATCTTAGCATCCATGTCGGGCAAGGGGAAATTGTAACACTGATCGGAGCCAATGGTGCAGGCAAGTCGACGCTCCTGAAGACTCTGTCAGGTCTGCTTAAACCCAAAACAGGCAGCATTGAATTTCTGGATAAATCAATAACCAGCCAGAGTGTTCAGGCGATCGTCAGACAGGGCCTGATCCATTGTCCTGAAGGACGCCGCGTGTTCGCCAATATGTCCGTTGAAGAGAACCTTGAGCTTGGCGCTTACCTGCAGGAACCCGGAAGTCTGGCGGCTGATTTCGAGAAGGTGTACGACATCTTTCCGAGGCTTCGTGAACGCAAGAAGCAGCAGGCAGGTACTTTGTCCGGTGGCGAACAGCAGATGCTTGCCATGGGGCGGGCCATTATGGGGCATCCCCAGCTGCTGCTGCTGGATGAGCCGTCCATGGGGCTTGCGCCGCTGCTGGTACAGGATATTTTCAAGATTATTAAAGATGTGAACGAAGCCGGAACTACTGTGCTGCTGGTGGAGCAAAATGCGCATCAGGCGCTCAAAATCGCCCACCGCGCCTACGTGCTGGAAACGGGCAGGGTTGTTCTTGAAGGGGATGCCAAGGAATTGGCAGATTCCGAAGAAATCAAAATGGCCTATCTCGGGCACTAAGAGGTTAGCCTCACTAAGGGCATCATAGAAACAACATATATACAATTCTATTATCCGGGAGGCTGGGAGAAACTATGAAGAAAATTGGGGCCATTATTTTGTCAACAGTACTGATTGCAGTATTGGCATCGGGCTGCGGCAACGACAACACAGAGAACAGCGGAAACTCTGCAAGCGGCGGCAACTCTGGCGGGGACACTATCAAAATCGGCGCGAACCTTGAGCTCACGGGCGGCCAGGCCTCTTTCGGCGATTCCGTATCCAAAGGCGCGAAGCTGGCGGTACAGCAGATCAATGACGCAGGCGGCATACTCGGCAAGAAACTGGAATTAATCGTAGCCGATAACGCCTCGAAATCCGAGGAAGCCACGCAAGCTGCGCAAAAACTGATTACCAATGATAAGGTTGTTACCATCATCGGTGCTTCGACCTCGACCAACACGCTGGGGATCGTCCCGGTGGCTACGGAGAAGAAAATACCTCTGGTATCTGTAGGTGCCACCAACCCTAAAGTGACGGTGGATGAGCGCAGTGGCAAAGTAAACGAATGGGTGTTTCGCACGGCCTTTATCGATCCTTTCCAAGGAGAAGTTATGGCTAACTTTGCCGTAGATTCGCTAAAAGCTAAAACAGCTGTAATTTACACAGACACGTCGAGTGACTATTCCAAAGGTCTGCAAAAGTTCTTTGAAGAAACCTTCAAGGAAAAGGGCGGAGAGGTACTGAGCCAGGAATCCTATCAGCAAAAAGACTCCGACTTCAAAGCCGTGCTGACACGGATCAAAGAGCAAAACCCGGATGTAATCTATCTGCCGGGCTACTATGAAGAAGTCGGCAAAATCGTAAAGCAAGCCCGCGAGATGGGCATTACAGTTCCCTTCCTCGGCGGCGACGGCTGGGATTCTCCGCAACTCGCTGAAATCGCCGGCAAAGAGGCTCTGGACAACACTTATATGTCCAACCATTACTCAGCGGAAGATACCGCTACTGAAGTTACATCCTTCGTTGATGCCTACAAAGCTGCCAATGGGGGCGCAGTACCGGACGGGATGGCCGCTCTTGGTTATGATTCCCTGAAGCTGGTTGCTGACGCCATTACCCGTGCAGGTGAGGCCGATCCTGCCAAGATTAAAGATGCTTTGGCAGCGACCAAAGATCTGCAGCTGGCTACCGGTAAAATCACGCTCAACGAAACACATGACCCTGTTAAAGCAGCTGTCGTTCTGAAATTCGTTGCCGGCACACAAACTTTCGAAACAAAGGTAAATCCGTAAGAGGTTCAGGCGCAGGTACTGAATGTGCAAGGAGTGTGGCGATACAGAAAAGTTGGAGGGTCTTTGCGGGAAGGCGGAGATTTAGCGGGGATGAACGGCTGATTGCTGCAGCTGTGAATGTCCGTTATTTTTTTGAGAAAAGTTCTTGTCAAATTAGCCTGGGTTTGATATACTCATTTTTGTTGTGACAAAGACAACTTATCAAGCATGGCCCGTTGGTCAAGGGGTTAAGACACCTCCCTTTCACGGAGGTAACATGGGTTCGAATCCCATACGGGTCATATATGCGGTAGTGGTGGAATGGCAGACACGCTATCTTGAGGGGGTAGTGGGTGTATACCCGTGGAGGTTCGAGTCCTCTCTACCGCATACGATGTTTAGGAGAGAAAGTCCTTGATATTCAAGGGCTTTTTTCTTTGCATTCACAGGAAGAATCACCACTTCAGAGCTGCGGCGTATTTCGGGTACAGCTCACGGATGCAATCCGGACAAATATCATGGGTGAATTGCAAAGACAGCTGCTGCAGCAGGAAACGTTCAATGGTCACCCACTCCTCGCTGCTGTTGCGGATAGATTTGCAGGAGGCGCAGATAGGAACAAGAGGTTGGGCGTTCTTCTGGTGCAAACGCAACGGCTGGATCGTTCGGACAGGCTGAACAGGCTGACTTGTGACAACAGGGCCAACATCCTGCAGAGAGAGAATGATAGCCTGGTTTGCTGCCGGATTCTCATGGATCAGCGGAAAGGCATCTACACGGAATCTTCTGCTGCCTTTGGCCGCAGTCTGTAGAATAAACTCAGAACTGGATATTAAAGACTCGCCGCGAAGGATGTGATGCAGCGCCTCCTTAAGTGCAGTGATCTGGGAAGGGACCGACATCGATTGTTCGAACAACTCCAGACCATCAGCGCCGGTCCAATCGGCATGCGGGGAGAGTCCATAGTGGTTGTTGTATTCCTTCCAGGAGTCGTTGGTGAACAGGATGATCCCCTGGCTGTCGATAACCAGTGCATTATGCGGCAGAGCATTAAGGGAACGGATGAGGGAAGTGGATATGCTGAATGGCAAAGGTTATCTCTCCTTGATAGTTTGCAGGATGGAAAGCTAGGATGGAGGCAGGTTAAGCAGCTCTGCGACTTGGCGCCTGTAGCGCTCGGCCCTGCGGGTGCCGTGAATCAGATTGGATAGGCGATAAGGCGGAATTCCGTACAGCTCGCAGAATTTCTTCTGATCCATGTGCATTTCCGTCAGCCGCTGTTTGATTGCCCAGCCAAAAGGAGTAACAGGACGTTTACTGTTCAAAACACTTCACCTCTTATCGACTATCCAGTCGTGTGATATAATGAATGGGAATAATAATAGTTAATTATATACTTTTTTACGTCATTTTACAATAAAAAATACGTAAATAAGTATATTTAAATAGTGCGGAAGGCGGATTGCTGATGGCGTCGATATACGAACGGATAGAATATTTGATCAAACAAAAAGGACTGACAAAAAAGTCCTTCTGCGAACAGCTGAATATCAGTACCGGCAACATGGGGGATTGGAAGCGGGGCAAGTCGACGCCCGGAACACATAAGCTGATCGAGATCGGTGCTTTTTTTCATGTGAGTCTGGATTGGCTGATTCTGGGCAAAACTACAACGGAGATTCTTCGCGAAGGCGGGGAGGATTATTTTTCTGGCCAAATACGGCAATTGAATTGCCAAAGTGAGGAATTGCCGCAGAATGAGCAAGAATTTATTAAGGAATATATCGAGTTTGCCCGATACCGCAGGCTTAAAGAAAACGAAGAAAATTCTTAAAGTGGTGTCTTTACATTTTGCTGAAATGGATTTATAATATTGAATGTTGGCCTCAAACATTGATTTAACGTTATACTCACCGCGCGGTAGTGGTGGAATGGCAGACACGCTATCTTGAGGGGGTAGTGGGTGTATACCCGTGGAGGTTCGAGTCCTCTCTACCGCATACATGAAGAAACCTGAAATTCCTTGTTACTCAAGGGATTTCAGGTTTTTTTGTTTTGTTTTATAGACTGACCCAATGGAGGGAAAAAGAGTGCCGAATAAAATTCACAACTCCAATGAGCGGTTCCTGATCGTTACCGCCGACGATTTCGGAATGTGCCATTCCATGAATGAGGCTATTATGAACCTGTACCAAGCCGATGCAATTAATTCCAGCATGATTATGATGCCGGGGCCCTGGGCGAAAGAGGCTGCTGAGTATGCCAAAAATCATCACAATGTTAATGTGGGAATTCATCTTACGCTTACTTCGAGTCTCCCGGCCTATAAGTGGGGCCCAGTTACCAGGAGTTCCAGGATACAGTCGTTAATTACTGCAAAAGGATATTTTTGGGAACATGCAGCTCATGTGGAAGAGCGGGCTACTGCTGAAGCCATCCGAACTGAAATCCGAAGTCAGATCGAGATGGCTCTAACGCTGGGGATTGAACCGACACACTTGGACAGTCATGAGGGCAGTTTATTGGGATTGTCGAGAGGCCGGGATTTTCTGGAGATTGTATTTGATCTGTGCCAGGAGTACCGGTTGCCTTTTAAGCTGCCTGTTAATATAGTAAATCAATCATTTCTGGATTTAGCGATGAGGGAATTAATGACGGAGAGGATTGAATCGGCACGGAAAAGAGGGATCTTGTTAATTGATGACTTGATTAATCTTCCCTATCACTTGGAGCAGGGGGAGGACTATGACATTGCTAAGGCTAAAATGATGGAAGCTATAAAAGGTGTGGGAGGAGGGATAACCGAAGTTGTCATCCATCCTGCGCTGAATACTTATGAAATGCGGGCAATTACTCCACACTGGAAGAAAAGGGAGATCGAGTACCTGTTATTTATGGATGAGGATATTCACAGATTACTGCAAACCGAAAAGATTCAGCTTATTTCATGGAAAGATATACGCGATAGACAACGTCAGGCCAGTGGAGGTGACACGACGGGAAACCCGGACTACATTGGTTGCCGTTCGTAGGATGCAAACGCGGATCGCCGCTATTTTTCCACCACAGGTACGCACAGATGGGCCTCGAATCTTTCGTCGTCAGGCCCTGACTTCTCTGTATAGTTGATGAAGAAAACACCGGCTTCGTTGAATTTGAATTCACCTGATGGCAGCCATTCCTGATGGATATAATCCCATGTGCTCTGAAACGCAGCAGCCGGCACACCCTTGGCGATAAAAATGGCATATTTGGATGCGGGGTAATCCTTATGCACAAGTCCTTCGGGAACTGTACCGGGATCTCCTACCTCAACGCCTAAAAAATAGCCGGTATCCCAGGCGGATTGCTCCCACAGCTTGGGAACCGAATCGCGGCCTTCGAAGATGCCCAGGTAACAGCCGCTGCTCTGGACTTTTGACAGAATGGAATCAAATTTGCTGTCGATATCGAATTCCCCGAAGACATGTCCCCAAATATCGGCATAAGGTTCGCCTGCTTGATTGAGGTTCTGCCAGCCAATGACTTGAAGCTCCGGTAAATCTAGCACATAAGGCTTTTCTCCGCCAATGGAGTCGGTGCGCTGAGGGGCTTCTTTTTCCAGCTGCTGGCGGATCAGTTCGATTACCCGCGGTTTGAATTTAGGGGCGTATCCCTCGGTTGTTCGATCATAGCTGCTCTGGCGTAACGGGTCTGTCATGCATAATTCCTCCTAGCTCATTTGTTCTTCCTCTTCATTATAAAGGGGATCTGAAGCGATGGATTGTCCGTTTATAACAGAATGTTGCCAATAGCAATACACACCTTCATGGAGACCTCTTCATAGGTTTCATTTACGGTATAGAGGGCAAAGGGCTGCCGGCCCGCCTATAGCAGCAGTTTTCCTCCAGCCAGCGGGTCATAATATCCGCAAGTCCTGTGAAATCCCCGAAACTGTCTGCGGTTAATACCGCATAAAGCCCTGCTTCTAAGTTAACAACACTCAGACCGTCTTCGGCAGGTAATTCGCCCGTTTCTGTCTGCTCGACACCGCACAAATATCCATTGCTGGTAATCTCCACATAAAACGACGATGGAAGGAATCCACGTTGATTGATCTGCGATAAAAGCTTGGCCGAAGCTTCTTCTTCCGCATGACTGCCTTCGGCATGGGCGACGATATAGTGCTGCTGCTCAAATGGGGTTACTTCAATGATGTAGCTGCTTTGCTTGCGGATAATGGGCAGGGATAGACGAAGCTCTTTGATGGTCCCTGTCTTTTGAATGATGAATTCCTCACGGCAATGATCACCTGCCAGGGTGAACACGCTTTTGGCCAGCCAATGGCTGTAAAGGTAGTCCCAGGCCTGGTTGATGCTTCCGGTAAAAGGTACGGATAAGACGGCAAACTCACCGCCGCATAACGTAGCTGGCTCTATGGAGTGATAACCGGTCTCCCCCAGGGCGGAAATCCAGTACTCGTGATTCTGGGTATCTATGAATATGTTGTACGATTGTCTGGACCGCCCAACCTGCACAGGGGTTAATCCGAAGAGTCTAAAATTCATGCCCGTACGCTTGGCTGTGAAGACCGCTTGTTTCAGTGCGTTGATGGCTTGCTGTTCGATGTCTGTGTCTCCTGCGGCGAGGTAAACGGCGGTCAGGCCATGCAGCGGTTGCCCGGACTGGATCTTAATGGCTGTCTCCGCCAAGTGGAGGGGGAACTGCCCGGGGAGGAAGGTATAGAACATGCTGCTCCGTTTGTATTCCATTGGCGTAAGACCGACGATTTTTTTAAAGACCTTGGAGAAGGAAGGCAGGGAGTCAAAGCCGTTGCCCAGCGCAATTTCGGTAATGGATAACCCGGAGTTCTTGATCTGGGCGCATGCGTTGCTGATTCTTCTTTTGCGGATATAGTCTTTAATGGAATGGCCGGATACGCAGTAGAATTCCCGGTACAGCTGCATCAAAGAAACATATCCCCTCCGGGCGAGGTTGTCGAGGCTGATCTCTTCATTCAGATGATCCTCGATATAATCGAAAACCCGCTTCAAAACATCCTGCTTCATAGCCAACCTGCTTTCAGGGGAATAAAAGGTGATGCGTTTCAAACATCGAGTGCTATATTCTCTGTATACCATAATTAGGGATGATGGAAATGACAATTAGCATAATATTGTGGTATAGCGAACACAAAGATACTCTTCACTGGAGCCGCGGGCTTTTGCGAAGAGTATCTTTTCATATTATAGGGGAGGATTAGTCCAGCAGTTTGGCAATATCGGCTTCGATCTGGTCCGGAGTAGTTTGTGGTGCGAACCGCTTCAGGACACGGCCTTCCTGATCGACCAGGAATTTGGTGAAATTCCACTTGACGCTCTTTGAGCCCAGGACGCCCGGCGCTTCCTTGGACAGGTATTTGAATAACGGATGCGCTTCGTCGCCCTTCACGTCAACCTTCTCGTACATCGGGAAGGTTACTCCGTAATTGATTTCGCAGAATTCGGCGATGTCTTCGCTTTCACCCGGCTCCTGTCCGGCAAACTGGTTGCTCGGAAAACCAAGCACCTCAAAACCACGGTCCTTGAATTTATCGTACACTTCCTGGAGACCCTTATATTGCGGGGTGAATCCGCATTTGCTGGCTGTGTTCACGACAAGCAGCACCTTACCTTTGTACTTGGACAGGGATTCTTCTTCCCCGCGCAGCGTGTTGGCTTCAAAATTATAAATACTCATGAATAACGCCTCCCGAACTTCGATTTATCACAATTTAATTTTACACTATTTATCGTAAGAAGCAACCCGTCAGAATTGTGACAACATTGTATATTCGTTTCAAAATATCTCTGTTGTTTAAATGTAGGGTATGCAACGGCGGTTTCAGACTGGCTGTAAGAATGGATGTGAAGCTGCCCGGCATCGACTGTGCGCAGGCGGAGGATTTGGCAGAGAAGGCTCATGCGTTCTGTCCGTCTTCCAAAGCTACGCGGGGCAACATCGAAGTTGAACTGAATGTGTTGTAACGGGGAGCCGGTATTTAGAAGAATTTCTGGAAATAATGGCTAAATAGAGACGGTGAGGCAGGAAACAGCCGGGAATAGCGGTCTAAAGGGCGGCTTTGGTTGACATCACCCCTAAAATTCTTTAATATGTCTAAGTATCTGTTATGCACGTGTGCTACTAAGTACCAAAAATATAAATAATGGGTGATGAAGATGTCTTACAGACCGCATATTACGAATGTGACCAAAGCCAGCAGCAATGATAAGGAAGGATTGTACGAGTTCATTATCAAGCTTGCTGACGGAACGGAGTGCCGCGCGTTCTATCATCGGTTTCCGGAATGGAAAATGACGAACATCAGCCGCCTGCTTAAGACACCCTGTCCGGTTTGCCGCAAAGATTTCATCTGCAAATGTATGGAATCCTTCACTGCTGATTTCGAAGGGCAAATGCTCGGCGACGAGTGGATCGGCAAGGCTATTGCTGAATAATTAAATGGACGGATGATGAGGCGCGGGAGCTATCCCGCGTTTTTGTTTATTTCCGGGGAGATACTATGAAGAGGGGGTGCGGCAAGATGGAGGAAGAGCAAAACAAGGCAGGCGGTAAGTCTATTGTGCTGATCGACGGTGTATGCCATCTTTGTCAGGGGCTGGTGCGGTTTATTATTCCGCGCGATCCCAAGGCCAGATTTCTGTTCGCCCCCTTGCAGAGTGAGACAGCAAGCGGAATGCTGAGTACAGGCGAGCTTGGATCAGACCAGCTGAATACGGTCGTGCTGGTGGAGAACGGGACCTGCTATACAGAGTCGGCTGCAGTGCTGCGGATCGCCCGTGGCTTGCGTTTTCCGTGGCCTGCCGCATATATCTTCATACTTGTGCCGCGGCCTCTGAGAGATGCCCTGTACAGGCTTGTGGCGAGGAACCGGTACCGCTGGTTTGGGCGTGACGAGCAATGTCTGCTTCCCACACCGGAAATCCGCAAGAGATTTCTGTAAGGTGCACAGCCGATGTGCACAACCCAAAAAAAGCAGCAGGTGGCTATGTCACCTTGCTGCTTTTTGGGCTGGCTTAAACCCCTATTCGGTTTGGGGGGAGATGAGTTATTGATTAAGGGCTGTCGTCGTGAGGATATAGGTTTGCGTAAGCTTCCATTTGCCGTCTGCTGATTTTTTCAGTATATTGACCGATACGGCCCGGCTGTCCTGAAACTCCGGACCTTTTACTTTCTTGGACGTCTGCACAGTATATACCGCAGCAGTATCCCCGGTATAATCAATAATTTTAGAAGAGTCAAGCGTAATGGCTAAATCATAGGCTTTAAACATTTGCGTATAAAGTTCTTTGCTTTGCCCGTATGCAGGGGAAGTTTCGTCAATGGTGGATAATACCCCATCCAGATCCTCTTTGTTGGAGTAATCCACATTGGCCTGAACCACAGCTTTAATTTGATCTTCATCTGTTTTGGGTACGGTGATCTTAGCCTCCAGCACATCTGCCGGAAGAATGTACTGTAGCGCAGCGATTTGGATACCGCTGATTTGCCAAGCAGAACCGCCAGCTTTTCTGGTGAGGGAGTATACATACTCCGCTTGGCTATCCAGCATGAAGGGACCGCTTACCTTCTCGGAGTGTTCAATCGTGTGTACGGTTGCTTCATTCTCTTTGGAATCAATAATTTCCATCTGGAGGACGGTAGTCTTGGTATCAAAGATCTCGTACTGCTCTTTGATTCCTGGACCGATCGCTGCCAGTGGGGATTCCGGATCAATAAGGCTCATGAACCCGTCATAATTATCCGTATTGGAATACGTCACATATTTATCAAATAATGCGGAGATTCCCTTGATATCAGCGGTGTTCTCCTTGCTTGTAATTGCAACAGTTCTGGAAGCTGCTTTCCACTCCACACTGTTTCCGGTGGCTTCGCTTACAAAGCGCAGGGGAACATAAGTGACTTTGTCAATTGTTTTGGGTGCGGAGGCCAGCTGTTTGACGGTTCCGTTTATAGTTGCTTTTTTGCTTCCGGTCTGCAGCTTGATGCTGAGCCCTTCCTTGGTGGCTGTGATCGTGTTACTCTTGGCATCCCAGACCAGCTTCATGCCGAGCTTTTCAAAAATGGGCCGCATAGGGATGAGCACGGAATTGCCATCCTGAATCGGGGCGGCAGTGGTCAAATTAAGCTTCTGCTGGTCAACGAGTACAGTGATAGGTTTGGTTGCTGCGGCTGCTGACAAGCTGATCGATCCGGATAAGACGAGGGCTGTGAGTAAACTGGGCACTAATTTCATGTTGAATGATCTCCTTTAGATGTAATCTGGCCGTGCTGAAAGCTGACTGGCTAATAGTATAGGGGAGAGGAATGATCCGGTAAATATCCAACTCAGGATATGGTGCGGGCTCAGGATTTAGAGTATAGAAGAGGTATTCGTAAAAAAAGATATTGCCGCTCTACTGCATATATGCTACTATAGCTGTAAATTAAAGGATAGTAACGGAAGCACCGTTCAATAACCGTATACCACGGTTATTGGCGGTGCTTTTTTTGCTGTCTTTTTTGTTGTCTTTTTTGAAAGGTAAGCATTACAGGAAGGAGAGTGATTTCATGGCGGCGAGGATCGTACTGGCAGTTCGTGAGAGTCAATACATTGAGCCGTTGCTGCATTACCTGCATCACAGTGAGTATGGGGAGATGCTGCGGATCACAGCTTTCAGCCGGCTGGATACCTTTATGGAATTCATGAAGGGAGAAGAACTGCCGGACGCCGTTGTAGGCGATCCCATTTTCGTTGAGGCCTGGCTGGTGGAAGGCAGAAATACAGTTCCTTGGGGTGTTCTAAGCGAGGCCGGGAAGTATTCCGGCAGCAATGCAGGGAGTCTGGCCGGGGGCATGGTGATTGAGAAATATCAGTCGCTGCCCTCGCTTCTGGAGTCCATCCTCCGGTTAGGCGATGTGAAACGCATGAGGACAGCTTCGGCTGCCAAGGAGGAGACGCTGCTGCTCGGGATAGTTTCAGCCAGCGGCAGCAGCGGCAAAACAACGATTGCGCTCAATATGGCCAAGCAGCTTGGACTGATCGGACTATCTGTTTTCTATCTAAACCTGGAAAGTGTGGACAGCAGCGGGTTGTTCCTGCGGATGCCCCAGGGGAACGCTTCCGGGCTGGAACTTCTGTTGTACGAGCTTAAGGCAAACGGCAGCGAGGGAAGCAAGGGAAATGCAGGCAAGCCTGAACTTGGGAGATACGCCGTAAGGCATGACAATCTCCGCTGTGACGCCTTCAAGCCGATCGGTAATTTCAAGGAAATGCTGCAGATGACCCGGCAAGATACGTTGGATTTATTGGAGCTGCTGGCCGGCGATGCTGGCTATGATGTTGTGATTGTAGATACAGGCAGCATTGAGGAAGAGCGGGCCCAGGCAGTGCTGCAGCGGTGCGGCATTCTGCTATGGGCGCTGAAGAGCGATGAGGCAAGTATGTATAAGACGCTCAGGTGGCTGGAGCATTGCGGAGATCCGCATTCCGGTCTGCCGCCGGAGGTGCCGGGCAAGAGCAGGTTTGTGATGAATTTTGCCGGGGATTCAGCCGCGGGCTGGTCAGGGCGGGAAGAAATCAGAATAGATGGTGCGCTTCCTTTTATCCCTTCCTGGGCACTTCAGCATCATGTGGAGCTCTGCTTGAATTCTCCGCAGTTTACGGCTGGGGTGCAGCAGCTCTGCACCGGTATCATTGAGCCGGCGCTGCCGCGGGTATTCACCGGGAGCTTACATGAATGAAGCCATGTTCAGGAAGCTGCGCAGCGACATACTCGCAGGGCTTGATGTCACTTCGGCTGTCGGAAACCGTGAGCTTAACAGCTATATTGAACGAATCATTCTGGAGATGGACAGCCTGCGTTATTTAACTGCTCAGGAAAAGCATGAACTGGTCAAAAAGCTGTTCGATTCCTTCCGGGGGCTGGATGTGCTGCAGCCGCTGGTGGACAACCCGAATATCACCGAGATTATGATCAATAGTCATGAGGAGATATTTATTGAAGAGGAAGGGCAGATCCGCCGCCTGCCGCTGGCTTTTGAGTCCAGGAGCAGACTGGAGGATATTATCCAGACCGTGGTTTCCGGTGTGAATCGGGTGGTCAACGATTCCACCCCGATTGTGGATGCGCGGCTGAAGGATGGTTCCCGCGTCAATATCGTACTGCCGCCGGTGGCCCTGAAAGGGCCGGCAATGACGATCCGCAAATTTCCGGAAACGCCGATGTCGATGAGCGAGCTGGTGCACCGTGGGGCGCTGAGCGGAGAAGCGGCGGAGCTGCTGCAGATTCTGGTCGCTGCCGGATACAACATCTTTATAAGCGGTGGAACAGGCTCCGGCAAGACCACCTTTCTGAATGCTTTGTCTCAATTTATTCCGCCGCAGGAGCGGGTGATCACGATTGAGGACTCCGCCGAGCTGCAGATTATCACCGTGCCGAATCTGGTCTCGCTGGAGACCCGCAACGCCAATACAGAAGGCCGCGGGGAGATCACGATCCGCGACCTGATCCGCTCCTCCCTGCGGATGCGCCCGAACCGTATCGTGGTCGGCGAGGTGCGGGGGGCCGAGTGTCTGGATATGCTGCAGGCGATGAACACGGGCCACTCTGGGAGCTTATCGACAGGACATTCCAACAGCGCACAGGATATGGTCAGCCGTCTGGAGACGATGGTGCTCAGTGCAGCTGATTTGCCGGTATCAGTGGTCCGCCAGCAAATCGGCTCTGCGATTGATATCTTTGTCCATCTCTCCAGGCTGCGGGACCGCTCGCGGCGGGTGATGGAAATCTCTGAGGTCATCGGGCTGCGGGATGGGGAGGTGGCGCTGAATCCGTTATATGCGTTTCAAGAAACGGGAGAAAGTGAGGGGACAGTGGAGGGAGGCCTTGTTCCTTGCGGGAATCCTCTGCTGCATTCCAGCAAGCTGAAAATGGCCGGAGTACAGAGTTATCCGTTATCGCATTACAGTAGGGGAACTGAGAAGGAGGTGGTCTTCTGATTCATTTGGGGAAGAAGCCGGTCTCTTCGCCGGGCAAGCGGAGGGGGCCCTCCGCAGAGAAGGGCGGGACGTCTGCGGAAGCTGAGACCGGGGGCAATCCGCAGCTGCCGGATTATACCGTCTATGTATTGACGCCTTTGTCGAAAATGCTGGCTATACTGGCAGGCGGGCTCCTGCTGTTCGGCATCGGGTACCTGTTCTACCATAACCTGCTGCTGTCTTTGCTGCTTGTGCCGGGGGGAACTTATGCACCGCGGCTGTTGCGTGACTACCTGCGGCAGCGCCGCCGGTCTGCGCTTAACCTGCAATTCAAGCAGACTTTATTTTCGCTCTCTTCTTCGCTGTCCGCAGGACGTTCCGTAGAGAATGCGTTTCGCGAGGCCGTAGAGGATCTGCGGATGCTTGACCCGGAAGGGGGCAGCGATATGATCTTTGAACTGAATATTATATGTGCCCGGATGGAGTATGGCCAGCCTGTGGAAGAAGCGCTGCAGGATTTCAGCAGACGGGCAGGCATGGAGGATGTGGAACGGTTCGCTGACGTATTCTCTGTCTGCAAGCGGACAGGGGGTGACCTTGTGGAGATTGTGCGCCGCACCTCCACAATCATCGGGGAGAAGCTGGATATCCAGCAGGACATTGCCGTCAGCATCGCCCAGAAGAAATTCGAGGCGAAGGCGCTGCTGGCTTCCCCGCTTGCCATGGTGCTGTTCATGAGCCTGACCGCCGGAGATTACATGCAGCCAATGTATACAGGTGCCGGAATTGCAATTTCCACACTGGCGCTGGGCGGGCTGTTTCTGTGTTATCTCTGGACCTCCAAGATTATGGATATCCCGCTGTGAAGGAGGTGAAAGCATGATTTGGCTGTGCGGTTCGGCCGTTCTGATGTTAGGGCTGGGATGGATATTCCTGCGCCTGAAATGCGGCAGCCGTTATGCCGGGCTTCGCGGTCTGCCTATGGATGGACTGCGGCTGCGCGGATTGGGCGAGCCCTTCCTGCTGCTGATTGAGCGGTGGGGAATTGGCAGTCATATTCCTTCGGTGATGTTCCGAATTCAGCGATCCTTGCAACGCAGTTACGGCATGCGCTACAGCGCAGAACGGACGCTGCTCTTTATGGGTGAAATGTTCAGCTACAGCTGGCTGCTGCTTATCGGTGGAAGCGCGCTGACACTGTTCAGCGGCGAGAAGGCGGGAATTCTCCTGGGGGCTGGTCTGGCAGTTATTCTACCCGCTGCACTGGTCAGTGATCTGCACAAGAAGGTAAGGCTGCGGGAGCAGAATATTATGCTGGAGCTGCCCGAGCTGCTGAATAGTATTGTCCTGCTGGTCGGCGCCGGGGAGAATGTGCAGCGGGCGATTATCCGCTGCGTGGAGAGCCGGAAGGGAGATTACAGCCATCCGCTCTATAAAGAGCTGTCGATTATGACTGGGGAGTGGGAGAGCGGCTACTCCTTTCAGCAGGCGTTTGAGAATTTCAGCAAACGCTGCGCCGTACAGGAGGTATCGCTATTTACAACCACGGTCCTGCTGAATTACCGCAGAGGCGGAGCCGACTTTGTCTTGTCGCTGCGCGATCTTTCGCGGATGCTCTGGGAGAAGCGGAAGGCGATCAGCCGGACACGGGGGGAACAGGCTTCCTCGAAGCTGGTGTTCCCGATGGTGGTTATCTTTTTAATTGTAATCATTCTGGTGGGTACACCGGCATTTATGATGATGAAAATGTAGGAGGATGAGACGAATGATGACATTCATAACAGAAGGCGCTAAGAACTTGTGGAAGGACGAGGAAGGGCTGGGCACGCTGGAGATGATCCTGATTATCGCTGTACTGATCGCTGTAGTTTTGGTGTTCCGCAAGGAGATTGTCAAAGTGGTAGAAGACTTGATCAGCACTGCAGGAAGCAAGAGTCAGGAAGTATTCGAATCATGAATCTGCAGGATGACGAAGGCAGCTTTACTATCGAAGCTTCACTTTTGCTGCCTATCATCATGTGTATTACGATGCTGCTGCTATTCTTCTGCCTCTACAGTTACCAGAAGTCGATGCTGCTGCAGGTCGCTTCCGCTGCTACTGAACGTGCGGCCTACAATTGGGACAACAGCCATAAAGAGACGGAAGGATCATTTGTTATTGGCGAGTATGACTCGCTGTATTGGCGGATCGGCGAGGATGGACTGCTAGCTTCTTTATTCGGGCTTAGCGCCGGGAACGGCGGGGCTTCTGTTACGCTGCCGAATGCTGCCGAGGGTACTGGTACCTTGCCTGTAATTAAGCTTCAGCAATCTTCCGGCATAGTTCCTGCAAATTTAAGTGGCCATATGAATTATGCCTACAGTTTAACCGGCCGGAAGATCAGTGCGGAATTGAAGCAAATGCTGAATCTGCCCGTGCTGGATGAGATGCTGGCGGACGAGGCCAACCCTCAAGTGAAAGCCCAGTCTGTTGTTTCAGAGCCTGTTGAGTTTATCCGAACAGTAGATCTGATGCGTTATTATGGCGCGAAGTTCAAGGGAGGCACGGAGAGTGGCAATACCGGAACAAGGATGGAAAAGAAAGACGCGTCCCAGATGCTGAAGAAGCTGCGCTGATCCCGTTTGTGAACGGTGTGAGTGCTGTGAAGGAGAGTTCGGAACCCAAAAGAGGCCAAGGGAGGGGCGCGGATGAGGAGTAGAAAAGGTACTGCCTGCAGTCCAAGAAAAGCGTTCAATTCGTGGCGAAAGAAAGGAACGGAGGGATCGGTTTCTATTTTCCTGATTATGATACTGGCCTTCGTGTTCCTGTTCACCGCTGTGCTGATAGATTATGCACGGATTGCCGCCGTTAATGTGCAGCAGGAACGTTTGGCGAGAGCCGCAGTCCGTTCGGTAATGTCT
Organism: Paenibacillus sp. EB106-06-01-XG199; assembly: GCF_058791575.1. Taxonomy (NCBI): domain Bacteria; kingdom Bacillati; phylum Bacillota; class Bacilli; order Caryophanales; family Paenibacillaceae; genus Paenibacillus; species Paenibacillus sp. EB106-06-01-XG199. Next base: position 709,427 of record NZ_JBYTDQ010000004.1, on the reverse strand, counting down.
TCTTATGATATTCAGCTGCGCGAGAGCTATGGCCTGTTCGCCTTTGGCGGGAGTGACGGCAATCAGCTGCTGTCCGGGGTGCTGAACGACAATCTATACGAGAGCGGGCGGGGGGATGCTTTTAATTTATTGCCCTTAGGACTGGATTCTTCGGTCTTGAATTGGAGTCGCCCTCTTGGAAGCTACGATGTTTTTCAAAGGCAGATTGCTGAGGAGATGAAGTATAAAGCACCGGTTGATTTTGCCCTGGAGCTGGCCGGCAAGTTTAAGCCGCTCTCGGCGGCTATGGGTGAGGCTTCACGCTCAACCCAATTATTCGGCAAGCTGCAGCCCTTGTACGATGAACGCGAGGCTGCACTGGATCTTATGATGGAGCGGCGAAAGCAGGCTGCGGAAAGCGTAAGATCCCTTCAAGAACTGATTATGAATCCGCCGGGAGACCATATTGAGTACCGTTTTCTGGGGGAGATCACTTCTGCGGCTGACATTGCAGCGATGTATGACGACTATGTCGGCAAATACTATGCGGATTTTTACCGTGAAGAGGATGAATATTCCAGATACAGCAGTCAGATCAGCGAGTATTTAAGAGAAACTACGGAGTTTCTTCCGAGGATTCCGTCAGCACTGACTCTTTTTCGTACGGAGCACACCCGTCTTATCGCTGATGCCGGGAATGCGCTGCAAAGAGTCAGGGAGCTGAATGAAGAAATGAGGTACATACTTGAACAGTCCAGAGCTAACGGGGCGGGTAGTGCCGAAGATAGTGCCCGGAATTGGGACATACCGGGAAGTGCCGGTGAACTGAGCACAGAGCCGCTAAAAAAAATGCGGGAGCAGGAGGATTCGCTTATTCTCGCACCGGCAGAGGTCAGCGCCATGGAGCATGACTTAAATGTTCAGGAAACTGCCTCTCAGACAGCGGAGCAGGCAGCTTCCGGGTTGCCGGGCGCATTGAGTGGAGCCACGGGGCTGGATGCAGATTTTGGCAGCATGAATACGGCAGTTTTGAACGCTTTACAGGCCGTCAGCAGTTACCACCAGAACTATGGTGAACATGGAGATATCATTGCTGCTGAAGCTAGGAGGATTGAAGCCCACCGAACTTCGGACAGAGAGCGCAAGCAAATCGAACGGCAGGCAAAAGCCAAGCTGAACGATGCGATGAAGCTGTTGGATCAGATTCGTCAGCTTGGCGACAGCGCCGGAGCAGCACGGGAACGTTATCAGATGCTGAGCCAATATTATCAGGACAACATTCAGCTGAACAGTGGATCGGACCAGGAAGCCTCGAATGCGCAGAACACATCGGATCCTTATGCAGCCGGAAGTTCTTCAATGGCAAAGACAGACGATATTTATGCCGCAATGGGCAGCGTTATGGAGGGTGCCAGAGACCGGCTGTTCCGAACAGAATATTCTGCAATGTATTTTCCGCATTTCGATCTTTCAAAGTTGACTCCGGTAGCTTCCGGCTCCGCAGGTGCCGCCGCACTGCCGCTTGCGGACCAGCTTGATCCCCATGCCCAGGAGCTTGAATATATTCTCTACGGCTTCCATAACCCTGCGGGTAATGTGGCGGCAGCGTACGGTGAAATCTTTGCGCTGCGGCTGGCCATCCGTACTATGGAGGGCTTTATTGAAAGTTCGCGTCTCGGCAATCCGCTGGCGATTCTAGCTGCAGCGCTGCTGTACGGAATCGAGCAGGCTGTTCAGGATATGCTGCTGCTATGCAGGGCAGGGGAAATCCCGCTGTCCAAATACATGCCTGCAAAGCTGTCCTACCGTGATTATTTGCGGTTGTTCATGCTCCTGCATGGAGGGGGCGATGTGCAGCTCTCCCGCATGCTCGCTTTGATCCGGCTGAACACCGGAATAAATCCGGCCGAGAAATTCACCTATGCCTCGGCGGAGATTAAGATGGCGATGCCGCTTTGGTTTTTGCCGGGCGTAGTGAAGCTGGTGGACTACAGCGCCGGCCTTCCCGGGGATGTTCAGGGCAGATTGTATTACAGAGGGGTAAAGGCTGATTTTTCATATTAGCGGGAGGTTGCAGAATGAAGCAATGGCGGAGCCAAACCAGACAGCGGGATGAAGGCAGCATGGTTGTTGAGGCGGCTATGGTTCTCCCCATGTTTTTGCTGTTTGTCCTGTTCCTGATTTTTATCGTGCAGATGACCTTGTACTCTACAGCCTTGCAGAGCACAGCTTCTGATACGGTCAAGGTGATATCGGCCCACATGTATCCGGCGGCACTGGCTGCGCAGAAGTGGGGGGGAGAACAAGGAGCAGATAGCGGAACGGCAGGTCAGCCGGCTGCAGCAGGAAGCACTGGTGGAAGCATAGGAAGGGAAGCTGATGCAGCTGCGCAAATCAATGCTGGCGCAGCAGGAGGCACGTCCCCGTTATCATCCGGGACTTGGAGTATCCCGCGCCTGTCACTTGAGCAATGGAGTGAAAGCTTCGCCGCAGACCTTCCTGAGCCCTTGAACGAGTGGGTTAACGCTGCGATACAGCGGGGTGAAGACCCGCTTCAGGAGCTTCAGGCTGAGGCGTCGCAGGCGGTGCTGGATCTTGCGCTGAAGCCAATAATGAAGCCTTATCTCTCATCTGACTGGCTGGATTATGAACGGATTCATGTCTCCAATGCCATTATTCCGGAGCTGAAGGAAGGCACACGACCTTATTTTGGTCTCGTTGTCAGCTACGAGCTGCCGATGAAGGTCCCCTTTCTGAACCGGAGCATTGTATTGGAGGCAAGTGCGGTGGAGCGGCTGTGGATTGGCGATACCGGAGAAACAGGGGCAGATGGAGACGGCGGTGCCGGAGAAGAGCAGCATTCCATTGTAGTCCTGGCGAAGCCGAATCCGGGGGTGGCAAATCATCAGGGTAAGATCCGGGTGAAAGTTCCGCCAAATGCTTCGGCAAACTTGTCGATATTTTATAAAAGCGGCCAGAGCACGGCCAAATATCTGGGCTGGAAGCAAGCTGATGAAGGCGGTTATATCGAATGGGAATGGAAAATCGGCGTGAATACAACACCGGGCTCCTGGCCTTTTGTAGTCCGTCTGGATGACGGTACATTCCTGGAGGCGGCATTTACGGTTGTGAAATGAACATGGCGGAAGAAGGATGTTATGTATGACGGAATGGGCATTTTGGGGTTGTCTGCCGTTTCTAACGGCGGCATTAATAACCGATATCCGGTGGATGAGAATACCAAACTGGATTTCAGTCTCTGCTCTGACGACAGGCCTGCTTGTGCAAGGCATAATGAGCGGCTGGCACGGATTGCTGCTTGCTGCCTGCGGTGCGGGGGTTGGATTTACATTGCTGTTGATCCTGTATGTTATAGGCGCTGTCGGCGCTGGAGACGTTAAGCTTTTTGCAGGAATAGGTGCATGGACAGGTGTGCTGTTCACGCTGCAGGTCATGATGTATTCTATTTTATTCGGTGCTGTAATCGGCTGGATGATTGTCTTGTGCAGACGGGAGGCAGGAAGGCGGATTCGCGGTATTGTCAGCAGGACTGCCGGATTTCTGCTGCTGCGTAATCCGAAAATATTAAAGGCTGGGAACGGCAAGGAAATGCTCAGGTTTCCCTTTATGCTGGCTGTAGTTCCGGGGTTCATTTGTACATATCTCTACTTATAGATTGGAGGTGAGGCTTGATGTTCGGATTGATCCGCGATTTTGTGCAGCAGGACGGTATCTCTATGCTGCTCGGCAAGCCGGATGGATTGTCTGCGGGCGAGCTTAATATGGTTCAGGCCCGGATGCTGATGAACAGCGGCATTCCGTACCACCTGCGGCTGCTGCTCAGAGAAATTGATTTGCAGGTAACCTTGGAATATTCCCTGTCCCGCCGCAAAATGCTCAGCCATCTGCTGAAAAGCGACAGGCTCAGCATGAACGATTTTTTCGGGCTGCTGCTGCAAATTGCCCAGGGAATGGAGGAAGGCCGGCTGTACATGCTGCGGGCGGAGCAATATGCGCTGCATGAGGATTACATTTTTGTAGAAGGTCCGCTGAACGGAGGAAGAGTCTACTTGACCTGCATTCCTTTGCAGCAGCCTACAGTAACCACTAGGCCGGGAGAATGTCTGAGGTCTTTGATTATGGTGATGATGGCTTCGGTAACAGAGCTTGCCGGAAGCGGTGTGCAGAGACTGCTGCAATATTGTGGAGGAGAAGATTTTACTCCTGCAGGGTTAAGGGATTTGCTCTCGGAGCTGCTGACCGAGATTAGACCTGTGAATAATACAGAGCTGCCGCCAGAAATTCATATATCCCAGGCAGCAGTGCCGTCAGTTGCAGAGAGACATATTCAGGAGAAGGCAAGTGCACATGAAGCAGGTAAACCATCCGCTTTGCCAAGGCGTTCGGTATATGGGGTAACCGAGAATGCACAACCTGCAGACAATACCCGGCAGTATGAACCTCCATGGAACAATGACTTGCCAAAACTTAAGCGGAAGGACGAGGAGGAGGAGACAAAGCCGGATAAAGCGGGCAGTGAGCATCGTCCTTCTTCCCAGTCCTCTGCTAACAGAACCTATGTTGTACTCGGCGGTGTTTTGGCCGACGCGTTGTTATGGAAGTTCCTCTATTTAAATAGTCCCAAGCCGTTATGGCTGGCAGTTTGCGCAATAGCAACGTTAGTATTGGGTGGATTCTGCTGGTTGGTCTGGAGTGAAAGGCTTGTGCTCGGAGGGAGCAAACCAGAGGAGGAGGAAGAGGGGGAAGAAGATGCTGCGGACAAAAGCTGGAGGTCCAAGCGGGAACTGGAATGGGATTTTGGCAGAAATCCGGTAACTCCAGTCCGGACTGAAGCTCCTGTCAGAGCTAGTCCGCAGCTGTCTACAGCTGCAAATGCTGGTGTTCCTGCGGGCATACAAAGAACTGAAGTGGAGATGGAGGGGCGCAGCAGGATTAAGCCGCCGGTGGCTGTAGCCGCGACGGCACTGCTCTCCCGGGAAAATCATTCAGAGATGAGGCCGGAGGTAAAGCCGCTATCTGCCTCTCCTTATCTGGAAAGATGCGGTGAGGATGAAAGCGGACCAGCAGAAATCATTGAACTGAACCGAGCCAGCTTCATTATCGGCCGCTCGCCGGAGGTAGCCCAGTATGTAGAGAAATCAGAAGGCGCATCGAGAGTACATGCCGAAATCTCCAAGAGTCCTGAGGGGTACATCCTGAAGGATCTGGACTCCAGGAACGGCACCCTTTATCAGGGAGAAGCCATGATTCCTTATAAGGAGTACCCGCTGAACGAAGGATCTGTTTTTACCATTGTAAAAGGGTCTTATACGTTTCATTCGCTCTAACCTTGGAGAAGCGGGCCGATAGCAGATCTATACTCTATTCTGATTTCAGCTGTTCCAGAGCCGGCTGCAAGGTCGGATAAGTAAACGTGAAACCATGCTGAATGGCTTTGGCAGGGAGCACGCGCTGGCCTTCCAGCAAAATTTCCGACAGTTCACCTACTGCTGCTTTTAATAGAAACGCGAGAAGCGGGAACCAATGCGGACGACGATATACTTTGCCGATCATTTTGCCGAAAGCCTCATTTGTAACGGGATTCGGGGCAGTCGCGTTGACAGGGCCTTCTATTCCGGGAGTCTGGATGCAGAAATCGATCAGCCGGGACATATCGGCAAGGTGAATCCAGGACAGCCACTGCTTACCGCTGCCCATTCTGCCGCCGAAGCCCAGAGTATAGGGCAGCTTCATTTTGGGAAATGCCCCGCTCTCGTTGCCGAGCACAACCCCGGTCCGCAGTTTCACCAGCCTAACCCCTGTATAAGCTTCATCCGCTGCTGCTTCCCAGGTCTTGACAACCTCAGACGGAAAGTCCATTACATGGGCCGGTGAGGCTTCGTCAAAAGTATCGGCCAGCGATGTTCCGTAAATGGCAACAGCGGAAGACTGGATCACTACCGGGGGCTTATGCTGCAGCGTATTCAGCAGCTTGGCGGCTGCGGCAACGGTTTCAAGACGGGACTCCATAATAACTTTCTTTCCGTTTGGACTCCAGCGCTGGCTGAGCGAAGCTCCGGCCAGATTGACCAGTGCATCTGCACCTTCAGCAGAACGCGGATTCTCTGAAAGGCTGCCCCAGGTAAGGTAACTGAGTCCCGGATGTACCATTTGGGTTTTGGGCAGCTTGCGTCCGACGATGATGATTTGATGTCCGGCCTGCAGCCAGTATTCTGTAAGCTCTCTTCCTATAAAGCCGCTGCCGCCGCAAATTACGTATTTCATATGGCAATCTCCGTTTCAGGACGTCCTGAAGAGACGTTAGTGGTATATCTACAGCAGGAGATAAGCAGATTGTTACTTGATTAAATGCTGGTAAGGTGAGTAGTCGATGCCGTTCTTTTCAAGGAAGGTGATAAGAAACCGGTTATCACGCCGCGGGGTGGCGACAATGTAGCCTTTGATGCAGTGCTCGCGGGTGACTGCCGGAGCATTGCTCTCTACCGCGATTTTACCGATCTCTGCAGCTATGGAATGTTTGGCAATATCGCGGAAAGGTCCAGGCACCGGCTGCACAAGCTGATCCAGGAAAGCCTTCGTCTCGTTGCTCCATAGCGGACGGCTGCGCTCCACCCAGTAATTCTGCCAGTCCAGCTTGGACTTGCCGTCGGCTTTGGGCAGCACCTTCAAAAACTTGCGGAACATGAAATAGCCGCCGATGCACATGCAGCCCAGCAGCAGAAAAGTCCAGAATGCGATGGAGTTCATAAACCAATTGCTTGGTATTGCGGATAATAAGCTCAAGTCTGATTTAAAAGACATGTATACACCGCCTTTGACAATGATGATTGTCACAATCCTTAATCTCTACTAAAGTATAGCGTATTTCCACAGTTTTGCGAAGCGAAAGACGTCCGCAGGAGCTTGCCTAGATTTATTTTCCCGATCACGGTAGAATAAGGGTTAATTCGTGAAGGAAAGAGGGAAAAGGCATGCTGAAAATAGGTTCACATGTGTCCTGCGCGGACAAGGGTCTCCTGAGCGCGGCCAATGAAGCAAATGAGTACGGTTCAAGCTCGTTTATGATATATACGGGAGCTCCGCAGAATACACGCCGTAAGCCGATCGAAGCGATGTACCCTGCTGAAGGGAAGCTCGCTATGCAGACTAACGGAGTCGAGGAAATCGTCGTTCACGCTCCATATATTATCAATTTGGGCTCCTACAAGGAAAACACCTATCAATTGGCGGTTGATTTCCTGCAGGAAGAAATCCGCCGTACCCATGCACTTGAGGTCAAGCATATTGTATTACATCCCGGAGCGTATACCGACAAGGATGCCGAGTACGGAATTCAGCGGATTGCCGATGGCCTGAACGAGGTGCTTGGCGGTACGAACGAGACAGAAGTACACATTGCTCTTGAGACGATGGCCGGCAAAGGAACAGAGATCGGCCGCAGCTTCGAGGAAATTGCCTCGATCATTGACAAGGTTGTACACAATGAGCGGCTGTCCATTTGTCTGGATACCTGCCACATTCATGATGCCGGATACGATATCGTTGGCGATCTTGATGGTGTACTGCGGAAGTTCGATGAGGTGATTGGCCTTAAACGGCTTGGCGTAGTCCACATTAACGACAGCAAAAATCCGCGCGGAGCGGGAAAAGACCGTCATACCCCGATTGGGTCTGGCTGGATTGGCTTCGAAACGATCAACAATGTGGTTCACCATGAAGCTCTGGCAGGTTTGCCGTTCATTCTGGAGACCCCTTGGATCGGGAAGGACGCCAAGACACTTCGCCCGATGTACGAAGTGGAGATTGCTCTGCTGCGCGGCAATGTGGCTGAACGGTTCGGAGCAGAATTCCTGCAGGAGGTAGAAGAGCTGCATGCTTTCTTTGCCAAGCAGGAGCTGGATTCCCGCAAGTATGTGCTTGATGTGTGGGAACTGCTGAAGAATGATGCCAAAGCCAAAAAGGCTGATCCGCGTGAACCGCTGGAACGTTTATATGATAATATCGCTTCTGCCGGATTGTTCCCGCAGCTTAGCGAGGAAGCCATCAATCAGCGTTTGATCGCCTGGCTGGCCGGCAGACAAGTTCTCGTGAACGCTTAAGCTAAACTACAGATTGCGCAAGTAGATGAGAGGATGGACAGGGGATTATGGAATTACATGTGAAAAGAGATCATTCATCAGGCGGACAATACCCGAACCGGGCACGCATGCTCATTTCTTGCCCCGACGGACCGGGGATTGTTGCGGCTGTATCGCATTTTCTATACCAGCACGGAGCTAATATCGTGCAATCCGATCAATATACAATGGACCCGGATGGCGGAATGTTCTTTATGAGAGTGGAGTTTGACTTGCCAAAGCTGGAAGAACGTCTGGAAGAGGTACGGTCCATCTTCGGAGGGGTCGCCGAGCGGTTCAAGATGGACTGGCAAATTTTCAATGTAAGCCATAAGAAGAAACTGGCGATTTTCGTCTCCAAAGAAGATCATTGTCTGGTAGAGCTGCTCTGGCAGTGGCAGGCAGGCGATCTGGATGCCGATATTGCGCTTGTTGTCAGCAACCATACCGATATGCAGTCGTACGTTGAGTCTTTCGGTATTCCGTTTCATCATATTCCGGTTACGGCGGATACCAAGATGCAAGCAGAGAAACGCCAGCTGGAGGTCATCGGTGATGATATTGACGTCATCATTCTGGCCCGCTACATGCAGATTATCTCTCCTTCATTTATTGAGCATTACCGGCACCGGATCATCAATATCCACCATTCCTTCCTGCCGGCATTTGTGGGTGGCAAACCCTATGCCCAGGCCTATCAGCGCGGGGTGAAGATCATCGGCGCTACTGCCCACTATGTGACCGAAGAGCTTGACGGAGGTCCGATTATTGAGCAGGATGTGCAGCGGGTCAGCCACAGCGATGATGTGAATGAACTGAAACGTATTGGACGCACCATCGAACGGGTTGTTCTGGCCCGTGCGGTCAAATGGCATATTGAGGATAGAATCCTTGTTCATCACAATAAGACAGTAGTATTTAACTAATTGAATTCATCCGGTGAAAGCCAGGTGTAATATCGCTGCCAATCCTGTCCTAATGGGAATACCAACTGTATTGCTAGTGTCATTGACGGCAGCGTTGGCCTGACTTTCACCGGAATCCTTTCTCCAGCCGGGATACTTTATCCCGCAGTTGCCTCTAGATTTGCTACCTCATATGTATAATCTAATAATCTTCTTATTCTCAATCAGGTAAAAAAGCATTTTACCAGCATTTTGGCTACGTATGCCAAAGTGCATTTTGTCATGCGCAAATAACCGTATTTCAAAGGAGGTAAATCGCTTGGGATCACAGCGGGGACATCTGTTAAAACGAAATTATTTCTTCGCCTTTCTTATACTGATCATTGGCTTCGGCGGTCTGCTTGGCTATGATCTCTATTTCAAGCCGTATGTGCTGTCGCAGACAGTAGTTAAGGTGAAGGTGGCTGAGGGTGGTTTTTTACCCAAAAATTATGAGCTGAAAGTGGGAGATCTCTACCTGGATTCTGTCCAGACCAAGGATATTCCCTCAGGGGTCATTACGGAAGTCAGCCAGGTGGAACACAAGATAACTAATGTGAATTTGATGGACGGCAGTATCCTGACGGAATCGCTGGTCGATGTCAGTGATTTGGAGCCGCAGCAGGATGAGGGGATTTTCCCTATTCCGAAGGAAGCCATCTTTGCAATCAACGGATCGCTCCGCAGCAGAGACAAGGTGGATATCTATCTGGTGGAAGGGGATCCGCCGGATAAATCCGAAGCAGCCCCTCCTACTGCTGCCAATGCATCCGGAGGTCCGGCGTACTCTGCAGGAGTCATGTCTGATTCATCGGCAAGCAACTCAGGAAATGAGGCCGCCCAGCCGGCTGAGCCTGCCCGTCAGGTTTTCCTCAGCGGTGTCACTGTGAACTATGTCCGTACAGAGGATAACAATGATGTGCTGGATACAGAGAACGGCAACATTAACAACCGCTTTACTTCCACGGGCAAGGTTGCAGCGCCGGAACTGAAGCTGAAGAAAAGCGACGGTGAGCTGCTGGGACAATATTTGGAGCAAGGCAAGAAGCTATGGATTGTACGAGTTGAGTAGAAAGGAGGAAGGCAGTCTTGAAAATTTTCAGTCTCGGTATGGATCAGCTAACCATTAACGAAATCAAGCTTGCCGGGTTCACGGTCATCACACAAAGTGTATTGCCCGAAGTCCAACATGCCGAAGGGCACATGCTGATGGTAACAAGCGATCAGGTGCCTGTTGCAGCCTTAAGCGGACTTCGCCAAGGTTACCCGGGTTCAACTATTTTATATATGTATCTGCAAAAGGGAGTCCGCGGCTATCAGTCTATACATATGTTGTGTGAGAGCCTTGGCATATTCTTCATTCCGCCCCGCTCAACATCATCGGCGGTGGTAGAGAAGCTGCGGTACATTCTGGAGGAGGAACACGAGGAGCGTGGAAATCTGGTCGGCTTTTTTGGATCCGGTCCGGGCATTGGCTGTACAAGTGTGGCCAAGCTGTTCGCCAGGAGGATTGCGGCAGCAGGACTGCGTGTGATTTTGCTCGGTTTGGATTTGTATGATCCAGGCTATGATCCCAAAACGGCCGTAAGTCTGGACAGGCTGCGTCCGCGTATTACCGGCAAGATGCTCCACCCCGAGGATTTCGCAGGGTTGGTTAAGCAGGAGGGATATAGTTATTTGCCGGGCAACTTCGATTACTTAAGCGCACAGGATTATCAGGAGGAGGAGATTGAATATTTGCTCACGGAAGCTAGGGCGAACGCAGACCTGGTGGTTGCCGATTTTGGCTCCATTCCCGAAAGTGCCGCGTGGTACGTAGGAATGCAGAAATCAGTGCTCCGGATGATCGTAACCCATCCCAAACACGAATATCGCCTTCAGCCCCTGATGGAACTGGCCGGACACATGGACCTCTATCCGCAGGACTTCCAGTGGATTATAAACCGCAGCAATGTCGAAGAGCTGACCTCGCCTAAGAATCTGGCGCTGCGGTTCGGCAGTGAGATTTTGCTTGAGCTGCCGTATTATCAGCCTTTTCTGGAATCACTGCCGCTTGGCAAAAAGGAGCTTCAGCAGGTAGACGACAAGGTCCACTCCCTGTTGGTTAGTCTTGGACTGGCGCAGGAAGCCCGAAAGAGAGGGATTTTTCAATGATCGAATACCGGGAAGAGATGTGGCAAACAGAACAGAAGCGGGGCCAGAAGCAAGATCACAGGAAGCCGCAAGGTAACCTTTACCCTCGTCCGTATATGGGGGACAATAGTCCGTCCGGTCTTGAGCCGAATAACCGGCACAGTTATCTGGACTCCCATCGGCCCTTCTCGCTGAAGCAGAGTCTGCTTCGCACCAGCAAGCCGGGCAAGGAGGACTTTTATAGCTTCCTGCAAAAGATGAAAAACGATATGAACGCCGGACTGGAGCGGGAGGATGACAGCTATTTTGAGCTGAATGGAAAGGCGCTGATCGGTGATCCGCAGGCGGTTAGCTTTTTTATGAACGAGATCGAGAAATACTTGCGCAAAACACCGTTCACCGGCAAGCTGCCGGAGGCATACCGGACAGCGGCAGAAGCGCTTTTTCACGAATGGAAGGGCTTTGGGCCAGCCTACCGCTGGTTCACGGACCGGGCGTACAGCGAATCTACCGGGCTGCAGATGATCGGTAAGCAAATTTTTTATAACCACCGCGGGAAATTTGTGTCTTACCCGTATGAAATGCCTTCGCTTGACCGGGTCGAGCAGTTGAAGCGCTCCCTGCTGAAAAGTGATCCCAACAAAAAGCTGAACAAAGACAATCCTTCGGTAGAGTTCAAAATGGATGATCCGCTCTGGCCCGGACGGTTCATCCGGCTCGCGATATGGGTGTCGCCAAGGGTGTGGGACGGCTTTACGACCATCTCGCTGCGCCGCCAGGTTGTGGAGTTTCTGGATCTGGAGGATCAGGCCGGTACGGAATGTATTCCTGCCGAAGCAATTGAACTGATCCGGGCGTTAGCGGGCACGTTCCGCAACACGATTATTGCCGGGGCAGTGGGTTCGGGCAAAACCACTTTTGCCAACACGATTGTCGGGGAGCAGCTGCTCGGTTCCACCTCCTGCATGGGAGTGGTGATGATCGAGAAACATCCGGAGTCGATTTTGCCGTACCAGATTAAAGGTCACCGGATCATTCCGATCCAGGCTGCCAACGAAGAGCTGATGGAAGTTGGGGTGGAGTCGCTGCGGCATGATCCCAATATCCTATATATGACCGAGATGCGCTATAACGAATGGGAGTTTTACCTGTGGAGCGGGGAAAAGGGCTATGACGGCATCACGGGAACCTTTCATACGGTGGATTCGGAGGATATTCCTTATCAGGGCGCTTTTGCCGTGTCCACACGGATCGGAGGCAGTCTGAAGGGACATCTGATCTCCGCGCTGAAGTCCTGTGAGCTGGTGTTTATTCTGGAAAGCGTTCCGGACGGGAAAAAGCGGCTGGCGCGGATTTCTGAGGTTTTTTATGAAGAAGGCAGCAATTCGGTGTTTGCCAATGATCTGATGCGCTGGGAGGATGAGAAATCCGCCTGGAGCTATAATGACAAGCTGACAACAGCCCTGATGACCAAGATGAAAAAGAAAAATGCACAGGCAACACGTCTGCTTCTCCATGAGCTGGGGCATCTGGCCGCTATGAAACCGATGGAAGGACCGCTGAAGGAAAGCCTGAAATCGAGGATTGTGTTGAACGAATGAGGGGGCGGAGAGTGTGGAGCTAATCTTTTATATAATCCGCTTTGCTCTTCATGTGCTGGTTGTCTGGGGCATCTGGCTATTAGTGAAGCCGCTTGTGGATCGGCATTTGCGGGAGTTCGGACAAAAAATAGACTATCGGATGAACCTGAGGGTCAGTCTTTTCGGCAAAAAGGTCAGCGGGATCAAAAAAAGAATGTGGCTGTACCGGCATCTGGATGATCTGCTGTATTTCTCACACCGGAAATATGAGCCTGGCCTCAGTGTCATGCGTTTCTCCATGCGGACGGTCTTTCTGTTCACAGCGGTTTTCTTGTCCGGTCTGTTGACGTTAAAAGAGCTGCCGGGACAGATGAGCTTCAGCAATCCTTTTTTGGAGGGGATCAGCTTCAATGAACGGCTGCCGGTTAAAGGTGCTTGGCGCCTTCCGTTATTTGTGGCAGCAATCTCAGCGAGCGTTCCCTATTTGCGGATGAGATACACCCATGCCCAGAGAAAAGTGCGCGGAAGCTACGATTTGCTTGATGTCATCAAAATTGCTACCAAATTCACGCATTTATCGGTAGATGCTATTTTGTCCAGAACGTCTGATTTCCTGACCGAAGATAATGTGCTGAAGACTCCCCTACGGTTACTGGGTGCGGCATTCGCTAATTACAGTAATGAAAGTGAGCTGAATGAGGAAGCAGCCAGATTCTCCGGGGCGATCGGGACAACCTTCGCTGTAGAATTCGTGTCAGACCTGCTGTATTGCGAGAAGGAAGGCACCCGTTATTTAAAAAGCTCGCTCATGATGCTGAATCAGTCCATGGAGCAGCAGCGGGAGACGATTCTGACGGTAAAAGCCGGGAGCAGGGATGCAATCAGCCTGGGGCTGTACGGCAACCTGATAGTGCTCGTATCCTCTGTCGGAACTTTTATTTACATGCTGAAGCCTGATGTTTATTTTAAGCTGCAGTTTGAAACTTCAGTCGGCATTATTTTTCTGACGATCATTATCTCCGGGCTTTTTATTTCTTTCATCATTAGTACCATTCTCGCCAGACCCAAACTGGACTACCACTAAGGTGATGAACTATGGATAGATTATTGCTATTAATCTCAATACTTGGTGTTGTATATCTCTCGCTGTTGGTCTTTGTGAGCAGCAGCAGCAGGCAGGAACGATATGTTCACCGGTTAGGCGTGAAGTGGAAGGCGCTGGGGGAACGTGTGCAAAATGAGCGGCTGCAGCAATTACTGCATGGCAGCGGCCTCTCGATATCTGCAGGCAAAATCACACTGTTTCGTTATTCGGCGGCATTGATTTATTTAGCTGTTCAGGTGACGGGTGATTTCATCCGCTCAGTTCCCTTTTCCATCTATGATTTGCTGATTGCTTTACTGATTCTGCTCATCACCAGTCCGCTGCGTTATCTGCCGTTTGGCTGGCTGCTCACTTGGCTGCATCAGAAAGCGCTGATTCAAAAAGACGGTGAACTGATCTCCTTCATCCGCCTCTACGAGAACAACCGGCTGCGCAAGCGGGGGTACATGCAGTTTGGTGCCTTCTGTGCAGGAACAGCCAGCCATTTCCAATACATCCGCCAGGATTTATATGAGCTGTCCGAACGGGCAGTCGATGAGGGGAACGAGCGGGCAATCGAATGGTTCTGCGGTGAATTTCCAGACGGTCATGCTTTTATCAACGATATCCGCTCAATCCTGCTGGCCACGGAGGGGATGGATGATGACACGGAAGCGGCGAACTATTTGCGGGAACAAGGCAAGATCATTACCAAAATCTCCAGCGATCAATATCTCAAAAAATGGTCGTTTATCGGCGACGTTTCCACCATTATCAACGTGATCCCGTCGCTTGCCACTTTCCTGATGATCGTCTCGCTGGCCATGCAGTACATCATGCTGATTAAGGGCAATTTTAACGGTGTGGGGATGTTTCAGTGAGGTTTTTGTTATATTCAAGCATCACTATAAAATATACAATTAAAAGGGAGATATTAACAATGAAAAAAGACGCTATTTCTACTGGACTGTTCATCGCTATCGGATTTCTCTGTGTTGCCATTGTAATTGCCATTTTGGTTCCTTTGGTACGTGATGTGGTCTCTAAGGCGGATGATAACAGACCCGATATCCCTGGTGTAACTATGCTTCAACCTGCCCAGCCGGGGCAAATGGCTCTGGGTGATATTTTACCCCATCAAGTGGGCTAAGACGATATGAAAAAAGACTCCATTTCAGTTGCTATGTTTCTGGCTATCGGTTTTGTGATTGCGGGGATCTTTATTGCGGCAGCAACAGACATCATTGGCGGAAGCCAGGACGATATCATTACACATACCAAGCAAGTGGAGCAGTATTAAAAGGGGGCGATAAGTTTGAAGGCAACCGTCCTCCGCGCTTTGTTTATGTGGCTTGTCTTATTCATCATCCTGCAGCCGATCTTTACGTACATCGATTATTTGCTGGATTTGCAGGTCAAAGCCAACACCTCCTATATTACGCAAAAAGCGGCAACAGAAGGCATGGTTACGGCTTCGTTGCGAAGTGAGGTCATTGCGAATCTGAAGGCAGTTGGATTTCCTGAAGCTTCAATTGCAATCACAAGCAGTACGACGAGTGTGCAGGAGCGCAAACAGCGGCTTGATGTGTATGTTACCGCACCGCGGATGAATCTGTTTCCCTATAATTTCTCAGGCATGTCT
The DNA here is from genome assembly GCF_058791575.1 of Paenibacillus sp. EB106-06-01-XG199. Classification (NCBI taxonomy): domain Bacteria; kingdom Bacillati; phylum Bacillota; class Bacilli; order Caryophanales; family Paenibacillaceae; genus Paenibacillus; species Paenibacillus sp. EB106-06-01-XG199. The sequence continues at coordinate 693,927 of NZ_JBYTDQ010000004.1, read as the reverse complement.
CAACCGACACGTTATTATGGCCATGGATCGATCATGAGTGAGTATCTTGACTGATTAAGGGATGAAGCTAATTTATGGATTATATTATTAAGCTGGCCTTTGTTCTGCTGATTTTTATTTATTCCTGGTTTTTTCAGATCCAGAATCAGGAGTGGGACATGCTGCGCAGTATGCTGAAGGATGCCAACAATATGGCTGTCCACGATGCATCACAGGAACTGAATGAAGCCGCACGGGCACAAGGCCGTCTGATCATCGACCCTGCTGAAGCTTACGCCACCTTCCGGCAGTCGCTTCAGATTAATCTGGGCCTGGATGGCGGCCTCTCCCCCTTGGCAGGCAGCAGGCTCCAGACGCAGGTGAAAATTGTAAAGTTCGACATTGTGGATGAATCCACCGGAGTGAATTTTCCGTTCCTTTACGAAGACAGCGCCCATGGCATCGCCAAATACATACAAGGCCCCTCGGTCATCGCTGTTATCGAGACCAAACATCCGGTGCTGGTCACCAGAGCTAAAGTTCAGGAGGCCATTATTGTACCGGCGGTGCAGGAGTATAAGCTGAATGAGTGATTTTGTCAGATGCAGGATATCTGCTATATCAGTTGAACTAAAGAACTGGCTAGAGACTAAAGCAGGAGGGGGATTTTGGAACTGTAGGAGCGATAGCGAGCGCCTTTGTCTCCGGATTTCAACCGTAAAGAGTGGTACAAATCAAGAAATCCGGAGACAACAGTGTAATCGGTAAGTACAAGATCAACGAACTGTTTTGAGATGATAGATTCGTTGGATAGGGAGGGCCATTTGACAGCTTAACTTGAATAAGACTATTGATGTCTTATCCAGGTCTCCCACAGGTATAGTTATCGATCCTGTAAATAGATGCCTTACTAAATATGAATATAAGGGGAAATTCAAAATGAAAAAGACAATGATTAAAGCAGCTTTAGCAGGATCGATGTTGTTTAGCGGGGTATTTGGGCAGGTTGTGGTTACAAACGCAGCAGCAGCAAAACCAGCAGCTACAGCTGCTCCAGTAGTAAGGGACAACCTTTCAAGTTATGGTCTGAAAAAGGATATCGAACTGCCGGTGACTGTAACGACAGGTGGTTTCAGTTATACGCTTGAGAAGATCATGATCATGGAAACAAAGTCTGCTGCTGCTCAAGCGTTGATTAAAAAATACGGTTATTGGGTTGATGGGAAATACTTTATCTGGACTAAGATTACCATAGCAAATAAAAGTGGGAATATCGTTGAGCAAAATGCTAATAACCTAAGCGACAAGTGGAGAATATCCTTTGGTGACTTAAGTCATTTAATGTTACCTATAACACCAGTGAATACCCTTGGTATTTCTAATAGCAAAGAAGCTCTTGCGGACTGGGGTTTAAAATCGGGTGAAAAACTTTGTACTTATCAAGGATTCTCTTATGATGGTGATTTAAATTATTTATATATAGGGGCTGAATATAAAAATTTCAATGAATATAAATATATCGTTCTTAAGGTGAAGTGAAATGAGGAAAATTATTATTACAATTTTTTGTATTATGATATTATCACCGGTTGCAACATTTACTGCACAGGCTGCTGACACGAAGTCCACATCAATTGCAATTCCAATAACAACTGGGTTGACGGGAGCACCTAATAGCACGAAGTCTTTCACTCTGGATCTTCCCAGTGGAGTAACCAGCACCTCTATTAAAACAGGAACATTGAAATACAATGGGAATAATGCTGTGGTCGGAAATATTTCCGTTTTGAACGGAAAAATACTTCTCACGCTAAGGGGGAATGAAAGAACAGAATCATTCCCTGTATATGGGTATAAAAATATATGGGAGAATAGTTTTATTTCTAATGTAGGTAATTCAATTTGGCGTTATTCGGACGGTAGAAGATGGCAAATAAATAATTATATACCTGAAACTAGAACTCAATACACCTTTAATGTAAATGCTGGTGATTCTGCTGTTCCGTCTAATTTCCCTCCAACAACACCTGTTAAAACTTTTTCTGAGCCTGTAAATCCGAATACAGCAACTTGGTTTAGTGCAAGTGAAGAAGAGGTTTCGTTCAGTAGCGTATTACAGTCAAGTATTCAAATTAAACATTTAGATCTACAGGGTGGCTCAGGTACAATCTCTCCGTTAGGCGATAGATATATTGTAGCTTATACAGTACCAACAGCTTTCATTATGGAAGAGAAGGTTTCAGATGATTTTGATAAAGGGCCATGGGTAGTAGGAAGGTTATATCATCTTAAGTTACCATACTATTTCAAAGGAAAAGTCAAACAAACCACATACAGCTACGCCGGCAATGTCTCCTTTGATTATGCTCTTCAAGAAGGACCATCTCTTACCGGATTAGTCGTCGTTAACAAACCCGATCCCAATCCATTCAAATATGCTAATGCGGATGTGCCGGTCAATTTGACCCTAAAAGGAATACTTTCGGGGTATGAAAATTCCTCTAACATCGCAGAATGGGTGTTTTATGCGCAGGAAAAAGAAAGCCCCAGTACGTTAGACACCAAGAAAAGTTTTGAGAAAAGTAAAACAAGCAGTCAGGCATTTAGTAAATTTAAGATCCCAAAGATGAAAGTTGAAAACAGTACAGATAATTATCAGCAGGTTTATGAATTACGGGTTACGGTACGCTTCAGCAAGCCGATAGAGACGAAAGAGGGGAAGAAAGATTTTCTCTCCGAAAAGTTAGAGGCTACCGTGGAAGTTTATAAGGGCGAACCCACCGTTAGCTTCCCTCCTAATATCGAAGAACCGCCAACTCCAAAGGGTAGGCCTCCTGTAGCTTCCATTTTTGCTAACCCTATCGTTAAAGCCGGGGATGAACTTGTTGCTAACGGTTCGGGATCTTACGATCCGGATGGAGACATTAACGGCTATTATTTCGCATCAGAGGGAGCCAATTTCGTGTCCTATTCTCAAAAAGGAGACTTGGCCACCCTGTGGTACCCCTCTGAACGAGTGGGGCAAAATTCCATCGGGCTTACGGTAGTGGACAAGGACATGATGATCGACAGTGCGGGTACCTTCGTCCGTGTCATTGAGCCGATTCCAGAGGCGCTCCTGGAGATCGGCGGGACGAAGAAGCAGAATCGCAAGGTGACGCTGATCGACAAGAGTACCAGCCCGAAACATTATCCAATCAAAACCGATAAAACGAAAATCACCATTTCTGCGGTGGCCGGGGCTGGAGGCAGTAATGCAGCAATCAAGTATAGCGGCAGCTTAAATGGTATATATCAAAAAGATGTTCTGTTTAGGGAGCCGGGGCTATATAAGGCTATCATTTATGTAGAGAACACTTTAGGGTATAGCGCAACGAACGAAGTCACCTTTGAAATTGTGCCGGATGATCCGCCGATCATGTATTTCTCCACACCGGGGAGAGTTTACCGCGATCCGCAAAAGGGGAACAAAGCGATAGTCACTCTGGATGATCTGTCCTATTCGCCTGACGGCGATATCATCAGCCGTAGAGTGTGGGAGTACCGTTTTGATTCGGACAACGATAAGAGTTTTGCTGACGAATCCTGGGTGGTATTCAGCGATGCAAATGAGCACCGGCTAAATTTGGAACTTTCGCATGTGGGTAGATATGAGATCCGGCACACTGCATATGAAAGCTTCAATCAACCGACCATTGATGAATTTGTGACAGCAGCCGATCGGAGACATGCCGATTCATCGGATCAGCATATTGATGAGAAAATTGTGGAGGTAGTGAATCTTGGACCCGAAGGGGATTGGACATGGTAAAACGGATCGTAACTGTACTGCTCTGCTGGTTGATGGTCCTTTCAGTGTTCCCGGAAGCTTTTCCGGGAACAGCTAAAGTGAACGCTCTGGATACAAATATTATCCAATATGCAGATGTAATCATACCCGCATGGAGTGATACTTTATCTTATTCCGACGATGAATACGGAATTATAAGAAACGGTACTTTGATATTAGATGCATCTGAGACCACGATTACAAATATAACGTTTAATAAAATCACTAAAGAATTTAATTATAGAATTCTTCCCGCCCAGTATCGGGCAAGGAGAACAAATATTTCTAGAGATATGTATATAGGAAACAAGGTTCAGTTCGGTATGTATATGGGGATTAGAGATGATCTTCCGGATTACCCTTGGTACAATCCAGTGGATGAAATGCATTTTACTACCACTCAAGATTATCTTCCGGAAAAAAACCCACCAGAGCAAAATGAACGAGAAGTAGATACGATGGTGGATATTCTACATGATAGTCATGATCCTTTCAAAGAATATGAAGCCGAATATCCGGGGGTCCAAAAGCGAATCGTCAACCCACCAAAACAAATGGAAGTTGAGGTAAGCTTGCAGAATGATGTAGCTGATTACAATCATTCTAGAACTTTTAGAATAAGGAAAGTTATGAGTTTTGATCTGGTAGTCAACTCAACGCCTACTTTGTCACTCACAACACCAGGTGGCCAAACGCTGCAAAATGATGCGGGTAAAAGTCTTCTTAATGTGGAGGGCTATGTACAGGATGCGGATAATAATGATGTTACCGTTAGTGTAGAAGTCCCTAATGTGTTGTACAAGAAAATTATCGTGCCCAAAGCACATAATACCAAAGCGTTTTCGATCCCTATTGATGTTCTGGAGGATGCGATACCTCCAGGAGACTACACGGTAATTGTGAAGGCGGTCGATCCCTCAAATGCTTCAGCCTCTGCTTCGATGTCCTTTAAAGTGAGGCAACGGTTAAAACGTAGTGCATTCGTGCTTATTAATAGCCAAATCCAGAACAGCACATCATATAGCGATTATGAGGGAGATGCCAAATACGCGGAGCGTTTTAAATACCAGCATAATCCCGATTATTTTGACAACAGTATGGGCCTGCTTGCAGATTCCGGAGCCTGGAGGAATTCGCCGTATGATTCCTTTCCATTCACCGGTTACTATGTCGTTACCTATCAGCCCAAGGATACGCCAACGGCGGATAATCGATTCAGTGAATACCGTATGTGGGGCAGTGACAACTTTACGAAGCTTTCCTTCCAGGTACACCGCAAGCCGATTGCCTTATTCACTGCTAAATTAGTCGGAGGAGCTTTGCAGATCACCGACAGTTCCTTTGACTCCGATCATATCTCCAGAGTGGATAAGGGGTTAACACAGCGGCAGTGGCAATATAAAAAAGGTGACGAAGAGCTATGGAAAGATGGTACTCCTTCAGGGACGTTATCATCTACCGAAAACTATGTTATCCGCCTGCGGGTACGAGACATAGACGGAGAAAATGCTTTGGGTGTGTGGAGTGACTGGTGTGTACGCACGGTTGGCACAGCGGCGGGGAACCTGCCTCCGGTAGCACTGTTTACCGTAGAGCCGAGCACCGTTTCCTACCGGAAGGCAACCACGGTCACCGACAAATCCTTTGATCCCGACAATGACCCACTGGATACCTATCAATGGTCCGTCGTGAAAAATGGTTCACAGACGGTATGGTCCTATACCGGTGGAGCCAACACACCGCCGAATATCGCCAGCAATGGAGTAGGAAGTTATCAACTGACCTTAAAAGTACGCGATAACCGCGGATTATGGTCTGAGCCTTACAGCCAGAGCGTGACGGTAATGAATCATCCCCCGATTGCTGACTTCAATATGCCTTCGGAGGTATACCGGGATACCGTTATTGCCCTAGAAAACTTGACTCCAGATCCGGACAAGGACGGTGACAGCTTGTCCTATGTTTGGAAAACAGCGAACCGTGAAGGTCCATATTATGCTGTAGGGACCAATCGAAATCAGACTGTGGTCATGCAAAATCTAATTAACGCGAACAGTCTTTCGCCCAAACAATCCATCTCGGATCGATGGGAGATGAAGCTAACCGCATCTGACGGATCGCTGAGTTCAACAGTTTCCCGGGCGTTCACCGTGCTGAATCATATTCCAACAGCGAAGATTATCGGGAAGACACAAGTTTATCAGGATGACACACTTACATTCAATTCAGGGGACGTAGACGAAGATACAGCGGATCAGCACACACTTCGGTATTACTGGAATGTTACGGACAGCAGCGGCCAAATGAAGAGCTATGCGACCCCGAATGTAGAGGTGAGTTTTCCAGAGACAGGTACCTACCGTTTTGAGCACTGGGCGATTGACCAGATTGGGGCGAAGTCCAATATCGCCACCTTGGAGGTCAGTGTTATTCCAAATCTGCCGCCAGCGCTGACACTCACCACTCCGGTAGGGACGGCAGCAAGTCCTTCCATCATTGATGCGCAGCTGCTGGGAGATCCGCTAGTGAAGTGGACATACTCCGATCCGGAGAACGACGCGCAAGAGAAGTATTTATTAGAGTTTTATGACAAGGACGGATCATTAGTTAAAACCATTCAGAACAATGATCCCACCGGCACGCTACGGCAGTATCAGATTCCGAACCCGACTTTTGAGCGGTTCGTATACTTTTATCTGTACGGCCGAGCATACTCCAAAGGTTCCTGGTCGGAAATTTCAAATGAGAAAGCCTTCATCCTCGACAATCCGCCGCAACCGGGCTTCACCTTACTGACGGACACAGGACGTAATGCAGCCCTGGTGCCGATCTACCGGACGGATGTCTTGAATATAAAGGATAAGGCGACAGATCCGGATATCGTGAAGGGCGATAGCATCAGCCATAAGTATTATTTGAAGCCGGCAGGCGGAACCGAGAGCTTAGCCAGCGGGCAGAGCAATTTCAGTAAGCAGTTCACCACTAACGGGACTTTTACGCTGCGACAGGTAGTCACAGACTCCCTGGGGCTGTACCGGGAATTGTCGCAGTCCATCACTGTGGCCAATCGGCTGCCAACGGTGAACATTACGTACCCGACCAGCAGCAGTCAGGCAAGTCCAACGGTAGTCAACACGCTAACCCTGATTATCAAGTGGGAGTACCAGGACGAAGATGGAGATCTGCAGCAGCGGTATAAAGTGCGAATCATAAATCTTACGACCGGGGCTGTGACTGTACAGTCGGGGGAACAGACTTCAAGTGCGAAGCAGTGGGAGATCCCGGCAGGAAGCCTGGCAGAAAATCAGAAGTATGCAGTGGAGGTAGAGGCGTTTGATGGCTTCGGCTGGAGTAACGTTTCCCCACGTAAATATTTTATGGTCAATCTGCTGACGGTCAAGGGCGGAGTGCAGCACACAGGGGAGTGGAACAAGAATAGGCAAGCTTATAATTTAAAAAAGAGCGGGAATGCGGAGAGTCCGCGGGGCTACAACATCTTTTGGGCGGGAGAGAGTTTTGTACTTGAGGCAAAAACCACGGGTATGCCAGATACAGTTGATGTGACCATGACGGGTGGCTACACGGTTCAATTGAATCCGGTGAACAGCGACAGAACGCTGTGGACTGGCGAACTGTATGATCCCGCTTTTGAAAAGCTGCCGGATGGTCCGGTTGCGTTCACTTTTACCGCTAAAAATGAGTTTAATACCAAAACGGATACTGTGACAGTAACTATCATGGGGGAATGGACCGAATATTTTCAGAATCACCGGATAAAATAAAACAAAACCGGACGGGCGGAGGGATAATCGTTAGACGATTCCCTCGGCTCGTTCTTCTGCTGCTCTTAACATTCTTGAACCTAGCGAGGCAGTTGAAGCAGCAGATCCGTTTTTCGTTCCCTGGGTTATGTAAGATCTTTGTGTTCTGCGCATATAGTAGGACAGTTTGCCGCTGTAAATTTTATGAGCGCACAGCGATGAGGCGAAATCTTCAGGCGTCACGAAGCAAGAGGGCTTATCTACAGGCTGAAACGTAATTTCTTCAAACAAGGAGGCGACAAAATGGGAACAAAAATAAGCGTCCTCCCTGTCTATTTTTATGTTCAGCAGGACTCCAATCAGGCCCAGGAGATGGTATTTATAGCGCTCTTGATGCTGCATCATGCCCTGCACATGGTTGTACATCGTCTCGTATTCCGTATTGCTGACTCTGAGCTGATAGATTGCACAATTCGCACTGCTGTAAAAGGGGTCAATAAAGTTCTCGTGAATGAGCCCCGCAACAAACGGGTTGTACATTTTTTTTCTTCCAAAGCTGTATACCTCGCGCAATTCACTGTCAAAGGCGATCGAAGCATGATTCAGCTCAGCTTTCGTGAACCATTTGATTAATCCGCTGAAGGCGGTACCCGTCCCGGTAAGCACAATATAGATATCTCTATTTGCGGTCATGTTCGAAATTCCTTTCTTCTGGAAGTATTGTATCATCCGGTTAAACCGTTAATTGAAGTATCTTCATCTTACTGTATAATCCAGCTTTGTAAAACAAACTTTAGTCTTAACTCAAAACTGGACCAAAGGCTAAGTTGACATAAGTTAAAACTTCACCTTAAACGCTTATCAGAATGCTACCGCCAGTTAGCATAGCATTTTTTTACATAAGAGCCGCTAGGGTTCATGCTTCAAGATGCAAGTATTATTTGTTTTGGGGGAAATCAGGTATAGGATGTTTGGGAGATACAAAATATAAGCTGTTGAAACCTAGAGTTTACAAAAACAATTGGAATTGCTTCCACATTAGTGATACAATAATAGTCAAAATGACATTCTTGATTTAGAGGAGGATTATTGTAATGACAGAACAGGCAAAAGAACAAGCGATCCACAAAGAAGAAAATTCAACGGTGGATAACCTGGCCATCACAACCATCCGTACTTTGGCAATCGATGCAATTGAAAAAGCCAATTCCGGACATCCAGGAATGCCGATGGGTTCAGCCCCAATGGGCTACCAGCTGTTCGCGAAAACAATGAACCACAACCCGGATCACCCGACTTGGGTAAACCGTGACCGTTTTGTACTGTCTGCAGGACATGGCTCCATGCTGCTATACAGCTTGCTGCACCTCAGCGGATATGATCTGCCAATGGAAGAATTGAAGCAGTTCCGTCAATGGGGCAGCTTGACACCAGGCCATCCGGAATTCGGACACACTGCCGGTGTTGACGCTACTACGGGTCCGCTTGGACAAGGTATCGGTATGGCGGTAGGTATGGCTATGGCTGAAGCTCAGCTTGGTGCTACTTATAATAAAGATGAACATAATGTAATTGACCACTATACGTATGCAATCTGTGGCGACGGCGATTTGATGGAAGGAATTTCTTCCGAATCCGCATCGCTTGCAGGACATCTCAAGCTGGGCAAATTGATTGTAATGTACGATTCAAATGATATCTCCCTTGACGGCAAGCTGAATCTTGCGTTCTCCGAAAATGTAGCTAAACGTTTTGAAGCGTATGGCTGGCAGGTTCTTCGTGTAGAAGACGGCAACGATCTTCCGGCGCTGGGTAAAGCACTTGCCGAAGCGCAAGCGGACAGCAGCAAACCGACACTTATCGAAGTTAAGACTGTTATCGGCTACGGAAGCCCGAACAAACAGGGTAAAGGCGGCCATGGCGGTACTCACGGTTCCCCGCTCGGTGCAGACGAAGCGAAACTTACGAAAGACTTCTACAAATGGGTATATGAAGAAGATTTCTATGTACCTGACGAAGTGCGCGCCCGTTTTGCTGAAGTGAAGGAAAAGGGTATCGCGGCTAACAAAGCTTGGGATGAAAAATTCGCTGCCTACAAAAAGGCTTACCCTGAGCTTGCAGCACAGCTCGAAACTGCAATCAGCGGCGAGCTGCCTGAAGGCTGGGATGCCAAGCTTCCATTCTTCAAAGCAGAAGACAAAGCGGTATCCACCCGCGTAGCTTCAGGTAATGCACTGAACGCCCTTGCTGCCGGTGTTCCTCAATTGGTGGGCGGTTCCGCTGACCTTGAGAGCTCGACAATGACACATTTGAATGGCCTGACACAGTTTACTTCCGACTCCTATGACGGCCGCAACATCTACTTCGGCGTACGCGAGTTCGGTATGGCTGCAGCGATGAACGGGATTGCACTGCATAGCGGTCTCAAAGTATTCGGCGGTACCTTCTTCGTATTCACCGATTACCTGCGTCCTGCGGTTCGTCTGGCTTCGATCATGAAGCTGCCGGTAACCTACGTGCTGACACATGACAGTATTGCTGTCGGCGAAGACGGCCCTACCCATGAGCCGATTGAACAACTGGCTTCCCTGCGCATTATTCCAGGTCTTACTGTGATTCGTCCGGCGGATGCCAACGAAACTTCCGCGGCTTGGGCCTACGCAGTGGAGAACACCTCGAATCCGGTAGCGCTGGTGCTTACCCGCCAGAACCTGCCAATCCTGCCTGGTACAGTTGAAGGAGTGCGCGATAATATCAAACGCGGCGGATATGTTGTCTCCGACTCCAAGAATGGCACACCGCAAGCACAAATCATTGCTACCGGTTCTGAAGTGCAGCTGGCTGTAAAAGCACAAGCAGCGCTTGCTGAAGAAGGTATTGATGTGCGTGTTATCAGCTTGCCGAGCTGGGATCTGTTCGAGAAACAGGATAAAGCCTACCGGGATTCCGTCATTCTGCCTGAAGTAAAAGCTCGTCTGGCGATCGAAATGGCGCAAACCTTCGGCTGGGAACGTTACACAGGTGACCAAGGCGATATTCTGGGCATCACAACCTTCGGAGCTTCTGCACCTGGCGATACTGTAATTAAAGAATATGGCTTCACAGTGGAAAATGTAGTCAGCCGCGTAAAAGCCCTGCTATAATATACGCATTAAGGACAAGGGGGAGAATGAGCACATGAGTCAGTTCACCAACGCGACAATTCAAAAAGCAGCCAATATTTATTACGATGGAAAAGTTACCAGCCGTACAGTCATTTTGGAGGACGGAACTAAGGTGACACTCGGCATTATGCTCCCTGGTGTGTATGAATTCGGCACGGATGGTCCCGAGACCATGGAAATTTTGTCCGGTGATCTGAAGGTACTGCTTCCCGGCACAGAGGTGTGGAAGGAAATTAAAGGAGCGGAGACGTTCCACGTTCCCGGAAATTCCAAGTTTGCACTGGAAGTATTCGGCTTAACTGATTATTGCTGTTCTTACCCGATTCTGTAACAATAAGTGCTTCAACCTGGAAGTCCCGCGTTTATGGCGGGGCTTCTTTTTTTGTCTTCGCTGGAAAAATGATAGGGAACCTCACGCCACTTTTGCCGTATTGGATCGTTTAAGGGATGATTTATGCTGTTACATTGGAGCTGATCCGCTCGTACTCAAAAAATGCGTCTTGACTGTCAGGATCCCCGATTACTCCGGTCTGGACGAATTCCATTTTCTTATAGAAGTGATGATTTCTTATGGCCCAGGAAGGGGTGTCGAGTGACCATCTCTTTGCGCTTGGGTAGCTGGCAAAGAGGAAATGAAATGCTTCCTGTCCGAATCCGCGATTCTGCTGGAGGGGGTCAATAAAGATCCGGAGGAGAAGGAATTCGTCTTCCCCGGAAGCAGGGAATACGATCATTCCGCCGATAATAACGCCGTCAGCAAGAAGCTTAAAATAATGGCCTTTCTTCATCATTTCTGCCTGCCAAGCAATGGAATCGTAACCTGGCGGTCCGTCTTCCGCTTTATTCCGATACTTAAGTGCATCTTCGTCGAATGTTCTTTTCTGTATTTCAGCCAATACCGGAGCATCTGAAGGGTCAGCCGGAAGAATATTCAGCATGGGGTTCCTCCTTGAAATGATATGTACTTAATTTCACAATCAATATTCGTCAATGGACAGGCAGATTCCTGCATGGATATTCCTTACAATAGGTTAATAACGGCCTCACAGAGAGCGGTGCGACAACCCCGGCCATACAGCAAAAACAGACGCAGCCTGTACTTCCGGCTGCGTCTGAAAATTCAGCTATATTAAATTTCTACTCCTGGCTAGCGCCAGCGCCAATCTTCTGGCCGATCCACTCTTCATAACATTTGACGACAGCAGAGAGATCTTCATCACCGTACCCTTGGGTATATCCGGCTTGGAACATACTTTTGGCAAGGCCAAGCATCGGTGAAGGCACACCTGTGAGATCGCTGAGCGAGGAGGCGAGCTTCAAGTCCTTCAGCATTAATGCGAGTGAGAATTGGTTGCTGAAGTCATTTTCGATGATTTTGCGGCCTTTGAGCTCTGCCTGCTTGCTGCCGGCTGAACCGTTCTGGACGAGCTCAAGGAATTTGTCCGCAGGAACGCCTGATTTCACGGCGATAGAGAAGCCTTCAGCGAGGGCGACATTATGAATCCCGACCATGGCATTATGGGCGAGCTTGGCAACGGCACCGCTGCCGTTGTCACCCATGTGCAGCAGCTTGCGGCCAAGCGTGTCGAAGATATCGCGGTGTTCTTCAATCACCTCTGCGCTGCCGCCAACCATGAATACCAGCGTGCCTTCGACAGCCGCTGGTTTGCTGCCGGTGACAGGCGCATCGAGGAATTTTCCGCCGCGTTTTTCCACCGCTGCTGCGATTTCCCGCACCAGTCCGGGTGAGATCGTACTGGAATCGATGATAACGGCTCCCGGTTTAAGGGCCTCCAGGATGCCGCCCTGGCCGTAGAATACTTCCCGGATCGAATCATCATTGCTGATCATGGTCATAATAACATCCTTACCCTCTGCGGCGTCCTGCGGAGTAGATGCACTCAACGCGCCTTCTGTAACGAGAGGCTCGCATTTAGAGGCTGTACGATTATATACCGTAACCTGAAAACCGCCGCGCAGAAGGTTGGAAGCCATGGGGGCTCCCATTGTACCGAGTCCAATAAAGCCGATCTGTTTCATTCCATTTCCACCTTCGCTCTTTGAGATTACTATAGAAATTGAACCTGTAGTTCCCGGCTCAGATTCTTTAGCCATGTTTTTCTACATTCTATCACGGCACCCGGGCTTGTTCCACAGGAGAGGCTCCCATGATTACACGGCAAACGCTTCCATGAAACTTCCAAAAACATGGTTCTAAAGCCGGGGATGTGCCTTAAGACCTTGCCAGTCAAGGCGATTTAAAGTATCCTAATTATAAAGTTGTAACAAACGGTGTCAAATCTAAAGAGATAAACAGGAGGTTACCATTACCGATGTCCAAGAAGATTAATTTTGACTACACCAAAGCTCTTTCCTTCTTCAGCCAGCAAGAGATCGATTATTTTGCCGCTCCCGTGAAATTGGCTCATGAACAGCTTCACAACAAGAGTGGCGCAGGTTCCGACTACCTTGGCTGGATTGATCTGCCTACAGCCTATGACAAGGAAGAGTTCGCACGTATTCAACAAGCTGCCAAGAAAATTCAAAGTGATTCCGATGTACTCATCGTTATCGGTATCGGCGGTTCGTATCTGGGCGCACGTGCTGCCATTGAAGCACTTTCGCATTCCTTCTACAATAACCTTTCGAAGGACCAACGCAAAACGCCGGAAGTTTATTTTGCCGGTAACAATATCAGCTCTACATACATCACGCACCTGCTTGATCTTGTAGAAGGCAAAGACTTCTCCGTGAACGTCATTTCCAAATCCGGAACAACCACTGAACCGGCTATTGCCTTCCGCATTTTCCGCGCAGCGCTGGAGAAGAAATACGGCAAGGAAGAAGCACGCAAACGTATCTACGCTACTACTGATAAGGAGAAAGGCGCGCTCAAGAAGCTGGCGAATGAAGAAGGCTATGAGTCGTTTATTATTCCTGATGATGTAGGCGGCCGTTATTCCGTGCTGACGCCGGTAGGCTTGCTGCCAATCGCCGTAGCAGGAATCAACATCGAAGAAATGATGCAAGGGGCTGCAGCCGCAGCGGATGAGTTCAACAACCCTGATGTGGCTACTAACCAGAGCTATCAATATGCTGCAGTACGTAACGCTCTATACCGCAAAGGCAAAACAACGGAAATTCTCGTGAACTACGAGCCGTCGCTGCATTTTGTATCTGAGTGGTGGAAACAGCTTTACGGCGAAAGCGAAGGCAAGGATTTCAAAGGAATCTATCCTTCTTCTGTAGACTTCTCCACAGATTTGCACTCGATGGGCCAATTCATTCAGGAGGGTAACCGCAACATCTTTGAAACAGTTATCCAAGTGGAGAAGGTGGAGCATCATGTAACGATCGAGAACGACCCGGATGATCTGGACGGTCTGAACTTCCTGACCGGCAAGACAATGGATTTCGTTAACAAGAAGGCTTTCCAGGGAACCATGCTGGCGCACACGGACGGACAAGTGCCGAACCTGATCGTTACCATCCCTGATCAAACGCCATATACTTTCGGTTATCTGGTGTATTTCTTTGAAAAAGCCTGCGGTATCAGCGGATATCTGCTGGGTGTTAACCCGTTCGATCAACCGGGCGTAGAAGCATACAAGAAAAATATGTTCGCGCTGCTGGGCAAACCGGGTTACGAGAAAGAAAAGGCTGAGCTCGAAGCCAGACTTACTGAGTAGTACCATTGCCTAACACAGAACATTCATACTAAGTAATCATCAGGGAGCAGTCCATAGGTAATCTATACCGGGGCTGCTCCTAAACTATATCAAGTTATCATACGTAGGTAAGGACTGGAATAAGGATGCTGGAACAATATCGGACGGTGCGTTCTCCCGGTTTCCGGGAAGTCGTAATCCGTAAATCACGCTTCATCGGTCATGTAATGCCGGTGGAGAATGAAGAAGAAGCGGTGCAATTTATCGAGAGCATCAAGAAGCAGCATTGGAATGCTACACATAACTGCTCTGCTTATACGATTGGTGAGAGGGACGAGATTCAGAGGCAATCGGATGACGGGGAACCGAGTGGAACGGCCGGTAAACCGATTTTGGAGGTAATCCGCAACCAAGGTGTTAAAAATGTCGCAATTGTTGTTACCCGTTATTTTGGAGGCATCATGCTGGGAGCAGGAGGACTTATCCGGGCGTATACGGATGGGGCAGTGCTGGCACTCGAAGCTGGAGAAGTAATCACCCGTGTGCTGAGGCGGGAAGTATTCGTGGAAATCGAGTACACCTGGCTGGGCAAGGTCGAAAATGAGCTGAGAAATAAAGGCATTAAGACCGGAGAAACTTCGTTCACAGATAAGGTCAAACTGCTGTGTCTCCCGCGAAATGATGAAGGCGACGCATTTAAGGCATGGATAACAGATCTTACTGAGGGGCAATCCCTGGTAACTGAAGGGCGGCGGCTTTACTACAGCGAAGGGGAATAAGATATGGCAAGAAGAGCAGTGGAGAGAGAGTTGTCGAGGGAAAGAATATTGGAGGCGGCAAGGCATCTGTTTATCACCAAAGGATACCGGGCAATTTCCATGCGCAGCATCGGTCAGCATTTGGGGTATAGCCACGGCTCTCTTTATTATCATTTCAAGGAAAAGGCGGAGTTGTTCTACGCCATTGTAGTAGAGGATTTCAATCATGTGGCAACACTGCTTAATGAAGCAATGAACAAACCGCCTGAACCGGGAATGACCCGGGTGGAGCAGCTTATTATGGAGTTTATCCGCTTCGGACTGGATCATCCTTACCAATATGAGATTATGTTCATGATCCGGGATGAAGAGCTGCTTGCTTATTGTCGAGCGGAACAGGGACGATGTTTTGAGTTATTCTCAAGTATTGTACGCAGCCATATGAAGGAAGAGGGTTATGTTTCGGAGGATTGGCAGAGCGTGCCATTAACCTTGTTTTTATCCGCTCACGGATTCATTTCTTATTACATTCAGGATAAAGTTTCTTTCGATGATGTCAAAGTGGCCGCATTGACACATGTCAAAGTACTAAGCCGCAGTTTGTAAAAACACTGTTTTTCTAGCCCTTCACACTTTAGAACGTTGCATTGGTATAACTTTGCATGGCGAAAGTGTTATAGAGGCTATGCATTGTATAGAAGGCGGATCCCCGAAACTGGCGGAGCCGCTTTTTCTATACAATAATAGCTATAACTTTCGGGTCTGCCTACCCCTCGACAATTTTCAGATAACACTGCCGCCGTCTCGGCCCGTCGAACTCGCAGAAGTAGATGCCCTGCCAGCGTCCAAGCAGTAGTGCGCCTTCGTGGATAATAATGCTCTGTGAGGGACCGGCCGTAATCGATTTCAGATGAGCGGCGGTATTTCCTTCCGCATGACGGTAGTTGGGATGCTCCCAGGGAAAAACTTCGTCAAGTCTCATCAGCACATCGTGCTTCACGTCGGGATCGGCATTTTCGTTGATCGCAATTCCTGCGGTGGTATGCGGGCAATACACGACGATAATCCCGTTCTGTACACCGCTCTTTTTAACATAGGAAATAACTTCGCGGGTAATATCCCGCAATTCGTCCCGCTTGCTGGTCGTGATCTCCATGGTATGAAGCATTAGTTTGTATCTCCTTTCGGTGCTGCAGAAGTTGGAATGATAATATATTTTACCCCAAAAGTCTGTGAAAGTAATTGACGATACCAGAGGCATTTGGTAAAGTAGTGATAATATTAAACCAAGTATATTAATAGGAATAATTATGGGTATAAAGGCAAGTAAACCGACCGGTAAGCCGGAGGTGGGGGGACTTATAACTTGAATTCGCTGCTTAGACACAAGGGTTGGACTTGGGGATTTCGCTCAACTATACTGTTGTATTTCGTAATTCTTATCGTTTTGCCTATACTGGGCGTCTATTACAATTCATTTTCGCTAGGGTTCGGCAGTTTTGCTGAAGCGATAAGCGACCCAATTGCCTGGAAGTCGGTCTTCTTGACCTTAAAACTGGCCGTTATTGCCACAGTTATTAATGTTGTACTCGGCACGATGATTGCCTGGGTCCTTATACGTTATCAATTCCCCGGCAAGGCACTGTTGAACAGTCTTGTTGATCTGCCTTTTGCCCTGCCAACAGCAGTAGGTGGACTGATGATTCTCCTGCTGCTGGGTCCAGGCAGCCTGATTGGCGGGCTCGCGGAGGCGCTGGGCTTTGAAATTGTGTTTCATCAACCGGCGATTGTAATCGCTATGGTTTTTGTAACTTTCCCCTTCGTAATCCGTGCGGTTCAGCCGCTGCTGGAGGAGCTTGACCCTTCCGAGGAAGAAGCGGCTTATACGATGGGAGCCAAAAGCAGCCGCGTATTCAGGCAGGTCATTCTGCCCTCCATGGCACCGGGGATGATCAGCGGCGGGATGCTGGCCTTCTCACGTGCGCTTGCGGAGTTCGGAGCGGTTGTATTGGTAGCAGGCAATATTCCGGGCCGTACACTCGTCTCTTCCGTTTTTATTTTCGGGGAAGTGGAGAGTGATAATCCGGTGGGGGCTGCTGCGGTTTCCATCATTCTGTTGACGTTGTCCTTTCTTATTCTCTGGATGATCAATCTGCTGCAGATGCGGGGGAGACGGTCATGAGAAAATTATGGATTGGACTAACTTACCTAGTATTTTTCCTGCTGATTGCTGCGCCGCTGGGCAAGATGGCCATGGGGGCCTTCAGTGAAGGCGTCGGCGGCTTCTGGGCCGCCCTGAGCAGACCGGAGGCGCTGCATGCACTGATGATGACCGGGTTTGTCGTAGTTGTCGTTACGCTGCTGAACACGCTGTTTGGCATTATGATGGCTCTTTATCTGGTGCGGGCAAACTGGCTGGGGAAACGGGTAAAAGGGCTGCTAAACAGCATTGTAGATTTGCCCTATGCGGTATCTCCGGTTATCGGCGGGCTGATGATTGTGCTGCTGCTGGGCCCGGACAGCGCTTTGGGGTCAATCTTCGAACAAATCGGACTGAAGATTGTGTACGCTTTTCCCGGGATGGTCATTGCTACGCTCTTTGTAACCTTCCCTTTAATGGTGCGTGAAGTGATGCCGGTGCTCCAGGAGATCGGTTCACAGCAGGAAGAGGCGGCTTCAACGCTTGGAGCCTATGGCTGGACAACATTTTGGAAGGTGACCTGGCCGTCGATCCGCTGGGCGGTAATCTATGGTGTAATTCTAACGGTTGCGCGCTCGCTTGGTGAATTTGGTGCGGTGCTTGTCGTTTCCGGCAACATCATGAACAAGACCCAGACCGCGACCACCCTGGTCTACCAGGATGTCGAGAATTTCAATGTAACGGCTGCGGGCGGGATAGCGCTGGTGCTGGCCGCATTTTCCGCGGGTCTGCTGCTGCTGATGGAATGGAGCAAGAGAAGAAAGGGAGTGCATTAGGTATGCATGTCGAGGTTCGGGGTCTGAATAAACATTTTGGGGATTTTCATGCCGTCAAGGACGTTGATTTCGGGATTACCAAAGGTCATCTGATCGGGCTGCTCGGGCCCAGCGGGGGCGGCAAAACCTCGATTCTGCGCATGCTGGCAGGACTGGAGACACCAGACAGCGGTGAAATCATTTTTCACGGCCGGGCGGTGAACAATCTTCCGCCGCAGGAGCGGGAAATCGGCTTTGTTTTCCAGAACTATGCACTGTTCAAGCACATGACCGTTTATGAGAATATCGCTTTTGGTCTTAAGGTGAAAAAAGTTAACAAAAATACGATCCAGAACCGTGTTATGGAATTGGTGGAGCTCACAGGACTGAAGGGGTTCGAGAAACGGTATCCCCATCAGCTCTCCGGCGGCCAGCGCCAGCGGGTGGCTTTTGCCCGGGCGCTTGCGCCTGAGCCGCAGCTGCTGTTGCTGGATGAGCCGTTCGCGGCGATTGACGCGAAGATCCGCCAGGAGCTGCGTTCCTGGCTGCGCGAGCTGATCGAGCGTGTCGGGATCACCTCCATCTTCGTTACACATGACCAGGACGAAGCGATAGAAGTGGCCGATGAGATCATGATCATCAACCAAGGCCGGCTGGAGCAGAAAGGCACGCCTTGGGATATTTACAAGGAGCCGAAGACGCCGTTTGTGGCCACCTTTATCGGCGAGTCTACACTGATCGAAAGCGCCTCCGAGCTGAAGGGCTTTAAGAATGCGGGCGGCGGCAAGCCGACCAAAGCCTTGATCCGCCCCGAGTATATCGAAGTGGGCCATCTGAATGAATTTAAAATGGCTTCGGCCACGGAGCAAGGTGTCGTGAAGCATCTGCATTTCCGCGGCAGCGAGTGGCTGGTAGAGGTGGAAGTGAACGGCCACAAGCTGGTGACCTACCGTTCACTGGAGAAGGAAACCTTGCAGCCGGGCCAGGAGATCGCCGTGCTTGTCCACCGCGCCTATCTGTTTAATGATGAGCGGAGCTGGATTCAGGAGAACGGGCTGAAGGAAGACCCGATGCCTGTATTCATTTAATCACTCACTAGATTTCATATCATTAACCGTCCGCAGCAGGACGGTGCAGTTTCTATTAAATAAAAAACAGGGTTTAACAATCTGTTGTCAGGCGGCAAGAGGAGAGCTGGAGCGGAAGAAGCGACAGCGCCCGCGATGAAGTAAGATGAACTTTAGCCAACCATAACAGGTGAAAGCAACGGAGGGGAACTTTGGAACTGTAGGAGCGACAGCGTTCGCCTTTATGTTTGGATTTCTACCGCTAGCAGCGGTTCAAATCAGGAAATCCAAACATAACAGCGACCGGAAGTCCAAATATTCACCGCAGTTGTGAACGTCACCTTGATTGGATGACTGGAGGGTTCATCTTGACTGAAAAGACTGTCAGCAGCTTTAGCCCCAACCTCCCCCAGCCAAGCTGTCAACACAGATTGTTAAACCAAACACCCCGAAGGATGTGGAGCCGGTATGAGGCTTTTCAAAAGGAGCAGACAACTGCACGGATGGCTAGCTGCCTTAATGCTGGTAATGCTCGCGCTGGCCCTTGCCGGCTGCGCGAAGGAACAGGACACCGCAGCGGAGGAAACTCCCCAGCAAGGAGACCTGACGCTTGTAGTCGGTGCCTATAGTGTGGCTAAAGACGCGATGGGCGATATTCTGCCGTTGTTCGCAGCGAAGTGGAAGGCGGAGACCGGCCAGACTATCGCCTTTCAGGAATCCTATGAGGCTTCGGGGACCCAAGCCCGGGCAATTGCCGGCGGGTTCGAAGCCGATGTGACGCTGCTGGCCATGGAAGGCGATGTCGACAAGCTGGTAAAGGCAGGGCTGGTAGAGAAAACTTGGAAGGAGCGGGGAGAAGCCGGGATGGTGACCCGCTCGGTTGTCGCTCTAGGGACACGCGAGGGCAACCCGAAGGGAATTCACGACTTTGCTGATCTGGCGAAGCCCGGCGTTAAGGTGTTGTATCCCAATCCGAAGACCTCTGGCGGAGCGCAGTGGGACATCAACGCCATCTATGGGGCGGGTCTCAAGCTGTCTGAGGCGCAAGGAGGGGTGAAAGACCCTGCTGCCGCTAAAGCTTTTTTGGAGAGCATACACGCGAACGTAGAATCTCTGGACAAAAGCGGGCGGGCTTCGATGGCTGCCTTTGAATACGGCGTAGGTGATGTTATCGTCACCTATGAGAATGAGCTGCTGGCGCGGATTGCCCAGGGTGTAAATTATGAGGTTGTTATTCCACAGAATACGATCCTGATCGAGAATCCTGCAGCCGTCGTGGACAAATACGCGGATGAGCATGGAACCCGCGAGGCAGCGGAGGCGCTGGTGGACTTCCTGACAACCCGGGAGGCCCAAGAGGTCTTCGCCGAATACGGCTTCCGTCCGGTGAATGAGCAGGTGTATGCGGAGAATGCAGACCATTATCCTGTCCCGGCTGGGCTTTTTGATATTCAGTATCTTGGCGGCTGGGATGAAGTGCGCAGCACACTCTACGCCAAACGTGGAGTCTGGTATCAGGTACTGGCCGGAATATAACTTATACGGATAGGATTGTGCAGACCAAAGCTGCAGCAAATAAGACCGTACCTCACCGCAGAGGGCGGTCTTTGCTCTGTTTTTATATGTAATCTTTAAGCCTATACTTTGTCAGCCTACAACTTCTCCAACGCTCCCCGCAGTTTATGCTTCAATTCTTCCAGTGCCTCATGGCTCGGTCTGACACTTTCTGAATACATCGTCTCTCTAGGCGTCCACCAAACAGGATGAGTAGGATTCGGTTCTGTTAACCTTCTAGGGAAGATATGCCAGTGTATATGTGAATCACCGTTGCCAAGCAGTTCATAGTTTAGTTTATCCGGTTCAAAAGCTATGTTGACCGCCTCGGCGACTTTACTCATTTCCATAAGAAACTTCTGCTTGAAGCCGCTGTCCAGTTCGTGAAGCTCCCGTTTATGTTCCTTGCAGAGAAAAAGAGTGTAGCCTTCAAAATACTGATGGTCGCCAATGACCACATAGCCGGTTTCGAGTTCAGCTACGAAGTAGGGATTGGTGTCTTCTTTAATCATGTCAATCCGTCTGCAGATCAAACAGTCTTCCATGAAAATAACCTCCTGTATGCGTTCTTGAAATCCACATTTTACATTAACAACTCCCCCCTTTCACTGCTATGCTAAATATGCTTTTGCATGGAGAGCTTTAATAATAATGAGATGAAGAGGGAGATGTACTATAATGGGGGTTACTTAAACTTCCGCACCGGGAACTGAAGGAGAGATTAGAGATGGATAACTTGGTGTTTTTGGGGACAGGCGACGCAATGGGCGTTCCCCGGGTATATTGCAGCTGTGAGACCTGTATGGAGGCTAGAGCGGGCGGGCTGAATGTGCGGCTTCGCTCTTCCGTGCTTATAGATAACGGCAGTGATTTTGTGGCAATTGACTGTGGGCCGGACTGGCGGCGGCAGATGGAATTGCTTGGGCAGCGTACTATGCGCAGGCTGCTGGTGACTCATGCCCATTTCGACCATATTGGCGGATTGCCCGAATGGGCAGATGCCTGCCGCTGGATGGGATATAAAGGGGAGCTGTACGCGCCTGCGGAGGTGATTCCGGTGATTCTGCGGCAATATCCATGGCTGGACCGCAATATACAGATGATACCGTGCGATGACGGGATCAAGCTGGATGGCTGGCAAATCGACACGTGGAAAGTGAATCACGGCAAAAACGGATACTCCTACGCCTTCCGCCTGGAGAAAGAGGGGTATAAGTGGGTATATTGTCCGGACTCCATCTCCCTTACACCGCAGGAAACGGAGCGCATGCATGGCCTGGATCTGCTGGTACTGGGTACAAGCTTTTATTATGAGGCGGCGGAGCTGTCGACCCGCTCTGTGTACGATATGACGGAAGCAGCAGATCTGCTGCGGACAGTTCAGCCGGCACGCGCCGTATACACACATATGTCGCATGATGTGGATCAGAGAAAAGCTTATATTTTGCCGGAAAATGTGACGCTGGCGGTTACGGGCCTAAGACTCCCGCTCACACGTTCGGAGTAAATGAAAGGCGCGCATAGTAGAGCTGGCGGGTCAGGGGTGAGCATGACAGGCGCGGAGCCAGTAGAATTCCCGGCATGCTGCTAGCTGTGCCCCGCTGGACAACAAAAGGGTGCTTAGTCAAGGTCTACAGACCCGGGACTAAGCACCCTTTTGCATAATGGCCAGGGCGGAGAATTAATACGCGATATACAGTAGCGCCAATGCGGCCCTGAGTGACAGAACGCGTATTATTAGTTAGTTGAGTAACCAGCAGTCAGGTAATGAGCGGTTCAGCATATATTCAGAACGATCTGCTTATTCGCAATTGCGGTTAGCTGTATTTCATACAACTATAACTTTACTTTTTGGTCCCAATTTGGGAATAGTTGTACTTTGTACATTTACATAGGCGGATTCCGGCTGAAAAGCAGGTTTTCGTCTTTTTTAATTGCACGGAATACAACTATTTCTCAAAATCAATAGTTTTTGCCCCAAATAGTTGCAGCAAATACATTTAAGCAGGGGGTTACTTATGCGATCTTCAATCGCACACTTCAACCTCCCGGTTCCCGCAGAAGCATCCGCATTCCCCATCATTACAGCACACTGCCTAAGGTTTACCTCAGCTTAAGCTTCTACGTTATTCAGAATAAATTTATCGATAGCGAATTTTACACCGTCTTCGTTATTGCTGAGTGTAATGAAATCAGCGATTTCCTTCAGCGCGGGAATGGAATTGGCCATAGCAACGCCGAGTCCGGCAGCTTCCAGCATTTCGTGGTCGTTCCAGGAATCTCCCACAGCAATGGTTTCGGACAGCTCGCAGCCGAAGTGGGCCGCAAGGAACTCAAGCGCCAGGCCTTTGGTGCCTTCATGATGCATGATTTCCAGGAAATGCGGCTTCGACTTCGTGATGTGGACGGAAACACCCAGCAGCTCACGCAGAATTGGCGACAGTTCGTCCAGGAATGCGGGATCGTCGATGATGAGCATTTTTGGCGTTTTTTGCGGAACGAGCTTTTCCCAATCCGGCTCAATATAGTATTGGGTTCCGTTCAGCGCGGAGTAATCAATCAGCTTCTGGTTCTCTTCACGGGCATACAGCTTGTCGTCAATATAAGTCTGCAGATGCAGGTCATGCTCTACACAGTAGGTGAACAGCTTGCGTACGGCATCCTGCGGGACATAACGTTCGTACAGTACTTTTTCATCCATCAGGTTCTTCACCAATGCGCCTTGATAGGTGATGATTGGCACGTTCAGTCCCGTTTGACGGGCGATGGCTTGTGCTGAAGCATAAGCGCGACCGGTAGCCAGAGTTACGACAACGCCTGCGGCAACGGCCTGTTCCAGTGCGGTCTGTGTTGCGGGAGTTACTTCTTTCTCATCATTGATCAGGGTGTCGTCAATATCGATAGCAATCAATTTGTACATGTGTGGTTCTCTCCTTAGTTGGCTTCTATTTGTATTTGTATTTCCGGCTTGTAGCGGTGGTTTGTACTGCTGTTCAGTCCTGCTTCAGGCTCAGTTTCTATCCTGCTGCAGAACTCCGTTCCTGGCCGGTTCAGGGCTGAGCTCCGCCATTAGCATGGCCGCAAGGATGCAAAGGCAGCCGAAACCAGCGGAGATGCCTAATGTCTCACCGCCGAAGGCAAGGCCGGTCAAGACGGCGAATACTGGCTCCGTAGCGTAAATGATGGCTACCCGTGACGGGGTGGTGTACTTTTGGCAGGCGGTCTGAATCCAGAAGGCAAACGCGCTCGTTGGACCAATGGATATCAGCAGCGCCCACAGCACATCCGGTTTCAGGATCAGCTCTCCGCTGTGAGCCAGCGGTGCGGTTCCGTCTACAAGGAGCGAAGCCACAATGCTGAACAGTCCGACAAAAGCGAGCTGCAGCGTCGCCAGCGGCAGCGCCGGATAACGCGGAGCATACACGCCAGTATAGGCAACCTGCAGCGCAAAGGCGACAGCGCAGAGCAGAATCAGGCCGTTGCCTTTATTCAGGGAGAATGCCGAGCCGGTAAAGGTCAGCAGATAAAGTCCCGCCACCGCCAGGATTGCACTAAACCAGGTATAGCGGGATATAGCGTGTTTCAGCAGCGCCAAGGACAGGAAAGGGACAAGCACCACCGACAGACCGGTAATGAACCCGGTGTTGGAAGTGGTCGTGTACAGCAGGCCCATCGTCTGGAAGCCATAGCCCATAAACAAAAAAAGGCCGAGCAGCAGGGAGTGGCCCACCATGCGCCAGCTTAGCTTTTTCCATTCATGGCGGTAAAAAACAGCGGTAATCAGCGCCAGCAGCAGAGCGGCACCCGTAAACCGGATACTGTTAAAAGCGAGAGGCGGCAGCACTCTGACGGCATGCTGTACAATCAGAAACGTTGAGCCCCACATTATCGCTACCAGCAGCAGACTGAGATCGGCGATTCTGGAGCGGGTCACAGTGGTCATCCTTTCCTGGAATATAAGAAGGGTTAGATAGAGTTCAGCTGCTGTATCAAGTTGTCCAAATTGTATCCTAAAACAGGGGGAAGGACAAGCCGAAACTGCGCAAAAGGGCAGCTGGTACAAGGAGTGAAACTTAATCATTCAGCCCAGGCTGGACAAAAAATCCAGACCTTGGTATACTTCGATAACCGTACACTTGTTCTTATTTCGACAACTTAGAAAGGAGCGGTTCTCTATGATGGGCAAATCCCATTTAGTAATCAGCACCGGGGTTACCCTCTCTGTTATGAATCTGCTCGGCTATGAAATCACGATTCCGGCGATCGCCGTGGCAGCAGTCAGCGCGCTGCTCCCCGATATCGATGAGCCGAATTCATTGCTGGTGCGCAAGGCGATTCCCGAATTCCTGCTGCGCATCCTGCAGGTGGCTCTGATCGGAGCAGCGGTGTATCTCTATTTTGCCGAAGTTGCAGCTCCGCCCTGGAATATCGCCCTGGCGCTGCTGGTGGGCAGCGTGTCCTTCCTGCCGGGCAGGAGGCTGCGGCATCTCGTCATGCTGCTGATTGCGCTGGCGCTGTTCGCGTTCGCAGACGATTACGACCCGTGGAACTACATTGCCGCCTGCGTGCTGGTCGTGTCCTCCGTGGTCCCGCACCGCGGGCTAACACATACGCTCTACGCGGTGGCCGGGTGGGGAGCGCTGCTCTATTTTGCCTCCCTGGAAATGAATGACGGCGGCAGCCTGTGGATTGCCGGCGGCCTGTCCTATGCGCTGCATCTGCTGGCGGATTCGTTGACCCAGCGCGGGATCACCCCGCTGCCTCCGATCCCCTTCAAGCTTCGGCTTAAGCTGATGAGCACCGGCACGAAGAAGGGTAGTGCAGTAGAGAATCTCTGTATTGTGTTTACGCTTGTACTGGTCATTTATGCATTTGTACTCACCCCTTGAGACGGCCGAAGCTCCTCCTGGGGCACTGAAGGCTTTCCGCTGCTTGCAGCGGGGAGCCTTTTTTCTCGTCCTTTTTGAGCAAGGTGTTATTTAATTCACAGATATCACCAACAGACCTTGTTATATTGAACATACCGACGGTCGGAATGGAGAGCCGAATATGACAAAAAAACAGTTAAAGCAACATAGAGTGGAGTCTCTGCTCCTGGCAGCCGTAGAAGAGTTTCTCGAAAAGGGCTATGATGGCGCATCTGTAGATGCTATAGCCAAGCGGGCCGGTGTCAGCAAGGGCGGCTTTTATCATCATTTTCCCAATAAGGAAGTCCTCCTGATGGAGGCGAATCAGAAGCTTTCAGAGCCAGTCATGGAAATGGCAGAAAAGGCTTACTCGAATAGCAGTGCTATGGATGGATTAAGACAATATATTAAAGAATATCTGAACTATTGGGCAAGCAGGCCAAGAGAATTGAGCTTTTTTTTCTTATCGATGTCAAAGGCTTTGCAAGCTCCGGCCCTTATGGAGTATTACAGAGAATATGTAAATCAAAGCACTGCGTTCTTTGTAGGGATGTTTCAAAAAGCAGTGGAATCCGGAGAGGCTGATCTGAGGGACCCCGAAGCCTATGGAATCTCCTTGATGGGGGCACTCGATGGGGTTGTTTCTTATGTGATGATTCATCCTGAGGAGGATATTGAGCTTCTGGTTGAGCGGTTTGAACAGGTCTGGCTGAAATAAACGAAAGGAGTAATCCAATGTATGGAGCATGAGAACTTTCTTTCTGTAGAAGGATTAAGCAAAACATATGGTGAACTGCCCGCAGTAAACGATGTAAGCTTTTCGGTTCGCAAGGGAGAGGTATTCGGGTTGCTCGGACCCAATGGTGCCGGTAAGACGACTACCATAAGAATGCTGTGCGGTCTTCTCAAAGTGGATTCAGGCCGTATTACTGTAAATGGAATCTCCATGTCTTCCGGCTATGAACGTGTAAAAGGGATGATAGGGCTGTGTCCGCAGGAAATCGTCATCTGGGAGCTGCTTACCTGCCTTGAACAATTGAAATTTGCCGGTATGGCCTACGGGCTAAGTTCCAGAGCAGCCGGTAATAAGGCAGAAAGCCTGCTGCAATCGCTTGGACTTTGGGAGAAAAGAAATAAGCTTGCCAAGACGTTGTCAGGCGGTATGCAAAGGAGACTCAATATCGCGCTGGCACTTGTCCATGACCCGAAGCTGATTATTTTGGATGAACCTCAGGCAGGGCTTGATCCCCAGAGCAGAATACTCGTACGTGACTTCATCAGGCAGCTGGCACAAGAAAGAACGGTGATTCTCACCACACATGACATGGATGAAGCCGACAGACTTTCAGACAGGGTGGCTATCATGGACCATGGGAAGGTGCTTTTGATAGACACTCCCGAGAAGCTCAAGGCAAAGTCCGGGGAGGGAGAACTTCTGCAGATACGGGTTAATGGGGTAAGCGCAGATTTGGCCCATCAAGTCCTGAAGTCGATGCCGGATGAATGTACAGAGCGAACCTATTCGGATGGATTATTTCTGCTGGGGGCGGGTGGAGTTCTTGAGCTTATTCCGAAGGTGAACCAGAGATTGCAGGCTTTTAACATACATATAGAGGATATGACGATCCGGAAGCGGACGCTTGAGGATGCATTTATTGCTGTGACTGGAAGGGGGCTGCGGGAATGAGACTGGCGGCTTCGGTTACCAAATCCTTTAAGGAAAACATAAGGGATTGGAAAGTTCTCGCGATGGTCTTGATGTTCTCTCCGTTCTTTTTAGTACTGATGAACCTTTTTTACGGGGGAGGGCCTACCACTTATCATTTAGGCGTTCTGAATTTGGATTCAGGCCATGCATCCATCGAATTAATCAGCAATCTGAAGAATATGAAGGGGCAGGACAACTCGCATCTATTTAATGTAACCGGTTTTGGTGGCGAGGAGCCATTAAGAGCAAAGGTAAAGGAAAAGGCCGTAGATATAGGAATCCTCATCCCAGAAGATTATTCTGACAAATTAGCCGGCAAGGCTGCCGGGAACAATGCAGACTCTGCTCATGTAAACTTTTATGGAAGCATGGGGAATATGCGATATCCGGTTGCGGCGGTATGGGTGGGAGATGCTATAAGCAAACAGGGGTTGGATGCAGCGGAAATAACATTGCCCGCAAGTATAAATGAAACTTTTCTGGAGAAAAAACAGCCGTTGAACGAATTTGAAGGTTATGTTCCGGGTTTAATCTCTTTGGCTGTTTTAATGATCCTGTTTACAGCCACAGCTTCCATTGTGAAGGAAAATGATAAGAAGACACTTATAAGGTTGAAGCTCAGCCGTCTTGGAGCCTTCAATTTCCTTGCCGGTATATGTATTACGCAAGCCATCGTAGCAGCAGGGGCCATTGTTCTGTCCTACTGGACGGCGCTTGGATTAGGCTACAGACCGGCAGGAGGATTTGGTGCCATCCTTGTCGTTGGGATCCTGTCGAGCTTCTCCATGGTTGCTATAAGCTTAGTGGTAGCAAGCTTTCTGAATACTGTTTTTGATGTTTTAACTGTCGGCTGTTTTCCTTTCTTTATTCTAATGTTTTTTTCAGGGAGTATGTTCCCCCTGCCGAAGATGAGTATATTGACAATCCACGGGCATTCCTTTGGGATCACAGATTTATTGCCGCTTACGCATACCGCCAATGCTTTTAATCACATCTTGAACGATGGAGCAGGCTTGCATGAGGTATGGTTTGATTTCACAATGATTGCTCTGCTCACCGTAATATATTTTGTAACAGGACTTTTGCTGTACCAGAAGCGCAAGCTTTCCAAAGCATAACTGAATGTGAACAGAGGAAGGAACGGCGCTGGAAACCGCTGTTTCATTAAAAAAACCAGCCAGACTCCCGTTATTGGAGCTTGGCTGGTTTTTGTTCAAATATAAGAATTTATATGTTTCACACGATAACTTATCCTTCTATTTCTCGCTGAAACGGTACCGTCCTTAAAAAGGACGGCAAAGCCGTTTCCACTTGCGAAAAGCTATTCCTCCAGGAAAATAAGCCCGATAAAGTCCTCCGGCTCAATGCGGCCGAAATAATGCTTCAGATCGAGCCCGGACAGAGCGTCTCTGACCTCAGCTTGCTCATAACGTTTGCCGCGCAGCGCGTTCTCTACGTCTGCCACATCGCCGACGCCGAAGAAATCACCATAGATTTTGATCTCTTGAATAATGGAATCTTCAATATCCATGCGGATATCGACAAGTCCTGCCGGGAATTTGCGGGTATGCTTCACATTGCTCTTCGGCGACAGGCCGTAGTTCCAATCCCAGTTCTGGTAATGCTCCCTGGAAATTTCATTGATCCGAACCCAGTCGTCCATGGTCAGCTTGTACTGTGGAACCTCGGAAGGCTCCATGCCAAAGATGGAACGCAGCAGGCCTTCGCGGAATTCCTCAATCGTCATTTCAGTGCCGAGCAGCTCCTTAATGTTGGCCACCCGGCTGCGCACGGATTTGGTGCTCTTGGATTTGAATTTCTCCGGATTGACATTGAGCGATGCCTGCACATCATCCAAATTGAGGTTGAACATCAAGGTTCCATGGCTGAACATACGTCCGCGTGTGGAGAATTGGGCATTTCCGGAGATCTTTTGCTCGCCGACCTGAAGGTCATTGCGCCCGCTAAGCTCGGCATTTACACCCATGGACTGCAAGTAGTCGATCACCGGCTGAGTGAATTTGAGAAAGTTATGGAACGACTGTCCGTCGTCTTTGGTAATAAAGCTGAAGTTGAGATTGCCGAGGTCATGATAGACAGCCCCGCCGCCGGACAACCGCCGCACGACCTGGATGTTGTTGTCTTTTACATACTCCTGGTTGATCTCTTCAATCGTATTCTGGTGTTTGCCGATGATGATGGACGGACTGTTGATATAAAAGAGCAGATAGCTTTCGTCCATCGGCAGGTTTTTAAGTGCAAACTCTTCAATCGCCAGATTAATCGATGCGTCTGTGATTCCTGTGTTATCGATAAAAAGCATAGTGTATTCCTCCGCTTAGGCATGATTAACTACTGTATTTATTCTAAACTAAAAGCTTGCATTTCACAAAATAGAAAACATTTTTCATATAAGCAGCTATGTGTGCTGAAGAACCCAACTGTGCATTCACTGATGCCGGGGCATTGACGTACTCTTGGCAAAGGGGCAATAATTGGGTCAATGAAGAAGATACCCGCGAGAACGATCAGAGGGAGTGCAGAACTATGCTTGAAAAATATGGCCACGGCGGTGATTTGCTGACAGCAGCGGAACTCTATGGGGTAGGGGACGGCCTGTTTCTTGATTTCAGCGCCAATATTAACCCGCTGGGCCCGCCGCCCGGCGTACTTGAGCTGCTGCGTGATTCCGGGCAAGCCGTCACGGCTTATCCCGATCCCGGACACCGCAGATTAAAGTCGCTGCTGTCGGAGAGTCTTGAAGTAGACAGCAGCTGGATTACGGTGGGCAACGGGGCAGCAGAGTCAATGGCGCTGTTACTGCTGGCTGCAGCACCGCGTAAGGTGGGGATCATTGAGCCTTGCTTCTCCGAGTACCGCCAGCTTGCGGAGCAGTTCGGCGCGGAGGTCTTGTCCGTTCAGGGAACGAAGGAGCAGGATTACCGGGCAGGTGTGCAGAGCATCGCCAGACTGCTGGAGCAGGTCGATCTGCTGTTCCTCGGCCAGCCGAACAATCCAAACGGCGTCCAGTATTCGCTGGACGACCTCCGTCTGCTGGCACGCAAGGCGGAGCGCTGCGGGGCCATTTTTGCGGTCGATGAAGCGTTCATCGACTTCATTCCCGGGGAGCGGCGGCAATCTTTGCTGCCGGAGCTGGCGGGGTACCGTCAGACGGTGCTGATCCGCTCGATGACGAAGTTCTATGCCATCCCGGGGCTGCGCCTGGGATTCACGGTCGCGCATCCCGAGCTTGCAGCGGCAATGACCGCCAAGCAGGTGACATGGAGCGTGAACGGCCTGGCGCTGCTGGCCGGGGAGGCTTGCCTGCGCAGCGGGCAAGCCTATGAGGTGCGCACCCGCGAGTTAATCGCGGGGGAGCGGGAGGTGCTGCGGCAGGGGCTGCTGCACCTTGGCTGCGCTGTGCCGCCGGGCGAGGCCAACTTCCTGCTCGCCGGCCTGCCTGCGCCATGGAGCGCGCAGGAAATGCAGGCCAGGCTGGGCCGCAGCGGCATCCTGGTGCGCAGCTGCGCCATGTATGCCGGCCTGGGGCCCGGCCATATCCGCGTCGCGGTCCGGGGGCAGGGCGACAATGCCCGGCTGCTCCGGCAGATGGCGGAGATTATGCAGGGGGAATTTTTATGATCGGCTGGGCTGCTTGCTCAGACAGATATATGCAGGAGGCATAAGCTGGCGAAGATTATTAATCTGCGGAGAATAGCAGTGGCGGCCAGTCATAGCGATCAGAGTTGTAACTATTTGCAATGTGCTTGCTTGCGGATCTGCTGACTGTAGCAGCGAATATGAGTGTGATGAGATTATGGAATAGATGTATTTTCTGCAACTATCAGGTGCGGCTGCAGGGTAGTTTGAGAGTTACTTGTATTTTGTGCAATTAAAAGTAGCTGAAATGGGCATTTCTGCTGAAACCAGGCTTTTTAGATGTACGGAGTGCAACTAAATCAAATTTCCTCCTGAAATGAGAGCTTTTAGTTGGACAGAATGCAGTTTTGAGGATGTGAAGAGGCAGGTTAGAGGGGAAGAAGTATGTTAGCTAAGAAGAGGTAGGTTAGAGGGGAAGTAATAAGTTAGCTGAGAAGAGGCAGGTTAGAGGGAAAGAAGTAAGTTAGCTGAGAAGAGGCAGGTTAGAGGAGAAGAAGTAAGTTAGCTGAGAAGAAGTAGGTTAGAGCGGAAGAAGTAGATTTGCTGAGAAGAGGCAGGTTAGAGGGGAAGTAATAAGTTAGCTAAGAAGAGGTAGGTTAAAGGAGAAGTAGTATGTTAGCTGAGAAAAAGTTTGTTAGAGAGCTAAGGTTATTACTATAAAAAGTCATAATGATCTGGCTGCCCTTCAACACTTAGCAAGAATCCAACGTTGATGAAGTTTTATGTTATTCACTCCTTGTGCGGCAATGTTTAGTGAGATCGGCTGGATGGCATGCTTCTTCTTGCCCGCTTTTTGAGTACAATTACAGTAGGAGTTACGAGCCGTAGTAAGCTGCGAACACGGAGCTGAAGTACGAACCAGGTTGAAACTGCGAACAAGGCTGAAGCTGTGCGTAGATTGTGGAAAAAAACTGTGAGGGGAGATGGTAGAAGATGGACGAAGTGAAAATCCCTTTTAATCTTACCGGCGGGGAAACTGTGTATCTGAGCAGGGTATGGCCGGGGCTTGTACTGGAATGGAAGGAAGGACATCTGCTGCTGGAGTTCCCGGCTGAGGCGGATGGGATTTCGAGTGCGGTGTACGGCGGGGGAATGGGGCGACTACAGCGGGCCGTCAACCAATTTGTCAGTCGTGATTACGAGTGCAGCGATCCTGTGCGGGATATGGAGCTTAAATTGCGCGAATGGGGCTACCCGCAAGAAGGCTGTGCGGGCCTTATGACCGCTGTGCCGCTGGAGCACGCAGCTGTGATAGAAGAAGATACCGGCTCGGCAGGTATCTTTTGCTGTGTGACGGCCGCTTCGGGCAATGCCGCGCGCGCCGGGGTGGAGCGCCCCGTGCTGGCGGCTTACCGCCCCGGCACGATCAATATTATGCTCGGCATTGATGGACGGCTGACTCCGGCGGCGATGGTCAATGCCGTAATGACGGCAGCCGAAGCCAAAGCTGCCGCCCTGGCCGATCTCGGCGTCACCGATCCCGAGAACGGCCTGATTGCAACCGGCACAACCACGGATGCGGTTGTGCTTGCCGTGAGCCAAAGCGGGCGCTACGGCGCGGAGCATGTCTACGCTGGAACAGCTACTGATCTTGGCGGCGCGATTGGCAGGCTGGTGTATGCCGCTGTTACCGGCAGCCTGCAGTCGGTGAAATCCGTTCAGCCGGCGCAATCTGTGCAGCCAGCTAAGGTGGAACAATTGGCTGAACCAGTAATATCGGTTCAAACAGATCAAGTTGTGCGATATGATTCCAAGGCGAAAGCCATCCAAAGCGCCTCCATGGCTCAAGCTGTGCCACCTGCTCCACTGGCTCAAACTGTGTCATCCGCTCGACTGACCCAAGCTGTGCCATCTGCTCCACAGGAGCAGGCTAGGACGGGCGGGCAATGAGCAGCCTATTCCTGATAACCCGGCGGGGTGAGTGCCTGTGAGTCTTGCGTTAATATTGCTGGCAGCCTATATGCTGGACCTTATCGTAGGCGATCCAAGGAGTCTTCCCCATCCCGTAGTGTATATGGGGAAGGCGATTTCTGCGATCGAGCGGCTGATCCGCCGCTTTGTCTTGCAGCCGCGGAGTCTGAAGCGGGCCGGGGTCCTGCTGCCGCTGCTGGTGGCGGGCGGAGCCTGGGGGCTGACAGCACTCCTCGTCGGACTGCTGTCCTGGGTATCTCCCTGGCTCGGCTGGGCAGCCGGGGCTTGGCTGATCTCCACAACGATTGCCGCCAAAGGATTGAAGGAGGCAGGGCTTGCCGTATATGTCGAGCTGCGCAAGGGTGATCATCCCGCAGCGCGCAAGGCGCTGGGGATGATCGTCGGCCGCGATACGGCTGGGCTGGAAAGCCCGGAGATTGTCCGCGGCACTGTGGAAACCGTAGCGGAGAATATCGTCGATGCGATTATTTCCCCGCTGTTCTTTGCCCTGCTGGGCGGTGCACCGCTGGCCATGGCTTACCGTGCAGTGAACACGCTGGATTCCATGGTCGGCTACAAGAACGACAAATACCGCGACCTCGGCTGGGCATCCGCCCGGCTCGATGATGTGGCCAATTACATACCGGCGCGAATCACTGCGCTGCTGTTAACCTTATGCGCCTGGCTGCTGCGGCTGGATTGGCAGGGCTGCTGGCGCACCGTACTTCGCGATGCCCGCCTTCATCCCAGTCCGAACAGCGGCTACCCGGAGTCAGCAGTTGCCGGAGCACTGGGCATTCGGCTGGGGGGCGAAAATGTCTATCACGGCATCACTTCGTTCCGGGCTTACATGGGAGACCCGCTGCGTCCTTTGGAACCGGAGGATATCATTGTGACCTCCCGACTGATGCTGCTCTCTTCGGCAATATTCGTCTGCTTCTGTGCGGCATTGGCATGGATTTGGATCGGAGGCTGAGCGGCGGGCATGACAGATCTAACACATGGACAAGAACATGGACAAGAACTTAAGCATGGGCATGTGCGCGAACATGAGCATGAGCAAGAGCAAGAGCAACAACAAAGACAAGAGCGA
The DNA here is from genome assembly GCF_058791575.1 of Paenibacillus sp. EB106-06-01-XG199. Lineage (NCBI taxonomy): Bacteria > Bacillati > Bacillota > Bacilli > Caryophanales > Paenibacillaceae > Paenibacillus > Paenibacillus sp. EB106-06-01-XG199. The sequence goes on along the minus strand of NZ_JBYTDQ010000004.1, from coordinate 659,913 downwards.
GAACAAAGGCAAGAACAAAGGCAAGAACAAAGGCAAGGGCAAGAACAAAGGCAAGGGCAAGAACAAAGGCAAGGGCAAGAACAAAGGCAAGGGCAAGAACAACGGCAAGAGCAAGAACAAAGGCAAGGGCAAGATCAAAGGCAAGGGCAAGATCAAAGGCAAGAGCAAGAACAACAGCAAGGGCAAAAGCACGGAAAAGAGTCAAAACTAAAACAAGTGCTAGAGCAGGAGATAAGAAAAGAGCCAAGGCCGAGGGATGAGAAAGCACAGGTGCTGGCTCCAAAACTGGATCAAGTTCGGCCCAAAGTGCTGCCCAAAGTGCTGCCCAAAGTACTCCAGCTCCAGTTAGTTCTTCTCCGCCATGGCCATACGCAGTGGAATAAGGAACGCCGTTATCTGGGGAGTACGGATATTCCTCTACTGCCCGGAGCACGGGAGGAGATGACTGCGCTCAGGGAGCAGCCTGAACTGCGCGGTGTTTTCTGGCGGGTATATTGCAGCGATTTGCGCAGATGCCGGGAGACATTGGCTTGCATCGCACCAGGTCTTGAGGCGTCGGCCATTTATGATTCCCGTTTGCGTGAGATGAGCTTCGGCGCGTGGGAGGGCTGTACTTATGAGCAGCTGCAGAATAATCCCGATTATCGAAGCTGGATTGATGATCCTGCCGAGGTCACGCCGCCTGACGGGGAATCCTGGCAGGCGTTCGAAGCGCGGCTGGACTCTTTTTTACAGGAACTAAGGCAGTCAGCCGCAGCAAGCGGGGATGAGGCTGAATTAAGCCTGCCCCCTGAAGACGGTACCGGCCAAACTGCCGTCCCGGGCCACCATCCTAGTGAAGAACCGCTGCATTTGCGTGTGCTGCTGGTGACCCACGGCGGTGTAATCCGCCAGCTGCTGGCACGGGCTTTGGAGGACGTGACTTTCCGTACTGCCGCCGCTCCGCCGCCTGGAACAGCGGTAGTACTTACACTGGTACGGAGCGCAGGCAAGTGGCAGTGGTAATCTTATTCAAAAAAAATGTTCTGCCAAACGCATCTGCAAGCACTAGAAGAAATCCCATGATGCAGGCGTTGATTAGTCCATGAGCCGTGTATACAGCTGGGAAGCTGTGGGTCCGCAGAAACTGGATGCACAGAAAAGTACCCACATTATGTAATTAAAAAGCTATATCACTGCGGGACGCTTGGGTTATCCCGTCATAGAACCACACCGGAAGAAAATCCCGGGGTTGTGGTTCTTTTTTTACGCTGGCGACTGTGCCATGATAGCTATGGGGGCGATTGAAGCATGTTTAAGGATTTCAAGCTCATTGCCGGACGTCCGGTATATATTCAGGTGAAGGATTATTTGAAGCATCTCATTCTAAAAGGCGCCCTCCAAGGCGGCCAGAAGCTTCCGTCGACACGCGAGCTCAGCACACTGCTGAAAGTCAGCCGCAATTCAATTATTTCCGCCTATGCGGGGCTTACGGATGACGGCTTTGCGTATACGGTGCAGGGTCAAGGAAGTTATGTTTCGCTTGCTGCCTCTACTGAGAGTGCGGCGGCCCCCTCCTGGACTGTGGACTGGAAAGAGCGGATGAACAGCCGCGCGCTGCTGGCGGAGGAACTGGATATAATGAAGCGCGGAATCCGCGCGGAGAAGGGCACGATTTCTTTTACCAGTATTGCGCCCGATGAGAGCCTGTTTGATCTGGATAATGTAAAGCGGGCCTTTCTGGACCGCATGTCCGTAGAGGGCAACGTTCTGCTGAACTATGGCTATGCCAAGGGGTATAAGCCTTTAATAGACTATTTGCGGCAATATATGGAGCATAAGGGCGTGGATATGCGCGGCAAGGATATGCTGATTACGAATGGTTTTACGGAAGGCTTCGATTTGGTGCTATCCGCACTTGGCCAGAAGCATGGGCGTGTGCTCTGCGAGAATCCGACCCATCATACGGCGATCAAAAATATGCGGCTGAATGGATTTGCGATCACTGGAGTAACCATGGAGCGGGATGGTATCCACCTCGGTGAACTGAAACGGGCGCTGGAGGAGCGGGATTATGACTGCGCGTATTTTGTGCCTTCCTATCACAATCCTACCGGCATCGTTATGTCCCCCGAAAAAAGACAAGGGCTGATGAAGCTGATGGCAGAGTACAGGGTGCCGGTCATCGAGGACGGCTTCAACGAAGAGCTGCGCTATTCGGGCTCACATGTGGCTCCGTTAATCGCGGCGGCGGGCGGCGGGAACAGCGTCGTCTATCTTGGCAGCTTCTCCAAGGTGTTGTTTCCCGGACTGCGGGTAGGCTGGGTGCTGGCTGATCAGGAGCTGATCTACTATCTGGAAAGTGTCAAAAGAGCCCGCAGTATTCATACTTCAACGCTGGATCAATCCATTCTGTATCAATATCTGCTCGGCGGACATCTGGAAAAATACCTCAAACGAGCGCGAACGGAATATAAACGGAAATACGAGCTGACGCTGGAATGCTGCAAGGAGTACTTGCCATATTTTGGGATAAGTGGAGATGGCGGACTGCATCTTTTTGTAACCTTTCCCGAAGGCTTTAGTACAAGAGAACTGCTGGATGCCTGCCGTGAGCGGGGGGTTATTTTTACAGCGGGGGATATCTTCTTCACGAATGGAACAGGACAAAACACGCTGCGCCTGGGCTTCTCCAGGGTGGCTGACGGGGATATCCGCAGGGGAATTGAGATTATCGGCAGGGCAGCACGGCAACTACTGGGATGAAAAGGGGTTATGGGGATGATAAAAGTAGGCGTAATAATGGGCGGGGTTTCCTCTGAATATGAAGTGTCGCTGAATACCGGCAGAGAAATGCTGAAGCACCTGGACCGGAACAAATATGAGGTTGTCCCGGTGGTTATTACAGAGCGTGAACAGCTGATCGGACAGGTAAAAGGTCTGGATTTTGCGCTGCTGGCCCTTCATGGAACCTATGGCGAGGATGGAACAGTTCAGGGTACGCTGGAGACGCTTGGCATCCCATATTCCGGGAGTGGCGTGCTGTCCAGCAGCCTATGCATGGATAAACATCTGTCCAAAACAATTCTTCGCAGCAAAGGTGTTCCTACGCCTGACTGGCTGTGCTGGGACCGGGCGGAGGATGTTGCGCCGGAAGCCGTGGAACAGCTCGGTTACCCGGTGATGGTGAAGCCGAACTCAGGCGGTTCGAGCATCGGGATGACCAAGGTGAATAGCATGCAGGAGCTGCGGAGTGCGGTGGAGAAGGCTTTTGCGGCGGACCAGTCGGTGCTTGTCGAAGCATATACCGAAGGCCAGGAGATTACCTGCCCGATCCTCGGCGGAACCCTGCTGCCCGTTATCGGCATCAATGCGCTTGGCGCGGACTGGTTCGATTACAGCTCCAAATATGAGCAGGGCGGAGCCGACGAACAGGTTATTCAGCTGCCTGCCGAGATCCTGGAGCGGGTGCAAGCGGCGGCGCTGACCTGTTATCATACGCTGAAATGCTCGGTATATGCACGGGTGGATATACTGCTGAAGGATGGGAATCCCTACGTACTGGAGGTCAACACGCTGCCGGGTATGACCGAAACCAGCCTGCTGCCCAAAAGCGCACTTGCGGCCGGATTCACCTTCAGCAATCTGCTGGATGAGATTATCGCGGGTTCTCTGAAGGAACGGCGTGCGAATCAGGCAGTCCAAGTAACACAAGAGGTAACGGAGATGCAGAGGGAAGAAGAAAGGCAAGAGGTAGCAGGTCATGCTTAAGGAGAACCGCAAGCTGGCAGAGGATTGGATAGCTCCCCGTGTGCGGGAGATTGCACCTTCGGGTATCCGGGCTTTTTTTGATCTTACTGCCGGTAACAACGATATTATATCACTGGGCGTAGGTGAACCGGATTTCGCTACACCTGAGCATGTAAGAGCTGCCTGCGTCCGCGCTTTGAACCGCGGGGAGACGATGTACACCTCGAATGCCGGACTCATGGAGCTTAGAGAAGAGATCGCCCAATATCTGGGGAGCAGCTTTGGACTGCAGTATCATCCGGCGGACGAGATCATGGTTACGGTGGGCAGCAGCGAAGCCCTTGATCTGGCACTGCGCGCTTTCACGGCTCCGGGTGATGAGATCATCATCCCTTCTCCCAGCTATATTGCCTATTCGCCAATTGCCCACTTAAACGGAGGGACGCTGGTTGAGGTGGAGGCTACGGCAGAGCAGGGCTTCAAGCTTACAGCGGAAATGCTGCGTAAGGCCATTACCCCACGCTCGAAGCTGCTGGTAGTGAATTTCCCGAATAATCCTACGGGAGCGGTCATGTCCTACGAGGACTGGCTGCCGATTGCAGAAGTTGTAAAAGAGCATAATCTGCTCGTGCTTTCAGATGAAATCTATGCGGAGCTTACCTATGACAGCACTCATGTTAGTATCGCTTCGCTCCCCGGCATGCAGGAGCGGACGATAGTGATCAGCGGCTTCTCGAAGGCATTCGCCATGACCGGCTGGCGTGTCGGTTATGTCTGCGGGAACCATGAGCTGCTGGCAGCGATGCTGAAGATACATCAGTATACCGCGATGTGCGCGCCGGTGCTGGGCCAGATTGCCGCGATCGAATCCCTGCGCAGCGGACTGCCCGACAAAGACCGGATGAAGGCATGTTTCCGGCAGCGCAGAACTCTGTTTGTCGAAGGGCTCAGAACAATTGGACTTCACTGCCATCAGCCGCAAGGTGCGTTCTACGCCTTCCCTTCGATCGCTCATACCGGATTGAAATCGGAGGAATTTGCTTTACGCCTCCTACGGGAGGCTGGAGTCGCCGCAGTTCCGGGACATGTGTTCGGAAGCGGCGGCGAGGGGCATATCCGCTGCTCCTATTCGACATCCACAGAGAGGCTGACCGAAGCGCTGGAGCGGATGGAAGGGTTTATGAAAGTAAGAATATGAATGCAAGTGTAAATGCAAGCGTGAATGCAAATGATCATACGTGTGAAGAAATTCTCCGCAAGACAGCATTGAAGCTCTGCACCCGGAAGCAGCGGTATAGACAGCTTTCCAAGTGCATGAAGGTAAAAATGTAATTGTATGATCCCGCTATATCACCTATAATCCTTAAGGAAGAAATAGGGGTATGCACTAAAATAGTTCGCGGCAGCAGCAGTGGCAGCACAAAGCCCCCTTCTTTGGAGAAGGGGGCTTTGTGCAAATATAAGAATTTATATGCTTCACGCTATAAATTATCCTTCTATTTCTCGCTGAAACGGATACCGTCCTTTTTAAGGACGGCGAAGCCGTTTCCACTTGCGTGGAGCTACGTTTATTCAAATAGAGTTGTAATAGAAGAAACAGGAGGAGTAACTATGATTTCAGCATTGGAAGAAGTGATCGGGCGGATTGTCCCCGCCGATGAACAAGCGATTCTGCGCGCCGGGGACCGGCTGAACAGCCTGACCAAGCCGCCGGGAAGCCTTGGCCGGCTGGAGGCATTGGCCGTTCGGCTGGCGGGAATCTCCGGTGTGGAACAGCCAAGCTACGGTAAACGTACCGTAGTGGTCATGGCTGCAGACCACGGTGTCTGCAGTGAGGGAGTCAGCGCATTTCCGCAGGAGGTTACGGTGCAGATGGCCCATAACTTCCTCAGCGGCGGCGCAGCGGTGAATGTGCTGGCCCGCCAAGGCGGGGCAGAGGTGAAGCTGGTGGATATCGGGATAGGCGGTGACCTGAGCCATCCGGAGCTGATTGACCGCAAGGTACGGCGCGGAACCTGCAATATGGCGCAGGGACCGGCGATGAGCCGGGAGGAAGCGCTGAGAGCCATTTTGGCCGGGGTGAACGTGGCGGAGGAAGCGGTGAAGAGCGGAACGGAGATACTTATCACCGGCGAAATGGGCATCGGCAATACGACAGCCAGCGCTGCGGTGCTGTGTGCACTGGAAGGCATCCCTGCAGAGACCGCTGTAGGCCGGGGTACCGGCATTGACGATGAGCGGCTGCGCCATAAAATCGCAGTGGTGGAGCGGGCGCTGCAGATCAATGCACCGGATCCGGACGATGCTATCGACGTGTTGGCTAAGGTAGGTGGCCTTGAAATCGCCGGTCTGGCCGGGCTTATTCTGGGTGCAGCCGCTGCACGGGTTCCCGTTGTGCTTGACGGCTTCATCTCCGGCGCCGCAGCGCTTGCGGCTAAAGCACTTGCACCGGAGTCCATCCATTATATGATTGCCTCTCATGTCTCAGGGGAGCAGGGGCATAAGCTGATGCTGGAACGGCTGGGGCTGGAAGCGCTGCTCGACCTTGGGCTGCGTCTTGGCGAAGGAACAGGGGGCGCCCTATGCCTTCATCTAATTGAAGCGGTGTGCCGGATTATGCGCGAAATGGCCACCTTCGAAAGCGCAGGGGTATCCGGGGCGGAGAGCCGATGAGCATCCTTGTAACAGGCGGAGCGCGCAGCGGCAAAAGCAGCTTTGCCGAACGCCTGACACTATCTCTGGCCGGTCAGGCTTTCTATGTGGCGACCGGGCAAGCGTTCGATGAAGAGATGAAGGCGCGGATTGCCCTGCACCGGCAGCAGCGCGAAGAAAGCGGCGGCCAGTGGGAGACGCTGGAGGAGCCGCTGGATTTGCCGGCTCTGCTGGAGCGTCTCTCCGGGGGAAAGGCGGTGCTTGTAGACTGCCTGACCCTGTGGCTCTCCAATATGCTGCTGGCGGTGGAAGGGCAGGCGGACAGACAAGAGCGGGTGGAGCAGGAAATCGCCAGGCTGGAGCACAGTGTGGCGTCTTTCCAGGGGACGCTCGTTCTGGTTACGAACGAGGTTGGCAACGGCATCGTGCCGGAATATGCACTGGGACGGCTGTACCGTGATCTCGCCGGACGGATGAATGCGCTGCTGGCCCGGCAGTGCCAGCAGGTCTTTCTCGTCACCGCCGGAATACCGGTTGAGCTGAAGAGCAGGGAGTACCTGCTATGAGTGCGCGGGAGGATGCCGCCGCCGCTTTTCAGTTCCTGTCGCGTTTTCCGGTAAAGGGCGGCGGCGACTTTTCCCGTGATTTGCTGCGGCGCAGCGTGGTCTATTATCCGCTTGTCGGCGCGGCGATCGGGGGGAGTGCTGCGCTGTGCGCCGCAGCAGCGGCTTGGCTGCTTCCGGCTTGGCCTGCCGCTGTAATCACTCTCATCCTGTGGGTAGGGTTGACCGGCGGGCTGCACCTGGACGGTTGGATGGACAGTGCCGACGCACTGCTCAGCTACCGCTCGCGGGAGCGGATGCTGGAGATCATGAAGGACAGCCGCGTAGGGGCGATGGGCGTCCTGGCCTGCGTGCTGCTATTGCTGCTGAAGGCAGCCTTGCTGGCGGCATTTATCGAAGGCGGCACCTTTTACGAGCTGCCGCTGCTGCTATTGCCGCCGGTCTGGAGCCGCTGGTATATGGTGCGGGCGATGGCCCGCTATCCTGTTGCCCGCGGCAATGAGGGGTTGGCAGCCAGCTTCGCGGAGCTGCCGCCCCGGCAGGAGCGGCGCGCGCTGCTCACCGCCGCGCTGCTCTCACTGGCCGCTGCCGCTGCGCCACTTACGCTCGGCGCGGCAAGCGGTACCTGGCCGCAGCATCTGGCGGCGGCCTGCCTTGCCCCGGTGTCCGCAGTGCTCTGCGGACACTTCGCGGCGCGGCGGATCAGCAGCCGGCTCGGCGGGCTCACCGGCGATGTGTACGGCGCGCTGAACGAGTTGCTGGAGGTCCTGCTGCTGCTCTTGCTGGTGCTGCTACAGAAGGGCCTGATGTAGCCGGTAGGCTCTGCGGAGAGCTACATTTCCGGCGTATGCTAGAGCAAGAACAACTGCTTCGCCAGTACTCCGGCAGCAGGAAGAAAGCGGGGAGAAGAGCATGAAGAACCAAGCGGACACACAAGAGAGGAAACAGCGGGCGGCCGTGCTAATGATGCAGGGAACGGCTTCGGATGTCGGCAAGAGCCTCGTCACTGCAGCCATCGGGCGGATTATGACACAGGACGGCTACCGGACGGCGCCTTTCAAGTCGCAGAATATGGCGCTGAATTCCTATGTCACCGTGGACGGCAAAGAAATCGGGCGTGCCCAGGGCATGCAGGCCGAAGCGTTCGGCATTACGGCTACCAGCGACATGAATCCGATTCTGCTGAAGCCTTCGGGCGAGATGAGTGCGCAAATCGTCGTCCATGGTATACCGCACACGGCGCTGAGCGCGCGGGAATACCGCGAGAAGTTTCTGCCGGAAGCCAAAGGGACGGTGCTGGACGCGCTGGATCGTCTGCGGGCAGCTTATGATATCGTGCTGATGGAAGGGGCGGGAAGCCCGGCCGAGATCAACCTGAAGGCGCGGGATATCGTCAATATGAATCTCGCAGGCTGGGCGGATGCGCCGGTGCTGCTGATCGCAGACATTGACAGAGGCGGCGTATTCGCCTTTCTGGTCGGTACACTCGAACTCTTGGAGCCGCATGAGCGGGCGCGTGTCAAAGGTTTCATTATCAATAAATTCCGCGGAGATCTGTCCTTGCTGCAGCCCGGTCTGGATTGGCTGGAGCAGCGCACCGGGATCCCGGTGCTTGGTGTGCTGCCGTTTCTGCCGCAGCTGCGGATAGAGGCGGAGGATTCCGTAGTACTGGAAGGGACTTCGGGCCGTATGCAGCCCGGCAGCGCGAAGGAGCTGGATATTGCGGTCATCCGCTATCCGAGAATATCGAACTTCACCGATTTCGATCCGCTGGAGGACGAGCCGGATACCGCTGTACGTTATGTGACCTCTGTAGAGGAGCTGGGCACACCGGATGCCATCATTCTGCCGGGCACGAAGAATACGGCGGCAGACCTGAATTATTTGCGGGAGCAGGGCTTCCCTGAAGCAATAATGTATGCGCTTGAGCACGGAACTCTGCAGCTTACCGGGATTTGCGGAGGATACCAGATGCTGGGGCGGAAGCTGCTCGATCCGCATGCTGTTGAAAATGCGGAGCCGGGGGATAGTGACGGGCTGGGCTATCTGCCCCTGTCCACGGAATTTCTGCCGCATAAGACGACGGTGCGTGTAAGCGGCACGCTGGCTGATGGTCATCCGCTGCAATTATGCGGCCTTGACCCCGGAGCAGCTGAGGAAATTCCCGTTGCCGGATATGAGATCCATATGGGTACCACGACGAATCATGAAGGTGCAGGCGTCAGAAGCCTGTTCCGCCTGACGGGACCGGAAGGGGAGACGTTGCCTGAAGGTTGGGGTACGCCGGACGGCAAGATATGGGGAACTTATCTGCATGGTTTGTTTCATAATGATAGCCTGCGCAGAGCCTGGCTTGACGGGATACGGCAGGGCAAGGGTCTTGCCCCGCTGGCCAGGACCTTCTCGTCGGCAGCGCTCCGCGAGCAGGAATTCGACCGCCTGGCGGATGCCGTAAGAGCCAGCCTTGATATGAGGGCGGTTTACAGAATAATGGGTCTTCCCGGAGAAGAGGGGTAAGAATGGTGCTGGCGGTTCTGCTGTTTATTGTTGCCGGTCTGGCTGAAATCGGCGGCGGTTATTTAATCTGGCTGTGGCTGCGGGAGTCGCGGCCGCTCTGGTACGGCCTCGTTGGTGCACTAATTCTGATTGCGTACGGCATCGTCCCCACCTTGCAGAAGTTCCCTTCTTTCGGCAGGGTGTACGCCGCCTATGGCGGTGTGTTCATCGTGCTTGCCGTTCTTTGGGGCTGGCTGGTGGACAAGAAGACACCGGATCTGTATGACTGGATCGGTGCAGGTATTTGTGTGATTGGGGTATCGGTTATTCTGTGGGCACCGAGACACTGATCTGAATAGCTTTTTTAAATTGCAGCGCAACCTGACAAAAAGGCAGTCCAAGCTCTGATAAGCTGTGGACTGCCTTTTGATAGGGTTCGAAAGAAGCGGGTTCTTTTTAAATCTTGAACTGTTTCACAGCTTCCTGAAGCTTGACCGCTTGTTCATGCAGATGCTCCACGGTCAGGGAGTTGCCATCCAGCTCCTCATGCTGCCGTGAGGAGTTCTCGGCAAGCAATTCTGCGCTTGCTTGCGAATTGGCGGTAATTTGTGCAGTTTCCTCCACTGAGGCGCTTACTTCTTCGGTGCCGGCCGAAATCTGCTGGGTGGCGGCAGATACGGACTGAATGCTGTGATTGATGCTCTGAATAAGAATAAGCAGCTGATTAAAGGCATTGCTGGCTTCCACCACTTTGCCTACGCCCGAGGCTACTTCCAAGTTCACATGATTCATTTCTTCCACTGAACGGTTCATATCCTCCTGCAGGCTAAGCAGGAAGTCACGGATCTGCTCATTGGATTCCTTGGACTGCTCGGACAACTTGCGGACTTCTCCGGCTACAACAGCAAAACCGCGGCCATGCTCGCCTGCGCGTGCCGCTTCAATGGAAGCATTCAGCGACAGCATCTGAATCTGCTTGGTTATTTCGGTGATGCCCTGGACAACCCCGCCAATCATCAGGGAACGTTCATTCATGATGCGGAACTGCTCCAGCGACTTCTGAGAGGCATGCTCCACCTGACGCATTTGCTGTACGGCACTCTGGGCAATCTCATTGCCGCCCATGGCTTCCGCTGAAGCTTCACTGATCTGCTCAGTGACTTCACCGGCTGCGGATGCGATATGCTGAATGCCGAAATTGATTTCTTCCATGGCTCTGGAGTTCTCCAGTGCGCTGCTGGCAATAGTTGTACTGCCTTTGCCGATCTCCGTAACGGATAGTGCCGAACGCTCGGCCATTTCACCCAGCACTTCAACACGCGCTTTCAGATCATTGGCATCGGCGACGACACTGCCTGAAGTATCGAGAACCTGCCCGATCATTTCCTTAAGCCGTTGTCCCATACTTTGGAAGCTCACTGACAACTGGCCGACCTCATCGTTGCCCTTAATAACGAGATTCTGCGTGAAATCACCGGCAGCGAGCTTATTGCTGTAAGCGGTAAGCTGAGAGAGCGGCCGCGTGATTCTCCGGCTCATGAAGGTCGCGGCGGCGGTTCCAATGATCAGCGACAGCAGTGTAATTCCTATACTTGCCCAAACGATGCTGTTTATCTTGTCTTCAACAAAACCAACGTCTGAACTTACTCCGATGACCATCCTGCTGCCGGGAACACTGACATAGGCGGTCTTATGTATACCGTGACTGTCACTATAGATTTCACTGAGCCCCGTTTTTCCTTTAGCGGCTTGTTCCATAGCGGGCAATACCTTAAGGCTTTCTTCAGCCTTCAGCTTTGAGCCGTGATCTGCGGCCAGTACGGTGGCCTTTCCATCTTTCATTTCGATGAGGAAAATGGTCTCCACATCATGCAGCTTTCTTTTTTCCTGGAAATAGTATTCGACATTCGTGGTGGCCTGTGCACTCTTACTCAGGGTCTGCTGGGCGTGGGTTGCGTTCAAATTCTTGTAGACATCCTGAGCGGCCCCGGTCAGAAGCTTGTTAATTTGCGGCATTACGTAGCCGTCGATGGTACTCATTGATATAAAGTAGAAGCTGATACTTAACACAAGAGATGTGAGCAATAGGACGACAAACAACAAAAGTGTAAATTTGCGGCTGATTGAATTCTTTAAGCGTGACATATCCATTCTCTCCTTTTCTATTTGAATGCATCGATCCCATGCCAACGCTTATAAGCGGGCACACAGCTATATACTCCATTGATGTTGGTCATATATCAGGCTATCGTTCCGGGGATATGATTGATAACTATTCTATAGAATTAACCTTCGGTTGAATAGTGAAAATTTTGAATTATAACGCATATTTTTCAGAAAAATATGAATAATTATCGAATGAATCATTAGTTTACCGAAAATAAGTGACATCATTCTTCTTTTCTGAAAATTTAAAATTATCATAGAATGTTAGCTTTTTATATGGTAGAGTATTAATGTTTTGTTCCTATAAACAAAATATCCGCGGTTCGTAACCATCCCGCGTAACCAAAACTAGGAGGAAGTATAGAAAAATGTTTAATTTGTTTTGGGGAATTTTGTTCGTTATTGTCAACTTCGGCCTATTTCTGCTCTGTTACCGTTTCTTTGGTAAAAAGGGGCTATATGCCTGGGTTGGAGTTGCTACGGTCATCGCCAATATTCAAGTGGCCAAGACGATTGCTATGCCGCTGGACATCGTGATGACGCTGGGCAATACGATGTATGTGACGCTGTATATGACCAGCGATTTGCTTAATGAAAGGTACGGGAGGAAGGAAGCGCGCAATGCCGTATGGTTCGGTTTTTTCACCCTGCTGATGACTACGGTGATTATGCAGATGGCGCTGGTGTTCAAACCGCAGGGAGATCCCATTTTCCAGACCTCGCTGGAAACGATCTTTGGACTGATGCCGCGTCTGGCGCTGGGAAGCCTTGCTGCCTATTTCATCAGCCAGTTCCTCGACGTGCGCCTGTATTCGTGGATCCGCAAATACTACAGCACCTCGCGCCAGCTTTGGATCCGCTCCAACGGCAGTACGATGATCAGCTCGTTTGTTGATACGCTGATTTTTTGCACTATTGCGTTTGCCGGCAGATTCGATATGCAGGTGTGGATCGAAATTCTGCTGACTACTTATGTAGTGAAATTCCTGCTGACCGGTGCAGGCACGCCAATCCTTTACATTGCCCGCTCCTTTAAGTTTGCCGAAGAGGAAGAGCCGGCCCTGAAGGCTGCGGATAGCCGCAGCATTTCATAGGTTGTGACCATAAAAAAGCAGTGAGTCTCCCGTTATGGGGCCGGCTCACTGCTTTTTTTGATGGACATATCTTATATTGGACTGCTGTTACAAATGGAGGATAGTCAGCTCTTTCGGGAAGCTGGTCAGCGTTACGGGACCTTCTGCCGTAATAAAGACATCATCTTCAATACGTACACCGCCTACGCCCGGCACATAGATGCCCGGTTCCACGGTGAATACGTTGCCGTTCTCGATAATATCCGTATTTAAACCGTGAAGGGAAGGATACTCATGGGTATCCATGCCAAGTCCATGGCCGACACGGTGCATGAAATATTCCCCGTACCCCGCATTTTCGATCACTTCACGCGCTGCCCGGTCCACTGAGCCGAAGGTAGCTCCTGCCCGGGAAGCGGCAATGCCTGACAGGTTAGCGGCCAGCACCGTGTTGTAGATTTCGGTCAGCTTGCTGTCCGCTTCCTCCACGGCAAAGGTCCGTGTGATGTCGGAAGCATACCCGGCGGCATATACGCCAAGGTCGAACATCAGAAAATCACCCGGCTGGATGATGCGGTCTCCCGGCACACCATGCGGAAGGGCAGTGTTAGAACCACTGAGGACCATAGTGTCGAAGGAAGGACCGGAGGCGCCGACCTTTTTCATCAGATATTCCAGCTCGGCTACCAGCTCAATTTCGCTGACTCCGCTTTTCACATGGTTTAGACCGCGGCGCAGAACCTCCTCCACCAGCCCGGCGGCATGTTTCATCCGGCTGACTTCCTCCGGTGTCTTCTTGGCGCGCATCGCCCGGAGCAGGGGACCGATATCGCTAAATTGCGCTGCAGGCACAGAATCGGCGAGCAGCTCATACCGGCTTACGGAGAAATGCTCTTTCTCTATGCCGAGTGTGCCAGGTGTTTTGCCGCCAAATTGCGACTTTAGCAGCTCATACGGATTATCAGTATCGCTGTGTGTCAGGATCGTCGTGACGGAGGAAGCCGCATGAGCTGCTTCGGCATCCAGTGCCGGAACAATCAGGACGGGCTCCTCTCCGCGAATCAGCAGCAGGCCAAGAAAACGTTCATGCGGATTGCTGGCAAACCCGGTCAAGTAGTAGACATGTTTGGGATCGGTGACGAGCAGAGCGTCCAGCCCTTCTCCCGCCATTCCCCCAGCCAAACTTTGTAGAGCCTCATTCATTTCAGGTGTTCCCCTTTCGTGATCACGATAAAAAAAGCAATGTTTTCATTATAGATCATTAGCCGGCAGGGTGCACGTCTCTGTAGATTTGCTTGACCAAAGGGTTTAGCAAACCGCAAGGCCGGGTAATAGTTGCCCAAATTGATTGTAGACTGAACATAACAAGCTTTAAAGCCAGTGCTCATATATTCTTTCAGGAGGTGACAGCCATTTCCGGCAAAAGAAAAGTCCACCACAGCCTTCTAGGGTGCTGTATGTTGATCCTGCTGACAGGAGGGTTGTCAGCATGCAGAGCTTCTTCCGAAACCATTAATGCGGGGGAAACGCTGAAGAGTGCAGGGCCGCGCCTCTCGGGAAACCCTGCAGAGAGCGCAGATCCATCCTTGGTTTCTCCGTCAAATAATACAGCGGATGGAAAATCGGGTCAGCAGGCAGAGGTGCAGGTCTCATCGAGCCCCGCTCCCTCTGCGGAACCAACCCCAATAACAGTATCCGAGGATCCTGCAACAACAACTTCTGTAAAGTCCAAAGCTTCCTTCCCCTATACGGCTCAAACAGTAGTAACGGGGCTGAATGTCCCTTGGGAAATGGCATTTGCTCCGGATGGGCGGATTTTTTTTACTGAACGGCCCGGCAGCCTGCGGGTGATTGAGAATGGTAAACTGAGAAAGGCTCCGCTGCTGGAGCTTCTTGCGCCGTTTGTCAGCAAGGGGGAGGGTGGTCTCTTGGGACTTGCGCTGGATCCGGCGTTTGAAAGCAACGGGTTTGCCTACGTCTACCATTCCTATCTGCATGCAGACGGCGGAGTGCAGAACCGTGTACTGCGGCTCAAGATCAGCAGCGGCAAAGCGGAGATTAACAAGGTGATGCTGGATGGCATCCCTGGAGACACCAATCATAACGGCGGCAGGATTAAAGTAGGACCGGACGGATATCTGTACGTCACTGCCGGTGAACGTTATAAGCCGGAGCTGGCACTGGATAAGGACAGTCTGGGCGGAAAAATCCTGCGAATCTCCCTTGACGGGTCCATCCCGCAGGATAACCCTTGGCCGGATTCTCCCGTCTACAGCTGGGGCCACCGCAACCCGCAAGGATTGGCCTGGCAGCCGGACACTGGAGTGCTTTACAGCTCGGAGCATGGCCAGTCCAGTCATGACGAAATCAATATCATTGAGGCAGGCGCCAATTACGGCTGGCCGCTTATTGAAGGCGATGAAACCGCAGGCAAAGATGCAGTGAGTCTGAGGCTTCCGCTGCTGCATAGCGGCAGCCAAACCTGGGCTCCGTCGGGAATGGCTTTTATTACACAGGGACCATGGAGCGGCGAACTGCTGGTTGCCGGGCTGGCCGGAGAACAGCTGCTGTGGATTTCCCCGTCGTCCGGAGGCGGGAAGGCTAAGGCAACAGCATTGTTCCAGGAGAAATGGGGCCGGCTCCGCAATGTGGCAGAGGGGCCGGATGGTACCTTATATGTAATGACGAACAACCGGGATGGCAGGGGCGAGCCCGGAAACAATGACGACAAGCTGATTGCCCTGAAGCCAAACTGGAAATGAGCCTAGTGCCGCTCCTCGTTTAAAATCCTGTCATGAGCAAAAATCAGGCCCGCTCGTAGATTACTCTACTTGCGGGCCTGATTTATGTCTGGACTATAAGCCGGAGATGCTCTGTTAGAGCGCATCCGTCAATTGGTTGATAAGCTCCTGCGGACTGCCGTCGTAGAGTCCGCCGTGGTAACACAGGACGGACTGGATTAACCGCCCTTCCAGCTTGTGCAGGCTGCGCAGTGCCTGCGGCATGTCCGGTGTGGCTGACTCTACCGGTCCGGTCAGCTGTCCGTCTACGACGAGCAGTTCATCGACTGCCAGCAGCAGCGCTTGTTCCTGCACATAAAGGCAGATATGCCCCGGTGTATGGCCGGGGGTATGAATAATTTCGATGCCGCCGCCCCACGGCAGCCGCTGGCCGTCATGCAGCTCCGTGAAGCTGCCGAGCTGTGCAAGCTGCTCCAGAAACGCATGGAACTGCTCCTGAAATACCTGCGGCATCTGCGCGACCCGCTGCGGATTCATCTTCAGCATCGGCTGGCTGTTCGTGATTGCCGGAATATCGCCCGGATGGGCGAATAGCTCAACGCCTGGGAGCTTCTGCACGAGCAAAGGGAGATTGCCGATATGATCAATATCCTGATGGGTGAGGATGATGCGTTTAATGCTTGAAAGCTGTTCGCCCGCTTGCTCTATAGCTTGCAGCAGAGCATCATATTGGCCGAACATGCCGGTGTCTATGAGGGTCAAGTCCTCCCCATCCTTCAGCAGCACCGGATAAATCTTGGTAGGGCCCATTACGGGTGAGATCATGGGGACAGTTAGTACGATAACATTTGGGCCAATATTCATAGTTCAGCTCCGGGAATAGGATTCCCGGAATTCACCTCCATATAAGTTTTCTCAGTTAGCAATCGGCGTTCCGTTCGGGACCTTGCGGTCCGGAGCCAGCAGGATGACCTAGCCTTCCTCCGCATGCGATGCGTACCCCGCCAATCGTGTATCTTTGAGCATGCGATGTGTACCCCGCCAATCGTGAAACTTTGAGCATGTGATGGGTACCCCGCAAATCGTGTATCTTTGAGCATGCGATGTGTACCCCGCCAATCGTGAAACTTTGAGCATGCGTTGCGTACCCCACCAATCGTGTATCTTTGAGCATGCGATGTGTACCCCGCCAATTGTGTATCTTTGAGCATGCGATGCGTAACCCGCTAATCGTGTATCTTTGAGTACGCGTTGCGTACCCCGCCAATCGTATATCCCTGAGCATGTGTTTTGGTGCTGTTTCTGTTCGGCGGACTGTATGTTCTTTATTTGGTTCAAATCCAATGACCAGCACTCCACGCGGACTGCATAGCCCTTATTTGCCTGGAAAACGGGTTAGACTCCCCATTTTCAATGAGATAGCGGCGCTGGTGTCCGTTCGAAGAGTCAGGAGTCCTTATTGTACAGAATAATGTCTCCTGAGTCCGCGAGACAGTCCGAGCCGCTAGATGCTGATTGCCGGCTGATGTATCCTGTACTCCTTCGATTGACACCGTATCTTATTCAAATAATGATACAATTACAGGACTGAAGCAATCTGGACGAGCGATTCACACAGCTGAATAGTCATATGTACTGAAAGGCTTTTCTTGTGGACCTGATTTGATGTAACATAATCTTAAAACATATGCTGTGGAAAGGCCAGGCTGGCAGTTGTAATTGGCAGGTTGCTAGAGAGGGGATTGGCCATGAATGGAAAGACGGTGCTTGTAACCGGAGGCAACTCCGGGATGGGATTGGCAACGACGATTGAAATGGCCCGCCAGGGAGCAACGGTGGTGATGGCCTGCCGCAGCCGCAAGCGCGGGGAAGAGGCGCTTGCGGAAGCCAAGCGGGAGAGCGGATCTGACCATATCACGCTGATGTTATGCGATTTGGCTTCGTTTCAGAGCATACGCGGGTTTGCAGCGGAATTCAAGGCGAGCCACCCCATACTCGACGTATTGATTAACAATGCCGGTGTAGTGGCCGTTAGACGTGAGCTTACGGCGGACGGCTTCGAGCAGGACTTTGGCGTGAACCATTTGGGACACTTCTTGCTGACCCGTCTGCTGCTGGATCAGCTAAAGGCGGCAGAGCAAGGCAGGATCGTGGTCGTTGCTTCCGGGGCCTACAAGATCGGAAAGCTGTATTTGAACGATCATACTCTGTCGGGCGGTTTCAATCCGGCCAAGGCTTACGCGCGTTCCAAGCTGGCTAATATCCTTTTTACGAGAGAGCTGGCCAAGCGCCTGCAGGGCACGGAGGTTACGGTTAATGCCGTACATCCGGGTGCTGTGGGGACCAACATCGGGGTTAACCGGGAGACAGGCTTTGGCCGCTCGCTGCTCAAGCTGTTGTCCTATTTCTTCCTGACACCTGAGCAGGGGGCGGACACGGCTATCTATCTGGCGACGGCGCCGGAACTGCTGGGAGTGACCGGACAATATTATTACCGCCGAAAGATCAAAGAACTGTCACCGCGGACACTGAGTCAGGAAGATGCCGAGCGTTTGTGGCAGTGGAGCCTGCAACAGACCGGAGCAGATAAGGGCTTACACAACTTTTAGGAGGATACGAAGAATGGCTTGGCACAATTACAGCATTGAAGATGCAACACTAGAGGATTTAGGGGCAATTGTGGAGATTTATAATTCGACGGTAGCCGGACGGATGGTTACTGCCGACCTGGAGCCGGTTCGGGTGGAGGACCGCTTGCACTGGTTCCATGAGCATAACAGCCATCACCGCCCGCTGTGGGTACTGAAGCAGGGTGGCGAGGTTGCCGCCTGGTTCAGCTTCCAGTCGTTCTATGGCCGTCCCGCCTATAATGGAACCGCAGAAGTCAGTGTATATGTAAGCGGGAAGTTCCGCGGCAGCGGTGCCGGGAGTATCCTGCTGACCAAGGCACTGCAAGAATGCCCGCGCCTTGGTCTTCAGAATTTAGTTGGTTTTGTATTCGGCCACAACGAGCCCAGCCTGGCTCTGCTACGGAAATTTGGTTTTGAACAATGGGGACTGATGCCTGGAGTTGCTGAAATGGAGGGCATTCCACGCGATCTGGTCATTATCGGCCGCAAGCTGTAAGATACAGCTCACCGTTGTTTGTGCAGTATGAGGGGCCAACGCTTACTCTGGAGGCATTCCTTCAGGCCCGCAGCCTTCCGGTTCAATCCAGAATTCTGACCATTCCTGCAGGTCACGGATGACCGATTCCAGCGCCCGCCCTTTATCCGTCAAGGAGTATTGAATTCTTACGGGTGTCTCGGGAAATACTTCGCGGAGGACAATGCCTTCCAGCTCCAGTTCCTTAAGCCGTTCGGATAAAAGTCTGCCGCTAACGGGTAGAGAAGACTCGATAACACTGAAGCGCTGTGGTCCCTGAAGGAGCTGATAGATGATTAAGCCTGTCCAACGTCTGCCGATAATATCCATGCTTT
Source organism: Paenibacillus sp. EB106-06-01-XG199 (assembly GCF_058791575.1). NCBI lineage: Bacteria > Bacillati > Bacillota > Bacilli > Caryophanales > Paenibacillaceae > Paenibacillus > Paenibacillus sp. EB106-06-01-XG199. The sequence goes on along the minus strand of NZ_JBYTDQ010000004.1, from coordinate 641,014 downwards.
TCTGTAACTTTGGACACAAATCTAGGGATTTCATAAGGCTCACCTCTTACTGAACATTATAAACGAAAAGACCAATAACTAAAACAAATTCGAACTACATGCAATGCCCGAAAGGATGAGCTACATGGCCAAAAAAAAGAAAATAACCCCTGCTCCACGTCCCGCTGCATCGGATGCTCCGGCAACACTCCGGGATCTCCTCAGCAGTGATGTGCTCGACAAGCTGAAGGCGCAGTCCGATGCGCTCAAAGCCGAGGAGAATGACAAGAAAGAGGTAGCCCGCAAAGCGGTAGAGGATCAGCGGAAAGCCGAGCAGAAGCGGCTGGAGAATGATTTTGCCCATTTGCTGGAGAACAGCAAACAGGATTGGCATAAATTCAAATAAAGAAATAACCTATGAAGAGGGCGCCTGAGAGGGTGTCTTCTTTTTTTGCGTGCAGGGGAAATAGTCCTTTTGATGTATTTTTTGCGCAGGGAACCGTAGAATTCAGTAGATTTTGCAGCTTTTTTTGCAGCCTGGAGGACAAGACTTCCAATATAAGGGTTGACAATCTGCAGCAGAGCCATATATTATTGGGTTTATCATTTAGAGAAGGGAGGCCGATGGGCCATGATTGGAACTATTGTACTGGAATTGTTGCCTTGCCACATTACAATCGCATATGAACCATCTGATCTCATCGCCTTCGTCCGGGAGACATGATGCGCCCTTGGCTCATCCTGTCGCATTCTTGCACATGGGTAAGCTTTAAATTATGTTAGGTAATTTTGAAGCAATGATTAGCTCTTCGGGAGCCGTGGATCAGAACTGATCTGCGGCTTTTTTTGCGTACCTGAAACACAGAAGATTTCACGAACGGACAAATAATTTAATTTAACTTATTAACGAACTTGAGAGGAATTGAAAATAACTTATGAATAGTAATTCACAACAAGCGGGCTTCGATGAGCCGCAATATAAACACCGGGTGGCTCTTCCGGGAGGCGACCTGAAGGTCTATGCCAGCGGGCAATTATTTGCCACATTGGACTATAAGGTCATGGAAATGGCGAACAACAACCTGCAAATCCCGAATATTGAATATATGAGCTATACACCGGATGTGCATGTAGGCGTCGGCACCTGCATCGGCACAACTGCGGTATGGGATGCGGCAGGAGGATATGTGTCGCCCTCTATCGTGGGCAGCGACATCGGCTGCGGAATGCGCGTGCATCTCACCAATCTGCACAAGGATGATCTGCGAGAGGTTAAGCTACGGAGAAAGCTGGTCCGCGCCATCGAGAAATATTTGCCGATGGAGGCGCAGCAGCGGGGCCATTACAGCGATATCCGGCTGGAGAATGTGGTTCGCAAGGGGCTGCACGGGCTGCCGAGCAAATATGTACCCGACAGCTACACTCCGAAGAAATCAAGCGCGCTTTCCCATGTGGAGATCAGCAAGCTGGCGTTTGATGAGGAGATCCTGAATGAGCTGCCCGATATGGCCTGGCACCGCGGACACCGTCAGTTGGGTACCCTTGGAGGAGGCAATCATTTCGTCGAGATTCAGGCGATAGAGATTGCGGAGGAACAGCGGGAGGTGGCGGAAGCCTGGGGGCTGCAGGACGGGCAGGTTGCCGTGATGATCCATTCCGGCTCACGGGCCTGGGGCGGCATGGTCAACCAGTTCTGCACCCCGGCCTTCGCCAAGGTGATGGGGCAGCTAGGACTTGGCAGCGCCGATCCGCGCCTGATCTTTGCCCCGCTGGAACATCCGCAAGGCCAGCGTTATGTTAATCTGATGTACTCCGCCTTGAACTACGCTGTCGTGAACCGGCATCTGATCGCCTACGGTGTCCGCGAAGCGTTCCGTGAGGTGTTCGGCACAAAATGTGAGCTGCGCACCCTGTATGACCTGATGCACAATTATGCCTGGAAGGAAGAGACCTCTTCGGGGACCAAATTTGTGCACCGTAAGGGGGCAACCCGTGCCTTGCCGGCTCAGCATCCGGACAATCCGCGGCCCTATGCCGCGACCGGTCACCCGGCGCTGATTCCCGGCTCAATGGGCACCGCCTCTTATATCATGGTTGGCCAGCCCGGAGGGGAAGAGAACTTTTATTCCATCTGCCACGGCGCAGGGCGGATCCGTTCACGCACGGCAACGAAACGGCTGGTGTCTGTTCATGAATTTTCCCAGTCACTAAAGGTAGGCAAAGAAGATGAGATTGTAGTAAACCAGCATTCCCTGGAATCTATCATTGACGAATCTCCCCAAGCCTATAAGAATGTAGATGAGATCATAGAAAGCGTTACGGGCGCCGGCCTGGCTGCCGTTGTGGCCAAGTGCAAGCCGCTCGCAGCGATAAAGGGGACCAAATAGGATGGAGCAGGAGTGCAAGAAACAGGCTGTGATTTACGAATATGATGGAGGCACGAGTGGCATGATCAAGGGGTACGACGTCTACGCCCGCCTAGTAGACGGTATCCTTGAAGCTCTTTATGCCCGCTATGGTGTCCGCTATGAGCTGTACGCCAGCGACGACCCCAACAGTGAGTATTGGAAGCTGCTGGAGAATGATGTGCAGTCCGGCAATCCCGGAGTAGAGCATGTGGCGCGGATATTTGACCGGCTGGAGGACCGTACCTTTGTCTACGACGATGACAAGGAGCAGCCGGAGTATAATATTCACCTGTCGATCCGTAACAATGTGCTGGCTTATCCTGCCATGGGCGTGGCGCTGGCACGGGTGCCCGTATTTCAGGAGAACGGTATCAACTTTCAGGATTTTGTATTTGCTGCCTCCGACGCGCAGCTGCAGGCTTTCCTAAGCAACGTGCGCACGCGGCAGCGGGAGCAAAATATCAATAAGGTGACGGTATTCACCGACCGGCGCAACGGTATTTTCCGGGAAGATGAGCCAATCACCCGTTCTGTCGGACGGGAGGAAGTGGTGCTGGATGTCGCGATCAAAAAGGAAATCTACCGCTCGCTCGACCAGTTTTTCGATTCGGACCGAAGCTTCTATGTGACCTATGACATCCCTTATAAACGGGGGATTCTGCTCTACGGGCATCCGGGCAACGGCAAGACGACGCTCGTCAAATCCATCGCCGGAAGTGTGCCCGGACCGGTGATCTATTGGCAGATCACTGAATATACAAGCAGCGAGTCGGTAGGCGAGGTGTTTGAAGCCGCAGCCCGGCTGGCACCGATGGTGCTGGTGATTGAGGACATCGACTCTATGCCGCAGGAGGTCAGATCCTTTTTCCTGAATACTTTGGACGGGGCGACCTCCAAGGAAGGCATCTTTCTGATCGGTACGACCAACTATCCTGAGAAGATAGATCCCGGGCTGATGAACCGCGCCGGACGTTTTGACCGGGCCTATGAGATCAAAATGCCGAATGAGGAGCTAAGGCTGGAGTACTTGCGGCTGCGCGGCTTCTCCACCTTTGCCGGTGATGAGGGAGTTGATCTGGCCGCACGCTTGACCGGAGATTTCTCCCTGACCCAGCTTGGCGAGCTGTATGTCAGTGCGGCACTGGAATGGCATGAGAACGGCAGAGCCGATGTGGAGGCACTTGTCCGCGGAATGCGCGGGGAGCTGGACAAAGGACGCAAGCGCGAATGGATGAAGGACGGCTCGTCCACGATTGGATTTTACTGATTTTATTTGGCAAAGAAGCCCGGGTCCTGGAGACACCGGGCTATCTTTTTGTATTTGAGTTTTATTATCTTGATTAGGGCGCCCGTCTGCCTGCCGAAAGATTGTACGCGGTATTTTTTGCATCGATGGGCCGGGTTTATCGTGATTGATTCATCTTGGATGAATATCTGATTGGCCTTTTGCTCCTCACCTGTTTAATCAGCAAAAAATATTATCCTGACCATGTAACTTTTTCCAATCTTATACGTGGTTAGAGTAAGGGGGGAGGGAATGAAGCCAAATTCGCTGGATGATCTTTATCAGAGTTATGTTCAGGATATTTACCGCTATTTGCGCTCCCTCTGTCATGATCACCATGTGGCCGAAGATTTAATGCAGGAGACTTTTTACCGGGCTTATCTGTACCTGGAGAATTGCCGTGAAGACACCATCAAGCCGTGGCTGTTCCGCGTTGCCTATAATGCTTTTGTGGATTACAAGCGGAAAGAGAGCCGGAGTGTCACCAAAGAAGCGGGTTATTTCAATGAGCTGGCCCATCCGGATACGACCGAAGGCACCCTGCTGCGGCAGGAACGTCTGGAAGAGATGGCCTTGTCTGTAGACAGCCTGCCGGAGGGGCAGCGCCACGCGCTGCTGTTGTACGATTTTCACGGAATGTCTTACAAGGAAGCGGCGGAGATCATGGATGTGGGGCTGTCTCAATATAAAATATTGTTATTCCGCGCCAGACAGCGGCTGCGGGAGGCAGAGCGGAGGAGGAGCAGGCATGAGTGAGGAGTTCAAGGAGAAGCTGCGGAAGTACAGCGAGGGGACGCTGCCGGAAGAGGAACGGACTGAACTGGAGCAAGAGCTGGAGAAGCTGGAGGCCTATCAGGTCTATGTAGATGAGCTGATGGAACGGGAAGACCACATGTCTGAACATCAGGAGGTAGTTCTCTCCAACGGCAAGAGCAAGGGTAAGGGAAAAAGCAAGAGGAAATCTGCGTCCGGCAGGGAAAAGGGCATTATCCGCCGCGGCAAATGGAGGGCGCGTATTGCCAATACATTTACTGTCCTAGCGGCATTCTTGGTATTTTCGACCATCAGCAGCATTATCACCGCAGTGTTCTATAGTACCGGCGACCGTGGAGACATTTACAGGGACGTTGTATCTTCTGCGATTGCCGTTTCCCGCCCGAATACGATTGTCCATTTGAGCAGCAACGCGAAGTTCTTTTTCAGAATGGAAATGTCAGGTAAGCTGCTGAAGCAAATTGGCGGGGAAACGGTGGATGTGGGAAGCTACTCCACTCCGTTTCTGCTGGGGCTGGGCGGTGTAGGCAAGTTCTCCTGGACGGATGAACGGAGTGGCGGGAATTATTACTTTCAATACCCGGAAACAGGGAAGAACTCAGGCAGTCTCCGCAGCGACGGGGAGGAGTGGCGGATGCTGGAGAAGCTTCACGAGGGCACCGTGGCTGAGGCTTATCTGTCTTTAGACCGGTTAAACACAACGGATGAGCTGCTGAAGAAGCTGGAGCCATTGAATCTGCAGCCTGTGTGGTTCGCTGCAGACGCCGGTCAATTCTCGCGTGAACGCTTTGCCGGTACGCCCCTTGGATTTCCTTATACACCGCTGTGGCATGCCGATGACATGAAGGTAACAAAGATCTCGGAGGAGAAAACCGGCTGGTTCAGCAAGGTGACTTCAAGCAGTTCGGCCTCTCCAGCTGTTGAATCCTACGGGGACGGCGCTTTGCGTGAGGAGAACTTCATGGATACCTTGCGGCTAATGCAGCAGCATAAAAAAATATCAAACAACGTAGCCCCATTCATTAATCTGGATGAATCCATAAGTTATCTCGCGGAGCACGGCGTTAAGCTGTATGGAGTTGTTGTTACGGGTCCGGTAAAGGAGCTGCTGAAGCTCGAGGAGAATACATGGATCAGCAATATCCGGGTAGGAGAAGTTCGGCTGTGGAACTGGCGGGAATAAGGAACCGAACTATTGAGGCAATCCTGCTTTTTGGACTCGATGGCTTAAGTGAAACCACCGGTTTACTTGCTTCTCCCACGCGCAAATCGTACAATTAGCAGAATATTAATGATTATGGCTGCTTGCGATACTTGCGCGGGCAATATGGGGATTAGGGAGCTGAAGCTGATGAAAATAGGAGTTGTATCGGATACGCATATGTCGCGGAACGCGAAGTCGCTGCCGCAGGCGCTTGTGGCGGAATTCCGCCATGTTGACCAGATTCTGCATCTCGGCGATTGGGTGGCGCTGGAGATCTATGAAATGCTGTCGCAGCTCGCGCCGGTCGAGGGAATTGCCGGCAATAATGATGGAGCCGAGATTATTCAGCGGTTCGGGGAGCGCAAGATCATTACGCTGGAAGGTGTGCGTATCGGGATGATCCACGGACATGCCCCGTATTCGCGCAAAGGTACGGACGGGAATGCACTGCTCGCTTTTGAAGGGGATGAAGTGGACTGCATTCTATTCGGTCATTCTCATCAGCCTTTGATGCGCAGGGAAAACGGCATTCTGCTGTTTAATCCCGGATCACCGACCGATAAGCGGCGGGAGAAGCAGTATTCATTCGGGCTGCTGGACATCGAAGACGGCATAATCAGTGCCCGGCATGTCTTCTATGACTCCAGGGACTAAGTAAGGAAATAAGAAAGGTTGGAATGATGATGCCGGAGTATCGTTTGGAACGTGCTGGCCTTGAAGACCTTGAACAGATAGCTCTGTTGTTTGATGAATATCGCGTGTATTATGGTCAGGTTTCCGATCTTCAAGGCGTCCAGTTTTTCCTGAAGGCCAGACTGGAGGCGGATGAGTCCGCAATTTGGATGGCTGTAACGGGGAACGGCGCTAATAAGCAGGCCGGAGGGTTTGCCCAGCTCTATCCATCCTTCTCCTCGGTGAGCATGCAGCGGCTCTGGATACTGAATGATCTGTATGTGGCCGCGGAGCTGCGCGGACAGGGTTTGGGCTCCTTACTGCTGGACGGTGCCCGGGAGTTCGCTTTGAGCACTGGAAGCAAAGGGCTGACCTTGACTACGATGACAGATAATACTACTGCGCAGCGTCTATACGTTGCGAAAGGCTATGTCCGGGATGATGAGTTCTACACTTATAATCTATTTTTGAATACCAAGCAGGAATAGTAAGGGGCGTTATTATGGATAACAGCAATAAACTGGCGGTTTTTTTTGATTTGGATGATACTTTGTACGATCATTTGGTGCCTTTCCGGGAAGCGGTACGCGAGGTTTTGGCCCCGGATGAGGACAGTCTGGACTATGCGGAGCTATTTTATAAAGTGAGGCATCACAGTGACCAGCTCTGGCCAAAGTATTTGCGGGGCGAGCTTGAGCTGGAGGAGACGCGGGTGCAGCGTCTGGAGCTGGCTTTTGCCGAATACGGGATGGACCTTAGCCGGGAGCAGGCAGCCCAAGTTCAGGCGTCCTACATTGGCCGGCAGTATTCCATTCAGTTCATAGACGGTGTAGAAGAGCAGCTGCGGCGGTTCATCGCTCTTGGGCACAAGGTTGGGATTATTACCAATGGCCCGAAGGCTCACCAGATGAGCAAGCTGCGCGGACTTGGCATCGACAAGCTGATTCCGGAAGAGATGATCTTCATCTCGGATGCCGTTGGGCTGGCCAAGCCGGACCCGGAGATCTTTGCCCATGTTAACCGCGTGAGCGGAACAACAGCGGAGAACTCGCTGTATGTCGGAGATACCTGGGACAATGATGTAGTTGGCGCGCTTGCAGCAGGCTGGAAAGTATGCTGGTACAATCCGCGCGGCAGACAGCCGGGAACCGGTCATAGCCCAAGCTTCACCTTTGCCAGTTACCAAGAATTCAGCGAGCTTCCGCTGATCTGAGGAGTAAGCGATACGGAATACGAATAAGCGGCGGAGCCTCAGCTCCGCCGCTTATTCGTTCTATGGTTCCGAAAGACAAGGGGGTATAGGCTTCGGATTATGAAAGCCCCTTATCTTCTTCTTAGTTACTCCGCAAAGCTATACGTTGGATCCGTGAGCTGTAGTCTCTCTCTAATGCCTGAAGTGGCATAGATTTTGTTGTCATCGGTAATGAAGAAGGCTTCCACGTCCTCCGGCAGAGCTTCAAGGTAGGCCATGCCTTCCTCAAGCCCCATCAGGAATACGCCGGTGGACAAGGCATCTGCATCCGTTGCGTTCGGGCTCATAATTGTAATACTCTTTAAGCCGTTCTGGGAAGGAAACCCTGTACGCGGGTCAAGTATATGGTGATAGCGGACATTATCCTGCATGAAGTAACGCTCATAAACGCCGGAAGCATCGATGACCTCATTGGAAATCTTGATAGTGCCCAGCTGTGTGCCGCGGGTCTTATCGGGGTCCTGCAGGCCGATGTTCCACTGCGATCCATTCGGCTTGTTGCCGAGGGCAATGATACTGCTGCCGCCAAGGTTGATCATCGCGCTGTCCAGACCCTGCTCCTTCAAATAATCGGCGATCCGGTCAGCAGCATAACCTTTGCCGATTCCGCCCATATCGAGCACCATGCCTTCTTTAGCCAGCATCACGGTCTTCGCTGCTTCATCTACAATAATATCCTTGTAATTGGTCAGGCTCTTGGCATGTTCGATATTTGCTTGCGGTGGAACCTGCTTACCGTCGTTGCCGATATCCCACAGATCCACCAGCGGCCCAATCGTCGGATCGAACAGCCCGTCCATCTCTTCGGCATATTTAATCGAAAGCTTGACGATGTCCAGAGTTTCGTCTGAGACAGTAACAGCTTCCTTACCTGCTGCCTGGTTGACCGCGTAGATTTCTCCATTTTCCTTAGTGCGGCTGAACTCTATATCCATCCGTTCCAGCATGGCCTGAATGTCGTCCATATTTTTCTGCTCGGCATGATCGCCGAAGACCTTAATGTTAACGACCGTATCATAAATGTAAAAAGTCTGCTCAAGGGATTTCGTTCCGCCTTGTTCCGAAACTTTTGCACCGCCTGAGGTATCGGAGGTACTGGCAGCGTCTTTATCCTTGTTACCTGTAAGCATCCAGATGCCGGCAACAGCAACGATAATGATGACGAGAGCGACCAGAATTAGCGTCGTTTTTTTGTTTTTAAACATATTCCACCATCCATAAAAGTAGTTTCTTGAACTCATCTTTACTATCATACCCCAGAAAGAATGGCAGTGGATACTACTTTCATGACATTTTGCGGATTAAGAAGACCGGAAGAAGCAGTCCGCAGAAACAGCAGAAACACCCGCTTCCCGAAAGGGCAGGCAGGTGTTTCTGCTGTTGTCCATTATGAAGTTTGTGTGGGGAGCGTTAGTCCAGCATATATTCGCTGTATTTATTCTTGCGGGGATTCAGTACAAAGAGGATGCCGCTGATATAGCCTGAAACCGCATTGAAGTTGCGCTTCAGAGTTGATTTGCCGGTCAGATAAGTCAGCGTCCACAGTAGGGCTGCGTAGTTCTTCACCGGGGCTTTGCGCAGATTGAGCAGGTAATAATGGTTCACCGCGGTTGCACGGGCGACGCGTCCCGCTTTATCACGGGAGCTTGGAGATTCATGATGGGTAATCTTCATATCCGGGTTGATTACAAGCTTGCCGTATTTGCTGGCCAGATGGCACATATAAATATCATCAGCCACGGCATAGCTGGTCATCCAGGGGTAAGGTTTCATATCCCTGAGCGCCTCACGTTTGAAAGACATATTGCAGCCGTGGAAGAAATCCGTTTCAAAGGTATCCTCCGTTTCTCCCCAGAGCAGCAGTGAGCCTGCCAGCGTGCTGGCCGACAGTCTGCCGGGCGAAGCCGACATTTGGCAGGTAAGCACGCCGAGCAGCTTGCCGGATTTGCTGCTGGAGAGGCCTTTGGCGATGCCGCCTACTCCGACAATCGCCGGATCGGCCGCATAGGTGTCCAGCATCCGGCGGATATACAGCGGATCATCCAGCTCGGCGTCATCATCGAAGCTGAGCACAATGTCTCCGTCGATCAGGTTCAGCGCTTCGTAACGGGAGAGCCAGACGCCAGGTTTGGTTTTGCGGTAATAACGCAGCTCAGCACTTGGCATCTGCGCCAGAACCTTGCGCAAATAGTCCAGGACATTCTCCTCAATATCGCCATCATCAACAATCAATAGCTCGATCGAGACGTCTTCCAGCTCTGTCTGCCTGCCGATGGATTCAATACACAGCGTAAGATCGCTGATCCGGTTGCGCGTGGGAATTACTATAGACACATCATGCATGCCGCTGGCTCCTTCTGGGACGCCTATCGTCCGCTAGTAATAGTAGTAATGAGGTAAAGCACCGAAAGTACGTGTTGATCTAATTTTACTCCCCGATAAGTAGGGCGTATATACCACTTTCGTTTACTTTTATTTAGCATTTGTGTTTTTTGGTTTTTAACTATATAATTGTAAGTGGCGTATTATTTGTTAATGGTAATACCAATGGATTCACAATCCCATTAGGAGGAATTTAATGTGAGAATAGATATATGGTCCGATTACGCCTGCCCGTTCTGTTATATCGGCAAAAGACGGCTTGAACACGCGCTGAGCCAATTTCCTGACCGCGACAAGGTGGAAGTGGTGTACCGCAGCTTTCAGCTGGATCCGAATGCCCGTGCAGATGCAAGCAGGGATATTCATGATCAGCTGGCCGCCAAATACGGCATGACCCGCGAGAAGGCCAAAGCGATGAACGAACAGCTGGCGGAGCAAGCCAGAGGTGTCGGTCTGGAGTTCAACTTCGATACGGTGGTGCATACCAATACCTTCGACAGCCACCGGTTGAGCCATTATGCCGCTGCTCAAGGAAAGGCAGCGGCAATGACCGAGCGGCTGCTGCGCGCTTATTTTACCGATACGGTTAATATTGGAGAGCGCAGTGTTCTGGTTTCGCTGGCGGGCGAGGTTGGACTGGACGCTGCCGAAACCGCAGCGATGCTGGAAAGCGATGCCTTTGCGGCTGAAGTGAATGAAGATATTGAAGAAGGGCAACGCCTGAACATTACCGGCGTCCCCTTCTTCGTCTTCAACAATAAATATGCGGTATCCGGTGCACAGCCCGGCCCGGTATTTTCCGAGGTGCTGGAGACAGTATGGGCGGAGGAGAAGACCGCTCCGGTACTGCAGGTTGTAGGCAAACCACAGTCACAGGCACCGGATGCCGAAGGCTGCGATGACGGTTCTTGCAGCATCTGATTGAGCGCGTTAGGGTCCATACCCCCATAGTTACCCGAATGCACAAAGAAACCTCTCCCTTGCGTGATCAAGGGAGAGGTTTCTTGATTATCTATGATTTTATTATCTTAATGAAGTCACAAGGCTCGAAAGTAACGTCCGAACATCATACTGGTACTGATTGATTGGCTCAACCGGACGGTTGATGCCGAGCAGGGTGTAGACGGCGATTCTGGCCGCTCTGACGGAATATTCCTCGGTGAACACCACATCGTCCGGAATTTCGCAATATTGACCGACAAATGCGAGGTTGGTAGAGCCCTCTGGCACGACCAGCGGTCTGTCGCTGCCGAGTCTCGGCATGAACTGGGAAGTAATATACGGCATCATGCACGGGATACAGTTGGCGGTTGCCATAATCTCGGCTTTATGCTCTTCAAAGTGCAGATGTCCGATCAGCTCTTCCATGATTTCTGCCCCGGTACAGTCGCTCATTTTCTTCTTGACGAAATCGCCCACCTTGTCAGGATACAGCCCATAGCCCCAGAATACCGTAACATGCTCAGGCTGATCGCGGAAATGCGGCTGGAACGCCAGCACTACAGACATGAACCAGCTCGAATCCTTGAAGGTGACGAGTGCGCCGGTGCCGGCCCGGTTACGTGTGAATTTCTCCATCAGATCAAAGAATTTGGAGTCTTCGAATGTAACGGTGAACGATTCCCACTTGGAGCCGTCGACATGATCGTCGAAGGAGGATGGATTGCCGAGGCCAGGTTTTTTGGCGGCAATGTTCTCCCAGAGCTTCCACGAGCTGCCTTTGCCGTTGAGACGCGGTGCGGTGCTCATCGAACCGAGGCTGGAGCCTTCGGTCATGGAGCCGTTTGTGACGATAACCAGATCGCCGTCTTTCACTTCAATGACATCTTCCACGCCTTGACGCAGCACGTTCATCTTCGTGACGGTAATGCCGTCGCCGTCTTTGAACTGCAGGTCAGTTACTGTACATTTCAGCGTAAAGTCTACACCGAAAGGCTCCAGATATTTGTGCAGCGGAAGGATGATCGAATCGTATTGATTATAAGGTGTGCGGGTGACACCTTCGAGCGTTTGAATTCTTGGGAATTCGTGAATAAAGCGCAGCATGTATCTTTTGAACTCAATGGCGCTGTGCCAAGGCTGGAAGGCGAAGGTGGTCGCCCACATATACCAGAAATTCGTCTCGAAAAAGTGTGGAGCGAACCAGTCGTTAATCCGGGCCTTGCCCATCTTTTCCTCTGGTGTAATAATCAGCTTGCCCATTGCCAGCCGGTCGGCCATATCGAAGCCCATCGACAATACGTCCTCAACTTCACCCTTGCTGTTCACAAGTCTGGCGTTGGAATGGGTAGGGTTGGCGTCGTCGAATTCGGTAATTTCTTCCCGGACGGACTTTCCCGGATGGTCGATCGAAGGGATGGTGTTGAGAAGCTCCCATAAATTCTCATAGGCTTCATCGTTCAGCATCCGTCCGCCGCGAATGACATATCCATGCTCTACACTGCCTGCGCCGTCATTGCTGCCGCCGAGGATCTTCATCTCTTCAATAATGTGGATGTTCTTTCCCGGAAAATCGCAGTCTCTGACGAGGTATGCCGCACCCGCAAGGGATGCAATCCCGCCGCCGACAAAATAAACCTGTTGGTTACCGTACTCTCTTTTCACTGAATACTCGCCTCCATAGGGTTGCTGATTGCTGTTGCTAACCCTAATGTAACCCTAGCCCGGTCCAGAAGGTATAATCAAAACCGCCAGAGTGTATGGATTTTGGTCACTTTAGGCAAAGTGTATAGTTTTTTTACAGTGATTTACAGGGTTTGCGAGAAAGGTGAGTTATCTCAGCCGGTCGCCAAAGGCGATATGCCAATGCAGGTGCTTGGAATCCTGATAATTACCTAAGTTTGTGAGAACTCTGCAAGCTCCGTGCTCTTGGGTTACCATGGCGGCAACCTGCTTAATGACTTCCAACAGCTCAAGGAGTAATTCATTGTCACCTTCTTCTAGAGTAAGCAATGAGGAAATATGTTTCTTAGGGATGGCCACGATATGAACGGGATAAAAAGGTCTTGTGTGATAATAAGCGAGCACATTTTCCGTCTCCAGCACCTTATGGACTTGGGTTTTTCCGTTCAATACCTCATCGCAATAAAAGTCCTCTGTCATCATATCCTCCTGGTTTTTGAATATTTTTCACACCAAAGTCTTGAATTCCGCATCGTTTGTGCAATTCCTGCCCAATAGAATCGCCAACTGGTTCCAATTAGCCAAAAAAGCTGCGCACCCTAAGGTTACGACAGCTTCTTCTCGTATTTATGCAGTGCCTTCAGAAAATTCCCTTCAATCAGCACACTGAGCTGCTCAATCATATGCTTCGGCTGATCCTTCATCCCGTCGCGCATCCACTGAATGATAAGCCCGGTAAAGGCGAGAGTGTAGAAGTTGGCGATGAACCGCTTGTCTTCGGCACTAACCTCCATTCCGCTTGACAGCTCCTGAATGACGCCCATAACCAGGCCGTTGGTTACGTCGTACAGATAAGCATCAAGGTGGGATCTGCCGAGAGAATCCAGCGTATTGCAGCAGAAGGTTGTATTGCTCTCAATATAACAAAAGATTCTGTAGAACCCGTCCGTCCATGTGTCGTAGCTCCGGTATTCAGCAATGCTCTCTACCGCCTCCGTCTTGTAAATCCAGCCCAGCAGCTCAAAAATATCCTGAAAATGATAGTAGAACGTCTGCCTGTTCAGCCCGCAATCGTCGACAAGATGTTTTACCGAGATTTTATTGAGCGGGGTGTGCTCCATTAAGTGCTTTAACGACTGGGCCAGCGCTTTTTTGGTCAAATAGGAAGTGGACATGGCAATATCACCTCATCATTTGTTCAGATTATTCAATTGTTTCGCTTGTGGACCCCGTGGACTAAGGTTTCCGCAGTTTCCTGATCAGCAGATAACTGCCTTCGGTGATAAGACCCAGAACGAAGCCGCCCGCTGTAAACACGATCAAAGACAGGAATCCCGCAAGATCCTCCCAGCCGGACATGTCCTGGTAAGTGTATTGATACATGGTGCCCAGTCCGAAAACAATGCCAATGGTACTGATCAACCATACCCGCTTGGCGCCGAACCACCCGAAGCTGTGCAGAATTCCGGAGACTACAAGGGCGAGCGCCGCAAAACGGGCAAAGACCGGAAGGTCGAAATTTTCCCCGAGCAGCCAAAACCGGTGCAGGGCCAGCAGCAGCCAGAGAATCAAGGTATAAATCAGGTACCAGACGAACCAGCGATTGCTTTTGGCGGGAGGCAGGAACTTCAACATGGCTTCACCTCACTGTGATATTAGACCTTCTCCAGTTCCTCAGCGCTTCTAAGCAGAAACTCGAGCAGGTCCGGCAGATCGTCCATTTGCTCTTCATTAATTTGTCTCTTGAATGCGAGAGAGACGCAGCAGGTGTATAGGCCGCTATTGCTGCCGAAGGGGAAGCTTAGCGATTGTACGGGAGTAAGCTCCGGGCCCCAAATCCCGGTGAGAATCTGTTCGATGGCAGAGCATTGGGTGGAGATATCCCCGATTTCCAAATGAAAACGCAGCAGCAGATTACAGCCGGGAACGGAATCCGGGACTTCCAGTATTTCATCACTGAGATCCTTCACCGACGAGCGGAGAACCAGTTCACTTGTTACCTTGCTGCTGCCGGCCAGCTTGAAGGAAAGGGTGAATTCCCTTGACATCAATGCCAGGTCCAGCAGATCGGAACGGTTCGTGACTACCAGAATTCCATCCAGATTATCATAGTCATAGATCTGATTCTCTAAGGAAACCTTAATATTCTCAAAGACAGTAGGATGGAACACCGAAAGCACCTTCTTGATTTTCTCTACATTGTACCATGTGGGGAATGAGAGTGAAAATTCACAAAATACGGAAGGCTACACCGATGATTTGGTCGTTGAAGGCGGAAAGATCGAGTAGTACAAAGAAAGACACCCGGGAGGGTGTCTTTTTGCAAATCCACTTAGGAACAGGAATCAGTTGGTTGGCGCAGGGGCTGTGTATTTCAGGAATGTCTTGGGAATGGCGCTCTCAAAGGTCAGCAGTTCTCCCGAAGTCGGATGAACGAAGGAAAGCACGCGGGCATGAAGGCCAAGGCGGCCTACGGCCTTAGTCTCTGCGCCGTATTTCTTGTCACCGGCGATAGGGTGGCCGATGTCAGCCATATGCACACGGATTTGATTTTTGCGTCCGGTTTCCAGGTGTACCTCCAGCAGTGAGAAATGGCGGTTGGCTTGAATGAGCTTGTAATGAGTTATGGCATGAAGCCCGTCACCTTCATGGGGACTGGAATACATTTTGAGGGTCGAAGTTTCCTTTAGCCAGGAGCTGATGGTCCCTTCGGCCTTTTTGACGGCCCCTTCCACAAGTGCCACGTAGGAACGTTCCTTTACGGTTTCCTTCCACGTATTTTGCAGCTTCTGCTGAATGGCTTCACTTTTGGCAAACATCATTACGCCTGAAGTATCACGGTCCAGCCGGTGAACGACATAAATACGGTTGCGCGGATTGGTGAGGCGGACATGCTCCATCAGCTGGCGGTATGCCGTTAATTCGTTGTCTTCACCGGTGGCGATGGAGAGCAGTCCTGCATCCTTCTGTATAATAATCAGATCATCGTCCTCATGAACGATGGTCAGCAGGGTCATCTCTTTGGCCTGTACTTGCTTCTCTTGGTCAATGGTTACAGTCTGACCCGGATGCAGCTGGAAATTGTGCCGGGTTATTGGTTTGCCATTTACGGAGACCTGTCCGCGGGCGAGCAGTGACTTGACGGAGTTCCGTCCCTTGTTAGTGATTACGCTAAGCAAAAAAGGCAGCAGCTCTGCGGGCTCAGTTATGGAATAGCTTTTGACGGCAGCCTGTCCCTTCGCTTTGGCAGTGAATCCAGGCTTAGCGCCTGATTTATGGTTTCTTACCCCTGATTTTGGCTGCGATTGGGAGGGGCCTCCGGGCTTGCCGCCCCGTTTGCTTGCCTCTTTGGGATTTCGTCTGGTGTTCATGCCTGCATTCTCCGTCCTCTAATATTGTATTCCTCAATATACCATGGGCCGTGAAGAAATACTATGGAGGGGTCCCTACATAACAAGAATTAGCCTGTCAATAATGAGGATAGAGAGAGTCCCATAGATCCAGCCCAGCACAACGGCCAATTTTCTAGAATGGAAATTTGCGGATACCTATCAAGTGTTGCTTCGAACGGTGTTTTTTATGTAATCATTTGAAAATGAACCTCCGGTTTTACCTCTCCGGTTGTTGCTCAATAGTCTTTTGCCCGGTAAACTAAAGAGAGAAAGTTCTAAGGAGTTTTGAGAGATATGAAGATGCAAGTACCTACTATGGAACAGGCGCAGGCTGAACTGCAAAAATATTACGGCTATCCCGACTTCCGGGAGGGCCAGAAAAAGATTGTCGAGAGCTTGCTTGAAGGCCATGATACGCTGGGCATCATGCCAACCGGAGGCGGGAAATCAATCTGCTATCAGGTTCCGGCGCTGCTGCAGCCGGGGCTGACGCTGGTCATCTCACCTCTGATCTCGCTGATGAAGGATCAGGTGGATGCGCTGACCACAGCGGGGATACCGGCTGCCTATATCAACAGCACCTTAAGCGGCAAGGAAGTGAATGAGCGCATCCGGGCTGCGCGCCGTGGTGAGCTGAAGCTGCTATATGTTGCACCCGAGCGGCTGGAGCTGGACTGGTTCCGGTTAGAGATGGCGGGGCTATCCATCTCATGTGTGGCTGTGGATGAAGCGCACTGTGTATCCCAGTGGGGCCATGATTTCCGCACCAGCTACCTCGCGGTATCCCCTTTTGTAGAGGAACTGCCGCAGCGGCCGATTCTTGCCGCATTTACCGCGACCGCTACCCCGGAGGTCATGGAGGATATGGTCCGGCTGCTGCGTCTGCGCCAGCCGGGCGTCTTCATGACCGGGCTAAGCCGGGATAATCTGGCGATGTCTGTGCTGCGCGGGGAGAACAAACGCGAATTCGTTCTGGATTATACCGCTACTCATTCTCATCAGCCGGGTATTGTATATGCGGCTACCCGCAAAGAGGTTGATGATCTCTATCAAAGACTGCAGGCTTCGGGAATCGCTGCCGGACGCTATCATGCCGGAATGAATGACCAGGAACGGGCAGAGAGCCAGGAAGGTTTCCTGTATGACGACATCCGTGTGATGGTCGCCACCAATGCCTTCGGGATGGGGATCGACAAGTCCAACGTACGTTATGTCATCCATTACAATATGCCGAAGAATATGGAAGCTTATGTTCAGGAAGCCGGACGTGCCGGGCGGGATGGTGAGCCGAGCGAGTGTATCCTGCTCTTCAGCGCACAGGACATTATGACACAGAAATTTCTGATTGAACAGAATCCGCAGGACCCGGAGCGCAAGGCCAATGAATACCGCAAGCTGCAGCAGATGATCGATTACTGCTACACCACCCGCTGCCTGCGCAGCGCACAGCTGAATTATTTCGGTGAAGATCACGGGGACAAGCCCTGCGGCATCTGCAGCTCCTGTACGGATGAACGTGAACTGGTAGACATGACAGTGGATGCGCAGAAGATTTTCTCCTGCATCCACCGCATGCGTGAACGTTACGGTGTGGCGCTGGTTGCTTCAGTGCTCAAGGGCTCACGTAACCAGAAGGTGCTGCAATACGGCTTCGAGCAGCTGCCGACTCATGGCGCAATGTCGAGCCGTACGGAGAAAGAGATTACCGAGAGCATCAATGTGCTGATCTCGGAGGGATATCTGGCCCTGACAGAAGGCCAATATCCCGTGGTACGGCTGCAGCCGCTGGCTGCCGAGGTACTGCGCGGCCAGCGTGAGGTGCAGCAGCGCGTGGCCCGTCCTTCACGCACCGGCGGAGCCTCCGGCGGGCGGGACCGCAGCCGGTCGCGGGATCTTTCGCCGTCGGCCGTCAATGAGACGGTCTTCGAGCAGCTGCGCCTGATCCGCCGCGAGCTGGCGGGACGCGAGCATGTCCCGTCCTATATCATTTTTAATGATGCGACCCTGCGTGAGATGAGTGTGGTTTGCCCGCAGACCGAAGCGGAGATGCTGAGGGTAAAGGGTGTCGGGGAAGTGAAGTACCGGAAATACGGCAAGCCGTTTCTGGAGTTTTTTCAAAATGAAATGTAAAGAAGGTTATTAGGCATGAGAATCGTCCTGGCCACATTAAACGCCAAGTATATCCATACCTCGCTCGCCATCCGTCTTCTGAAGGCGTACAGCGAGCATGAATTCGAAGATATCCTTCTGGCGGAATACACTATCAAAGATCCCGTGATGAATATCGTGTCAGACCTATTCCAGAAGAAGCCCGATGTCATCGGCTTTTCCTGTTATATATGGAACATCGAGGAGACTGTCAAGCTGATTGGCATACTCAAACAGGTGATGCCGGAGGTCACCATCGTCCTAGGCGGGCCGGAGGTGTCTTACGAGCCATTGTACTGGATGAAGCGGGAAGCAGGGATTGATTTTGTCGTAAACGGCGATGGGGAAGAGACCTTCCACCATCTGCTGCAGGAATTGCGGGATGAGCGCAAGTTCCATTTTGTATACGGTGCGGCTTACCGAAAGGGCGAGGAGTTGATTGTCAATCCGCCGCGTCCGAAGACGGATCTGAATACACTGCCGACACCGCACCGGTTTCCGGATGATCTGCCGGATCTCAGCAAGCGGATCGTTTATTTTGAGACCAGCAGGGGCTGTCCCTTCAACTGTCAATTCTGCTTGTCCAGCATTGAGGTAGGCGTACGCTATTATGATATCGAACGGGTCAAATCCGATTTGCTGTATCTGATCGAGAACGGAGCCAAGGTGATCAAGTTTCTGGACCGTACCTTCAATATCAACCGCAGCTATGCCATGGAGATGTTCCAGTTTCTGATTGATAACCACCAGGGCTGCGTGTTCCAATTCGAGATTACGGCGGACATCATGCGGCCCGAGGTCCTGGATTTTCTGGCCCAGAACGCTCCTCCCGGTGTTTTTAGATTCGAGATTGGCGTGCAGTCCACCAATGACGAGACCAACGAGCTGGTCAAACGACGCCAGAATTTCACGAAGCTATCGCGTACGGTGATGAAGATTAAAGCCAGCGGCAACATCGATCAGCATCTCGATTTAATTGCCGGACTGCCCATGGAGGATTATTCCACTTTCCGTAAAACCTTCAACGATGTATTTGCCATGGAGCCGGAGGAGCTGCAGCTTGGGTTCCTTAAAATGCTGCGCGGCACCGGACTGCGTGCCCAGGCAGCCAAATATGACTATACCTATATGGAACATGCCCCGTATGAGATTCTCAGCAGCCATGTGATGCCGTTCTCCGATATTATCCGGCTCAAACGGCTGGAGGATGTGCTGGAGAAATACTGGAACAGCCATCGGCTCGACCATACGGTGAAATACCTGATCCGCCATGTGTTCCAGTCGCCGTTCGATTTCTTTCAGGAATTCGGGGATTACTGGGAAGATCGGGGCTGGCAGAAGATCGGCCACCAGCTGGAGGATTTGTTCACCCGTCTGCATGCCTTCCTTACAGATCGCGGGACAGATGCTATGGACATCATTACCGGGCTGATGAAGCTTGATTATTTCCTGGGGCACAAATATAAGCCGCGCAAAATCTGGTGGGATGTCTTGCTGGATAAAGCGGATTGGTCCAAACATATGAAGGGTATTGCTGCTCATCCGGAATTGATATCCCCGCAGCTGGCGGAAGCCGGATACAGTGAACGTGAACTGCAGAAGTTCATGATGCTTGAAGTGCTGCCTTTCCGTTTGGAGACGGTACTGGATTCGATCAGCGGCCTGCGGGCCGATGAAGGCTTGGCTGATGCAGAAGCGAATGCAGAACCGAATGTGGAGATGAGTGGTGTGTCTGGCAATATCGGTGAAGTGAATGTAGCAGCGGCGGCCGTAGCGGTAAATGACAAGGCCACGGCTGTGGCCGAAGCTGAGGCAGGAGTGGAAGGTCACACGCTGCTGATTGTGCTGTACCAGCAGGATGACAGCCAGCGGGCACAGTATTATACACTGCCTTTATAGAAGGAGGGTTCTTCCAGCCATGAGTAAGCAACCTCCGGTCAGATTGACTTTGTATGAAGAGAAGCTGCGGGAAGGGCTGCTGGCGTTTCAGCTTCCTGCGGAGCAGGCTGAATTCACCGGCTTGCCTGAGGAGACTATAGATGGTGCCTTGCAGGACGAGGGGAAGGTTGCGGTTGTTATTGTGGCTGGAGAAAAGCCGGTGGGTTTTTTTATCCTGCATACCGGAGCGGGTATCGCCGACTTCTACAACCATTGGTCCGAAGCGTTGCTGCTGCGTGCGTTCCTTGTTGACTATGCCAGCCAGGGACAAGGGTTTGCCAAGGCTGCAATGGCTTTGCTGCCGGGTTTTGTCCGTATTCATTTTCCGGCAGTCCGTGAGGTGGTGCTGGCTGTGAATGAGCGCAATCTCCCGGCAGGAAATCTCTATCTGCGTGCCGGTTTTCGGGATTACGGTCTGCGCAGGAGTGGTGCAAAAGGATCGCAGATGATTCTGCAGTATTCACTTGAGGAATTCAGCGCAGGTTCTGGCGGGGGCATGGACAACGGGGACGGCTGCGGGAGCGGCTGATCAGAGCATGACCGGCAGTCCGCTGCTTTTGCAACAACGTTCTTAACGGAGTGTCTGCTACATTATTCTGTTTGTTCATACGCTGGACTTTCGACGGCTTGACTATAAGTTTGTTCAAAAAAACAGGCATTCCATATTTCTGGAATGCCTGTTTTTGATCGCTTTTATATTGCATTCGATTGAAGCAGAGACTCGGCAGGGAGGTGCCGGACCAGCCAATCTAACACGTCGGCTGTAACCTCGTTATGATTCACTTCGTTCAGCATTTCATGTCTGCCTTCAGGATACAGCCTGTACTCCACGTCGCTTAACCCTCGCTCCTTGTAGATGCTGGCCAACCGCAGAACACCTTGCCCCTGCATGCCTACAGGGTCCTTGGCCCCGGAGAACAGATACACTGGCTTATTTTTGCATAATGTCAGCAGTGTTTCGCGGGACTGGATTTCGCGCAGCAGCCGGAAGAAATCCCGGAAGAAGCGGGTGGTGCAGATCGCGCCGCAGAAAGGATCGGCGATGTAACGGTCCACCTCCTGCGTGTCACTGCTCAGCCAGTCAAAAGCCGTTCTTACCGGAGAGAAGGAACGGTTGTAAGGGCCGAATACGAGGCCGTTCAGCATTACGCTGCGATGAAGGGCCCCCTGCAGTCTGAACTGCATCCCGGCCAGCGTTTCCCCGGCTCTCAGCATATTGCGCGGACCATTGGTTCCGCTGAGAATAAAGCCGGCGTATATCTCATTGCCATGCTCACACATCAGCTTCTGTGCCAGGAAGGAGCTCATGCTGTGGGCGAGCAGGAAGATCGGCAGACCTTCATGCCGGGAAGAGGCAATCCCGGCAAGCTGCAGCATATCGCGCCGCATCCAGTAGAATCCGTTCTCTCCGGTATCGCCAAGCAGGTTCACCTTCCCGGCAGTTTTGCCGTGCCCACGGTGATCATTGGCATAAACTGCATATCCGGCCCTGGTGAGCGCTAATGCGAAGCGGGTATAACGTGCAGCCGTCTCACACATGCCATGCGCAATTTGCACGATGCCCCTGACCGGAGCTTCTGGCTCCGGCAGCCATTCGTACACATGAATATTCACGCCAAGGGGATCGGTCATTGTAAAGCTGTTTTCCTGCATTATCCTGCCCTCCTAAAAGTTTGTAAAACATCTGCTTCCTTGATCATACGCCGTACCCACTCCGCTCTGAAGCATTAGCTTGTTATGTGAGTGATACATCTGAGTATTGTAGGAATCGCTGATACAGCTCTTTATCGGAAAGAGTAACGAGAGAAAAGCCCGCTTTACATTGATTCCCTGCTGTGGATTTGCCTTATAAGTATGAATTTTAAGGCAAATAAGAACGCAGCACGGTGGAGTGGCCTTCGATTCCGTAAGAGCCAAGGGTTGCCGGAAGAAGATAACATTCCCCTGCTGCATAAGGCTGGGAACCGCCTTCCCACGTCAGGTGTCCGCTGCCTTCGCAGATGACGAGAATGGTGAAGCTGTCCGGAGTCGTGGCAAGCTCCCATTCTCCGTTTACGAGGCCTTTTTCAACGATGAAATAAGGAGAGGAGGCGATTTGCAGCCATTCTCCGGGAACAGCGCCGTCTGTCTTCATGGAGGTGGCTCCCGCACCTTCATAGGCGGTTACATTTAATGAATCCTCAATATGAAGCTCGCGCGGCTTGCCGTCGAGTCCCGGACGGTTATAGTCATAAATCCGGTATGTAGTATCAGAGTTTTGCTGGATTTCGGCAACAACGACTCCTGCGCAGAGAGCATGAACGGTGCCTGCAGGAATATAGAAGGAATCCCCGGCAGAGACGGTGATCTCCTGAAGACTGTCCATAACGGTTCCATTCTCCAGTGCATCACGCAGTGTTTCCCTGGTGACATTTTCTTTCAGGCCGTAAATGATCTTGGCACCCGGCTTGGCGTCCAGCACGTACCACATTTCTGTCTTGCCCAGTTCACCCTTCGGCAATCCTTCATAGTCATCTGTAGGATGCACTTGCACGGAAAGGTTGTCATTACAGTCCAGCAGCTTGATCAGCAGGGGGAATCTTCCGCCTTCTTCGCTGATGCCTTTGCTGCCGAACCATTCCTGTCCGAATTGCTCACGGATTTGATCGAGACCCTGTCCGGCGAGTTCGCCGTTTACAACGGACGAGGTGCCGTTCGGGTGATCGGCGATCATCCAGCCTTCGCCAATATGGCCCTCCGGCAGTTCGAGCCCAAATTTCTCCAGTGCGCGGCCGCCCCAGACGCGTTCTTTAAACTCCGGCTGAAATTTTAAAGGATATGGTTTTGTCATCACTACATCTTCCTTCCAATTTGTAATATTTACTTGCTTCTGTTACTTGAGCGAGTGAATTTCGTGACCTGAATGCCAAAATACCGATATTGCTCATTGCTATTTAGGCTTCAGTTCCCTTTTTCTTCTCTACGGCTACTACGTAGGGAGCGGAAGACCGCTGCAGCTGGCGGTACACAATGCTCTGCGCCTCCTGCTGGGCAAGCCCTGCCGCCCATGACTCTACGGCGGAGGCTTCGCGGTCTCCGCCGTCATGGCCCGGGTAGAGCACCGCCGTGACGATGCCGCCCGGGCGCAGCAGCGAGAGCGCGGCCTCCAAGGCGGCCAGCGTGCTCTCCGGCTCGGTGATGATGGTCTTGTCGGCATCGCCGGAAGGCAGGTAGCCGAGGTTGAACATCACCGCCGACACCGTTCCGCGCCACTCCGGCGGAACGGCATCTGCCATCGCTGCATGGCTGCGCTCCAGCAGCGTCACGGGAGAAAGCGCTGACGGCGCTTCCTCCCGGGCCAGCCGCAGGCGCTCTTCCGCAAGCTTCAGCGCCGCAGGCTGAATGTCGAAGCCGTACACCCCGCCTCGCGGCCCGGCCGCTTTGGCGAGGAACAGCGTATCGGCACCGGTGCCCACGGTGGCGTCAATGGCTCTGCCGCCGGACATTAGGCGCTCGGCGGTTAATTTATGAGCAAAGCTAAGGACAGACATAAAGCCCATTAGCTCTTCCTCCAGTACTTACCCTGCCAGGTGTCGCGTGCAACCAGCTCATCATCAATGGCGTTCAGCACTTCCCATTTCTTAAGGCTCCACATAGGCCCGATCAGCAGATCGCGCGGGGCATCCCCAGTCAGACGATGAACAATCATCTCCGGCGGCAGGATTTCCAGCGAGTCGGCGATCAGCTTGACATATTCGTCCTGCTCCAAAAAGCGCAGCAGACCAGCCTCATATTGCTTGACCATCGGCGTTTTGCGCATGAGATGCAGCAGATGGATTTTGATGCCCTGAACACCCATGCGTGCAACAGCCGAAACAGTTTCCAGCATCATTTCATGAGTTTCCAGCGGAAGCCCGTGAATAATATGGGTACAGACGCGGATGCCGTGACGGCGCAGCTTCTCGACAGCCTCGATATAACACTTGGTATCATGGGCGCGGTTGATCAGTTCGGAAGTGGAATCATGAATGGTCTGCAGACCCATCTCCACCCACAGGTACGTACGCTGGTTCAGCTCGGCGAGATATTCGACGACATCATCCGGCAGGCAATCCGGACGTGTGGCGATGGCAAGGCCGACCACACCCGGCTGCTGCAGAATCACTTCATAATATTCCCTCAGCTCCTCGACCGGAGCGTACGTATTGGTGTAGGCCTGGAAATAACCGATATACTTTGCATTCGGCCACTTCAGATGCTGTCTGTCGCGCACATTGTTGAACTGGGTAACCAGATCGTCGCGGCGGCTTCCGGCGAAATCGCCTGATCCTCTGGCGCTGCAGAAGGTACAGCCTCCTTTGGCGATAGAGCCGTCACGGTTAGGGCAGGTAAAACCGGCGTCGAGCATTACTTTGAATACTTTGGTATCCATCTGTTCGCGCATTTCGTAGTTCCAGGTATGAAATCGTTTATCTCCCCACAGCAGTGAAGAAGAGGTCTCTAGAAGACTCAACAGGTGCAGCTCCTCTCTTAAATATAAGAACGTTTATTTTTAGGGCTGAATGACTGCTTTCCCCCTGAAGTTATCCTTATATTGTCGCTAAAATGACGGTGTTCCGGAAAGGCCACGTAGAGCCATTTTATTTTAACCTATTCATTGTAACAAAAAACAGCGCCCAGCGTAACATTGTCGCTTGCGGAATCTGTGAAAAAAAGGCTAAAAATAAAGGGTTTTCACTTGTTAATGCTTACACATTATGTTATATTTAAATTGTAAAAAACCTGATACAGCAAGCATAATCTTCATTTATTGAATTCATAATTTCGTGTCGTCCGATCCATAATAAAACCCAAGAGGTGATCACGATGAATTCTCAAACATCATATGCCGAAGGCAAAGGCTCCATTGATGTGCAATTGACTCCTGATGAAGCGCTTGCGCTTACAGGTGTGGAGTTTAATGGCAACCATAAGATTAAGACAGAAGCGCAGCGCAAGATCAGAAATGCGTTCGAGAAGAAATTTGATTTTAATACACCGGCAAGGTAGACTATGAACTGTTGAACTAGTGGACCCCAATTCCAAATACAACATAAAGGGAATTCTCCGGCGGATTTTTTTTCCCCCGTCGGAGAATTCCCTTTTCCTTTTGGCAAATATATGTAGAAAAAGACGGAATCAGCATCTCTTCACTGAAATCCCTTTACTTTTGCAGATAAGTTCGGCACAATATTGCAAGTGATAGTTATAGTAATAAGTGAATAAGCGGAGGAATACCTATGCGTTTACGCGGAAGAAAAGGAATACGTGAAAGCCTGGAGGAACAGACCGATCTGGTAATCCTCGATCCACGCAGCCTCAAGGGGCGGTGGTCTGAATTGTTCGGCAACGATCATCCGATTCATGTGGAATTCGGAATGGGTAAAGGACAGTTCATTAGTCAAATGAGCTTCAAATATCCCGATATTAATTTTATCGGCGTTGATATGTACGATGAATTGATCCGGCGCGCGGCTGAGAAAGCCCGTTTGGTGTGGGAGCCGGCAGGACATGAGACGCCTCCTAACCTTAGAGTGGCACTCGCCAATATTAACTACGCTGAGGAAGTGTTTGCTCCAGGAGAGCTGGAGCGTATCTATCTGAACTTCAGCGATCCCTGGCCGAAGAGCAAGCATGCCCGCCGCCGCCTGACGCATCCGCGTTTTCTTGACAAATACCGCGGGTTACTCAGTCCGTTGGGGGAAATTCATCTGAAGACGGATTCCCGGAGCCTGTTTGAGTTCTCCCTTAATGCGTTTGCCGATTATGGCCTGCAAATGAAGAATATCTCTCTGGACCTGCATGCGGACGGCGTCATTAATGAGGAGCATGTCATGACGGAATATGAGACCAAATTTTACGGCCGTGGCGTCAATATCCAGCGCTGCGAAGCGATTGTCGGGGCAGAGGCGCTGGAGCGGTATCAGGCCACCCGTCTGGACAAATACCGGCTGTAGATCAGTTATTGCCGATTTATTTCTCTACCAGAACAGAAGCATACAAAAATGGCAGTCCAAGGTGAAACTCCCGGACTGCCATTTATATATGTCCCCTTGTTCTTGCGGGCGTTATTCGAGCATATCAATAATGCTTTGGGCGCTTTGCAGCGGATGAAACTTGGCGATCTCCTCCAGATGGCTTTTTCGTTTGGCCTGCACGTCCTCATAATTGTAGAGCAGCCGCTCCATCCATTTGTCGACTACATCCAGCGATGAAATCGGTTCTCCAAGACCTGCAGCCGTGAAGTAGCGGCAGTTCTCCTCTTCCTGACCTGGCAGGGGGTGATGAAAGAGCATGGGGATACCCTTGGCCAGACCTTCGCTGCAGGTCATTCCACCCGGCTTGGTAACGAGCAGATCGGATACCTCCATCAGCTTGTCAATCTCGCGGGTAAACCCGATCAGGGAGATATTGGGATGAATGTACCGGTGGTCCTCATTCATCTCACTCAGCAGTTTATCATTTGTGCCGAGACAATAGACGATCTGGACTTTCTCCCGCCAGCTCGCCAGCGCTTCGTTCACGACCTCATCGTTCATCATACCCCAGCCCCCGCCCATAACCATAACCGTCGGCAAGTCCTGCAGGCCGAACTGTTCCAGAATTTCCGCTCTTCCGGGATGTTCCCAGAAGCTGGGATGAACCGGCATGCCGGTAACCTGGATTTTGGCAGCGGATACGTTTCGCCGGCGCAGCTTGGCTTTGACCTCCGGGGTGGATACCAGATACCGGTCTACCTCAGGGCTGATCCAGGTGGCGTGGGCATCATAATCCGTGATCACGGTAACGAGCGGTGCTTTGAATGCCGGATCCAGCCGTTTCAGACGGGACACTACAGCGCTGGGTATAAAGTGGGTGCAGACTATAATATCAGGCCTCAGCTGCTTTACAATATTTTGCGTATGTGTATAAAATAAGCGGTGCAAGGCAAGCGTGGTAAGACGATTAAATGATTTCTGGTGACGGTACACGTACCCCATCAAGCGGGGCTGGGTCGTCACTGTTTTGCGGTATGCCGATACAACAAGAGGCGCCAGCTTTGGATTCAGGAAATTCCCTAGCTCCAGCACCTTTGTTTGCACTTGGGGCGATAACTTGCGCAGGCTGCTCGACAGCGCGTAAGCTGCCTGCGTATGTCCTGCGCCAAAACCTTCCGACAGCAATAAAACTCTTTTTTTGCGCAATGTTGGATTCACCTGTTCCCGGATGGATTTCGCCGTTAAGGCTTATGATGCAGGCTTCAGATCCATAAAACAACGGTGCCTGCCGCAACGCCAGCGCCGATAACCGCTCCTGCAAGAACGTCAGAAGGGTAATGCAGTCCCAAATAAATTCGGGAGAAACCGACAATAGCGGCCAGTGGCAGCAGGAAAACGGTCAAGGCAGGGTAAGCCGCCATATAAGGTACCGTTGAGGCGAAGATAGCTGTAGTATGACCTGATGGAAAAGAATGATCTTTAAGCGGATTATGAAACGTATTCGTTCCCGGCAGCGCCAGATAAGGGCGCATGCGCGGGTATAACTTTTTAGCAACAGCGACGGGCAGATGGCTGACAGCCAGAGCCGTGAGAGCCTGGAGTCCCGTTGTTCTCAAAGGCTGGGGTGAGAGCGCCCAGATTAGCACATTGATACCGATGGCGCTTGTTGCTCCGCCCAGATGGGTAAGATAGAAAAGCCAAAAGTTCAAAAAGGGGTTGTGCAATCGTCCGTTGATCCACTTGAAAATTTGCCGTTCCCAGAGATGTAGTTTCATGAATAAATGTTTCATACTTTGTCCCTCCGATAGTCCGGCTGAGGATAATAAACGCAGCAGCAGCCACTCGATCCAAGACCTGAAAGCTGTCTATATCATACGTTTTTAAAGCAGTCCATTTCAAGAAAAAGCTCGGTTAAGGTCGGAAAATGCCAGTTTTGACTTAACAACCCCTTACACCTTACAATGATTCAAGTAGGCTAAACATGTTTATAAGGTTACAGAGAATCGGGGAGTCCGCCATTTGGGATCTCTATAACATCTTTATAAACGGGATATATATAAATTGAAGCCTACTCCACAAAAAGGGGAAACTCTTGGTCTACTGTAAGGAATGCAACAAAAGGGTCAGAAAGAACGTTTAATAAGACAGAGAGAGAGAAAAAGAAAAAGCATACCAAGAGTGAAAAAGGGGGCATCAAAAGATCATGACAGACGCATTGTTTGTTACGCTCCAAGTGATCTTGGCGGCAATCGCAGTCTATCAGTTCACATTATCGTTGTTTGGACTGCGCAAGAAAAAGAATAAGGTACAGTTCGGGCCGGAAAAATCATTTGCTGTATTGGTTGCAGCGCACAACGAGGAAGAAGTCGTCGGCGCATTGATGGAGAATTTGAAACAGCTTAATTATCCCCAAGAGTTGTACGATGTATTTGTCATCTGCGACAATTGTACAGACGGCACCGCAAGAATTGTGCGTGAGCACGGAATGAATGCCTGTGTCCGCACCAATACCAACCTTCGGGGCAAGGGCTACGCAATCGAGTGGATGCTCAAGGAACTATGGGCGATGCCGAGACAGTATGATGCAGTTGTCATGTTCGACGCCGACAACCTTGCACATACCGAATTCCTCACAGAGATGAATAATGATCTCTGCGCAGGCGGGCGTGTAATTCAAGGTTATATTGATACGAAGAATCCGGAGGATTCATGGATTACTGCTGCATACGGCGTATCTTACTGGTACATCAACCGCTTGTGGCAGCTGTCGCGCCATAATTTGAACATGGCCAACTTCCTGGGCGGAACCGGTATGTGCTTCGAAACCAATCTGCTTAAAGAGATGGGCTGGGGAGCAACAAGCCTTGTTGAGGATTTGGAGTTTACGATGCGGAGCGCATCCAAAGGCGTATTTCCAAAGTTCAACTATGATGCCAAGGTATTTGATGAGAAGCCGCTTACGTTCAAAGCATCCTCCAGACAGCGGCTGCGCTGGATGCAGGGACACTTTACAGTGGCCCGCCGCTACTTCTTCCCTTTGTTGTGGCAAGCCATTAAAGAACGCAGCCTGACGAAGCTGGATCTCGCGCTGTATGGGGTGAATGTCTACATCGTGCTGCTGACGTTCCTGATGACTGCTGTAATGTGGGTAGACACTTCGCTGCTTAATGGTCCGCATATTGCCAATATTTACGGTTATTTGCCGCTCTGGCTCAGCTTCTTTGCAGTCGGCGCCAATGTTGTCACCTTCCTGCTGGCCATGGCGCTGGAGAAGGTCAAGTTCAAAAAAGTGTATCTTTACCTGCTGGTCTTTCCAGTGTATCTGCTTTCCTGGTATCCAATTACGTTCTATGCCTTCTTCACGCAGAACAACAAACAATGGAGCCATACCAAGCACACGCGTGTCGTGCGGCTTGAGGAAGTTCAGAGCAAGCAAGGATAAGCCCGGATTTTCACAAAAGAACATGTTGACACTCCTTGCGGAGTATTGTATAGTATTCAAGTGTGCAAAACATAGGGATTGCAAGCAGAAGCACCGGCTTCTCACCTGACTGGCAAATACGCCAGCTGGTTTTGATCTCAATGCTTTATGAATGGTTATAATTCATGAACGTTGATCAAACGGGGTGTCGGGGAGTTACCGGCATCCCTTTTTTATGGAGAACCGTAAATAAAATAATTGTAAAGTAGATCCGGAGGTGGAGTATTATCAGTAAGGAACATATGATCAATGATGAAATTCGGGCCAAAGAGGTTCGGTTGGTTGGAGCGGAAGGCGAGCAAATCGGAATTAAGCCGATCCGCGAAGCGTTGCAAATGGCGATTGATCTTAATCTTGATTTAGTCAACGTAGCACCGCAGGCGAAACCGCCGGTATGCCGCATCATGGATTACGGCAAGTTCCGTTATGAAACACAGAAGAAAGAGAAGGAAGCACGCAAGAACCAGAAGATCGTGGATCTTAAAGAAGTCTGGTTCCGTGCCAACATTGAGGAACATGATTACCAAACCAAGTTCCGCAATGTGATTAAGTTCCTGGGCGAAGGCGATAAAGTGAAATGCTCCGTTCGTTTCCGCGGACGTGAGATTACCCACGCTAGCATCGGCCAGAAGATCCTGGAACGTGTTAAGACCGAAGTGGAAGATATCTCTGTTGTTGAGCGCCAGCCTAAGCTGGAAGGCCGCAGCATGATTATGATTCTGGCTCCTAAAGCCCAATAATTTGGAGTCACTTGCACAGCAATTTGGCGCCGCATAATATTCAAGGAGGAAACACCATGCCTAAAATGAAAACACATAGCAGCCTGAAAGGCCGCTTCAAAATTACCGGAACTGGTAAAGTACTGCGTTACAAAGCTCACAAGAATCACTTGCTGTCCCACAAATCGAAACGCGCTAAACGCGTATTGAACGGCAATCCAGTAATGGCCCCTGGGGATGTAAGACGTTTGAAACAAGGACTCGCTAACTTGAAATAGTTTTATCACACATTTTTGGGAGGTTTATTAATATGGCAAGAGTTAAAGGCGGATTTGTAGTTCGTCGTAGACATAAAAAAGTGTTGAAATTGGCAAAGGGTTATTTCGGTTCCAAGCACCGCATTTTCAAAACAGCTAACGAGCAAGTAATGAAATCGATGGTTTACGCATACCGTGACCGTCGTCAAACTAAACGTAACTTCCGCAGACTGTGGATCGTTCGTATCAACGCAGCAGCTCGTTTGAACGGCCTGTCCTACAGCAAGCTTGTATTCGGCCTTAAATTGGCTGGCGTAGAAGTGAACCGTAAAATGCTGGCTGACCTGGCAGTAAACGATCTTAACGCATTCAACTCCCTGGCTGTTGTAGCCAAAGAGAAGATCAACGCGTAAGAGGAATAAATAAACCGAAAAGCACCACCTGCGGGTGGTGCTTTTTTTGCGCGGCGACATTCAGAGAAGCCCCCTGCCGGCCAGATTCTGTAAGGGAGGGGGCTTGCAGTTGGGATTTTATTCCCAGTACTTGGTGGTGCTCAATTGTGAAGCCAGCTTTTTGCTATTGGTTCGTCTTAGTTTGCGCAGCTCTGAACGTTCATTGGCAGATTCGCTGATCAGCTTCTCTTCATCGGTCTCGGGGATAATAGCCGGAACTGGAGCAGGTGTGCCATCCTCATGCACCGCTACAAAGGTTAGGAATGACGTAGCGGCGACAACACGCTCGCCTGTGTATAGGTTCTCCGAGATAATCTTCACAAAGACCTCGATACTTGTGCGTCCTGTCCAGGAGACGAAGGATTCGAAGCACACGGAGTCCGTAGGTCTGATTGGCAGAAGGAAGTCAACGGAGTCAGCAGAGGCGGTTACCACATTCGTGCGGCAATGGCGCATAGCCGAGATGGAGGCAACCTCATCAATGGTGCTCATCAGCTTGCCGCCAAACAGGGTTTTGTGGTTGTTGACATCATTCGGGAAGACACGGCCGGTTTTGAACACGCGGGATTCACGGCTGTATTTAAAGGCGGGCGCGTCTTGTGGGGTGTTTTGATCATCCATATTTTTCAGTACTCCCTTTTCATGCAAGATATAAACAATCATGATAATAGAAAATGCATTTGTGTGCAATAATATTTAAAAGGTTATAGGAATATGTTTAACTATTTCGAGCTTTTCTAACATCGAATAGACATAAATATAACATTTTGTGTTAGGGTAAGCGTTTTCTTGGTGAAAAATGCAAATTATTATTGACCTGAGGTCATTTATAGACTGGATTTTAGGTTTTTTTACAGTTATAATTTGAGCTAATGGTATGTCCAAGCAGAACACAGAAGACATCCAATTTCTTAAGGGGGATCACATTCGATGAAAAAGGTTTTCAAATTGTCGCTCGTTATGTTGATGGCAACCAGTGTCATTTTGGCAGGTTGCGGTAACAAAAAGGACGGCGCATCCGACGTTAAGGTAGGGCTGGTTACAGACGTAGGCGGGGTAAACGATAAATCGTTTAATCAATCTGCCTGGGAAGCCCTGGAAGCTCTTAATAAAGAATCAGGTGTGGAAATTAAATATCTGCAAAGTAAAGCCAACGCAGACTATGTACCAAACCTTAACCAATTCGTAAAGGGCGGCTACGATCTGACTTGGGGGATCGGCTTTGACCTTGGGGACGCTTTGCTGGAAGTAGCTAAAGCCAATCCGGATGCCAAACTGGCAATCATCGATAGCGTTGTAGACGCTCCAAATGTGGAGTCCGTTACTTTCTCTGAGAATGAAGGATCCTTCCTGGTGGGTGTTGTTGCCGGTTTGACAACTAAAACTAACAAAGTGGCCTTCATAGGCGGTATGGACAGCCCGGTTATCAAACGTTTTGAAGTTGGCTTCAAGGCCGGCGTAGAAGCAGTTAACCCTGAAGCAACAGTAACCAATACTTATGCAGGCGCTTATGACAAGCCTGATACAGGTAAATCCCTGGCTGCTACCCTGTATGATGCCGGTAATGACATCATCTTCCCTGCTGCCGGCGCAACTGGCAACGGCGTGTTCAATGAAGCTAAATCCCGCAATGATGCAGGCGGCGATAAAGTATGGGTAATCGGCGTAGATAAAGACCAATCCATAGAATTTGGCGACGATGTAACTTTGACTTCCATGATCAAACGTGTTGACGAAGCGGTTAAGAAAGTTTCCCAACAAGTGGTTGACGGAACATTCAAAGGCGGCACTACAACCGTACTGGGTCTGAAAGACAACGGCGTAGGCCTTCCTGAAACATCGAAAGCCAATGTATCCGAAGAAATTCTGGCTAAAGTTGAGGATTTCAAAAAACAAATCATCGATGGCAAAATCACTGTTCCATCTGAGTAATCGTTGAGATCGTGCTTGCAGCTTTACCATAAAGTATAAGGAACAAGGCCGGTTCTAAAGCTGGCCTTGTTCCCTGTTAAAAGTTATACGTGAACACAGCAGTGCCGCCTCGCAAGGGGCGGTACAGCCGTGTCTGTATGTCTATTATATATTCTGTGATGAGGGTGATTCCATGAGTGCTGCGGCTCCTGTCGTAGAGTTGAAGCAAATCACAAAACGCTTTCCCGGTATTGTAGCGAACGACTCTATAAGTCTGACGCTGGAAAAAGGGGAGATCCATGCGCTGCTCGGTGAGAACGGTGCAGGTAAGTCCACCTTGATGAATATCGTATTCGGACTATACCAGCCCGATGAAGGCAGCATCGAAATCGACGGGAAACCGGTTATTATCGATAGCCCTAATAAAGCTATTGAGCTTGGCATTGGTATGGTCCACCAACATTTCAAGCTTGTAGAGCCTTTTACGGTCACTGAGAACATTGTTCTGGGCATGGAACCGAAAAAAGGACTTAAAATCGACTATAAATCCGCTTCGGAGCAGGTTCGCAAACTATCGGATCAATATGGCCTGCAGGTCAATCCAAATGCCAAAATTCATGACATTTCGGTCGGCATGCAGCAACGGGTAGAGATTATGAAAACCCTGTATCGCGGAGCGGATATACTTATATTCGACGAGCCTACCGCTGTATTGACGCCGCAGGAGATTACTGAGCTTATGGCGATCATGAAGCGGCTCGTTGCAGAAGGCAAATCCATTATTCTAATTACACATAAGCTTAAAGAAATCATGCAGATTTCCGATCGGGTTACGATCATCCGTCGTGGAAAGGTGATTGATACCGTTAAGACTGCCGGGACGAATCCGAATGAGCTAGCTGAAAAAATGGTCGGACGCGGCGTGACATTCAAAGTGGACAAGCAGGCTCCGCATGTGGGATCCAGCGTCCTTAAGCTGTCCAATGTCAGCAGCAAGAGCAAGGAAGGCGTATCTGTGCTGAATGGCCTCAGCTTTGAAGTGAAGGCTGGTGAAATCCTTGGGATTGCAGGCGTTGACGGCAACGGACAAAGTGAGCTGATCCAGGCGATCACGGGACTCCGCAAAATTGATTCCGGTTCTATTACCGTATCCGGTAAAGAAATTTCCAACCTGTCTCCACGCAAAATCTCGGAAATGAATGTATCCCATATTCCGGAAGACCGTCATAAACACGGGCTTGTGCTCGATTTCAGTGTTAGTGAAAATATGGTATTGGAAACATACTACAAGAGTCCGTATAACCAGTCTGGCTTCCTGAAGAAAGACGTAATCAATCAGCATGCCGAGGATTTGGTCAAGCAGTTTGATGTGCGTACGCCTTCGATTGAGAACAAAGCCCGCTCTTTGTCAGGCGGTAATCAGCAAAAAGCGATTATTGCGCGGGAAATAGACAAAAATCCGACACTCCTGATTGCGGCTCAGCCGACACGTGGTCTTGATGTCGGAGCGATTGAGTTCGTGCAGAAGCAGCTGATTGCCCAGCGTGATCAGGGCAAAGCCGTGCTGCTGATTTCTTTCGAACTGGATGAGATTATGAATGTTTCCGACAGAATTGCCGTTATCTATGAAGGGCAAATCGTCGGCGAAGTATTGCCGCAGGATACGAATGACCAGGAACTGGGTCTGATGATGGCCGGTAGCTTGAAGCGGGGAGGAAAAGCGGGTGCATAGACTGAAAAAAATATTTGCGACAGACAGCTATATTGTGCCGGTTGTTGCAATAATAATGGGTTTCCTGGTAGGTGCTGTCGTAATGCTGGTCGGCGGATATGACCCTATCCTCGCCTATTCATCCCTGTTCCAGCGTGTATTTGGCAGTGCTTATGATTTCGGTGAGGCAATACGTGAAATGACGCCGCTGATGTTTACCGGGCTTGCCGTAGCCTTTGCCTTCCGCTCAGGAATGTTTAACATTGGTGCGGATGGCCAAGTGCTTATCGGTATGACCGCCGCTTCAGTGGTCGGTATTAAGCTGGCCGGACTGCCGCCATTCCTGCTGGTCCCGCTTGCTGTCATTGCTGCAGGGCTCTGCGGCGGCTTGTGGGCTGGAATTGCCGGCTTCCTTAAGGCGAAACGCGGCATTAATGAAGTTATCACTACCATTATGCTGAACTGGATCGCGCTCTATCTGGCAAATTACATTGTAAATACATTTTTGCTTCTTCCAAAGCAAAGCCGTTCGGAGGATATTCCCGCTTCGCTTTCCATGAACTTCTTGAATTCTCTGTTTGATAACGCCCGTCTGCACTGGGGTACAGTAATTGCGCTTGCTGCAGCGCTATTCTTCTACGTGTACTTATGGAAGACCAAACAAGGATATGAAATGCGTGCGGTCGGACTCAATCCGCATGCCGCAGAATATTCAGGGATGAATGTTGCACGCAATGTAGTGAAGGCGATGTTCATCAGTGGCGCTTTCGCCGGGCTGGCGGGAGCAGGTGAGGTGCTGGGCGTATTCCACTATCAATCCGTATTCGCTGCCTCGCCGGGTTATGGATTTGACGGCATCGCCGTCGCGCTTCTTGGACTGACTCATCCGCTTGGAGTCGTGCTGGCCGCTATCCTGTATGGAATACTGACGTATGGTTCGGCAGGCATGAGCTTTGGAGCAGATGTTCCACCGGAACTGATCCGTATCGTAATCGGTTCAATTATATTCTTTATTGCGGCACAAGGAATTATCCGCTGGGTGCTTAAACCGTTTTACTTCAAGCGTAAGAAAGAGAAGGTGTTATAGATGGATCTGCAGACGTTAGGACAACTGCTCAATACAACGCTTGTATTCTCCACAGCGCTCATTTTTGCCGCGCTGGGCGGCATCTTCTCTGAACGCTCCGGGGTAGTCAATATCGGTCTTGAAGGTTTGATGATGTTTGGTGCCTTTGCGGCAGCCGTGGGCGGATATTATGCCCAGGATGCCGGAATGGGGGCATGGGCTCCGTGGGTTGGTGTGATTTGCGCTATGGCTGTGGGTGTGATTGGCTCATTGATTCATGCGGTGGCCGCAATTACCTTTAAAGCCGATCAGACGATCAGCGGTACAGTAATCAACTTCCTTGCTGCCGGCAGTACGCTTTATATAGTTAAGCTGCTTTTTGAGGGCGCTGGTGAAACACCGCTGCTGGATGGCTTCAAAAAAATACCGGTGCCAGGTCTTTCGAAGATTCCGGTTATTGGCGAAGGGATTTTTAATTCCTATCCGACAACCTATTTGGCGATTGTGCTGGTTATTGTCATTTACTTTGTGTTGTTTAAGACTCCTTTTGGCCTTCGCTTACGCGCAGTTGGCGAACATCCGAGTGCTGCAGATACGCTGGGTGTCAATGTAAAGCGGATGAGATATATCGGAGTTATGCTGAGTGGCCTGCTGGCCGGTATCGGCGGAGCGACAATTACGCTGACGACTACAGGTACCTTTGGGCATAATACGATCTCCGGTCAAGGTTTTATTGCCATTGCAGCAATGATCTTCGGTAAATGGAACCCGCTTGGTGCATTTGGAGCCGCAGTATTCTTCGGATTCTCCCAGGCTATCCGCAACTATGTGCAGTTGTTTGAATGG
The DNA here is from genome assembly GCF_058791575.1 of Paenibacillus sp. EB106-06-01-XG199. NCBI lineage: Bacteria > Bacillati > Bacillota > Bacilli > Caryophanales > Paenibacillaceae > Paenibacillus > Paenibacillus sp. EB106-06-01-XG199. The sequence goes on along the minus strand of NZ_JBYTDQ010000004.1, from coordinate 604,519 downwards.
TCCAATAGTATCCCTCAGGAATTTATCTTTATGATTCCTTATGTATTGACGATTATAGTACTGGTAAGTGCTGTCGGCCGCTCTTCGGCGCCCAAAGCGCTCGGTGAGCCATACGATCCCGGCAAACGTTAGACCCGCAGTTGATTTGAATAGCAATATTAATCAAAAACGCATTTCCGGCTGTTGCCGAAAATGCGTTTTTTTGTGCAATATAAGAATTTATAGGCTTCATGCTATAAATTATCCTTCTATTTCTCGCTGAAACGGATACGACGGCAAAGCCGTTTCTACTTGGTTTTGAGTCATATCTGCAGAGGATGCAGTGTGGCTAAACCGCAAGTAATTGCTACTCTTTCGCTGGACAGGGCATGTGTACAGGCGAACAGCAGACGCGCCGAATAAACTGTGTTGAAACTTATGCTAATGCATATGAGACAGATGTGTAAGCAGACGCTTACTAAACTTTTAGGAGGGATATTATGGCACAGCCGGTTACAAAGAAACAGGTAATGAAGCTGGTGGGCAGAAATATCGTTGCAGTGAAAAAAGATGGTTCTAAAGTGACGGGCAAGCTGCTCCGCATTTCTGGAAACCGTCTAATCCTACAGCGTGTCAGCGGTAAGAAAGTACAAACCAAAGCATTGATCCCGCTGGTACTGTTTGATTTGCTTGCCGTAGGCACAGCCCCTTATGCCGGCGGATATGGCCCTGGTTATGGGGGGTACCCGTATGGAGGCAATCCATATGGTGGATATGGTTATAACAAGTATGGAGGATATGCTCCTGGACCTTATGGCGGAGCTCCGGTACCACCAATTGGCTTTTTTTAAGAAGATTATAAGCAGCAGAGTCAATTGAACTGCTTTTCAAACTCATAACAATAGTTTTGCGCCTGATAACGGGCTACTCTGTAGCCCATTTTTTGATAAAAGGAAATACCGGCAGTATTTCCAGTATCAACAGCAACCTTGGCCCGCTGACAACCGCGAGATAATGCAAACCGCTCTGCGCGGTCCATGAGCATATTCCCCCAATGTTTGCGCCTTGCTGCAGGGGCTACGGCCAGCATATCAATATACAGCAGATCACCGTGCAGCATAAAGTGGACAAACCCCAGCGGATCGCTCTCATAGTCTGGGCAGGCTACCAGTGTAACTCCTTGCCCCAAGCGGCGGGGCAGATCTTTTCTGACCTGATTAATTACGGTTTGGGGGAGATGGGATAATGGGACGAGCTGCTTTTCAATCAGATCCAGAATGACGGTGTCGTCCTGCTTTGGTCTACGGTAACGAATCATAGAGCGCCTCCTTTCCACGCATTGTCGTACATCATATGCCCAGGGTGGTGTGGGCGTTACGGCAAACCAGAACAACAATTTGTGTCAGTTACGGAAATAAGGGTATTGACTTAACCGTGTGAGGAATCATATAATGTGTCTAAACATTTTATCGAACATACATGCATCGGCAATGATGAGGACGAAGTTTTAAGGGCTCTTTTGCTCAGAGAGTGAGAGGAATTGCTGCAACCTCCACCAGAATCCCTTATATACGAGCTCACCTCGGAGCTGTTTTCCTGAAAGGTCCATCGGCAACAGTGGTGGAATTATTAGGGGGAATCGTTTAGTCCGCGTTAGGGACTTCAGGTACAAAGATTTGGGCCCTGCCTACATCGATGGATTTTTGTTACCTGATAAGGCGTTACATCGCGAGATGTAATGCAAACATGGGTGGTACCACGGAAGATCAACCTTTCGTCCCTCACGCGCTTCTATTTTGCGCGTGGGTGGCGGAAGGTTTTTTTGTTGCCCATAAGAGGATGGTTAGCTGCACTGGGTTGGTGAACACTAACTTTCAAGGAGTATAGCCAATTCTTACAGCTGTATAAAAGACGGTCTGTCATTTTCATAATGAATGTTAAATATCGAAGGGAGGAATACTGATGAGCGCGAATATACCGGAAGTGCGGTCTACAGAGCAGTTACGTGAGAAATGGAAGAATCCCGAGGTGATTACGGGATCCGAAGTCCTGCTGCGCAGTCTAGTACTGGAAGGCGTTGATACTGTATTCGGATACCCGGGCGGGGCTGTGCTGTACATCTACGATGCGCTTCATGGCTTCGATGATTTCAAACATATTCTGACCCGGCATGAGCAGGGCGCAATTCACGCGGCTGACGGATATGCCAGAGCGAGCGGCAAAGCGGGAGTATGCATCGCTACCTCCGGACCCGGGGCTACCAACCTTGTAACCGGCATTGCCACCGCCTTTATGGATTCTGTTCCGCTGGTGGTCATCACCGGGAACGTCTTCTCCAGCCTGATTGGAACCGACGCATTCCAGGAAGCGGATATTACAGGCATCACAATGCCGATTACGAAGCATAGCTATCTGGTACGTGATGTTGAGGATCTGCCGCGAATCATTCATGAGGCGTTCCATATTGCCAATACAGGACGTAAAGGTCCGGTGCTGATTGATATTCCCAAAGATGTCTCGGCAGCCAAAATGTTATTCAATCCGGTGGAGCTGCAAGGCGTTAACCTTCGTGGTTATAACCCGCGGACCGTTCCGAACAAACTTCAACTCGATAAGCTGATCCGGGCCATTGATGCTGCAGAACGTCCGATTATTATTGCAGGCGGCGGTGTCATCTACTCCGGAGCGCATGAAGAGATGTATGAATTCGTAAAACGGACGGAAATTCCGATTACAACAACTCTGCTGGGACTGGGCTGTTTCCCGAGTGCGGATGAGCTATGGATGGGAATGCCGGGCATGCATGGCACATATACCGCCAACAATGCTATTCAACAGTGTGATCTGCTAATTAATATCGGTGCCCGGTTTGACGACCGTGTTACCGGCAAGCTGGACGGCTTCGCGCCAAAAGCCAAGATTGTTCATATTGATATCGATCCCGCAGAAATCGGCAAAAATGTATCGCCTGACATTCCGATCGTTGGCGACGTGAAGACAGTGCTGGAGATGCTGATTCCCGATGCACGCCGGGCAGCAGGTGCTGATGCCTGGAGAACACAAATTGCCCAGTGGAAGCTGGATCAGCCGCTTCGCTACAAGGATTCGGAGACTGAGCTTAAACCGCAATGGGTTATTGAAATGATAAACGACACCACCAAAGGTGAAGCTATCGTTACTACAGATGTAGGACAACATCAGATGTGGGCTGCACAATATTATAAATTTAATCATCCCCGTTCATGGATCACCTCCGGGGGACTTGGAACAATGGGCTTCGGATTTCCGTCAGCCATCGGAGCGCAAATGGCGCACCCGGACCGCCTGGTTGTCTCGATCAATGGGGACGGCGGCATGCAGATGTGTTCCCAGGAGCTTGCCATCTGTGCTATTAATAACATTCCGGTCAAGATTGTAGTTATTAACAATCAGGTGCTTGGGATGGTCCGGCAGTGGCAGAATCTGATCTATGAGAAGCGTTACAGCTATACCGACCTCGCCGGCAGCCCGGATTTCGTAAAGCTGGCTGAAGCCTATGGTGTTAAGGGACTGCGGGCCACGAACAAAGAAGAGGCTGGCGCAGCATGGAAGGAAGCTTTGGAAACGCCGGGACCTGTTCTGGTAGAATTCGTTGTTCCCAAAGACGAAAATGTCTACCCGATGGTAACTCAAGGGTCAACCATTGATCAAATGCTGATGGGGGATGAATGACAGTGATGAGACATACGATTGCTGTGCTTGTGAATGACCAGCCAGGTGTGCTGCAGCGGGTTTCAGGGTTGTTCGGCCGCCGGGGGTTCAATATTGAGAGCATTACCGTGGGTCAATCCGAGGAGGTTGGATTATCCCGGATGGTTATTGTTACACTTGGTGACCAGCATACTCTGGAGCAGATTGAGAAGCAGCTCTATAAACTGATTGATGTTATTAAAGTAGTGGATCTTGGTGCCAAACCGATGGTTGCCCGTGAATTGGCGCTGATTAAGGTCAAAGCTGATCCGGCTGAACGTCCGGAAATTATGGGCGTAGTCGAAACCTTCCGTGCCTCTGTAGTCGATATCGGTACAACAAGCGTGTTGGTGCAGGTTGTGGGAGACACTCAGAAGATTGATGCAATGATTGAACTTCTCAAGCCATACGGCATCAAGGAGCTTTCCCGTACAGGAGTTACAGCGATGATTCGCGGCAATGCCTAATTGTCATAATTTACGGCTTTAACGGATTACTGCTGGTTTGCATTAATTTGATGAGATCATTTGAATGTTCCCGCTAAAGAGCGGGGACTTGAGGAGCAGCCTGAATCTCAGTCCGGATCACCACCGCGAGTTGGCGCTCTTGAAGTACCCGCTCTTTACGATGGGTCCCAAATTAAAGGAGGATATTGACAATGGCAGTGACAACGTACTATGAACAGGATGCAGAACTTAGTGTGTTAAAAGGGAAGACAATTGCAGTAATCGGGTACGGTAGCCAAGGGCATGCCCAGGCGCAAAACCTGCGCGACAGCGGGCTTCAGGTTGTCATCGGCCTGCGCGAAGGTAAATCCTTCGAAACCGCCAAAAATGACGGGTTTGAAGTATTGCCGGTAGCTGAAGCAGTATCCCGTGCAGATGTAGTGCAAATTCTCATGCCGGACGAAACACAGGCATCCGTATATAAGAATGAAATTGAACCGAATCTCAAAAGCGGCGCAGCGTTGATGTTCTCCCACGGCTTCAATGTGCATTTCGGTCAAATCGTTGCTCCTAAGGATGCAGATGTGCTGCTGGTAGCACCAAAATCCCCGGGTCACATGGTTCGCCGTACTTATGTTGAAGGCTTCGGCGTTCCTGGTCTGATCGCTATCGAGCAGGATGCAACCGGAAATGCTAAAGCAATCGGCCTTGCTTATGCCAAAGGCATTGGCTGTACCCGCGCAGGGGTTATCGAAACCTCATTCCGTGAAGAAACCGAAACCGATCTGTTCGGCGAGCAGGCTGTACTTTGCGGTGGTGTATCCGCTCTGATCAAAGCCGGCTTCGAAACTCTTACAGAAGCAGGATATGCTCCTGAAATGGCATACTTTGAATGTCTGCATGAACTTAAACTGATCGTTGACCTCGTTTATGAAGGCGGACTTGCCACTATGCGCGATTCCATCAGCAACACTGCTGAATACGGCGACTATGTAACCGGTCCACGCATTGTTACGGATGAAACCAAAAAAGCAATGAAGGCTGTGCTTACCGATATTCAACAAGGTAAATTTGCCCGTGACTTTATCCTTGAGAACCAGTCCGGCCGTGCTTTCCTTACAGCTACCCGCCGCAACGAAGCTGCTCATCCGGTAGAAGTAGTAGGCAGCCAGCTGCGTGAAATGATGCACTGGATTAAGAAATAAGCTCATATACTTAAGATTATTGAAACTATAGTGCAATCCTCAGATGCGGCCGTAACTTTTGCGGGCCGCATTTGAGGGTTTAAGCACAATTTTCAGGAGGTGCTCAGCATGCGGAAAATTTATGTGTTCGACACGACGCTGCGTGACGGAGAGCAGTCGCCGGGTGTGAACCTCAACACACGAGAGAAAGTCGAAATCGCTTACCAGCTGGAAAAGCTGGGCATTGACCGGATGGAGGCGGGATTCCCTGCGGCTTCACCGGGTGATCTGGCAGCGGTAAACGCAGTGGCAAAAGCCGTGAAGAATGTTACCCTGATCGGTCTTTCCCGCTCCAGAGAGAGTGACATTGATGCGGTGAAAGAAGCGCTGAAGGGAGCGCAGGACCCCTGCATTCATATTTTTCTTGCCACCTCACCCATCCACCGCCAGCACAAGTTGCGCATGGATAAAGCACAGGTGCTGGAGACAGCGCAGTCCGCTATCCGCTATGCCAAGAAATATTTTTCCAAGCTGGAGTTTTCACTGGAAGATGCGGGGCGTACAGAGCGTGACTTCATGGCCGAGATGGTGGCTATGGCCATCCGTGAGGGTGCCAATGTAGTGAATATTCCCGATACAGTAGGTTATTTGAACCCTTCGGAATACGGGGCTATTTTCAAATTCCTGAAGGACAATGTACCGGACATCGAGCGGGTTCAGCTTAGCGCCCACTGTCATAATGATCTGGGTATGGCCACCGCCAATACGCTTGCTGCGATCCAGAATGGTGCGGATCAAATCGAAGGCACAATCAACGGTATCGGTGAGCGGGCCGGAAATACGGCGATTGAAGAGGTCGCGCTGGCGCTGGAGACGCGCAGTGAGTTTTTTAATGCAAAAACTTCGCTGGTGCTTTCGGAAATTTCACGCACAAGCCGTCTGGTCAGCAAGCTGACCGGGATGGTGGTACCGGGCAACAAGGCGATTGTTGGTGCCAACGCCTTTGCCCATGAATCGGGTATTCATCAGGATGGCATGCTGAAGGAGAAGACTACCTACGAAATCATGACACCTGAGACCATCGGCCTCAAAGAGAGCAAGCTAGTGCTTGGCAAACACTCCGGACGTCATGCCTTCCGCGATAAGCTTAGCGATCTGGGATACGATGTTTCTGAAGAAGAGGTGAACGCTGCCTTCGCAAGGTTCAAGGAACTGGCGGATAAGAAGAAGGAAGTGTCCGATGAGGACATTATGGCGCTGCTGGAAGAGAGGCTGATTGATACGCCGGAAATTTTCAGCCTGCAGACGATTTACGTTACCTATGGCAATGAAGCTACGCCAACCGCCAAGGTTGTTATTAAAAGCCAGGAGGCTCAGCCGATTGTGGCGGTGGCCGAAGGTAACGGCTCGGTGGATGCGATTTATAATGCCATTGATCAGGCTACGGGTGAGGAAGTGACACTCGGAGATTATTCGATTAAAGCGGTCAGCCGGGGCAAAGACGCGCAGGGAGAGGTGCATGTCGTACTGTCGCAGGGTGAAGTGGCCGCACAGGGCCGCGGACTGAGCACGGATATTCTTGAAGCCAGTGCCAGAGCCTATTTGGATGCGCTCAACAAGCTGCTGGAGAAACGCAAAACCTACACGCAGCGTGATCATGCTCAGCTGTAAAGAAGTGCAGTGTCTCTAAACAAGTTCTTATCGAGCTGTCAGTACAGTGGAATAATGTCTGCTGTACCGGCAGCTTTTTTGATTGCAAAAAAGGAGGGGGACATTCTAGAGGATTCAGAGAAGGTGATGCTTCCAATTATGATACCAGCGTTCAATATTGACGGGCAGCTCAATGCTGAGCTCCCTGTTCAGCAAATCCGTTAAGATGTTGTATTGCTCCTCTACCGCCGAACGTTCTCCTATGCGGTCATAGACCTTCATGAGGCCTAAATGGCCTTGCTCAAAATAAGGCTGCAGCTGTACAATCCGCTGATACACGGTTACCGCCTCCGGGATTTTTCCGCAGCCGATATAGAACTCGGCCATCTCCATCGCATGATGCAGCCAGATGCTTCGCAGGCGCTGGCGTTCACTTTCTGCCCACAAATAATCATAGTCGGCCAAATAATCGCCCGAGTAGAAGCCAAACCAATACTGGTACTGCCCATAGTTACCAGCATTTATCGGCTCAAGGGATAAGATTCCTTTTTCCCATTCTGTACTGTCTACCAGCATGCTTCCTGTTTCCAGCTTATAACCTTCCCCGCCGCTTAGATTTCTGATCTGCAGATCTGTTTTCCCTTGCTTCAGGCATTGACGCACTTGATAAATAGTTGTATACAGATGGTTGGAAGCCTTCTTTAAATTGAAATCAGGCCACAGCAGATCAATTAGCGTGTCTTTGCTGATGAAGCGATTTCGGTGATGAAATAAAAAGGCGAATAATTCTTGCCCCTTTGCGGTACGCCAGCGGATATCGTGCAGCTGCAGTCCGTTCCGTTCGAACCGGAGACATTGGAAACAACGGATCATCATTTCACTCCCGTTGTTCACTTGCGGCGCATGGTGCATTTTCTTCTCCACGCGAGCGAGAGTTTTTATCAGCCGTTCCTTTCGCACAGGCTTCAGAACATAGTCAAGGGCATGAAGCTCGAAGGCATCCACTGCATAGCTGTTATAAGCGGTAACAAAGACAATGCTTGTCCGGGGGCAGTGAATTTGTATGATTTCTGCTGCCTGCAGTCCGTTTAATTCGGGCATATCGATGTCGAGAAAGATAACGTCAGGGTTCAGGTAAGCGGCTTCGCTGACGGCTTTCCTTGAATCTGTGAAGGTAGCCACAATCGCAACATTCCCCAGTGCCTCTAGCATCATCTTCAAATTCATGAGAGCAAGCCGCTCATCATCCACAAGCACTGCGCGAATCATTGAATCACCACCAATTTATTATGAGTTTGTAGTTCCGAGTGTTAAGGCAATCACTAGGATAAGTTTGCTTTTTGCCATAATAATGAGGTGATTTCGACAAGAAAAGGCATTAATCCTTCAAAAAGGGATTTATCTTGTTGTAGGATATACATAATAGGCTTGAATGTTCATGAGAAAAATTATTTAAAAACGTTGCAGGGAACTCCGGTTGCCCGGCGTCTAACTTTATGAAGCTGAAGGAGGGGAGAATACTGGAAGAGACGGAGTGGATTTCTGCTGTGCTAAGCGGCGAGCACCAGGCCTTCGGGCATCTGGTCAATCGTTATCAAGGCATGGTGTATAGAGTATGCATCAAAATTACAGGAGAAGCCGAGTCGGCCAAGGATATGGCCCAGGAAGTCTTCATAAAAGCCTACAAGGCACTTCCCTCCTTCAGGGGGCAGTCTTCATTCTCCACCTGGCTGTACCGGATTGCTTACCGGACCTGTCTCGACTGGAAACGGGCGAATGACAGGGAGTGGCGGCACCGCAGTATGGCAGATTACACGGAGAATGACTGGGTAACGACGCAGACGCCTGAATCTGCTGCACTGCGCAAGGAAGCCTCGCAGGAGCTGGACGAGAATTTGAACAACCTCACAGAACCGTACCGGTCGGTCGTGCAGTTGTATTATTTTCAGCGTCACTCCTATCAGGAAATTGCTGATCAAAAAGGGATTTCAGTCAAAACAGTGGAATCGCAGCTCTACAGGGCCAGACAGATGATGCGTAAAAGCGGGGAGGAATGGCGATGAATTGTGCAACAGTAAAAGAATGGATGCCACATTATATTGAAGGCTGGCTGTCTCCTGAAATGGAGTTGAATGTTCGTCTGCACATTGAATCTTGTCCCGACTGCGCGCAGTGGCTGGAAGAAGCCAGAGGGCTGGCGGCGCTGTGGAGCGAGATGGAAACGGGCGGGAAACTGGTGGATCTTCCGGAGTATCCCGACTTTACCACCGATGTGATGTCACGCATTGAACAGCTTGAAACCGGGCGCAGAGAGCGTACCGTTAAATCGACTATGTCCAGACGCCGGACTGCACCAGGAACCTCATGGATGCATTATGGACTTGCTGTTTGCTTAACCTTCCTGCTGCTTCAATTGGGGGTATTTGAGAATCTGGCCTATGGCATCAATGAAATTAATGGGCATATGTCAACTTCAGTCTCATCCTGGTTTAATGCTCAAGGAAGCGCTGAATAGAAAATTAACACTAAAGGAGCATATTAGATGATTAAAAAAAGACGCTGGCTGACGTTTCTGCTCGCGATGGTTCCAGGGATTGGCCATTTATATCTGGGATTCAAAAAGTTGGGCCTTCAGTATATGATTGGAGCATCGCTCTGCATCATACTTATTCCTTCCATGCCGACGGTATTTCCATTCGCCCTCGCGGCCTTATGGTTCTACCAGCTGTTTGATGCGCTGCAGAAGGCGGCCTGGATGAAAGTATCCGCCGCTGAGCATGAGCGGATGATGTTTCATCCAGACAGTTTCGGAGCGCCGTGGACGATGGGGATGCCTGCGGCTCCAGATTATCCGCATGACGATCTGAATCCGGTCTGGGTGGGTATTGGCTGTGTAGTAGTGGGTTTCTTGCTGCTGTTGATTACTGCTTTCCCATGGCTCTGGCACATTCTCACAGATATGAACATCGGGGCAATTCTGCTGTCGCTTGGCTTAATCGGGTACGGGCTTAGTATGCTTAGAAAAAATCCTAAAGTATAGAGAAATGGGGAAATGAACCATGGGGAGATGGAAAATCGGCAGTTTTACGGCCGCAATTGGCTGCATCGTGCTGGGTGTCATAATTGTACTTGCCCAATTTGATGTGGTAACGTATGACGCACTGGGTTTTATCTGGCCTGCGTTGCTCATTCTGTTCGGCCTGGAAATGCTGCTCAGGCTTTTCATCAGATCAGAGGTTAAGAGCCGTGTCAGTGGTTGGGCAGTTGTCCTAATCATTGTGCTGGTCGCAGCTAGTGGAGCACAAACTGTGCTGACCGGCGGCTCAATAAGCCGCATTCTCGGCAAGACACAGCTGGCTCCGCTCAGCGGAACCGTGGAGGTAAAGCCGGAAATCAAAAAAATTAAGATTGAATTGCCGAACGGGAAGGTTAAGGTTCAAGGTGTGGAAGGCAGTACGCTTGATTATGAAGGCAGCCTGGAGCTTCCGGGTAAATCGGCAAGTGAAGCAGCAAGTGCGCTGGAAAAGAAGTGGAAGGTGACGACGGAAGGAGACACCCTAACTCTGGAGCTGGACGAAGAAACGACTTGGCTCGATATTCAAATCGGATTTAATTTCAAGGATCCGTACCTGAACGTCAATCTTCCTATGAATCTGGCTGTGGAAGTTGACACCGGCGATGGTTCAGTTGAGGCCTCAGACCTGAAGGCTGGTATTGAAATTGACACCAGCAACGGCACCCTGGATATTCATGATGTTGCCGGAGGTGTAGATGCCCACACGAGTAACGGCACAATGGTGGTGAAAGATGTTAAGGGGGAAGCGAAGCTTGTCAGCTCCAACGGAGCGATTACCCTGGGGAATATAGACGGCACCTTAACGGCCAAGAGCAGCAACGGCAGGATTACCATTGACTCGGCGGCTACAGGTGACTGGGATCTCAAATCCAGCAACGGTAAAATTACCGCCAGCCTGCCGGCAGCAAGCGATGCAAAGATTACTGCCGACACCAGCAACGGTGCGCTGAAGGGGAATATCAATTGGCAGCGCGACGGTGATAACCATGGAACTGCCGTACTTGGCAGCGGAACCCATAAGGTATCTTTATCAACCAGCAACGGTGCAGTGACCGTGGATACGACTGAATAATTAAATTAAGGAGCTGTTCCCCCTTGTGCTCTACGGGAGAACAGCTCCTTATTGCTTTATAAGATCAATAAAAGGACAGGGTTCTTCCGGTCTGCTTCTGCCCATTGGCTGAAGTTAACGGCCGTGGCGTTCTACCAGGCATAGGCTTTCGGGGCTTCCCCGCCGGGTCCCGGGAAGATTTCATCCAGCCGCTTCAGCACGGATTCCTCCAGCACAATCTCCAGGCAGCGCAAGGCGCTTTCGAACTGCTCAAGCGTCCGCGGCCCGATAATCGGCGCCGTTACGGCAGGGTTGGACAGCAGCCAGGCCAGAGCGATATTATCCTGTGGCTCCCCGAGCTCACGGCTTAAATCGGCAAAGGCCGTAAGCTGGCTCTTGTATTGCTCTACACGTTCAGAGTTGCCGCCGCTGCGGCTGCCCTCAATCTTCTTGAGTGCATTCCGGCCAAGAAGACCGCCGTCGAGCGGGCTCCACGGAATAATGCCGAGGCCGAGATTCTTCGAGGCAGGCAGCACCTCAAGCTCAGGGAGACGGCAGGTCAGACTGTATTTATGCTGCTCCGATACTAGACCTAGGAAACCGCGGGCTTTCGCTTCCATCTGTGCCACGGCAATATCCCATCCGGCAAAGTTACTGGAGCCGACATAGCCGATTTTGCCTTGGCTTACAGCGAGCTCAAATGCACCCCACAGCTCGCCCCAGGAAACCTTACGGTCGATATGGTGCATCTGGTACAACTCGATGTGATCAGTCTGCAGGCGCTGTAGTGAGCCTTCCAGATGGCGGCGGATAATATAGGAGGACAGGCCTGCTTCATCGTTGGGTCCGTCCAGTTTGTCGCTCATTGCCCCGTAGACCTTGGTGGCCAGCACGACCTTTTCACGCCGGCCGCCGCCCTGCTTGAACCAGCGGCCGATGATCGTCTCCGTCATTCCGGAGTTCTCACCCCATCCATAAATGTTAGCGGTATCAAAAAAGTTGACCCCGGCATCCAGCGCAGCATCCATAATGCGGAAGGCTTCCTTCTCATCCGTAATCGGACCAAAGTTCATCGTTCCCAGACACAGGCGGCTGACCTTCAGACCGGACTTGCCAAGCTTCGTGTATTGCACTCTGCAACCCCTCCCTCAATCCATTTTGACGAACAACTGCATACTAATTGTAAACAACTCAAGAAACAAGAGCAAACACAGCAGCACTTGCAGAAATCAGTAATAAATGTATATACAAATTTAACCATAATGGTAGAATGGAGACAAGCATATAAATACGCTTACATTTTCTAAAGGAGGAATATTATGAGAAAAAAAGGTATCTTATCTGCTGGAGTCGCATTAGTAATGATGTTCAGTATGGTGTCTTCCGTTTTTGCTGTCTCTTCCACCGTTCTTATTCCCAACCTGGATTATTTTATCCAGCACAGCCTGAAAAATGATGATACAGTCACCTTCAAGTACAAAAATACTTCGAGTACAACGCAAACCGCAATTTTCAGAATTACCAACGTAGGTGCTCTGGATACGGGAACCGACCAGGTAACGGGTAAATTTCAAGGCAGCTATTCTCTTGTTTACGCCAACGGACAAACAATAAACCTGGGAACGATTGGGGGTTCCAGCCTGTCCGGCGGACTCAACAATTACCTGGCTCCGAATGCATCTCTGGTAGTCACCGTAAAGAACGCCAATGCCAATTCGCAGAATGCTTTTAAGATCAGATTCGATAATCATTAATCCACAATGACAAGCTTGTGGTAAAAGGGCTCTCCGGTCAGACTGGAAGAAGATGACTGGGGAGCCTTTTGTGCGAACTTGTGGATACAGCGCTTACTTCAAGTCTGGTTGACTTATAGGAGATACCTATCACTTCCATAGAATCTATATCTTTGTCCTTTTCCCGGCGGTATGATACAACAATATAAAGAAGAACTATGTCTGCGTGAAGCAGGCAATCTAAGGAGTGACTGGAATGAGCGACGTTAAAAAAATTGCCGTAATTGCCGGGGACGGTATCGGACCTGAAGTTGTAGCTGAAGCTGAAAAAGTACTCAAGAAAGCGGAAGAGGTATTCGGGTACGCCTTTGAAACTGAGCATGCGCTGTTCGGCGGCATTGCAATTGACGAACGGGGAACCCCGCTGCCGGAAGATACACTGGAAATTTGCCGCAGTGCAGATGCAGTACTGCTCGGAGCCGTCGGCGGACCGAAATGGGACAACAATCCGAAGGAGCTGCGCCCGGAAACAGGATTGCTCGGTATCCGCAAAGCACTGGGGCTGTTCTCCAACCTGCGTCCGGCTGTTGTGTTCGATTGCCTGAAGGATGCGTCAACGCTGAAACCGGAAGTGCTGGAAGGCACTGACCTCATGGTTGTGCGGGAACTGACGGGGGGCATCTATTTCGGAGAGAAGCTGCGCCGCCAAGGTGAGCATGGGGAAGAAGCTGTTGATACCTGCGTATATAACGTAACGGAAGTGGAACGTATTGTCCGCCAGGCCTTTGAAATTGCCGGTAAACGCCGAAATAAGCTGGCGAGTGTCGATAAAGCGAATGTCCTGGAGACGTCCCGCTTATGGCGTGAGGTTGTGAACAGAATTGCTCCGGAGTATCCGCAGGTGGAATTGGAGCATGTGCTCGTGGACAACTGCGCAATGCAGCTGCTGCGCCGTCCATCCAGCTTCGATGTCATTGTTACCGAGAACATGTTCGGGGATATCCTGAGTGATGAAGCGGCTATGCTGACTGGCTCCATCGGTATGCTGGCATCAGCTTCACTGGGTGAGGGCAGCTACGGCCTGTATGAGCCGGTCCACGGCTCCGCGCCTGACATTGCCGGCCAAGGTCTGGCCAACCCCATCGCGACCATCCTGTCGCTTGCGCTGATGTTCCGCATGACCTTTGGCTACGAGGAGGCGGCAGCTGCAATTGAGACCGCTGTGGCTGAAGTGCTGGATGCAGGCCACCGTACGAGCGATATTGCAGTAGACAAGAGCAAAGCGATCAGCACAACGGAAATGGGCGATCTGATTGTTGCGGCGATCCGCAAAGTGTAAGGTACCACAGCTTACCTCCTTTGACTCAAAAAAACAAAAAACTTCACAGAAAGTTGCTTATTTATAATAATTATAAAAAAGTAATGAATGTAATATTGACTTTGATTTTGTACGATGATACCATTTGGTCTATAGCAATAAGAAATTGACCAACCATCATAATTCAAGAAAAGCATATTGCGCCGGTTTCCTCGCGGAGCTGTCACAAGTGGTTGTTTTTCTTACATAATCAAAGGAGGATTTAAGCAATGGCAGAACGTTTGGTAGGTAAACCAGCCCCTGACTTCACTATGGAAACAGTAACGGGCGACGGTAAAGATTTTGGTAAGGTAAGCTTGTCCGACTATCGCGGCAAATGGCTTGTATTCTTCTTTTATCCGCTTGACTTCACTTTTGTGTGCCCGACAGAAATTACAGCATTGAGCGATGCTGCTGCTGATTTTGCAGCACTCGATACAGAAATTCTGGGTGTGAGCATCGACTCGATTCACAGCCACAAAGCATGGCTTACCACACCAAAAGATATGAATGGTCTTGGACAAGTCAACTTCCCGCTTGCTTCGGACATCACGAAGAAGGTTGCCAGTGACTATGGCGTCCTGATCGAAGAAGAAGGCGTGGCGCTTCGTGGACTGTTCATCATCGATCCTGAAGGCGAATTGAAATATCAAGTGGTTAACCACAATGATGTAGGCCGCAGCGTAGAAGAAACACTTCGTGTTCTGCAAGCCTTGCAATCCGGCGGACTGTGCGCTATGAACTGGAAACCAGGCGACAAGAACCTGTAAGCCTATGTCTTTAAGCGTTCTTTGATATACTAATGAGAACCTCCTTGCGGGAGCAATTCCCGGAAAGGGGGTTTTTTGCAACAAAGAGCCCTTATTTAACGGTATTTCGTTTTAAAACGGGCGCAGAGGTTAATATATAGCCTGAAGGAGAGGAATCTCTCCCCGCATCTTGTAATACAATAATACCAAATCAATGGAACTTACCAAGGAGGGTGAACAAGTATGAGCTTTTGCTGTGGAGCGAGTATGGTTGGAACTAAGGGAACCCTAAAACATTATCGCACGCAAGTCCATAATGTTCCCCTGCTTTTTTGTCCGGTATGCCACCGGGTAGAGGTACATTACAAAGTCGAAAATGAGTATGAGATTCTGGCAGAGTATGCTCATGGCGACGGGGTAACCGATGTTGATTTTCAAGACTATGTGATGGAAGACGAGGAAGCGATCTTCGAAAACGTCATTAATGTGGAGAGTGAAGATCCTCTCGCCATTGTGCAGAATCAGATCGATATGGCGCTTGACCTGCTGGCTGTTGCCAAGCAGATCGAAGATACCAAATGGGAACGTGAGCTTAAGAAGCGCCTGGCCGTAATGAGTCAGCGGCGCCATCGCTTGCAGCAGAAAGCTTAAGGTCATCAAGAATTCGATGGGATAGCCCTGGAATATTTCATTATGGAAGCCTTCGCGGCAGCGAGGGCTTTTTTTTGTACGGAAAAAGAGCGGAATTTTGTTTTGGAACGATATTTAATGTGTCTTAAGAATCATTTTAGAAATATTTTTAGGATTCGACAGTTTCTCCGATTGCGTTGTCTTCTTCTCTTGGATATGATTGGAATATAGTTGAAACGGTTGGATAATATAATACGATTTCCGAATGTTCTGGCGGCTTCGTCATATACTCAAATACATAGTAATTTGATGTCGCTTAAGCGTCTTCGTCAAATGCAGTAAAAGGGGGAACTTCGTATCGTGATAAGCCAATATCAAGAAAGCTTGCTTTTACCGGCAAGAACGTTTCAATCCGGATCAATGGACACTACATATGAGGATGTACTGGAGCACATTGACAGTGGGATTTTACTTTTTGATGAAGAGGGAGTTCTAACTTTTGTTAATAAACAAATGTATGGCATGCTTGAACTGAACCGCCATTCTCTATTGGGTTGCACGATGGCTCATCTGCTATCTCACATCCAGCTCAGCCGCTTTAAGAAGAAGCAGGTACTGCGGAGTTATCGGGAGATGGTGCAAAAGGGGAAGCAGAGCTATGAGTTCGTAGATGAATACGGCCGTTACTGGCGGGTTTCCTTATGCTGCGGAGAGCAAATGAAGGGCAGTTATTTGTTTACGTTCAAAGAAATCTCCGATTACAAGCTGATCGAGCAAACCGCTTACCAGAATGACAGCCTGGCTATGCTGGGCAAGCTGTCCGCTTCTATCGCCCATGAGATTCGTAATCCGCTCACTGCGATCCGCGGATTTATTCAATTGCTTCATCCTCACCTGCATCAATTAGGCAAAGAAGAATACGGCAGAATTATACTGGCTGAGATTGACCGAGCCAATGACATTATTCATGAATTTCTGACTTCTTCCAAACCTTCGGTCCCGCAGGTCAGCATGATTCCTGTATCGGCATTGCTTAAAGAGGTTGTCCTGCTAACAGAGAGTGAAGCCTTGATGAAAGGCTGCCAGATTAATCTCCACACGCTGCATGGCGATATGATCATCTCCGGTGATGTCAAGCAAATGAAGCAGGTGGTGCTGAATATGATTAGAAATGCAATGGAAGCGATTACAGAGCGAGACGATGACCAAATTGGAAAGATTGAGGTAGGGGCACGCCGGGAAGGGGCGGAGGTCCGTATCTTTATTTCCGACAACGGCAAAGGGATGGATATCTTAACACTGGACAGGTTGTTCAACCCTTTCTTTACGACGAAGGAAAACGGGACGGGGCTTGGGCTGTCCGTAAGTGACAGGATCATCAAGAATCATGGCGGCTGCATCTCTGTAAGCAGCAGAGTCAACGAGGGCACCCGGTTTGTCATTTCTTTGCCGCTTATTCAGTAAAAGGGTTCTGGGCGGATTTTTGGACAAAACTGAGTTATACTTAATAAGCGAAAGAGGCTGATTCCTGCATTGCACAGCTAAGTGCAGGAATCAGCCTTATCTGCGTTATTAGCGGATTATTAAAATGGAAGATGATTGGAGGAGTTCTATTGAATATTGAATGGAGCTGCGGCAGTTCAATAGCTGCCATAAAGGGCGATGTTCTTTGTTATATAGCCTCACAAACTGAAATTGAGGCGGGCAGTCTTGCAACGGAGTGGAAGGAGCGAATGGATCCGCTGGTCAAAGCCGGGCTTTTTACGGGCAAGCTGAACCAGACCTATACACTGCCTGCTGGGGAGGCATTTGAAATTCCTGTCATTCTGCTGGCGGGGAGCGGCAGCGGAGATTTCGACGCAGAGGAGATCAGGGTGCTGGCGGCCCAAGTATCCCGGGCTGCATTACGGCTGAAGGCGGCAACACTCGTGATCCAGTTACCTGCCGGCTTAAAGGTGAAAGAGCCGGAAATGACTGCTCAGGCGCTTACAGAGGGCTTTGTACTGGGGGCGTACCGGCGCAAACATTATAAGCAGGAGCAGCCTGCGTTTGCAGGGTTGACCTCCATTACATTCCATAGTGAGCTTAAGGTGGAAGAAGCTGAGGGGAATAGCTGGAGTCAGGGGATCGAGCGGGGGCTGGCCTTTGGCGAAGCAACCAATTTGGCCCGGGACCTAACTAACCTTCCCGGCAATCAGCTGACACCGTCTGCGCTTGCGGCCGCGGCGATTGATGTGGCTGAACGTTATGGATTTCCCGCTGAAGTGCTGGATGAACGGGAGATTGAACAGAAGGGAATGGGAGGCTTGCTTGCTGTCGGCAAAGGCAGCATTCATCCGCCGCGGATGATCGTCATTCGTTATCAGGGAACAAACGAGTGGAAGGACGTCGTGGGAATTGTCGGCAAGGGCATCACTTTCGATACCGGCGGCATTTCACTGAAGAGAGCACCAGGCATGGAAGAGATGATCAGCGACATGGGCGGTGCTGCAGCCGTGCTTGGGGTGACAGAGGCGCTGGGCAGGCTGCGCCCGAAGCTCAATGCCGTAATAGTTATTCCTTCTGCCGAAAATATGCCTTCAGCCAGTGCTTTTAAGCCAGGTGATGTTGTGACCTCTCTCAGTGGAAGAACCATTGAAGTGCTAAATACCGATGCCGAAGGCCGGATAGTACTGGGAGACGGACTCACCTATGCCCGGGAGTGGGGAGCGGAGCGGTTCATAGACGTAGCTACCCTCACAGGGGCTGTGCTGTCCATACTGGGGGATGTTGCTACAGGAGCCGTTACCAATGACCAGACCTTTATGCAGGAGCTCATGGAGGCTTCCAGGTTGTCCGGGGAGAAGATATGGCAGCTGCCGGTGTATCCCGAATTCCGTGAGATGCTGAAAAGCGAGGTCGCGGATGTCCGCAATGCTGCCGGGAGATTCGGGGGGGCTACAACAGCCGGATTATTTATCGGCGAGTTCGCTGAAGGACTGCCCTGGATTCACTTGGACATTGCCGGAACGGCATTCCTCTCCAGGGAGCGGGGGGTTAATCCGAAAGGTGCCACGGGTGTAATGGTCCGGACGTTGCTGGAATATCTGCTGGGAATAAGTCAGCAGCCCCATTCCTAGAGGATGATCACATCAAACAAAAGCCGTAAAGCTCCATCATCCGGAGCTTTACGGCTTTTCCAATGCTGATCCTTCATCCGGCAGAGTGGCCTATACGGTTCCGCTGGATTTTTTGGCTTTTACTTGAGAAGTAAAAGACTGTATGCCGTTCATGATCTTGTCGCGGGTATTTTTATTTTTCAGTAAATAGGCTGCTCCCAATGCTACCGTGGTAAATAACGTTTTTTTGGTGTTCATGGTTATTCCTCCTTGGGTATTGGTCTTCGTTGCAGTTGCTTATAACAAACATACCCGTATGGCGGGGAATTCAAACCCGTTTATTTCTTCCTATCCGTCCGTGCTGACGATTAAAGCTTGTTATTGGGTACTCCTCCACCGCAGGAGAACGGAGAGTCCAGGGATGCCGCCGAGCAGGTTTTCCCCTTGTCACAGCCAGCACAAGCCCCCTGTTTGCCCTTTTGAACATGCCGGTAAATCATCCAGCCGGAGTAACCAAACACAGCCGCTATAATTAAAATATTTATTATCATTGCCAAGCCCCGCTTTCATCAAGAAATCTGTTTGTTGCAGATTCTACGACCATCCCAATAAACGTCCGCCCTGGAAAATAACCAGAGATACAATATATGCCAGTACGAGGGAGTAGCTCATGGAGAAGAAGGTCCACTTCCAAGACGCCGTTTCCTTCTTAATAACCCCTACAGTTGCCAGACAAGGAATATACAACAGGATAAAGGCCATGAAGCTTATTGAGCTTAGCGGAGTAAAGACTTGGGAAATTTGTCCTTCCAGTCCAGCAGCATCCGGAGCATGATAAATGATGTTCATGGTAGATACTACGACCTCTTTGGCCAGGAATCCGGGTACAAGCGTTGAGCCTGCCTGCCAGGTCCCAAAGCCAAGCGGGGATAGCAGTGGTGCAATCATTCCCCCGAATTTCGCCAGGAAGCTATGATCCATTTCAACGTTGAATCCGCCGGGACCTGCGTAAGACATCAGCCAAATAATTACCGAGCCGGCGAGGATAATAGTTCCCGCCTTGCGCAGAAAGCCCTTGCCCTTCTCCCAGGTACTGCGGCCAAGCGCTTTGAGCTGCGGCATCCGGTAAGGAGGAAGTTCGATAATAAAGATAGACGATTCATTCTTAAACAGGTGTTTGGAGAACAGCTTACATAGGATTAGGGCAAACACGACACCCATGACATACATTGCCAGTACGGCCGTGGCTTGCTGGGCCGGAAAAAAGACCGCTGCAAACAGCAGGTATACCGGCAGTCTTGCTGAGCAGGACATGAGCGGCATCAGCAGTGTGGTCAGCATACGGTCTTTGGGCTGTTCAATACTGCGCGCAGCCATAATGGCAGGCACATTGCAGCCGAAGCCGATAATGAACGGGATGAAGGCTTTGCCGTTAAGACCCATCCGCTCCATCGTGCTGTCCATCAACAGGCAGACACGCGCCATGTAACCGGAGTCCTCGAGGAAGGAAATCATCAGGAACAGGATGAAGATCTGTGGAACGAAAACAACTACACCACCAACACCGCCGATAATACCGTCTACAATAAGCGCATGCGTGAAGCCGGAAGCTCCAATGGTTTGAAGCAGGGAAGTGGCGCCTTCACTGATCGGACCGGAAATCCATCCGTCTACAATATCCGATAAAGGTCCGCCTACCCAGTCAAAGGTTGTTTTGAACATCGCGTACATAAAGGCGATGAACAGAGGCAATCCCAAGAAACGGTGTGTCAAAATGGAGTCGAGTCTTTCTGTCAGATTATGCGGTTTCTGTGCTGTAGTATCCATCGCCGCCAGACATACGGCACGAATATGATCCATACGGATGGAACGAATCCATTGCGGAAGGGTCAATGCCAGCTTCTTGTTCTGTAGTTCGCTTTGACAGTTGTCACAAATCATCAACAGGCGGTCCGTATTTACACGTTTCTTGAGCAGTTCAAGGACGACAGGATTTTGTTCCATCAGCTGGAGCGCGACCCAGCGGCGGTTTGGTAAGCCCGGGGTATGCTGTAATTCCTGCTCAATCGAAGAAATGGTTGCTTCAGCCAATTCACCATAATCAAGTTTGAAGTTGACCGGGGGGATTGTCGTTCTTTTCTCCAGAACGCTGAGCACTTGTCCGCTTCCTTTGCCGGTTCTGGCAATCAGGGGCAGCACGGTAATGCCGAGACGCTCTTGCAATATTTCGTGATCTACAACAATGCCCCGTGCTTTGGCAACGTCGATCATATTCAGACCCAGCACAGTAGGTTTGCCGTATTCCAGTAATTGCAGGGTAAGCAGCAGGTTCCGTTCCAACTGGGAGGCATCCACAATATTGATCAGGGCCTCCGGCGATTCATCGATCAGGTATTGGGCAGCTACACCCTCATCCCGGGAGAGCGGATGCAGCGAATAGATTCCGGGCAGGTCGATCAGCTTTCCTGCGCCGTTTTTCAGGCTGCCGACCTTTTTCTCCACGGTTACACCGGCCCAGTTCCCTACATATTCATAGGAAGAAGTAAGTGTATTAAAAAGTGAGGTTTTCCCTGTATTGGGATTTCCCAAAAGTGCTATTGAACTCATGATACATTCACCTCAATGCGGGAGGCTTCCTTCCGCCGAATGGCAAACAGCTGGCCGTTGCACTCCAGAGTAACAGGCCCCCAGAAAGGCCCTTTTCCCTTGAGCCGGATATTAACGCCTTCGGATACCCCTAGATCAGCCAGACGGCGCCGTAATATGGGGTTCATTCCTTCTATTTTATGGATGGAGCCTGTAGAGCCCGGTTGTAAGCGCAGTAAGGAGCAGGATGTAGAAGCCATTTTCTATCCCTCCGAGAGAGACTGATAATCAATCTCATTCATTTTCTTGTACTGTAGCATTTCGTATAGAGATTTACTGTGATATATGTCATTGTTACGTTGTTGTGAAAAAGGATATGAAAGAAACCTGGAATTTTCTTTACAACTTCTTCTTCACTAAAGTATGATTGTACGATAATGATTGCATAGTAAGTCTATGCTGGCGGCAATAATGAAGGATATGTGGAAGGGAGAACAAATAGTGAAGAGTAATCAGAGTAAAATTGTAGATTGCACCATTCGTGACGGAGGACTGGTGAACAATTGGGATTTTAGTGTTGAATTTGTGCAGAATCTGTACGCCGGATTGAACGAGGCCGGTGTTGAGTATATGGAAATCGGATATAAAAATTCACCGAAGCTGCTTAAAGGAGCAGAGGGAGCAGGTCCGTGGCGTTTTCTGAACGATGATTTCCTGCGCAAGGTCATCCCGCAAAAGGGGAACACCAAACTTTCCGCGCTTGTAGATATCGGCCGCGTGGATGTTAATGATATTCTGCCGCGCAGTGAAAGCATGCTGGATCTCATCCGTGTAGCCTGCTATAGCAAGGATGTGGACAAGGCTTTGCAGCTGGTGCAGACCTTCCATGATCTTGGGTATGAGACAACGATCAATATTATGGCTTTGTCTAACGTGATGGAGAATGAGCTGCTGGAGGCATTTGAACAAATCCGCGAGAGCGTGGTTGACGTTGTATATATTGTGGATTCTTACGGCAGCCTGGATCATAATGATATTCATTATCTGGTGGAAAAGTTCAGAACGCATTTGCCGAATAAACGTTTGGGCGTACATACCCACAACAATCTTCAATTGGCCTTCTCCAATACGCTTATTGCATCCGAGAAGGGTGTAGAGCTGCTTGATGCCTCCTGTTACGGCATGGGCCGCGCCGCAGGCAACTGCCCGACCGAGCTGCTGGTTACCCATCTGAAAAATACAAAATATACGCTGCGGCCGGTTCTGGATGTCGTTGAGCGGTTGATGATTCCTCTGCGGGAGAAGGAAGAATGGGGATATATTATTCCTTACATGATCACCGGCACACTGGATGAGCATCCGCGCTCTGCAATGGCGCTGCGTTCTTCGGAAGACAAAGATAAGGCTGTAGAATTTTATGATAAGCTTACAACTCCTGAGGTGAACTTCGGAGATAAATAATCGGTATCCTGCAGAAGCACTGACCTCTATATCAGAGGAAGGTGCTTTTTTTGCTGTTTTTTCTTTTATAATAAAGAAACAAGAATGTAACTTTATGGGGTAGCCAAGCCGATATTTATACATAGGACTTAAATTTATCCGTATATTTATAAATAGATATCATTTCAGACGCGAGGGACTTATGAGACAAGAAGAGAGAAAGACCATTCAAGCGGCTATAGTAGGAGCTGTGCTGTTCCTTCTAATTCAAATTTTTCGTACACCGCTCAGTAATATTGAGAATCAGAATTGGCTTTCGGCCCTCTATCTTATGATCGGCTGTTGCAATATTGCTTTTGGTTTCGCAATTTTTGCTCAGGGCTGGCTGTTTTTCTCCGATAAATTATCCAAGGCAAGACTTTACACCTCTGCTTTATTTTTTGGAGTATGTATTTTTGATTTCTTACACACGTTAAGCTTTGCAGGTATTCCCGGGATTTCTTCGTACATTACTTCAGAACAATCGCTTTGGCTGCTCACCTTCTCCCGTTTGGCAAGTGCACTTGGAATCCTAGTTATTTTTAGCAGAGAGGATCAGCCGGTATCTGTTAGAGGCAAGAAGAAGGTCTTCAGTGTTGCTATTTTGCTGATTGTGCTTTCTTTGGGGGGACTAATCTTCAGCCACTCTATTGCTGCGGAACAGTGGGATTATTCATGGATAAACACTTTAAAGCATATCGTGGATATGGCTGTGCTTTTTGTTTATCTGCTTGGAGTAGCTATTATCGTGTACCCGGGCAAAATTGAAAAATCGGCGTCATTGCTCATAATTATCCGTGCGCTGATCTTCTTCGCCATGGGCCAGGTCTTTTTTATGAATCTGTTCAGTATCGGCGAAATGGACTATCTCTTTGGAATGCTAAGCAGCGGAGTAGCCTATTACCTTTTGCTTACCGGTGTCTACCGGTTGACGATTGAAGAGCCTTTTCATGAGAACCAACAGGCGGAAGCGCGGATTAATTATTTGGCGTATCATGATGAATTAACAGGACTGCCGAATAGAAGGTGTCTGATGCAGCACGCTGAAGAAATCGTTCATCGCGGCGAAAAAGACAAGACTCAAGGATTCTCAGCGTTCTTGATTATGAATATCAACCACTTTAAGAACATCAATGATTCACTTGGTCATTACGCTGGAGATCTGCTGCTGCAGCTGGTTGCAGAGCGCATAAGAAATGAAGTCAAGTCAAACGAAGAAATGTACAGCATGGGTGGCGATGAGTTCGCTTTTCTGATGACAGACCGCACCGGTGTGGAGAACTGTCTAGTCCGGGCGACTGAGCTTTTGCGGTTATTCGAAACACCGGTAAAGCTTGAGTCTGGAGAATATCACATTTCACTAAGTCTCGGAATGAGCATTTACCCTGGGGACGGGGACACTGCAGAAGAACTGATTCAGAATGCCGATACCGCTGTTCATAATGCCAAAGAACAGGGTGTAGAAATCCGCCGCTACACCCCGGCCATGCAAATGAAGGCCAAGGAACGCTTCAAGCTGGAGAATGATCTGCGCAGGGCACTGGAACGCAATGAGTTCTATCTCGTCTATCAGCCGCAGGTGCAGCTGGATACCGAAGAAATTGTCGGCATGGAAGCACTGCTGCGCTGGGAGCATCCCAAGCGTGGACTTGTGTCGCCAATCGATTTCATTCCGATTGCCGAAGAGAGCGGGCTGATTGTTCCAATCGGTGAATGGGTCCTTAGAACGGCCTGCCTCCAGAACAAACAGTGGCAGACAGCAGGGTACCGGCCGATATGTGTCTCGATCAACTTGTCCATGCGCCAGTTTCTTCAGCCGAACCTGGACGGCAAAATTGCTGCCATTTTGCAGGAGATCGGGCTTGATCCTTGTTATGTCGATCTGGAAATTACCGAAAGTATGACTCTGGACAAAGAAACCGCCTTTGATCAGCTTAACCGTCTGAAACGGCTGGGTGTGTTCATCAGCATAGATGATTTCGGGACAGGCTATAGTTCATTGCACTATCTGAAGAATATGCCAATCGACCGGCTTAAGATCGACCGTTCCTTTGTTTCAGAGGTTATGGAAGACAGCAACAACGCGGCGATTGTATCGACGATCACATCCATGGCGCATCATCTGAAGTTGAAGGTAACTGCTGAGGGTGTCGAGAACAAGGAGCAGCTGCAATTTTTACGCCAGCAGCATTGTCATGAAGCGCAAGGCTTCCTTTTCAGCAAGCCAATCAAGGCGGCCGAATTTGAACAGGCTTTCCTCACACCCTTAATCCCATCACCGTCTTCGTAGAAATTCTGTGAGCCGATAGGGTTGCATTTTATTCATAGGAATGATACAATACTTTTTGTCTTCACTTTGCATTGCGGGTGTAGTTCAATGGTAGAACTTCAGCCTTCCAAGCTGATAGCGTGGGTTCGATTCCCATCACCCGCTCCATACACTTAACTTCGAAATCCTTGTTATGCAAGGGTTTTTTATTTTGCACAGCGGGTTGGGATTGTTCTACTTAATGTGAATCAGAGAAAAAGGCCGGGCTTCCCTCAATAACGGGAAATCCGGCCTTTTTAGATATTCAACTCTCGGCGGAGAATGGCTTCTTGTTTAAACTGTCTTCAGGAACTCAACAATCGTAAGCAGTCCCTTATCGAAATTCTCTAGATTGAAATGTTCATCCGGAGCGTGCAGGTTTTCATCATCCAGTCCAAAGCCCATCAGAACAACCGGTGCTTGGAGGATACGCGAGAAACTTTCCATGATTGGAATGGATCCGCCGTCTTTGGTGAAGAGTGCACGAGTGCCGTATACCTTGCCAAAAGCGTCTGCCGCAGTCTGCAGAATCGGATTCGACGGGTCGATGTTGAAGGCGCGCGCTTTTTCCATTTGTTTCACATGCAGTTTCGCTCCGGCTTGGATATTCGCTTTCAGATGAGCTTCAACAACATCCAGAATATGCTGCGGATCCTGGTCGCCGACAAGGCGGCAGGTGATCTTGGCATGGGCTTCCTTAGGGATGACCGTCTTGCTGCCTTCACCCTGGAAACCGCCGTAAACCCCATTAAGTTCAAGGGTTGGACGGGCGCCGACACGCTCTACAAAACTGTATCCCTCTTCGCCGTACAGCTGTTCAAGGCCGAGGGCTTCTCTGATCTTCTCTTCATTCACACCCTGTTTGGCGAACTCCTCACGCAGCAGAGGAGAAAGCTCAGGGACGCCATCGTAAAAACCATCGACGGCAACACGGCCGTTGCCATCATGCAGCGAGCTCACCAGGGAAACGAGTGCATGCAGCGCATTTGGCACACCGCCGCCGTAGGAGCCGGAATGCAGGTCTGTCAATGCGGTGTTTACGCTGACTTCGAGTGAGCACAATCCGCGCAGCCCGGTGCAGATGGCAGGGCGTCCGCGTTCCAGCAGGGCTGTATCCGAGACAAGCACGGCATCTGCAGCCAGTTTGTCCTTGCTTGCTTCCAGGAATGGCGGCAGATTCACGCTGCCGATTTCTTCCTCGCCTTCAATACACAGCTTGATATTGACCGGCAAGGTGCCTTCCTGCTTAAGAATGGCTTCGATTGCTTTGATATGCATAAAGACCTGACCCTTATCATCTGTTGCTCCGCGTGCGTACAGCTTGCCGTCACGGATTTCCGGTTCAAACGGAGGGGTAGTCCACAAATGAAGCGGATCAACCGGCTGGACATCATAGTGGCCGTATACCAGAATGGTCGGCTTGCCCGGCGCGTGAAGATAATCGGCATAGATTACTGGATGGCCCGCTGTGGGATGGATTTCGATATTCTCCAGCCCGGCGCGCTTCAGTGTATCCATCAGCCAATGTGCGGCTGAATTGACGTCTTCCTTGTGTACGGACAGGGCGGAAATGCTGGGGATGGCCAGCCATTCCTTCAATTCGGCAAGCTGAGCTTCACGCTCAGTTTGAAAATAAGTTTCATAAGACATAGTGATATGTACCTCCTTGGAGTTCGCTGCGCAAAACAGGCAGTACAAGCCCTGAGTCTAGAGCTCAGGGCAACGCACCGCCGTCATGGTTTGGCAGTGTAATGCTTCCATTATACTGGAGAACTCACTATGGATCAAAATGGATTGGTGAAATGGCTTACCAGATAATTGTGGCCGGAGTGACACCTTGCGGGAAGGTATCCTCGGCTTGTGACTTGCTGGTGTATAAATCATACCATGCATCAGCGATAAGACCCGGGTCTGTAGCTGTACCTGGCTTAATGAATACACCCAGCGCTAAGTGAGCGACATAAATCCCTTGAGGAGCAAGGTCGGTGTGCAGGTTGTTGGCATAGTTGCGCAGCCCGCTTAGCGCAATACCGATATTGCCCATCATCGGTATGGGATAGAGGGAAGAGAGGCCGGTTGTGAACAGGATAGCCCCGTCTTTTTTGGCCAGCATTTCCGGCAAGACCTGCTCCACACTGCGGATAGCGCCTACTACCAGTGCCTGGAACGCATCAAGTGCATTTTCTTCCGTAACCTGTGATGCCGGAGTCGGCGGATAATTGCCGCTGGTTGGACTGAATTCCAGCACGTCGATGAAGCCATACTTTTTTTTGATCCCCTGGAAAGCGGCAGTTAATTGTTCTTTATTGTAAAGATCAGCAGGGAAGGCGGCCGCTTCGATGCCCAGCCCCTTTAATTCGTCCACCAGATGATTTAACTTGTCCGCATTGCGGGAAATTAAAGCGACTTGAAAGCCGTTTGTACCAAATTTCTTGGCAATGGAGAGTCCGAGTCCCGGACCGGCCCCTACGATAGCGATTGTTTTCACTTAATATCAGTTCCCTTCCGGTTGTTGATTACTAACAGTAACCATGATAAACTTAGTTGGCTTGTGCAGCAAGAAGGCACTATTATATGCTCAAGTTACATGGAGGTAACCATAATGGATCGATTATTGACTCAGCAAGACGGTCAGCTGCCGATGCTTGAGGACTGCAGCTTAGCCCGGCAGATTCTGGACCGGGTTGGAGATAAGTGGAGTGTGCTGATTATCGTGAATTTAGGTGTGGAATCTTTGCGGTTCAAGGAGCTGCAGCGGCGCTCAGGCGGAATTTCGCAGCGTATGCTTACCCAAACGCTCCGCCATCTGGAGCGGGACGGAATCGTCTGGCGCAAAGCGACGCCTACCGTGCCTCTGACCGTTGAATATGGTCTTACAGCATTGGGCGAGTCCTTGCTGGAACCGCTGACCGCCCTTGTTGAATGGGTTAACGGAAAGCGTGAAGAAATCGCCGGGGCAAGGATCAGCTATGACAACGGGCATTCCGGTGCCGATACAGCAGAAAATCTAAATGAAACAGAAGCCCCGCCAGCAGCGGGAGCGATAGGAGCGGAATAACGTGTCATTGAATTCTTATACAGATCTGAAAGAAGAAGGAAACATGCCTAATAAGGGCGGGAATCCCGCGTATATCTATACTTATGCATGCTCGGAGGACGAGACTTCTTTATGCGCAATGGAGCTGCGCTGCCTGTTTGGCCGGGAGATCCCGCCTGCCATTTTTGCAAGTGAGATTGAAGCGGATGTCAGCCGCAGCCCTTTTATTAAGGAACGGATTGACGTGATCTACGGGGGGGACAGCCTGCAGGAAATTTATAAGCAGACCGAGCAGGTGGAGTTGAACGGTAAAACCTTCAAGGTGATTTTTGTGAAGACCAATGATTTGTCCCCTGCAGATAAAATAGAGTATGATGAACGCAGAATTATTGAGCGGGAAATCGGCTTGCGGATAGAGGGAGAAGCGGATGTGAACCATCCGCAGCTTGTATTTGGTATAGTAACGCTGGGCGGCCGCTGGTACTTCGGGGCTTATCACAAGAACAAGGCAACCTGGTTCCGGCAAATGAAAAAACCGCGCAGCTATTCCATTGCGCTCAGCACAAGAGTGGCCCGTGCGGCTGTCAATATGGCGGTCCCAAATCCGGCAGGAGTCAAAGTCATTGATCCTTGCTGCGGCATCGGGACAGTAATGGTAGAGGCGCTGTCGATGGGTATCAATATCGTTGGCCGTGATATCAATCCCTTTATTGCGGCGGGAGCGCGGACGAATATTGCCCATTTCGGCTTCGAGGCTGAAGTGGCGCTGGGAGATATTGCAGACATTGAGGAACATTATGACACAGCCATCGTGGACATGCCTTACAATCTATATTCCAGCATTACCCCTGAGGAACAGTATGCCATACTGGTGAACGCCCGCCGGATTGCAGACAGGGTTGTCATCGTGGCTATCGAAGCGATGGATGAGATGATAGAGACAGCAGGATTTGAAATTATCGACCGCTGTGTTGCTAAAAAGGGGATGTTCTCCCGTCATTTAATGCTATGCCAATAATCCTTTTCGATATGTTAATGGAGGCGATAAAACTATGGAACCGAAGTGGTTAACTTGGGTGAAGGAGATTCAGGGAATTGCCCAGACAGGTCTTACCTACGCCAAAGACGTGTACGACATCGAACGTTATGAAGCACTGCGTGAGCTGAGCGTGGACATTCTGGCGAATTATACGTTTGAAAGCAAGGAGCGGATCCGGCTCTCTTTTGCGGGTGAAGGCGGGTACAGCACACCGAAGGTAGATGTGCGCGGCGTTATTTTCCGTGAGAGGAAAATTCTGCTGGTCCGCGAGAAGCTGGACGGCAATTGGGCGCTTCCCGGCGGCTGGGCCGATATTGGATTGTCTCCGAGCGAGGTAGTCGTCAAGGAAATTTCCGAGGAATCGGGTTTTCAGGCGGAAGCAGTCCGTCTGCTGGCCGTGCTGGATAAGAAATTCCATAATCATCCCCCGGAGCCTTATCATGTCTACAAAATGTTTATCCTGTGCACGATTGTCGGCGGGGAGGCAGCGGAAGGCGTGGAGACCAGCGAGGTGGATTTTTTCGCTGAGGATGAGCTGCCTGAGCTGTCTGTGGAGCGGAATACGGCGGAGCAGCTGCGAACCATGTTTCAATTCTTGCACGATCCGCAGAAGCCGGTAATTTTGGACTAGTTAATTGCATATAATGTACGAAATAGATAAAATATAAGTTTTAATTGAGACAAAAATTGGTTAATATTAATTATGTAAGCCTTTCCATAGAGTGACCGCTGAGCCTTTGTATCTAAAAAATATTTGGAAACACAACTTTTTGGGTCAGGCGGTCTACATTTTTTCCTCTACTGTGTCGATAAGAAATTTAGGAGGGGATCGCATGGAACAAGAAGAGTTAAGACTTCCGCTAACGCAGGAGAATGCAACACGTCCTGCAGAAGGTAATATTGCCACCGGACTGGTCTGGGGCATTCTGATTAGCATTCCTTTATGGATCTCGGTGGTTGGCTGGATCATGGGGATCTGGCACTAAACCTTAATCCTAAGGATTCTACTTACACTAATTGTAACTATACAATGAAGGCTGTCTCTTCGTTATGAGGAAGCGGCCTTTTTTAATGGATCATAACTTATTTCAACTTCGGGACGATACAAGGGTGTATACATAAGCAATGAACAAAAAACGGCTGTGCCTCCTTAACATAAGGAAGCCCAGCCATTTTTGGAAATATAAGAATTACTGGGGCTGTCTGATATCGACAATCTGAAAATTCTCGCAGACCACCTTCATCTGAAGATCGAAGGGTTTGCCATAGGCTTTGCGTTCCCTCGTAAAATACAGCTCATGATTGTAGCGCCATGATTCCAGGCTGCGGTCATCCTCGCCTTCGGAATAGGCAAACTCCGCAGTTACCTCGTCAAAAGGAATGACTTCTACCTTTATAGTTTCGATGATTGCCCGCGGTTCGCCGCTGGCATCCAGAAGGATGGAGTGGCCATGGGCAAAGGGCTGAGTGAGTCCCCGGATTTCGTTCAAATCATAATCGGAGGCGGTTCCCGTCTTAATTCCTTTCAGCACCAGCTCAAGCAACTCGTTGGCAAGCCGGGGATTGTCGCCAAAGGACCACGCGCTGTCATACAGTTCTGCAGCTTCGGGATGGGCTTTAATATAAGTATTCCAATAGGCCTCCACGGCCGGAGTGTCTGTCATGGTTATCACCTTTGCTTTCTCTATGTTTAAAATGTTATTGGTGTGTCTCTGCTTCGCTCAACCAGAACGCATAGAGGTCATCCAGCTTCTCCTGTGCGGCATCTCTAGTATGCTGAAGCTCAGCCAGTTTTCCCGCATCACTGGCGATAACGGGATTCAGCATCTCAGCATCAATAAGGCCTAATTGCGCCTCTGCTGCGGCTATTTCCTGCTCCCAGGAGATACCGGAGCGCTGCTTGCGGGAATCGGTGGACCGTTCAGGTTTGGACCCAGTTTTTGCCGGGAGGCCAAATTGTGAACCCGCAGCCTCAGCTATTTCAGCAGGGACTTTGGATTTGGGCAATGTATCCGGCTTCGCCACTTGTTTGCAGCCTTGGCCGCTCATTTCGGTTTGCAGCCTTGCAGCGGCAGCCTTCTCAGCCTGCTTTTCCTTATAATATTCGTAATTTCCGGAGAAGGAGGTGAAGCGGCCTTGATCAATCGCCCAGAGCTTGCCGAAGCAGCGGTTGATGAAATAACGGTCATGGGAAACCGCCAGCACCGTGCCGGGAAATTCCTCCAGCGCTTCTTCCAGTGCTTCTCGGGAATCAATATCCAGATGGTTGGTCGGCTCATCCAGAATGAGCAGATTTGGACGGCGGTGCATCAGTATCGCGAAACGCAGCCGTGTCCATTCGCCTCCTGAGAGATTGGTGATGTCCTTGAACACATCGCTGCCGTAGAAGAGGAACCGGGCAAGCTGCCCGCGGGCTTCGCCTTCCTCAAGTCCGGCCTCCTCCCGGAAATAGCGCAGCACCGATTGTCCGCCGCCCTCCGGCACTGCCTCCTGGGCAAGATAACCAATGACAGCTCTTGATCCAAGGGTGCAGCTTCCGCTATCCGGGGACTCCTGGCCGAGTATCATCCGCAGCAGCGTACTCTTGCCCGCGCCATTGCCGCCGATCAGTGCGGTAGTCTCGCCATATCGCAGGATATCACTGGCCTCTGAGAACAGCCTGCGGTTACCGTAACCTTTGGTGATCCGGTCGAGGATGACGACCTGGTTGCCGGTCCGGTCATCCTGCTGCAGCTGCAAATCCATCGATTTGCGCTCCAAAATTGGGCGTTTGACCTTGACCATCCGGTCCAGCGCCTTCTGCATGGAGGCCGCCCGGCGGTGGAAGGAAGGGTTCGGCGGATTGGAACGGTTGCCCCATTCAATCAGCCGTTTGATGCTCTCCTGCATCTGCTTGATTTTCTTCTGCTGTTCCTGGTAATCGGCGAACTGCTGAAGCAGACGGGCTTCTTTCTCCACTTGGTATCCGCTGTAATTCGTGTGATACGTGATGGCTTCGCCATCTTCAATCTCGATGACCTTCTTCACTACGGCATCCAGGAAATAGCGGTCATGAGAGATTGCAAGGACTGTGCCGTCATAAGTCTGGAGGAACTGCTCCAGCCATTCTATGGCCTCCATATCCAGATGGTTGGTCGGCTCATCCAGCAGCAGGATATCGGGACGGCGCAGCAGCAGCTCGGCGAGGCCGACCTTTGTCTTCTCCCCGCCGGAGAGGGAAGCGAACCGGCGGTCGTATTGCCCGGTTCCGATTCCAAGGCCTGCCGCTACACGCTGGATTGAGGCTTCAATCTCATAACCTCCGGCTGCTTCGAACTTCTCCTGCAGACTGCCGTATTCCTTGAGCAGCCTGTTCCAGTCCTGTTCGTCCGTTCCGGCGTTCAGTCCGGACATTTTCTGCTCCAGTTCCCGCAGGCGCTGCTGCCACTCCAGGGGTTTCGCGAAGCTGCGCTGGAGCACGGCATACACCGTCTCGTCGCCGTCCGCTTCCTGGATCTGTGAGAGCAGGCCAATGATGCTGTTTCTGCGGATGGAGATTTGCCCTTGATCGGGGCGTTCTTCACTGCTCAGCAGACGGAAGAGGGTGGTTTTGCCGCAGCCGTTGCGGCCGATCAGGCCAATTTTCTCACCTTGGCGGATATCGAAGGTGATATCGCTCAGCACAAGCTGGGCACCGTGGTATTTTTGGACGTTTTGACATGAAATGATCATAGGTATTCTCCTTTTAAGAATGCCCTGTCTCCGCTGTCTTTCAAAGGGGATGCCTCCAGGAGGACACCATGGAACAAAAAAAAGACCGCAGGGAAATTTCCCCGCGGCCTGGTTGTTCTCCGGTTTATGAGATCCGTTGAAGTGTAGGCAGGAAAGGCATTTCACAATTGTGTAGTGTTATTAAATTCTTGTAAATGGACAGACTTCTCCCGTTGTCGGCATTTACATGAACGATGCCAGCCATAGCGATAGGCAGCCGGCTAATAACACTGTTGGTCCAATTGCGATCCATTCCTCTACACCTCCTTCGATACAAATTTAACAGTAGTTTACCTAATATCCGCAATAATAGCAATAGAAAAAAAGCGGAATGAACCACAGCATATAATTGGAATTGCACAATAGGATGTTATATGGCTGAGGCAGCTCACCAAATCAGCAACAGGAAAGAGGAACAGTGATGGCGCTTTTTAATGGACTGCTGGGCAATGCAACGCAGGTTGATCTGGCGGCAGTGCAGCGTGAATACGCGCGGATTTTGACCCCCCATGAAAAAATTGAGCGGGCCTACAGGCTGATCAGGGATATGTTCATTTTTACCGACAGGCGGCTGATTCTCGTTGACAAGCAGGGGATCACCGGCAAAAAAACGCAATATCACTCCATTCCCTACCAAAACATCTCCCATTATTCGGTGGAGACGGCGGGGCACTTTGATCTGGATGCAGAGCTGTGTCTTTATGTATCCGGCAGCTCACTGCCGCTGAAGAAGACATTCAATAAATCTGTCAATATCTATGAGGTTCAGTCGGTGCTTTCGCAGTACATTTTGAAATAGGAGGTCCTTGCGGCAGACGCCGCTAGACCTTATACCGGAGTACCAGCCCTCCATAAGCAAAAGCGGCAAGAATCACGAGTGCGGGATGCAGCTTCAGCCGCTTCATAGCCCAAAAGGCAATTGCGGCAATGATCAGCGTCTGCCAGATGCCGATAAGGTCCGCCGGACCTCTGGCCATTTTGAAAGTCAGGACGGCCATCATTATGGCAATCACCGGCTGTACAAGCAAGGTCATTCCTTTAACGACGGGTGAATGCTTGTATTTCTGCATCACGCCGAGCAGGATGATCAGTGCGGCAGCGGAGGGCAGAACCGTAGCAGCGAGAGCAGCGCTCAGTCCCAACCAGCCATAGACGTCATAGCCGACGTAAGCGGCGATTTTGGTCGCAATCGGTCCGGGCAGGGCGTTGCCGAGCGCCAGCATATTGGAGAATTCTTCATCGTTCAGCCAGCCGTAATGCGGCACGATCTCTTCGTACATCAGCGGAATGGAGGAGGGGCCGCCGCCGTAGCCCAGCAGATTGGCCATAAAAAAGCCGTAAATCAGTTTGAGCCATTCCATCAGGCGGTTCCTCCTTTATTTTTCTTTGCCAGTATCCGGTAATGAACCGTTCCATAGCCAAGAAAAAGTACGATCACGATGGCAGGATGCAGGTGAAGCCCCTCAAGCAGTACCAGTGCCAGCAGCAGGAAAGCAGCCCCGATCCATTTCCCCAATCCTTTGAACGTTTTTTGCGCGAACTCGTAAGCCATCATTCCCAGCATCACTGCAATCACGGGAGAGACAGCAGCAATCATGCCTGCCACTACCTTGGAGCCGTTTAAATAATTCACCGCGGATAACAGGGCAATCATCGCAATACAGCTAGGCAGAATATGCACCAGTACGGAAAGTAGCGCACCTTTTACCCCTTTAAGCTTGTAGCCGAGATATGCCGCCATCTTGGTGGCGATGGGCCCGGGCAAGGCATTTGCGATGGCCAGCGTCTCCCCGAATTCATCATCACTCAGCCAGGAATAGCGGGTTACGGCATCATGCCGGATCAGTGGAATTACGGAGGGGCCCCCGCCATAGCCGAGAATTCCCGTCCTGAACATCGCGGCGGCTATCTGTACATATTCGTTACTGATGGATTTCACGGGATTCCTCCTCCGGGATAAACAGACTTTAGCTTTTTTGTGCCCATTCTATATCAATTTGTATGACTGCAACTACAGGATAGGGTGTATTTCGATAAATCTTTGTGCACCGTTCACAAAATAATGCCGGGGAATTTGAGTTTGTGCGTAACCGATTGACAGGGGTTTTTGATCTGCTGTTAAATGGCACTAACTTGATTGACATGGGAATGGAGCTGGGAGTCATGACAATAGGGCCGGTAATCGGTACGAAAACGATGGTGGTCAGTCCCCATTATCTGGCCTCTGCCGCCGGAGCGCGTATTCTGGAGCGCGGCGGCAATGCCTTTGACGCTGCGGTAGCGGTCAGCGCCACGCTCGCGGTGGTCTATCCGCATATGACGGGCCTTGGCGGCGATGCTTTTTGGTTGACCTACAGCGCCGGTGAAGGGCGCGTCCGGGCCTACAACGGCAGCGGACGATCCGGCTACGGCGTCCGCAGAGACTGCTATGCCGGGGAAAGTGCCATTCCCCGGCGGGGTGTGCGCAGCGCCATTACGGTGCCCGGAATGGCGGACAGCTGGGAGGCGGTCCAGCGCCAGTATGGCCGCCTGACCCTGGCGGAGGTGCTGGAGCCGGGAATCGGCTACGCCACCGGTGGGTTTCCGCTGTCGCCGGATCAACACGGCAACAGCATACTGGCGGGAGCCGCGCTGTCCCCCTGCGCGGCGGCGGTGTATCTGCCCGGCGGCAAGGTTCCGAGGGCCGGCGGGAAGTTTGTACAGAAGCAGCTGGCCCGGACGCTGCGGACGCTGGCGGCGGGAGGGCGTGATGCTTTTTACAAGGGCGGGATTGCAGAGGAGATAAGCAAGGATATGCTGGCTTCCGGAGGATATCTCACCCGTGATGATTTTGCCGACCATCAGGGCAATTGGGTGGAGCCGATCTCCACGGATTACCATGGGCATCAGGTATATCAGGTGCCCCCGAATTCGCAGGGCTTCACTGCGCTGATGGCGCTGAACATATTGGAGCGGTTTAATCTCGCAGAGATTGAGCATGGGTCTTTCGAGTACTATCATCTGCTGGTTGAAGCGCTGAAGCTGAGCTTTAGGGACCGGGATCAGGTGCTGACTGATCCTGAATTCCGCTCTATTCCGCTGGAGCGGCTATTGGATAAGCAGTATGCCGTGGAGCTGGCCGATTCCATTTCGCTCCGCCGGGCGGCTGCGCTTGGCGGCGAGCCGGTTGGCCGGGATACGGCTTATGCCGCTGTAGTTGACGGGGAGGGGAACGCCGTCTCGTTTATCCAAAGCCTGTATTTTGAATTCGGCTCGGGAACGGTCGCCGGGGATACAGGGATTCTGCTGCAGAATAGAGGCTCCTTCTTCTCGCTGGACCCTTCGCATGTCAATACGCTTGAACCGCATAAGCGCACTTTCCACACGCTGATGCCAGCCATGGCCTGCCAAGCCGGCAAGCCGGCCATTCTCTACGGCACGCAAGGCGGGGAGGGGCAACCGCAGACGCAGAGTCTGCTGCTGACACGGATGCTGCAGTATGGCATGAATCCGCAGGAGGCGGTGAATGCGCCGCGGTTCGTCTGGGGCAGGACCTGGGGGGAACCGACCCAGGAACTGAAGGTGGAGAAGCGGGTAGCTCCGCAAGTGCTCGAAGAGCTGGCCAGGGCCGGTCATCTGGTCCGCCAAGCCGCAGACTATGATGGAATCATGGGGCATGCCCATGCGATTGCCATGGATGGCAACGGCTACCGCAGCGGCGGCACTGATCCGCGCTGCGACGGAGCAGCCATCGGCTGGTAGAGCTGGCAACAAGTAAGAGTAAAGAAGGAAGCTCCCCGGACTGTCCGGGAGAAGGAGGAGGGAAGAGATGGTCCTTAATAACCGTTTCGGCGCATTTATTGACCCGGAGCTGGAGGTGCCGGGCCTTGCGCGTGGCAAGCTGAATGGGCTGAGCTTTGCCGTTAAGGATGTGTTCGCTGTCTCCGGACACCGCTCTTCCGCAGGCAATCCGCATTGGCTGCGCAGTCATGCGCCATCATCGGCGCATGCCGCAGCCGTATGGACATTGCTGCAGTCTGGTGCCTCCTTGCGCGGTGCCGCCCATACCGATGAACTGATGTACAGCCTGGGCGGGGAGAATTATCATTACGGCACACCGGTCAACCCGCGTGCGGAGGGACGTATTCCCGGAGGCTCCTCCAGCGGCTCGGCGGTGGCCGTAGCCTCCGGAAGCGTGGATTTTGCCTTGGGGACCGATACAGGCGGGTCTATCCGTGTTCCTTCGGCGTACTGCGGCGTTTATGGCTTCCGCCCGACCCACGGGGCGGTGGAGATAGGCGGGGTAATCCCGCTGGCGCCGGGTTTTGATACTGTGGGCTGGATCGCAGACAGCGCCGGAATACTGCTGCGGGTAGGCGAGGTTCTGCTCGGGAGAGTGGAGGGCGGAGCGGGAGAAACGCAGAATTCCTCCGAGAAGAGTAATAGCCTGCAGCAAAGTGTGGAGCGGGATGGCGCGCGTGTAGGACAGTACCCGGAATGTGGCCGGGTGATTTATGGAGGGGACGGCCCGGAGCGTAACGGTGAGTCTGCCGGAGGACATGTACAGGGGTATACTGGGGGACATGTACAAGGGCATGCCAGGGGACGTGAACCAGGGCATCCCGGAGAGCCAGTCATGCAACATCCCCTCCTGAAGGCAGCTGCCGTCCCTGCTTCATACGCTTGCGATGTGCCGGAGGGAAGCAGAATGGCCAAGCTGTACATTGGCATGGATGGCTGGGCCTTGGCTGGGACGGACAGTTCGGCCAGCCTGAAGCAAGGTTTGGACCTTCTCCAGGCAGGAGTGGGGCAAGTGCTGGAGGCTAAAGTTTCGCCGGAAGGATTAACAAGCTGGATGGATGTGTTCCGCGAGCTGCAGGCTGCTGAAATCTGGGCGACCCACGGAGCCTGGATCGAGCGGGAGCAGCCGGTTTTTGGGCCTGACATTGCTGCCCGCTTTGCTTGGGCGGCAAGTGTGGCCGGGCAGGATCACAGTTGGGCGCAGTCCCAACGTGACGACATAACGTCCCGGCTGCGTCATTTGCTCGGGGAGGACGGCTGTCTCGTCATCCCTACCGTGCCTGGTCCCGCCCCGCTGCGCGGCGGGGACCTGCGGCAGCTGGAACTGAACCGCAGCGGGGCGATGATGCTCAACTGCATTGCCGGGCTGGCAGGATTGCCGCAGGTAACGCTGCCTGTGGCTGGTCCCGGCGGGCTGCCGCTGGGATTGTCCGTGATTGGCGGACGTGGACAGGATCTCCGCCTGCTCTCATGGGTCCGGCGGTTATGGCAATAAGCGCAGGGGCATGGCATCACAGAACTTCCGGCTCCGCTGTTGGCGGAGAGCGGGAGTTTTTTGCAAATATAAGTATTTATAGGCTTCACGCTATAAATTATCCTTCTATTTCTTGCTGGAATGGATACCGCCCTTTTGAGGACGGCGAAGCCGTTTCCACTTGTATGCGTTTTGGACAATGAATGATTTAGATGTATTCTCTGCAACTATCTGAGCAAATTCAATCGGAAACCAGAGAATAGATGTAGTCTGTACAATTAAAAACAGT
The DNA here is from genome assembly GCF_058791575.1 of Paenibacillus sp. EB106-06-01-XG199. Lineage (NCBI taxonomy): Bacteria > Bacillati > Bacillota > Bacilli > Caryophanales > Paenibacillaceae > Paenibacillus > Paenibacillus sp. EB106-06-01-XG199. The sequence goes on along the minus strand of NZ_JBYTDQ010000004.1, from coordinate 566,095 downwards.
GAATTTGAGACTTTCGGCTAAAATCAGCTCAAATAGATGTACGGAATACAATTAAAGGCTGCGTGGCGGGAGAAATTCACTATTTAACTGTACAGAGTGCAATTATCGAACGTTGAGGAGCCGAAGGGCAGTCAGCTGCTGCAAATCTCATGGTTGCCATGCCCATGCGATGCGATAAACGTATAATTAACAGGCTGCTTTCCCATGAATTTGCAGACGGTCCATAAGCAATAGTTAAACTTTGCGATATATGTCACCTTTACTTACATTGACAACTGATATTTTCAATTTTTTCTTTCCATAACGGTTCATTTTATTTATAATGTTACATAAAGTAACATAAATACGGAATTCATTATCTATGAACTTGTATGAGGAGGGGTGGCATGCATCTTACGGTTGAAGAAGCGTTGTCCATTTATCCTTTATCCGAAGCCAGACTGATTGCCGGAGCCAAGGGGAAACACCGGATTATCAAGTCGATTAATGTGATGGATGCCCCTGATATCTCAGATTGGATCAAAGAAGGAGAGATGCTGCTTACAACAGCTTATCTGATCAAGGATAGTCCCCAGGATGCCTCCGCACTGCTGCAGACGCTGAACCGACGCGGCTCCGCCGGCCTTGGCATCAAGCTGGGCCGTTTCTGGGACGCTGTTCCGGAGAGGCTCGTAGCCGAAGCGGAATCGCTGAACTTTCCGCTGATCGAGCTGCCGTTCCAATTTACGTTCTCCGACCAGATGAACGGCCTGTTTCGCGCCGAGCTGTCGCGCAGCACAAGCGTGCTGCAGAGCATGATGGAGAAGCAGCGGAAGCTGATGCGGTTTGCGCTCCGTTCGGGACGTTGCGGTCCGTTATTTGACTCCGTTTCCGGGGTGATCGGTTACCCGCTGGCGGTCATCAGTGCCCGGGGCGACGCTATTTACAACAATTCGGAGTATTCAGCGGCGCTGCTGCTGGAGGGCTGGCCTTGGCAGAACCGCAATGGGCGCTTCCGCATCGGTGACAAGGTTGGTTTCCGTATCCCGCTGCTGCAAGGGGAGAAATGCACAGGTTATCTTTTATATTGTTCTATTGATCCTCTGCTGCTGCCTGTAGAAGAAAGCCTGTTTGTTCAAGGAGCTGAACTGATTTCTTATCATATTCATGCGGGTTATGAGGACTATTTCGAGCATGCCGAGCACCGGGAGTTCAGTGGACTGCTGCGCCGTTGCCTGAGCGGCGGATTGTCGTGTAACGATCTGTCCCAGGCTGCCGCCAGGCTGGAGGTGACGCTGCTGCAAGCCTCTTTCCAGCTGCTGCTAACCGATACGGCCGCCACCGGGGAATCCAGACAAGGCGAATTGCTCCGCCTTAAGGAAGAGTTCATCGAGCATCCGGTACTGAGGGGATTGAAAGCTATTCATGTCGTTGTGGATGAAGGTCTGCTCTCGCTGTATCCTGCGGGTCAACACAGTCCCGACCAGTTCCGTGAGCTGATCAATGATTGTTTTCATAATCTCAAGTTCGGCAAGGGTTATTATCCGCGGGCAGCTGTGAGCAGCACCAAGGTTAAGCCGGAAGGTCTGAAGGAAGCTTTTGCAGAGGTCAAGGAATGTATGGGTATGGTGCAGCACTGGGGTGCGCACGGAAATGTGGTGCATTACAGACAGCTTGAGCTGAATCTTCTGCTGAACCAGATACCGGCAGAAACGATGGAAAAATATTGCAACGGCAGCCTGCGCGGGCTGTTGAGCCGGGAGCCGGAATATATCAAGGAAATGCTGCACACGCTGGAGGTCTATCTGGACAATGACGGCCATGTAAACGAGACAGCCAAAAAGCTGTTCATTCACCGCAATACCGCAACCTACCGGATCGAGAAGCTCAGCGAGCTGCTGGATGTCGATTTCAAGAAGATCAATGATTTGATGAGGCTGAAGCTGGTATTCCTGTTCCGCAAAATGCTGGAGCGCGAAACCTGAGCGGCTGTTGCGAAATGTATGACACAAGAGCCGCCACCCTGAACGGGCGGAATTACGGAGGAGGGAGCAAGCTATATGAGTACACATGATATTGTACTGCACATCCACGACAATGCTGCCCCTGCGGTGCTTGCAACCCTGATTGGGGTGGAAGGTCATTCTTACCGGAAACCGGGAGCGGCTATGCTGTTTTTTGCAGGAGGAACACTGGGCAGTCTTAGTCCCGGATGTCTGGAGAGCGACCTGGCGCTTCGTACGCAGGAGGTTTGGGAACACGGCCTTCCGGAGCTGGTGGAGTATGACATGCTGTCTCCCGATGATTTTTCCTGGGGGGAGGCTGTCGGCTGCGGCGGCAAAATCAAAGTGATACTTGAACCGGTCCGTGGAGAGCTGCGCCGGCTATTGGAAAAAATCTACGTGCGGATGGCCGCAGGTGAGAACCTGATGCTTCTTCGTGAAGCTGCCGCTGCAGGATACCGGTATACTGTAGAAACTTTCGGCGTTGAACGACAATCATCTTCTAATCAGAGCAGTGCAGGAGTGAGTTGTCTGGTGAAAAAAGGGCGGAGTCCGCTTCCCGGAACATCGGCAGCGGCCGGTCCGTCCCTCGAACTCTTCAACACTCTATTCGTGCCGAAGCCACGGCTTGTTATCTTTGGCGGTGGACAGGATTCCTGTCCCGTGGCGGATCTTGCGGCAAAATCCGGATTTCGGATTGCCGTCGCCGACTGGCGGGAAGGCAGCCTGCAGCATGAATTTCCCGGGGCCGAACGGGTGATTTGTTCCCCATCCGAGGCAGGAGCATGTCTTAGAATAACCAGGGAGGATTATGTGCTGATCTGCAGCCATCAATCCCAGCGCGACCGGCAGTTTCTGGAAAGTCTTCTGCCGCTGTCTCCGCGTTATATCGGAATCATCGGCTCCAAGGCCCGGGTTGCGCTGCTGCTGGAGGGACTGGAGCCGCCTGCATCGCTGCACGCTCCTGTAGGGCTGTCTATCGGCGCGGAAGGGCCGGAGGAAATTGCAGTCAGCATTGTGGCCGAGATTATTCAAATCAGAAGGGCGGGCTCGCGTGAGCTGCTGAAAGGAGTGGAGAGCGTTGAAAGTAGCCGGTATCTATCTGGCAGCAGGGCAGAGCAGACGAATGGGAGTATCCAAGGTGTCACTTCAATTGTCGCAAGAGGTGTCACTCGGGAGCGTCGCGCTCAGTGAACTGGACCGCTGCACCCTTTCGCCATTAATTGTTGTCGTGCGGGCCGATGATGACCTCAAATGGCTGCCTCCAGCCGGTGAGCGAAGCACTAGGCGTACGGAAACCTGCCTGACCGCCCACTTGGGCTTATCCTTTTCCCTGCGCTGCGGGTTGAATGCGATCCTGCCTATGCAGCCTGACGCTGCCATCGTGGCTTTGGCTGACCAGCCGTTTATTACGGCGTCTTTGGTGAACCGGCTGATAGACACTTATGAGCGGAATCCGGGGCTGGACTATGTAGCCAGCACCCATGAAGGTCTGGCCATGCCGCCGGCGCTCTTTTCCAAAGAGATGTTCACGGTGCTCCAGGGACTGGACGGCGACAAAGGCGCGGCTGGGATTTTGCGTTCGCCCGATTATAAGGGGATGGTGCTGGAGACGGATTCCGCCCATTGCTTTATGGATGCTGACACAGAAATGGATTTTGGGGAGATCCGCAAGGAATGGAGCATTAGGAGTGGAAGCTGACATGGTTTGAGTGGTTTACAGATATATGTTAGAAATAATCACATATTTTAAGTTTAATAAGCCCCTTTATAGTGCGTAAAGCACAAAAAAAGCTAAGCTTCTTATAAAATGGCACAAACGTATGTTATATAAATTTACGTAACCTTCAGGTCTCAGTATAGTAGAGATACATTAATGGCTGCGGTCATTAGGAGAGATATCCTGGAGGAGGAGAGTTATGAAAAGAAGGGGTCAGGGATTTACTTTCAGCTTCGTGTTAATGTTCCTCATGGCGTTAGTTCTGGCAGGCTGCGGCAGCAACAACAATGCGGCTTCAAATGCAACAGAAGCACCGGCGGCAACCCATGCAGGTACAACATCAGAGGCGGCAACAACAGAGCCGGCAGCAGAGAAGCCGAGGGTTGCTTTTGTCTATATCGGGCCTCCGGGTGACGGCGGTTATACGTATCAGCATGATCAAGGCCGTTTGTATATGGAGAAAGAGCTCGGCATTAAAGCGGACTTCGTAGAGAATGTTCCGGAAAGTGCCGATGCAGAACGGATCATCACGGAGCTTGCACAGTCCCATGACATCGTATTTACTACAAGTTTTGGATATATGGATTTCACACTGAGTGTAGCGGGCAAGTTCCCCAACGTGAAATTCCTCCATGCCTCCGGCTACAAAACAGCGGAGAACATGGGCACTTACTTCGGAAAAAATTATCAAGCGAGTTATCTGAGCGGTATCGCGGCAGGCGAAATGACCAAGAACAATCATCTTGGCTACGTAGGAGCTTTTCCGATCAGTGAAGTTATCTATAATCTTAATGCATTCACGCTGGGAGCACAGAGTGTCAACCCGGACATTAAAGTGGATGTAGTGTGGACGAATACCTGGTATGACCCGGCAACCGAACGCCAGGCGGCAATCAGTCTTCTGGATAAAGGCGCGGATGTGCTGCTGGCGTATCAGGATTCCCCGGCCACATTGCAGGCGGCCAAAGAACGTGGTGCGTTTGCCGGAGGCAATGACTCCGACATGAGCAAGTATGCACCGGACAATTATTTGACCAACCCTGTATGGAACTGGGGCCCTTATTACGTGAAGGCTGTCCAGTCCGTAATGGATGGAACGTGGAAAAGCGAGCAATACTCCGGGGATATGGCGGACGGCATGGTAGAGCTTGCGCCGTTTGGCAACAAGGTTCCTGATGCTGTGAAGCAGCTGGTGGAAGCTGCCAAAGCCAAGATCATCAGCGGCGAACTGGATGTGTTCACAGGACCGATCTCCGATAACAAAGGCAATGTTGTGGTTCAGGAAGGCCAAAAGCTGACGCTTGAAGAAGTCCTCTCTATGGAATGGCTGGCCAAAGGCGTAATAGGTACAATCTCGAAATAATTCGTATTCTACAATTGCATACAGTATGGCCTATGGGTGGGGCGGGTTCCGGGAAGGGGAACCTTCCCCACCCGTCCTACAAGTATAAGGAAAGGAGCGTCCCATAATGCAGAATCATTCAGTTGAAATGCGCGGAATTGTGAAGAGGTTCGGAGCCGTAACGGCAAGCGATCAAGTCGATTTTTCGGCAAATGCGGGTGAAATTCATGCGTTGCTTGGTGAGAACGGAGCAGGGAAAAGCACGGTCATGAGCATGCTTTCAGGGGTATACCGGGCGGATGAAGGCGAACTTTTCATTCACGGTAAACTGGCCAAAATCCGTTCCCCCAAGGATGCAGCATCCCTCGGCGTAGGCATGGTATTTCAAAATTTCAGACTGGTGCAAAGTCTCACGGCAGCGGAGAACATCGTGCTTGGCGAAAAGTCGTCTTTCTGGCGTGGAAGCAAATGGATGAAAAATAAGCATTTGGAGATTGAGGCGCTGGCTGAGCGCTTCGGGCTGATGTTTCCGGTAGACTGCCCGATCTGGCAGCTGTCTGTCGGTGAACAGCAACGTGTGGAAATCGTCAAAACGCTGTACCGCGGCGCGGATATCATCATTCTGGATGAGCCAACCTCCGTGTTAACCCCGGGCGAGGCGGAGCAGCTGTTCGAAACGCTGAAGGTGATGAAACAGGCGGGCAAGACGGTGATCATGACCACACATAAAATGAAGGAAGTTATGGCTTCTTCCGACCGTATTTCCGTTATGCGCAAAGGGAAAATGATCGCTACGCTGAACACGGCGCAGACAGATGAACTGGAGTTAGCCCGGCTGATGGTGGGCCGGGAGGTTACGATCAGCCGCCAGGAGCGGGAAGCTACCCAAGGTGAGGCTCTGCTGGTTGTACGGAATTTGGACGTCGCTGCCGATCACGGCCGTAAAGCGCTGGACGGCTTGTCCCTGACTGTAAACGAAGGGGAGATTGTAGGGGTTGCAGGTGTTGCCGGCAATGGACAAAAGGAGCTGGCGGAAGTGCTTACGGGGCTTAGGACTTGGCGGAGCGGCGAGATTATATTTGACGGCAGTCCGGTAAAAGCGGCTTCGGTGCGGGGCGCAATTGATTCGGGAATATCTCATGTGCCGGAGAACCGGATGAAGAGCGGCCTTGCCGGACGGCTGGGCTCAGTGGACAATCTGCTGTTCAAGTCCTACCGCAGTGAAGAACACTCCAAACTTGGATTTCTGAAGGCAGCAAAGAACCGTTCCTGGTCACGGGAGCTGGTTGAGCGCTTCAATGTGAAAACTCCCGAGCTGGATACGCCAGTCCAGCAAATGTCGGGCGGCAATCAGCAGAAGCTGCTGTTTGCCCGGGAGGTCAGCCACAACCCTAAGCTGATGGTGGCGGTTCACCCGACGCAAGGTCTGGATGTGGGTGCGACAGCCGGTGTCCATGAACTGCTGATGGAGCTGCGCGGCTCAGGCAGCGGAGTGCTGCTCATCTCGGAGGATCTGGATGAACTGCTGCAATTATCCGACCGGATATTGGTGATTTATAACGGTTCGATCATTGGGGAGAGTGACCATGAGACTGCAGATAGAGAGGGTATTGGCTTGCTGATGGCCGGGATTCAGAACAGGGAGGAGAGCGCCGTATGAGTCCGAAGAATATAAGCAATGCTGCAGTGCTTGATCCTGTTCCGGCCAAACCGGGCAACCGGTCGAAGCTGCGGCTGGAGTATGATTCAAGCCGAACCCGCTCTCCGTGGTGGACTCCCGTTCTGTCTGTCATTCTGGCCCTGCTGCTCTGCGCGGTGTTTATTGCCGCCAATGGCATGAGTCCCGTGGTTGTATACGAGAAGATGTTCCGCGGTGCTTTTGGCACCTCTTACGGTCTTACCGAAACGATGGTCAAAGCCATTCCGCTGCTGCTCTGCGGACTCGGCATTGCTGTAGCCTACCGGATTTCCGTCTGGAACATCGGCGCGGAAGGACAATTGACGGTCGGAGCGATGGCAGCTACGGCAGTGACGATTTATTTTCCCGATTTGCCTTCGTTCTGGTCCATTTCCCTGATGTTAGTGTTCGGCACTGCCGCAGGTGCGCTCTGGGGACTGATGACGGCAATTCCGCGGACGCATTTCGGGGTCAATGAGCTGATTACATCCCTGATGCTGAACTACGTGGCCCTGCTTGCCCTTGATTATGTGGTATTCGGACCCTGGAAAGATCCGAAGGGCTTTAACTTCCCGGGCTCTCCGATGTTTACCGCCGCCCAGTCCCTGCCGGTTCTCGGTACCACAAGGCTGCACATCGGGCTGATCTTCGGCCTTGTCGCCGTGGCTATCTATTATCTGATGATTAAGTTTACCCGCTGGGGTTATGAGCTGCGGCTGATTGGTGCCAATCCGACGGCTGCCCGTTATGCAGGTATCCATATCAAACGCCATATTATTGTCGTAATGCTGATTAGCGGCGGTCTTGCCGGAATTGCCGGAATGGCGGAGGTTTCCGGAGTTACACATAAGCTGATGCAGGGGATTTCTCCGGGTTACGGATATACTGCGATCATTGTCGCCTGGCTTGCCAAGCTGAATCCGCTCGGTCTGATTGTCACTTCGATTCTGTTCGGCGGCCTGATTGTCGGCGGGTATAGTGTGCAGACCATCGGACTGCCTTCGTCCATTTCGGAAATGCTGCAGGGCTCGATCCTGTTCTTCCTGATTGCAGGGGATATGATTCACCGTTTCCGCTTTCGCCGGAGCGTATAGCTGTTTCTGCTGAGAGAAGGGAGTTAAACCATGGATTTCACTACACAGTTATTAATAGCCGCCATCTCCGCCGGAACGCCGCTGCTGCTGGCTACACTGGGAGGCATCCTGAATGAGCGTGCTGGGATTATCCAGCTTGGGGCTGAAGGGCTGATGCTGATGGGGGCGGTAACCACCTGCATCATCTACATCCGCAGCGGCAGCCTGCTGCTGGCTCTGCTCGCAGCGGTGGCCGTCACCGCCTTGTTAGGCCTGATGCATTCGTTTCTCACCGTCACACTCCGGGCGAACCAGACGATGTCCGGCCTGGCCATGACCTTGTTCGGCAGCGGGCTCAGTGCTTATCTGGGCAAGTCTATCAGCGGATTGCCGCTGCCGGGAACTTCGCCGAAGCTGGATCTCGGCTGGGTCAAGTCAGTCCCCGTTATAGGAGATCTCTTCGGCAGGATGGATTATCTGACCTGGTTCAGCCTGCTGCTCGTTCTGGTGCTGCATCTGCTGATTCACCATACCTCTTGGGGACTGCATTTACGTGCGGTCGGGGACAGTCCGGCCACAGCGGATGTTATGGGGATCCGCGTGCAGCTGATCCGCTACAGCTACGTGACAGCCGGTGCGGCATTGATCGGCCTTGCGGGTGCGGATATGGTGCTGGCATACGCGCCAACCTGGAATGAAGGCCTCACGGCAGGACGCGGCTGGATTGCCGTCGGGCTGGTGATTTTCGCCAGATGGAATCCGCTGCGTGCCCTCTTTTGCGCTTATTTCTTCGGTGCACTGGATTCGCTCGGTTTCCGCCTCCAGCTGCTCGGCAGCGCAATTCCGCCTTATTTCCTTAAGATGATTCCGTACGTCGTAACGATTCTCGTGCTGATGTACCTCGGTTACCGCAACCGCAACAAACCATCCGGCACGCCGGAGTCACTGGGTACACCTTATATCCGCGAGCAGCGTTTTTGACGCAGCGGCGGTGATTGAATCAGCGAGATGAATATAATGCATGGAAGAAATGCCAACTGGTGAGGAGGCGGAAGTGATGGGAGCTATATGGAGTGAAAAGCCGGCTCCTCCGGGAGTGTATCAGCCCCGCAGCCTGCAGGAGGCATGGGAGCTGAAGACGATATTAGGCGAAGGAGCCGTATATGTATCCGGCGGAACGCTGCTGCGGACGCAATGGGAAGCGGGGACGGCTCCTCTGCCGCGGCAGATGATTGATTTGCGGAATATCGCCGGGATGGGTGAAATCGGACTCGCCGAAGATTATTTAACTATAGGTTCTCTGGTTTCGTTGTCGCAATGCCGAGAGAACAGGGATTTGCGGGAGATTGCTCCGGCGGTGCAGGAGGCGGCGCGCAACATCGCCGCACCCGCAGTGCGCAATCTGGCTACACTTGGCGGCAATATATCTTCCGGTTATGGAGATATTCTCCCGGCGCTGCTGGTTTACGATGCTGAAGTGGCCTCCTTCGACGGCAAATTCCTTTCGGTGCAGCCTGTCGAGGCCTGGCTGAAACGCCGCTGGAGCGGAGAGAAGCCGGCAGCAGAACTTCTTGCCGGGATCCGCTTTCCTTCGGCAGGCCATGAACACGGGGGGCAGAGTAAGCTGGAGATCTTTCGTAAGGTGGGGCGGCGGGATGCCTTTACAGCCTCGCTCGTTACCATAGCTATTACGGCATCTTTCGATGCCTCAAGCCGCAGCCTGAGCGGTGTCCGCATTGCAGCAGGCGGAGGTACCGGCAGACCACAGCGGCTTCCGGCGGCTGAAGCGCTTCTGGAGGGTGCTGTCTACAGCGACAGTCTGATGGCCGCAGTGTACGAGGCGGTGGAGAACAGTTTTGACACATATAGCGATCCTTTTGCCACCGAAGCCTATAAGCGGAAAACCGCGGGCAATCTCATCGTTTCTGAATTGTGGAAGAGCTTGAAAGCAGGCGGAGGAAAGTAATTGTTATACAAAATTAGGTGGATTGGGGTGAGGGGAAATGCTGCTGAACAAGGAATCCAGCGGAAGCCGCTGGCGTACACGGCCCGACGGGCAGGGGAAAGTATCCGGCAAGCTGCAGTATTTAACCGACATGAGTGCCGAAGGGATGCTGACCGGACGGGTGCTGCGCAGCCATCAGGCTCATGCCCGTATTCTGTCTATCCGCACGGCAAAGGCGCTTGAGGTTCCTGGAGTACATGCGGTCATTACCCATGAGGATGTGCCCGGGCTGAACGGCTTTGGCATTGCCCTGCCGCATCAGCCGGTCTTCTGCAGCGACCGGGTGCGTTATACTGGCGACGCCATTGCCGCTGTAGCTGCGGACAGCGACGAAATTGCCGAATATGCGCTTTCGCTGATTGAAGTGGACTATGAGCTGCTGCCGCTGCTGGAGGATGCTGAGGAAGCCATGAAGCCCGAGGCAATCCTGCTGCATGAAGAAGGCAATGTGCTTCATCATACGGAATACCGCAAGGGCGAACCGGCAGCGGCGTTCGCAGGCTGTGCCCATGTTGTGGAAGAGACCTACTGGACGCCGCGCCAGATGCATACGTACATGGAGACCGAAGGCGGATTGTTTATCCCGGAGTCAAACGGCAGGCTTACGGTCTACTCAGCGACACAGCATGGTCTGATGGACCGCAGGCAGCTGTCGCGGATACTGAATCTCCCGGAGGAGGATATCCGGGTCATTTCCAGTCCGATCGGCGGTTCGTTCGGCGGCAAAGACGAGTTGAATGTCCAGCCGTATGGAGCGCTGCTCGCATTGCGTACCCGGCGTCCGGTCCGGCTGCATAATTCCCGCGCGGAATCGGTGCGCGCCGGGCTGAAGCGCCATCCCATGAAGATTACAATGAAGACCGGATGCGACAGCGGGGGGACGATCATTGCCCATCAGGTGCGGATTATTTCCGATACCGGGGCCTATGCGACACTGGGGGCGGAAGTGCTGAATTTTGCCACAGAGCATGTGGTAGGTCCCTATCAGATCCGCCATGTGGAGGTGGAGGGCTTTGCGGTATATACGAACAATGGCGTATCCGGTGAATTCCGCGGCTTTGGCGGCAATCAGGCGATCTTTGCCCTGGAAGGGCAGGTAGACCGCCTCGCTGAACGGTTGAATCTGGATCCGTGGGAGCTGCGCCGCCGGAACTTGCGGCGCTACGGCGATCCAGGGCCGCTTGGGCAGGAGATCGCCCAGACGCACGGGGCGATGCAGGTGTGGGAGGCGCTGGCGGCATCTCCGCTGATGCAGGAAGCGGAGTTGCCTCATACTGGAGCTGATGATTCAGAGGCTCCAGGTATTCCGGCTGCGATGCCGAAGGAGCCGTGGATTGTGACCGGCACCGGCGCGGCGATCGCCATGCACGGCGCTGGCCTCGGTTACGGTATTCCCGATCCGGGAGGCGGACGGCTGTCGCTGGCACTGGACGGCAAGATCGAGGCGGTCTTCGGTTACGAGGAGTTCGGCCAAGGGCTGATAGCGACAATGGAGCAGATGCTGATCGAGCAGTACGGATTTGCCGCAGATGACCTTAGGATCGTCATTGGCGATACGGATGTAGTGCCGGACAGTGGCTCCAGCACTGCTTCCCGCTCCACAAGCATGATGTGGATGGCGCTGAAGCGGCTGCATCCGGATTTTACAGCCCGGCTGCTGGAAGCCGCAGCGGCCAGGACGGGAGCAGCGGTTGAAGGCTTGAAGCCCGGCCCCGGAGGAATCCGGCATAAGGATGGCGGGCTGCTGCTGTCCTATACCGAGCTTGCGCGCAGCATCACAGAGCCGATTGTCTGTGAGACAGTGTTCAAATATCCGACCACCAAGCTGGAACGGGTGGGTGCCCATTTTCTGTACACGTATTCCGCCATCGCGGTTAAGGTGGAGATCAATCTGCTGACCGGACGGGTCCGCGTGACCGATCAGTATCATGCGGTAGCGGCAGGTCCCGTTGCCAATCCGCAAGGCTATCTGGGACAGATTGAAGGCGGCAGCAGTATGGCCATCGGCTTTACATTAACGGAAGATGCGGTAATGGCTGGCGGTAGCTATGTAACGAAGAACATGGATACGTATCTGGTTCCTACGATTGTCGATATGAACGGCAGCATCCAGGTGCAGCCGATTGAAGATTTACCGGAGCATGATACTTACGGCCCCCGCGGCATTGGGGAAGTCGGTTCGGTCAATCTGGCCCCCGCAGTCGCTTCTGCTGTATTCCAGGCGGTCCGCAAACGGGTCAACCGGCTGCCGATCGAGCCTGAATGGCTGCAGGCTACGCCGTTTATTCCGCAGAAGGCGGTGAAGACGCATGTCGGATAACTACGAATTGGACATCAAGGATAGTCAACGCGGGCTTGCACCACAGCAGGCAGCGAGTGATACCGGGGCGGGGTTCACACTGAACTGCAACATCAACGGCCAAGAGTTGTCTACAGAGGTTCCGCCGGCCCGCCGGCTGCTGAGCATTCTGCGCGAGGATTTGGAGCTTACCGGAACCAAAAGATCCTGCGAAATTGGCCGCTGCGGAGCCTGCATGGTTCTGATCGACGGCCGGCCGGTCAACTCTTGCCTGACGATGGCTTATCAATGCGAGGGAGCGAAGATTACAACTATTGAAGGGCTCAGCGAAGCGGGGCTGCATCCCGTGCAGCGTGCTTTTCTGGAAGAGGGAGGATTTCAGTGCGGCTACTGCACACCGGGGATGGTGATCTCGGTAGTCGCCCTGCTGGAGGAGAATCCGTCGCCTTCGCAGGAGGAAGTGGAAGAAGCGCTGTCGGGGAATATTTGCCGCTGCACGGGTTATGGCGGGATCTTGCGTGCAGTAAACAAAGCGATAGAAAGCGGGGTGGACCGATGACTGTGCCGGATGATTTTTTAACGCTGGATAAGATTAATGGGCTTGGCAAAGAGGAATTTGTGAAAACCCTTGGAGGGATATTTGAGCATTCACCCTGGGTGGCAGAGGGGGCTTACGGGTACATTCCTTTTCAGTCCGTGGAACAGCTGCACGGTGTCATGCTGGAAACGGCGCGAAGTGCGGAGCGAAGCCGGATTGAGGAGCTGCTGAGGTCCCATCCTGATCTGGCCACACGGCTGCAGGTTACGCCGCTGTCGGCGGCAGAACAGCAGGGGGCAGGTCTGGATCAGCTGACGCCTGATGAGTTCGAGCGGTTGACCAGGTTGAATGCGGCGTATACGGAGAAGTTTCATTTTCCTTTTATTCTCGCTGTACGCGGTAAAAACAAGGATGACATCATAGAAGCGATCGGGGAACGGGTCAACCGTTCAGTGGCGGAGGAATGGGAGCAGGCGCTCTACGAAATCGGCAAAATCACCAGCTTCCGGCTCCGCGACCTGATAACGGAAGAAAAATGATGCATTTAAAAAGATGCAGCTAAAACTGCATCTTTGAGAATTAATGCTGCATTCACTACACAACCCGCAGGAGGGATCAGCCATGCCGGAACGGATGAAGATACACGCCAATAGACGGCAGAATGAGCAATTGAATGAGCAACTGAACAGACCACTGGACGGACATTGGATTAAACATCGGATTGAACTAATAAAGCATGGAACGAAGGGTTCCAATAACTTCAACTTTGAAAATCCAACGGAAAAAGCTTGGCAATGGGCTGGCATCCGTATGATGGATATATCTCGCTTGCTGAAGTCAGGTTGGAAGGACGGGGGCCGGTGCATGCTCCGCAGGATATATCTGCGGGATGGACTGCCATGCCGGATTATAGTTAGTACCGTGGTTCCCGGAGAAATTCCGGCATGAGCGGGCGGCTGACTACCCACGTTCTCAACCTGTCCGGGGGCATCCCCGCTGCCGGGATAGCACTTCAGCTATGGAGGCTGGAAGACGGGGCAGCTTCACTGCTGCGTGAAGCCGTAACGAATGCCGATGGCAGATTGGACGCTCCGCTGCTGGAAGGTGCAGAACTGGCAGCCGGCACCTATGAGCTGCTGTTTATGGCCGGAGATTATTTTCGCAGCAGCGGTTTGCCGTTTGAAGCCTCCGGAGAAGGGAACAGTGCTGATGGCGCCGCTCCTTTCTTTCTCGAACAAATCCCGATCCGCTTCAATATAACTGATTCTTCCGCCCATTATCATGTTCCGCTGCTGGTGGCTCCCGGAGGGTATAGCACGTACCGGGGAAGCTAATGAAATCATAAAGATCAAGATCAGATGACCGGGGGTGACCGATTCATGGAAGAAACCTATGAGCTTATCATCAAAAATGGAGATGTAGTGCTCCCCGGGGAAGTGCTTAAGCTGAATATCGGGGTGAAGGACGGCAAGATCGCTGCCCTCGGCAAGCAGCTTGCGGCAGGTGCGGATACCCGCATCCTTGATGCGGAAGGGCTATATGTGCTGCCGGGCATGATTGACATGCATGTCCACTTCAATGAACCGGCACTGGGCCATTGGGAAGGCTTCCGTACCGGTTCGGCGGCGCTGGCGGCAGGAGGCATCACCTGTTATGCGGATATGCCGCTGAACGGCAGCCCGCCAACGGTCAATCAAGCTGCACTGCAGCTCAAGGCAGAAGCCGCATCCGGGAACTCTGCAGTGGATTATGTTCTGTGGGGCGGACTCGTTCCCGGTAATCTGGAAGATTTGGAGCAGCTGGCAGCGGCAGGGGTTACTGGTTTTAAGGCTTTTATCTCCAACCCCGGCGGTGAAGGGGAGGGGAGATTCCGCGAGGTGGACGATGATACGCTGTACCAAGGGATGAAGAAAATTGCTGCGCTTGGCGGCATTCTTGCACTGCATGCAGAGAGTGAGGAGTTGACGGCGGCGTTGTCGGCCGACGCCCTGCGCAGCGGGCGGACTGGAGCGCGTGATTTTGCCGCTTCCCGCCCGGCGGAAGCTGAGCTGGAGGCGGTAGCCAGAGCGCTGCTATACAGTGAGCGAACCGGCTGCAGGCTGCACTTTGTGCATATCAGCACTTCTGCCGCGATTGATATGATTCATGCTGCCAAGCTGCACGGCCTAGATGTTACTGCGGAAACCTGCCCCCACTATCTCATCCTGAATGAGGATAGTATGGAGGAACTGGGACCGCTGGCCAAATGTGCACCCCCGCTGCGCAGCCTGGAGGAACAAGAAAGCTTGTGGAAGGTACTCGCAGACGGTAAAATCGATCTCATCGCCTCGGACCATTCGCCTTGTCCGACAGAGCTTAAGCTTGCTCCCGGATTGTCTTTTTTTGAAGCGTGGGGCGGTATTTCCGGCGCACAGAGCAGCCTGGAACTGATGTTCCACGAAGGGGTAAATGTGCGTGGACTGCCAGTTACTCAGATTTCTGCGCTGCTGTCAGGACTTCCGGCGCGGCGTTTCGGACTGGATCACCGTAAAGGCTCAATCGCACCCGGGCTGGATGCCGATCTGGTACTGCTGAATCCGGATCACTCCTATACCTTGGCGGCAGAAGATCTGTTATACCGTCATAAACATAGTCCTTATACCGGAATGACCTTGTCCTGCAAGGTAATGGCAACGCTCAGCCGGGGTACGGTTGTCTACAACGCGGAACAAGGTGTGGTGGCCGAAGGCGGCGGGGAATGGCTGCGGATATATGAAGGGGAGCCCTCTATATGAATACGCCGCTGATTCAGGCACCGGCCCGGGAGATGCTGCTGCTGCTGGAGGAGCTTGCCGCTTTCAGCGCCCCCGGACCCGGGGTTACCAGACTGTTGTACACACCGGAATGGCTTCAGGCCCAGCAGCTCCTGCAGGAGCGGATGGCCGGGATGGGCCTGGCGGTCAGGACAGACAGGGTGGGGAATGTTTATGGACGGCTCGGCGGATCACAACCGGACAGTAAAGTGATATTAACCGGATCTCATATTGATACGGTTCTGAACGGCGGCAAATATGACGGCGCTTATGGAGTAGCCGCCGCCATGACGGCTCTGAATTATTTGCAGCAGACCTTCGGGCAGCCGCTGCAGACCCTGGAGGTTGTATCCTTCAGCGAAGAAGAAGGCAGCAGGTTTCCCTTGACCTTCTGGGGCTCGGGCCATGTTACGGGCCTGTATGATGGGAGCGAAGCTGAGACTGCCGCCGATTCAGAGGGTGTAACGATAAAATCAGCAATGGAGGCCTGCGGTTTAAGCTCGGAGCACCCGCCAGGAGATCTCCGGGATCTCGGAGATCATAAAGCTGTTGCGGCAGGACAAACGGCAGCCAGAACAGATATCGGCGCTTTTGTCGAATTGCATATTGAACAGGGAATTGTGCTGGAACAATCCGCGCTGCAGATTGGGGTCGTGCAGGCCATCGCCGGACAGAGGCGCTTTACCGTTAAGGTCGGCGGGACTGCCAATCATGCCGGCACAACGCCGATGCTGCACCGGCGGGATGCGCTTGCCGGTGCAGCGGAAATGCTGCTGGAGCTGGAACGCTCTGCGGTGGAAGCCGGAGATCCGCTGGTAGCCACTTCAGGCAGGCTTGAGGTTTACCCGGGCACACCCAATGTTATTCCGGGGGACGTGCAGTTTACGCTGGACATCCGCCACAGTGAGGCGAAAAGGCTGGAGAGCTTCTGTTCTGGAGTGTTGGCCGGATTTGAGGACATTGCAGCCAGACGGGGACTGGCGCTGGAAGTGGTCACGACGTTGTCCACAGCGCCTGTGCCTATGGATCAAGACCTGAGCAGAACGCTGGAGCAGATTTGCCTGAGTCAGGGAAGAACCTTCCGTACCATGATCAGCGGAGCAGGGCATGATGCCCAGCTGTTTGCATCCGGATGCCGGACAGCCATGATTTTTGTGCCCAGCCGGGCGGGAATCAGCCATTCCCCGGATGAATACTCGTCGCCGGAGGAGCTGGCAACCGGGCTGGATGTCTTAACAGCTATGTTATATGAATTAGCCTATAAAGAGAGCTGAGTTAGCCTAGGGAGAGATGATTATGAAGCGGTACGAAGATTTGTCGCCGTCTCTGCGGTGCATTATGACCCCGGGCCCGGTGGAAGTCGATCCGCGCGTGCTGCGGGCCATGTCTTTTCCGGTATTGGGACAGTTCGATCCCGAATTTACGGGTATTATGAATGAAACGATGGAGATGCTGCGGGAACTGTTCGTTACGGACAATCAATGGGCTTTCCCTGTGGACGGCACTTCACGCTCCGGAATTGAAGCGGCAATGGTCAGTTTGATTGCTTTGGGGGACCGGGTGCTGATCCCGATTTTTGGCCGCTTTGGCCATTTGCTGCATGAAATCGCCGAACGCTGCGGGGCAGAGGTGCTGACGCTTGAGAAGGAATGGGGTTGCGTGTTTGACCCCGAGGAAGTGATTGCAGCCATGAAGAGCTTCAAGCCTGATATCGTGGCAATCGTACATGGAGAGACTTCCACGGGACGTGTGCAGCCGCTGGTTGACATCGGGCGGGCCTGCCGTGAGCAGGATGCCCTGCTGATTGTGGATGCAGTGGCAACGATCGGAGGTGTGCCCGTGGAGACAGATGCCTGGATGCTGGATGCCGTGATCGGCGGCACGCAGAAATGCCTGTCCATTCCTTCGGGCATGGCTCCGGTTACGTACAATGCACGGGCGGAGGCCAAGCTCCTGAAGCGCAAGCGGGTGGAGCGTGGCCTGAGGACCGGTGAGGTCCGGGCTGAAGCGCTGGATTTTGTGCGCAGCAATTATTTTGACCTGGGAATGCTTCAGGATTATTGGAGCCCTCAGCGGCTGAATCATCATACAGAGATGACCTCCATGCTTTATGCGCTGCGCGAAGGCCTGCGGCTGGTGCTTGAGGAAGGGCTGGAGGCACGGCATGCGCGGCATGCGCTGCATGAAGAGGCGCTAGTAGCCGGACTTACGGCAATGGGGCTGAAGCTGTACGGAGATCCGCAGAGCAAACTTACGGTGGTGACCTGTGTGCTGATTCCGGAGGGCGTTGACGGGGAAGGCGTGCGGACGATGCTGCTGGAACGCTTCGGCATTGAGATTGCCAGTTCCTTCGGGCCGTTAAAAGGGCGGATCTGGCGCATCGGCACGATGGGCTTCAGCTGCCGGGAGAATAATGTGCTGCGCCTGCTCGGTGCGCTGGAGGGGGCGCTGCTGCGGCATGGGCATGCTGTTCCCGCCGGGCTTGGCGTTCAGGCGGCACTTGACGTATATGATGCAAAAGTAAGATAATCGGTTGAATACTGCAGCCGGTCGAATGTAGGGAACAGGTGTTGTCCGGATTAAACGGACGGCCCGCGCTTTAACCAAGAAACGGCTTGCGTCCTGCAAAGGACAGTAAGGCCGTTTTTCTTAAAATTTATATGCTTCAGGCTATAAATTATCCTTCTATTTCCCGCTGAAACGGATACCGTCCTTTTAAGGACGGCGAAGCCGTTTCCGCTTGAAATAAAAGGTCATAGTTGTTTAACGCTGTAACTCAGTTTGTAGCTATATGCAAGATATCGGAGGGGAGTGGAAGTCGTGACTTATATTAGAAAACCTTTGGCGGATTGTGTGCCTGAGCTTGTGGCTACAGCCCGCGGCGATCAGCCGGCATCTTTGGTAATAACCGGCGGGAAGCTGGTCAATGTAATCTCCGGTGAAATTCTGGAGGGAATGTCTGTTGCGGTACAGGGGGGACGCATCGCCTATGTCGGCAAGGATGTTTCGCACACGATAGGAGCAGGCACGCAGGTCATTGATGCAGCCGGCAGATATATCGCTCCGGGACTGCTTGACGGACATTGTCATATTGAGAGCACACAGCTGACAGCAACGGAATTTGCCCGTGCGGTCCTGCCGCTCGGGACAACTGGCGGGTTCTTCGACGCACATGAGATTGCCAATGTGTTCGGACTGAAGGGCATTAAGCTGATGCTGGATGAGATGCGCGGCACACCGCTTGCCGCTTATATGCAGGTAGCGTCCTGTGTGCCTTCGGCGGGAGCTGAATTCGAGACAACCGGCGCTTCTATCGGACCGGAGGAAGTGGCGGAGGCTTATACCTGGGGCCCGGATGTCATTGCCCTCGGTGAGGTGATGAACTTTCCGGGTGTAGTCTACGGCGATGAGAAAATGCTCGGCGAGATCCAGGCTACGCTGCGGGCCGGCAGATATGTGGATGGGCATTTTACCTGGCCGTCCAGTGACTGGAGACTACCGGTCTATGCGGCAGCGGGTGTAACCGGTGACCATGAGTGTGTTACCGCAGAAGATGTGATCGAGCGTGTCCGTCTGGGGATGTATGCCAAAATGCGCCGCGGTTCCGCCTGGCATGATGTGGCGAAGACGATCACAGCGCATACCGAACACGGGCTGGACACGCGCCGGATGATGCTCGTTACCGATGACCGCAGCTCGGAATCACTGCGGGATGAAGGCCATATGGATTTTGTGGTGCGCCATGCCATTTCCCAGGGTGTGAAGCCTGTCACTGCCTTCCAGATGGCAACGATCAATACCGCCGAGCGCTTCGGGGTAGCCCGCGATATCGGCTCAATTACTCCGGGCTCCTGTGCAGATATTATTTTGCTGGACGGAAATTTGGCCGATGTCAACGTCGTTATGACTATTGCCGCAGGTGTGGTCGTGGCCGAGAATGGCATCATGACGGCCTCGCTGCCGGCATTCACCTACCCGCAGGAAGTGCGGGCGTCCGTTCATTTGCCGCAGCTTCCGGTTCCGGATGATTTTATTATCCATGCTCCCGTGGAGTCGGGCAATGTTGCTGTCCGGGTCATTAAGGTCATTGAGAACCATGTGGAGACCGGTGAACTCATTGTGCAGCGTCCTGTGAAGGACGGCAAGCTGCAGGTGGGAGACGGCCTATGCAAAATCGCTGTATTCGAACGGCATAAAGGAACCGGCAACAAATCGGTCGGGCTTGTGGAGGGGATTGGCTTCCATGAACCGGCGGCAATCGCCATGACCGTTGCCCACGACAGCCACAATGTGCTGATCATCGGCAACGATGATGAACTGATGGCCAAGGCAGCCAGAGCTGTAGCTGAAGCGCAGGGTGGAGTGGCTGTAATTACCGGCGGCGGCACGACCTTATTCCCGCTTGCGATTGCCGGACTTATGTCCGCAGAACCGTTTGAGACCGCAGCCGCCCAGTCCGCTGCTATCAGCAAAGCTCTGTACGATGCGGGCTGCACACTGAATTATGCTTTTATGACGTTGTCACTGCTTGCGCTTGCTGTAATTCCCACCTTACGGATTTCGGATAAAGGACTGGTACGCATCTCTCCGGAAGAGGGAATCCAGCTGGTAACATTATTTTGCTAAGGCGGTCTTAATCTTACAGTGACTAGTTTCAATTAAATAGAATGCGCTCTACTAAATGGGGTGTCTCTTAGTCTGAATGCAGACAGAGACACCCCATTTCGCTATGAAATTGGTCCTTATATGGCGGTGTGCGGCAACATGAGGGGGAAGCCCTTTTTTGAGTCGGAAGTCGCAGGGGAAAGGTATTCTCTTAGATTTGAGGGCATATATTTAACCATTTCATCACATATTGAAACTAATTATTATAAAATTTTAATGAAAAACATTAACAAAATAATGAAAATAGACGATAATACCTATAAATTAATTAAAATTATTGCCAAATCGTGATTATCAGACAAAATGATTGAAAGTTCAAATATATGGAACGGGGTGGATGAGATGATCAAATTAGAAACGCAGGACATCGTGAATATTACTATAAAGCAAATTGCCGGTATTTTTAAAATGGAGCCGCTTGAGTTGAGATTTGTGAATGATTTTCAAGGAGAACAATATCTCTTAACGAATGACAAGCTGCATCTCAACAACCAGCATTACTGGGCAAAAGTTATGGAATGTGTTTTCGACAATCATGTCAGACCGGTTCTGATGTGTGAAGTGCTCTACTTCCTGCGCAATGAATTTCTGGAGAGTGACATCAAGCTCAGCTTCTCCTATGATTTTACCGAAGGCGCAGATGGAGCGGCAACGGTATCTGCGGAAGTCAGCTTTAATGATTCACCGGAACTGCAGCCGGGAGAAATTGCCGAACTGATTGATTTTGCACTGTCCCTCCAGGACAAACAATGGTTTGAGGAACTGACCTCCAAATACAAACAACTGACTGCATGAGATTGGTGCACAGTTCTATCATAACCGCATTTAATAAGCCGCCCTGTCCGCAGTGTTCATCTGCGCAAGGGGCGGCTTATTTCTTTGATATATAGATTATATTCTTCAAGTTCATTCTATAAAGATACTTTATTTACAATGGGTTCAAATGCACTATAAAACAGCTTCCTTCAGCCAGCCTTGAGCATTCTCACTGACCTGTTGGGCCAGAAAGTCCAGCCATTCTTCACTGTCGTTCAAACAGGGGGCGGCATGGAAGGAGTCTGCTTGTCCACCTCCGGCAGCAAATTGCTCTCTTCCTTCCACAGCAAGCTCATGCAATGTCTCCAGGCAGTCGGTCACAAGTCCGGGTGAAAAAATCATCGGCCGCTGAATCCCGCGTCCGGCCAGCCCCTTCAGTACCTCCTCTGTAGATGGCCCGATCCATTCCTCGCGGCCAAAACGGGATTGAAATGAGATTTGCCAATCCCCGGACGCCCAATTCATCGCTTCTGCAAGCAGGCGGGCCGTTTCCAGACACTGCTCCGGGTAGGGGTCTCCGGTCTCTGCATACCTGCTGGGAATCCCGTGAAAGGTCAGCACGAAGTAATCCGGTATGGTGTTTATTTTACGTAGTTCTCGCAGTAAAAGCTCTTTCATGGCAAGGATATACCCCGGTGCATTATAGTAGGCTTCCATAAACCGGAGTGCGGGTACAAAACGTTTGGATACCGGTCCGGCAGCGCTGCGGCGTCCGAGAGCGGCAAAGCA
This sequence comes from Paenibacillus sp. EB106-06-01-XG199, assembly GCF_058791575.1. Lineage (NCBI taxonomy): Bacteria > Bacillati > Bacillota > Bacilli > Caryophanales > Paenibacillaceae > Paenibacillus > Paenibacillus sp. EB106-06-01-XG199. The sequence continues at coordinate 544,456 of NZ_JBYTDQ010000004.1, read as the reverse complement.
GGCGGCGTCGTAGACGGATGCTGTGGTAGTAGAAGAATATTGCGGAAACAAGGGGACCACGATGATCCGGTTCACTCCAGAGGACTCTAGTTTGGCAAAAGCCTGTTCCATGCCGGGCTCACTGTAGGCAAGACCCAGCTCCACCTGATAACGGCTGCCGAGCAGCTTTTGCAGTCCGGCCACCTGGGCCTGTGAATGAAGCAGCAGCGGGGAACCTTCCTTGAGCCAGATTTCGCTGTAGAGCTTGGCAGACCGGCGTGGCCTTACCCGTAAAATAACTCCGCGCAGCAGCGGTTGCCACAGCAGAGGGGGATAATCAATGATCCGGCGGTCGGACAGGAACCTCCGCAGATAAGGGCGTACCGACTTGGCAGTGGGGGCGTCAGGTGTTCCGATTTGGGCGAGAATGACGCCGATAGAGGGCTGATTCAACGTAGTGAACGCTCCTTTTCATTAACATGACATCGTTATAAAGTATCATAATCCTCTTAGTAAGTTCAATACAGGACATCACATTATTATCATATGACGGAGTAAATGGGAGTATTTGAGAGATAAAAAAATTATTGAATTAAAATAAAATGAAAATAGTGATGTTTCTAATAGGGTATGTGATTTTATGTACAGAGAAGCCAAGCTTTGATTTGATACCATCAAGCCAGAAATTGCCTCTAGCAGACATGAACTAATAAATGTGAATTAATTCACCTATCTATGTGATTTTTTTCACCTTTTAAATAGGATATCCGTAAGAGCTCTTCTATGGTGCATGGGATAGCTGACGGGGGACGGGAAAGGGGGGATGACCTCTTAGGAGGAAGCTGGATCTTCTTCTTAAGAAGGGATGAGAGATAGTCAAACGGAAGAACAGCTGTAAAGTGCTACATACTACTGGGGATATGGTAAAGGAGAATACTCATTGAAAAAACTGATTTCTTTGACTGTAAGCGCAGCCTTGTTGCTTGCGCCAATCGCTTACACAATTAATGCACCTGCACTGAATTTGAAGGTGGATGCGGTTTCTGCCGCTTCGGAAGAAGCAACGGCTAAACCGGAAGCAACACCAAAGGCAACAGCCAAACCGGCTGCAACGCCCAAAGCGACTGAAAAACCAGCAGCAACAAAGAAACCGGCTGCAACGCCTAAAGCGGCTGCGAAGCCAGCAGCAACAAAGAAACCGGCTGCAACGCCCAAAGCGACTGCTAAGCCAGCTGCAACAGCCAAGCCAGCTGCAACAGCCAAACCAGCTGTAACAGCTAAACCAGCAGCCACAGCTAAACCGGCTGCAACAGCTAAACCAGCAGCCACAGCTAAACCGGCCGCTACTGCTAAGCCTGTAACGGTTCAACAAGAAGTGTATCAAGACGGGGTATATGTAGCTTACGGCGATGCTTACTCCAAAGGTACCGAAGGCGCGAAAGTAACGATTAAAGACGGCAAAATCGCTTCCATTGATCTGCTGAGAACATCTCCGAAGCTGATCGACAGAAATGTCCGTGAGAATTACAGCGGCCTCTGGGCGGCATATGGTCTGATGAAAGACAGACTGCTCGGCAAGACAAGAGTCGGAGCTGCTGCAGTGGATGCTGTTTCCGGCGCAACCCGCTCCAGCAACGGCTGGAAATTGTCGGTAGACAGAGCGTTTGAAAGAGCGCTGAAAGTAAAACCGGCTGACGCCACTTATTTCAAAGGCGACATCATGGGTATCGACCCTCAAGGTAAATATGCGGTATTCGCAACCTACGATGCTGCCAAGCTGACTGCGGTTAAACTGTATCCGCTGACAACAAGCGGAGATTTCGTGGATGAAAAAACCTACACTGCAGAGCAAACTGCAACGATTGCGGCAATCACGCCTGTACTGCTCGCAAACGGTTCCTCCGCACAACCTGTAGCCGGATTTGAAGCTGAATCCAAAGCTGCAATCCAGGCATTCTGGGATGCAGAGCAGAACGCCCTCATCAACAACACTTCCGCTTATGTTGACGGATTCTACTCTTCCTACGGTACTGCAAGAAGCGTAGGCGTGGAAAGAGCCGATATCGTTATCCGCAACGGCAAGCTGGTAGATGTGAAGCTGTACAGACTGGGTTCCAATCTGGTAGACAGAGGCGCAACTGCTTATGCAGAAGTTGTGAAAGCAAATGCACCAATGACAGCCAAATTGCTTGCCAACGGTTCTTATTTGGCCAATTATGATGAGAAGGTAGACGGTATTTCCGGCGCTACCGAAAGCAGCCATGGCTGGAACCAAGCTGTAGAAAGAGCTTTCGAGAAGGCGCTGAAAGTTCCTGCAGAAGGCCAATATTTTGAAGGCAAATTCGCCGGCGTAGACAACCAGAACAAAGTTCTGCTGCTGGTCGACATTGCTGCCGACAAAGTAAGCGGCATTAAAGTAAGCCTCTTTGCAGCTGACGGCAAAATTATTGCCGATGACAAGCTGACACCTGAACAGAAAACTGTAGTTGGACTGCTGACTGCAGGTTTGCTTGAACAAGGCGTGGATTTGACGGATGTTCCGGGTCAAGAAGCTTTGTCCAAAGCGGCAAAAGCAGCTCTGACAGACGCTTTGACCAATGCTTCCAAAGTACAAGGCACTTATAAAGACGGCACTTTCACCGCTTTCGGTGATGCTTATGATAAAGGAACCAACAGAGCAGACGTTACTCTGCGCAACGGTAAGATTGTGAATGTTGCTCTTTCCCGTGTAGGTATGAATATGGTGGATTTAGGTAAAGCGGCTTATGCTGAAGTTCAAAAAGCAATTCCGCAGCTGACGACCAGCTTCATTGCTGCAGGAACAAGAGAAGGTGTACAATCAGTAGATGCCATCTCCGGTGCTACAAGCAGCAGCAATGCACTGAAAGCTGCCGTAGACAGAGCTTATGGTAAAGCTGAAGTTGTAGAAACCGACAAAGCAGCTTACTTCGATGGAATTTTCATTGGAGCAAGTGCCGACAAATCCGTCAATGTTATGGTTACTGTCAAAAATAATATCCCTGTGTTGATGCTGGTCTATTATCTCGACGGTGCCGGAAAAGTGAAGACCCCATATCTATTAACACCGGCTGAGCTTGCGGTGAAGACAGAAATTGAGTCTACTTCCAGCACGAATGGCCTGCATAAATACGGATACCGTCCGGCAGCCTTCGGAGCTAATGATGCTGAGAAGGATGTTTCCGCCAAAGCAGTCGAAGCAATCAAAGCTGCGCTGGAAGCAGCAGGCAAATAATTCAGCAACGTCTATAGAGGAGGTTATTCAGGGCCCTGCAAATGGCTCTGGATAGCCTCTTTTTATGCTATAAGCAAAGGCTATTGACCGGCTTGGTACAGGCCGGGCATAATTATGAATCGTTATCGTATAGTAATTTAAAGGGATTTCGAAGGTGAATGTCAAAAGTTTAATATACACAGCAGGATATAATACCTGCTAGTAATGGGAGGCTCCAACATGACACTAATTAAACAGCTATCTCCGCAGGACGAATTTGTCGGGTTCTATCTGTTACGGGAGCTGACGCTCAAACAGACAAACGGTACTCCTCCAAAGGATTATTTTGATATTGTACTCGGTGATTCAAGCGGTCAGATAACAGCTAAATTTTGGGATGTCAGCACAACTGACAAAGAAACCTTTTTCCCCATGGCTCTGGTGAAGGTGCGCGGCATAGCGCATACCTACCGTGAGAAACTGCAGGTCAAGATTAGCAAGATCAGACTGGCCAATGAGACGGACGGTGTATCACTCACTGATTTTATCCGCTCTGCGCCAATCCGTCCTGTTGATCTTATCCATACGATTAAAGGGGTGATGAGCAGCATTGCCGATCAGGAGATTTCCGCAATCGTCTCTTTCTGCGTCGGTAAGGTGGAAGAGAAGCTGATGCATTATCCCGCAGCCAAGACCTATCATCATGCTTATTTTGCCGGACTTGCCTATCATATGGTGCGGATGCTGGAGATTGGTGATTTTCTATGCAAACAGCGTCCGTTCCTGAACCCTGATCTGATGAAGGCGGGAATCATTCTGCATGATATCGCCAAGCCAGAGGAGATGATTTCCCAGTTTGGCATTGTGTCGGATTACAGTGTGCAGGGGAAGCTGATCGGTCATATCTCGATGGCGTCGAACTGGATTACCGAGGCCGCGATTCGTTTAGGTTTTACTCTGGATTCGGAAAAGGTTATCGCGCTGCAGCATTTGGTCTTATCCCATCATAATCTGGGCGAATGGGGAAGCCCCGTTCAGCCGCAAACGGCGGAAGCGGTGGCGCTGCATCATATCGATGCGATGGATGCCAAGCTGCAGATGGTGGAGGATGCGCTGGATACGACCCCGGAAACCGAAGAATGGACACCGTTTATCCGCGGACTGGAGAACAAGGCGGTTTACCGGTCGAAAATCTAGAGTCGTCAAAAAAAAGCAAGGAGCAGGTCTTCTCGAGTAACGGAGAAGACCTGCTCTTTATTTTGATCCACAGCGGGTTGCCGGGCTGTCTCAGAAGCGCTGCTCAAAAGGTGCTGCCGGGAGCAGCGGAACCCGTTTTTTGCCGGGTTTCTTTGCTGCTTTTTTGGGTGGTGATTTAAAAGGAGTATATCCGCCCGAATACATCGTTCCGGCTTTATAGCCTTGACTGTCCGCGAGCAGCAGCGGTTCGAATTGCTGCTGCTGTTCCATCAGCTTCAATAAGATGATAGCCGCAGCCCGGGCATCATCAAGTGCGTCATGATGCTTCAGACGGATGCCGAAATGCTGTGAGATTACATTCAATTTATGGGAAGGCAACTCCTGGAGCATTTTTTTTCCCAGCAGATAGGTGCACATATATTGAAAATTCGGGTAGCTGGTCCCTGAGGCATCCAGACAATAACGCAGCACGCTCATATCGAAGGCGGCATTATGCGCCACAACGATTTCGCCTTGCAGCAGCGGTTCGAGCAATGGCCACAGCTCAGCAAAAGTAGGCTGCCCCTGGACCATTGACGGCGTGATCCCGTGAATAGCAATGTTCATCCCGTCAAACCGCTGGCGCGGGTCAATCAGCCAGACATGCTCGGCTGTAATAACGCCTTCTCTAACCTGGACAAGACCCAGGGAGCAGGCGCTGGAGCGGCTGGAATTCGCCGTCTCAAAGTCAATTGCTGTAAAGTTCATTTGGTAAAGCCCCTTATCTATCAGGTATATCATTAATACTAAAGTAGTGAGGGGGTAAATACAATCTAGCAATTTTACAAAACCTTGTGAGTATGATACTCCTTATATATGAAAAATTGGAAGAGTACATCGAGGAATGAGGAGATGAGGTTATGCTGCAGCTGCTAAAGGGTCAAAAGGTAGATGTAACTAAAGGGAAAAACGTATATGAGCTTACGTTATCCTTCGGATGGTCAACCGCTAATCAAGAGATGGGGATAGATGCCGCTGCTTTTCTGTTGTCGGAGCGGGGACGCTGCGAACGTGATGAGGACTTTATTTTCTATGGAAATCCGGTATCACAGGATGGAGCCGTAACACACACAGTCTTGAAGCAGGGAGATAAAGAAAGTCTCTCGGTTTCATTGTCCCGTCTGCCGCAGCAGGTTGCCCGGATCGCCTTGACATTGACTATCTATGAAGGCGAACAGCTGAATCACCGTATGAAAGATGTATCCGGCCTTTATCTGAAGCTCCAGGATCGTCAGAGCGGCGAGGAACTGCTCCGTTTTGAGTATGGCTCTGATTTATCCGATGAGACAGCGATCGTAGCAGGAGAATTATACCGCCATAACGGGGAGTGGAAATTTAACGCCATCGGCAGCGGTTTTAATGGAGGCTTGGCTGCTCTATGCGTCAATTTTGGACTTGAAGTGGAAGAGGCAGGTTCTGCGGAGGTTGCTGCTGCAGCTGAAGTGCTGGCACCGCCTTCACCCACACTGCCGCCAGCACCAGCCGAGCTGTCTGCTCCACCGGAACCTGTAAAGAATTCTGTCCTGTCTACCATTGATCTGCGCAAAAAAATAGTTCAGTTCACACTCGAAAAGAAGCAGTTGACCGGAGTAACGGCCCGGGTTGGGGTTGTGCTGGATATCAGCGGCTCGATGAGAGATCTGTATACCCGCGGCATCGTGCAGGAGGTCGTAGAACGGATACTGGCCGTTGCCTGCAAATTTGACGACAATGGCTCGCTGGATGTCTGGGTGTACGATAACGAATTCAGCCGGCTGCCCCCGGTTACGGAACGGGACTTTGAACAATATGTACAAAGACATATTCTAAAAAATCCTTCGATTCATAAATTCGGGCGGAACAATGAACCTCCGGTGATGGAGGATGTGATCCGCAAGTATACCAAAGAAGATAAGGATTCTACTCCGGTATTCATCATATTTATCAATGACGGAGGCGTCTTGAAATTAACCAAAAAGGTGATTATGAAGGCAGCTGTCCAGCCGATATTCTGGCAGTTTGTCGGGATCGGCAATTCGGATTTCGAAGTGCTGGAAGGATTGGACAACATGACCGGCAGAGTCGTGGACAATGCGGACTTTGTTCACTTGGACCGGATTGAAGGAGTATCGGATGACGAGCTGTACGACAGGCTGCTCAATGAATTTCCGCACTGGCTGAAGGCGGCCAAGGACAAACGGATTCTCACGACGTAAGGGGAAGTTCAACATTTTTGCAAGAATAGGCTGGCCCATGGGCTAGCCTATTCTTGTGGTTAGGGGTTGTTCCCTCTGAGCACCGGGGAAGGATTGCAGATCCAGCCGGAAACCTTTAACCAGAGTATTCCCGTTTATAATATCGGTCTCGAAATGCCGTTTGAAGCCCAGCCGTTCGTAGAGCCTGATCGCCGAGACCATCATATCCGAGGTGTGCAGGTTCAGGGTGGAGGCGCCCAACTCACGGGACCTCCGGGCGGCTTCCCGAATCAGGAGTGCAGCAACGCCGCGGCCGCGTACGTCAGGGGAGACGGCAAGCAGGCGCAGTACAGGGGAGTGGATGCCAAGCTCGGGCTTGCCGTAGGCCGTTTCCGAAGAGGTGAACAACAGTGCGCTGCCGACAATCTGCTGGCCGGTTTCAGCAATGATCCGCGCGAACGGGGCATTCCCGTGTACGGAATCAAGGATTGAATTCCGGTACGCTTCCCACTGCGGCTCAGGCATGCCGGCAGAATATTGGCTGTATGCGGACAGCAGCACTTCGGCAATGGCTTCGCGCTCACTTTCTGCAGCGTCACGAATAATGATCTCTTTTGACATGTTCACGAAATACCTCCCTTACTTAAGTCAGGTGGAAAGATCAGTCGAGTGACGTTTATTATAACTGACAAATCACATAAACATAAGAGGAATTTAACATTTCTGATAAATGAATAGAAAAGTTCTATCTATCTTTGTGATTTATTTAACTAGGTCTGCCCAATTAACAAACAAACATGGTTTTCGAGACACTGTAAATAACGGTTAGGGTCTCGGCGGAAGCGAAGGCGTTTGTTACCTTCGAGTAGTCGGGATTCCCATCCCTTACGTTCGCGAAGGTAACACTCACATTCCACACAGCTCAGCCGATTCAAGAGATTCTCTTGTTTCAAGGCATCCTCGACCCAAACAACAAATTCTCCATTTCGCCAGATGTAGCGATTCCAACTGCGCAGCCCCGTCATTCGGCGGTGACGTATCTTGGTCAGGCGCTCTTGCCGCCTTAGAGCCGGTAGCATCAGCCCCACCGTTCTTAGACCTCTGCTTTCTTTCCATTCCGGATCAATATACTTTAGTCAAACAAAAAAACGTCCAAGCGGGATACACCACCTGAACGCTTTTGAATTACTGACCTAAGACATACCTGATAGCAATAAGGACAATTTGAATTAACGTCTGACGTCCCTCTTTGGATTTCATATACTCCCAAACATGACGACCAGCAGACTTCACGCCTGTCCACATTTTGAAAACAATCGATTTGGTTCTCTTCATTTCAACCCCTCCTTTCCTCTGCAATCAATATAAGAAAGCCAGCCATGAATTTATCAGATGGAGCGTAATAAGCCTGCCTAACGATTCAGATACAACATGATAAGCAATCCGGCTCATATTATTAACAAGAGCATGTCGTATACTTGTCAGGCTTTCTCAACTCCGGCTGCTCATTCTCGTATGAAATGGCAGAAGATGATTTCAGGGTTTTTAACTTCAAGCTGAAGGAACCAAAATCGGGCCTTTTCTATGTACTTCATCATAAGCTGTTCATTCCGGAGTATAACCATTTAGCAGACCGATCCCTTTAATAGTGGCTACATCCAATCCGCCTGGTTTAAACCAGGCGGAACGAAAAAAGGGCGCTCCCCGGCAATCCATGTGGTATTATCCCCTCAAGGTAGAAAGTGAAAAAAGAGATCATGTTAGAATGATCTCAACATCTAAAAACCGGAGGGGATCTTTACTATGCGAGCAAAGAAAGGTCAAACATTTAATCGATACAGTGAGGACACGAAGAAAGAAGCTGTTCGTCTGCGAGTGGGAGAAGGTTGGGCGTACAGCCGGATCATGGAGAAGTTTGGCATTAAAAGCGAAATCCAGATTATCTTTAGCAGTGCCGAAGAGGAAAATGCCTATTTGAAAGCACAGGTAGAATATCTAAAAAAGCTCAATCCAAACTTGCACGGGGAGGGAAGCTGGATTTCGAAGCCCGGTACAAACTCGGCGACCTTTCCCTGATTGAATTCCAATCTTTATAAGATTTCCATTACGCTTAACATGTTGCTCAACATCATTTACTAGCACTCTGACATAACGCTTACCATTCTAAATTAAGTGGAATAATATTGAATTTTATTGCAATATATGCTAGTGTTTAATTGTAATATAACTCAGTGTTTCCCAAAGGAGCGTGTGCCATGAAAAATAAAGTTTAGTAGCATCTAACTTACTTTAATTTTTTTTGGTATTTAAGTTTTTTCTCGGAATTAGTTTAAATGAAAGTTTGATTTCGATTTAACGAGAATATTTTTTTATATTACTCGTGAAAAAAAACACATACTAATGATGGCTAAATTATTTAATTCAATATATATATCTAAAGGAGATGTTTACGTTGAATCATATAAAAAAAATAACAGTATCTAGTTTTGCTACTCTAATGATGGTTCTAGCACCTACAAGTGCAATTTTCGCTGAAGAAGCTGTTACAAACAACACGTTGCTGTCACAAGAAACGCAACCCTTAGGCAATGTTACTTTACAAGGAACAGAATGGGCACAGGTTGGACAGCAAACCGTACCTATTTACATGAATGGGCAAATAAAAGTCGTGTTAAATGGTCAATTTGGAGATATTTGCACTGTACATGCTATTGATCAATATAATAACCGAACTTACTTAGGACAATTGAACAATAAGGAATCCTTAATAACTAAACTATATGGTTACTACAAGATTGAATTAAATTTAATTAGTTCTAATAATTCAACGGGATCAACCTTCTACGTCATCTATTAGTAACTTTGTATACCTCCTGCATTTGTCTATATAAAAAAACAACAGGCGATAAAATTGCCCTGTTGTTTTTTTTCTAGGTCTGCCCAATTAACAAACAAACACGGTTTTCGAGACACTGTTGTTCATGGTCATTATTTGTCCTTGGTAGGTACGGCGTATCGTAACACGCAAACAATCCTTGCCAAAATCCGGTGCTATATCGCTCAAAATTCTCGACCATTTCGGTATCTTCTTTTCGGGTATAGGACCGTCTCATTTCGGTGCGGAGCCACTGCATTTGCACACGAACGCATTCTGCGGTTTGCGGTGCGGGCGCACTCAAAATATGGGCAGCATCTTGATGAGGCTTCAGCCAATGCTTTACTTTGTGGTATGAGGAGCAGAAGCTATCCAATGTTTCAAACAACTTCAGGAGTTTCTCACTGTAGGCGAACCCCCTTTTTTAGCGCTTCGTTGAAGCGAACCTTGAATCGCTAAGGCTTCTTAGTATACCCGAATCCCCGGAAGATCGAGCGGTGGATGCCCATCTTCGAGCAAAACGGCGCGCCACCCCCGCCAAGACTTCGCGGAGATGGTCCGTGACCGATGCGCGAAGTAGCGTCAGATATCACTCGTACAGTCGTTCACAATTCCGCTTGGAAGTAACGACTCCCCGTCGATTGAGCTCCTCGTGCAGTTCGGAAAGTGTGTAATGCTGCTTGAACCGAAGCTCTCCGACGAGGGCAAGAACATCGAATCCGTAAGAAGTATGTTTCATCACGAGCGCATCGGCCTCGGCGGATCGAAAATAGGATCCCGGATACGGGCACTCCAAATTCGGGCAGGCGTATGCCATATTCCAGATATCGAAGATTCCGTTCAGGGTATTGACGTATTTATGACAAGCAGTATGGTGCCGCTTCAATTTCGTGCCGCAGTGCGGACATTGCCGCAGTTCGCTATGGAAATACATTCTTTTTTTCGGGGTAATCCGGTTTTTAGTTGAAGGCATGAATACCTCCTCCTTCCTTACCCCTTAGGAGAATATTTCCACACCGTTAGTCAAACGGGCAGACCTAGTATTTAATGGAAATCCGACTGAAATACACGGAATATGTGTTGACAAAAAAATACGCCGTGAATAAGATATATACAAAATCTATAAGAACGCATCGCCATAATTCATTGTTAATTCATCGGAATAGTAAAATTAAACCCGACTAAGGGGGGGCTAGGTGTGAACATTGAAAATATTGAGGCCTTTGTGTACATCAACCATTATGGAAGCTTCAATAAAGCGGCTGAAGTCCTGTATATCTCGCAGCCGACTGTTACCGCCCGCATACAATCGCTCGAACGGGAGCTGGATTGCCGGGTATTTGACCGGCTGGGCAAGCAGATTAATCTCACCGATAAAGGCAAGCAGTTCCTCCCCTATGCCCAGCAGATTCTCCAGGTCTATCAAACCGGCAAGCATCAAATACAATCGAAAGGACATATTCCGAATGAGCTGAGAATCGGCAGCACTGTCTCGGTGTCCAATTATTTGATGCCCCATCTGCTGCTTCATCTGAAGCGCAGGTATCCGCATATCACGATCAAGCTGACGACAGCGTCTACGGAAGTGCTGATCAGCAAGCTGAAGTCGAAGGAGCTCGATCTGGCTTTTATCCGTAAAGTCGTAAATCCGGCGATTCAAGCTTTTCCATTTTGCGAGGACCCCATTTCGCTGTATGTGCACAAGGAGCATCGCCTGGCCAAGGGAGGCCGTGCCTCAATACAGGATATCCGTCAGGAGACGCTGGTTTTCTTTGAATGCGGCTCTTTGGACTGGATGCGGCTGCACCGTGTATTTGAGAGTATGGAGCAGCCGCCGAATATTGAATATCAGGTGGATAACCTGGAGACGGCCAAGAAGCTGGTGCTGAAACAAGCGGGGATTTGCTTTCTACCGGCACTCAGTGTGCAGGAGGAAGTGGCGGCAGGGACGCTGATCCGGGTAGATGTCGCGGAGACGGAAGGGATTTCGCTGCGGACCAGCCTGATTTCCCTGAACGGGGAAAATGCGGAGTTTATCGAAACCCTGCTGGAACTTAGCATAGGTAAAGCCGGAGATCGACTTCTTGTATAGATGTATTAAAAAACTCTATTAGCGCATGGATACCTGCGGTGATAAAGTTAATTGCATAATCATAATCACGACTAATTCGATAGGGATTATAAAATTAAAATCCGAAAGGTTGGAGGGCATACGATGGGTGAAGTATACCGGTTGGCAGAACAGAAGGATGCGGAGCAATTACTGGATATTACATATCGTGCCTATCAGCTGATTCGTGATCTGGGGCTGCATTGGCCGGCGGCAAACGCCGATCTGGCGCTGATTGAAGACAATATTTCAACTAATGAATGTTATGTGCTTGAAGTCAGCGGAACGATTATTGCGACAATCACTTTGTCGAAAGAAGAAGAGGTGAAGAAGCTCAGCCCGCTACCTTTTATCAAATGGTTCGCCGTGAGTCCGGAATACAGTAACAAGGGCTACGGCGGAAAGCTGCTGGATTGGGTAGAGGAGCATATTATTCTCGGACAATTGGGCTCGCCTGAAGTCACTCTGGCAACGGCGAAAAAACATCCCTGGCTGGCTCTGATGTATGAGCGGCGGGGTTATGAACGGTTCCTGGAGCTAGATCCGCAAAATGGCGACGGCATCATGTATCTGCTGAAAAAGACACTTATAAACAAACCACATTTCATTCAAAGGGGATAGAAACATGAAGAAGTCAATCTCACTGGTATTTGCATCAATACTCACGCTGGCGATTGCCGGCTGCGGAAATAACAGCAACAGTGCTGGCGGCAACAACACGGACAGCAGCAAGAGCGGGAATGTGGCAGAAGCTGCAGCGCCTGCTAATGCGAAAGAGGGTAATGCTTCGGCAGAGCCGGCTAAGGTAACGAAGATCATCGTGGGCACAGGCACAGGTTTTCCAAAGTCTGTTACATCGACGAGAACGGCAAGCTGACCGGGTTTGATGTGGAGCTGATTAAAGAAATTGACAATCGCCTGCCGGAATATGAATTCGAACTGCAGACGATGGATTTCAGCAACCTGCTGCTGAGTCTGGAAACCAAAAAAATCGACCTGGTCGCCCATGTTATGGAAAAAAATCCGGAGCGCGAGCTGAAGTATTCTTTTAACAAAGAAGCTTACGCCCACTGGAGAAACCGCATTGTGGTGGCTAAGGACAATGAGTCGATCCATTCGCTGGATGATCTGAAAGGTAAAAAGGTGCTGACGGGTGCAACCAGTGCACAGGCGCAAATTCTTGAGAACTACAATAAAGAGCATGACAATGCGATTAATATCGTGTACCAAAACGGTACGGCTAACGATACAGCTGCCCAGATCAGCTCCGGCCGTGTAGACGCCACGCTGGCTGCCGATTTTGTCCTTCCGATTATTGATCCGCAGAGCCAGCTGAAGGCAACGGGCGACGAGCTTTCGTCGGCAGACATTCTTTATGTGCTGCGCAAGGATGATGCTGATTCGCAGAAGCTGTCGGATGCGATTGACGGTGCGATCAAGGAGCTTAAGACAGACGGTACACTTGGCAAGCTGAGCACGGAATGGCTGGGTGCGGATGTTACAGCGAATTCGGTTCAATGATTAAGCCTGTGAGTGTGGGAAGGGAGGGAGTTTATGGGCGAACCATTTGATATCAGCTATGTATTTTCATTTTTGCCTAAGCTGCTGGGGACGTTAAACACCACACTGCTGATTGTCGCCTGCTCGCTGCTGGCAGGAATTATAGTCGGTTTTCTCGTGGCTCTGCCCCGCCTGTACAAAGTGCCGGTGCTGAAAACCTGCTCCGAAATCTATATTTCTTTTTTCCGGGGAACGCCGATTCTGATCCAGCTCTTCCTGTTCTATTACGGGCTGCCTGAAATTCTAAAACTGGTTCATGTGGATATGACCCGGACGCCGGTGCTTGTCTTTGTGATTCTAACCTACGGCCTGCATACGGGGGCATACATGTCCGAAATGATCCGGGCTTCTGTGATGGCGGTGGATAAGGGGCAGGTGGAGGCTGCCTATGCTACGGGAATGACAGGGTTCCAGGCTTTTACGCGGATCGTATTGCCACAGGCGCTTGGCATCGCGATTCCGGTATTCTCCAATCTGGTGATTGCGCTGCTGAAAGATACATCGCTGGCCTTCACGCTCGGTGTGATGGAAATGACGGGCAAAGCACAGACGCTTGGCAGTTTGACACAGCATTTTATCGAAACCTACATTGCCCTTGCCCTGATCTATCTGGTCATCAGCTATTCGATTGAGAAGCTGCTGCTTGTAGCGGAGCACCGGCTGCTGCGGCATGAGAAGCGGAGCACCCCTGAGAAAAAATCGTTTAGAGTCCACAAAAATTGGTCCTACCGGCGCATTATTGCGGAAATGGGATCGGGTAAAGGAGGCGCAGGATAATGAAACTGGACCCATCATTTATCTGGACGGCGTTCCTGCAAATCTTGAGCGCCATTCCTACCACCTTATATATTACAGTTGTCTCCGTGTCAGTGGGCTTTCTTATCGGCATTTGTGTCGCATTGATCCGGATTTACAGAGTGCCTGTCCTGTATCCGCTGGCGGTTGGATATGTGACTTTTATCCGGGGCACTCCGATGCTGACGCATCTGCTGCTGATTTATTTTGGACTTCCTGTCCTTATTGACGGACTGGCCGCCCACTTTGGCTGGGGGTTCAGGTCGGTGTCGGTTCCGATGATCGGTTTTGCCTATATTTCGTTCTCAATTACAGCGGGTGCTTATATGTCCGAGGTCGTCCGTTCCGGTCTGCTTGCCGTGGACCGGGGCCAGCTTGAAGCTGCACATTCCATAGGTATGACCACCCCTCAGGCCTTGCGGCGGATTGTCTTTCCCCAGGCGCTGGCGGCAAGTCTGCCCAATCTGTCCAATTCCGTTATTGGTATGCTGCATGGGTCAACGCTTGCTTTTACCGTTTCCGTTGTGGATATCAACGCCAAGGCGCAGATTGTGGCTTCGACGAACTGGAAGTTCTTTGAGGCGTACCTGGCGGCGGCGCTGATCTTCTGGGGGCTTACGTTCCTGATCGAGCGGCTGACGTCCCTGATCGAGAAACGGATCAATCTTTACAATCGAGGTGGAGTGGCATGATCAAGCTGGAGCGTATTTCGAAGTCGTTTGGCCGGAATCAGGTGCTGAATAATATTGATTTAACCGTCACCAAAGGCGAGGTTGTTGTCATTCTCGGCCCCAGCGGCTCAGGCAAAACTACCCTACTGCGCTGCGTGAACTACCTGGAGAAGCCCAGTGACGGGGAGATTGCCATCGGCGATTTCAAAGTGAACTGCAGGCATGCACGCAAAAAAGAGATTCATCAGCTGCGGCAAAAAACGGCGATGGTCTTCCAGCAGTATAATCTTTTCCGGCATAAAACTGCGCTGGAAAATGTGATGGAAGGGCTGCTTATCGTCAAAAAGCTTCCGAAGGAGGAAGCGAAAAAACGGAGTATCGCTTTGCTGGAGAAGGTGGGGCTTGGAGCCAAGCTGGACGCGTATCCAAGCCAGCTGTCAGGCGGGCAGCAGCAGCGGGTAGGCATTGCCCGCGCCCTGGCGCTGGAGCCGGAAGTGATTCTGTTCGACGAGCCTACGTCGGCGCTGGACCCGGAGCTGGTGGGCGAGGTGCTGGCCGTCATCCGCAAAATTGCCAAGGAAGGCATCACAATGATTGTCGTGACGCATGAAATGGGTTTTGCCCGCGATGTCGCTAATCACGTCGTGTTCATGGACGGCGGTGTGATTGTTGAGGAAGGGACACCGACAGAGTTATTTAATCATCCGCGCGAAGAAAGAACGAAGCAGTTCCTGAAGCGGATTACACCGGAACTGAACTATTCCATTTAGGAGGCCAAAATATGGCGATTACAATAAGCGTCCTCGACCAAAGTCCAATTTATCCGGGGGAAACGCCGGAAGAAGCCTTCTTGCATACGATTAAGCTGGCACAATTATCCGAGCAGCTGGGATTCCGCCGTTTCTGGGTGTCGGAGCATCATGACTCCGGGCAGGTAGCGGGTTCATCCCCGGAGGTGTTGATTTCTCATCTGCTCGCCAAGACAGAACGCATCCGCATAGGCTCCGGCGGCATTATGCTTCAGCATTACAGCCCTTATAAGGTAGCGGAGAACTTTAACGTGCTGGCTTCGCTTGCACCGGGCCGGGTGGATCTGGGGGTTGGCCGTGCTCCCGGGGGGCTGCCAAGGAGCACACAGGCATTGCAGCAGGGCAGCTTTGAACCCTCCAGCCTGACGGACAAGATTATCGAACTCGAAAAATATGTACATAACCGGCTGGAGGAAGACCATCCGCTGGCGGGGCTGAAAGCAGGCCCGATTCCAGGGACACCTCCCGAAATTTATGTGCTTGGCGCGAGTGTAGCCAGTGCGGAAATCGCTGCCGGACTGGGGTTGCCGTACGTATTCTCTTTATTCATCAATGGGGATCAGGCGATAGCGTTGGAAGCGATCGAGACTTACCGCAACAACTTCGAGACTTCGCCGGGAAAAGAACCCCGGGCAATTATTGCGCTGTCTATCCTGGCTGCCGAAACCGAGGAGGAGGCCAAAGAACTGGCCGGAGCGCATAAGCTGATCCGGATTAATCTGGCCAGCGGCAAGACACTGACGGTTGCTACCCGGGAGCAGGCGGAGGAATTTACCCGGCAGAGTACGGAAGATTACACCATAGAAGAGCGGGAGCCGGAAATTACAAAGGGGACAAAAGCCAGCGTGCGGCAACAATTGCTGGCGTTGTCCTCAGCATCAGGCATCGACGAGTTTATCGTCACGACCAATGTGCAGCCCTTCGATAAGCGGGTCCGTTCCTTTGAACTGCTGCATGAAGCACTGGCCGAAGTGCCTGCGGAGGCCTGACAAGAAGGAGCTAAGTCCGATAAACATTATCGAAGGGAAGGAGGGCTTTCATGACAAGCAAAACCGTCGAGCCCAGCGCGGAGGCGTTCTATGAAATCATTACCGGGATCCGGCGTCATTTGCACCGTTACCCGGAGCTGTCCAACGAAGAGTATGAAACCACGAAATATATTACAGTCCTGCTGGAGCAGGCCGGAGTAACTACCCTGGATTATGGGCTGAAGACCGGCGTTGTCGCGGAGATTGGCGGACTGCAGGAGGGTCCGGTAATCGCCCTGCGTGCCGATATTGATGCCTTGCCGATTCAGGAAGAAACCGGATTATCCTATGCCTCACAATATCCCGGTAAAATGCACGCCTGCGGTCATGATTTTCATACTGCGGCACTGATCGGCGCTGCTTATCAGCTTAAACAACGGGAGAAGGAATTGAAGGGAACCGTACGCCTGCTGTTCCAGCCTGCGGAGGAGAAGGCGAAGGGTGCGCAGCAGCTGATAGCCAGCGGGGTGCTGAAAGATGTCCGTGCAGTGATTGGAATGCACAATAAGCCGGATCTGGCGGTCGGAACCATCGGCATTACAAGCGGCCCGTTGATGGCTGCTGCGGATGGTTTTGTGGTTGAGATTAAAGGAGCAGGATCACATGCTGCTGTGCCGGAAGCCGGAGTCGACCCTATCGTGACAGCTTCACATGTGGTGACTGCACTCCAGTCTATCGTCAGCCGCAATGTCAGCGCATTGCACAGCGCAGTAATCAGTGTGACGCAACTTCACAGCGGGAACTCATGGAATATTATCCCGGAGTCAGCAGTGCTGGAAGGTACGATTCGCACCTTCAATGAACAGGTGCGCGGTGAGGTGCTTGAGCGATTCAGCCAGGTGGCGACCGGTGTAGCCGCTGCTTTAGGAGCAGAAGCGGCTGTTCGCTGGATCGAAGGCCCGCCGCCGGTAGTTAATGATGCCGCGCTTGCACGGCTTGGAGAGCAGACAGCAGAGGAGCTCGGCTACACCTCCGTGAAGCCGGTGCCTTCACCGGCTGGCGAAGATTTCGCCTTTTATCAGCGGGTGGTTCCCGGATTGTTTGTCTTTATGGGCACCGCCGGAAGCCGGGAGTGGCATCATCCTTCCTTCAATCTCGATGAACGTGCACTGCCGGTAGGCGCCGCATTCTTCAGCAATCTGGCTGTACGTTATTTGGAACAGTTCTCCTCGGAGGGAGGTGCAGTGACATAACGAAACACTCTGTTTATGACGTGATTATCGTCGGGGCGGGTTCAATGGGCATGAGTGCCGGTTATCATCTCGCCCGGCGGGGGATCAAGACATTGCTGATCGATGCCTTCGATCCGCCGCATACGGAAGGAAGCCATCACGGAGAGCCGCGGTTGATCAGGCATGCCTACAGCGGTGACCCCACCTATACTGACTTGGCCCTGCGTGCCCATGTGCTGTGGAAAGAAGCGGAGCAGCAAAGCGGAACCGAGCTGCTTGTGCCTTCGGGAGTCCTGAATCTGGCAGACAGCGCAGTATATTCTTTCCGCGGCCAGCTGGCGGAAGCCGGGAAGCAGAAGGTACGAGTAGAGCAGCTGGATGCGCAGGAAATCCGCCGGAGGTGGCCTGCCTTGAACCTCCCGGATTCGTTCGAAGCCATGTATGAGCCGGATGCCGGATATCTCTACAGTGAGAGATGCATCGCCGCTTACCGGCAACTGGCATTGGCTCATGGTGCAGAGCTGCTGACGAATACGGCAGTACTTCATGTGACTGCGCGCGAAGGAAGTGTCACGGTCCACACGAAGAACGGAGATGTTCATGGAGGGGCGGCCATTCTGAGTGCCGGAGCCTGGTTTGGCGCGCTGTCGCCATTCATCACACTGCCGATTAAGGCGATCCGCAAGGTTGTCGGCTGGTTTCAGAGTGCGCCGGCTTTTGACAGCGGAAACTTCCCCGGATTTACACTGGGCACCGAGGAAGGCGGATATTACGGCTTTCCCAGTATTGGCGGAGCCGGCCTGAAGATCGGGCGGCATGACACGGGCTTGGAATGGAAGCCGGGTCAGAAGCTGGCCCCTTTCGGCACTGAAGAGAGTGACGAAGGGGATCTCCGCCGTGTCCTGGAGGCGTATATGCCCGGCGCAGCCGGACGGCTGCTGAAGGGGGCAGTCTGCAAATATGAGCATACACCGGATGAGGACTTTATTATCGACCGTCATCCTCGTCATACGAATGTGCTTCTGGCCGGCGGGTTCTCGGGGCATGGCTTCAAATTTTCCAGCGTTGTCGGGGAAATTCTGGCTGACTTAGCGGCAGACGGACAGACCCGCCACAATATCCGTCCGTTTTCGTTAGCACGCTTTGAGACACCGGGTCAATCGCAAGCCGGACAACTTTTGGAGGGGATCTAATGGGCAATGTGCAAATCAGGGATTATTTGAATACGCATGAGCAGCTGGTTCAGGCACTGGAGGATTTGACGGAGGAGCAATTAAAATGGAAGGCCGGGCCGGCCAGCTGGAGTGTAACCGAGGTGCTGGCTCATCTGGCCGATCACAGCATAGTGGTTTCATTCCGCATCCGCGATATTCTGGCGGGTACCGAAGTGCAGCTGCCGGTCTTTAATCAGGATGCCTGGGTCAGCGGCCAGTATGCCAACAGCGGGAATGCCGCCGACAGCCTGGAGTTGTTCCGCAGCCTGCTTCACTACAACAGCCTACTCCTCGGACGGCTCAACCCGGAGGACTGGGAGAAAAGCGGCATTAACTTCAAAGGGGAAACGGTCAGGATTACGGACATCGTACGTTTGTTTACTGCACATGTACAGACCCACCTTGGCCAGATCGAACGTATCAAGCAGAGTGCTAGCGCAGCTTCTTATATTCAATAATTAAGAGGAGGAATGGATATGACCAAGCCAAGACAACTGAAACTGGGGGCGCTGTTGCACGGGGTAGGAGGAAGCACCTCGATGTGGCGTCATCCTGAAGCCCAGCCGGATGCGAGTGTGAACTTTGAGCTCTACAGGAAGTGGGTGCAAAAGGCCGAGGAAGGCAAGCTGGACCTGATCTTTATAGCGGACGGTTTATATATTAATGAGAAATCCATTCCCCATTTCCTGAACCGGTTCGAGCCATTGACCATTCTCAGCGCCTTGGCTGCCGTCAGCAGCAAAATAGGCCTGGTAGGCACCTTGTCCACCTCCTACAGTGAGCCCTTTACCGTGGCCCGCCAGTTCGGATCTCTGGATGTGATCAGCGGCGGACGGGCAGGCTGGAATGTTGTAACTTCTCCGCTGGAAGGCTCCGCTCTGAATTACAGCAAGAAAGAGCATCCTGACCATGGCAAACGCTACCGCATCGCCGCGGAATATTTGGAGGTGGCGCGCGGATTATGGGATTCCTGGGAGGATGACGCGTTTTTACGCGATAAGGAGAGCGGCGTCTTTTTTGATCCGGACAAGATGCACACGCTGGATCATCAAGGAGAATTCTTCTCTGTAAAAGGACCGCTGAATATTGCCCGCTCGAAGCAGGGACAGCCGGTTGTGTTCCAGGCAGGTTCTTCAGAGGTCGGCAAGAATTACGCCTCGAAAGAGGCCGATGCCATCTTTACCGGACATGACACGCTGGAGGAAGCGCAGGCATTCTACCGGGATGTGAAGGCCCGGATTGCTTCGTTCGGCCGGAATCCCGATGAGGTGCTGATCTTCCCGGGCATTGCGCCTATCATTGGCGATACCCCGGAGGAAGCCGAGCGCAAATACCAGGAGGTTGCCGGCCTCGTGACGATTGAGAACGCGCTGAATTATCTGGGCAGATTCTTTGAACATCATGATTTCTCGCAGTATCCGCTGGATGAGCCGTTTCCGGAGCTTGGCGATTTGGGCCGAAACAGCTTCCAGAGCGGAACGGACAAAATAAAGAAAAATGCCAAGGAGCAAGGCTTGACACTGCGCCAGGTCGCTCTGCAATCCGCTACCCCGCGCAGCAGCTTTATTGGCACACCGGAGCAGGTGGCGGATCAAATCCAGCACTGGTTTGAATCCGGTGGGGCAGACGGCTTTATGATAGCTGCCGCTGTACCGAGCGGCCTGGAGGAATTCGTGGACCGGGTGGTGCCGATTTTGCAGGAACGGGGACTGTTCCGTAATGAATACGAAAGCGATACACTGCGCGGAAATCTCGGTATACCGGTACCGGAGAACCGTTATTCCAAGTCTACGGAGCCCGCAGGGCGAATTTGAGGAAAAGATCAGCTGCAGTTTAAAAAAAGGATACTCTCCCTTGAAAGGGAAGTATCCTTTTTGTGTATTTTAGTTACTTGCTGCTGTCCGTTTTTTTGCTGCGGAGCCGTTCCAGCTCGGCTTCTACTGCACTGTTAATCGGGGAATCAGCTGCCTCAGCAGAATGGTGTGCGGAGGTTTCCGCATGTGCTTCCCACTCGCTGATTTTGTCTTCCATCCGTTCGAAACCGCGTGATGCCGTACCGGCGTTGATAACGTGGCCCCGGGTTCCGGGATAAGCGGGGTGACCGCTGTTCTGAGCCTGCTGTCTCGCCAGTTCCTCCGCTTTGCGCGCACGGGCAGCCAGCTCGGTTCTTTTGGCTTTTAGGCGCTCATGCTCTGCTTTGGCACTTTGGATGCTGACTTCCAGGGCAGCCAGAGTCTGCCGTGTTTCTTCCAGAACTGACGTGCATTCTGCTTCGCTTTCCAGGTAGCGCAGCTTAGCCATTACTGCGGCTCTGGCTGCAGGCTCATTCCCTTCGCTCATCGCTTTGACCGCATCCGCTTCACTGCGTTCCGCAAGGATTTGATATTCGGAGATGCGACGCTCCAGCACATTGGCAGCTGCCGTGAATTCGCGTTGTTTATTTTCAGCGCCTGCAATTTTATCATCGAGTTCCCGCAAATATTGTCCAGTCAGCAGGATTGGATCCTCCAGTTTATTCAGACCTTCGTGGATTGCTGCCTTCGTCAGGGTGGTGATTCTTTGGAATATACTCATGTCCATTTCTCCTTTAGGTTTGGATGAATTTAATAGTTTCAATGCTTTAATTTAAATTGATTAAAAAGAATGGTAGTCATCCGTGAAGCTGGTAATAGGCTCTTTAGGGACAATGAGGCTGGCCACTATATAAATGAGAGCAACGGTGCCGAAGCTGAAGACGGCAGTGACCGCAACAAGCAGTCTAATAAGTGTGGCGTCAATGTTCAGTGTACGGGCCAATCCTCCGCATAAGCCGGTAAGCTTCTTGTCTCTTTCGGAACGGAATAAATTTGTCATGGTTGAATCGCGTCCTCTCCATTGGGATTTACCAGAATGAATCTTTATTAATATCCGGTGTCTATGTACTTATTGTAAGGCTATATGAAGTTCGGCAAAACGGCCTGAAGACTGTTTTTGAGTCCAGACCTGAGGCGGGGAAAGGTTCCGCAGTAAGGCGGGGATGAACGAGTACAACGGGGAACGGAAGGCCTTCTGCCATTTGTAATATGTTGTGCCGGGAGAACGCCTTTCTCTCTTTTAACATAAGACGTCAACTGCTTTATCCGCATTTAACAATGGGGACCTATACTGTTATTATCTCTATTCCTGAAGATAAGGGAGGACTGGCCCCATGGGTATTCATAAATATTTCCGCTCACTGAACGAACTGGAACGGATCATCCGCTGTCCGGGGAAATTCAAATTCGAGGAGCACAGTGTAGCGGCCCATTCCTGGAAGGTCGTGCAGTACGCCAAAACCTTGGCAGATATCGAAGAAAAGCATGGTGCGGTTATTGACTGGAAGAAGCTATACGAGATTACGAGCAGCCACGATTACGGTGAAATTTTTATCGGCGATATCAAAACACCGGTCAAACATTCCTCGCTGCAGCTGCGTTCTTTAATCCAGCAGGTGGAGGAAGGTATGGTTCACAATTTCATTGAAGAGCATATTCCCGAGGATTTCAAAAGCATCTTCTTTCATCAATTGCGTGAAGGCAAGGATGAATCGCTGGAGGGGCTGATTCTGGAGGTAGCCGACAAGATGGATCAGGTCTACGAGGCATTCGCCGAACTGCAAAGAGGTAATACGGAAAAGGAGTTTGTGGTTATGTACCGCAATGCCCTGATCAAGATCAAGAACATAGACCTGAAATGCGTGGAATATTTCCTGGCTGAGATTTTGCCGGATATGGTCAATGAGGAAACACTGTCCTCCATCGATATCAAACGGATCACGGAAGAGGCACTGGCTCTGTAGTTTAGGGTCGGGGGCTTTTTTTTTTGTATACATAGGAATAGATGAAGAGCGAAACTGGGCATCAGGGATCAGCTATACATAGAGTTGGATTGTTTCTTGGCGATCAAATACGCATAAAAGGCCGCCGAACCGTTAAAAGCGATGTGCAGTGGAATAGTGAGCATTATAGACTCAGTCATCTGGGTGATTAGCCCAAAGAACAGCCCGCCGGCAAATGCGAATATCATAAATCTGATGCTCTGGCTGTTCAGCTTATAATATTGCAAGTGGGAGACTGCAAAGAGTGCAGCTGTAATTATGACAGCGAAGCTGAGTTCGATTACAGGCGTATGATGAATTCGGCCGAGGCTGTGATGACGGGTGAGAACAGGCAGAGCCAGCCCCCGGAAGGCAATCTCTTCGAGCACGGGATAGATAATCACGAAGTTGAACCGGTCAAACCTGCCTGCGGGAGAATAGCCGGAGGATCTCGAGATGAGACAATTGACAATGAGAATGATAAGGAACAAGGGCAGCGCCGTAGACAGATTCTTCGGGAAGCTGTAGACATAAGTGTTTTTTATTAATAAGCTTGCAATGATAACCATAATTCCCCAATAATAGACAGAGAACCGTAGATGCTGCTTATAGATAAGCCCAATTACTATTTGAACAATCCTGAACGAAAATGATAATAGAATCGCGATGAACAAAGACCACAGCATTTGCACTTCAGTCCTCCCGGCGGATTACAGCATAGTTAATTTAATTTTCTTGCTTTACGGATTGGATAGATATGACAAATATAACATGAAGAAAGCGTGCGGGTATATGAATAAACGGAGTGGTAGTAAAAAGAAGCTTAAAGCAGTTTTGGGTCTTACTGTTATTGTCATTGTTATTGTCACTATCCTCGCCTTTCTGCTGAGAGATCAGCTGGCGGCGTTCGGTGTTGAATCTACGGACTTGTCTTCACTGACGATCAATGGAATAGCTGTAAACGAGAATATCGCGGATGTGCAGTGGGATGTGTACAAGAAGAATCCAAGTTTTGTGGATAAAAGCACTGAAGCTGCTGAATACAGATATTATGAGGATTTCCTCGTTGTGTATGAAAGTGACGGAGCCATTATCAAATTAAAAACCTTGTCTGAGCATGGAATAATGAGCCAGGCCGGTGACGAACTGACAGAGCTGAACGAGGTGGAAAGCAAACTGGGAGACCAATACACGGTTCGAAGCTACGACTCCGCCCAGGGCCTAAAAGCAAGGGTGTATTACGACAAAGAAAACCGGATCAAAGCAAGCTTCGTGTATCCCAAAAATGCCCCGGACGATAAGATTGTCTGGTCCATTGTAGAGAGGTATTAGAGTGATTAGATAGGAGATAGAGGCGAAAATGGAACGGGATAAGATTAAGTTCAGCTGGGTGGGCAGTCACGCAATGTACCTTGACGATCCTGCGACCATGAATTTTGGTAATATGGCTATTGGCTGTTATGGCGGAAATACTGCAGCAGGTGCGGACAAAAACGAAGACGGCCTCTTTGTATTGCTTGACCCGGACGGAAGCTGGGAGTTCGTTATGCTGCTGGATGCCCATAAAACGGCAGAAAGTGCAGAGCTGCTGGTTAGCACCATGGACAGTGCAGCCAGTGAAATTAACGGACATCTATCACAGCCCATATCACACGCTTTTGATGCTTTACAGGAGTATCTATTATCCCTCTTTACCTCGGAAGCCTTCATTAACAGATGCAGGGAAGTGACCGGTGAAACGGCATGCCTGATCTGCGCCCGTAAAGAGAATTACATATGGTGGCTGTCTATCGGTGACAACTCACTCTACCTGCTTCATCCGGACCTCGCTGCCCGGGGACAATTCTTATTGAACCAGCGGAATTATTATGAATGGATCGGGTATGCCAACACCTTTGCCCAGCCTGTTCCCTGCTATTCAACCGGAGTCAGAGAGCTGAGAGAAGGACATCAAGTGCTCGTCATGACGACTGACGGTCTTCTGGAATATGGCGCACAGTCCTATGCAAATCCGCAAAAGCTGTTTGATGCTTTCTATTCGGCAAGGGATATGAAGGAGTGTGTCGGTGCTGTGCTAATGGAGGTGCATCAGCAAAAAGGCCGTGACAGTGCTACTGTCATTGCCTGGAGCTTCGATAATAATAGGACAGCAACGATGCCAAGTGACCAGTGAATACTGTTGGAGACTTGATCCACAACACCTGAGGTTAAGTAACATTATCAAAGTTGAAAAGAGGGATAAATGATGAGTAAGGCGGGTGCTTTTGCAGCGGCATTGGATTCCTATTGGCATTATACGCAAATGCCTTGGGGCCGATTATTTTATCAGACGGCTTGGGATCAAATAGACCGGTTCTTAGGTGAGCAAACACAAGCTATATTGGACATCGGCTGCGGGTTCGGTATTTCCAGTAATGAGTACAGCAGGAAAGGGCATCGGGTAACTGCGGTAGAGCCTGCCCATGAGATGATCGAGCTCGCCAAAAAGGCTGGACCGGAAGTGTCTTATTTGGAGCATTCTTTTGAAGAGGCATCCGGGAGTTTGGGGAAATACGATTGGATCTTTTGCCATAACATTCTTGAATATACGGAGGACCCACAGCCTTTTATCCAGCAGATCAGCAACTGCCAAGCCACAAATGGCTACTTGTCACTGATTGCTCATAATCCGGTGCGAAGGTAATGAAAAAGGCTATTCTTCATAAAGATTCTGAAGATGCGCTTACAAGTATAGGCAGCAGCCGGGAGTATAGCGGAATTATTCAAACGGATATCACAGTATATCCTTACTCTCAGTTAGTGGAATGGCTCAACGAAGCGGGTTATGAGATTGAAGGTCATTTTGGAATACATAATCTGTACGGATATATCGCTGACAATGAGCTTAAGCAGACTGAAGAATGGCATAACCAGACTATGCGGCTGGAGCTTGAACTCGGCAATCACAGTCCATACAGGGATATAGCCATATTTACACATATTATCGCTAAGAAAAGCAATTAATTGCCGGAGGAATTAAGCATGATTTCCACCGGACGATTGCGATGTTCGCGGATACCGGGGTTAATCTTATCGTGGATCATGTGATCCATGACGCCTTTACAAGAGAGGACTGGCAAAAAAGCCTGTCCGGATATCCGGTGATGTCTGTGGGCGTGTTTTGCCCGCTAAATGAGCTTGAGCGCAGGGAAAAGGAAAGAGGAGACCGCAGAATCGGGCAAGCCAAAGAGCAGTTGGAGTTCGTCCATAAGGAAGAGGTGTATGACCTGAAGGTCGATACGTTCAGGGATGGTTTGGAAGGTTGTGTGGAGAAAATCCTTCAGCAGATGCAAGCAGAGCTGGAATAGACTTCTCTTTCACGTTATATCCCAATTTACACCGCTTATGCTACTCTATGAATATTGGGGATAGGAGGCTAAATGCATGAGCGAAGGAGAACAATTAAACATACAGTATGAGCATGAAATACCCGTTAATGCTTTTGTTTGGTCACCGAACACATTCATGCAGCCCCTGCATTACCATTCCAGTCTAGAGATCGGCTGTTGTATTTCGGGAAAGGGATGGTTTCATTTCGGTGAAAACACGTACCCCGTTCAGGTTGGTGACGTATTCATAGTTAACCATTCGGAGCTGCACATTGCCTGGTCTGATGA
This sequence comes from Paenibacillus sp. EB106-06-01-XG199, assembly GCF_058791575.1. Lineage (NCBI taxonomy): Bacteria > Bacillati > Bacillota > Bacilli > Caryophanales > Paenibacillaceae > Paenibacillus > Paenibacillus sp. EB106-06-01-XG199. Next base: position 518,110 of record NZ_JBYTDQ010000004.1, on the reverse strand, counting down.
AGAGGACCCAAGTACATATATCTTTCTGAATTTCGATCCAGGGTTGTTACTTACAGAGGACGAGAGGCTGCTGATTCCTTTTTGTTATTCTAACGGACTCTATCAGAATCGAATTCCACATAGCGAACCCCTTGCCATTGAATTGAGACAACTCATCGAACGGGTCCGATCCGAGCTTGTCGATAAACAGGAGGGGTACTCCAGCATGGTAAAAGCAACCCTCCTGCATATATGTACCCTCCTGCTTCGGAATCGCTCGATCCCACTGCAACAGAAGGATTGGCAGAAGCTGACACGTACGATCAGGGAGTACCGGAAACTGATGGATTACATTAAGGAACATTACACGGAAGCTCTAACCCTTCAGGAGGTTGCTAAATATCTGGGAGTCAGCCCCTCACGTGCAAGCCATGTATTTCTAGAAGCAACCGGGCGCCATTTCAAGGATTGCCTCCTGCAGGTCAGACTCAACGAGGCGAAGCGTTTACTCGTGAATACAAGCCTGGATGTCACCGAAGTATGCTTCTCAAGTGGGTTTCAAAGCGTATCGACGTTCTACCGTTTATTTGGGTCAATTATTGGGCTTTCTCCAAGTGAATACCGGCAGCAATATCAAACATTTCGCAATATTTGAGAATTTCCCTATAGTTATTGAGAAGCCTCTCCTCCAAACGGGTTCTATAATGAATATAAAATACAAAGTTTGGGGTGCGGATCATGGCAGGATGGGATAGCTTACAGCGATTGGTGAAAGAAGAGGTTATTCAGCGCAGAGATGAGGGCTGCAATACAGAGGGCTTTATTGAAAAGATTGAGGCGGCAGGCAATGATCGGGAGCAATTGATGGCAATATATGAGCAATTGATGAGGCTTCCGATTAGACCTGATTTCCCGTTTGCCGAGCCATCTGAATTGGATGAAATCCGTAAAAAGCGTCCAGAAGGGCCGAGAGTGCTTCAGCCGCAACATTCCGAGCCAGTCTGGCGGGACAAATTTTATGGAGCGTGGCTTGGACGGAGTGTTGGCTGTGCACTTGGCAAACCCCTTGAGCAGTGGGAATATATGGGCGGAAGCTTCGGCAATCCAGGCTGGAAGAATGTTCAACTTTGGTTCCAAGGTGCAGACGCATGGCCTATAACGACTTACGTACCTGCACAATCCCGTGCACAAAAGGAAGTTGGCCTGAACATTGCTAATGTCTCCCCTAAGAGCCTGCGTGAGAACATCTGCTACATGGAGAGCGACGATGATATCCGGTATACAGTTCTTGGCCTCATTATGCTGGAAGAAAAAGGGCTGGAATGGGATTCTTGGGATGTGGGTCTCTTATGGCATAGGGTTTTGTCTTATTCTCAGGTATGTACAGCTGAAACGCAGGCGTATTTAAACTTTGCACAGGTAACATCACATCTTAACAATTTATTGAAAAATGAAGGGAATGCCCGGAATTCAGACTGGGAAGAGCAGAAGGCTTGGGTCCGTACCTATCTGAATCCTTATCGCGAATGGATCGGCGCCCAGATCCGGGCAGACGGATTAGCCTATGGTGCAGCCGGGAAACCGGAGCTAGCGGCTGAACTGGCATGGCGTGATGCTTCTTTCTCTCATGTAAAGAACGGCATATATGGAGAAATGTTCGTAGCCGCCATGATTGCTGCTGCATTCTCGGAACGTGATCCCGAGCGGATCGTCGAAATTGGCTTAAGCGAGATTCCTGCTACCAGCAGATTGGCGAAGGATGTTAGGGAAGCTGTTGCGATTGCACGTAGCACGAAGAATCAAGTGGAGTTGGTTGACCGGATATGGGAAGCCTTCAAGCACTATAATCCGGTTCATACCAACAATAATGCGGCTTTGGTGGCGGCTTCGCTGATCTTCGGCCAAGGGAACTTCGAAAAAGCCATAACCACAGCGGTTCTGGGTGGCTGGGATACAGATTGCAACGGGGCCACAGTCGGCTCTATTATGGGGGCTATGCTGGGAGCAGAGGCAGTCCCTAGCTCCTGGACTGCACCATTAAATGATATCCTGTATGCAGAAATCAATGGATTCCATCCCATCCCGATTTCTGAATGTGCGGCCCGGAGCTTTGAGGTGTTTAAGAAGCTAAACCCGGACTCCTGTTGCTAATAAAGAATAATATGGAACCTAAATGGTCTAGCAACCTTTTAGGTTTTTTTAGTTTGTACAAAGGTATGGCTGCTTGCTGTATTTATGATTACGCATAATATTGGACTAACAAAAGCAGAGTATGATTTAAAATATAATATTGATTGCTCTGAGAAACGGGAGACGTCCATAAAAGAACTCTTCCGTTTCTATTTTCATGTCCGTTTTTGATGACCGTAAGCCGCAATTTTATTAACGGATGATGAATTTTGTTAGCCCACTGTTAATTATAAGCGAATGGCTTGAAACGCTCTTACTTCAGGTTGTATGATCAAAATAACAACAGAAAACAAAATGAAAACACATGAAAACAACGTAAATTATTAGGAGGGCAAGTAATGATTAATAGAGTTTATTTAGACCGGGAAAAGACTAAATATAAAGGCAACCTGCATCTTCATACCACTTGGTCGGATGGCAGTTTACCTGCAGTACAAGTAGTAGAAGCTTTTAAAGCCAAGGGCTATCATTTCATTTCGATTACCGACCACGATATTTATGCCAGAACGGAAGAATTCAATACGGTTGACTTTGTCACTCTCCCAGGGATGGAACGAGGGGGATTAAACCAGGTTGCAGATAAAAATCCAGGCTACCATTTCGGTGTGTTAAATGATCCTACCGCAGATTCAGAGCTGGAAAGATTCGAACATTTAGAGCAGTTCCCGGTGCCGATTCCATGGGTAGGGGACCACTCGCCCCAACTGCTCATTGACGAAATGCGGGCGCACGGGAATTTGGTCATCTTCAACCATCCGGAATGGCACTTGACCCGATTTGAGGACATGGTTAAATATGATGGATTTTTCGCAATAGAGATTTACAACCATGCTACGGAGTGGTCGACTACAAGCTCTTATGGCGCAGCTTATTGGGATCATGCGCTGCAGAATGGTAAACGAGTATTCGGTATTGCCGCGGATGATTCTCACGAACATGATCCGAAATGGAGAATTCCTGAATACGGAGGAGGCTGGGTACAGGTGCAATCGACAGCGCTGAACCCAGAGGATCTTGTGAAAAGCTTGAAACACGGTGAATTTTATTCCAGCAGCGGTCCGGAAATTTACGATCTGCGAGTGGTGGACGGTGAACTTATGATCGAGTGCTCTCCCTGTAAATTTATTATGTTTAAATCTTTTCCCCAAAGAGGAGCTTTTTTAGGGGATTTTGAGTGCGGGGAGCCTTTGACCCAAGCGTCCATGGAGGTCGATAAGGATATGCAATATATTCGTGTGGAATGTATTGACTTCTCAGGGAAGGTGGCATGGTCCAACCCTGTATTTGTATCCGATTTGCTGCAGGGAGGAGAATAGCCATGAAGTCAAAAATCTATTTAGACGAGAGTAAGCGCAAATTTAAAGGGAATATCCATACCCATTCAACTCGCAGCGATGGGCAATATGCTCCTGAGGTTGTAATCGAAGCTTATAAGAATAAGGGTTATGACTTCATGTGTTTAAGCGATCATGAAATTTATTTCAAATCCGATAGCTATGACGACGAGAAATTTATCATGCTGGATGGTTATGAAATGGCATGTGAAATGAGCCGGAAAGAAACGGGCCAGCAATACCATATACACGGGCTTTTCGATAAATCGTTAGGCTCAGAATACGGATTCGAGCACGACGAAGAACATGCGAAGCCTGAATATAAAAGCTTGGATACGATTCAGACCCTGATTGAAGAGATGAGGCATAAAGGGAATTTAATTATTATGAATCATCCGGAATGGTCCAGAAACCGCGCTGAGGATTTGCTGAAGCTAGAGAACTATTTTGCGGTAGAAATCTATAATCACCAGTCCGAAATCGACGAAGCTGTGGGGTACGGCGTTCGCCATTGGGATTATTTACTGAAGAACGGGCGTAAAGTGTTCGGCGTGGCTGCCGATGATGCTCATGGAGGGCGAATAGATGAGGTCATCTCGGAATTTTTCGGTGGATGGATTTCGGTCGATGCGGACAAGCTGGAGCAGCAAACGTTGATCACGGCGCTAAAGAGCGGACAGTTCTATTCTTCACAGGGACCGGAAATTCTGGATCTGCGGGTAGAGAATGGCTTCTTGCAAATCAAATGCTCACCGGTAAAATTCATTAAGTTTATTACACATCCCAATAATGGGCGTGCGTTATATAACAAAGATGCTTCACCCATTACCAGCGGCGGGTTCAAGATAGAGGGTACAGAGCAATATATTCGCGTGGAATGCATTGATTTCGAAGGGAATATTGCCTGGTCAAATCCAATTTTTCCGGATGAGCTGCAATAGGGGCAGAGATGAGCGGTTCTGAATTTCGTAAAGATATGAAGAGGTTAGTCATCCCCTCCGTACTTCAAATGCTACTCGGGAATTCATTTTCTTTGATCAACACATTAATGGTCGGAGGATTAGGGGATACGGCGATTGCCATAACGGCTGCAGTGGGTCAAATCAGCTTTATTCTTGGGATGCTTCTTGCAGCGATTTATGGTATTTCAGCTTACATTACACAATTTTATGGAGTAAAAGACTTTGTAAATGTTAAAAAAGCATTTGCTCTTATGCTGATCTCAAGCATCCTCCTTTCATTGATTGTATTTATGCTTGTCTCTGTGTTTAAAGCGCCGTTAATCACACTTTTTATCCAGGATGAACCGGCAATCGCCTATGGCATTCAATATTTATCTGTGATCGTATTCGTTTTCTTAATTAATTCTATTAAAGATGCTTTTAGCAACGCATTGGGTTCGATAGGTAAGGTGAAGCTGACTCTGATTGTTGGGGTTATGGGTATGTTCGTCAATATTTTACTGGACTATGCACTTATTTATGGAAAGCTTGGTTTTCCTGTGTACGGTATTGTTGGAGCGGCCTGGTCAACCTTAATATCCTCTATGCTCAGCGCGGTTATTCTACTAGGTTACGTCTATTGGAACAAATATTATTTCAATGTCACGCTGAAAGAAATTCTTTCAATCCGCTGGGATTTCGCCCGGAAAATATACATAACCACACTGCCGCTCTTGTTCCATGAAGGGATGTGGTCGGTTGGCAATATGTTATATGCGGTAGCCTTTGGTCATTTAGGAGTGGCTGCTCTAGCAACTTACCAATTAGCGCTCACGTTTAACCGATATTTCATGATGGGAATTTTCGGGTTTGCGTACGCAGCCAGAGTCATGATTGGCGAGAAGTTAAGTCAAGTCGAATCGGGTGAATACCTTATCTATGCCCGTAAATTCACACGGATTGCCCTCTATTCGGGTGTAGTCGTTGGAGCTCTTATATTGCTGCTAAATCCGTACTTTGTACATCTATTCCCCAATATTAGCATTGAGGTGCGAACCTCCTTCCGGCATGTGATGGTCATTCAAGCTGTAGTGATGATCATGTTCTTCTTAAATAACCTGTGGATTGTCGGCATGTTCAGAGCGGGCGGCGATAACCTGTACACAATGAAGCTGGTATTAGTCACAACCTGGCTGATTGCACTGCCGTTAGTGTTTGTTGGAGTATATGTCTTTCACCTGCCCGTCGAGATCGTGTATATGCTGTTCGTATTCGAGGAAGTTGCGAAGGCTGGTTTTGGCTATTTCAGATACAGATCAAATAAGTGGGCAAGAAATCTTGTTCGAAATATGTAGGAGGTACTACGATGGGAGACCACTATTTATTATTAACACCGGGACCGTTATCCACAACACCTTCCGTCAAAGCAGTGATGCTGAAGGACTGGTGTACCTGGGATGACAGTTATAAACATATCGTTCAGTTGATTCGGAGCAAGCTGCTTCATATAGGCAGAGCATCGGAAGCCCGTTATACGTCAGTGTTAATGCAAGGAAGTGGAACCTTCGGAATTGAAGCAACGATTGGAACGGTTATCCCCCAGGATGGCAAACTCCTTATTCTGGCTAATGGAGCGTATGGCAAACGGATCGAGCAAATTGCGCGGATACTCGGAATTGGTTACCGAACTTTAGAATTCGCCCCGAGCCAAATTATTGATGTAGAGCAAGTGGATACCTTGATGAAGCAAGATCCAGCGATAACCCATGTTGCGTTCGTACATTGTGAGACAACGACAGGTATTCTTAATCCGCTCGAACAGCTGGTACAGACGATTAAGGGGCACGGGAAAATAGCTATTGTCGATGCCATGAGCAGCTTTGGAGGGATACCGGTAGAAGTTGAGAAGTGGGGCATTGATTACTTAGTCAGCAGCTCGAATAAATGTATTCAAGGCGTACCTGGCTTCAGCTTTGTTCTCTGTAACAAGGATGAATTGGCAAAGTGTAAGCACAATGCAAGGTCATTATCATTAGATCTGTATGATCAATGGCAAGTGATGGAGCAGGAGGAGGGGAAGTGGCGGTTCACCTCTCCGACGCATGTGGTACGGGCTTTCTCTCAGGCCTTAGTTGAATTAGAGGCAGAAGGCGGAGTCGAGCGGCGTTATGTCAGATATCTTGAGAATCAACAAACATTAGTTCATTTAATGGAAAGTGCGGGATTTAAAGCATACCTTCCCGAACCGCTGCAGTCACCGATTATCACTACGTTCAGGTATCCGGACTTTGAGCATTTCAGCTTTGAGTCTATGTATCTCTTTCTGAAGGAGCGAGGGTATGTAATCTATCCAGGTAAATTAAGCGACGTACAAGTATTCCGGATCGGTTCAATTGGCGATGTGCATCTAGAAGATATGGTGGGTTTGTGTGCGGCAATATTGTCCTATGCGACAAACAATGGGGAATGAATGGAGAGCGATTCGTTTATGAAAGTACAAGGACTAATATTGGACTGGGCCGGAACGACGGTCGATTATGGATGTATGGCTCCCGTGCATGTGTTCTTCGATATCTTCCGGATGATTGGGATCGAACCGGCGATGGAAGAAGTCAGAGCTCCAATGGGGTGCTTAAAATGGGATCATATCAAGATGATGCTGGAAATGCCGCGGATTCGCAGCCAATTTGAAGAAAAGATGGGGCGTCCATTCACTGACAGCGATGTGGATCAGCTGCACGATGCTTTTGAACCGAAGCTACTTGAAATCTTACATCGATTTGCTGAACCTATTGAGTATGTTGTCGATACCGTGAAGCAGCTTAGAAAGTCAGGGTTACGAATTGGCGGGACGACAGGATATAACGACACCATGATGCAAATTGTCGCAAGCAGGGCAGAGATGAATGGTTACGCACCAGATTACTGGCTGACTCCTGATTCTGTCCATGGCAGAGGGCGCCCGTATCCTTATATGATCTACGCGAATATGATTCATCTGGATATGGGCATGCCTTCTCAAATCGTAAAAGTAGGGGATACGAAGTCGGACATGCAAGAGGCAAGAAATGCCGGAGTATGGGCAGTTGGCATCGTTAAAGGCAGCTCCATATTAGGTTTGACGCAGGAAGAAGTGAATGAGCTGGAGCCGGCTGCTTTGAAGCTTCTAGTTGAAGCGGCCAAGCAGCAGTTTATCGAGTATGGAGCGCATGAGGTTATTGAGGATATGTCTCAGCTGCCTGGCCTCATTGAAACGATTAACAGCCGTTTGCTGGGAGGGGACAGCCCTCATGGATATTAAGGCTTATCAGAGAAGTGAAGGAGACATTAATCTATCGGCAGAACGCGAGCAATGGCAAGAAACGAATTTAAGCCGCCACACTAGAGATGTTCTAGAAGAAGACAGCCGCTACTTTCTGCATCAATCGATGTCAACGCCTTGTTTGAACGTAATTACAAATGCTGAAGGCATCTATTTAGAAGATCTGGACGGCCGGAAATATATGGATTTTCACGGTAACAGCGTGCATCAGGTTGGGCATAAGAATAGTTATGTTATTGATGCGGTCAAGAAGCAATTGGACGAGCTGTCTTTTCTGCCGCGGCGTTATACGAGTCCGGTTGCAGTTCAATTAGCACGCAAGCTCGTGGAGCTGGCACCTGGTGATCTGAATAAGGTGTTATTCACACCTGGGGGTACAAGTGCCATCGGAATCGCGATGAAGCTTGTTCGTAAAGCGACGGGAAACTTCAAGACCATTTCTACTTGGGACTCTTTCCACGGGGCAAGCCTAGATGCGATTTCTGTTGGAGGAGAAGGTGTATTCCGAAACCATATGGGACCCTTGCTGCCGGGAACAGAGCATATGATGCCTTATAATTCCTATCGCAGCTTCTATGGGAATTCCGATCCTGACGGCTCGAAAACCCTTGATTATCTGGAATACATGTTGAAGCGGGAGGCAGATGTCGGGGCAGTCATTATGGAGCCGGTACGCAGCACAGATGTACAGGTTCCGCCGAAGGCGTATTTCCAAAGATTACGTCAAATATGCGATGAATCCGGTGTTCTGCTTGTGCTGGATGAAATTCCAACAGCCCTCGGGAGAACCGGCAAAATGTTCGTTCATGAGCATTACGATATTGTTCCGGATATTGTGGTTATTGGCAAAGGGCTTGGGGGCGGATTATTTCCAATGGCGGGCATCATTGCACGTGAAGGCTTGGATGTGGCTCATGATATATCCCTCGGGCATTATACCCATGAGAAAAGCTCAGTAGGTTGTGCCGCTGCTTTGGCAACAATCGAATATATTGAGCAGCATGGATTGCTCGAGCATGCGGAGCGAATGGGAGTTTATCTGGAGCGGGAGCTGATGGCAATGATGAATAGACATGAAGTCATTGGGGATGTCCGGGTGATTGGAATGCTCGCTGCGATTGAGCTGGTTACCGATCGCCAAACGAAGAAAGAGGCGGTAGAAGGGGCAGAAAAGGTTATGTACCGCTGTATGGAGATGGGACTGAGCTTTAAGGTTTCTAATGGCAATGTGTTAACCTTGGTGCCGCCCTTAATTACAACTCAAGGGCAGCTGCAGCATGCCCTCCAGTGTATTGAAACGGCTATCTCGCAAGTGTTTCCACGATAAACAACATAAAAACATAATAAAACAACATAAAAACATATATTTAACGTGGAATTAATCCTCTTATTACACTCTATTCTTATACTAATATTGTACTGGATTATAAAAAATGGGATGAGGGGAAATGGAGATGCGGACCAAATTATCCATGCTATTTGTAGTATTACTAGGATTGACTGTGGTATTGGGAGCATGTAGTGCGAAGAATAATACGGGGAAAGAAACAGCTTCTGCAGCAGATGTTCAGAATAAAGCTAATGCACCGAAGGATGCCAAGACGAAAGAAATTATTAAAATCAGTGTAGGTGAGGACGATTACGGTGCCCGGATGTCAAACTATACAGCTGCTTTTAAAGCCTTAAATGAAGAGTTGACGGCACAAGGCAAAAATGTAGAAGTAGTTGCCGACATTTTGCCGGCTGTTGGTGATGATGAACTTGTTCTGCAAGCCCAAGCCGGCCAATACCGCGATATTTCAATGAATTCAAGCCTGGATATTGGCTGGGAACTGGATGCAGGACTTATTCAACCTATGGATTGGCTGAAGGAGTCAGAGGTATTCAAAACTCTTCCACAAAATCTATGGGATATCATGGAATACCAAGGGCATGTATATGGTGCAATTCAGGATATGGATGCTTCCCCTCTGTATATAAACAAAACTGCTTTAAAAAAGCTGGGTTGGTCGGATGCGGATATTGAAGGACTTCCGGATCGGGTGCTTAAAGGTGATTGGACGATGGCGGATATGCTGAACATCGCTGCTGAAGCTGTTGAGAAAAAGGTGACGAAGTACGGCTTGGTAAGTGATGGGCTGGACAACATCAGTGTTCAGGATATCAACAACCAAATGATGGGCTTTGAGCCATACGATCAGGAACAAAGTAAAGTGATTTTCGATAAAAAGGGCATTACAGATACTTATAGTTTTTGGGAGAAAGGAATTAAGAGTGGCGCCATTACGAAAGACTTTGCCGCATTGGAAGATGTGGGCTTCGGATATTATGTCAACGGGGATGTCATGTTTTTCATTGGAGGGACCGGTTCATACAATAGTATGAAAGAAGCTTATGGGAAAACGGATAAGGAATTCGAGGATTGGTTTTATGCAAACAGTACCTTTACTCTAATTCCGGCTGGAAGTAAGGGCGGGGAACCGGGTTCACTGGCCAATCCGCGTCTGTATTACGTCAGCTCCAAGGTAGATGAGAATAAAATGCCTTATGTTCAACGAATCATTGAATTGGCAATGGCTCCAAATTTACAAATGGACCACACCATAGCCTCAGGCAAACTGCCGGTAACAAAATCGGGACAAGAAGATCCGCGGTTTAAGGATTCCAGATTTCTACATGATGTAGCGTACATGCTGGATTATACCAAGGTACGTCCGCCGCATCTTGCTTACCCTGATTATTTGAAGCAGCAAATTAAAGGTCTTGAAGCAATCATGGTTAATGGTGCGTCGGCAGAAGAAGCCTATAAGTTATTCGAAGAAAACTATAAGCAAAATGTGGATCAGGACCAAGTCATTTTCAGATAGCCGGCAGCAACATTTTCGATAATAGATGAAACAACGGCTTGCATAGTGCAGGATTGTAGTCCTCCCTTTGCAAGCCGTACATATGAGAGAGGAAGGGGCCAATGAATTTAGCCAGATTGAAGAAAAAATCTTACCCCTATCTGTTTTTGGCGCCGTTTGCGATCTTAACTTTATTATTCTTTATCATTCCTGCATTTGCGACTATATGGATGTCTACAACAAATCTAGACCGTAAGATGAAGGCGGATTTCATCGGGCTGGGGAATTTCCGGCAGATCCTTGCAGACATTAATTTATTGCCGATCATTAAGATAACCCTGATTTACGTGTTTTTCTCCTTAATCCTTACCGTAGCCTTCAGCTTGCTCTTGGCAATTTGCACGCAGTATCTGGTGAAAAATAAAAGAATAGGTGCCCTTTATCGTGTCATATGGCTGATTCCGAGCACCATGCCTGGCTTAGTCTATGTTGTATTCTGGAAGTATATATTCAACCCGACACCAGGAGGATTTGCGAATAAAGTCATTATGTACTTTGGCCTGGAACAACCGGTATCCTGGTTCAATGAAGCAGGACTACTAATTATTATTGCTGCCGGAGTCATCTCAGGTGCCTCAGGTGGCATGATTCTGTTCTCGGCTTCGATCAATTCCATTCCCGAAGATGTATATAAAGCAGCAAGGGTGGATGGAGCCAAAGACCGTTCTATTATTAAGGACATCATACTTCCTGCATTAAAATGGCCGATTATGTACGTTACGGTGACTTCGACGATCGGATTGTTTGCAAGCTACAATTTTATTCTGCTTGCTACGGGAGGCGGCCCCGTGTTTGATACCACAACGTTAGCTCTCTATGGCTACCAGCAGGCCTTTAATCGGTTGGAGTATGGATATGGTGCTGCTATATCGGTTATAGTGGTCATTATTTCACTTCTGCTAACACTGTTGTTATTTAGGATATTTGATTTCAATAAACTGATTCGTCCTCCCCGGATAGAAGACTGACCATACTAGATAAGAGTGGTGAAACCCTGTGAGCTTATGGAAATTCAGCAAACGGAATATGATTCATTTCTTCATGGTCCTGTTAATGCTGCCTATCATTTTTATGATCATTTGGTTATTTGTATCGTCGGTATACAACTATAATTCAGGGAGATTGTCTTGGGAGAATTGGCAGTTTTTAAGGAGATCTTTTGTTCTTGAAGGAATTAGTTTTCCGATGATTTGGCCGATTGTGATGAATACGGTTGTATTTGGGCTGCTCATCACGGTGATTGACCTTCTGGTCGCGGTTCCAGCAGCGTATGCCTTTTCCAGGTTGAATTTTGTTGGCAAAGGATTTGCTTTGAAATTCCTGTTTATTATGGGGTCCTTTCCCGGAATTACATTATTGATTACAAGCTTCTTTATAATGATGTACTTAGGGCTGCTCAACACCGTATTTGCAGTTGTTGTGCTGTCGGCAGCAGGAATGATTCCTTGGCATGTGTATATTCTGAAGGGATTTTTTGATGAAGTCTCCTGGGACTTGGAATTCTCCGGCATGATCGACGGGTGCAGCCGGTTCAAATGTCTTTATCAGATTATTCTGCCGAATATGCTGTCGGGTATTTCAGCGATCGCCATTTATGCTTTTATGGGGGCTTACGGGGAATGGCTGCTAATCAAGCTGTTTATTTTCGATAACACCAAATTGACGCTTGCCGGTTACCTGGCCAAACTGATTTTTACAGATGATGATAAGGTTACAAATATTGGGCTAATTACAGCTATTGGACTCTTCTATACCATTCCAATCGGCATATTTTATCTATTCACCCAACGGACGATGATGAAGGTGACCATAGGAGGTTCCAAAGGCGTATGATAAAACTAGAGGGTATATCGAAGAAATTTGGCGATTCAACAGCGCTGGAGAATGTCAGCTTGGATATTAAGCGGGGGGAGTTTGTCGCGCTTCTAGGGCCATCCGGCTGCGGCAAGTCAACCACGTTAATGATTCTGGCCGGACTTCTGCAGCCTACGAGCGGAAAGGTGTATTTTGACGGGAAGATTGTAAATCATGTGGAGCCTAAGGACAGGGATATCGGGATGGTATTTCAAAGTTACGCGCTCTATCCGCATATGACTGTCCTTGATAATATTGCATTTCCATTAAAGCAACGGAAAGTGAAGAAAAAAGAACGTTATCAAAAAGCCCAAGAGATTGCTGCAATGCTGCAGATTGATCAATTGACAGACCGGATGCCAAGCCAGCTCTCAGGCGGACAGCAACAGCGGGTAGCGATGGCCCGGGCACTTGCTAAAGACCCCTTGTTCCTGCTGCTGGATGAACCTATGTCAAATCTGGATGCCCGCTTAAAGGTTGATGTCCGCGACGAAATCCGGCGCCTGCAGCTAAAACTGGGGATTACAACGATTATTGTGACCCATGATCAGGAAGAAGCGATGGCGGTGGCTGATAAAATCGCGATCCTGCAAAATGGTAAAATTCAGCAGTATGGTACACCGGATGAGTTATTTATGAAGCCTGTTAATTTGTTTGTCGCACACTTTATGGGGAATCCGCCAATGAACATCCTGAAATGTGATCTGCTCCGCAACGGAACTGAACGTGTTTTGCGTGGAGACGGCTTTGACTATAAGCTTTTATCGACTAAAAAATTGAATGCTGAATTTAAAGGAACAAAGGTAGCCTTAGGGGCAAGGCCTCATCATCTTCAGATTTCCAAAGTACAGCTGGAGAATAGTATTCCGGCGAAGGTCGTGCTGGTCGAACAGCTTGGGCGGGAGAAATTGATCAAGGTCATGTTGGGCGATAATGAAAACACGACGAATTTTATTCGTATATTAAGCCCTTCGGATCTGAATGTGTCGTATAATGAACGTATTTATCTTACACTAGACTCTGAGGCTATTCATATTTTCGATGAAGAAACCGGCAAGGTTATCACCTAAATGGAAAAAGAGTGTAGTTATACAATGCTAAAAAAAGGGAGGGAGCAAGTTGTCGCTTGCTGGGGAGGATAGAAAGATCAGTATTATGAATCTGCTTAATGAGAAGGGCAAAGTGATTGCCAGAGAGCTTTCTTTGCTCTTTGAAGTTTCAACGGAAACGATTCGAAGAGATCTCGATGAGCTGGAAAAAGAAAATAAATTAAAAAAAATATATGGCGGTGCAGTTAAGTTCAAGGTAGGAATGGAGCCTCCGCTTTATGAAAGAGAATTATTAAACGCTGAAGCTAAGAGCAAGATCGGGCTTCTCGCTGCGGAATTAATTGATCACAACGATGTGATTATAATAGATGAAGGAAGTACGGCTCTGCAAATTATTCATTTCTTAGAGGGCAAGCATAATGTAACGATATTGACCAACTCTATACCAGCGATGATGTTACTGATTGAAAACAAAAAACGCGGGGCCTTCGACGGTAAGATTATTTTGATAGGCGGAGAAGTCAACGTAAAACACTTGCGGGTATCCGGTCCGATTGCTGAGAAAATTATGGAGGATTTCTATGTCAATAAATCCTTTATTTCTGTGGATGGTGTTTCCTTGGAGTATGGGATAACAAGCTATGACTACGAGCAGGCGGTACTGACCAGGGAATTAATTCGTTGTTCAGAGACAGTGATTGTAGTTGCAGATGAGTCGAAAATCGCTAAACGAACATTAGCCAAAATTGTTGATTTTCATGAGGTGCATGTGATCGTTTCCGACCAAGCGCCTCCAAACGGTTGGATTCCGAAGCTCAAGGATAGCGACGTCAGATGGATCCATCCTTAGGGGTTATCTTTGCTGGATTGAATTGAAAATCATAAGTTTTTAATTTACAAAGGGTTATGGTGTGAGTTTCAACGAAAGGAGTTTATTATGAAACAGGATTGGAAAGCGGTTCAGATCATCATAGTAATCTTAATAGTAACAGATGGATTTAAAAATTTTTATAATTTAACAAGTGCAACCCATTCAATCGGTTTCAACACTTCTTTAACAACCTCTTTCTACTACTTCCCATTTATTGTGCTATCAGTGTGTTTAATACTTTCTATTGCTTTATTTTTTATTACAAAAAGAAATAGGTTTTACAGATTGTCAAGTGGGTCTATTCTTTTATACGGCTTATATACAATTATTTTCACTCTGGTGACATTATCACCTTCAATCAGTGATTACTGGTACATTATGATTATAGGATTAATGTTGGGATTCATCGAATTTACTGTCGGCAAAAAAATGCTCAAAAACTGATTGCAAACTTGGCAAGTGGAGGTATACTAACGTTGATGCTAATGATTTCATTTGCGACGCGGATTGTACACGGGAGTCGTGTTGACGCACGGCTCTTTTATATTCTTATCTTATCACACCAAAGAGTATACCTAAAATCCCTGTTATAATAGCCCGTACCTATTTCCCCCGTACAGGCACTTCTAGGCATCTACCCACATACAATAAAAGGACCATGAACCCGTAGTTCTCATTGCTGATCGGTTTCATTGTACATGTGCGGGAGGTGTCGCCAAGTTGCCAGGAATCATAAGCACGATAGCGCTACTGATCAAAGAACTGACGCTGCTGGTATCGTACGTAAGAAACAATGCTTTTCCCCAGCCGCTCTCGGAGCAGGATGAAAGCAAATACTTAGGGATGATGGCTGAGGGCGACGCTAAGGCTCGTAACTTGCTAATCGAACACAATTTGCGTTTAGTTGCCCACATAGTAAAAAAATTCGACAATACAGGGGAAGATATGGAGGATCTCATCTCCATCGGCACGATCGGACTGATCAAGGCCATTGAAAGTTACCGTCCGAACAAGGGCACGAAGCTCGCGACCTTTGCAGCCCGCTGTATTGAAAACGAAATCCTGATGCATCTCCGTTCACTTAAAAAGACCCGGAAGGATGTATCCCTTCACGATCCGATTGGGACTGACAAAGAAGGTAATGAAATTACCCTGATTGATATCCTCGGTTCCGAGGCAGATGATGTTATTAAGGAAGTCGACCTTAAAATCGAGAAGAGCAAGATCTATCGCAACCTTGATATATTGGATGAACGTGAGAAGGAAGTCGTCGTCGGCCGCTTCGGGCTGGATACCGGCGGTGAAGAGCGGACGCAGCGGGAGATTGCGAAGGATCTGGGGATCTCGCGGAGTTATGTGTCTCGGATTGAGAAGAGAGCGCTGATGAAGCTTTATCATGAGTTTTATAAGGCGAAGCGGTGAGATCACAAGCTACAAGGTAGTACTGATAACAATAGAGTGTATAGGAAGCGACTTGTCTGCGGATGAGTTGCTTTTTTGTTTTAGTCGCTGCTCATATTCGTCCATACTTGTGTGCGATACACCGTATGTGCTTAATATGTTCAGGGGCATGGTTGATGAATTATAAATATACAATAGAGTCTTTCGCAGAGGAAGTGAGACATTCATACCGGGAATATGTGACTCCTTACGGGGGGCTGATTCCGGCGATTCCGTACGATGATATCAAACTGGACCACCGCTTGCTTGTAAACGACAAGCACCGTCCGCAATACCATATCAGTCCTCCGCAACATTGGATGAACGAACCGCACGCGCCAATCTACTTTAATAGGCATGATCCGCATGGCCCGTATTTGCATACGCTTCATTGGGGCCATTGGGTTATCAATGACCTAGCACAGTCATCAAATCACCCGAATGACAATAATATTTGACAAAAGCTTCTAGTGAAAATATATTATATAGTAAGTAATCGTTTACTTCAATGAACACAGTGGGAATAACAATTGAGGTATCGGATATGCTTAATGCGAAACGAGACAGGTGTAATGTAGATGACTGAAAAAAAGAATGTCAGTATCAAAGATGTGGCTTTAAGGGCTAATGTATCTACAGCTACTGTTTCCCATGTCATTAACGGAACGCGGTTTGTATCCAATGAGACGAAACAGAAAGTGAATCTTGCAATGAATGAGTTGAACTTTCGAATCAATTCGGTAGCCCGCTCATTGCGCAGCCGCAAGTCGTATATTATTGCGTTTCTTGCACCGATCCTTGCTTCAGAAACTTCCAACTTTTACTTTATGTCGGTAGCAGCCGGAGTTCAAAGCGTATTGAAACAAAGGGGCTATCACCTGATCTTGAATGACTCCAGTGACAATGTGGAAGTGGAAAATAAAGAAATCGGGATGTTTGATTCACAAATGATTGACGGACTGATCGTGGCTCCGGCCAGCAGGGATTGCGATTACGAGCGTTTGTTCGGAGATTATCCAGTGGTCTATATTGATAGAGTCCCTAATCAGTGTGAACGAGATTCCGTACTCATTGACAACAAAAGTGCGACTAAGGAAGCAATGCAAAAGATTCTGGACAAAGGCCACCAAAAAATTGCTTTTCTATCCGGCCCCCTTTCGGTTACGACAACGATTGAACGGTATGAGGGGTATTCTGAAACGTTGGTGAGCGCAGGTCTTAAATTGGATGATTCATTGATTCGCTTTGGAGATGTGAGCTTTGAGAACGGATACAGAAACATGGGGGATCTGCTGGAGATGAATCCAACAGCTATTTTTGTAACGGATAATGTGATGGCAATGGGCGCGATGACGTATCTGCAAGACCATTCGATTCGTATACCGGACCAGTTAGCCGTTGTTGGCTTTGATGATTTTCAGTGGACCCGGGTCACTCATCCCCCGTTAACCGTTATCCAACAGCCATCGTTCCAGCTTGGTGTAAAAACTGCCGAAGTGATATTACAGAGAATTGAGGACGGCACTTCTGGAAAAGAGGAACATCGCTTAAAAGCCAATTTCCTGGTCAGACAATCGCTCTGACTTTTTTTTGAAAATAAAGTAAACGATTACGCAAACAATTAACTCTTTCGCTATCAGGAGATTTCTTAACAGGTGTTTTCTCCTCAGTGTAAAGAGTTTTTTTATAAAGGTAATGTAAGCGTTACCATTGCATTATTTTCTTTGCTGTAATTCAATCTGAGAGGGGGTGATGTATACCGCATAGTACATTTATTATGGTAAATTCAATTTTTAATGCTTGAAGGGAAACGATTAAAAGTTCATTGCCAAGTATTGGTGGAAAATATTAAAGGGATACGGATAATGGTTAGTGTGCTTGCTGCTTTGTTAATGATGCCTTATGGGATCTATCACCTAAAGTTGAAGCTGCGGCCAAAGGTTTTATAAATAAACCGAACAGGGAGCTATTCCCTGACCGTTTTTCATTGAATGAACCAAATATTGAGCAATCGGAAGAAGAACTTCAAGGGGAAGAAAATTTATTGACAACGCTATCAAAAACAAATAAAATCAATTGTATAAAAACGATTACGTAAACGATTACTCGTCTTTGTAATCAGGGTTTTGGCAAGTGTGGCTATACTAAAAACAAGTTCGTTTATTTTAAATAATCGGAGCACATGTCAACTTTACCATTTGGAGCGGGGGAGCTTACAAAATTATAGAAAAAGCTCTTTTCTATTACGTAATCGTTTACCTTGGAGATGGAGGAAAATACATGCTTGGGAAAATGAAAAAGAATTATGAATTGTATTTATTGATTTTAATCCCAATAGCCTATTTTACAGTTTTTAAGTATTGGCCTATGTATGGGGTACAAATCGCTTTTAAAGACTTTGTAGCTTCCAAAGGGGTTTGGGGCAGTGAGTGGGTAGGGTTAGAACATTTTCAACGCTTTTTTGAATCGTACAATTTTAAGCAAATCGTAGGAAATACTATTTTGCTAAGCTTGCTCAATTTGGCTATAGTTTTTCCCTTCCCCATTATTGTAGCCATTATGCTGAATCAATTGAGACAGCAGAAGATGAAAAAGTTCATTCAAACTGCGATTTACGCCCCGTATTTCATTTCAACTGTCGTATTGGTCGGAATGCTGTTCATCTTCCTGTCCCCTACCAGCGGGTTGGTTAATCATATTGTAACCGCCTTCGGCGGCGAACCGATTATGTTTATGGGCGAGGAGAAATGGTTCAGGCCTCTGTACATATTCTCATCCGTTTGGCAGGAAACCGGATTTGCGTCAGTTATATATTTGGCTGCCCTAGCAGGGATCGACCCCCATTTGCATGAAGCGGCTGTTATGGATGGTGCTTCCAAGTGGCATCGAATTCGTCATATTGATTTACCGGGTATTGCTCCTACCATTATTGTTTTGTTCATCATGGCTGTAGGAAATCTAATGAACGTCGGGTTTGAAAAGGCATTTCTTATGCAGACTGATTTGAATGTCGCTACCTCCGAAATTATTCCGACTTATGTATACAAGGTGGGGATTCAGCGAGCGGAATACAGCTTTTCGGCTGCAATCGGACTGTTTAACTCCGTGATAAACCTAATACTACTGGTCATTGTGAATAAAACAACTAAAAAAATAAGCGGCAAGGGCTTGTTTTAGGCGTGAAGAACGCTTGCTAAGAGGAGGAGAGAAACCATGTTAAAGAGAAAAACGAAATCGGATCTGGCATTTGATATAATCAATTATTTGTTTTTAGGCTGCTTCACTTTAATGATTCTGTATCCCTTATATTTTATAGTGATCGCTTCCATCAGTGACCCGAACAAGATTTATTCCGGTGATGTATGGTTATTACCGCAAAATATAACCTTTGACGGATATAAAAGAATTTTCAGCGACAGTTCAATATGGAACGGCTATAAGAATTCCATTCTTTACGCGGTGCTGAATGGATTTGTCAGCACAGCTCTCGTCATTATGGCGGCTTATCCGCTTTCGAGGAAAGATTTTTACGGCAGAAACGCAATTATGACCTTTTTCATCATTACAATGTTCTTTAATGGCGGCATTATTCCTACTTATCTGGTTGTAAAGGATCTGCATTTGATGAACTCGATGTGGGCAGTCATTCTCCCTGGTGCAATGGATGCATTCCTGATTATCATTGCAAAAACCTTCTTCGAGGAATTGCCTGAAGAGCTGAGAGAGGCAGCCGCCATTGATGGAGCGAGGAATCTTAGATATTTATGGAGCATTGTCCTTCCCTTATCTAAACCGATTATTGCAGTTCTTGTCCTCTTCGCTGTCGTACGCCAATGGAACGGATTCTTCGATGCTCTAATCTACTTGAGTGATGGTGATAAGTTTCCGTTGCAACTGGTTCTTCGCAACATTCTAATCCAAAGCCAACCATCCGGGAATATGCTTATGGATATTGATAACATGCTGGCCAAACAGCGTGTGACGGAATTGATCAAGTTCGGAGTTATTATCGTTTCCGCAGTTCCGCTGCTAGCCTTATACCCATTCTTGCAAAGATATTTTGTCAAAGGAGTAATGGTGGGTTCGGTGAAAGGATGAGACCTAGCTTGTCAGATATTCGTTAAGGAGGTGTTGTGAAGCTGGATTAGAATGGGACTGGCTAATCCCAAATCAAGAAGTATGAAATAAGCAGATTTAACAGGGAGGTTAAGAAGAATGAACAGAAAAGCTGTGGGTCTATTGGCAGCAATGATGGCCGTTTCCGTGTTTGCTACGGCATGTAACAGTAACAATGAAAGCAACAATGGTAAGACAGGTACGAATACAGAGAATAGCGGAAATCAAGCGGATGACAATGCATCCATTCAGTTTCCGCTGAAAGAAAAAACCACCTTAAAGGTGGTTGCACGCAGAGCTCCGCTGGCGCCAAGCGATTATAACGAAATGACCATGGCTAAAAAACTTGAGGAAATGTCAAATGTTCATATCGATTGGAATACCATTGTCGAGACAGATTACAACGAGAAGAAGAATCTGCTCATAGCAAGTGGCGACTTGCCTGAAATGTTCTTCGGAGCCGGGTTCACAGATACAGAGCTGATGAAATACGGTGAGGACGGCACCATTATACCTCTAAATGATCTGATTGACAAACACATGCCTAACTTGAAAGCATTGTTCGACAAGAGACCCGATATCAAAGCCATTGCTACTGCCCCAGACGGCAATATTTATTCCCTTCCTGCGGGTGAGGAGTTAGGCACCGGACAAGAAGAGATTGGTGCTAATCCGGATTTTCTCTATATAAATGAGGATTGGCTGAAAAAGCTGGGACTGAAAATGCCAACCACTCTGCAGGAATATCATGATGTATTGCTTGCCTTTAAAACCAAAGATCCGAATGGCAACGGAAAAGCAGATGAAATTCCATTATCCTTCGTCAATGCATTCTGGACGGGAGATATCGGTTATCTGTTCGGAGCCTTCGGTGTACCAGACAAAACCTATCAACCTGCTAACAACGCCTACGCTGAACATTTAAATGTGGACAATGGCAAGGTTTCCTACGCAGCTATTCAAGATGGATACAAAGATGCTGTAAACGAGATCGCGAAATGGGTGAAAGAGGGGCTTGTTGATCCGGAATCCTTCACCCAAGAATATACACAATATTATGCAAAAGGGAAGTCGGAGAAGGAAACCCTAGGCTCTTTTCTCTGGTGGGATCATACGGACGTAGTGGGTCCTGAACGTGACAAACATTATCCGATCGTCCCTCCGTTTAAAGATATGGTTGTCAAATGGAACAGTGGTTCCGCACTTTCTAGAGGAGGTTCTGTTATCACGAAAGAAGCAAAAAATCCGGCATTGATTGCTGCATGGCTGGATTTGTTGTACAAACCGGAAACCACAGCCGAAGTCCGTTGGGGCCCTATTGGCGAATGGTTTGAGAAATCTGCCGATGGCAAGCTGATACAGAAGTCTGATATCAGCAATCCGGGTGAGTTCCGTCAAAAAGTATCACTTGGTGGAGGCGGTGTATTCACTGGTGAAGACTTCGAAAACATTGCACCTCCGGAAGCACGGGCACAGCAAAGACTGGATGATATCAAAAATATTTTTGTACCGCAAATGCAGAAGGAGAAATACCCGAATATCTTCTTTACAGAAGACGAGTTGAAGACTATTGAAAAGCTGAAACCAGAGATACAAACTTATACGAACTCCATGCGCGCTAAATTCATGTTGAAAGGGGTTTCTGATTCCGAGTGGAGCGATTACCTGGCCTCGCTTAAAGATATGCGGTTGGACGATTTGATGAAGATATATCAAGAGGGGTATGACCGTTATCTCGCAGCCCTGAAATAAAATTTGATAGGTAAGGCATGTAGCAAGCCTGAATGAGATGCCTTCAATCGGCTTGCTACATATGTTTTTCGGATTAGAATCCTATATATAAATGATGGACTAGGGGTGGAGAAACCATATGGTTGATATAACAGCAATAGGTGAAGTACTGATTGATTTTACTCCTGCAGGCTTGTCCGAAAAGGGGGAGCAGCTATTTGAATGCAATCCTGGCGGCGCCCCTGCGAATGTGGTTGTGGTGTTGTCCAAGCTTGGAAGATCCACGGCAATTATCGGTAAAATCGGTGAAGACCAATTTGGGGAATATCTTACCCGGGTTTTGCGGGAAAATGGTGTGGATACAAAGGGTTTGGTGAAGGAAAAACAAGCCAATACAACGCTGGCTTTTGTCCATCTGAAAGAAGACGGCGACCGTACATTCAGCTTCTACCGCAACCCTGGTGCTGATATGCTTCTGGGAATTGATGATATTGACCTGGAACAGATCAAAGATACGAAAATCTTTCATTTCGGCTCCGTATCTATGACTCATGAGCCTTCTGCGAGTGCAACCCTAAAAGCGTGTACCCAGGCGAAAGAGAATGGAGCTCTCATTTCATTTGATCCCAATCTGAGACCTGCGCTTTGGAAGGATTTGGAGCAGGCGAAAATCAAGATCAAAGAAGGGCTTGCTCTTGCGGATATTGTTAAAATCTCGGAAGAGGAACTTGAGTTTATTACCGGTCTCACGGATTTGGAAGAGGGTACCCATCAAATTCAGACACAATTCAAGGTGAAAGTGATCCTGGTGACCAAGGCTGAAAAAGGGTGCTTCGTTCGGTACGGCTCCGGCTCTAAATGGGCTGATGTGCCAGGGTTCAAAGTTCAAACCGTTGACACCACCGGAGCGGGAGATGCATTCCTGGGCGGGTTCCTCTATCAGCTGCTTGAGAGAGGGGGCAGTATGGACCAGATCAGGGATCAGGACTGGATCCCTATTGTCCGCTTCGCCAACGCGGTGGGTGCTTTGGTAACGACACAAAAGGGAGCCATTCCGGCCATTCCAACCTATAAGGAGATTAATAAACAAATTCAATCAACGGGCACAGATTTGTTCATAGAATCCTACAGACCGCAATTCCATTACTCACCACCGGCAATGTGGATGAATGATCCGAACGGTATGGTTTACTTTGAAGGGGAGTACCATTTGTTGTACCAGCACCATCCAGAAAGCACCGTATGGGGTCCTATGCACTGGGGACATGCGGTGAGCAAGGATTTGGTGAACTGGGAAACACTTCCTGTTGCCATGTCACCGGATCATAACGGTGCCATTTTCTCCGGGAGCGCAGTTGTGGATTGGAAAGATACCAGCGGATTCTTTGAAGGCGGGTCCGGCTTGGTGGCCATATTCACCCATGCGGATATATACCCGGATTCAGACAGACCGAGGCAGCGCCAAAGCTTGGCGTACAGTAAGGATAAAGGCAGAAGCTGGACGTTTTACACGGGAAATCCGATCCTGTCCGATGTCGAAATCACCGACTTTCGTGATCCCAAAGTCTTCTGGATGGAGGAAGCCGGCGTCTGGGTAATGGTACTTGCGTGTGGCGATCATATCCGTTTTTATCGATCTGCTAACTTGAAGGATTGGGATTTTGCCAGCGAATTCGGGAAGTCGGATGGTTCACATTACGGTGTGTGGGAATGTCCGGATTTATTTGAATTATCAATAGATGGATCCAATCAGAAAAGGTGGGTATTGATCGTCAGTATCGGAGACAATCCGGATTATCCAGAAGGCTCCAAAACCCAATATTACATCGGAAGCTTTGATGGCTGGGAATTTGTAAATGATAATGCTCCCGATACGGTGCTGTGGCTGGATGAGGGACGGGATAATTACGCGGCAGTGTCTTGGTCGGACATTCCGGAAGAGGACGGACGGCGCGTGATCATCGGATGGATGAACAACTGGAGGTATGCCAACCAGGCGCCTACTGCTTCCTGGCGGGGTGCAGCGACTCTTCCCCGCGTGTTGTCGCTGACCAGCCGGAATGGCAGTGTAGTTCTTACTCAAATGCCTGTCCAGGAAGTAGAGCAGCTGCGGAAAGAATCACACTCCTGGAGTGATGTAGCGGTTACACCTGAGGTCTCTTTTATTCACAAGACTAATGAGGATCTGCTGGAGATTGAAGCGAACATCGATATCCGCTCCGGAGACGAGGTTCATATCCAATTGAAGTCCTCCGGGCAGACTGCGACCATTATCGGATATGACCCTGTGCGCGAATGGCTTTTCATCGACCGGTCCAAATCGGGTCTGACTGATTTCAACCCGTCATTTGCATGCAAGCATGGCGCTAGAGTTGTTCCGGAGAATGGGGGCATTAAGTTGCGTATCTGGCTGGACCGCAGCGCGGTTGAAGTGTTTGCGAATGACGGGCTGGTTGCGCTGACAGATCAAATTTTCCCGGATGACCCGATCGACAATGTTTGGATAAGCACGGAGTCAGGGAGAGCTGAACTGAACTCGCTTCATATCCATACGCTTAGTTCCATTCATAAGCCCGAAGGCTGCACAGAGCAGATATCAAGGAGGGTTAATGTATGAGCAAAATCATCGATAATCACGGGCTAATGATGTACTGGGCCTTTGATGAAGGGGCTGGAGCAAGCGCTCTCGAGAGCGTATCCCAGGTCGAGGATGACATTCAGTATGTATTTAACCAAGCGGAGTTTACCGAACCCTGTCCTCCGCAGTGGAGACAAGGAGCAATGGGAAACGGGCTCCTGTTCGACGGGTACTCGACTTATATTGCCCATCCGGTCAACGAGGGAGATACTAATGGCGGGCCGCAATATCTTTCTTCCCTAAGCATCGGAGTATGGGTAGCCCCCCGTTCCTATGAATGGGGGGAAGGGGGCAAACTGGCCGCCCTTGTGAACCGCTACAACGTGGATCGCAAGCAGGGGTATCTGCTCGGCATGTTTCGTCACGGCTCCTGGTCCTTCCAAGTCGGACTGGAAGGAGGGGACTGGAAAGAGCTGTGGTCTCCTGAAGGCTATGAACTTCCCAAAAATGAATGGTCTTATGTAAATGCCGTGTTCGATGGGGAGCAAGGCGAAATCAAACTGTATTTGAACGGCAGTGAAATCGCTTCGGCTGACCTGCCACGCGGTTCCCGCCTGGCTGAAGCTGCGGACACGGATGTGCTCATCGGCAAGAATAATCACAGCACCCTTCTGGCGGAAGTGTACAGTCTTCACATGTTCAGTGGTATGCTCGATGAACTCAAGATTTATAATGGTGCCCTAAGCGCGGAAGAGGTGGCCGCTTCATATCGGCAAGTGCTGGATTCCCACGGAGGAGTGCAGCCGCAATTAAAGTACGATGATATCAAGCTCGACCGAACGCCTCTGCTGGCGGACCGGCACAGACCGCAATATCATGTCAGCCCGCCGGCCCATTGGATGAACGAGCCCCATGCGCCGATCTATTTTGACGGGCAATATCACTTGTTCTATCAGCATAACCCGCTTGGGCCGTTCTTTCATCAGATTCATTGGGGACATTGGGTAAGTAAAGACTTGGTGCATTGGCGTGATCTGCCCGTGGCCTTGGCACCCGAGAAGGATCAACTATCACCCGACGGGGCTTGGTCAGGAAGCGCCACCTATGATGCAGACGGCCTGCCTGTTTTGTTCTTTACAGCTGCCAATGACAGTGCATCGCCGAATCAGAGTGTGGCGCTCGCCCGCAGCACCTATTCCCGGGATAAGGACCCGGATCTGGTTCAATGGGTCAAACATCCGGAGCCGCTCATTGTACAGAAGAAGGGGATCGGTGCATTCGGAGATTTCCGTGATCCTTTTGTGTGGAAGGATGATGACGGCTGGTATGCTCTGGTTGGGTCCGGGATCGAAGGCGGAGGCGGAGCAGCATTGGCGTTTGCCTCGCAGGATATGCTGAATTGGACGTACAAAGGGCCATTTTTTGAAGCAGATATTCAGAAGTTCCCTTATCTTGGGCCTATCTGGGAGCTCCCTGTATTTCTTCCTCTGGGCAGTGACAAGCAAGGTGTGAGCAAGTATCTCCTGCTGGTCAGCCCTGTGGGAAAGGGAGCTGATGTCGAGGTGTTCTATTGGATGGGGCAGCTTGACAAGCAAAATCTATCGTTCCTTCCAGATCAAGAGGAGCCGCAATTGATTGACGTCGGCGATTTCCATTTTACCGGCCCAAGCGGTATGGTAGATCCGAAAACTGGCAGAAATATTGTATTCACAATTGCCCAAGGTGACCGTACGTCCGAGCTGGAATATAAATCGGGCTGGGCTCATAACGGAGGTTTGCCGTTAAGCGTGTATTTAAGAGATGACGGGCGATTGGGAATAGAACCGATTCAGGAGCTTCAATCTCTGCGGGGCACCAAGCGGCTATCCTTCCAAGACAAGTCATTGGCTGAAGCTAATGTGCTGCTGGGGGATGTACAAGGCGACATGCTTGAGATTCAACTGGAGATTAAACCAGGCAGTGCTACCCAATTCGGAATCAAGGTTCGCAAATCACCGGATGGGGAAGAAGAAACCCTGTTGTATTATGATCTCAATCAGACCATGCTCTTGGCCGACCGGACAAAAACGACACAACATCCGGGAGAAAAATGCAGCGGGGTTCAGGGTGGTAAGCTGGAGCTGCTGGGAGAAAATCTGAAGCTGCACATCTATTTGGACCGCTCCATGGTCGAAGCGTATGCCAACGGATTGAAAAGTCTGACGACCCGGGTGTATCCGAGCCGCAAGGATGCTCTGGGACTTGAGATCTGGGGCGATGGGGAACCGCTGGTTAAGTCCATGGAAATATGGGATATGCAATCCATATGGTAACGTGAGCGCCTAGGCGCTCCTTACTATACCATACGGGTAATGTAACTAACACTTAAGCCACTTAGCACCCCTCGGGATGGAAACGCTTCATTCACGCCTCTCTTACTTCATGACTATGCATCCTTGTATACGGAGAGCCATTTCAAAATTACGTATGAATGTTTGCATGAATAAGAAATGACGAAGGAGGCTCGTTGATGAGAGAAGGCAAAAGAAGCAAAGTATGGATCTCCAGAATGGTTATAGGGGTGATGGTTCTTCAGCTTGCAGCTCCCGGAATCTCGGCCGCAGCCGAATCCAAGGCTGATGTTGAGGAAGCATTCAGTCCACAGGTGAACAACATGGGATTACCGGTTACGGATGCGGTCTATCATATTCCCAAGGCTGACGAGGGGTTGTCAGTTACGGATACAGTCTATCAAATCCAGAATCCAAGCTTCGAAACCGGGGATATGTCAGGCTGGACGGTTGTCAGAGGTCAAGCGTTCGGTCAGGACAGTGTATCGGACGAAACTACTTGGTGGGCGGAACAAATCCCGTACAATCAGGAAGGTGCTTATCATCTAAACGGCTGGAAGCATGACGAGGCTGCGACCGGCGTGCTTCGTTCCAGCACCTTCGAACTGGGCGGCAGCGGCTGGATCAGCTTCAAGCTTGGGGGCGCGAAAAATCCAAACAAAGCATATGTAAATATCGTGGAAGCCAAGACGGGTCAAGTGATTGCCCGGTATGGCAATAGCGCCTTCGCTGACGTTGGTTTCCCGAATCCCGCACAGGGCCTGCGGCTTGCCAATATGGAGCAATATAAGGCAGATCTTTCCGAATATCTGGGCAAGAAGCTGTACGTGGAGATCGTCGATAATGCAACGACGGACTGGGGAGTGGTATTTGCGGATGCGTTCTTCATGTACCATGAATCGGAGCCTGCGGAAGGGATTGCCGCCACGGATATCAAGCCGGATTTTAAACGCTATCAAATCCAGAATCCAAGCTTTGAAACCGGGGATATGACAGGCTGGACGGTTGTGGAAGGCGAAGCGTTTGGTCCGAACAGTGTGTCGGACGAAACAACCTATTGGGTTGAACAAATCCCGTACAATCAGGAAGGCACTTATCATTTAAACGGTTTGAAGTATAACGAGACAGCGACAGGTAAGCTTCACTCCAGCACCTTCGAGCTGGGCGGAACAGGCTGGATTACTTTCAGACTGGGCGGTGGCAAGCATACAGATCAAGTGTATGTAAGCGTCATAGATGCGGATACGGGAGACTTGATTGCCAGGTACGGCAACACCGAATTTAACGAGTCCGGATTCCCTGATCCGGCACAGGGCCTGAGACTCGCGAATATGGAGCAATATAAAGCCGATCTCTCCAAGTATATCGGCAAGAAGCTGTATGTGGAGATCGTCGATAATGGGCACGCGGATTGGGGAGTAATCTTTGCGGACGCCTTCAACACCTTCAATGAACTCGTACCGGAAGAAGGAGTTATGGCGGATAACATTATGCCGACCGAAATCCAGAATCGCAGTTTTGAAACCGGAAATTTAGAGAGCTGGACCGTTGAAGGCAATGCTTTTCAAGTGACTGATGAAGCTATGGCCGGTAAAGAAGGGAACTTCTATGCCAAGTCCTCCTTGGAAGGACAGGGTTCGATTACCTCCAATACCTTCAAGCTTCAGGGAACCGGGACTATTAACTTTACGGTAGTTGACATCGTCCATCCGGAGGACGCCTACGTTGCACTATATGATGCCAGCACTAACACGCTGCTTGAGAAGACCGGGAACGTCAGTGCGAATGAGAAGATATCCTGGAAAATGCAGAAACACTACAATAAGAGACTTTATATCAAAGTTATCGATCAATCCAATCAAGCCCGTATCTCCGTTGATGCTTTTATAGCGAATAATACGGGAACCATTTTCCATATGAGCCTTGATGAAGGCGCAGGAAAAAAGGCGCTTGAGGAAGTAAGCAATCTTGAACATGATGTAAACTACGTATTTAATAACGCCAGATATATGGACTCCAAAGATCCAAGATGGACTCCGCGCGGAGTAAAAGGCGGGGCCTTGCTATTCGATGGATACTCAAATGATATTGAGGTCAACGCAAAGGATGCTGTTCCTGTAAGTGACGCGTTAACGCTTGAAGCCTGGGTTGCCCCGCGCAGCTACGAGTGGGGAGACGGAAACAAGCTGTCTGCTATCGTGAACCAGTCCGATCAGGATAAGACGGAAGGATTCGCTTTGGGGATGTACCGGCACGGTACATGGTCGATGCAGCTCGGGATTGGCGGCCAGTGGATTCAGGTATGGGTCAAAGATCATCCGCTCGAAAAATACAAGTGGAATTACGTTGCAGCTACGTTCGACAAAAAGGACGGAATCATTAAATTATACCTAAATGGTCAGGAAGTAGCTTCTCAGGCAACTCCTGTCAACGTTCCGGTTACACCTTCTACGGAAAACCTGATTATCGGAAAAAACAATAGATCTGCAGAGTTTGCAGGATTGTTCTCCTACAATATGTTCAGCGGACTTATCGATGAAGTGAAACTGCAGAACAAAGCGCTCACGGGTCAAGAGATTCTTGCTGAGTATGAGAATGTGAAGGCGCTTCACGGCGGGATGGTTCCAGAAATTCCGAATGGTGACATTGACGAGGATCCTAGTGTGTTTGACGGTGATCAGCACCGTCCGCAGTACCATGCGATGCCTCCGCAAAACTGGATGAATGAAGCGCATGCACCAATTTATTATAACGGCCAATATCATTTATTTTATCAGCATAACCCGCAAGGTCCATTCTGGCATCAAATCCACTGGGGACATTGGGTGAGTGACGATATGGTGCATTGGGAGAATGTGAGGCCTGCACTTGCGCCGGAAGCGGGTACTCTTGACCCGGATGGTGCATGGTCTGGAAGCGCAGCTTATGACCGTGACGGCAATCCTGTGCTCTTCTATACTGCCGGCAATGACTCTTTGTCACCAAATCAAAGAACAGGCCTGGCAACTCCGGCAGATCTGTCGGACCCTAATTTGGAGCAATGGGTGAAATATCCTGAACCGGTAACGGAGCAGAACGGGGATGGCATTCATAACGAGTTTCGGGACCCATTTGTATGGTACGACGAAGAGGTAGATAAGTGGTATCAGCTAGTGACGTCCGGCCAACAGGACTTCAGCAGCGGCACAGCTTTAGTGTATGTGTCCGACGATATGTACAACTGGGAGTATAAGGGGCCGTTATACGTTAGTGACAGAAGCCAGTATCCAGAGCTCGGTACGGTATGGGAACTGCCCGTATTATTGCCGTTAGGCAAGGACAGTACGGGCAAGCAAAAGTATATTTTCATGATTAATCCCCATGAAAAGCCGGAGCAAGTTCCTCCAGCGAACGATGTGCAAAGAGATGTTGAGGTCTTTTATTGGATTGGCACCTGGGACCGGGATAACTTCAAATTTATACCTGACCAGGAGTCGCCATCCAAAATGGATGTGGGTGATGGCTATTTAACCGCAGAGAGCGGAATGGTCACACCTGACGGAAGAACGGTCGTTTACTCCATGGTGCAAAATGTAAGAACACCACAGGCTGAATATCAAGCCGGATGGGCTCATAATCTGGCACTGCCAGTTTCCCTAAGCCTGGACGACCACGATAAATTGCGCATTGAACCCATTGAGGAATTGCAGAGTCTCCGAGGTACTAAATTGGTTGATTTTGCAGACAAAAACTTGGAGGCCGCCAATCAATTGATCCAAAATGTCAAAGGTGACATGCTGGAGATTGTGATGGAAATTGATCCGGGCGAGGCTCAGAAATTTGGTCTCAAGGTGCGACGCTCCGATAACGGCCAGGAGGAAACCCTGATTTACTACGACAAGACAAACGGGACTTTCAATGTGGATCGCACTAAGAGCAGCGTTGATCCGGATGTGCGTGTGGACGGCATTCAAGGCGGATACGTGGATCTTGACGGAGAGAACTTGAAGCTCCATATTTTCCTCGACCGTTCGGTTGTTGAAGCCTTTGCCAATTACAAGAAAAAGCTGACAACCCGCGTCTACGTTGGCAGATACGACTCATTGGGCTTACAGGTCTGGGCTGACAACGATATTACTCTCAAGTCGATGGAAGTATGGAATATGAATGCCTTGACGGGTGAACCGGCTGCTCCGGTCGATGTTCCTGATAACTGGGATAACTCCGTGTACACCGATATTACAGATCTGCCTAATCATGATTTTGCCACAGGAGACTTAACAGGCTGGATTACAGAAGGGGACGCTTTCCAGGATGTCCATGTGAGCGACGAACAGTTTTTCTGGGACACGATCTACTTCAATCCGTCGCATAAAATTCCTGGCGGCTATCATTTGTGGGGCTTCAACGAGGAAGCTGGCGGTGACAGCTTAACGGGAACGCTGAAATCGCAGAATTTCGTCCTTGGCGGGAACGGTAAGATCAACTTCCTGGTCAGCGGGGGGCGTGATATCGACAAGCTGTATGTTGCGCTGGTCCGGGCATCGGATGGCAAAGAACTATTTAAAGAGACCGCCACTAATTATGAGGAGTATCAACGGAAGATTTGGGATGCATCGCAGTATATCGGCCAGGAGCTTTACATCAAGGTGGTTGACCAATCCACAGGCGGTTTCGGACATATTAATGTCGATGATTTCAATGTACCGGTTAAGGTGCAAAATCCGAATAATCCGACCGATCCAACTGAACCAAACGGTCCAAGCGATCCAACCGATACAACTGTCCCAACTAGTCCTCCGAGTAACCCTGTGATCCCTGCAAATAAACCGAACAGCCAGAACAGCTTGTCATTCGAAATGGCAAAGGGAGAGCGGCAAGTGATATTTCCGGTGTCCAACGCAGATGACGGCACTCTGGAGTATAGGAGCGGAAGGTATTCAGACGGTAAATGGACTGTAGAAGAGAACAGTGAATTGGGAGTCCTTATCTATGACAAATCATTTGAAGATGTTAATGCATCGTATTGGGCTCATGACGTGATTCAAAGCATATCTGCTCCACAAAGGACAGAACACGGCTGCTAATCGCTTGAGTAATTTTAAGGATGCTGGTACGATTAGCGGCTGGGCTGCAAATGCGGTCGCTGCCGTACAGGAGCTTGGCTTAATCAGCGGCCGTGGGAACCAAATGTTCATGCCGCATGAACATGTAAACCGTGCAGAAAGTGCACAAGTTATCTCGCTATTGCTTGACAAAGTCAATAAATAACTGCTAAAGGAAAGCCGGGGAAGCAAGGTGATGTTGCCTTCGCCATGACTCCGGCTTTCTCTGTTTTATACCGAGTAAGCAAGTGAGTAATATATATCTTGCTAAGAAAGGAGTTCCCAGCATGAATGAATCTGAGCGGGAGCAGAGGGTTTATACGTATAAAGACCTTGTGAGAAGACTATATGATCTGGAAGTTCTGGCGGTCCCACCGCAGGCCGGTGAGAAATCCGGCTGTTTCTCCAGCTTTGACCGGAGATCTGTTTATAATGCTCAGACGGGCCTATACGAGGATTGGGGGGCTAATGATGACGGAGGAGGTTTCATCCGTAAGGAAGGTGAGAGTATTGTCGCCATGGAATTGGATGGTCCTGGCGTGATCTGGAGATTCTGGTCAGCCCTTCCTGAGAAGGGGCATATCCGGATCTACATAGATCATTCCGATACCCCTGTGATCGATCAGCCCTTCCGGGATTATTTTGACAGATTTAATCAGGAGGATGCCCCAATTAACTTTCCTAATCTGGCGCCTACGCTATCACGCGGAAGAAACTGCTTTATCCCCATATCCTTTC
Organism: Paenibacillus sp. EB106-06-01-XG199; assembly: GCF_058791575.1. Taxonomy (NCBI): domain Bacteria; kingdom Bacillati; phylum Bacillota; class Bacilli; order Caryophanales; family Paenibacillaceae; genus Paenibacillus; species Paenibacillus sp. EB106-06-01-XG199. The sequence continues at coordinate 485,647 of NZ_JBYTDQ010000004.1, read as the reverse complement.
AAGAGCACTGCAAGGTGCTTCTGGACAAAGGCTGGGGCGCTTATTATCACATTACCTATACCACGTTCCCTTCCAATGTCCATCTGCCATCTTTTGACGGCAGCATAGACAAAGTGTCGGCTATTGCACTGGCAGAAGCGGACCGGATTTTACAGCAAAGGGGAACCCATTATTTTAAGAAAGCAGAAGGAGCCTCTGACGAGAGTGCTACTGTAACGGTAAATGTACCGGCAGGCGGCAAAGCCGTGCTATTTGACAAACAAGGGGCAGGCGCTCTTTCTATGATTCGCATCAGAACAGCTATTGGACGAAAGAGTGAGGAACAGCAACGGATTTTGGCCAGACAATTGACCATCTCTATGAAATGGGATAATGAAAAAATCCCTTCTGTATGGGCTCCTTTGGGTGATTTTTTTGGTAGCGCGCCGGGGATTAAGCCCTATCGCTCTCTGCCTCTAGGAATGAATGAACATGAAATGTACAGCTATTGGTATATGCCGTTCTCAGAAGCCGCAATAATTGAAATTCAAAATGACGGAACGGAACCATGCGAGTTAACGGCTGAATTCCAATATACATCTTTAATAAAATCCTCAGCGGATAATCTCTTGCGTTTTCATGCCAAATGGCACCGGGATGAATATCTGGATTTGGATGCCGAACGCTTCATGGAAGGCGGAGACCGCTGGCCGGATTGGCCTCTCCTGCTGACAAAAGGCCGGGGAAGATTCTGCGGTGTTCATCTTCACGTATACAACACCTGGGAGAAGCCGGAGGAGGAAGCCGGGACATGGTGGTATGGGATAGGAGACCAGAAAACCATTGACTGGTGGTGGGGCGAAGGGGACGAGAAGTTTTTTGTGGATGGCGAAACCTTTCCGTCCACTTTCGGAACAGGCAGCGAGGACTATATTGGCTATGCCTGGGCGGCAGAGCCGCCCTTTCCCATGTTCGATAGCGCCTTTGCCAGTCAGCCCTTTGTTGAACTAGATGCCAATGGACACACCTCAGTTAACCGGTTTCAAATTTGCGACAATGTTCCCTTCATGAACTCCTTTCAAGGCTATATTGAGAAATATAAAGGAAATCAGTGGGGTCTTAATAACCAGTGTTTGTATGCCGCCACCGTGTATTGGTATCAGGATCGGGGCACAAGAGATCCTTATATGCCGGTTTTACTAAATGAACGTTTAGCCACTTAGAACTATGGGAGGAATAGTTAATGAAAGAATTTTTTTATCGTCCGGATAATGCTTGGGTAGGGGACGTTATTCCCTATTACGAAGATGGAGAGTTTAAGTTGTTCTATCTTCACGGGTGGAGAGACAACTACCGGGAAGGTCTTGATCATGGCTGGCATTTGCTAGGCACGAAAGATTTCGTGAATTACAGGGAAGATGGAGCTTGCAAGATCGAAGGCGGAACCGGCCATATCCTCAAGGTTGATGATATCTATCATATGTTCTACTGTATTTTTCCTGAAGGAAAACAGTTTGCCTGTCATGCCGTCAGCAAGGATCTGCAAACATGGGAGCCTATTCCTGAAGACACTTTTGGTCCGGACGGCGAAATTTATGAGCTGGCGGACTGGCGCGATCCCTTTGTATTCTGGAATGAAGAAGAGGGCCAATACTGGATGCTGATCGCAGCCCTGGCGAAAGGACCGACCAACCGGAAAGGCTGCACCGGTCTGCTGTCGTCCAAGGATCTCAAGCATTGGGAGTACCGTGAGCCGCTGTACGCACCGAACCTGCATGTAGGCGCGCATGAGTGCCCGGACTTGTTCCGGATAGGAGAATGGTGGTATCTGATCTATTCTTCTTATACGGGGCGTTTCGGCACTTTTTACCGGATGAGCCGGTCTTTAAACGGACCGTGGATTACTCCGCAGGAAGAGGCTTTTGATGGACGTGCTTATTATGCGGCCAAGTCGGTATCCGATGGGCAAAAACGTTATTTGTTTGGCTGGAATCCGACGAAAGATGACGATCTGTTCGGCTGGAATCCGCCTAAAGCTACAGGCAAAGACTATGACACCTGGGATTGGGGCGGCAACATGGTTGTGCATGAAATCCTTCAGCGTCCGGATGGGACATTAGGCGTGAAAATTCCGGAAACCATAGACTCGGCTTTTGCCCGGCAGGTGCCCGCTCATTTTCATGGAGTTGCTGGAGAGTGGTCGATTACGGACGATGCGATCTCATGCGATTCCCCTTATGCCTTTGCCGGCTGCATCACAGAGGAGGAACTGCCTGATTTGTGCAAGATTTCTGCAGCCGTTCGATTCTCCGGGTCGACCCAAGGTCTGGGAATGATGCTTCGGGCGGGCCAAGGTTTGGATTTTGCCTACTACATCACACTGGAACCCCATCGCAGCCGAATTACCTTCCGTGGGCCGATTATGCAATCTGAAGAGGGGGGTAAAACCTTCCCTTATGATGTGGAACTGGAACGTCCGCTCAAGCTGCTGCCGGAACAGGAGTATGAGCTGAAGGTATTTGTGGACGGCACGATTTGTGAAATTTATGTCGGAGGGGAAGTGGCTTTGAGTGCCAGAATATATGATATTCAGCACGGGAAGCTTGCCCTATTCGTCAGTCAAGGTACAGCGGAGTTTAAACGGGTCAAGATAGAAACTTTAGGAGATATAAGCATTCCAGAATAAGAGAGGAAAAACCATTGTATATCCTTTTTTCATTAGCATAATCAGGAATAATCAGACTAAGAGCGTCCCAAAGGGGCGCTCTTTCTTGTATATCTGGCTGTCTCGCTTGGGAACACACTTCCCCATGGACTCCCGGGTGAAAAGGCCGGATCGCTCAAGCTATATATTCGACAAAACCGGCGAAGATATGAAAGGATTTTCTCCGACCAAACAATTTCCAAGGACCTCGGCATCAGCCGCAGTTATATCCATAAGTGCCTGAATGTCCGGAAGGGTTGTAATTGTCATGGAAGGCACTCCTTTTGTTCTGGTCGCCCCTATGACCTTCTGGATGCTTGCCCAATCCCCGGAGGATTATTACGAGCGGTTTCCATTAGGGTCATTTTTTCGTTTAATTCGTTTAATAGCACTCTTCATTGTAACATTCCTGCCTTCACTGAATTTTCATGACCGCCGCAAATTATTATTTCTATCTTGTAGCCGGGATCAGCCAGATCACCAAAAAGTGGAACAAGTACATCTGTTATCTGCCGTTGTTATTCATATTTTCCGTGAGTATGTATCCACGCCCCGGATCTATTTCTGATTGGATTTCCTGTAGACTGCCGGAGTAACACCATATCTTTTTTTGAAAGCAATATAGAAGGTATTTAATGAAGAAAAGCCATATTTCAGTACGATGGGTTCAATCGGCGCTTCGCTGGATATCAGCTCCCCGCAGATGATGCTTAGACGCTTCTCGGATATCGTTTCCGTAATGGAGCGGTTCGTCTCGTTCTTGTACAAATTTCTAATATAATTTACCGACAGGCCAAGCTCATCGGAGAGCATCTTAACGGACAAATTAGCATCGGTCAGATGTGCTTCGATGAGCCGTTCAACCTGCCCGACCAGACCGGCATTTCTTGAGACACTGCGGACTGCTGCGATCTCATCCAGAAATTTGGCGGATACTGCTGCCATCCACTCCACAACGGCTTCAAGCGTTTCGAGCTTAATAATCTGATTCTCTACCGAGGTCAGACTCCAGGAGCTGGGCAACACGGGTTGGTGGGTGATCTCCTGCATCGAGCGGCGGATCTCCATGAATAAAGTGATTAATGACATTTTGCATTCGAAGTATGGCCGTTCTCTAAGCGAAGAAATAGCCATATACAGGCTATCAAGGAAGGCAGAAGCATCCGCTCTATGGATGGCCTGTACCATTTGCCGTTCCAGCTCCAGCGGCATATGATACAGCTCGGCAGGACTTGCATCTGCATACTCCTCTATAACAAATGCTCCTTGCCCTAAACGGAAACGTTCTTGGGTCAACTCATAGGTCTCCATATAACCCTCATGAAGTTCGTTCAACCCTTCCAAATACTTGCCACAGGCTACTGTGGTTCCGATGGATAGAAATTGGGCTACCAGCCGCTGCGCCTGCTGAAGCTTCCCGGCATACATAGCCGCAGATTGCCCCCTGCCAACCGGGAGAATCACTGCAACATGATCTTTGCCCATATCAACGGTAAGAATCCCTTTCATAGCATCTGTCTGCAGGGATTCCTGGATAATATTAGCCATGGCGAAGCGCAACAGCCGCTGGTCTTTCTCCGAATACCGCACTGTAAAGGAAGCAAACTGGTCTATCCGGAAGATAGCTACAGATACTCCCTCCTCAGACAGTTCAATGCCGAGCTCGCTGCAATTGTTGCGGATTTCCGCAATGGATAAGGTAAGCCCCCCCAATAATTCACGTATAAACCGCTCCCGGGCCAGAAACTTGTTCTTCCGCCCATGCTCGGTCAGCTCATGGATCCGCTCATTCTGGGAGACAAATACCTGGGATAAATACACCAGCTCATTGGCTTCGTTCTGCCCGTCCAGCTGCTCCGCATGATGCTGCTCCATAACATTGTGAACAAGCTCCTGGATTGGCGAATACACCCGTTTCGACAATAGAATGATCACCCACAGGGAAGCGGCAAACAGTCCTGCAAACAGTAGCAGTGTCAAATTCCGCAGCCATGTGATTTTGCTTAAGATTATCGATTTGGGAATCGTCTCGATAAATCTCCAGTTTTGGATGCCATTGATGGAGGTATTGGCGTAGACCAGCATTTGTTCCGGGGATTTCTGCGGCTTAACGATCTTCCAGCCGTTCGCTTCCTTTTCCACGGCCTGGCTGAACTCTTGTATCTGTTCTGCGTCCAGCTTCACGGTGCTGAAGACAAGCTCTTTTTTGTCATTGAGCACAAAGACGCTGGTCTCTAGAACATTGCTGTTATTCTGCAGCAGCGTCATGATATTGTCAGCATCGACGTTCAGTACGAAAGCGGAAATAGATTTGCCGGTCTCATAGGGGACGATAGCCGTAATCACTTTCTTCTCCTTGCCGGATTCCAGCGGCAGCATAAGGGTCCGGGGAATAAGAAAGGCTCCGTCAGTCAGTTTCCGGGTCCGCAGCCGCTGTAATACCTCCTGGTCATAGAAGCTGTCAAATTCATTCACGCCCAGCCGGGAATCGATAATTTGATGCGTATAATCATTAATCAGATAGACCGAATCGATGGATGGATTTCCCTTCTTGATGTTCATCAGCCGGCTCCACACCGCATAGGTGTCCAGGTCGCTGTGCTGCTCTGAGAGCGCATAAGACTCGATCTGGACATCGGAGCTCGAGGAATAAGCATAATTGATAGACCATTCCATGAGCTGCGCTGTATTCTTGGCTCCATTGACTAACAGAGACTCGGAGTGGTCGCCGATTTCCTTGAGCAGGGTCTTTGAGGATAGAGAATAGAGGGCAATAAATGAAACCGCCAGTACGATAATATTGGCGCTGACAAAATAAATGATGATTTTGATAAAAGTGGAGCGTTGCTTCAAAAAATTCAACCGGGATAGTTTGAATCTAGGCATGTTGTACCCCCGTCTGTATCTCTGTGGATTGATAAGGCAGGTTAATTGTATCATATCGCTGCTTCTGATAAAGACAATTGATGGTTCCTGAAACTGTGATGCTTTTGGGAAGTGCGCTGATTCATGCATACAGTAGACATCGTTAATTCCCGCAATGGTCTGGAATATCAAAGCCTGGTATGTTTTTCCCAGACAAAGCTTGTAACGAATTATTCACGAGGGGGTACACAGGATGCCAAATGTCCGGAAACGCGGGGCAGGCTACAAACTGCAGCAAATTGCACGTAATCCTTTTTTATACGGGATGGCGGTGCCGGGATTGCTCTTCTTTCTTATCTTCAGTTATTTTCCGATTTACGGAATCCTTATTGCGTTTAAGAATTATGACTTTTCCAAAGGGATTACCGGAAGTGAGTGGGTAGGCTTCCGCAACTTCAATTATTTCTTTACATCGGATGATTTCTGGATCATCCTGCGCAATACACTGCTGCTGAATGTGCTGTTCATTATTTTTACAACGCTTGCAGCGGTTCTTATCGCACTGATGTTTAATGAGATCCGCAATAAGTATTTCAAACGAATTTCGCAGTCACTGATCTTTCTTCCTTATTTCATGTCATGGATTGTGATCGGCATGCTGGTTCAATCGTTTCTGGGAGGCGAATCTCCACCTGTTAATGCATGGATTCAGAATTTGGGCTTTGAGCCGGTCAATTGGATGTTTGAATCTGCCTTATGGCCATGGATCCTTACGATTATCCGCGTATGGCAGGGAGCCGGCTACTTGTCTATTATCTTTTTGGCGGCTATTACGGGTATCTCCGAGGATTTATATGAAGCAGCGCGGATAGACGGCGCCTCCAAGCTGCAGATTATGCTGCGGATTACCTTACCTCTGCTTGTTCCGACCATTTCCATTATGACCCTTCTGTCGGTAGGCAGAATCTTCAACGGCGACTTTGCCATGATCTATGCGATTATCGGAGATAACTCTCTGCTGTATCCAACGACGGATGTGATTGATACCTTCGTATTCCGTTCCATGCGGCAGCTCCATGATTTTGGAATGTCCTCTGCGGTGGGGCTGTTCCAATCGGTTATGGGCCTCATCTTCGTGATTATCGCCAATGCGGTTACGCGCAAAATGTCCAAAGAATCTGCTTTGTTCTAGGAGGGGAAATACTTGAAACAGACGTTGTCTGACCGTTTATTTAGCGTTTTTGCCTATGCTGTCCTTATCTTGTTCACCCTATTCTGCATTCTTCCGTTTCTGCTGATGGTCATCGGCTCGTTTACAGAGGAGAGTGAGCTGATTGTGAACGGCTACACGCTCTTCCCCAAATCATTCTCGGTTGCCGCATACAGAGCGCTCCTGCATTCAGACGCCTTGTACAATGGATATGGCATAACCATAATCATTACAGTTGCGGGTACGATCACTGCACTCTGCATTTCGGCCATGCTGGCCTATTCACTGGCCAATAAGCGCAATGTGCTGCAAACTCCATTTTTACTTTTCTGCTATCTGCCCATGCTGTTCTCTGGAGGAATCATTCCCTTCTATATCGTGGTCAGCCAATGGCTGCATCTGCAAAATACAATCTGGGCGCTGATTCTTCCGCTGCTCTGCCAGCCTTTCCTTGTATTCCTTCTTGTAAGCTTCTTCAGAACGGTTCCGGAGGAGCTGGAGGAAGCGGCACGTATAGACGGCGCCAATGAAATGAGAGTATTCTTTCAGATTATACTTCCGATCTCGAAGCCGATTCTGGCCTCAGTGGGACTGTTCTACGCGCTTTATTATTGGAATGACTGGTATATGGGACTGATGTTTATCGATAACGAGAAGCTGTTCCCGCTGCAGCTGATACTGCGCCGGATGGTCTCTAATATGGAAGCGGCCAAAAATCTGATTCCGGCTTCCGCTGCAATCTCTACCGTGGCGCCGACTTACGGGGTCCGCATGGCAACGACAGTGCTGACTATCGGTCCGATTATCCTGCTCTATCCCATGCTGCAGAAATATTTTGTCAAAGGGCTGACGGTAGGGGCAGTCAAAGGGTAAGCCAGTTTCCGGCATCAACCGGATTTCCGGTTATTGCATATAAGCATTATTATGAATTGGGGAGGGTTATTAAAATGAGATCAAAGAAAATGCTCAGCATCACTATAGCTGCGGTACTGTCACTATCCATGCTTGTATCAGGCTGCGGGGGGAACGGAAACAATAATGCGGGAGCTGGCACTCCGGATAACGGAGAGGGCCAGAGTAATTCAGCGGACAGACCGAAGGAGACGGTCGAACTAAAAGCATATTTCCCGGGTGATAAGCCTTCTGGCTTCGAGGATGTGCTCAAGGCAGTCAATGAAAAGCTGAAAGCGGATAACGTAGGCGCTTCGTTAAATATCAATTTTCTCCCTTGGTCCGATTATGGTAATTCGGTCTCTGTTAAAATGTCGGCAGGCGAGGAATTTGACATGTATCTGGATGCGCCGTGGTTATCGATGTCACAGATGATTGCCAGCGGCTCGATTATTCCGCTGGATGATATGGTAGCTTCGCGCAAGGAATTGAAGGAGTCCATTCCCGATCAAATGTGGGATGCCAACAAATTTGGCGGGAAGATCATGGGTATTCCACTCGGGACTGTGCAGGGAACCTTGTACGGCTTCGTTATCCGCAAGGATCTGCGTGAGAAATACGGGATGCCCGAGCTGAAGACAGTAGCGGATGTGGAGAAATTCCTGTATACCGTCAAAGAAAAGGAAACTACAATTAAGCCGTTTGTAATCGACGGCCGCAAAGCAGATAAGCTTCCGGTATTATTTAATGATACCTTAAATACTGGAAAAGTAAGCTATATTGAGACCTTAGTGCCTATGTTCTATTATTCACTTGAAAATAAGAAGGTTGTAGGCGCGTGGGATGCCAAGACGCTGGACCAATCCTTTGAACGGGCGACAAAGTATTATGAGGACGGCATCCTGTCCAAGAATATTGCCCAGGAGCAGAATGCCCAGACTTTATTCAACCAGGGTAAATATGCGGCAACCTATTATGCGGCTGATGGCGTAGAAGGTCTGAAATACCTGGACGCGCTCAAAATTGATGGAGCCGAGCTTGAAGTGGTGGTTCCCCACGACGAGACCTCCAAGCCGTATTCCAATTATCAGCAGTGGAACTTCCTCACGATTCCCAAAGCTTCTAAGCATGCCGAGCTGGTCATGGATGTAGCCAATTGGCTGTCGGTTAAAGAAAATCACGATCTGCTGGAGTATGGTGTTGAAGGAAAAGACTGGGAAGCGGTAGGCGATTCGAGTTACAAGCAGCTTTCTGCGTATGTGTTCCCTGGGTTTGTGCTCACCTGGCGTCCAACACTGGAGCGTACTCCGGACAACATGCTGGCTGGAGACAAAGAATGGGTTGAAAAGGCCGGAGCGGCTGATTTCTTCAACATAAGCCCCATCACCGGATTCAGCTTTGACGCCGAACAGGTGAAGACCGAATATGCCAAGACCACGCCATTCTTCGATTCTGTATTCCTGCCGCTGTCCCAAGGCGTGCTGCCGGCAGATAAAGGCAAAGAAATGCTGAAGGACAAGATTCTCGGTGTCGGCGGTCAAAAGGTAATTGACGAGATTCAGAAGCAGATCGATGCGGTAGTAGCCAAATAGAGCAGAAAAGGGGAGAGATAAATGGCAGTAATACGCTCAGAACATAATCCTATTGTCAGGACGAGCGATGTGAAACCTTCACGGCCGGACTTTAAAGTGCTGGGAGCCTTCAATGCCGGAGTTGCTGTTCATGGAGAAGAAACCATTCTGCTGCTCCGTGTGGCTGAAGCGCCGGTCAGCAGCGCCGAAGGAGAGGTGCCGGTCCCGAAGCTGAATGAGGATACAGGAGAGATTACGGTAGAGCGTTTGTCCTCAGGCGATGAACGGTATAATTTCAGCGATACCCGGTTTGTAGCGGAGAAGGGCCAAATGGTGATGCTGACCTCCATGTCCCATCTTCGCGTGGCACGCAGCAAGGATGGCATCCATTTCACCGTGGAGGATCAGCCGGCAATCTTCCCGCAGACGGCGCTTGAAGCCTGGGGAGTGGAAGACCCGCGCATCACGCAGATCGGACATAAGTATTACATCACATACAGTGCGGCTTCTTCCCGCGGGGTAGGCGTAGGCTTGGCTGAGACATACGACTTTGTAACGTACAAGCGCCACGGAATAATCCTGGCTCCGGAGAACAAGGACGTGATGCTGTTCCCTGAGAAAATTGGCGGAAAATACTATGCTTTAACCCGTCCGGTGCCGCATTCCTTCGGTGCGCCGGAAATGTGGATCGCAGAATCGCCGGACCTGCTGCATTGGGGCAATCACCGTTTCCTGATGGGACTCCGCAAGGCGTCCTGGGACGGTGGCAGAATGGGCGGCGGAGCCGTACCGCTCCGGACTGAGCGGGGCTGGCTGACATTATACCATGGTGCCGATACCAAACATCGGTATTGTATGGGAGCCGTACTGCTGGATCTCGAAGATCCGGGCAAAGTCCTGGCACGTTCGACCCGGCCGTTCATGGAGCCGGAGGCAGATTATGAAGTGAACGGTTTCTTCGGCGGCGTGGTCTTCTCATGCGGTGCCCTGTTAATCGGGGATACCGTCCGCATGTATTATGGAGCTGCTGACGAAGTCATGGCAGTTGCCGATATTCAGCTGAATGATATTTTCGATACTCTGTTAAATGAAGAGAATTAATTAGAATTGCAGCTTACTTTGAGAAATCTAAAGGGATAACATCCCTTTGGATTTTTTTGTTTAGATTGCAAGCGTAGTACCGTCATTCTTTGATTCTAGTCCAGCGTAGCTTAAATAAGCATATTTACCGTATTATCAAATGATTATGAACTGGCATGATGAGCTCACAAGAAAAATTACAGGAAAGAAGGCTAATGAATATGAGAATGACAAAGACATTTAAAATGCAGATTGCTGCTAAAAATGTGAATTTGTACAAATGGGTAACTGAGATGACTCCAGCTGAATATGAATCCTTTTCAAAAGGTCACAAGGCAATGGGCAGTTATTTTGAAGATGGAAAATTCTATATGATTAATGTGGAAAATATGGGGAATAAGGAATTTTGAGTGTAACTTGAGTCCCTTCCCCGACAGTACTATGGATCGTCAGTCCATACTGCTCGCCGTACATTAGAACCGCCCGATCATTTACATTTTTAAGTCCATAACCTTTAGATTGAGATTTAAGCAAAAGAACAAGCTGCTCTTCCTCCACTCCAACCCCATTGTCAGTGATCTGTAGAACAATACTTTGCTCTTCTTTCTTGGCTGAAAGAAGTATTATTCCATCACCGTCTTCGCGGTTTTCAATTCCATGAATGATCGCATTTTCGACTAAAGGTTGGAGCATCAAATTAGGCATACGGCAAGAAAGAATGGAGTCATCAATCTGATAGTCCACTTTGAAACTGTTGCTGTGCATAATCAATTGGATATTAATATAGGACTGTACATTAAGAATTTCATCCGAAATCAATATAAGATTGTCTCCCTTATTGAGAGTAGTACGATAAAATGTGGATAAAAGCTGGGCCATTTCGCTGATATCCGTCGCATGGATTCGCAGTGCTCTCCAATTAATTATAGAGAGGGAATTGTATAGGAAATGAGGGTTGATTTGCGCCTGCAAAGCTTTCATCTCATATTCCTTGCGTGCGATTTCTGCCACATATACAGTATCAATAAGCGTCTTGGTTTTCCCCACCATATTTCCAAATCCTCTGATCAGATCACCAATTTCATCTTTAGACTCGCTAGAGACTTTAATTTCTAAATTCCCTTCTCCAACAAGCTTCATGCTTTTATGCAGCCGGTGAATAGGCAACATAATTCTACGGGAAAAGAGAGTGCCCGCCACGACAACTGCCGCGATGCAGGCGGCAATCATCAGCAGGACGATCAAGGCAATCGACCATGCGGATTTTGTAAATAGACTTGTCGGCTTACATAGGTATACCTTCCATCCCGCAAGTGGGATAACAGATGTCAAGACGGTGTAGCTCTCTCCTTGCCAAAGCAGCCTATCTGCTGCCTTAGCGGTATCCGGAATATCCGGTATTTCATAGTTGTCTCTTGAGGAATAGACAGTATTTCCGCTTGAGTCCAATATAAAAATCTCCGAACCGTGAGATTGGAGGGGCTCAAAAGTTGTGAATAGCTTATCATAGTTAACCCGTGCAAATAGAATATTATCTTTGGGGTTTCTGTGTTTCGTACTAAGGATTCTGCGGACACTGTAAATGTTTTTTTCACTGGCAGACCAAAGAACATCAACCGATTTCATTACATTCGGGTACCAGGAGGTACTCCTTATTTCATCCATAGGGATTACGGTGTTTCCGTGTTGAGGTAAATTAGTCCCGGTATAAAGCGTGATTTGTTCTACTCCAGGATTCAAGTAACGTGCAGTATAGAAGTTCTGATCAATTACGTTCGTTAACTGATTATACATTTCATATTCACTGGTATAAGTATTGTTGGAGGCATTTATAATTTCCTGATTGAAGCTCAGAAAGTTCATTAATTTATTATAAACATCCAGTTGATTGTTTACGGCTAAGACACTTTGAGTTAATGTGGCATGTAGATCGGCTTTTGCTTGCCGCACTAAGAGGGACCTGGTTTTCGAGAAGCAAAAACTTCCGAGAACAATCACAGGAATCATACTTACCAGTAAAAAGGAAAGCTTTATTTTGGTTTGAAACCGAAAATCACCAATTCTCTGTTTAAAAACCCGCCATAGCTGCATACTGTTCTCTCCCAAGCTGTTATTTCTGATGCAACTGCCGGAATTTCTCAGGAGTTTGCCCGAAAAAGTCTCTGAAATTTTGGCAAAAATAAGAAACGTTTTGGAATCCCACTTTATAGCAAATATCCGATACTTTTAGATGGGTCTGCATCAGCAAGTTTTTTGCTATTTTCATCCGAACGTTCTTAATATACTTATTTAATCCGTATCCCGTATGTTTTTTGAAAATTGAACTTAAATAATGGGGAGACAAATGTACCTTTGCAGCAAGAAGATCCAAACTCAAATCCTCGCCATAATGATCCCCGATGTACTGCTTTACAGAGGCAATATCCCGATTTAAAAATTCCGAACTGCTGTACTCTTGTTCAAGACTAGCAATTCCTTCGAATATGATTTCTTTTATTTCCTTTAATTCCTCGGATTTGTATAGTTTTTCAATACCTCGACTGAGCTCTATTTCAGTGACAGGTGCTGAATAAGTCATAATTTCCTGATACAAAGAGGAGAACATGTACTTGACATATAATTGTGAAAATTGAAGCTGCTTCGCATATTTTTGATACAATAAATCTGTATTGGCTCTAAGACTAAAAAAATCCCTATTCATCAAATCACTTCTGATTTTGTCTAATAGATCATTATCTGAGAGTTCAGGGAGCCTATCATCAGCAAAATAAAAATCTTTTTTGACATCAAATACAAAATAATCCGGCGAGAAGAACCGGTATTCCATCAGTTGATCTAATTGAATCAGAGCCGTTGAAAGATCTGGCAACATGGTGATTTCATCATGAATAGCAAGGTAGCAATTCACTTTATATTTCTTTAGTATGCTGTCTCGTATATGCATGCCTAATTCATGGGAGGAATTGAAAGACCAGGATTGAGGCTGGCAAAACAGCAGCAGACTTTGACAATCATTTAGATTTAAGTAATCCATCTGCCCCTCTAACAAAGACAAGATAAATTCCTCGAAATCCGGTTCGGCATTCTCAAAAAAATTCTTTTCAAATTCCATCAAAACTATTCCATGATATTGATTGGGCAGACCGAATGAAACATCCTTCATTAAGGACGGCATTCCCAAGCCGTTAACCAGATTAAAAAGCACATATTTCTTTACACAATTTTGTTTGATTTGCGAAGCGGCATGTTCCTGTTGTTGGTCCATTAACTGATCCATTACTTTTTTCATGGTATTTTGAAAGGCTTCAACATTGATCGGTTTGAGGAGATATTCCGAAACACCGAGGGAGATGGCGGTTTTTGCATATTCAAATTCGGCGAAGCCGCTGAACAGAATAACCTTCAAGCTGGATTGAAGGCCTAAAGCCTTTTTTGAAAGCTGCAGTCCATCCATAAATGGCATCCTAACATCAGTAAAGAGAATATCTACGGACTTTTGCTCTAAATAATCGAGAGCCTTTCGTCCGTTTTCCGCCGTCACGACATGGAGGGGAAACCCCAGTTCATGAATGAGAAATTCAATACCCTCCCGTTCTTCCCTTTGGTCATCTACTACTAATATGCTTAACATAGCGGTCGTCCTCTCCAAGCGCAGTATGCCAAACCCAGTAATTCATTTTGATTGTACCATGGTTTAAATGAATTCAATCAGCGGGCAAAACAAGTTGCTTAAAGTGAGTTATATATTTGTGTAAAACGCAATTTATTTGCGTATACGGTCAAATAGCCATAGTTCTACAATTAAGATGCAAGATAATATGGGTTCTGTTCTTATCATTAAGGGGGATTATGTAATGAAATCGAAAGTCAAAAAGTCTGCTTCTATCTTGTTGACAGCGCTTTTATCCGCTTCGCTTGCAGGCTGTCTAAATTCCAATTCCAACAATACCACCAAAGAATCTGCGGTCAATTTGAATGATCCGGCATGGAAGAAAGCCATGACGACACCCTATGAAGCCTATCCTGAAACCGTTAACTATACGGTTGGAGCGACAGCAACTAGCTATACGCCGCTTGAGGGGACAACTTACGAGGGGGATAATTCCACCAACAATGTGTGGACGAGATATTTTAAAAATAAGCTCAATGTGCAAAACGAAGTTGCATTTGAAGCGAATGACGGCACGGATTATGTTCAAAAGGTTTCGATGGCCATTGCAGGGGGCACAATCCCTGACATCATGGTAGTCTCCGACCAGACCACTCTACAACAGCTCTATGAGAACGATCTGATTGCGGATTTAACGGATGCCTATAAAAACTGTGCCAGCGACCGAATTAAAGAGATTTACGATTCCTATGATGGCCGTGTTCTGGAGACCGCCAGATTTGACGGTAAAATAATGGCGCTGCCCACTACTGAAATTTCACACGGCCCGGGTGTACTTTGGTTGCGTAAAGACTGGATGGATAAACTGGGCCTCTCTGAGCCCAAAACGATGGATGATGTAGAAAATATTATTACTCAATTTCTGGAGAAAGATCCCGGCGGCAATGGAGCCGGAAAAACGGTTGGTCTTGTGGTCGATAATGAAAATGTTGCCGGAATATCCGGGGGGCAGTACGAATTGAACAACATTTTTGCGCTGTATGGCGCTTTCCCAAAACAATGGATTAAGGATGGAAGCGGCAAGGCGGCTTATGGTTCCGTGCAGCCTGAAATGAAACCTGCCCTTGCAAAGCTGGCGGAGCTATACAACAAGGGATTGATTGACCAACAATTTGCAGTGCGGACACCGGACGACCGAAAGGCGCTGCTTACCAGCGGAAAGAGCGGTTCGTTCATGGACAACTGGTGGGGAAGCTGGACGGTGGCGGATACGCTTAAATTGAACCCGGATGCCAATTGGGTTTCCTATGTGGCTCCACAATCGGAGGATGGCTCGGTTACGATGTTCACCGGAAATCCTGCGAGTAGTTACCTTGTGGTCCGGAAGGGGTTCGAGCATCCGGAGGTTGCTGTGAAAATGGCCAGCCTTCAGTTTGATTACCAGCGTTATCTGGAAAAAGACGCAACCATTTTGAAGCAGTTTGAGGACTACAGCAGCAATAATATCGGTGGATCTCCGCTGGCCATGAATATCGATTACTATGATGCATTTTACCGTAATGTCGGGATTTATGAGGATGCGCTAAAGACTGGTGACAGCAGCAAATTGATCAGCAACATTGATAAGAACTCCTACCGCTCCTACAAAAAATATCTGGACAGCGTGAAAAACGGAGAGAAGCCGGACCCGACAGCGTGGGCTGGGTATACTTCAAGCATTACAACTGCCAACCTGGTCAAGAATTCAAAGGTTAAGGAGATTAACCCTATCTTTTTTGGAACAACGCCTTCCATGGCGCTGAAGTGGCCGACATTGACGAAAATGGAGCTTGAAATGTATTTGAAAATCATTACCGGAGAGCAAACCCCTGATGCATTTGATAGTTTTGTGAGCAGCTGGAAAAAAACCGGCGGCGATACGATTACAAAGGAAGTCAACGAAGCACTCACCTCCAAATGATGCTGAAAGAGATGATTCTTGATGAAAAATAAAAAAGACCAAACGGCGTTCCACCTTATGCTCGCACCGAGTATGGTATTCTTGATTATTTTCTCCTTCATACCGATGTTCGGCATCGTAATGGCTTTTCAAAATTACATTCCGGCCAAAGGTATCAGCGGATCAGCATGGGTGGGACTTGATAATTTCAAGTTTATGTTTCAAATTCCCGACAGCCGGCAGATTTTAATTAACACAATGGTAATCGCCATATGGAAAATTATTGTGGGAACCTTCGTTTCGATTGTATTCGCCTTATTGTTAAATGAAATCTGCGTACGTTTTGCCAAAAAGTTTATGCAGACCGTTGTGTATTTGCCCAATTTTCTTTCCTGGGCCGTATTGGCTACAGTCGTGATGAATATTTTTTCGTACGAAGGACCGGTCAACGCATTATTGGGATGGCTTGGTATTGATCCGGTTTTGTTTATGGCCAGCAATCATTGGTTTAGACCTATGCTGGTGCTGACGGATGTGTGGAAAGGGTTTGGATATGGCTCCATCATATACTTAGCCTCATTGACGGCTATTGATCCGGGACTTTATGAGGCGTCTTCCATCGACGGAGCCAATCGTTTTAAACAGCTGTGGTATGTGACTTTGCCCGGCTTGATGCCTACCATATTACTTGTTACGACTTTGAATTTGCCCAATGTACTCAATGCCGGTTTTGACCAAATTTTCAATCTTTATAATCCCTTGGTTTACGCAACCTCCGATATTATTGACACTTATGTATACCGGGTAGGCTTAGTGGAGAGACAATACAGCTTAGGTACAGCTATCGGGCTCTTACGGTCTGTTGTCGGAATCGTCCTCATTCTTTCTGCCAATAAGCTAGCTCAAAAGTTAACAGATTATCGAATTTTCTAATGAGGGAGGTATTTTCCATTTACGCGCATTCCATAAAAAGCCGAATTGCGGACATCATGATCTGGATATTGCTGATAGCTCTCACTTTGTCCTGCCTGATTCCTTTAATTAATCTGGTTGCTATTTCGTTCAGTGACAACGCGGCGGTTTCTGCCAACATGGTAAGTATTTTTCCGGTTCATCCTACGTTCAGTTCCTATGAGAAGCTATTCTCGGACAGCCAGTTTTGGCGCTCATTTATGATTTCGGTAGAGCGGGTTGTCCTTGGTTTGATTGTCAACATGAGTCTGATGATTCTGGCCGCTTATCCGTTATCCAAAAGCTCAAAACAATTCCGGGCGCAGAAGGTGTACATGAATATTGTGATTATCGCCATGCTGTTCTCCGGGGGGCTAATTCCAACCTTTATGGTAGTCAAAGGGCTTCATCTCCTCGATTCTATCTGGGCGCTGATTCTGCCGGGAGCCGTGGCGGTCGGGAATGTCATTCTATTGATGAATGCATTCCGGGCCGTGCCCAAATCCTTGGAGGAAGCTGCAACCATTGATGGGGCTTCGCAGTGGAGAATTCTCTCAACCATATACGTGCCTGTGGTTTTGCCTACAATTGCTACAGTAACGCTGTTCACGATTGTTGGGCATTGGAATGATTATTTCGGCGCTTTGGTGTATATAAATAAAACGTCAAACTATCCGCTGCAGACGTATATCCAGCAGCTCAGCGTAGACGCGCAAAATATAACCGATCCGCAAAAGCTGATCGAATACGCCAAGATTTCAAACCGGACACTAAATGCCGCCAAAATTGTTGTCTCCACATTACCGCTGCTCTTAATTTACCCTTTTATGCAAAAATATTTTGTTACAGGAATTGTAGTAGGTTCGCTTAAAGAGTGAGGTGTAGAGTTATTATTCTAGAAAATACAGCGTTCAAAAAGCGACTTGTCTGCGGATAAGTTGCTTTTTGACTTTTTTCCAGGCAATGGAATCCCTCCAAAAAGAAGCATGCTGCTGCAGAGTTGTATCCATCCGATTTTTATTTCTTTTCGTTCTATTTTTCCGTTACCTTTATCCAGCATAACATAAGAAAGGTCTCCCTCATGAATGACAGCAATGTTGGAAAGCACTGTAGTTCTTCAGTAGATATTGATATCGGAAGCGGCTGTTGGAGTTATACGGCGCTCAATGCTATTTCATACATAAGTATGATACACTGCTCGATATAGAAGATTAGTAATGCTACTTATATACAAGGAGCTGTTAACAGTGGATCAGAAAGCAGCGGATATTGCAGCCAATGAAACACCAGAAGGAACACAGATTCTATATGGGGAATTTGCGGAGGGAGGTACCTATTATTCCTGTACTTACCGCCCTGATGTAGTTTACGCAACATACGGCGATTTGGACAGAAAACTGCAAATTATTATGCCAAGCCGCAGTGAATACAAATTTCCTCTAGTCGTCTTTATCCAAGGTTCTGCATGGAGACAACAGGATGTTTATTCCGGCATTCCTAATCTCTCTCATATTGCGGCAAAGGGTTACGTGGTGGCCAGTGTGGAAATCAGAGACACCGGTATTGCACGTTTCCCGGCTGCCGTCGAGGATGTGAAGTGTGCGATCCGGTTCATGCGCAGGAATGCTGAGGAATATGGTGTTAATCCGGACCGCGTAGCGGTATGGGGTGATTCATCCGGCGGACACCTATCCTTAATGACGGGACTTACTATGGGCGACTATGATAATGGCCTTTATAGTGAACAGTCAGACGAAGTCAGTGCAGTGATTGATTATTATGGGGTCTCGGATCTGCTGACCTTAGGGAAGTACAATCATATTCTTGACCACGATGCAGCCGATTCCCCTGAAGGCTTGTTTATTGGCGGAAAGGTACAGGAACATATGGAATTGGCGAAGAAGGCGAGTCCCCTTCATCAGGATTTGAATAAACCGCTTCCGCCGTTTCTGATCGTGCATGGAGACAGTGACCAAGTTGTACATATCAATCAGAGTATAGAGATGTACAAAGCTTTGAAAGCGCATGGACAGAGCGTTTTATTTTATAAAGTAGCAGGCGCAGATCATGGACCAGGCTTCTGGAATCCTCAGGTGCTTGACATCACGGGGAAGTTTTTATCTGCTCACTTAAATCGGCCGTGATGAGGAGAGCGGTATATCCTTCAAGGAAGAGACTATAACAGGCGGCAGACTAATGTGGATATGCGAGAATGTTGAGACTTAAGAATAAAACCGTTGGCTTCTAAAATTAGCGGCCGCCGGTTTTATTTATATTCAAATTGATTATTTCCATACAAATAGGTAACATAAATATCAATGTCAAACTAGGCATGAGTACTACAAGGAAGGGGATTCTAATGAATAATGCAAAAATTCTTATCATTGAGGATGACGCACCAATTGCGGATTTGCTTTCATACGGGCTCTCCATGGAGGGTTTTAACACTCGTATTGCAGCAAGCGGCGCCTCAGGAATGAGTGAAATACAGTTATTTCAGCCGGATCTGCTGCTTCTGGACTGGATGCTTCCTGATCAAAGCGGGCTGGAGATATGTAAGAAGGTAACCTCCGAATATAACATTCCCATCCTTATGATTACCGCTAAATCAGATATTACCGATAAAGTGCTGGGTCTTGAATTTGGAGCAGACGATTACATTACCAAACCTTTCGACCTGCGCGAAGTGATCGCACGCGTGCGGACAATTCTTCGCAGAATTGAGCAAGCAAACACCGGACATAAAGGCGAGGCAAATACAGAAGGTTATAGTTTCCATGATATCGAAATTCTTGCTGAAGAACGGGTAGTAAAGAAAAACAGCCGTGATATTGAACTGACTCCGAAGGAGTATGACCTGCTGCTGATGCTGGTCAGAAATCCGGGAAGAACCTTCACCCGATCCGAATTGCTTGACAGCGTATGGGGATATCATTTTGCAGGGGATACCCGCACCGTGGATACGCATATCCAGCGGCTTCGCAAAAAACTGGATGCGCCGGAATATATTACGACGGTATTCGGAATCGGATATAAGTTTAAAAAACAGGTGCTTCAGCATGATACGTAAAATCAGCCATAAGTTCCTGCTCGGGTTATTGTTTATTTTCCTCATTTCTTTTATGGTGCTGAGCCAAACGGTACAAGCATTCATTCGGACAAGCAATCAGGACCTGATTACTTCGGAGCTGGTGGGACTCAAAACAAACAGTAATGTGTATGTCCGCCAAGCGTTTCTGATCAATCATTATTCTAGCAATGAATTGTATTTTGGGGAAATGGCCGAGGAATTGGGGAGCAGTCTGAATCATGCGACAGGGAATACCGTAGGCGTATACACGGTTAAAGGTGAACTGCTGTATGCTTCGGACAAGTCCGTCTTCCAGCAGACGGAAAGCAAAGATCTGCAGGAAGCAGTATCAGGCAAAACCGCATACAGTATCCGGGACAATGAGAATCAAACCTCTGTTATGTTTTCTTATCCCGTGGTTATTGACGGGGCTAAAGTCGGCATTTTGCGATATTATAAGGATTTCACCCAGCTTTATCAGCAGAGTAATCGAATTCTGGATATAACACTCTATATCACCTTGGCAATATTCTCAGCCGCCTTTCTATTTTCATACATTTTGTCCCGGCATATTACACTTCCGCTTGGCAAGCTTGCCCATGCCTCTTCCCAAGTGAAAAACGGAAATCTGGACGTCCGCATCCGGTTTAAACGAAAGGATGAAATCGGCCGGCTGGCGGAAAACTTTAATGATATGATCGAGCAAATCAGCCGGCAGGTCAATATTATCAGCAAAGACCGCGACCATCTCAAAGAGCTTCATCAACAGGAAAAACGTTTCTTTGATAATATTACCCATGAGCTTAAAACGCCTTTAACCTCAATACTTGGATATGCCGAGTTAATTAAGATTAACGGAGAGCGTGACCGGAGCTTTTTTGAAAAAGGCATGAATCACATCATAGAAGAAAGTAAACGGCTGCATGCGATGGTGCTGAAGCTGCTTGAAGTCTCACGTCAGGTGAAGAGCGATGGTTTAGAGGCAGTGGATGCCGGCGCTATCCTTCGGGATGTCTGTGACTCTATGGCTATGCGGGCGCAGCGATATAAAAAAAGGATCCGGGCTGACATCGAAAGTGACTTATGGATCATGGGTCAGACTAACCGGATACGCCAGCTTTTCATTAATCTGATCGATAACGCCATTAAATACAGCTGGGCATTCTCGGAAATAGAAGTGAAAGGTCTTTACGCTGACGGCAAAGTCCGGTTTGTCTTTGATAATCCAAGTGATGCAATCAGCGAGGATCAACTATCCAAACTTTTCGAACCCTTCTATTTGGCCCATTCCGAGGACTCAGAAAAGGGAAGTGTCGGGCTAGGACTAAGCATTGTTAAGTCTATTGTTGATGAACAAGAGGGAGTGATTTCCGTCATCAGCCAAAACAACCATACGGTTGTTACTGTAGAATTCGGCAGTCTGAAAGCGGCAGAGGAGGGGAACAGTCTATGACCAGGAGATATTCGGGATGGATGTTCGGAACTTTTCTTCTAATAATTTTGTTATCCGGCTGCAGGGCAGGAGTTCAAAGCGAAACCGTAATTATTCCGGATAACGAGGAAACCGATCATGCGCCTCAGAGTTCAAGCTCTTTCCAGGTTAAAGCCATTTACCGGCTGCCGGATGAATATATGAATGAGGGGTACTGGCTGGGCTGGGACTCGGCCGATTCGATTGTCGGTTTATTCAAGACTTCAGGCATACCTGAACAATTTAACTTAAAACGGTTAACCTATCCTTATGAACACAGCGGGAATATTAAAGAGATCAGAAGCAATCCTCAAATGGAGCTTTCTCCGGACGGGAAATATGCCGCTCAGACAACCGCCTCCAATACTGGCTTGAAAATGGTCTCGTTGAAGGACGAAAAAGAAACGGAGATCAAAACACTCAGCATCGGCGGTCAAGAGTATGTGCAGGATATATCCTGGTCTGGCAACAGTCAATATCTAAGTTATTTAGTACTGAATGCCTCTGAAGGTGAAAAAAGCAGCGTACACATCTATGATATGCAGACCCATGCTTCCAAAAAGTATGAATTTAAGGATTTTGAGAAAGGGGATACTCTTCTCAGCATAAATGTTTCAGATGATGGCCGCAGCGCATTGTTTACCTTGTTTGAATCCAACCGGCCGGGGAAAACCGTTATTAAGTTCGGAAGGGTGACGGGTTCTAACATTGAGATCATCTATAAACATGAAATTGGGCGGGAACAAAATACATGGATTAGCAACGATCAATTTGCATTTCTCGGACCGGATGGAACTCTGTATGAATATGATCAGAGAAACAGTGAGCTTTCCGTGATTCTGGAAAACGTATCTGCATTTAAATTTTCAGATAACAGAAAATTCATTGCTTACTCCTTGAAGGGTGAAGATGCTGTATACGTCGGCAAAATGCAAGGTAGAAATGTTTTGTACAGAGAACCTGTATACCATGGGATCGTGCCGTTGGATACGTATTGGAACATGGATAATACAAAGCTGTTGATTCAGGGGTCCAATGCTTTCGTAAATTCTCATGCCGTGCAAACCGATTTCACGAGAGGACCGTCGTTTATTATTGAACTTGAGTAATTATTGTAAAGCCATAAAAAGTTAGCAAAGCAGCGATCCTCCGGTTAGTGGAGGATCGCTGCTTTGCGTTTTTGGTCATTGGCGGCTGCATTGTACAAAGAAACCGCCCCCTTTTTTTGTTCAATAAAGCAGGCATGCTTGTGACAACTTGTTTACATCCTGATCAAACTTTGGCGACATCTCGGCTCTATAGTGAATAAAGAGGATAAAAGCCCAATAACAAACAAGGACTGAACAGAATGAATGGGAAACAGGATCATCTTACGAAGCGTTATATGCCGGGAATAGATGGCCTCAGAGCTATTTCTGTCCTGGCAGTCATTGCTTATCATTTTAATTTGAAGTGGGCACAGGGTGGTTTGTTGGGGGTTGGAGTATTTTTCGTGCTATCGGGATACCTGATTACGGATCAAATACTTCAGGAATGGAAAACGAATCATAGCCTTTCTATCTGGAATTTCTGGATGAGAAGATTTCGCAGGCTGTTGCCTGCCATGGTATTCATGCTGATTACGGTTGGGCTCTGGCTTATGTTTACGGATCCTTCAAGGCTGCTTTCACTAAAAGGGGATATGCTCTCTTCAATCTTCTACATGAATAACTGGTACCTCATATTTCATGAGGTTTCCTACTTTGAGAGTTTTGGTCCAGCTTCACCGATTGGGCATCTATGGTCGCTTTCCGTTGAGGAACAGTTTTATATTGTTTGGCCCCTTGCGTTGCGCGTTGGCTTAAGGCTTTCACCGCGCCGGGGGAAGTTAATGCTGTATATCCTGGTTTTAATCTTTTTATCTACAATAGCCATGGCTATATTGTATGTACCGGGAACCGATCCAAGCAGGGTCTATTACGGAACAGATACCCGGGCATTCGCTATCCTGATTGGAGCGGTCTTAGCAGTCGGCTGGCCAAGCTGGAAGCTGAGCGGGAGGATCTCATCTTTCGGACGGTCAATGCTTGATATTACAGGCGGATTAGGCTTGCTTATTATCCTTGTACTGATTTATCTAACCAAAAAATACGATGACTCGTTGTACCCATTCGGTTTTCTTTTCTTGTCTGTGATTTCTGCGGCTGTTATCGCAGTGCTGGTGCACCCCGCCAGCCGCCTAGGCGGAATATTGGGTTGCCGGCCGCTAGCCTGGATTGGTAAACGCTCCTATAGTCTCTACATTTGGCATTATCCGGTGATTATTTTGATGAATACGAATGCAGCTAACGAAGAGCTGGGGTTTACAAGAATTTTGCTGCAGCTCTCGGTCATCCTGATGTTGTCCGTCTTCTCCTACAAGTACATTGAAGAGCCGGTTCGGAGGGGCAGATTTCGCGCTCAACTGCAATCCGTGAAGAGCAAGTTTTCGTTCAAACCAATGGTCGGATTAGTTTTGACGATTCTAGTCTTCTTTCGGTTTGTTTCTTGGATAACGGCCTCAGCCGAGAAGCAGCCTGGAATTTCTAGTCCTGTAATTGCCGAGAAGATCACTTTGAATGAACATCAAGACTCTAGTAGCAAGGATGCAGGGGGAGAACCTCCTGAACAAGGAGAGGGAGTTACCGCTATCGGAGACTCATTAATTTTGAATGTCGCTTCATCTTTGGAAGAAATACTTCCTGGCATCGTCATCGACGGCGAGGTGGGAAGGCAGATGTCCAGTGCCCAGGATGTTGTAAATGAACTGCGGGCAAGAGGAAAACTGGGGAACCGTATCATATTGGAACTGGGGACCAACGGCTCTTTTAACAAAACTAAGCTCCGGCTGCTGCTGGAATCTTTACAAGACGCCAAACAGGTTTACCTTGTAACCACCCGGGTACCGGAGAATTGGCAGAATTCCGTAAATGAGGCTTTGAAAGAGGTTGCCGGTGAGTTTCAAAATGTGAACATCATCGATTGGTATTCTGCTAGTGATCAAAGTTAACAACACATGATGAGGCGAGAGACGCCCGAAAGGATGAAATGCAGATGAAATTTAAAAAAACAGGGATGGTATGGTGTCTTGTAATTCTGATTTTCGCTTTGGGATACCTGGGGATACATCGGGAAGCTTCCTCGGATTCAGTTGAAAAAGAAGTGGCCAATCAACCGATTGTACAAAGTCAGCAGATTTCAAAAAACACTCCGCAACAGCAGCAAACTAATGCCGGGGAAGAGGATGATATTCAAAAAGGAGAAGAGGTTACCGTCATTGGGGATTCGGTTATTGTGGGAGTCGAACCCTACCTGAAAGAACTGCTTCCTAAAATCACGGTTGACGGGAAGGTGGGCAGACAGATGTCGCAAGCGAAGAAAGTAACTGACGAATTAAAAGCAAAAGGGGCGTTGGGCGATTACGTCATTTTAGAGCTTGGAACGAATGGTCCATTCAATAAGGAACAACTCCGCAAGGTGTTAACTTCACTGTCCGACGCCAAACAGGTGCTTGTGGTAACTACCAGGGTTCCAAAAGGATGGCAGGATACCGTGAATTCAACTATTAAAGATGTGGTTCCTGAATTCGATAACGCCAAAGTTGTGGATTGGTATGCAGCAAGCGAGGGGGAAAAGAATTACTTCTATAAAGACGGAGTGCATCTTAAGCCGGATGGCAGCAGATATTACGCTTCTCTTCTCCTGCAAGCTTTGCAAGAACAGTAAGGATGATGAAGGGAGGAATACAAAGAAAAGAGGATTCGACATGAAGTTGAAAAAGAAAAGAATTGTAATAGTGGCATCCATTTTTCTCGTTGGGGTTATCGCGTTTGTGTTCTATTATGTCTCTTCTATTTATAAAGGGCTGGATGGATTAAGTAAAACTGCGGATAACTCTCCTTTTTATGAGGTGAAAGCAAACGATGAGAAGATCGTAGAACCTCCGAAATGGACTGGCAAGGAACCCGTCAATATATTATTGATGGGAGTGGATGCCCGCGGAACCTCCAAAGGGGAGATTCCCAGATCCGACAGCATGATGGTGGTAACGCTCGACCCGGTCCGTGATCGTATTCATGTGTTTTCCATTCTCCGCGACACCTATACCGAAATTCCGGAGCATGGCAAGAACCGTATCAATACGGCGATCACATATGGACCCAATACGGCGATGAGTGCAATAAGTGATCTACTGGGAATTCCGATTCAATTTTACGTATACACAGACTTTCAGGGCTTTATTAAGCTTGTGGATGCTGTAGGTGGAGTCGATTTCTATGTCGAGAAGAATATGAACTATGAGAGTAAAGCCGATAAGCATGAATATGACATTGACCTGAAAGAGGGTCAGCAGCATCTGGACGGGACAACAGCACTGCAGTATGTTCGTTTTCGTCATGATGCTATGTCCGATTACTCCCGGACGAAACGCCAGCGGGAATTCACCAATGCCATCGTCGAAAAAATGAAAAGCACTACCTCTATCATGAAGCTGCCTTCCATACTTGAGGAGGTCAGTCCTTATATTGATACCAACCTATCGGTAAACGATATGTGGAAACTGGCGTCAGTGGGATACCGAAGCAAAATGGAGGCAAGTGAGCAAATTCCTCCAATGAACCTGGTTAAAGAAACCTATGTTGGAAGAGCGGCGGTTCTGGGCGTCTCAAGCAGCAATGAATTGAAAGAATATGTCCGGAATATCATTGAAAACGATGCATCGGAACAGTCAGAAGAGGGGAAACAGAATGTTGAAGAAGCTATTAAATAAAGGCACACTGGCGATATTAATTTCACTGTCGCTGCTGACCGGCACGACGGCTCACGGTGAAAAGTTTTTGAGTGAAGTTAAACCTGTCCAAATCTTAAAAATGAATACCAATGTGGCATCCATGACGGAAAAGAAAACAATCCAAGTCCGTTTTAATCTGCCGAAAGGTGTAGATTCAAAAAGGATCAGCTGGACCTATGGAGGCAAACCGTTATCCGAATGGAAGAAATTTGCGTTTGAAAAACGTAATTACACCGGTCCGTCTTTTATCACAGTTAACAATGTAAAGACGAAAGGAGTGGTACTCACGGCCAGCATTACCTTTGACCTGCCTTACAGTACGGACAATCTGGCTGAACCCCGCCTGCAGCAGCCGTTATTCGCTTCACTGATGGGAACCTATGATCTGGCGGCAAAAGCTAACGGACATGTTATTGCCCAGGCTCCGGTGAAATTAACGCCATATGACAGCTTCCTGACTTACGAGGAGTTGAAGCCGCAGATTGATGCTGTTACAAAGCAAGCCGCAATCAAAAACAAACGGTACATTCATACCGAATCCATTGGAAAGTCGGTCGAAGGAAGGGATATTTACTTCACGATCGTCGCTAAGGACAAAGCAGCGGTCGACAAATATCAGAATGTAACTCATGCTGCCATGTTGAATAATCCCAAGCAGCTGCAAGCCGATATTAAATCAGGTGTATTCAGCGACTATGCCGTGCCCATCTGGCTGAATAATATTCATCCGAATGAATCGCCGGGTGTCGATGCCATTTTTAATTATTTTAAGTCTATGGCATTGGACGATCGGATTACGTATAACACCACGCTGTCCGATGGCAAAGCAAGCAAGGTCAACTTCAATGTAGATGATGCGTTAAAGCATGTGTTCTTCCTGCTGGTTTATACGGATAATCCGGATGGCCGCGTTCATACGGAACGGGGCAATGCCAATTATTTTGATTTGAACCGGGACAACTCTTATCAGACGCAACCGGAGACGCGCAGCGTAACAGAACAAATTGCGAAATGGTCCCCGCTTTCTTTTCTTGATTTGCATGGGTTTGATAGAGGCTTCCTGATTGAACCGGCTACGCCGCCGCATGATCCTAACATCGAATACGACCTGCTCATTGACAGTATGGTGGAGCAAGCAAAAGCCATGGGCGAAGCCGGCATCGCCAACACCAAGTATGATTATTATCATATTCCCTACGAGGAACACCGGAAATCTGTGAAAGATTCGAAGTATGTTTCAAAAGGTACGGCTTTGGGATGGGATGACGCTTCTCCGGCGTATACCGCCGTATTTGCCATGCATCATGGGGCGCTCGGACACACGCTGGAAATTCCGGAGAATAACGAAGAGTCTACGAAAGCACTATACTATAGCGTGGCAGCAGCAACATCCTATGTCATGAATAATCAGAAAAAATTGTTCCTGAATCAACTCAAAGTCTATGAACGCGGTGTGGATAATATTGATAATCGTGCAGTAGATAAGTATTTGGTCAATGCCAAAAATAAAGAAATCGGCCGCCCGCGTCAAGGGAATGCAAATTTCTTTCCGGAGTATTACGTACTGCCAGTTGATAAAAGCGTACAGAAAAATGCGCTTGAAGTTTATCGTATGGTTGAATATTTCCTGCGAAACGGGGTTCAGGTTGAGCATTCAACAGAAACAGTAACCGTTGACGGTACGACATACCCTGCAGGATCATTTGTTGTGAATATGCATCAGTCGATGCGAGGCATGGCAAATCTCGTCTTGTATGATGGAATTGATGTATCGGACTATAAATCGGTTGCCGGAGAGATTGTTCAGAATTTCCCTGATCTGCGCGGGTTCGATCGTTATGTGATCCGGGAGCCACGCGTATTTGCAAGCAAAACGATGCCGGTAACATCCGTCCCGGTACCGGGGACGACAATGCCAAACAACATTGCGTACGTCCTCATTCGCAACACGAATAATGATGCGATCAGAGCGGTCAACGATCTGCTCTCATCAGGCAAAGCAGTGACGATGCTTACAGCAAGTGAAGAGGGGCACGAAGCAGGAGATTTTGTCGTTTCCTATCAGGACCTAGAACCATTAGCTTCCAAATATGTTCTTGACGTGGATACATTTGGGGAAAGTAAGCCAGTTGGACAACACCTTAAACGCCTGACTGTAGCCGCTCTGGGTGAACCTGAGTTTGTATTGGAAGATTTGGGCTTTGATGTGACAGCAGACCAGAAGAAGGCTGACATCCTCGTAAATACGTTTGATTCTGCTGAGCTGGTAAGGAACGGAAAACCTTATATCGCATATGGAAATATGGGGATGAAGAATATCCAGGACTGGATTCCCGGGTTCGCCTTTGCCGGACCTGACTGGGAGCGTTATGAAGGGGTATTCCTGGCAGACGTTAGTCAAGACAACGTTATTACTGCACCTTACAAAGAACAGGAGGATTTTTATACTGTCAGTGGTTCATATATTACAGCTGTGCCGAAAACGGCAGAAGTACTTGCTAAAATAAGCGACAAAGAGAATTTTTACAAAGCAGGCTGGTGGCCGAAACACGCTGCCGCCAAGGGTCAGATCATGGCTTTTACGTACAAAGAAAATAATAAAAATCTGACGGTATTCGCTAACGACTTGACAAATAACGGCCATTCACAGCATCAATACCGTTTGCTGGCGAATTCAATATTCAGTGCAGAAACCGGGCAATCTGCAGCTGCTGGTTCCTAGTTCTAATGAATCGCTGGCCATATTCACCGATCGTATGCCAGAGAAGCTGTCGATAAGTTGACCGGGGCACGAACATATTTTTGAGGGGGAATTTAGTTGTCAAGCCGTATAAATTCGCAGGGTACACGGCGTCTAATTGCACTGGACGCAGCACGAGGGCTAGCGGTAATAGGAATGTTTTTGCAGCACTTTACTTCAAACGATGTTATTGCTTCTATTGTCTCAGGGAACACAATGATATTATTCATACTTTGTTCCGGCATCTCCTACTCGATCATGACACAGCGCATGATTGAAAAAGGAGTGGAGATGGCTGCATTCAGGGCACAGATGCTGGCACGGGCAATATTCATTGATCTTATTGGTTATCTTCTTATTATGTTAAATGGTCCTTTTGGGGTTATTTTACCTGCCTATGCTACATTATTCGTATTGGCTTTAGTGTTGGTTCGTTGCTCTAGGCGTACACTTTTTACAATATCATTAGTACTGCTTGTGGCTGGACCTCCACTGATGATTCTAGGTGGCAGTGTGTTGTCAGAAGCCTACTTCCTAGGAGACATAGCTGGCGGTCCATTATCTGCGCTTGGGGTCGCTCCGGTTTTCGTTGCTGGCATGGTGATCGGGCGACTTAACCTTCATAGTCTACGTAATGCAACGTGGCTTATCATCAGCGGCATAATTCTACTTGTCATCTCTAAGCTGTTTTCCAACCGGGTGCTTCCTGGGCTGGCCCATTCTTTTGAGAAATGGCTTCTAGATTATACGAATATCGCCACTACTCAGCCAGATCCATATGCAATCTGGCCACACAATGTAGCACCGCCCCTGTGGCAAATGCTTCTGACCTCAGGTCCGCAGAGCGGGTCAACATTTCAACTCCTGATTGGGCTGGGTACTTCTCTTCTAGTGCTGGGACTGACATGTCTTATAGCGAAGAAGGGGGCTGCTATACTTACACCTTTTGCCGCAGTTGGACAAGTAGCGTTAACTCTATATGCTGCTCAGTTTGTTCTTGCCTGGGTGCTCATAATTAGTGGTATGGACTATACATTTGGTGTCGTAAGTGTCGTACTGATAACACTCATTGCAGGTGGGCTGCTTGTGCGCTTCTCAATTAGTCCGCTTGAGACAATGATGCGGCGCTTCGACCGGTTATTTAGCGGATTTCAATCATCTGCTGCCCCAGCGGCAAGCCGGTCTAGCAATATTTCATAACTGAAAGGAGAGGGAAACTCTGATTCGTCTATAGTTCAGTTGTTTCCTTCTGACCGCTTCCTTCGAGAACTATTGAAATTAAAACCCCAAAGCGAGTGCCTTGCTGTCTGTATTTACAGTAGGCTACCATTCCCCGTTCACGCTCTGGTTAACGATATGTAACAGGCACTTCTCACCCTAATAATCAGTTCCCTTTAATGTGTAAGCTGCCCGGATTTTGACTAATTGATTGTCCACATGATCCTGAACATCATCTGGTATGCAGAGTGCCGGGTAAAGGAGAATTAACGCTTCGACTTCATTTGCGCGTTGCGCTACTGTGAGCGCCGAAATAAATCCGCCTTGGCTAAAGCCCATAAGCGATACTTTACTTGCATCTACATAGGATAAACTTTTGACATAATCCATGACGGCTTTAAGGTCCTCGCATTCAGTCTGCACCGTCATATCGGTTGTTTCTCCGTCACTTCTACCTTCCCCATGCGTACAGCCACCGCAGAAATCAAAACAATACGCTGCATAGTTGTTCCCCCGTCTCTTGTGCAGCAAAACTCACGTTCTATAATGTTTGTATTCATTTCTTAACCTTCCTTTCAGATAAATTAATGCGCTTTTATTAATGAGGAAAGGTACAACATCTCCAACACAGTTAGTGTTGAGAATGCATTTAAGCCTTCGTCCATCCGATAGTATCAGACGCCCCGTTCCCCGCATATTACCTTGTCCATTCTTCACATGGCCGGAATCATTTTGTGACCGAGATATGGTTGACAATAGGATATTCCTCCTCTTAGGAGCAAAGTATACTTGCCCTTTGATTGTTATTGTTTTCCACTATATCGGGCACATGTGGCTAAAGTTTGGTCAATATGTAAACAAAAGATAACAAAAGTACATTTCCCTTGTCGCGGGTGATTCCGGATCCGATCTTTCTTCTGGTGACTTTTTTTGAGGCGAAGGGTTAAAAATCGCTAACATTCGACAAACTTTTTATATTTTATGTACTACTATATTAAATGAGTATTTGTTCATCAATAGAATTTATAAGAAAAGAAGCGAGGATGCGATGGCAATTCGAAAACTAATGATCAATGTCTTGTTTATCTTTATGGCTGTTAACTCTATTTTTACCTATAGTTTGTATGCGGCGTCTCCTGCTTCCAGTTCACTGAGTTCGTCTTACGGAGGTGAATGGGTTGACAAAGCATTGGTTGAGGTCGAAGATCTCGACGGTACGATAAATCTTACATTTGATAAGAATACGGGCAAAGCATCTTTAGAGTATTCAGTCTGGGACGAAGAGAACTATACCTTTCAATCAACGGCACCTATTGCTGTTAATGAACAGAAACCCGTAAAATTCACCTACGAATACCAGGACTATACCCAGCATGAAAATCCAAGGACTGCGCAAGGAGAGGGCATCATTGATTTCAAACCTGGCACTATTGTGCTTAAAATGGGAGCACTTCCTTCGGATATAGACAAAATTTTTGCTCAGCCGCAGACCTTCATTCGTGATCCTTATGCGAACCGGGTTCCAAAGCCAGGGGATGCCTTAGCTGTTGTATCCCAATACTGCAAATGCAAAGAATCCAATCTGGTGAAATTCATTTACCCTGCTGCAGACAATGAAAGCAATAAAAATTGGATTGCTTATGTCGAAGTGTATGTAAGAGGGATTCTCTTAACCGAATATAAAGTGAATTTGCACACCTATAAGGCAACAGAAATCAAGGATTTATGGTCGCAATCCTCTCATTTTGCTAACAAAGTTAAGGTTTCCAAAATCACAGCATCATCCACATTACCTAAATCGAAGGCCGGCTCTTATAATGCAAATCAAGTAATCGATGGGGATACAGCCACATGCTGGTGCGAAGGGGTTAAAGGGAGTGGAATAGGACAAAGCTTTACGATTAGCTTCCCCCAAAAAACTGAGGTTAGCAGCTTGAAGGTTTTTCCGGGGTATGGTAAATCCGTCTCCGCTTATCTGGAGAACAACAGTGTGCGTAAAGCAAAAATAACCTTCTCCGATGGAACCTCTGTCATTGTTGATTTCACGAAGGAATCCGTATGGGATCTGCCAAAAGTTAAAGCAACAACCAGCATTACGTTCACCATATTAGAAGTCAACCTAGGCTCTAAGTATAACGACACTTGTATCTCGGAATTTACCATCTCATAAGAGTATCACTGGGCAGTGATATTTAATCAATTCTTTTATCTTTACTTTGTAACTGGACAGTGAATAGTTCTCATAGAACAACTTTTCACTGTCCAGTTACTGACCTAATGACTCTTGATCCAGCTCTCCAGATCATCAATCACATATGTTGGCACATTGCCAGGAACAAGGAATTCATACATCGGATCACCCTTGCCACTTTCGATATAGGCATGATTCAATTCAGGGTAGAGCTTATAGCTTGTATCTGAAAGACCTGACAACGTCTCCTTCCATAGTTCCAGTTCAGTTGAGGTAACCTGTGCATCTCTGCCCC
This sequence comes from Paenibacillus sp. EB106-06-01-XG199, assembly GCF_058791575.1. Taxonomy (NCBI): domain Bacteria; kingdom Bacillati; phylum Bacillota; class Bacilli; order Caryophanales; family Paenibacillaceae; genus Paenibacillus; species Paenibacillus sp. EB106-06-01-XG199. Next base: position 453,052 of record NZ_JBYTDQ010000004.1, on the reverse strand, counting down.
CCTGCAGGATAAGAAGCGGAATAGGATGCTTGATCAGCACCTGTCCTGGCACATAGCTCTTCAAACTGTTCCACCAGTATGCATTTGGTGTCAACTGAAACGCCGCAGCATGATGCGGATCAAAGTCTGGTTGAAGCACTAGGCCTAACTGTTCTCGATAGATCGCCAGTGTATCCGCTTCTACCTGGTCTTCGGCACTCGCTTCAAAGTAAGTATCAATTTCCGTCAACTGAGGGTTCGGTGATGACAGAATGAAAGCACCGGCAATAGAGTTTGGCTCTGCCTGTGCAACAATCTGTGGTACCATCAACCCACCACGGCTGTGGCCTGCTAAATAGATTCGACTCGAATCGATACCTTCAGTTTTCTGCAAGATGTTGATCGCTGATAACGCAGGATCTACAAACTCTTCTTGCACGGTATAAGTGGAATAGGATTGTGCGTAATGCTCACGAGTAATCTTCTCAGCTCTTATTACTGCTATACCACGACTTGCAAGACCAGCAGCCATATCTTTGAAAGGTTTAACCGCCATAAATGTGTTATCCTGATCCGACTCTCCATCGCCTTGAATCAATACAACCGCCGGATAAGGTCCCTTGCCTTGCGGCATCGTCAAAGTGCCTGGTACAGTATATTTTCCTTCGTTAATAACGACTGCCTTCTCTGTGTAAGAAGAGGGATCTGCATAGTCTGGTAGCTTATAACTGTTTGGAACATGCATATTGACATAAATATCATCTATCAATCCCTGGTTATTATAGCGTATCTCCACATCAAACTTGCTGCCCTGCAGCTCTAAAATTGCTGTTACCACCTGATGCACAGCATTATTCGTCCTATTTATTTCTATGATGGATGCCCCAACAAGCTGGTTAAGCATCATGGTAACAGGAGTCGGGATGGAAGTCTGAACGAGCTTCTGATCAGCATACGCTAGGGCCTCTATCAGTTGTCCCCGTTGCATATTAGTCAGAAAAGCTGCAGTTCTCATTGTTAAATCACTTTGGCTCAAATGGAAATTTTTCATCTCTGGTACCCAATCCAGCTTCGACTTCATAATGGTATTGAAAAGCTGCTCCGACATATACGTCTTCCCCTGCTTCATTTCAATCTTGCCAGCGTTCTGAACAGGCTCACCATTCAGCTTGGCAACCAATTTGTTAGCCTGTTGTTGAATCTGCAGCCCACCAGCCCAGTTAATAACCTTGACCGTACGCGTTGCCTTATCCCACTGCATCTTCATGCCCAGCTTCTCTACTACTTGCCTGAGCGGGAGCAAGTCATCTGTCTGGCTCGATATGAAATGGGATTGGCTCGCTGCCGAGGCAGAAACCGCATTATGCATTAAGGAAATGCTAATCCCAACTACCATTAAACACTTTAACGTTCTAGCTTTCGTAATCATATGTATTCCTCCTCGAATCAATAAAATCGTCTTGTTTGTTGATCTGCTGTCAGAATACCAAGCGATTATAAGGAAACGATAAGGAATGAATGTTTCGATCAAATAATAATTTATGCTATACTGTGGTTCGTATTAAGTTTGAACATAAATTCACAATCTAAAAGATAGTGGTGATTCAATGAGCCATATTCTAATCATAGACTTCGCTTGTACGGATACCGCTTTAACGGTCATGGCTTATTTACGCAAATCTATTTATCGCATGTTTGCTTGTAACCCGCACTTATCCATAACGAAAATAATCCAAGCCAAATAAGGAAACAGTGAATTTGATGCCGGTTCGCTTGCTTCTTAAAGATTAGAACTTTTCACTTTCCAGTTTTATAAGAAGTAAAAATAAAAAATAAAAGGAGAGTTAAGATAATTAAAGAAAACCATTCTATAGATTGTTTAAATATTAAACTATAAAACACATCAATAATTTCTAAGATGATTACTATACATATAAATATTCCCCAACGATCCTTTTTCATTAATATACACCGTCCTAATTTACAATTAATCACATTATATAACTTTACAGAATAGTTTACTGGCTTCGGCATATCTATTTCTTCTATTTCTCATGGTGTGAATCCGCTATAAAAAAGATGTTCCTCTTCAATTTGCTGAATTTGCTTTGGGGAATCGTCCTGGGATAGGGCAAGAACTTCCGCCCGGTAATGTTTAGGAGAGGAGCCCTTTAGCTTTTTGAACATTTTTGAGAATAGCAAAGCATCGCTATAGCCTACGGACCGGGAAATGTCAGCGATTGAAAGTTCCGCGTTTCCCATGATCTCACATGCTCTATTGATTCTATAGCGAATCAAATAATCCTGGATGCTTATATGCATCCGCTGATTGAATAGCGAGCATAAATAGCTTCTATTGAGTCCGATAAATTGGGCAATGTCCGAAATGGTTATTTTTTCAGGATAATTCATCTCGATAAAATCCTTTACCTTTTCAACGTAAATCTCGGCACGGGTTTCTTTTAATTCAGGGGATGTAGCCGGACTGAACTCCACGAGCAGCGATAACAATAAATAAAGCAGCCCCGTCAGTCTGGTTTCCCGGGCTTTACGGAATCCCCGCGACTCGTTCATCAACTGCAAGTACTGGTAAATCATATCATCTCTGTCGTAGCGGAAGATAGGGGAATCCTTTGTCAGCCCTGCTTGCTTGAGGAGCAGTTCCGCCGATGTCCCGTTAAACCCAACCCAGCAATAGGACCAAGGATTTGCTGTATCAGCTTGATAATAAGTGAATACATCGGGAAAAATTAAAAACCCCTGTCCCTTCCGCAACCGGTATTTAATTCCACCCACTTCAAAGAATCCTTCCCCGCTCAAAACATAATGGAGTAAATAGTGACTCCTCACAGCTGGCCCAAAAAAATGACCCGGTATACAATCCTCAATGCCGAATTGGTTGAGTTGTAATTCTGTATGCTGTTTACTACGTGGCAGATACTCAATCATAATAAATCTCCTTAATATAAAATATCTAGTATCATAACATATTTAGTGAGTACCATGCCATGTACTCTATATCTGAGTTTAATATATTATTTCTATAGAACTGCCTGTTCTAATGCATGGACTTATCAAGTATTAAACCATGTAGACAGTATTTACTGGAAGGAAGGGATATTTTGTTATGGGCATAATCGTACAAGAGCAAGCAGGGCTATTTCATCTGCAGTCGTCCGGCATGAGCTACATTTTACAGATAGTAGATGGTCACCCTGTACATGTATATTGGGGGAGCAGACTGAAACACCGGGAACCCATGTCCGATCTGCTAATTGCTACCCCGAAGAAGGCTGGAATAGACCGGTTGCCGCAAGAATACCCGCAATATGGGAGCGGGGACTTCCGGAATCCGGCGTACCAGGTTGAACTTGAGGATGGAACACGCATCACTGAGCTGAAATATGAAGGTTACCGGATGACTAAGGGAAAGCCTGCCCTAGCCGGGCTACCGGCCGTTTATACCGAGGAAGAAACGGAAGCAGATACGCTGGAACTGGACTTAACTGATACTTATTCAGGGCTTAAAGTTGTGCTTAGTTATAGCATCTTCGCAGATCGTGACGTCATCATTCGCTCGGCCCGGCTGAGTAATGAGGGGGACACAAAGTTGCGGCTTCGGCGTGCCCTGAGTGCCAGTGTCGATTTTCCGGGCAAACGCGATTTTGAGATAACGTATCTTTCAGGTGCCTGGGCCCGGGAAGGTAATATTACCCGCAAAGCGCTTCATCAAGGGGAGACCCGCATCGACAGTAAAAGAGGCATGAGCGGCCATCAATTCAACCCCTTTGCCGCGTTGGTCACTCCGGAAACGACGGAGCATCACGGTGAGGCTTTCGGTTTTAGCCTTGTCTATAGCGGTGGCTTTGAAGCAGATGCGGAAGTGGACTCGTTTGGCTCTACGCGGTTTAGCATCGGGATAAATTCCTTTGATTTTGCGTGGTTGCTCAGTCCAGGGGAGTGCTTCCAGACCCCGGAAACAGTTATGGTTTACTCTGGGCAAGGACTGGGAGACATGTCCCGCACGTATCACCGTTTGTATCGGACCAGGCTTTGCCGGGGGGAATATCGCGACGAAGAACGTCCTGTTCTAGTCAACAACTGGGAAGCTACCTACTTTGACTTTAATAGCGATAAGCTGGTATCGATAGCGGAAGAGGGAGCCAAGCTGGGGATCGAGCTGTTTGTTTTGGATGACGGCTGGTTCGGGAAAAGGGATTCTGACAATTCGTCGCTTGGTGATTGGTACGAGGATCGCCGGAAGCTCCCAGGTGGTCTTCAGGAGGTTGCGGAACGCATCAATAAGCTTGGCCTAAAATTCGGGCTCTGGGTTGAGCCTGAGATGATCTCGCCGGACAGTGTGCTGTACCGGGAGCATCCAGACTGGTGCCTTCATGTTCCGGGGCGGAGACGCAGTGAAGCAAGATGGCAGCTAGTGCTGGATTATACCCGCAAAGAAGTGCGCGATTATATCTATGACTCGCTGTCCGCTATTTTTTCCAGTGTGCCGGTCTCTTATGTGAAGTGGGATATGAACCGCTGCTTAACAGAAATAGGTTCGGCTGATCTGCCGCCGGAACGTCAATCCGAGACTGCCCATCGTTATGTTCTGGGATTGTACGAGCTGTTAGAGCGCATTACTACCGCATTCCCGCATATTCTTTTCGAGAGTTGCTCCAGCGGAGGCGGCCGGTTTGATCCAGGCATGCTTTATTACATGCCGCAAACCTGGACCAGTGATAATACTGACGCCGTGGAACGGCTGAAGATTCAATACGGCACCAGCCTGGTTTACCCCGTAAGCGCAATCGGAGCACATGTGTCGGCCGTGCCGAACCATCAAGTTGGCAGGGTGACACCCCTTGATTTCCGGGGCGATGTCGCGATGTCTGGAAACTTTGGTTATGAGCTTGATCTTACGAAATTCTCTGAAGAGGACAAAGAGACGGTCAAACGCCAAATCGTAACCTACAAGGAGATTCGCGGATTAGTACAGAGGGGTGATTTGTACCGTTTGAAGAGCCCTTTCGAAGGAAATGAGTCTGCTTGGATGTTTGTTTCCGAGAATAAAGAGGAGGCGCTGGTCTACTATTTTCAAGTGATGGCCGTGCCAAACGCGCCCCAGAGATTTTTGCGTCTAGCCGGACTTCATCCTGAACTTGCATACGAGATTCAGCCGGGATACAGCGGAGAACAGTCTATCCTTGGGGGAGATAGGTTAATGCAGTTGGGACTGTCCCTTCCCTATGAACAAAAGGATCATGAAAGCGGATGGTTCCGTGTCCGAGCTGTAAGTCCTGACAAAGCTTGATGTAAAGGCGCTTTCACTATCCGAAAGAGTAACAATACATCAAATAAATCTCTGCCCCTTTTTGTGTGAAAAGGGGCATTTTGCGTGCAGTGGCCGTATTGGCCCGGGAGGATGATTCTATGAATTTTATCCGAATGATGAATGACATGAAAATGAAGAAGAAACTGGCGCTTACATTCATTTCAGCAGCTGTTCTTCCGTTAGTGTTATCCAGCTTGTTTTTGACCGGGAAGCTTCGGGAGATTGTCATTAATGACGCCTCTTCGCAGGTATCTGACAATGTGGAGCGCGTCAGAAAACGTACGGAAGAGCTGATTAAGGTACCGCTGGACATTTCCTACCGGTTAACCATTGATAACCGGATGAAGAGGGTGGCCGCCAAAAAATATGAAAGTTACACAGAGGTTATTCAGGCATACCGGGAATATACGGATATTCGCGACTACATCCAATTGTACAAGGAGATATCGGGCATTCGCGTATATGTCGTTAATCCGGAAGCACTCAACAACTGGGAATTTATCCAGCCGGACACTACCATTACAGCTGAAGCTTGGTACAAGGAGGCCATAGACCAGAAAGGACTTGCCGGTTGGAACCTAATCAAGGATGAACGTAACGATACCGAGCAGCTTAGTCTCATACGTTCATTCCCTGTGGATTCAATAGAGCAAAAAGGTGTTCTGGTCATTAATGTAGATAAACAGCAATTAAGTTCGATTCTGGACCAGGAGTCGTTCACTACGCTTATCGTGGATAACCGGAATCGGGTCGTCGGATCCAACGAAGCGGAGTTTTTCGGGAAGAACCTGTCAGAAATTGATGGGGAAGAAAAGATTCTTTCGCGTCAGGAAGGAAGTTATAACACGGTTGTGGGCGGCAAAGCTTCCAAAGTGGTTATCGCAAATCTCAATCCGGAGAATAGCTGGAATGGACTTCGGATCATTTCTGTTTTTTCCGTTTCCGAGATTACCCGTGATGCCAATCAAGTGATCCGGCTCGGCGTAGTTGTGATAACGGTCAGCCTGGTGTTTGCAGTATTACTAATCTATGCTTCGGCTTCGCTATTATCCGGAAGGCTGCTTCGCCTAAGCAAACATATGTCCAAAGTGGGACTGGGATCTTGGGAAACGTATCTCCATATTGACGGTAAAGATGAAGTTGGCTTGTTGTCCAAGCAATTTAATGCGCTCGTTAGAAGCGTGCATGATCTGGTCCAAGAAGTCCAAGAAACGAATCATCAGAAAAATCTTGTAGAGCAAAGACAAAACGAAATTAAGTTCAAAATGCTGGCAAGCCAGATTAATCCGCATTTTCTCTTCAACTCTTTAGAATCCATACGAATGGAGGCTCACATTCGCAAGCAGGATGATATTGCAGAGGCCGTGTGGCTTCTGAGCACGCTATTGCGCAGCAGTCTGGAGGCTGGTAACGGCAACATTCCGCTTCGGGAAGAACTTGAGCGTGTGCGCTGTTATCTGGGTATGCAAAAGTTCCGCTATGAAGACCGGTTGAAATATAACTTGACGGTTGATCCTGATTTGGAGGAGATGCCCATCCCTCCGTTGATTATTCAGCCTTTAGTGGAAAATTCCATCGTTCATGGTCTTGATAACCGCGAAGAAGGAGCTGTCATTAAAGTTGAAGTGAAGAGAATCCCGAAGGGAGTTCGAGTTAAGGTATGGGACAACGGCGCAGGCTTCCCGGCAGAACGTCTCGCTAGTATTCGGGCGGAACTTGCCGTATCCGTACATGAACAGGAGAGCAAGCGGATCGGTATTAGAAATGTAAACGATCGGCTCGTCATGCTGTACGGGGCATCCAGTGCCTTGTGTATCGAAAGCGAGCCCGGGAAAGGTACTTACATCACGTTTTTCATTCCTGGAGGTGCATCCAATGATTAAGGTAGTGATCGTGGACGATGAACCGAAGCTTCGGCAAGGACTTCGAACGCTAATTCCGTGGGAGAGTCTCGGTTTTACAGTTATAGCTACAGCAGGCAATGGTAAAGAAGCATTGAAAATCATCGAGGAAGAAAGCCCTGAGGTCGTACTTGCAGATATCCGTATGCCCGTTATGGACGGCTTACAATTGATTCAGCACTTGAGAACGGCCGGTAAACATTTGCATGTTATTATTCTCAGCGGATATGCCGATTTCGAGTACGCCAAACAAGCGATCAAGTATGGGGTCGCTGGTTATCTCCTTAAACCAGTAAACATCAGCGAAATGTCGGCTAGCTTGAAACTGGTTCGCGAGCAGATCGAAAAGGAATCCCTTTCGAACGAAGGGCGTCAGACAGAGGTTGTGAACCGGGATTTGTATCTGCAGAGTCTACTCGTTCCTCAGGAGAAGACGGGAGATCCGGCAAAGCTGAGAAGTAAGACAAAACAAGCGGATTTGTTGTGGGGCAGTTACGAAGTAGCGGTCATCTATCCGCGGGTTTCCGATGCGGAGCGTTCTGAAGAATTAAACCGGCTTTCGGTTGGACTGAAACAAGGGATAGAGGGACGGAGTAGGGGGATTGTGACCGTTATCTCCCCCTATGTCATTCTACTGCTCAACGTGCCGCTGCACGGAAGACAACGGCGCGATAATCTGTACGGTGAGATTCGGAGCATCGCAGGCGATACCCGATTCGCTGCTGCAACCGGGGGGGCTGTTACCGAACCGGAACATATTAGCAGCTCTTATTTAAAAGCCCAGGAAGCGGTAAAACAAGCTTTTTTCAGCACTAAGGATAGTCTTCTGGAGCCGGATATTTCTTATTTGTCTTCGCCGGTATTGTCTCGGCTGCCCGATGACAACTATGAAGAGAGGATAGAGGATTTAATATTCCGCTTGTATTATTGCCTGGATGCAGGAAACAAGACAATGGTACTGCAGCTGTTAAACGAGGCTGCAGCATTTTTTCTCAAGCAGGGACAAGATGAGAAGTCTGTTAAACAATCCTTCTTTTTTCTTTCCAACGCGATCATTCATAAACTGGCCGCTGCCTCCCGGATCGAACTAAAGGAAACAGAGACAGTCTCACGATTTTTAAACGGGATATACCAGCATGATCATCTGCAGGATCTCTTGGAAGAGATCCACTGTTTCTTGTCAGAGTTTGCAGAGGACTTCGAGCCTAAAGGCAAGGATCAGGAAATTAAGAAAATGCTCGACTTCATTCAGAGACATTATGGAGAAGACATAAGGCTGTCATCGCTTGCCGGACTGCTAAACTATAGCACCCCTTATTTAGGACAGCTGTTCAGGAACGTAACCGGGGAGTACTTTAACACTTATCTGGACAAGGTCCGCATCCAAAAAGCAAAAGAGCTGCTGGGCCAAGGAATGAAGGTATACGAAGTGGCCGAACATGTCGGTTACACGAATGTTAATTACTTTCACAGCAAATTCAAAAAATACGAGGGCCGTTCTCCGTCGGATTATAAAAATCCATAATTAGTGGATGATTTTCCCCGAAATTCTTAGTATGGGCCATGCCTCCCTTCTGATTTATTATGGATTCAAGAGAGGGGAGGAACTATGAAAACGATAACAGTAAATGCGGAAAACGCATACAAAAAGAGAAAAAAGAGTGCCTGGAAGGAGTTTAAAAATCAGAAGTATCTGTACTACATGTCTATACCCTTCGTTCTTTGGGTCTTTGTGTTCCAGTATTTACCCTTATGGGGCTGGACCATGGCCTTCCAGAAATATAAACCTGGATTAAGTTTTTTTGAACAGAAATGGGTGGGCTTGGAGCATTTCCGCACCTTGTTCAGGGATGACCACTTCTACCAAGTGCTGCGTAACACGCTGGCTATGAGTTTTATGGGATTGATCGCCGGTTTCATCGTACCGGTCGTCTTTGCTCTGCTCCTAAATGAGGTCCGTGTTCAGGCTTTGAAACGGTTTGTCCAGACCGTATCTTATCTTCCACACTTTGTTTCCTGGGTGGTTGCTGCAGGGATCGTCGCAAAAATGCTCTCGACGGACGGCGGAGTAGTGAATGATATCCTCCTTGGCCTGAACCTCATTGACCAGCCGATTCAGTTTATGGCAAAAGGTCACTTATTTTGGGGGATTGTAACCGGTGCGGATATTTGGAAGGAAACAGGCTGGAACGCCATTATTTACTTGGCTGCTATATCCGGTATTGGGCCTGAATTGTATGAAGCTGCACGGGTGGACGGCGCGAGCCGATTGAGACAAATATGGCATATTACGTTGCCGGGTATCCGGCCGACAATGATCGTCCTTTTGATTATGTCCATTGGTCATCTGCTAGGCACAGGCTTTGAGAAACAATTTCTGCTAGGGAATCACCTGGTCATTGATTACTCTGAAGTGCTTGATTTGTATGCGCTTAATTATGGTCTGGCTATGGGACGATACTCCTTCGGAACGGCTATCAATATCTTCAATTCGTTGATAAGCCTAATCCTATTGTTTGCGGCTAACGGAATTTTTAAGCGCTTTACAAATGAAAGTATTATGTAAGGAGGAAGGGTGACATGGGGGTTGTTAATAGCAATGCGCCGGTCGGCCGGGTAAAACAGAGCCTTCAGGCGAAAGCGCCACAAGATCGGATTCTTGAAGTAATCGTTTATCTTTCAATGATTGTCGTAACCATTCTGACGATCTATCCATTCTTAAACGTACTGGCCATATCCTTTAACGATTCAGTAGATACCGTTAGAGGAGGAATCACCATCTGGCCAAGGCAATTCACGTTGGATAACTATAGCCTGATTTTCACTTATGGAAGCCTGATTACCGGGTTCAAAATTTCCTTACTGCGGACCGTCATTGGTACCATAGCAGGCTTGATCAGCGGTTCTATGCTGGCTTACACGCTTGCGAGGAGTGATTTTCAGGCGAGAAGATTTATTTCGATTTTTCTTGCTGTCACTATGTATGTCACCGGGGGCTTGATTCCGGGTTTTATCCTGATGAGGGATCTGCACTTGATTGATACGTTTGCTGTCTACATTCTGCCAGGTCTTGTAAGTGCATTTAATGTCTTCGTTATCCGTTCCTTTATAGACGGTCTGCCTTATGCGCTGCAAGAATCAGCTAAGCTGGACGGCGCCAATGATTTCACTATATACTGGCGCGTTATTCTTCCTCTTTGCAAACCCGCATTAGCTACTGTGGCTCTGTTCTTGGCGGTGGGGCAATGGAATTCGTGGTTCGATACTTATCTTTTTAACGGGTCTAACGAAGCTTTGACAACTCTGCAATATGAGTTAATGAAAATTTTGCAAAGTACTACAACAAGTGCAAACAATTCTCAAGATGCCGCTAATATGGCTGAGCGCATGTCACAAATTTCGCCGGAATCCGTTAAAATGGCAATCACTATTATTGTTACGGTGCCGATTCTTATCGTTTATCCTTTTTTGCAAAAATACTTTGTCAAAGGGATGACGCTCGGCGCAGTAAAGAGTTAAAACGATCCAAATTATTAACTAATTCATTATTTTGGGGGGAGCTTCATGAAGATGGGAAAAAAACGGATGGTCATGTCTTCCATACTGGCGCTGACTTTAGCGTCGACACTTGGAGGTTGTAGTGGAAATAACAATTCGGCTGCCGGAGAGGGAAACAATGCAGAAGGAGGGTCTACGTCCGGGACAAATTCGAAGCCGATTACGCTCACTTATTTTTCGGAGGACTCCAGCACGAACTGGAATAACATGAAGGATGAAGTCGGTAAGATTATTACTGAAAAAACCGGTGTAACCCTGGATGCCGAGTTTGCCGTCGGTGACCCGGTACAAAAGATTTCACTGATTGCCGCGACAGGCAACTATCCTGATTTGATAGCGGCAAAGGCGGATGTCGGCAAACTTGTCGACGCTGGTGCTATTCTCGATCTTACAGATTTGATTGAGGAGCATGCTCCTAACATCAAAAAAATGCTGGGAGACAAGATTGTCCGCACAAAGTACAATTTGGACGATCAAGCGATTTATGCTATTCCAACCTGGTCCTCCGTTGATGAGAAGAAAATTAAAGCCGACGGGGGCTTTGAACTCCAACACCGTGTCGTCAAGGAGGCTGGATATCCTGAAATACGTACGGTAAAGGATTTCGAAAAAGTTATCCAGGATTATATCACCAAGCATCCGAAGGACGAAAACGGCAACAAAAATATCGGGCTTTCGCTGAATGGGGACGACTGGCATATGTACCAGGTCACCAACTCGGGATTCCAGACAACCGGAGGACCGGATGACGGCGAATATTACATTGATCAAGAAACGCATCAGGCAACTTATCATTTCCGCCGTCCGGAAGAGAAAGAATATTTTCGCTGGTTGAACCACATGAACGACATCGGGCTGCTTGATCCGGAAAGCTTCGTGCAAAAGACCGACCAGTTTAAGGCTAAAGTGGCTTCGGGCCGTGTTCTCGGCTTGGCTGATCCGGAATGGGATTATGGTGACGCACAGAATGCGCTAAAGTCTGCAGGGAAATTCGATCAGACTTACGGTCATTATCCGGTTACGATGAGTAATGAGTACAAGGATACCAGTTTCTGGTCTGCCGGTTTTGACGGAGGTTACGGAATCTCGATTTCCAGCAAGTGTAAGGACCCGGTACGTGCGATTCAGTTCCTAGACTTTCTGGCATCAGAAGAGGGACAAATCCTGAATAACTGGGGTATTGAAGGAAAGCATTACACGGTTGAAGCTGGCAAACGGGTGGTTATTCCGGCTGTACAGAAACGGATGGACACAGACAATGCGAGTTTCCAAAAAGAATCCGGTGTTGGACTTTACTGGAACATGATGGTTCATTACGGGGATGGAGTTAAGGATTCAACCGGTAACTATTTCACACGTAATTATCCGGAAATGTTGACCACAACTTATAGCGAACCTGAAAAGGAAACTCTAAAGGCTTACAAGGCGGAGCATTGGAAAGATCTTTTCCCAAAGGAAGAGGAATTCCAGCCAAGAGCTTACGGTGCAGCTTACACCATGCCGCTGGCTAACGATGATCCTGCTGTTATACTAGGAGCTAAAATGAAGGATATTACTTGGAAACGCATTCCGGAAGCGGTTATGTCCAAGCCGGGGGAATTCGATAAGATTTGGGACGCCTATATGGCAGACCTGGATAAGGCTGGAGTTAAAGAAATGGAAGAAGCCTATACCAAGCATATCCAAGACCGGATTAAGCTGTGGTCCACTAACTAATTCATTTTAATAAATCGGGACGTTTTCACAGATAGGAGTATCAATCAATGAACAAACGTATTAATCCGGCACCCTGCAATGATAAAGCGAGTAATGAGGTAAAGGCCGTTCTTCGTTATTTAAGCGAACTGTCCGGCAAGGGGATGATTACCGGGCAGCATACACAAACCACCGTACAGAAGGAACTGCGATATATCGAAGAGGTGACCGGCAAACTCCCTGCCTTATGCGGCTTCGAGCTTCTCGCGTATTCCCCTAACATCAACTACGGCGATGCCAGTGAAGCTTGTTTAATAGAGGTAGAGGAAAATAAAAATACGTTAGACAATGCATGGGACTGGGCGCTATACATGCGGGGGCTAATTACATTTACCTGGCACTGGTTCTCACCGTTCGGCAGCCGGGACAAAGGATTCTATAGTGAGCACACCACTTTTGATGCCTCCCGGGCAATTATAGGAGGAACGGAAGAGCACAAGAGGCTAATTGCCGACATGGATCATATGGCAGAATTGCTTAAACCTTTTTGCGAGAAATCTATCCCGATTTTGTGGCGTCCATTCCACGAATCTGAAGGTGACTGGTTCTGGTGGGGAGCCAAAGGGCCGGAAGTTGCCAAACAGCTGTATCGTATGATGTATGAGCGGTATACGGTTTATCATGGCTTGAACAACTTAATATGGGTCTGGAATTCCCCTAATCCGGAAGGCTATGTCGGCGACGACGTCTGCGATGTGATCTCACTGGATGTGTATCCTCCAAAGCATACCCATACTGACTTAGATAAAGAATACATGGAGCTGACGGCAATTACACCGGCCAATAAGCTCACAGCACTGGGGGAGATCGGTGTGGTCCCGAGCCTCCCTATGCTGTCTGAGACACGTATTCCGTGGGTTTGGTATATGACATGGTCCAATGATTTCGGCGCTTCCGAGGAATGGACAACGAAAGAGGAGCTTCGGCGTGCTTATGACCATCCCTATGCAGTTACTTTAGACAAGCTGCCCCGACTTTATTAAGGGAAATGAAAAATTGTCCAACCCATTCTACTAGGGACAAGCTTGCGATAGAGGAATCTGTGAAGTACACTTTCTGTATCCAGTAAAAAAGGAAGTGTTAAACAATGAATGCAGAGATGGTCATGCAGGAGCTTGAGGCGCTCGGCAAGGAACGAACCAAGAAAATATACAGCTCGAATGGCGCGCAGGAACCGCTTTTTGGCGTGGCCACCGGAGCTATGAAGCCTATCTTTAAGAAAACCAAAATAAATCAGCCGCTGGCTGAGCAGCTATACGCGACAGGGAATTACGACGCCATGTATTTTGCCGGCATTATTGCCGACCCCAATGCAATGACAGAAGCCGATTATGACCGGTGGATGGATGCGGCTTATTTTTATATGTTGTCTGATTTTGTAGTTGCAGTAACTTTGGCAGAAGCGGATATTGCGCAAGAGGTTGCCGATAAATGGATCGCGAGCGGTGAGGAGCTGAGAATGTCAGGGGGCTGGAACTGTTACTGCTGGCTGCTCGGCAACCGGCCGGACGATGAATTTTCCGAAAGCAAAATTGCCGGTATGCTTGAGCTTGTGAAAAAAACGATTCATGAATCGCCGGAACGCACCAAATACGCGATGAACAACTTTTTATACACCGTGGCGGTATCCTATCTGCCGCTTCATGATCAGGTGTGTGAGACCGCAAGGGCCGTAGGCCCGGTAGAAGTCAATAAGGATAAGGCCAAAAGCAAATTTATTTACGCTTATGAAAATATTCAACAGGCAGTCGGCAAAGGCCGGGTTGGATTTAAACGTAAGCATGTAAGATGCTGACCGTTGACAAAACTTAAACCGTTCCGGGACAAAGCAGTATCCTTAAAACAATAGAACGTTAAAAAGCGACTTGTCTGCGGATGAGTTGCTTTTTTTGTTCAGCATTGTTCACAAAAAAGCGGCCAAAGCGGCCGCCTCAATATGCTCACGATATTATTGTTTAGGAATGGCCGTTCAATCGACGTGTCCGCGGCACATGCTGCCTGAACCATCTTGTTCTCCGGCTATTTCAGTGAGACGGGTAGCTTAATCCCATGCAGTTTACCGCCGGATTGAATAAGCAGCATGCCGCCGGTCTTCAGCAGGGAGCCGAATTCACGTGATCCGGTATGGACGGTGAATACGGGTTTTGAGCTTATATGGTCATAGGCATGCAGAAGTCCGTGGACTGTCCGACATAAACCCCCTTGCTTGAAAAAAAGCTTATTTTTCAAATATTAAAATATTCATATATATGTACAGAAACTTTAAATACATATATACTTGAGTCAGCTAAAATGAAGCTCTTGAGATCATTTTTGAAAAAAGAAATATAATCTTGTCTTCATATTAATTATTAAGATAGGAGGCAAGTTTGTTTGAGCACTGTGAGCATCCTTGTACAGACATATTTGGGGATTGAAAAACGTTATGCAGAACTTATTAACAAATATTCGGGATTAACTTTTCTTGAAGGTTCAACTGCAGTTGTTGAAGGAGGAGCTTATTCTTGGAGTCCCTTAAGTGCAGATGCAGTATCCATCCGAGAGCGCCTATATGCTGATTACATAGACTTAATTGAAATGGCACGAGAGACCCTGCAAAGTAAGGATAGTCCTTATTTTATAACGTATGAAGAGAGTATAGCAGTAACACTAGCTTATTTCGCTCAAGAAGATTTAGTGTTTGCCTCATCGCTGGAAGAAGTTTATAAGATTGTAAAAAGAGAATTAGATCTTCAACGTTCTATCATCTGCTCCATGATGTATGATAGCTGATTTTATTTTATCGGATACAAAAAATGAACCAGCGCGCACGGGTTGCATCCGTGCGCGCTGGTTATTTATATTCTACCCTACACAAATACCTCAGTCCACTCTGCTGCCTGTTCTCTAGCCAGAATGGTAAATTGCTTGGTCAGAAGATTCGCTGCAAGCTTTGCCTCACTAGCTTGATGTTTCCACGTGATTTCCAGCTCATGACTGCTTTTCTCTTGAATGGCAATATCGCCACTGAAGGCAGGGCAGCTGTTTCTGAATTTCAGCAACTGGAACAACTTTTGAACAACGGGGCGTTTGGTCTCAACTTCAATTTCCTCTTTGGTATAATAGTGCCGGTTAATATTGCGTCCTTCCTTCGTGCTCTCCAGCAGTTCAATATCATTCTCTCCGGCCAGCAAGCCTACATAATAGATTTGCGGGATACCCGGTGCAAAACACTGAAGAGCCCTCGCCAGCAGATAGGCCTGATCGTCGTTTCTGAGTGCAGAATAATAAGTGCAATTAATCTGATAAATATCGAGATTGTTGTATGCTTCCGTACTGTAAATTTTCTTAACATTGGCGCCTTGGCTGTAGAGATGTTCACGGGTCATTTCCGCTTCCTCATCCGATAATAAGTCCTTCACATCAACGACTCCGATACCGTCATGAGTATCCAGGGTGGTGAATTGTTTGCGCGGACAAATCTGCAGCCAGTGGGCCAGACGATGGACATTCCCGCTGAACAGCGCATGCAGCACAAGCATCGGGAGCGCAAAATCGTAGACATAATAACCCTGCTCGGCAATCTTCAGCTGAATGCTGTAATGCTCGTGAATTTCCGGCAGCACGGTGATACCGGTTGGATTTACAATATCTTCGGAATACTTGAGCATTTCCCAGATCTCCGGCTCTACAAAAAAGCAGTTCGTTCCAATCTTTTTGTTAGCATAAGCAAAAGCATCTAAGCGGATAATTGAGGCTCCCTTTCCGGCGAGAAAAGTCAGATTGTCCCGGACAAACTTCTTCGTGGTTTCTGTTGTCACATCCAGATCAATTTGCTGCTCATCAAAGGTACACCAGACTTTCTCCGTAGTGCCGTCTTTAAATGTGACTTCAACGTACGGAGCACGGGGCTTGCGTTTATAGATCAGATCGACATCCGCATCTGTGGGTTCGCCGCCGGGCCAGAAGTCCTTATAGCGGATGAACAGATCAGCATATTCCGAATCCTCCTTTTTATCCAGAAAATCCCGGAAATAAGGCGACTGTCTGGAAATGTGATTGATCATAAAGTCGTACATCATATAGAATTTCCCGCTCATCTCTTCAACCTCAGACCATGATCCAAAGGCTTCATCCACTTGGGTATAATCCATGGGTGCAAATCCGCGGTCGCCGGACGAAGGATAGAAGGGCAGTAAATGGACCCCGCCGACCACTCCTTTCAAATGCTCGTCTAATATTTCATTCAATTCTTGTAAATTGCGTCCCAAGCTATCGGCATAGGTGATCAGCATAGCTTCATTTTTGATTTGCATAATAAAATGTTCCTCTCTGCCCTGTAAGTTTTGTTAGCGGGTGATGTTCGTTTCTCGTGTTAATTTCCACATGATGCTTTCATAATCGTCATTCCATAATGCGGGAATAGCAAGCCCGCTGTTCATCAGTTCATCCGCGCCATAGACGCCGCCTTTGTTGCAGGAGTAATCGCTGCTCTCATCCAGACCTTGCAATCGAACCGAGCTCACCCGGCTGTTTGCCTCCGCTCCGGTTCTGAAATAAAAGACTAGCGCTTCGCTTTGGTCGGCGGAAACAAACATCCATGACGTTTCATTCCCTTCAAACGGGCTGAGCAGCCGGTAAAAACCGCCAAATTGGATTAACATCCGGTTTGTTTTATACAGCTCAATTTGCCTCCGAATCTCAGCTTTTTCTTCTTCGCTTAACACGGTTACGTCAAGCTCGTATCCGAAGTTCCCGCTCATGGCGACATGCCCGCGGATGTCCAGTGAAGTGCTGCGGTGGACTTGATGATTCGGAACCGCGGAGACATGGGCACCCATGGAGATGATGGGATAGACAAGGCTTGTTCCATATTGAATCTTCAAGCGGGACACGGCATCTGTGTTATCGCTTGTCCAGGTCTGAGGCATATAATACAGCATGCCTGGATCAAAACGCCCGCCTCCGCCTGAACAGCTTTCGAATAGGACATGCGGGAATGTTGCCGTCAGTTCCTCCATTACTCTATACAAGCCAAGGATATAGCGGTGAGCGGTTTCGCGTTGTCTTACCGGCGGAAGGGTCGCCGAGCCGATCTCTGTCATATGTCTATTCATGTCCCATTTGACATAGGTAATTGGGGCGGACGACAGGATGCCCGAAACCATGGAGATGATTTCGTCGCATACTTCCGTCCGCGAGAAGTCAAGAACCAGCTGGTTGCGTCCCTCTGAACGGTTGCGGCCGGGAACATGCAGACACCAATCAGGATGCATGCGGTACAGCTCACTTTCCTGTGAGACCATTTCCGGCTCGAACCATAAGCCGAATTGCATATCCTTGTCCACGATTCGCCCGGCCAGCCTGTTCAATCCGCCCTCCAGCTTGTTCTCATTGACAAACCAGTCTCCGAGGGAAGACTTATCATCATCGCGTTTGCCAAACCAGCCGTCATCCAAGACAAACAGCTCCATGCCAAGTGAGCTGCCGGCTTCTGCGATCCGTTCAATACTGTCTGCAGTAAAGTCAAAGTAGGTTCCTTCCCAGTTGTTAATCAGAATGGGGCGGACCTGGTCGCGGTATTCCCCGCGGCATAAACGTTCTCTGAACAAACCATGAAACGTCCGGGACATTTCTCCCAACCCATTCGCCGAGTAGACAAGGATCGCTTCAGGACATTGAAATGTCCCGCCAGGCTCAAGTCTCCAGCTGAAGTCAAAATCATTGATCCCCATAGAGACCCTCGTGGTCGAGAACTGATCCACTTCCGCTGAGGCTGTAAAGCTTCCGCTGTACACCAGACTGAATGCAAAGATCTCACCGCATGCTTCTGTAGCTCCTTTTCGTGCCAAGGCAAGAAAGGGATTATGCTGGTGGCTGCTGGCGCCCCGGCGGCTCTCAATAGACTGGATTCCCTTATGCAGCGGTTGTCGTTCAATATGCCGTTCTCTGGCCCAGGCGCCGGGAAGATGTACCATGTCAAAATGGTCATCGCGGAAATCGACATTGGCGCTGAAAGCCCGCAGGACCTGCAAGGGTTCTGCTCCTTTATTCAGCAGCCGGACGGAGCGGGCAATTACATTTCGTCTTTCGTAAACGGTATAAGACAACGTAACGGAGAGATCAAGGATAGGATCCAGCAGATGGATTTGCAGGGTCTGCGCTTCATCTTCGTCTTCCACATAAGTAGCGGGAAGACCGTCTAAGGACGGTTTTCCCTGTATAATCTGATAGGAGATCACCCGCAGATCGGAGACGGTTGTACCATCCATGCCCTGAATTTGATAGGCCGGATTGCGGAAATCAGTGCCTCCGTAAGCCGGATATTCCTGCGGAAGTGTGTCAAGGGAGAACGTGCGGTCATCCGGGTTGGGGTTAGGGGAGAATCCCCGGTCCAAATATTGCAGCGCATTGCTGCCATCATATCGGCGCAGACGTTTGCCCCAATAGAGATGGGCCAGATAGCCCCCATCAATAATTCGCAGTATATAGCTGGTCTCAGCCGCTGTTAAATGGAACGTACGGGATTCGGCATCGAATTGTATACTCATCTGGGCTCACTCCTTTAACGGTTAATTAACGAGGTTCAGCTTTTTACAGCCCCGGCGGATAAGCCGGCAATGAAAAAACGCTGGAGGAAAAGATACAACAGCGTAAGCGGCAGCATGGACATCAGAGATCCGGCGGCTACCCAGCTCAGATTGCTGGTAAACTGGGAGAAAAATGCGGATAAGGCCACTGTCAGTGTATGCATGCTGGACGATTGCAGGAAGAAAAGAGAGAATTGATAGTCATTCCAGATCGAAACCCCTGATAAAATAATCGCCGTCACCGTTACGGGCTGCAGCAGCGGCAAAATGATTTTGAAAAATAGTCCTACTCTGGAGGTTCCGTCAATCATCCCGGCTTCATCCAATTCTTTGGGGATGGTGCTGATAAAACCGGTGTACAAGAAAATGGTCATCGGAAGATTGAAGGTTACATTGAGCAGGATCACACCCCAATACGTATTTAGACCATTCAAGTCCACGATGAACTGGTATAGCGGCACTAACACGGTCAAGGGGGGGACGATCAGCGCGGAAATGAACAGAATATAAACGAATTTATTCAAGCGTGTCTGAAAACGGGACAACGGGTAGGAGGCAAGCGAACCGACAACCAGAATAATGAGAACTGCAAAAAACGTGATGATTATATTATTAATAAAGGCACGGTCCAGATTGGCATATTGCCAAGCATTCTTGAAATTGTCCAGATTGAAATAACCCGGAAGAACCCACTTCGAACTTAAATCACTTTCCTTTTTGAATGCGGTGCTGACTAATAGGTACAGCGGAACAATATGAACTACGCCAATCAGCGCCATCAACGCGATTTGCCACTTATTTATTTTGGGGGTTGCCATTATTATGCATTCTCCTTTCTCCGCAGCAGAATCAATGCAGCTATGCCGATAATGCTAGTAATAAAGAACATTAAGTTACCCATAGATGCCGCGTATCCAGCGTCCTGTCTGGCAAAATACATTTGGTACATCATCGTCGACAGAGACTGTGAGGCGTAGCCGGGACCTCCGTTGGTTAGAGCGATGATTACGTCAAACAGCTTCAGTCCGCCAATGATATTAATGACCACATTTATAGTAATTGACGGGGCTAGCAGGGGGAAGGTGACATTCTTGAAACGCTGCCAAGCGGATGCGCCGTCCAATGAAGCTGCTTCATAATAATCGGGAGAAATGGACTGCAGGCCTGCCAAATAAATAATCATGGCCGTACCGACAAATTGAAAAGTGTTGACCAGTGTAATCAGCCAGACATTCAGCTGCGGATTGGCCAGGAAATTAACCGGATCTCCGCCAAACAGCTTAACCAGATCGTTCAAGGCGCCGCCGTTCATCTGGAAGATAAAATACCAAATGTAACCCATGATCAAAGGGCTGATAATGACCGGCAAATAGATGATTGTTCTAACGATCCCTCTGCCTTTAATGCTCTGGTTCAGCAAAAGCGCGTACAGCAAGCCAAACAAGTTTTGCAGAATTGTGCTGCCCAAACCGTAGGTTAATGTATTTTTGACAACCGTTCCTATATTCGGATCTGTAAATAAGCGTTTATAGTTGGCTAAGCCAACCCAGGCGGAATTTTGCGAATAGCCGTCCCAGTTTGTAAAAGAGATCCGTATGCCGTTCATAAACGGGTAAAAAATAAATGCAGCAAACAAAATCAATGCCGGCACGTACATCATATTGATTCCGAGTAATGATTTCTTCACACAATTCCCTCCTCTATGAGGAATAGAGAGCCCTCTCTTCAGTGAGGACTCTCTGTTCCTGCTCTATATCTATTTCTGCTGAGCTTTTAGCCGTTCTACTTCTGACTTCATATTCTCGCTGTATTTCTTAGCGGTGATATTTCCGGCCAACAATTCCTGGGCGTTCGTAATCATTACATCCCACATGCCGTTAGGA
Source organism: Paenibacillus sp. EB106-06-01-XG199 (assembly GCF_058791575.1). NCBI lineage: Bacteria > Bacillati > Bacillota > Bacilli > Caryophanales > Paenibacillaceae > Paenibacillus > Paenibacillus sp. EB106-06-01-XG199. The sequence goes on along the minus strand of NZ_JBYTDQ010000004.1, from coordinate 432,075 downwards.
AGGTAGATCCGGTCAAAATAAGGCAGTACTTTAGTGTCTTTATATTGATCATAGTAATCACTGAAAGCGCCACCGCCGGATACATCCTTGAGGGCGGCTGGAGAAAGGGTGGCATCAGATACTTTCTTGACATTGTCCGGCTGTGCCATATAATTCAGGAAATCTTTCGTTTGCTCTGGATAATTGGTGTCCTTCCATGCCCCCAGTGCAAGGCGCTCGCCTCCGGCAAAGGTAGGCTCGTCGCCTGCAGCAATAGCCGGCAGCGGAGCGATTCCCATTTTCACATCAGGATTGATCTTTTGGATATCTGCATAGGACGAAGGAGTGTGGAACGCAAATGCCAGCTTGTCTTCAGCGAAAAGGCGGGCTTCATCCGCATATTTTGCCGTCAGCAAGTCGTTGTTCGTATAGCCCTTGTCATATATTTCCTTGAATTTCTCAGGCAGATAGGTCCATTTATTCCAGTCGAAGGTGCCGTCAAGAAGTGCCTGGGCTTCATTCTGCGGCGGAGTAATCAGAAGCGGATTTGCCATCATATCAAAGAACTGGCCGATGGTCCAAGGATCAAGCCCGGAGAAGAACATCGGAATGACTTCGCCTTTGCTTTCTGTTTTGATTTTTTCAGCGGAAGCCAGCAGCTCATCCAGGGTAGCCGGCGGCGTCACACCGTATTTCTCAAGTACATTAACATTATAGAAAAGGCCGTCTTTCGCTTCGTTGAGCGGCAGCGCGTAGACTTTACCGCTTTCATCCGTAAGCGTGGGTTTGATCGTATCTGTCATTTTTGCTGCCCAAGGTTCGTTTTTAAGATCCATGGTGTAATCCCCGTAACGGAGCTTGGCCCAGCCATGGGTATCGAAAATATCCGGCAATTCGTTGGAGGCCATTTTCATTTTCATAATACTTTCATAGTTGGAGCCTGGAAATTGAACCTCAATTTGTGTCTCCGGATGTTCCGTTTGATAGTTCGCTACAATTTCCTGGATGACATCCCGCACACCCTGTTCACCTACGGTCAGCATCATGGTCAGCTTGACGTTTTCTGCTGCACCTTCCACATTCTTGTTTTCGTTATTGCTGCAGGCAGCTAGTCCGAGACAGAGACCGGCGGCCAGTACAGAACTTAGATATTTCTTCTTCATTTTTTTCATCCCCCAATTATTAATTAACGCGCTTACATACAAAAGAATAGCATTTATAAAAGCGCTAACAAATGACACCATTCTACGATTTATGCGCTCATTTCTCGAATTGACTTCTTGTTGTACTTTCCTTATTCTTGTTGTAGTAAAGGAGGGGCTTTCCATGAAACTGCATACGCTGCGATCCAAATTAACCCTTTCTTACGCGTTGATCATTGCCATCCCCGTGGCGATTATCATGGTTTGCATGCCGGCTTATTATCAGTACCTATTGGAACGGGAGACCGAAGCGCTGACGCGGAACACGCTTACCTCCATGACTGAACATATTGTGACCTATCTGGAACAGTTAGAGCAAATCACTTATCTTCCCTATTTTAGCCCGGAATTAATGCAAGCATTGATTACTAAGAATACTTCTGATTATTCTTCCAATACCGATTCCGTCAAATACCCGGTGGAGCTATCCTTAAATACCTTCCTGCCGGCATTTCTGCTGACCTACGGCAACAATTTATCAGCCGCCTTGCTGCTGACTCAGAATGGTGACGTCTACAGCCAGACCAACGGTCTGTCGGATGTTGTTGAAGATTATCCGTTTTTTGATCAGCCGTGGTATCTTCAAACGGTACAGGCGGATGGCAAAGCAACCTTTATTAGCACCCACCATCAGGATTATTTTACAGCCCCGCTGACCAAACGTGTATTTTCCGTAGCCCGCGTTATTAAAGATCCTGAATCCCTTCGTCCGCTGGCTGTCATTATGGCTGATGCGGAGACAAGCTTGCTGGACGAGATTGTGATCAAGGATTTTGGCGTGCGGTCCATTAGTGCCATTCTTAATGAAAAGGGAGAGGTCTTTTATTCCACGGCCCCTTTGTCAGAGCACATTCTCCAGGAGATCTCCAGTGCAGGGGTATCTCAGGTTAAAGATTCCGGAGAATCTTATGTCGTCATCTCCAAACCGATTCGCCAGGCCAATTGGAAAATGGTTGCCCTGCTTTCGAAATCAGAGCTGAGGGAAAAGGTGGAATGGATGTATATTGTAGGGCTGCTATTCGCCTTTATCGGCCTGCTGCTCACATTGCTGCTGCTTCGTTATGTTTCGCGCTGGATTGTGGGTCCCTTTCTTCAAATGAAACAGGCGATGAAGCAGGTGGAAAGAGGGGATTTCCAGGTCCGGCTGGAGCCCGTCGGCAAAGACGAAATCGCCAGTCTGGGATACTCCTTTAACCATATGATTGACACCATTAACGAGCTGATCCAAAAAGAATACGTCGCCGTCTTGAATGAAAAGGAGATGAGATTCCGGGCGTTGCAAGCCCAGATTGAGCCGCATTTTCTGTTCAATACGTTAAATGGATTTTTCGCGCTGAACAGGATCGGCGAGAAGAAAAAACTGGAGGAGGCCATCCTTTCTCTCAGCTCGCTGCTGCGATATACGCTTGTTCAGGAAAATTGGACTACCATAGGGGAAACCTTTACTTTTCTGCACAAATATTGCGGCTTGCAGAAATTGCGCTTTGATGAACGTCTGGAGTTCAGCCTGCAGTTCGATCCGCGGATTTCAGAATTCAAGATTCCGAAACTGCTGCTTCAGCCACTGGTCGAGAATGCGATTATTCACGGGATTGAACCTTCAGCCATGCCCTGCCGCCTTGTTGTCAATGCGGGTCTGGAGCAGGAGGGCGAAGATTGCCTAATCATAAAAATAGAAGATAGCGGAGTGGGGTTCCTGGAACCAGCCGCTGAATTAGAGGATAGCATTGGACTGCGTAATGTGCAGGAGCGTTTGAAATTTGCTTATCCGTCCGCTGCCTTTGATATTCACAGCTCGCCCGGAATGGGGACCACCGTGACCATTCGAATACCGCTTAAGGATGTGGAGAAATGAGAGTGCTTGTTGCAGATGATGAGAAGCTATCCAGAGTCTCATTGATCAGCATGCTGGAGGAATCGGAGCGCGACATTTCAATTGCCGGTGAGGCAACCAACGGGGAGGACCTGCTGAATGCTTTGTCAAAAATGCAGCCCGATGTAGCTTTTGTCGATATCCGAATGCCCAAAATGAACGGACTGGAAGCGATTGAACACGGCCGCAAGCTTTCACCCCATACCCAATGGGTCATTTTGTCGGGTTTCTCCGAGTTTGATTATGCCCGCAAGGCGCTTAGCCTGGGAGCCTTTATGTATTTATTAAAGCCTCTGGGGATGGAGGAGCTGGGATCGGTCCTGGATTCACTTTTTACTAAGCTTGATCAGACCTACCAAAGGCTTGACGACGAATTTGAGCATTACCTGCTGGCAGCTTTGACTAACGGGCAGTCCCCCGGCTTGGCAGAATTCATCTCCGAAGCCCGTTATACGAAATATAAAGTGTTACTGATTGCGACAGATACCCATGCGTTCCCGGGACAAATGGAACAAGCCAAGCGCCGTTTATACAGTGCAATTCAGGAGACAGTCAGTGGATGGTCCACTTTAACTTGCCGTGTGGCAATATTTACGCTGACTAGCGGGGAAACGGCGGTGGCGATGTGTTGGCAGGAGGGGAATCCTAAAGACGGCGTGAAGATGGAAGCGATTACTGACAGCATATATCACCGAATAAACCGTCTGACAGACCAAAGAATTGCCTATACTCAGGTTGATAGCAGCATATATGCAAATATTGGCGGCATGCTGGCAGGTCTGCAGGACATTCGCCGGCTGCTGCCGCTGCGTGCCGTCATAGGAATTAACCACAGATTTTCGCTTGAAGAACTTCAGAAGCAGCCTCCTGCAGCAGCTCATATGGGACTTGTATTAACCAAGCTGGTCGATGATTATCATCACCATCTCTATATGGATTACTGTTGGGAGCTGGAAGAAATTACGACCCTGTTAAGGACGGAACAACACTCCAAGCAACAAATAAAGCATATGCGGAGTTTTATTCAATATGGAATGAATGATAGTGCTGAGCTTGAAACTGTTGAGCTGACGGCCCTGCTTACCCGCCATGCGGATAAGCTGTTAACGGACAAGAAAAAACTGGAGGGCGAGCCTCCGGATATGATCTCAGAAGTGATCTATTCTATTGAACAACATTATGCCAGCGATATCTCCATTGCCCAGTTGGCGGAGAGGCTAAGAATCACACCTAATTATCTGAGCTCTACCTTCCACAAGAAGACAGGGACCACATTTACGAAATATTTGACTCGTCTGCGGATTCACCGGGCCAAGGAGCTTTTAAGTACGACCAACCTTCCGGTAAAAGATATCGCCCTGCAAGTGGGATATTACAGCACCAGGCATTTCGTCAAATTATTTATAGAATCCGAAGGCTGCTACCCGACAGAATACAAGAAGCAGGCTCGGTTATAGGTTAGCATGTACACACCCATCACGCCGCAGAGCTGAAATGAACAGGTAATGTTTTGCGCTTTCTGGGTAATAATTGATATGCATTTGGATAACCTATCCATAACCCGGAAGAAATGAGGCGATAAGCATGTCTAATTTGAACAACAGTCATCAGGAAGCTGTCGAGACGGTTAGAGATTTGATCAAAGGCATTGATACGGCCATGTTAACAACGATATCGGCCGAAGGACTGGTATCCCGTCCCATGAAGACACAGGAAGTCGAGTTCGATGGAGATTTATGGTTTCTTACCAAGAAGGATACCAGCAAATTCGAGGAAATTCTTCATGACCCGAGGGTTAATGTCATATACGCTGATAAATCCTATGTCTCCATCCGTGGAACAGCCAAGCTCGTTCAGGATGTGGAGAAGAAAAAAGAATTTTGGAATCCAGGCTACGATGCTTTTCTCCAAACCAGCTATGATGACCCCGACGTGATTCTGATCCGGGTCCAAGCTGAAGCGGCTGAATATTGGAAGAGCGGCAACCTGGCTGAGAAAGTGACTTACCTGTTTAAACGGCTAACGAAGCAGGATACGGAGCAATCGAATCTCAATGAGACGATTGATTTGAAGTAGGAGTCCGTGGCGATAATCACACAATGCATAAATAGCCTGATCCGCAAATAAAGCCGCCGGGAATTTTCCCGGCGGCTTTTTGCCGGATTATTCCGCCTTTTCCTTCCCTTGAGCGAGAAGCTTGTCGGCCGCCTGCTGCTGCCGGTATTGTCCGGGAGTCAGCCCCGTCCGGCTCTTAAACATCTTATTGAAATAGCTTACGTTCGCATATCCGATTTCCCGGCAGATCTCCTCAATGGAAAGGTCGAGCTGCTTCAATAGCTCCATAGCCCGCTTCATGCGAAGCTGGATCAAATAATCGTTGACGGTCATCCCTGTGGACTCCTTGAAGATACGGCTTAAGTAGGATGAGCTGCGCTGAACATATTCGGCTACCGTGTCCACAGAAATATTATTATTAAAGTTCGCATCCATATAGTCTGTTGCCAGCTGCAGGGTCACATCCGTCATCTTGGAACGTTTCTCCTTGTGGTAGGTGATGATCCTGCCGCACATGTCCAGCAGGCACTCTTCCATATCGGACAGGGTCTCGGCACGCGCCAGTACATCTGCGTAAGCCGGTCTGTCCCCGAACACTGCGGACATATCGCCCCGGGTCTGGACAAGTGTCTTCATAATTTCCCCGCTCAGCTGGAAGAACAGCTGCTGGATATTGGCCTTCCCCAGCTTCTTGTCAATCACGGTCCGGGTGATCTGCCGAACGGCATTGAAGCATTCCTCTTTATCCGTCTGCAGCAGCGCCTGCAGCAGTTTTGTTTCCAGCTCGTAGGGATAATAATAAGCCTCTTCTTCTGATTTCCAGTCGGCGAGAATGTCATAGGACAGTATTTCGCCTTTGCCGATGTACATTTTCAGATTCAGAGCTTCCAAAGTATTCTCGTATGCCAAACGGACCTTTTCTTCTCCCTTGTAAATTGGACTGACGGCGAAGGTCGCGTTCATGCTGTACCGGCTCAGCAGAAGCTGCTTCAGCTTCTTGGCTTGCTCCAGCGGGAATTCGTCGTCGCCCGGAGGAACAGTCAGGAGAATCACCGTCCGCTTCTCATCCTTGGCGAAGATTTCACCATTGATATCGCCTCCCAGCTCTTCCATCAGCCCGTAGCGGAACAGGTGGAATTGGAGGTTACCATCCGGTCCGTTCAACGGATAAGGCTCCTCCAGCTCAAGGGTCAGCACGGCAAACCGGGTGAAGTCCAGCCGGAGCCCCAGCAGCTCTGCCGCCTGATCTGTACTGCCGCCCTGGATGAGGTCGTTCAAATACTTCTCCTTGATCGCTGTCCGGTTATCGGTAAGAAGGGAATCGACCTTCCCCTTCTCCGTCATCAGCGTCTCCCAGTTGCGGGCCAGCTGATCAAAGATATGACGGATGAAGCCGGCTTCGTCACCGGCAGGCAGTTGGGGGGATTCTCCGTCCTTCTGACTGGCTTGGGAGCCGCCGATATAGGAAATTACACTTTGGAGCGGCCGATACAATCTTCTGGACAGGAAAAAGGATAAGGTGAACGCGGCTATCAGGTATGCCGCTGCAACCGTGATGACAATGACCTTGATCCGGTCCATCCCCTGCAGAAGAGCGGAACGTTTGGTAATGTCCACGAATCTCCAGCCGGTCAGCTCCGAGGTTGTGTAGGAGACGATCCGGTCGGAATCATCAATGTAGAAGCCGCTTGCCCCGGTCAGCCTGTCGGGGTCCAGCTGTTGAAGCAGGGATTCCCCGGCAGCAGCATCGGAATAGAGCAGCTCGGAGTCCGGCCCTAAGACAAGGGTGTTGCCTTTTTTATTATGATAATGGCTTAAATAATCGTCGAATAGCAGTTGAAGCTTCAAATTCATGACGATGGCACCGTTCACTTGACCGATTAAAGGCATTTTTTGAAGCAGGCTGGCGGCAGGGTGATCCGGGGAGAAGCCGTCTTGCCGGCCGGTAACCCAGATTGTGCGGCTGTCAGAAGGCTTATTCCAGACCTCAATCCAAGAGGTGTCCACGAAGGTGGAGATGGGTGATGCCTTGATCTCGGGACGCGAGGTCAGGATAAGCTCCAAGGGGGCGTAATATAAATAGATGGAATCGATGTAGGGGCTGACCTTCTTCTGTTCTTCCACGAAGCCGGTGAGATCAATGAGGGAGCTGACGCTTAACTTGCTGCCGTTCGTATGATACAGATAGGATTGGGTCGTAATCATGCCGGTGGCGGCATATTTGATGGCGGTCAGTTCCTTGTGGATGAGCTCCTGCTGCTGTGTCAATATGGATTCGTTGTACGCAATGGCGTTCTGAATGTTATTGTCCGCTGAAATGGAGTAAGTAATGGTGGAAATGAGAATGACGGTGATCACGGCAATAGCAGTGAAGGATAGAAGCAGCTTGACGAACATCGTATTATGTTTGATCGAGCGGTTTCTCAGCAAGGCACTCACTCCACTTCTCTAAGATGATTACGCTTACATATTTAACCAGCAACTCAGCGAGGTACAGGGGGATTATATCACAGATGGGTTTTCCGGCAAGGGGAAGACCGAAAAACATATAAAAAAAAGAAAAACATAATCCGCTTTCTGGGACAGAAATGGCCAAAAACATAAAAAGAAGCGAAAGAGAGGATTGTGTACTTGGTCAGAGCAGGCTATCGTAAATGTTGTAACCGCTACCATAACCCCGGCCGGGAGCTATCGTCAGGATGCGGTCCAATACAGTTTCGATTAGGGGGACATTCATGTGCAGACAAAACTTAAGAAACTAGGCAATGTCATGATGCCGGTGATCGTTGTGGCAGGCTTGCTTGCCGGGTGCGGCAATGGCGGAGATAACGGGAACAGCGCAAACAACGGAAAGAACGCGGCTTCGCCAGAAGCAAGCAAGAGCGCAAACACCGCAAATACCGAAAAAGCGGCGGCAAAGCCGGTGGAGATTACATGGGGTATCCACTTCCAGGCTCAGGGAGTTGTAGAGGACTCCGCTGTTCAGAAGTGGCTTGAAGAGAAATTTAATGTAAAGATCAAACCGGTGAAAGTGACCGATGCCAGCATCGCATCCGGAGAGATTCCTGACATCTTCATGCTTGGCGATCCCTCCAACGTGACGGCGTATATGAATCAGGGTGTTCTAATGGACATTGATCCGAACATGCTGAAGGAAAAAATGCCGGAGTATTCCAAAGATATTGAAAAAAATAACGCGCTGTTTCAAACCGTTACTGTAGACGACAAGTTATGGGCCATCCCAATGTTTATTGATCTGAAGCCATATGATCTGGCGATGCTCTGGCGCAAGGATTGGCTGGATAAGGTAGGCATCACAAAGGCTCCGGAGACACTGGAGGAGTTCGAGAAGGCAGTCTATGCATTTGCTGAGAAGGATCCGGACGGAAATGGCAAAAAAGATACCTACGGCTTGACGGGTACGGCGACTTCCACCTGGTCATCCGGCTTCTATTCTATCTTCGGTGCGTTCGGCGTGGAACCGACCATGTGGCACGAGAAGAACGGAGAACTGATGAACGGCTCCGTGATGCCGGAAACGAAGGAAGCGCTGGCCAAACTTCGGCAGTGGTATGCCGACGGGGTCATTGACCCTGAGTTTATCACGGATACACAGGATTCCTACCGCAAGAAGCTTTACAATAACCGGATTGGTGTCATTGAGGAGCAGATTGCCAAAGGTGCGCTCCCGACTTCGGGAACCGTGACGGAAATGAAGTCTTTGAATCCTAATTCGGAGCTGGTCTTCGCTAAGAATCCTAAGGGACCCGGCGGTGACGGTTCTTGGGACTGGGGAGTGAAGAGCAACTTTGTCGTCATCAGCAACAAAGTGAAGGATCAACCGGAAAAGCTTGAGAAGCTGTTCGAAATACTGAGAGCAGAAAGCAGTGACGAAGAAACCATCAACATGACCAGCCTCGGGGTGAAGGGTACTCATTGGGACTTCGTTGAGAGCGGAGCCACCTCTGGAGCCACTACGTTCCTGACTGGCTTCGAGAAGCAGGAAGCACGCGATCAGATCGGCGTTAGGCTCTTCTCTTTCGGTAACATCACGACGCAGGCTTACCGTGAGAAATACTCTAATCCGGATTTGAATGAAGCTATCAAAACCTACTCCTCCGCTCCAAATATGACGGATGCGCTGCTCTTCTCGGCGCTGCCTTCCGATGGCAAATACAAGAACGACCTGACTTCGCTGATGCAAAAATATTTCGCCCAAATCATCAGCGGTGAAATTCCACTCGATGACTTCGATAAGTTCGTTACAGAGTGGAAATCCAGAGGCGGCGATGAGTTGACTAAAGAAGCTAATGCGATGTACCAGGCTCAATTTAAAAAATAAATAAATCCGGTTACGGTGATTCCGCAAGTGCAAAAAAAGGTTCTTGCGGAATGGCCGGTCGGGGTTTCAGGGGAGTGCAGTATGAAAACCATAAGAAAGCATGGAGAACTAATGGCTTTGTTTCTGTTTGCCTTTATCTTCTTCGTCATCTTTAAATATGGTCCGCTCTACGGCGTGATCATTGCCTTCAAGGATTTCCGGGTTGTGGATGGAATATGGGGAAGTCCCTGGGTGGGCTTCCAACACTTTCAGGAATTGTTTCATAGCAGCGACTTTTACCGTCTCCTTAAAAATACGCTCCTTCTGAACATGTACCAGCTGATCTTTGCTTTTCCTGCACCGATCATTCTGGCAATACTCCTGAACGAAGTCCGCTCCCGCGGCTTCCAGAGATTTATTCAGACAACTATGTATTTGCCCCATTTCGTATCTTGGGTAATCATGTCTGGGCTTCTTATCTATTTTCTATCGCCAACTACCGGAGTTGTAGCTCAAATCGTAGGCTGGTTCGGAATGGAACCCGTTTTCTTCATGGGCAAGAAAGAATATTTCCGGAGCATCATCGTAGGTTCCTCCATCCTGAAGGATCTGGGCTGGGGTTCAATCATTTATTTTGCAGCTTTGTCGGGAATCAACCCCGAAATTCAGGAATCAGCCATTATTGACGGAGCGAACCGCTGGCAGCGGATCATCCGGATCAATATTCCTTCGATCATGCCTACCATTTCGATCATGTTCATCTTGAGTCTCGGCGGGTTCTTAAGTGCAAATTTCGAACAAATCATTAACCTGCTGAATCCGGTCACTTTCGAAACCGGCGATGTCATTGACACTTATGTCTATCGGGTGGGGCTGCAGCAGTTCCAATACAGCTACACGGCGGCTATCGGTCTGTTCAAATCATTTGTGGGGCTGCTGCTCATTCTGGGCGCCAATCTGACCGTGAGGAAAATGAGCCAAGGGGAGAACGGATTATGGTAGAAGCAGGAGGAAGTCAGTCATGAAGGTGAAAAAATGGCAGGATCTTATTGCCCCGGCAATTATCTATTTTGTATTATCACTACTTGCGCTTATCGTCGTTTACCCGTTCATCCATGTTATCGCAGTATCCTTCAGCGGCCGCGGTGAGGCACTCCGCAGCGGTTTCCATTTCATCCCAAGGGACTTCGAATGGAGAGCTTACAAGGAATTGCTGGAGTATCCATTCATCTGGTCGGGCTATGCGAATACTATATTCCGCATGATCGTAGGCACCCTCTTGACGCTGCTCGTCACCGTCTGCGCTGCTTATCCGCTGTCGCGACCGGATTTTCCGATGAAGCGTGTTCTGGTCATGCTCCTGCTGTTCACCATGATCTTCGACGGGGGCATTGTGCCGAATTATCTGCTCATTAAAGAGCTGCATCTGCTGAACTCACGCTGGGTGTATGTGCTGCCTTCGGCAGCTAATGCCTTCCAGGTTCTGGTCATGCTCTCATTCTTCCGCTCCATTCCGGATGCGCTGATTGAAGCAGCCCGTATCGACGGAGCCAGAGACATTAGGATCTTGTTCCGTATTGTGCTGCCACTCTCCATTCCGTCCCTCGTGACGATCGGGCTGTGGTCGCTAGTTCATCATATCAACGCATTCATGGACAATCTGCTGTATGTTACCGACCAATCGAAATTTGTCCTGCAGCAAGTCATAAGGCAAATTCTCATTGAGAACAAGCTCGATCCGTTCACTACAGCAACCAATCTGATGCCTCCTGCGCCAGAGAGCCTGAAGATGGCGTCAGTAATCGTATGTTCTTTGCCTGTGCTCATCATTTATCCTTTCTTGCTTAAGTACTTTGAGAAAGGAACAATGATCGGGTCGGTGAAAGGGTAAGCTCCGGGGAACCTCACGGTTCCCTTTCGAATTAAAACCGATAACAAGGAGGCCTGTATTGACATGAAGAGAAAAGCGGTCATTGTCTTCTGGATTATTGCCTTGATAGTAGGTTTAACCCCGGGGGTTGTCCCGGGTACGGAGATTCAAGCGGAGGAAGCCCCAAGTCCCGGAGCAGTCTATTTCGTAGCGGGAAATGGAAGCGATTCCAACTCTGGCGTGGAGGCGGCCCCATTCCGTACCCTGGAGAAGGCCAGGGATACCATCCGCCAGCTGAAGCAGGGCACGGGTCTGCCTGACGGCGGCGTTACGGTTTATTTGAGAGGCGGCACATACAGCCGTACCGCAAGCTTCCTGCTGGAGGAGCAGGATTCGGGGACGGCAGACAAACCGGTCACCTACAAGGCATATCCGGGTGAATCCGTGCGGCTGAGCGGCGGCCGGCAATTGGAGAAGTCATGGTTCACCCCGGTAACAGATCCGGCGGTTCTGAACCGGATCATCAGTCCCGATGCAAGATCCAAGGTTCTGCAGGTCGAGCTGCCGGGGCATGGCATTACCGATTACGGAGTCATGAGCCGTCATGGCTACTACAAAGCCAATGACGTAAGCCAGACTCCCCCCATGGAGCTGTACATTGAAGGCGAAGGGATGACTCTGGCGAGATGGCCCAATAAGAGCACGGTCCAAATGGGCAATATTCTTGATCCGGGACCCACCCGCAAGGATGCCGATCTGCAGACCCGGGGAGGCACTTTCACCTATACTTATGATCGGCCTGAGCTCTGGACTCAGGCGGACGATATATGGCTTGACGGGATTTTTGGCTACAGCTGGGAATGGTCGTACAATAAAATTGCTTCTATTGATACCGGGAACAAGTCGATCACATTAGCTTACGGGGAAATGAGCGGTCTCTTCAAAAACTGGTATCCGGACTTCCATTTCGCCCAGAACCTGCTGGAGGAAATCGACATGCCAGGGGAGTACTACATTGACCGGAGCCAAGGCATCCTGTATTTCATGCCGACAGCCGCCTTCCAGGCGGACAATCCGGAGATCACTGTATCCATGCTGAAGACACCCATGATCAATACGGCCAATACGTCGTATGTGACCTTCGAGGACCTGATTCTGGAGAACGGCAGGGATTCCGGGGCGGTCATCATGGGCGGCAGTCATGTCCGGCTGGTGCACTGTGAGATCCGCAATTTCACTGAAGGGGGCGTACGGGTCAATACCCAGAGCCGCTGGTTGTACAATGACTTCGTCAAGGGCACAGGGGTAAACCATGCCATCGTGAATACGCATATCCATCATGTGGGGGGGACGGGAGTCATACTGAACGGCGGCGACAGGCTGACGCTTGAGCCGGGCAACAATGTGGTGGAGAACAGCCACATCCATGACTTTGCTTATTATCATAAAGCGTATAACCCTGCCGTAATTCTGACAGGAGCAGGGAACCGCATATCACACAGTGAAATTCATGATGCCCCGCATCCGGGGATTCTGATCTTTGGCAACGACCATGCCGTGGAATACAACAACATCTATGATGTGTGCAAGACGTTCTCCGATCTCGGAGCTATCTACATGAACCTGGGGGCTGCACCGCAGGAGCGGGGCACGGTCATCCGGAGGAATTACTTCCATAACATTGGAGAAGGCAAAGCCGGGGTTCAGGGGATCTATCCGGATAACTTCACCATGGGAATCACAATTGAAGAAAATCTCTTCTACAAGATGGGCAATTCAGCCATTCTGAACAACGGGGGCGCTCATGTCCGCACCAAGAACAACATCTTTGTCGACGCCAAGGTTCCGTATGATTATGCGGATCTGTACCTGGGCGATGGACCGGAGCAGCAAATCTCCAAAAACTATATGCAGCCATGGCATGCTTTGTTCGAGAAATACAATAACTTCGCCGGTATGCCGCATCTGGTCAAATACCCGGAGCTGGCGGACTTCTTCACAGAGAACCGGTATTATCCGGACACGAACACGTTCCAGAACAATGTGATCTACAATCCGACTAGAACGATAAGCAGCACGACGAATGCAAATGGTGCTTATGATAAGTTCAATCTGGTCCAATACGCCAACAACTGGGTAACGAAACAGGATCCCGGCTTCGTGAATCTGGCGGGCGGCGATCTGAATCTGAAGGCGGATGCAGCGGTGTTTGAGCAGATACCGGGCTTCCAGGCGATCCCCTTCAGCGAGATGGGAATCTCAGGTAAGGCAGGCCCTTATCTCGCACCGGATAATATTCCCGTCCAAGGTGTCGTGCTGTATGACGATAGCCTTACCCTCGGCATCGGGAAAACATCTACCCTGTACTCGGCGGTTCTTCCCTGGAACGCCACCAACAATAAACTGCAGTATACCTCCAGTGATCCTTCCGTGGTGACCGTAGATGCAACCGGCAAGCTGAGAGGGGTTAACCTGGGGACCGCAGTAGTTACAGCAGTATCCGCCGACAACCCGCTCTTAAAGGATGAGGTTCAGGTGACGGTCGAAGTCGGTGACGGGATTATAGATGAAACGAATTTCGAGAACGGCCGGAATGGCTGGCCGGCCGATGCCAACCGGAGTATCGTGGAGGCCGACGGCGGCAATCACATGTATAAGCTGCTCAAAGGCGCTACGACGCTGAATGAGAACGACTTCAATAATTACGAGCTGAGCTTCAAGCTGAAGACACCTCCAGTGATCCCGGAATCGGCCACATTCTATATATTCGACCGGCTGAATCCGGGCGGCAACGGAGGAAGAATCGGATACCGGAAATATGCTGACGGAACTTCTACCTGGATTCTCTACAATGCAGCCTGGGGAACCGTTAAGCAGAACGCACTGTCTGCCCCGGACCTGCTGCCCGATACCGTCTACAACATGAAGATCATCGTCAAGGGTTCAGAAATTAGCGTCTATGCTGACGGCAAGCTTAAGCTGAAGGCCACTGATCCGACCTTTAATCCTTCCGGAAAAGTCGGGTTCTACGCCGGCGGCTTTGACTATCTCTTGTTCGATGACATCAAATTTATGGTCCCTACAAAAAATGTAGCCGGGCTTATGCTCGACAAGAGCAGCGTCAATATGGTAATGGATGAACAGACGCTACTACAGGTCCGGTTCGATCCGTCGGATGCCGAGAATCGTTCCGTCGTCTGGCAGTCTCTTAACCCGGAAATTGCCTCTGTCGATGAGAACGGAACAGTCACCACACACGCCAAAGGGGAGACTGTTGTCAAGGTAGCCTCCGTTGCCAACCCGGAGGCCACCGCTTCTGCCCGGATCATCGTGTCGGATATTCTTCATTACACAGATTACGATTCGGGAGCCAACGGGTGGCCGGTGGATCCGAACCGCAGCCTTGTGACGGTGAACGGAAACAAGATGTACAAAATTCTGAAGGGCGCCTCTGCGCTTCATCCGAAGCTGTTCACCGACTATGATCTGACCTTCAAGCTGAGAACGCCTGCTGTGATGCCGGATCTTGGGACCCTCTATGTGTACGACCGTTCTGTCGCCAGCAATTCAGGCAAGATCGCATACAAGAAATTGGCAGACGGCACTTCACAGTGGATTCTCTACGGTCCAACCTGGACGGTGCTTCAGACGAAGAATCTTCCAACCCAAGACTTGCAGCCGGATACCGACTATACTCTTCGTATTCTGGTGGATGGCGCCAGCATCCGCGTCTATGTGAATGGAGAGCTGAGACTGGATGGTTCCGATCCCAAACATAATGCTTCGGGAACGGTAGGTTTCTATGTGGGCGGTTTCAGTGAAATGTGGTTCGACGACGTGAAATTTATGAGGATTGACAAGACCGCACCTGTTAGCACAGCTGTCTTGACTCCGGCGCTGCCTGATGGTGCGGACGGCTGGTATACTCAGCCCGTTACGGTCCAATTGAATACTGCAGATACGGGTACTAGTGTAACGGACACCGTATACAGCATAAATGGCGGAGACACATGGCTGCCTTACCAGGGACCGCTGACCTTTAGCCAAGACGGCCAGTATTCGCTGCTTTACCGCTCGGTTGACTACGCCGGAAACAGCGGGGAATCGAAAACCTTGAGCTTTAAGCTGGATAGTAGTGCCCCTGAGTTAACTGTGGCAGAGCCGGCCCCGAAAGCCTATGCGGGGACAGAATCGCTGACCTTGTCTTGGGCGGCCACCGATGGGATGTCCGGGGTGGATTCCGCCAAGACCGTTGCACGGCTGGATGAGCAAGCCGTAGAGCCGGGAACGCAGGTTCCACTGTACACGCTGGATATCGGCTCTCATACGTTCGCGGTATCCGTCAGCGACAGCGCGGGGAACAGGCAGGAAAGCACAGTGACTTTCTCAACGTATGCCGACGTAAGCTCGCTGAAAGCACTCGTTGGCCTGTTCAAAGAGAAGTCTTGGATAGACAATCACGGGATTGCTAACAGTCTGCTGGTGAAGCTGGAGCATGGTAAAGTGGAAGCCTTCGTTCATCAGGTTCAAGCCCAAAGCGGCAAGCATATCGGGGCTGAAGCGGCTTCCTATCTGCTGCGGGATGCCAACCATATCCTGCAAGGGATGGGAGAGCAAGATAAACTACAGGATGGGATCCCCGGGTAAAAAGAATTAAACAAAACAAAGCCTTGGACGAAGTTGTCCAAGGCTTTTGTTCGAATATAGAGTTTATATGCTTCACGCTATAAATTATCCTTTTATTTCTCGCTATCTATTTCCCGGGAGCCGAGCGCTTGTACGGGGCGATTATCATGCGGGAAAATGCCTTCGAATTTGCCGATTTGCTCATCAGACCATTGAACCGGATTTTCCAGGACGATCCACTGCACCCCTTCGGTACATGGAGGTGTGGTGAGTGATCCTTGGTAGCGGAACGAGTGAAGGTCTTTTGGAAGCAGCTGGTTCATATCGAAGACACCCTCAACTTGGACTTCCTGTTCGCTCTCCTCGGAGGGGAGCACGGACCAAAGCTTTTTCAGCTCAACATTTTCGGAGCCTTTAGTGATTAGGACACTCAGCACAGCAAGCGTCTCGTCTTCACTTTTATGGACAAAATGAAGCTCCATATCGGCATGTTTGCCATCTACCTCATGCTCGCTGGGCAGGTGGAAATGAAACTGCTGCAAGATATAAGTCTTTCCTTCAAGGGTGATACGGTTGTCCTGGTTCTTAAGGTTAACCTGGATCGTATGGCCGTTATTAATGATAGACACCGGGGATGGCGCATACTCAACCTTGATCGGGGACAGGCTCTCATCATCCTGCACTTTCTCAGGAAGAATGTTAATCGGTGACTGTGCCTTCCCTGTACTGCAGGTTGTGAACAGTTTATCCAGTTCAGCCCAGTGTTCCGGGGACGTTTCACCTTCATAGGACCAATGCGCAGGGTGGGCGCTTACTGTGGTAGCAGGTTCCTTATTCGCTTCTGCCTCGTCTTTCTGATCGTTGCTCCCGCATCCCGCCATCACAGACATGACCATGATGGGAAGCAGCATTCGGGACATCTTTTTGTTGATACGCATACGTCATCCTTCTTCCTTTTGAGTAGTGGTACATTTTAATTTATATTGTAAATATTGGCATGCTCAGCATCAAGTGAAAAAAGGCTCAAAGTTCTCAAAATGGTTCTAACTATCCAGGCCGCCAGCGAATCCAAGAACTTGCTATCCGAATCGAATATACATATAACCAGAAATTCTAATCCAGTTCGAAGAGGTGGTTTCCAAATGAAAAGGCAGGCAGGGCCAGTTAAGAAACGGAAGCTTTCACCCAGACCCCGGCCCCAAAACAGCTTGAAGCTTAAGGTGAAGCCGCAGATTATTAACTTTGCCGTGATCGGCGATAGTCATGTGGGCTATGGGAACAGCTCGGCTATTTTTAGAAAGCTTTTACCAAAAGCTGTGGGCAGCGGGAACAAGAAGTTTGTGATTTTTGGCGGGGATAATGCCCAGGCCGGAGCCAATCATGGAAATAATGCCGATGCCTTCTACAAGGACTTCAAGGATGCGGTTACCAGCACGCTCGGGAGCATTCCTTATAAAGCATCAATAGGAAATTGGGAGGCAAGCACTCAGTCCTTGTTCAAACAATATTTAGGTGCGGTTGCCGGGCAAATGAATTTCCCCGGGACGCAGGCAAAGGTGAAGTATGTATGGCTGGATTGTGCGCTAGGGGCATTCACACCGGAAAGCCTAAATATTCTTAAAAATCTAGACGACCGCCATTATTATATTATTGATTTTCATTGGCCATTGAAAGTGAGCGGGATTACGGTTGCTCCCAGTCATGTGTTAAGCGGGGCGGAGACGAACAAGTTTTTTACGGCGATTCCAGCAAAAGTGAGAGATAAAGTGCTGGCCATATTTACACACCACGGGCATTTGTTTTATCGGAAGCTGGCCAATATTTATCCGGGGTTCCCTACAACTAAATTCTTCGTGTGCGGATGTTCAGGGGATTATAAATGCAAGCCAAACGGTGATCGGGGGTATTACAACGCCACATTGACCATTAATGGGTCTGCTGTTTCTGTGAATGCTTATAAGGTGCCGGTTATGTAGCTCGAGACTAAAAACCAATAAATCTATTGCACGAAATACAGCAGAATGCGATTTACCGGAGAATAATGAGCATTCTACTGTATCGAGTGCAATTATATGAATAAAAGTCCTCATGCAATTACTGCACACTCAGATTATCCCAATTGATCTGGAACTCCTTCAGCATGCCTTCTTTAGTCAGCTTGCCGCCGAGATAACCTTGAATGCTGCTGGATAACTCCTGCGGCATTCCGTTCGGCAGACGCGACCAGTTCCAAGTCAGCGCCTGATCCTTGTCTGTATAGTCCAGCACCTCAGCGCCAAGTGCACCGAGTTCCTCTTCGGTTCCCTTAATGCTGTCGAGCGCAGGGATGAACTGGAATTCCTTGGTGATATATTGCTTGCCGGTCTCCGAGGTAACGAGCCAATCCAGGAAGATTTTAGCTTCCTCTTTAACCGGGGAGAACTTGTTGACTACCCAGTTGCTTGGCACCCCTACATAGAGCTTATCGTTATCTTCCGGGGTATCGTCAATCGGCATCGGCAGGATGCCCAGGTTCAGATCCGGGTCAATCCCGTCAATCTGGCCTTGGGTCCAGTTGCCCTGCTGCATCATCGCGGCTTCCCCGCTGGCCACCATGGTGACCTGGGTATTATAGTCGGTCGAGAGTGGATTCTTGTTCCCGTATTCCACCGTCAGGTCAAGCAGGTCGATCCACTTGGAGAAAACCGGGTCTCCGGCGAAGGACTTGGAGCCGTCCGTCAGACCGGTGATGAATGCTTCGGGATCGGGCTGCTGGGCGAAGGCTACGTTCACATTGTGGTTACCGAGCACGAACCATTCCTGATAGCCGTTGGCAAAAGGTGTGATCCCTGCAGCCTTCAGCTTTTCGGCAGCCTCGCGCAGAGCGGCCAGAGTCAGCGGCTTCCCGGTAATTCCGGCTTGCTTGAACAAATCCTTATTATAAATGAAGCCGTATCCTTCCAGATTCATGGGCATGCCGTAGAGCTTGCCATCTACAGTCATTTGTTGGGCAGCCAGCGGCTTCACATCCTTAGCCCAGGCTTCTCCGCTCAGATCCTCCAGATATTCCAGCCACATGTTGCGCTCATTGTTGCCGCCGATAGTGAAGATGTCCGGCTCATCCCCGGACGAGAACTTCGCCCTTAGGGAAGCGCCATAGTCGCTGCCGCCGCCGACGCTCTGAATCTCCAGCCGGATGTCCGGGTGTTCCTTCTCGAATTCAGTCTTGAGCGAAGCCAGTGCTTCGGAGATCTCGACCTTGAACTGGTAGATATGCACCGTTTTGATTCCACCCGCATTGTCGCTGCCGCGTCCACAACCGGCCGTTAGCAGGGCCAGCAGCAGGGAGCCTGCGAGGAGAATTCCACGTTTTTTATTCATATTGATTCATCCTCTCTGCCTGAAAAGTCACATGTATCGTCAGCCCTTGACGGAGCCTTGGGCGATCCCTTCAATAATATACTTCTGCATCAGCAGGAAAAAGATGACTACAGGTGTAATCCCGAGCACGAGACCCGGAAGCGCCAAATCCCACTGCTTCGTATATTGCCCGAAAAAGCTGTAAGTGGCGATGGGAATGGTGCGGAGGGATGGGGCCTGCAGAATGAGAGAAGGCATCAGGTAATCGTTCCAGATCCACAGGGTGTTCAGAATAATGACGGTGACGATGATCGGCTGCATCAGCGGCAATACGATCCGGAAAAAAGTACCGTAGGGGCTGCTGCCATCCACCCGCGAAGCCTCTTCAATGTCGATGGGTACCGATTTGACGAAGCCGTGGAAAAGAAAAACGGTCATTGGCGCACCAAACCCCAAATACGCCAAAATCAGACCGGCCGTCGAATCCATTACGCCCAGGCTGCTGACGATCTGCACCAGCGGAATCATGATCGCCTGGAAAGGAATAACCATGGCCGCTACGAGCGCGATATAGAGGAAGCGGTTGTATCTGCTGTTGTTGCGGACCATTTTATAGGCACACATGGAGCAGAGGAAAGCCAGCAGGATATTGCTGATTACCGTGACGACAAAAGAGTTCAGGAAAGCACGCGGGAAATTGGTAGCTTTCCACGCTTCGGCATAGTTGCTCCACTGGAACACGGAGGGCAGCGCAGCGGAATCCGAAAGAATCTCGCTGTAGCTTTTGACCGAATTGGCTAGCAGGAAGTAAAACGGAACCAGAAAAACAAGCGCCAGCACAATCATCAGTAACTCGGCAAACAGCAGGGGGACACTGGATTTTTTGGCGGTAGTCTCCATTACAGCTCCACCTCTCTTTTCTTGGTTGCACTAACCTGCAGCAGGGAGATGACGGCCACAATGACGAAGAAGACCATTGCTTTGGCCGACCCCATGCCGAACCGGCTGATCGTGTAGGCCTCATTGTAAATATTAAGCGCGACCGATTCGGTAGCCTTGAAAGGGCCGCCTTTGGTCAGCGACAGGTTCAGGTCGAATAGCTTGAAGGACCAGGAGATGGACAAGAATAAGCAAACGGTTACAGCCGGCATCACCAGCGGAATGGTGACATGGCGCAAGGCTTGCATACGTCCGGCCCCGTCCACTTTGGACGCTTCGATCAGGCTCTGCGGCACGTTGTTGATGGCCGAGATGTAGATCACCATCAGATAACCTGCATTTTGCCACACGAAGACGATTACAATAGCCCAGAATGCAGTGGCTTCCGTGCCGAGCCAAGGCAGATTAAAGAAGGACCAGCCGGTGGCCTGTCCCATGGAGGCAAACCCTCTAACAAAAATAAACTGCCAGATGAATCCGAGCAGCAAACCGCCAATGACATGGGGGACAAAAAACACCGTTCTCAGCACATTGCGCGTAAATAGCTTGCGGGTCAGCACATAAGCGAGTGTGAATCCGAGCAGATTCGTCAGCACCAGTCCAAACAAAGTAAACTTCGCGGTGAACCAGAACGAATTCAGAAATGAAGGGTCTTTGGTGAAAATATGTAAATAGTTCCGCAGCCCGGTCCACTCGACATGCCGTGAGATTCCGTTCCAACTGGTAAACGAATAATAAAGGCCCAAAAAGAATGGAATCAGCACAATAACAAGGAAAAACAGGGAAGTTGGCCCGACAAAAATAAACTGCTGCATCAGGCGTGATCTTTTTTTATGGTCCATCGTTCCTCACCCCTCTGTATAAAGTAAATATTTCATTAAATAACCGGATCACCGATTAACCAAACAAGGAAAGCTATAATTTACCAGATTTTACTCGCTGGAGTGTCTGACAATGGCATTCATTATGGTCGGGCTCAAGTAGATGAACAGGGGGAAGACCCGGTGTTTGGCGGGGCGAATTATACTCACAATATCACCGTGCGGTGATGTCATTGACGCGAGAAAACTATAAGCTCTATAATCTAAAAAAACGGACGAAGAACGTCCCGTACTCCATGGCAAATTGGGGTGCGGGATTTTTTTGTGCAGAGGAGGAAGCTGGGAATGGGTTTTGCTGAAGAACACCAAAAGTGGCTGGATTCTCATAAGAACCGTAGAACAGGAGAACGACTTGACCGGTTGGTGCGAGGGCATGGGCATGGTGAAAAAATGTTTGTGGAGCGGGTCTGGTGGCCGATTTTTGGACATATGGATGATCTTCATCCGGAGTACGAGGTCTCGGATTGGCGGGGACGGCCTTATTTTGTTGATCTGGTCTGGAAACCGGGACAGGTTAAGTTTGCCATTGAGATCAAAGGGTACGGGCCACATGTGCAGCAGGCCGATCGGACCAGGTACCGGCAGGAATTAAACAGAGAAACTTATCTGCAAATTGCAGGGTATCGTGTAGTCGCGGTTCCCTATGATGATTTGGAATCTGTACCGGAGCTGACAATTCCTCTATTTAAAACTTTATTGGCTCCAAGCTTGTTGAAGATTGCGGATGGGGAGAGTCGTCCGTACAGCAGGCTGGAGAGGGACATTCTACGGATGGCGACACGTTGGAATGGGTTCATCCGGCCTGTTGATCTAGTGAACAAGCTTGGAGTGAATCCACGTACAGTCAAGAAATCTATGAACTCTTTGTGTGAAAAAGGGAAGTTTAGACCTGTGCTGGCCCAGGGTAGCAATCGAATTTGCCGATATGAATTTATACACTCGTTCATGGATAACGAGCTATGGTAATCCTCTAATATCTCCGGAATTGGGCAAAGTGGCGGAATGAGATGTAAAAATGCTTCTCATATCGCCGAAAGTAGGCAAAGTGGTGGGATGAGAGGTAAAAATGCTTCTCATATCGCCGAAAGTAGGCAAAGTGGTGGGATGAGAGGTAAAGATGCCTCTCATTTCACTCCTCTCGTGAGCTGGTACGGTATTTTGTTCGCCGATTCCTCACTAGGAACGGTTTCAGCACAGGCTTGATAGCCCTTTCATAGTGTGGGTATGGTGGATTGGTCACACTAGAAGGAGGTTGAGGCACATGTCAGGAGTTCTTGGCAATCATTTCGTTACGCAGATTGGGATTTTGGTGAATGATATTGAGAAGGTAAGCCGGGAGTATGCGGACTTTTTTGGACTGGCGGTTCCGGAAATTATCATTACCGACACGGCAGATATTGCCCAGACCCGGTATAACGGCGGGGCGACGGAGGCGCGGGCCGAGCTCGCTTCCTTGCAGCTGGAACTGATTGAGCCGGATCATCAGCCGAGCACTTGGCGCGATTACTTGAATGAGCATGGGGAAGGGCTTCATCATATCGCTTTTGTAATCGAAGGAATAAACAGCACTCAATATGTTCTCACAGCAGCTGCATGTGTATTTGCAAGAACGCGGCGTACAGGTGCTGAGCGTACACCCCGGCTGGATGCATACGGATATGGGCGGGAAAGAGGCGCCGACGAACCCGCGCAGCAGTGCCGAGGGCATTATCAGCCTGATCGAGCAACGCCGCGCTCCGGAAGGGCATTTCATGTTCGTAGATTATACAGGCAAAGATATGAAGATATAATCAGCCGCAGCCAGGTGCTGCGGTCCCAGAAACGTGTGCGGATGAGGCTGTATTTGTGAGTTTTATAAGGCGGGAATACAATCGGGGAAGGTAAAGCAGATTTTCCGGAAAATCCGGGATGTACTCCAGAAAACAGAGATGTTAATATATTCACATAGTGCTTAACACATCTATTAACGAGTGCTTAATGGAGGAATATCTATGAAAAAACTATCGTTGAGTTCATTAGAACAGGCGGGTGTTTCAGCTTGCGGTGTTCAGCGCATTCAGACAGCTGCAGCGCAAATGGTTGAGGACAACATTACGCCCGCACAAGTGATTGTGGCCGCGAGAAGGGGAATTGTAATCGTCCATCAAGCGAATGGAACCCTCGGACCTGAGCCAGACGCAGCCGAATTAGCTGTTGACACGTTATTTCCACTCTGCTCCATAACGAAGCTGTTTACCGCAACAGCCGTTATGATCTTGGTTGAACAAGGGAAGATAGGACTGAATAGACCTGTTTCGGATTATATCCCCGAGTTTACAGGAGAAGGGAAATCAAAGGTTTGCGTGCATCATTTGTTGACACACACCTCTGGTCTGGATGTTGGGGTCATCCGGTTGAATGGAACTGAGAAACTGGCAAAGGGAGAGTTCCCTGCAAGCGAACCCAATCAGGATCCGGAAATTCATCAATACTTGTACGGCGGATATGATGCACCGCTTAGCTTCGAGCCAGGGACTGTCATGTCTTATTGCGGGTATGGTTATGAGCTGTTGGGTGAAATTATCCGGCGCACCAGCGGTCAAGCTTATGATGAGTTCGTAAAGGAAAGCATTTTTAAACCGCTTGGAATGGAAAATACATATTATCGGGTTCCGCAGGAAGCACGCAGCAGAGTCGTCAGACGCATACCGGAGGCAGCTTGTGCAGAGTGGATAGAAACCGAAGAGCAATTAAATTCTGTATCGGCCGGGGGCGGTGCTTACTCTACTGCCCTGGATCTGGCTGTATTTGGGCAAATGTTTCTGAACGGCGGAAGTTATAACGGGACACGGCTGCTCAGTCCGGTAACTGTAAAAGAAATGACACGCAATCAAATTCCCGGTGTATCCTCGCAATATCGGGATGAGGTATTTCCTGAAGCGTATTGGGGATACGGCTGGGCGGTTAACGGGACAAAACGTGATGGCGGAGACCTATTCTCACCGCAAGCCTATTCGCATTGGGGTGCAGCCGGGCCTTTTCTCTGCGTCGATCCGGTCTATCAGACAGTAACCGTTCATTTTTCTGTGGAGCTTGACCACCGGAAGCCATTTAAAAATATGTACGTTGATTACTTCAACAATACCGTTCTTGCGGCAATAACAGACCTATAAGGGTAGTCGTTTCGGCAACTCGTCAAATTGAAGCTTGTATGCAGCTTGTCTAAGGACAGGCTGCTTTTTTTGCGTGAACGGTAAAAACTTCAATTTCAAAATATTGACAATGATCCTGATGCTGCGTAAGATGAGAATAACAAAAACGACAATGTGTCGTTATTTTGAGTGAGGGGGAACAATGTATTCCAAAGGTTAGTGAGGCATATACAGAGAATAGAATCAATGAAATTTTGGATGCAGCGCTGGAGGTTAGTGCGCGTAAACCGCTGCATAAAGTAACAATGAAGGATATCGTGAGACAGACCGGACTGAGCCAAGGGGGCGTCTATAAGTATTTTGCCAATATTGAAGAGGTGTGGTTTGCGTTGTCCAACCGTTTTGATCTGGAGATAGATTTCAAAGGTTTTTTAACGCAGCTTTTTGCGGCCAGCCGTTCGCCTGAGCAGACCCTTCGCGCAATCTTTACCTTCATCGGGCAAGAGATTACGGCCTCTATGGAGAGTGGCTACAGCAAATTGGCTTTTGAGCTAAATGCAATCTATGCCAGTCAGCCGGAGCTGGTTAAGAAGCAGCTTGCTGAGCAGGCTGCGGAAGCAGAAGCCGAGTCCGGGCACGGCTACAATTATTTCTTTCAGCAATTGATGAATTATTGTGCAGAAGGTGAAGCTAAAGGCCAGTTCCGGCCCCTTGTTCCCTTAACCGACATCCTGATGCTCATTCAGGTAACCGTGGATGGAATCATCCGCGATGCCACGCTGGAGCTGTGTTTTGCCGGTGATGAGCTCCCTGCTGAATTAAGTGTGCGGCAGAGTGTGGAGCGGCTGATGGACAGCTTGTACATTTCTACAATGACCTTATTAGGAGGCTTTTAATTATGCGTAAACCAAGCGCACTAAAGTCCTGGCTCCTGCTCATCCTGTCCCTTCCAAAGGGGATCGCGGCGTTTGTAATTGCCGTTACAGGCATATGTGCCGGCTTGCCGCTGCTTATTCTAGGGATTGGACTGCCTTTACTGGCTGCAACATTTACCCTATGCCGCTGGATGATGGCCAAGGAGGTGCAGGCGGTAACAGGGTGGATGCAGGGAGAAGAGCAACCGCTCCAAGCTGAGGACTCCCGATCCATTGTGGATTGGAAGGATTGGCGTTCCATGCTGTCTATTCTTTTAAATAGTAAGAGCTACCGGGGGATCCTCTATAGTATAGCCCGGCTTCCCGTAGGCATTGCCGGGTTTACCCTTGCTGTCACGCTTCCCGCCGTTGTTATTGCGATTATATTGTCACCGGCAGCTTACAAGTTAAGCAAGGTCTTATCCCTTTCTTTTGATCTGTATTCCTTTGACGGGACGATGAATCTTTTCTTGCCGTGGCTCAATGTATATCAGCGTTCCTGGGTAGCGGCTGCAATCGGCATAGTGCTGGTCCTGTTGCTGCCTATGACTATAAGGGGGTTGGGGAGATTATATTCCGCCTGGATTGGGGGGATAGCCGGTGACCTCACCTATGGAATGAAACCTGTGTCTATTAACAAGGGTGCAGGGTCGAGAGTATAGCAGGGCAGGTTTAACTTTTATAAAAAGAGACACGATACCCTAGGGATATCGTGTCTCTTTAAAATGCAACGGCTCCCCTCAAAGGGGAGCAGCCATTTCTTTTTGCACTCTCTGCTATTAGCGGCGTGACTTGGTAATCAGGAACGGAATGACGCTTCTTGCAACGCCTGTCGGGTTTTCAAGGATGATAACCCACTCCGAGTCGCTGTTCGGGAAGCTGTCTGTCGGCCAGGCGGAAGTCAAATCGGAAATGGTCCATCCCGCACTAACGACAGCTCTGCCTGTTCCAGCAGATAAAAAGAGGAAAAGAAAGTCGTTGGCTTCGATGGTTACAGCGGGAAACTGAATACGGCGGAAACCATTTCCAAGGTTTTGCGTGGAGCGTGCTCTGTTTGGCCGCAGGGTGACTCTTTTACCTTTACCTTTGGCTTTTTTTCTAAGTGCTAGTTTTTTTACTGCCATTTTCTGCTCGCCTCTTTCTTCGTAGGATAGATTATCTTACGAAGAAAGAGGGTTGTGAGCTTGTATGAATGTACATGGAGATTAATCCAAATTATTCTAGAGTTGCTTATTTAGATTTTGGCCGGATTACCTTAAGCATGGAAAGCTCTTTCGGAGTGAGCCGGGGGGTATAAGCAGCATTGCCGTTATGGGTATCTACAACCTTTACCCGGCCTGCTCCCTGTCCCCCAGGACGTGCTACACGCACCCGGAGTGCCCGGAGTGCCCAATCGACGGGAAAGGCAACCGAAGTCTTTCCGTCCTCTGTACCGGCGTAATTCACAGCCGCCGCGAAATTATCCGCGCTTCTTAGCCAGACAGAACCGGAGTCTCCAGGAAGCGATACCGGTGTATCACTCAGAATGATCGATTGATTGCGGAAGGTTAGCACGCCTACATCCCTACCATAATCTACCTGTACATCCGTATTCACCGAATCGACTCTTCCCCTAGTCAGACCTGTTGTCCGCCCTACTTTTTTGAAACGCTCCCCTACACGGTAGGAAGTGACATGACCCGGAATGGTGCCTACCGTTGCATATTTCGGACTGAGAATGCTGTTTCTTACAGGGCGGGACAAGGCCGCATCTATGCGGTTAGTTCCATTTGTCTTCAAAGTTACAAAACGCGATAAATACCCGACCCGATCCCGTACGGTCCGCCCTTCATCCGCGCCGCCCGGCTGCAGCGTTTCCGCCCGGTTGTTGGAGTTGGTCGGATTGGTAAGCACGTGGTTATTGCTGAGCACATACAGCTGATTGCCGCTGCTGACAATTAAGCCTGCGGTTCCTGAACCGCCGGTCGTACCAATACTGTAGCCTGCTACGACTGGACGAATCCGGTCCTGGTAACTTGCATTGCTGCGTATTTTTTTGGTCTTTACTACCCGGATGGGGACATTTATAGGTTTGCCTTTGAGCAGCGAGGAGAATTTTGAGCCCCAACCCAGGGCGGTACTGCTCACGGCGTTAGCGTAGAGGATCACGGCTGCGCCTTTTTTGGGATGTTTGGGGTCGTAATACCCTATCCCGACTCCATGAATTTTCCGGTTCTTGAGCACGGTACTTGCTATGTTTTTCTTTATCACAAGAGCTTCAGCAAATGTTGCCACTGTTTCATCACCTAACCTCATTAGAATAAGATAGTATATTATCCTGAGGTGTAAAAGGCATGGGCGATTATCCGCTCTTTTATGAAGTCCAGAGGCGATTTATTTATTTTGTCTTACATGCCGCACAATGACTGGAATGTCAATATGCCCTATTTGTCTAACAATAAACTATTGTCCAGCCCCTTTATTCACTATTTTCATATGATGCAGGGTAAGGAAAAAAGTGATGAAGGGAATGAAGACAATGGGGCTTAATTTTCGCAACAGTACAAGTGAGACGATATTTGTTGCCTATGCTTACCCGGATTTCAGCTGTTCTCCTGTCAACTACGCCACAATCGGCTGGTACCGGATCGAACCGGGCCAGTCGAGACAAGTGTGGAGCGGGTATGCCGGGGGCAACACATTCTTTTACTATGCAGAGAGTGACAGCTATACCTGGTCAGGGGGATACTATACAGAGATCCCTAATGACGCCTTCAATCAGTGCTGGGACAGCGACTGCAACGACTGCAGAGAACTTGGCTTTCGTAGAATTCCTGTCAGATCCAGCGTCCGCAACTACACAGTTGTGTTAATCTCCAGCAGCAGCCGAAGCAAAAAAGGGTTAATCCATCTTCGGACAGCATTGCCTACAAAGCCTGGAAAACGGCTAACGCGCAGAGTTCCGCTGAAGGCCAGAAAGCTAGCCCCGGGAAGACCTGTTTTGGCCAAACGCAGAGCCGTGCCTAAAAGACGGAGAAGATAGTGAACGCAAAAAACTTCCTTTTTATCTTTGAATAGACTGGATGAATGCAAAAAGAGTGCACCTATCATGGATAGGGCACTTTTTTTTTCTAAATCAAAGGATGTATTATCCCGGATTATCCGGTGACGGCAAAGGCTCTCATTAACGCGCCTTCCAGCTCACAAGTATCAATAGGTTTCAGCAGGGAAACAATGCCCCCTTTGCTGAAAGCTTCGAGGACAAACGGATGGCTGCTGGTGACAATAATTGTACTCTGCGGATATTGGGTATTGGCAAGGCGTTCAGATAAAGGCGCTTCTCCGAGCAGCAGCAGCTTGGCATCGGTCACAATAATATCCGGTTCATGTTCGGTAATCAGCCGAAGGGCTTCCTGATCGCAATTGGCTTCAAGAATAACCTCCTCTTTAAAATGAAGCTGTTTCAGCATCAGCTTCAGGTGATTGCGTACATGAGGTTTGTCGTCAACAAGCATGATTTTCATAATATTTCCTCCTGTCTGGTTGCATTTAGGATTCATACACCTTTTGTGCGGAGTAGCGCTGGGGGAGCAACATAAGTGCAAGGGAGAATACAACAAGCAGCAGGCAGCCCCAGTAAGCATTGCGGTATCCGACCCACTCGGCAGCGGCCCCTCCGGCCAGACTTCCGGCCAGCCGTCCGATGGTAGTGGCATTGGTATATAACGTTGAAGCATATCCGGGCAGATCAGGGAGCAAATCCTGAATGTAGCTGATTCCGATGGCCGAAATCACGGCAACAAAGAAAGCCAGCAGCACCTGTCCGGCCAAGAGATGCCATAATTGTGTCGAGGCAAGCACCAAAATATAATAAGCCGCCCCCAGTAGTATCCCCCAGAACATCAGCACACGATTGGAGGTTTTGGCAGACAATACCCCTAATACGAGCATGAATGGAATCTCCAGCAGCGCACAAATACTCGAGACCGTAGCTACATTCTGCGTACTGCCGCCCAAGGTGTTAATGATGAACAATGAGATATTCAGATTGTTAAGCCAGTGCCCGGCATATAACAGGGTCAGCACCAGAAACGGGATAAGCACTCTGGCGTTCTGATGCAGCTTCAGCTGCGTTGCGGTTTGAATACCAGCTGGCTTCTTTGATACGGGACGTTTCACGAAAAAGCAGACCAGCAAGGCATTAAGCAAGAAGATCAATGAGGTGCTCATAAAAATACCCTGGAACCCCAAGTGATTAAGGATAATAGAGCCGATCAGCGGGCCGGTGATAAACCCCAGGGAGAACATCGAGCGCAGACTGGAATTGGCAAAGGCATGGTCGGCGGACGGGCTGGTGTTTACCGCTTCCCGCGCACTGGCGAATAACTGCGGCATGGCCGGAGCACCAAATGCAGTGAAGACCGTCATGTACAGCAGCAACGCATAAAATTCGTGGATGAATAAATAACCGGCAAAAGCCAGTGCGTTGAACAGCATGGCTGTGAACATGAGTGTTTTACGGTTCAGTCCGGAATCGGAGCGTTTGGCAATGATCGAGCTGAGCCAGACCCCGCTGATTAAGGTCACTGCGGTAAAGATTCCGAAGGTTCCTGCGGAAACTCCCAGCTTTGTTGTGAAATAAACGGCCAAAAAGGGAGAGCTGATGGAAATGGCCATCCCCTGCAGCATCATGCAGATCATAAACAGGGAGTAGCTTGGAATCAGGAAAAGCTGGCGGGTTCGCGTCAACATGTACGTAAAGTTTCTCCTTCACTTTCTAGCCTTGCGGTTATCTCTTTGATTTGGTTATAGTATAGATAATGGCTTGCGATTATTAAATGTTTTATCTGATTGAAAAGCTCTACTATTTGGCTGAGGCGGTGAACGATATGGACCTGAGGCTGCATGCCTGCGCCTATTCTTTTCATACACTTCCGTTTAAATCTTCCTTTACGCCGCCACCGTTTTTCCTGTTCCGGCTGCAGGTGGTGGGCAGCTGCAGGGCGCTTGTAGACGGCAAAATGAGTCTTGTCCAGCCAGGCGACTTATTAATCTATCGTCCTGGAGAGCCATATCATTTAGAGGTAGATGCAATTAACGGAAAAATCGAAAGCGGCGACTATTATTTACTGTGTGAAGGTTCTTGGATCGAAGAATGGTGGGAATCCCAGCTCCGGCTGACTCAGCAGAGAGTTCATCTGGATGAAGGTATGCTCTCGTTATGGCAGCAGCTCAGCATCGAGCAGCACCGTATCGCACAAGGTAACCCTGAGCTGATCCGGCATTTATTGTGTGCGCTATGCCTATCTTTTGACCGTTTGTCGGGTGAAGCTGTCTCAGGGCCTAACCCGCAGGGACGCTCGAATGAACTGGTCTTGCGGATGAGACGTTATATTAACAAAAATGCGCTGAATCCGCTAAGAGTGGAGGAAGTTGCCAGATTTGCCGGACTCAGTGTATCCAGAGCCGTACATCTTTTTAAAGAGCTGACGGGTTATACCATTATCCAGTATACACAGGAGATTCGCCTGTCCAACGCCCTGGAGCGTATCCGGTTTACCGACTTAAGCCTGGAGAATATTGCCGGGAGCTGCGGCTTCGGGACGTATTCCTATTTTCACAAGGTATTCAAAGCCAGGTACGGCCTTTCTCCCAAGGAAATCCGCAGCCGGCCGGCTTCGGCAGAGCTGAACTACCAGGACAGCAGATTTGTTATCCATCACGCGGACGGTAATCTGTCAGGCATCTCCCCGGATGCCCGGCGTTTTCTCAGTTCATGATTAGAATCTCTAATTATGAACTGATTTTTATTACAATTGTTAAGGTGTTGCTGCTTACGGTAATCTTTTATGATGGGGAAGGAGAGTCCTGTGGAAGCGCCTTAATCGGCTATCCATGCGCTATGATGAAACCGTTATCACAAAGATTGAAGGAGTGAACCACGAATGGAAACAGCTACATACCCATATCAGCAGACGGATTTACCTGTAAATGAACGCGTGCTAGATCTGATCTCCAGATTGACTTTGGATGAAAAGGTAACCCTGATGCCGCAATATCAAGCCGCTGTAGAGCGCTTGGGCGTGGGAGCCTATAAACATGGTACGGAAGGGGCTCACGGAATTTCGTGGCTGGGCAAGGCAACTGCTTTTCCTCAGGTCAGCGGATTGGCCTGCACCTGGAATCTGGAACTCTTGAAAAAGATCGGCTCAGCCATCGGCGACGAGGCCAGAGCGTTCTACAAGAAGAATCCGGCTGTTAACGGCTTGACGTTATGGGCACCTACGGTAGATATGGAACGTGATCCGCGCTGGGGCCGTACGGAAGAGGCATATGGCGAAGACCCGGAATTAACCGGACGCCTCAGCACCTCACTGGTGCAGGGAATCCAAGGTGATCATCCCAAGTATTTGAAAGCGGTAGCAACACTGAAGCATTTCCTCGGCAACAATAATGAGATCAACCGCGGCGTGGATTCGTCCAGCATTGATCCGAGAAATATGCGTGAATATTATCTGGAGGCCTTTAAGCCTGCCTTCAAGGAAGGCGGCGCCAAGTCCATGATGACCGCCTACAACTCGCTTAATGGGGTACCGGTCATCCTGCATCCTGCGGTGATGGATATTGTCAAAGGTGAATGGGAAATGGACGGCTTTATTGTAAGCGATGCCGGGGATTTGTTCGGTATTGTGAAGGATCATAAATATTATGAGTCATTCGCCCAGTCGATGGCTGAATCGATCAAAAACGGGATCGACAGCGTGACAGAAGAAACGGCAGAGACGATCAAGGTTATTCATGAAGCACTGGCTGAAGGGCTGCTTGCCGAGGAAGATCTGGACCGTGCGCTGTTCAACACATTCCGTGTCCGTTTCCTTCTGGGTGAGTTCGATCCTGAAGAAGGCAATCCGTATACGGCAATCGACGATTCCGTCATCCTCAGCAAAGAGCATGGCGAGTTGTCGCTGGAAGCTGCGAAGCAGTCTATTGTACTCCTGAAGAATGAGAACAGCACGCTTCCGCTGAACCCGAAAGAGTTGTCCAAAGTTGCGGTCATTGGTCCGCTCGGCGACGAAGCTTTCAGAGACTGGTATTCCGGCACCCTGCCTTATGCTGTCACACCTCTGCAGGGAGTGATCAAGAAGCTTGCAGGCAAACAGGTATCCTTCGAAAGCGGCGATGACCGGATCATCCTAACTTCGGCCGCAACAGGCCAAGCCGTAGGAATCACCGGCGAGGACGGCAGACTGGCAGTGCTACATGAGACTAAGGAGCGCGGAGAATTGTTCCGTCATACGGCCTGGGGCTGGACGAGCAACACTCTTGAAGCTACAAGCCGGGGACAATATGTTACCCTTAGCGACGCCGATACACTGACGGCTTCCGCTGATGAAATCTATGGCTGGTATGTGAAGGAAGCACTGAATATTGTACCGGAAGCCGAAGGTACAGTCAGCCTGCGGACCTGGAATGACAAGCCGATCTCAATCCATGCCGAAGACGGCACACTGCTGGCGAAGGAGCAGGAGACTGATGCCAAGGCGCACACATTCCGCAAGAACATTGTCGTGAACGGTGTAGAAGCTGCGGTCGAAGCCGCGAAAGCCGCAGAAGTTGCCGTTGTATTCGTCGGCAACCATCCGCTCCTGAACGGCAAAGAAGAGATTGACAGACCGGATATTGTCCTGCCGGAAGAGCAGGAGAATCTGGTTAAGGCTGTGTATGAAGCCAACCCTAATACAGTGGTGGTTATTGTCGGAAGTTACCCGATCACTTCTACATGGATTGATGAGCATATCCCTGCGGTCCTCTATACTTCCCACAGCGGGCAAGAGCTGGGCAACGCGATAGCCGACGTTCTGTTCGGCGACTACAGCCCGTCGGGCAAGCTGAATATGACTTGGTACCGGTCGGTGGATCAGCTTCCTCCGCTGATGGATTACGACATTATTAAAGGTAAAAGAACGTACATGTACTTTGACGGTGAGCCGCTGTATCCGTTCGGCCACGGCCTGAGCTACGCGCAGGTATCTTATAACAGCCTGTCGCTGGCCGCCGGGGAACTGGAGCAGGACGGAACGATTAACCTGTCCGTTCAGCTTGAGAATACCGGTAACGTGGATGGCGACGAAGTCGTTCAATTATACGTGCAGTCCTTGTCTTCCCGAGTCACACGTCCACTGAAGCAGCTGAAGGGGTTCCAAAAGATCCGGCTTGCCGCAGGACAATCGCAAACGGTGGAATTCACGTTGCCGGTTGCCGAGCTGGCTTTCTGGGATGTAACGCGTGAACAATATTGTGTTGAAAACGGCGATTATACTGTGATGATCGGCCGCTCTTCAAGTGATATTCAATTGACCGCCCAGATCAAAGTGCATGGCGAAACGATTCCGGCCCGCAATCTCTATTCGACGGTCAAAGCCGAGAACTATGACGACTATGAAGAAGTATATCTGGATGAATGCAAGGCGGGCGGCGCTTCTGTCCATCCGGCAGGTGAAGGAGCATGGATCGCCTTCAAAGATGTGGAGTTCGGTCAAGGCACCGCAACGTTCCACGCGCTCGTATCCTCCGTGACCGGCGGCAGCATCGAGGTCAGAACAGAAGGCCCGGCAGGACAATTGGCGGCGACCCTTGAGGTTCCTCCGGGCGAAGGCCTGCAACAGTGGAAAACATTGTCTGTTCAAGCTGAAATTGAAGCTGGCGGAAACGATGTGTATCTGGTCTTTAAAGGCGAGGCGCTGCTCAGCCGCTTCCATTTTTCCGTGTAGCTCCAGCTAACTAAACGTAATAGGGTATAATCCTATTGAAAGTCGCATATTATGCGGCTTTTTTTTTATGGGATTAAAGTGTCGACAAAGAAATTATAAAAATTTTTTGCTACTCAAGACTCAAGACCTATTCAACAAATAATTCTAAAATTGAATAGGTTTGTTTCACAATCAACATTGATATGCGACGAAGAGGCAATTTAATTGACCAGAAGAGATCACTTGCTCTCTTTCCTATGCAGATATCTTACAAAAGAAAGCGTTAAATTACTCAGTCGGAGGAATCACTATTTTGAGAAAGCTATCATTCGTTATTGCCATTATTATGTTAGGTGCAATGTTGTCCGCTTGTTCTGCCATTACATCCACCGTGGAGCAAGCGCCTGCAGGCGTTACTTCCGGCGAGAGCAAAGAAATCGATAAATACAATGCGTATGTGAGGCTGAATAACTTGATGACTGGCAGAATCAACGAGGTTCTGGTTCATTATTTCGAGAAGTTCGGAGTTGATGCGCAGCCTGTAATCGAGAAAAACTTTAGCTTCATCATGCTCGGCGTTGCTGAAACTGAGCGGGAAGTTGTTGATAAAGCGAACAGCTATACCGCAAGCAAACCTGTTTTTGCGAATGCAGACCCCTTAGTGGTCAAACTGACCCCAGTCATCAATGATCTGTTGTCCGTCCAGGACGATTTGAAAGCCTACTATGATACAAGAGGCTACGTGGATGATGATTTCGCAAAAGGAAAACTGCTGCATACCAAGCTGGTAAGTGCAAATCTCGCTTACGAGACTGTCGCCAAACAATACTTCACGGCTTTGCAAAAATTGGGTAACGAGCAGCGTCTGGCTGAACTGCAAAAACTCAAGGATTCAGACCAGCAGATCAGATATAATGCCTTGAAGTTCATGATAGATGCAGAGGCTACGGCCATTGAAATGGATGAGCAGGGAATCACCGCCGACAATGTGCTGCAGCTTGATATGACGAAGTTTAAAGCTAAATACGACATCATGACCGCAGATCTGAGTGCGCTCATGACAATCTCAAAAGACAAGAAACGAATTCAAAAAGAAGGGATTAACAGCTTCAGTATCGAGAACTATGTTGATTCAGCCACTGAGGCAAAAGCGGCCGCTTCGAAAATCATTGAACGCATCAATAAGAAGGAACCTGTATCTGATTCTGATCTGAACGGCCAGTTCCTGAACACTACGGATGGTACACCTGAGAATTTCAATTATAAGCTAAGCAAGGCAGTCGAAAGATATAATGAAATGAATTAAGCGTGTCTAGCGGTTGGGCTGCGAAATCAAATACAGAGTTCCGGTAACGAATAAGCCTTATCCGCGAATGGAACGCGGATAAGGCTGTAGCACGGGGATACGTTAGTTAAATAAAACAGCGACAGTAAAGGACTTTATTTCTCGTCCTTTTACTGTCGCTGTTTCGATTTCTGGAGTCACTCTAATACTAATTTCTAGCCAGTTAACGGGTTCCCGTTTCTCAAAGCCCGTAATATCAAGTATTCCAGTCCGCAGAAATCCGGAGGATACCGTTAGAAGCATTCCCGCGATAACCAGTACCCCAATTTTGTACTTCGGAACAAACGCTGCAGCATAGTATCCTCTCCTTTTGCAAGTGTTAGCTTCGATCTGCTGATCCACCGGCCTGTGCTCCACGACTCGCATTGCTTTAGAATCCATTTCCTCTCTTGACCTTAGGTCTGACCTAAGGTGTATCTTTAGGGTAATCCGGTTGCAGTGAGGGAGTGGTGGTAATGAACAGTGAGCTCACAATTAGTAAATTAGCCAAGCTTACTAATGTGGCTGTGCACACTCAAGTAACAAAGTCTGCTAAGCCTTTCTCTTTTTAGCAAGCATTATATTATGGGGGAAACAAGATGAGAAAGAAAATTGGCATGATTATAATTGGTGTTTTTTTGATAACTATGGGTGCAGTGCTCTATGTATTTCGGCAAAACAGCTTTGACATGGTGGAGCAATCCATTGAGATTTCCTCCCCTCAGGGCAAACTGACAGGTACACTTGTCCTGCCCAAGAAAGAGTACGGAAAGCTGGGACTAGTGTTGTTCGTTCATGGTGACGGACCCATCAATGCTTCTCATGATGATGGATATAAGCCGCTATGGGAGCGCCTTGCTTCGCAAGGCTACGCTTCATTGTCCCTTAATAAGAGAGGAATCAACGGTTCTGAAGGGGACTGGCTGGAGCAGAGCATTGATGACCGTGCAGAAGAAGCGCGCCAGGCGCTGGCCTGGGCCAGAACGCAGCCGATGATTGACGATAAGCGGATCGGCGTGTGGGGAGCTAGTCAGGCGGGATGGGTTATTCCGAAGCTTGCAGGAAAGGAGCCGCTCGCGTTCAGTATTCTGGTGTCCCCGGCCATCAACTGGTTAACCCAGGGAGAATATAATACGCGCGAGCAAATGGCAAAAGCCGGATCCACTGAGGTGGAAATTTCTGAACAGGTAGCGTATGAACAGGAATTGAAGGAGCTTTTGAAAGAGAACGGATCGTATGATGAATATGTAAACAAAGCTCATACAAATGAGATTATGTCAAAAGAACGGTGGACATTTGTCAGCAAGAACTTCAGATCCGATGCAACCGCCGATCTGCATAACTTCAAATCTCCTGTGCTCCTGCTACTGGGGGAAGAGGATATTAACGTGGATGCGACGGAGACGGAGCAAGTATATCGTAAAAAGGTCAGCCCTCCATCATTGCTTACAGTCAAGGTCTTTGCGGATACAGAGCATTCCATGCTGGCGACGAAAACCGCTGATTCGAAATTGCGGGCATTGCTCATCAGTCTGTTCGCGCCAAGAAAAATCACGGTCAACGGTTATATGGAGCAAATTGAACAATTCTTGAAGAGGCTTCCCTGATTTGGAGCCTGTTATCATTGAAACCCTTTCTACCAGTTAGGAAATATTCTTGTTACCTATTTTGAGGAGTGGAAAGAAACATGCCAAGACGAAGCTTAATAATGATATTAGCCATTATGCTCGGTGTTGCAACCGCCGCTTGCTCCAATACAAAAACAGAGGAGAGCGCAGGTGCAGAGGTCAAGCAGGATAGAATGGTCGAGGTGGCCACTGTAAGCAAGGAACTGCTGGAAACAGATTATACTCTGTCCGGCACCTTGCAGCCTGTGAAAGAGGCAGCGGTGACTTTTGAACTGGGGGGGCGGGTGATCCGTACAAATGCAGAGATCGGAGATTCGGTCAAGAAGGGAGGTCCGCTGGCCAATCTCGCTATGTCCGAATTTCAGCTTAAGGTTGAGCAGGCCGAGCAAGGCATTTTTCAGGCCAAGGCAGGATTGAATCAGGCCGAGCAGAACGCTTTGCAAGCCAAAGCGGCGCTGAGGAGCGCCGATGCGTCAATTAAAGCATCTGAAGCGCGGGTTGCAAATGCAACAGCAAATCAGGTGCAGGTGAAGAAAGGAGCACGCAAACAGGATAAGCTGCTGGCCGAGAACGGGCTGGCCTTAAGCCAAGCTGCTTACGAGAAAGCCAAGATAGATACTGAGCGCTCGCAGAAGCTGTACGAGCAGGGACTTGTATCTCAAACCGATAACGAAAACGCACAGTTGAATTTGAAAAATGCCGAGAAAATGGTAAAGGATGCCGAAGCCTCCATATCCCGGGTTCAGGAAGGGGCCACGCAGGAGGAGAGACAAGCGGCAGCGGCGTTGCTGGAGGAAGCGATATCAGGAATTATGGCAAGTAAGGCCGGCAAGGAGCAGGCTGCGGCCGCTCATAACGGAGCGTTGGCCGCCAAGGAACAGGCACTTGCTGTATATAACAACGCAATTACTATAAAAAAAGAAGCGAACTTGGCCCTTTCCAAAACCTCTCTTGCCGCATCCTTCACTGGAGTGGTGCTGACTAAAGAAGCCAGTTCGGGTGATGTCGTTAATCCTGGACAGACCATTTATAAGCTGGGAGATGTCCGCCGGCTGAAGGTACTTCTGCCTTTGCCCGACAGTGAAGTGGGGCGATGGAAGAAAGGGGTGAAGGTGGATGTCGGTCTGTACGGCGAAGTACGCAAGGGGACGGTGAGCAAAATTTACCCGCAGACCAATGCCGGTACCGGGACGATTAGCGTGGAAGTGATTATCCCGAATGAAAAGCAGGACTGGATAGCGGGCCAGGTTGTCAAAGCAGGACTGAAGCAATCTGGAAGCAAGGTGATTCTGGTTCCCGTGATGGCAGTCATCAGCAACGGCGGCAAGCCTCATGCATTCAGAGCCGTGAATGGAAAAGCTGTGAAAACGGCTGTCGAAGTGGGGAGCCGGCTGGTGGATAACAAGCTCGAAATTGTCAGTGGACTGAAAGAAGGAGAGCAAATCATCGTCAAGGGGGCGGAGACTCTGTTTGATGGCGATCAGATTGAAGCGGCCGACGGTGCTGTCAAATGATCGAATATTTCGTTAAGAAGAAAAAAATTACCCTGCTGTTTTTCATCATGCTCATTGGTGCCGGAGTGTTCAGCTTCACCGGATTGCCGAAGCAGGAGTACCCTGACATCGTTATAAAATATGCTTTGATTACTACGATTTATCCCGGAGCCTCCCCGGAGAAGGTGGAGCAGAGCGTAACCAGGGTGATTGAGCAGAAAATCAAGCAGGTTAAGGGTATCAAACGGATTTTGTCCACCTCGGCCAGCGGTTATTCGAGCATTACCGTAGAGGGTGAGGACGGTGCCGATGCCAAGACACTGTTCGACGGGGTGCGCAAAAATGTGCAGGATGCACAGGCCGACCTGCCTTCCGGCGTCCAGACTCCGGTTGTTGATGACGATCTGGCCAGCTCCTATATCGGATCGTATGCGATCTCGGCTGCTTCCCGGGAAGAGCTGGATGCGCTCAGTGAGCTGATGAAAACCTGGAAAGACCAGCTCAGGTCGGTTTCGGGTGTGGCCAATGTGACTATCCAAGGGGTTCCTGATCAGCAGATTCATATCAGTATCAATAGCAGCAAGCTGCAGGAATACAACCTGGGCTGGGAACAGGTACAAGTGGCTATTCAAGGCGAAAAAACGCGGGTTCCCACCGGTGAAATCACCCTCAATGACCGAAGCTACCAGATTATGGTCCATGAAGATGAGAGCCTGGATAATTTGAGGAAGGTGTTGATCACCCGAACACAAACCGGTTCGCCTGTTTATCTGAAGGATATCAGCACGGTCAAGCTTGGCCATGCCGATCCGAAGTCTTTTGCCTACTACGGGGATAAGCCGGTTATCACGATCAATGTTGGCGCGAAAACGGGCAGTGATGTGCCGGCCATGCACAAGCTCGTGAGCGAAAAGCTGAAGGAACTGAAGGCAACTCTCCCTGCAGGCACTCAGTTGGAAAACTTGTTTGCACAACAGGATAGGGTTCATGAAATCTTTAATGATCTGACACGGGAAATGATCATTGCGGTAATTGCCGTAATCATCGTTTGTATGCTCGGACTGAATCTGCTTACCTCGGCTTTTGTTGCCCTGGCGATTCCGGTCTCACTGGCGGTTGGCTTGATCCTGCTGCCGTTTCTGGGGATCAGCATGAACGAGATCTCCGTTATTGGCCTGATCATTGTCCTGGGAATCCTGGTGGATGATGCCGTCGTGGTCAACGATAATATCGAGAGGCGGCTCAGCGAACTAGGGGAAAATCCGCAGGTTTCGGCAATAAAGGGCACCAAAGAGGTAGCTGTTTCCATCCTTACGGCGACACTGGCTACGATTTCCGCCTTTGCTCCATTGCTATTCCTGCCGGGACCTTTGGGCGCATTTATCAAGCCGATTCCGGTGGTCATTTCATTGACCATGCTGGCTTCCATGATGATGTCTCTGACGATCATTCCAATCTTTCGCGAGTGGTACGAGAAGAAGAGAGAACGCAGAGCGAAGGCTGCCGCAGCAAAATCGGGTTTTCTCGGCAACCAGATTGCCGCCATGAACCGGTTTTATTCCGGTAAAGTCATGAAAGGAGTGCTGAAGCGGCCGCTGGCAGTAGCCCTCACCGGCTTGCTTCTCGGAACGGCTGCCTATCTGCTGGCACTCTTTGTGCCTGTTGAGCTGTTTCCGGCCTCCGAGCGTCCGGAGGTGGTTGTGACCATGACAATGCCGCCCGGAACTTCCCTGCAGGAGACGGACCGCGTAACCAAGGATATTGCCCGCTGGATGAAACAGCAGCCGGAGTTAAAAACGCTTTCCTACAGCGCCGGCAGCAGCGCCCCCCAATTGCACAGCGATCAACCCGGCATTTCATCGCCAACCAAAGGCCAACTGGCTGTAGTTGGGGAAAAGGGAGTGTTCAACCTAGACAAAACGGTGAAGGCATGGAACAAACATTTGGAGACTAAATATCCCGAAGCCTCTTTTCAGTTCTATACGAGTAAGGTGGGCGTCGATGTAGGTAAGGCAGTATCGATCAGCGTTGCCGGAGAAGAGCTTGGTCAACTGCAGACAGTGAGCCAGCGGGTGAAGGAGACCATTGCATCCATTGGCGGGGTTTCAAATGTGACGGATAATTTGGGCATAGACCAATATACGCTGGAATTTGAGGTTAACAAGCAAGCTATGGATCAGTACATGGTGTCATATACCGATCTGACCCGTGCCATCCTGCTGTCAAGCAATGGTATTACCTCCAGCCAGTTCGATACCGGTAAAAATATGATTGACGTTAAGCTATATTTGCAAAAGGATAACAACGACCCGAATGTAATGTTCCAAAGATTAAATGTCACCAATACGACGGGCCGGCAAATTCCGTTGTCCCAGCTTGCCTCTATTAAGCCTTCATTTGCCATTCAGCAAATCCAGCATGTGAATCTGAAGCGCACGATTACGATTGAGGCGGATGTGAAGGGGCGAACGGCGACAGAGGTCGGTGCGGAAATTAGCGGGAAGCTGAAAGGTATCATCTTCCCGGCGGGCTACAGCTGGAGTGCCGGAGGAGAAACGTCGGAGCAAAACAAGGTGTTCAAAAATCTGACCACGCTGTTTGTTATCGTTATATTCCTGATTCTGCTGCTGATGACTCTTCAATTTTATTCCATTTCCATTCCACTGATTATAATGACTACTGTCTATCTGGCTGCGGCAGGAGGAATTATCGGAATATACCTCTCCGGAATGCCGATCGGATTTATGAGCCTAATGGGTATCATCTCCCTTGCCGGGATCGTTGTGCGTAACGGCATCGTGCTGATCGAGTTCATCGAAGATGCCCGGCACGAGGGTACGGAATTGAAAGAGGCCGTTATACAAGCTGCTTCGGCGCGGTTCCGTGCCATCCTGCTGACCTCATTAACGGCCATTATGGGGATGATCCCGATCGCGTTGAGCGGCAACATTTTGTTCCGCCCCATGGCGTACACCATTATTTTCGGACTCATGTTCTCGACACTGCTGACTCTGCTTGTAGTTCCTTCATTGTATATGGTCGTGGCTCAGTTCAAAATGAGACGACAGGAACGGAAAATCAACCGGAATGCTGAGAGGGAGCAGACGCTTTCTGTATAAACCGGTCACTAAGTCTTTCCGCCAAAATACTGAAAGGAGTTAAGGATATGAACAAAGTGTTTCTTTCAGCATTATTTGCTTTATTGTTGTTCACCTCTGTGCTGCCGTCGGCACTGGCCGCTGACAATGAGGCGCAGGCTGTCACGGAGGACGGGAAAGAAGCGACTACCGATAAGCGGCTTCCGTCCACTTTTGTCAATCCGCGGGCATTGGCCGAGCTTGACCGCCTCAATTTGCAGACAGCGTTGTCACAGGCAATCGACAGTTCATTTAATCTGTCACTTTTGCAATTGAAGAATACGGCTCTGATTACTCAACAGAAAGATTACAAGGCACAAATTCAAGGTCTCGAATATGCCAAAAAGGATGCCTATACCCTTCCGGTCACTCCCGAGGGCATACTTGAGAATAAAAAATACCTGATCCCTGCGGATGCTGAACCCCAGCTGCTATTCTGGATGGGGCCGGTTATGGAGATAAACACTGTTTTTAACGGCCTGATGTCTGCACAAGTGGAAAGCATGAATGAGATGGTGATTTCCCAGCGGGTTCAGTTGGAGAGCGCAGTGAAAAAGCTAGTGCAGGAGAAGCTGCAATCAGCACTTGACCTGGAAGAGGCTGTACAGGGAACCAAACTACAGGTCACCGGCCAATATATTCAGTTGCTGTCGCTCAAACAGCAAGCAGCGTTACTGAAAGAGGGACTTCAGGTTCTGGATTTAGAGCTGAATCGGCAGGAAATACTGGTCGGGCAGGGCATGATGACGGCGGAGAATTACCGCAATCTGGAGGCGGAGCGCAATAATCAGGGTGTCGAACTGGATAAAATGCTGGCAAATTACAGGTTGGGGTTGCTCCAGTTGTCGTTCGATCTCGGTATTCGCTATAACCCGAGTATGATGATGGAGGAAATTCCACTACCCGAAGTCAAGCCGGTGATCCGCAAAAGCAGCGAGGACATTCTGGTTCATTCCTTTGAGTTGAAACGTCTCTGGAATACGCTTAATCAAGCCAGACGGGATCAAAAGTTCACTCCTACACCGAACGCATACGCCAGGGAAAGCCTGGGCCAGATCGTGCAAATGACCGAGGAAGAGATCAAGCAAACCAAAATACAACTGAACCAAAATATCAACGCCGTCTACGCCGGGGCGGACGATGTTTACCGGCAGTCTCTCTCCGCGCAGAGGGAAGTGGATAAAGCGGCTTTCGATTTCGCCAATGTCAACAGGAGGTTTGAAGCAGGGAGTGTACCGCAGCGCGATTTGAACAACGCCCGGTTCATGGTCCAACAGGCGGAAACGAAAGCGGGGTTGCTGGAGCTGCAATATTTTGGCATACTGGGCAAGATTGAAGCGATGGAGAAAGGACTTATTCTGCCTGCTGCACAATAGAGATCGGGAAACACTTCGGATTTATGCCAGAGCATAAGGTTGTGGCCGGGCGGTTCAGGCTGGGCACGGCGAAAGTACCAATTGTGAAGGGGGAACACTGGACGTGAATCCATCGACACAGCGAATTACTGCACTGGATTATGCAAGAGCCTGGGCGATCTTTGGGATGATCATCGTTAACTATAAGCTTGCAATGCAGGCAGAAAATGACGGCCCGTCGTGGTTAAGGGAGCTGGCGGGTCTTTTTGAAGGCAGAGCCTCCTCATTGTTTATTATACTGGCAGGTATTGGAGTGTCTTTGATGACCGCGAAAGCAAGAAGATCGATGGATAAGGAGATTATTCGTCAAAATCGCCTCAGCTTGTACAAACGTTCCGGATTTCTGCTTGGTTGCGGCTTGCTATTGCTGCTGATAGGCTGGAGCGCCGACATCTTACATTATTATGCGGTATTCATGCTTGTGGGCGCAGCTATGATTACTGTATCTGATAATAAAATACTCGGTTTGTTCTCAGTGATTCTGCTGGTATCCGAGCTGTCATTGATTCTGTTTGATTACAGTAAAGGCTGGGACACCGGCTTTCACCAATATACGGATTTTTGGACGCTGAACGGATTTCTCCGGAATTTAATTTATAATGGCTTCCATCCGTTTTTTCCTTGGAGTTGTTTTTTTCTGATTGGCCTGTGGATCGGCAGAAAGCATTGGCTGGCCGAGGAGAACCGACGGAAGCTGCTGCTCTATTCAGTGTCGGGAACCATAGTTATTGAAGCTATTTCTTATTCTTTGATTCAAGGGACATCGTCTGTATTAGACTATGACTCCGCAGCTTATCTTTTTGGGACCAAACCCATGCCTCCAACATTGCTGTATGTTCTCTCTGGAACATGTTCTGCTCTGGCTATCATTGCGATTAGCCTGTATATCGTGCATGCATTCAGAAATTCCTTGTTCACCCAAGCAATTATCCATACCGGGCAGCTATCGTTGTCCCATTATATAGGGCACGTGGTTATCGGGTTGGGTTTTCTTGAAGTGGCAGGGTACTTGGAGAACGGAACACTTCCATTTGCAGTCGCTTATGGCTGTGCTTACTTCGTGCTGGCGATACTCTTTTCATCTACCTGGAGGAAATGGAAGGAACGGGGGCCCATTGAATTAATTATGAGGAAGTTTTTCTAAAATTTTATACCTGGTATCTAAAAAAGCGAATTTGAAGAATTTGAAGATCGACTCCTACTCTAGTGACATTATTGCAGTTTC
Organism: Paenibacillus sp. EB106-06-01-XG199; assembly: GCF_058791575.1. NCBI lineage: Bacteria > Bacillati > Bacillota > Bacilli > Caryophanales > Paenibacillaceae > Paenibacillus > Paenibacillus sp. EB106-06-01-XG199. Next base: position 387,994 of record NZ_JBYTDQ010000004.1, on the reverse strand, counting down.
AGGAACGTATGATGTAATACTTCATGATGGAACCAGCAAATCATTTGATGTGACGTTAAAAGCTAAGAAGGAGTCCCTCAGTTATTTCTCACCAATGTTTAACATTGAAGAGGGAAGGGGAATCTCAACGGATTCAAAGGAAGAGGAACTGGATCTGCAATATAAATTTCAGCTTCTCAATAGCATAGACACTATTCGAAAGTTATCCAAAGAGCAGCTTTACTTCCTTTTTGGGTTGAAGAAGGCTCAATAGGAGCGGAATGAAGAAGTCACATTCTATCGTAGAGTGACAGAGTATGAAAGTAAGTTGTTTTAATATAATAGGAACCAAGACTGTATTTAAAAAGAACCCACAGGGCTAAGCCTGTGAGTTCTTTTTGCACACTATATAAGTTGGAGGCAAGCTTAATCGCCACCACCACCACCACCGCCCCCGGAATCTCCGCCCCCCCCGCCGGAATCCCCGCCGCCGCTATGTCCGCCGCCATCCCAGCCGCCATGCCCGCCATGATGACTGTCCCAGCTGCTCCCGCCATGACTGTGACCGTGATGACCGCCATTCCCGCTGTTTCCGTCATGGTGATTGCGGGTGTGATTGTTGTTGTCGTTGTCGCCCGTAAAGAGATTTGGATCCGCGCCGGGGAAGAAATAATTGTCAGACGTGTTGTTTCGGTTCCGCAGCCGGTTGCCGCCGCCATGTTTCCTGCCGTTATCACGGATAACCGCCTGAACGACGGCATACACTAACACCCCAATAAAAACAATACCGATGCCCAAAGTAATCGCTCCTTCAAGGTTTCTTACCAAGATTGTACCATATTATTGCAGCTCTGCACCTTAATTGCACAGGAGAATGACGCATCTAGTAGATAATTCAGCGGTCATGCCGGAACTGCCTGGGTGTTACTCCGGTATATTTCTTAAAGACTTTCGTGAAATAGCTCTGGTCGTTGAAATGAAGCCGGGTGGCGATATCCGACAACGTGACCCCGGGCAGCTCGATCAGCCGCTTGGCCTCCTCAATCCGCTCCCGCTGGATATAATCGCTGACAGAAATTCCATTCTCCTTCTTGAACAGCTGAGAGAGATAGCTGGCATTCAGACCGGCCACCTCAGCCAATTTGTTCAGAGTAAGCTCCTCGTACATGTGGTTGAAAATATAGTTCTGGCATAGTGCAGAAGTGCGGGACAACTTGGATCGGCGGTTGTCGCGTACATGATCGGCGAAATCGCACAGAGCCGCGAGCTGGGCTTTGTCAACGGCGGGAATATCCTTCAGTTCTTCGATATGCTGAATGTGGAAGTCGCTCAGTGTATAGGCGATTTCCCAGAACAGGCCCCCGTCGATCGCGGCCCGGGTTGCCAGTGTGATGGAGGAGATGGCCAGATTTTTTTTGCTGCGCAGCTGGCTTTTCTTGGAGAGCCGCCCGAAGCTTTCCTCAGAGAAGGAGGCTTGGGACCGCAGGAGTCCTGCTTTGTCTCCGATTACGATATGGCGGAACATCTCCCGTTCGAGCATCGGCTCATGATGCAGCCAGGTGTTCTCACGCCGGTAGGAGTGATCGAGATCCGAACGGCTTTCCGTATGCTGCACAGGCTCATGATGGGTTGAGGCAAGCAGCAGCTCTGTGACCGAAAGGGCTTGTCCGTTGACCAGTGAGTACAGTAGCAGGGCGGCATGGTACCATCTCGTCCGGCTCAGCACCGGCAGGCCGCGGTAATACTGAAGCCACTCTTCCACATGGCCAAGCGGGAGGTTGTGGTCATTCATCAGGCTGGCTACAGTAGTCTCGGTCATTGAAGCAGCCAGTGAAGGGCCGAGTATTATCGTTCCGCCAGTCCCAAGCTCTGCAGGCAGCTTAAGCATAATAAAATTTTCCAGAAAACCGGTAGTGTGCAGATACGGCAAAAAGGAAGTCCCCCCGGTGTTTCGGGGATGGTTGTGCTCAATTCCAGAGACGAACTCCGTAAGTTCAGCCAGCATCCCGGAGTGGGTAGGCGCAGCCGGCCGTTCTTCCATAGAAGGAGGGAGCGCCAGTTGAAGGTTGCCTGCAGTGTCCAGCCAGCAGACCGGAATCCGGTAAGCTTCGTAGATTAATTTGCAGATGTATTGCAATCCCTCTGTTTCCTCCAGGTAGTCTAACATCTTCATCCATCCACCTCCTGATCCAATGAAAATACCAATAATACAATAGTAATACCATAAATGCAGGTTGAAGTATATTAGAATGGGAGTAGAAAAACCTATTTCGAGGAGGCATATGATGACAACTCACATTTCAAACCTCATTTCGCAAATGACACTGGAAGAAAAGGCCGGACTTTGCTCCGGGCTGGATTTTTGGCACACGAAAGGCATCGGGCGGCTGGGCATTCCCTCTTTGATGCTAACCGACGGTCCCCATGGACTGCGGAAGCAACAAGGGAGCGCCGACCATCTCGGACTTCACAATAGTGTACCGGCAACCTGCTTTCCATCCGCAGCCGGGCTTGCATCTTCCTGGGACCGTGAGCTGATTCATGAGGTCGGCAAGGCGCTCGGGGAGGAATGCCAGGCGGAGGATGTAGCGGTCCTGCTTGGACCGGGAACCAATATTAAACGTTCCCCGCTGAACGGGCGGAACTTCGAATACTTCTCGGAAGACCCTTATCTATCATCGGAAATGGGCGCCAGCCACATCCAGGGAGTGCAAAGCCAGGGCGTGGGCACCTCGCTGAAGCATTTTGCCGCCAACAACCAGGAGCACCGCAGAATGTCTACGAATGCAATCATTGATGAGCGGACGCTGCGGGAAATTTACCTGGCCAGCTTCGAAGGCGCAGTGACACAAAGCCAGCCCTGGAGTGTAATGTGCTCTTATAATCAGCTAAATGGTGAATACGCTTCCGAAAGTGAAACACTGCTGACGAAGGTGCTTAGAGAGGAATGGGGTTTTGAGGGCTTCGTCGTGTCCGACTGGGGAGCGGTCAATGAACGGGTGAAGGCGCTGCAGGCCGGGCTTGAGCTGGAGATGCCGTCAAGCGGAGGCATTGGTGATGCCAAAATCGTGGCTGCAGTGAACAGCGGGGGGCTGTCCATGGAGACGCTGGATAAAGCTGTGGAGCGGCTGCTGTCCTTTATTTTCAAAAGAGTGGAGAACCGCAAGGAGAATGCAGCGTTCGATCTGGAGCAGCATCATGCGCTGGCGCGAAAGGTGGCCCGGGAAAGTATGGTGCTGCTGAGAAACGAAGATAATATTCTGCCGCTTGCCAAGAGCGGAACGCTTGCCATTATCGGCGAATTCGCCAAAAAGCCGCGTTACCAGGGCGGAGGCAGCTCGCATGTCAATCCGACGAAGCTGGATGATGCTTTTGCCGAAATGCAGGCGGTGGCCGGCGGTTCCGCAAGCTTCCTGTATGCACAGGGCTATGACTTGAACAGCGATGAAATCAACAGTGCGCTGCTCAAGGAAGCACAGGAAACAGCACAAGGCGCAGATGCTGCGGTGTTGTTCCTTGGACTGCCTGACAGCTATGAATCGGAGGGGTATGACCGCAGCCATCTGTCGCTGCCTGAGAGCCATAAGGCGCTGATCAAGGCGGTGGCTGAAGTTCAAGACCAAATGATCGTGGTGCTGAGTAACGGCTCCCCGGTTGAGATGCCTTGGCTGAATCATACGAAGGCCGTTCTGGAAGGTTATCTGGGCGGGCAGGCTTTTGGCGGCGCGATTGCCGATCTGCTCTTCGGTGAAGTAAGCCCTAGTGGCAAACTGGCCGAGACCTTCCCGCAGAAGCTGAGCGACAATCCCTCCTTTCTCAATTTTCCCGGTGAAGGCGATACGGTGGAATATAAGGAAGGTCTGTTCGTCGGCTACCGCTATTATGATAAAAAAGAAATCGAGCCGCTGTTCCCGTTCGGCTTTGGACTCAGCTATACGCAATTCGAGTACAGCGGTCTGAAACTGGACAAGAGTAGCATCAGGGATACAGATGTTGTCCAGGTGACGTTGAATGTCAAAAATACCGGCAGCCGGACAGGCAAAGAGGTGGTCCAGCTCTATGTCAGTGACGAGGAGAGCAGTGTTATCCGCCCGCTGCAGGAGCTTAAAGGCTTCCAGAAGCTGGAGCTGCAGCCGGGGGAGCAGCGAGAAGTCTCCTTTACCCTGAATAAGCGTGCTTTTGCCTATTACAACGTGAAGCTGGCGGACTGGCATGTGGAAAGCGGAACGTTCAACATTGCCGTAGGCTCTTCATCGCGGGATATCCGGCTCTCCGCTCCACTTACGGTAACTTCGACAACGAAGATTGCGGTAAGTTTCCACCGCAACACCACGGTAGGCGATTTGCTGGCAAATCCGTTGACTGCGGAAAAAGCAAAGAATTACAGCAGTATCTTTGGCCTGGAAGATGCAATGGATGATAATCCGGAAATGTTCCTTGCCATGATGAAATATATGCCGCTGCGTGCGATGATCGGCTTTGGCCAAGGGAAATATACCGAGGCCAACTTGGCCGAAGATTTACGGGAATTGAACGCGCTGGTTGCAGAGCAATAATCGCCGTCTGCTGAATCACTGGCAGGAAGGATTAACCTGTTGGCAATAGTAAAGGCAGCGCCCCGCTATAGGGAAGCTGCCTTTTAGCAGGTTAAAATAATCCAATCCGTGATTGCCGGATTATCCAATTCCATTATGAATGACCCGGGATATAATGAAAGCGTAATCATACAAATCAAAAACAGCTCCAAACTACACCTATGGAGGAACCTATAATATGGCTGATACAATTCAGAAATGGTTTGCCAGCACGGAAAAAGCACCTTGGATAGCCCAAAACATCCCTGGTCCAGAACAAGCCGGGACAGCCGCTAATCTGACCGTTACCGCAGAGACGTTCCAGACGCTGGAAGGCTTCGGCGGCTGCTTTAACGAATTGGGCTTTGTGGCGCTGGGCCATCTGCCGGAGGAAGAACGGGCGGGGCTGATGCATGAGCTGTTCCATCCCGAAGGGGAGCAGCGGTTCAGCATCTGCCGCCTGCCGATTGGAGCCAGCGACTATGCGCTGGAATGGTACAGCCTGAACGAGACTGACGGGGATTACGCCATGGAGCATTTCTCCATTGAGCGTGACCGGCAGATGCTGATTCCCTACATCAAGGAAGCCCTGCAGCTGAACCCGGACCTCAAGCTGTTCGCGTCCCCCTGGAGCCCGCCGACATGGATGAAGTTCCCCAAAGCGTATAACTATGGAACACTACGCTGGGAGCCGCAAGTGCTTGAGGCATACGCCCTTTACTTCGTGAAGTTCGTGGAAGCCTACCGTGCAGAAGGAATAACGATTCATCAGGTGCATGTGCAGAATGAGGTGGTTGCCGACCAGAAGTTTCCTTCCTGCGTCTGGACCGGGGAGCAGCTGAGGATCTTCATCCGCGACTACCTTGGCCCGGCATTCGAGAAGCATGGGCTGGAGACGGAAATTTGGCTGGGGACGATCAATGCCCCGGAGCCATGGGATGAATGGCTTAAAGCTAAATCAAGCGATCATGATGCCTTCGCCGGGGTGGTGCTCGGCGATCCCGAAGCCTATAAATATATCAAAGGCGTAGGTTATCAATGGGCCGGCAAACATGCCATCCAACGTACCGTGCAGAGCTACCCGGAGCTGCGGTATATGCAGACCGAAAATGAATGCGGCGATGGCAAAAATACGTGGTTTTATGCGAGATACGTATTTAACCTGTATCAGCATTATTTCATGAACGGTGTGAACGCTTATATCTATTGGAACATGGTGCTTGAACCCAAGGGCAGGAGCACTTGGGGCTGGGAACAGAATTCCCTGCTGACCATTGATCCCGGCCAAAGACAAGCGACCGTGAATCCGGAGTATTACGTGATGAAGCATTTCTCACGTTTTACCGTCCCTGGTTCCGTAAGAGTAGGGCTTAAAGGTCCGTGGAGCGGCCATGCCGTTGCTTTCCGGACACCGCTGGGCGGGATCACGCTCGTCCTGGCCAATCCATTCAAGGAACGGCGGATGCTGCACTTGCATAGTGGTTCCTCCTCGTACTCCCTGGAGCTTGAACCGGAATCCTTCCATACGTTTGTCCTTAGTTAACAAGGCATTCTCCTTAAACTAACGTCCATTCTTCGCGGGGCGTTAGTTTTTTGTTAAGATAAAATAATTTAGAGCATTCAACACTTAACATGAATTGTTGAACCCAAGAAAATTCCATTCTGACTTGGGCAAACTATGGCAAGTGAAACTTGGAGGTTGGTGCAGCAATGAGGGTTGCCGGTTGGATCATGAAACTTACTGAGCCTTTCCGCCGCAGTATCCGCAATAAGCTTATTCTGACTATGATTATCCTCGCTGTTGTGCCAATTGTGACAATTACAGCACTGGCAGCCGAGAACAGCCGCCGGTCAATGGAGGCCGAGGTCATCAGCACGAATCTTTCCAATATGAAATGGACCGGTGTCTATCTGGGGGACCAGTTCGCCCAGCTTAATAATCTGATCTATACCGTGCTGATCAGCCCCCACCTGAGCGAATACCTCGCGAATGTAGAGGAGTCCAGCCTGTCCAGCCAATTTGCCGCACAGCGGAACATTATTGATACGCTGACGAATCTGTTCTACTCTGCGGGCAATCATGTGGTGGGGGTGGAGCTGTATCTGAAAGAATATAACAAGCTGTTTACTATCAACGCCTCGCAGAGTGACATTGCCTCAACAGCCGGAATTCCTGCTCCGTATAAGCTGCTTTTTGAGCAAAATAAGGATTTCACAATAGCCGTTGGCGGCAACGATAACGGGAAATTCCAGCTGGTCCGCAGCATTAACCGGTTTGAGAACCAGGAGAAGCTTGGAGGCATCTTCCTGGAAATCCGCTGGGGTGTACTGGATCAGACGCTGAATCTATTAGGCCGGGGCAACGATCATACGGTATTTATCGCTAGTAGCGACGGCAAGGTGCTGTACCAGCCCTGGGGAGTGACTCCTTCGAAAGCCATTCTGGACCGGGTTGCCGGCACCGGTGAGCCGCAGGGCTATTTCCGCGGTGACCAGGCCTATGTGTTCTACAATACGATTGATCCAGTGGGTCTCAAGCTGGTCACCGTTATTCCTAACAGCTTCATTAACCAGAGCGCGCTGGCGACCATGAACTTTGGATTGATAGTAGGCGCCATTACCGTGGTCGTGGCGATATTGCTCGCCGTAACTCTGGCCTGGAGGCTGGCGACGCCAATCGTTAGCCTGGCCCGGTCCATCCAGGGCTTCGGCTTAATGAAGGAGCGTGAAGTGCGGCTCAGCAACCGGGTTGATGAAATTGGCCTTCTGGAGACGAAGCTGTATCAGATGTCGTACCGCATCCGCGAGCATATCCGGACGGAATATGTTATCGGCCTGGAGAAAAAGAGTGCCGAGCTTAAAGCACTGCAGGCGCAGATTAATCCGCATTTCCTGCAGAACACCTTGCAGATGATCGGCAGCATGCTGTTCAAGAACAGCCCGGCCGAAAGCTACGGGGTACTGAGATCGCTTAGCGACATGTTCCGCTACATCATCCGCGAGCCGGAGGACTTGGCCCCGTTGCGGGCGGAGCTGAACCATCTGAACAATTATATGCAGATCCAGCAGCAGCGTTTCGCGGCCCGGCTCAGCTATGCGATTGAAGTGGATGAGCAGGCGACGGACAGTCTGATTCCGAAGCTGAGCCTGCAGCCGATTGTCGAGAATGCCTTTTTTCATGGGCTGGAACAGCAGTCGGGCCCCTGGGTGCTGGAGGTCAAGGTAACTTGTGAAGGGGAGGACACGGTCATTACCATCTGCGACAACGGGATCGGGCTGCAGCCGGATAAGCTGGCGGAGCTGCGGGGAAGACTGGAGCGGCGCAACGGTGATTTATGGACGCATGGGGAGCGGATTGGCTTAAGCAATGTTGCTTCACGGATTCAGATGCATTTTGGCGGGAAATACGGGATTGGTCTAGATAGCATTCAGGGGCAAGGCACAAAGGTGACTGTAACAATACCACTGGAAAGGGACGGTGCGAACCATGCTTAAAGTACTGCTGGTGGATGATGAGAGCTGGAACCGTGACATTGTGCGGACGTTTGGCTTATGGGATGAACTGGGCATGGAGATTGCCGGAGAAGCAGAGGACGGGAGCGAGGCGCTGCGCCTGGCCGGGGAGTTGTCCCCGCAGATTGTCATCACCGATATGCGGATGCCTGGCGCGGACGGTGTCAAGCTGATGAATAAGCTTCATGAGTGTTATCCAGAGATTAAAGTGATTGTTGTGAGCGGCTACGACGATTTCAAATATGCCCAGAATGCCATCCGCTACGGTGCGGTGGATTATTTGCTGAAGCCGATTGATCCGGGGGAACTGAATGCTGTGCTGCGCAAATGCCGGAAGGAGCTGGAGGAGAGCTCCCGTGCCCGGGAGCCGTATGCCCTCGATATTGAGGTATCCTTCTCGCTGTCCTCCTACAAGCAGCTGATGAGGGTGCATTTCAATGAGCTGAATCCCGTAGGGGTCAATGCTGTTCTTGAAGGCATAGAGAAGGAACTGGTGCAGGGAGGCTCTGGCAGACCGGGAATGCTGCGGCAGGCGGCAAGTGAAATGCTGCTGCTGTTGAAGGAGCTCATGCGGAGCAACGCACTGGAGGAGGATGTCCTGAAGGCGGAGATCCCCCGTGAGGTATTGTTGTCCGGGAGCAGCACCGCCGCGTATCTGAAACAGCTCTACGGGACAAGTCTGGAACAGCTGATCGGACAGCGCAAGTTCAAGAATAAGCTGAACTTGGATGAGGTCCGGCAGTATATTAATACCCACTTTGCCGAAGCGGTAACGCTGGAAGCGCTGGCCAGAGCTTTTTTCGTCAGCAAGGAATATCTAAGCAAGGTGTTCAAGCTGGAGTATGGCTGCAATGTTACGGATTATATCCTGCAGCTGCGGATGGAGAAGGCGAAGGAATGGCTGGCTGAGGAGAGCATTCCGATCAAGACGGTGGCAGAGCTGGCCGGATATGAGGATGTCGGCTATTTCTACAGAGTATTCAAGAAGCATTACGGCGTTGCCCCCGGTGAGATGCGCAAGCAAGCAGCCGGTTTAAAAATGTCCAATCCGAAAGGGTAATTCCGTCCAATTAACCGCTTTCATAATAAAGATACAATGAAAGCGTAAACAAAACATAGACATTGGGAGGTCTTACAACATGAACAAGATGACCAAAGGTGTACTCTGTACATTCCTCACCGCGACGCTGCTGGCCGGCTGCGGCAGCAATAACGGTACAAACAACAGCAATGCTGCAGAAGAAGGAAATACAGGCAGCGGTACAGCCAAAAGCGTTACCCTGAAGATGTTCATCGCGCAGCCGCGCTTTAAGGAACAATATGATAATTATATTGCTGAGTTCGTGAAGAAAGAGAAAGCGGACAAAAATATTGATGTTTCCGTACAGCTCGAAATGCCGACGGCGGACAATGCCTCGCAAATTCTGAAGACGCGCCTGGCCTCCAATGATGCACCTGATATATTCGCTATCCATGCTGTGAACGAAATTCCATCCTATTACAAGGCCGGATACCTTGAAGACCTGACAGATCAGCCCTTCGTCGGCAAGCTGCTGGACAGCGTGAAGCCCTCTGTAACCACTACGGACGGCAAGGTTGTGGCGCTGCCGCTGGAAACCCTGTCCTGGGGCTACCTCTATAACAAGACCATATTTGCCGAGAATGGCCTGACCCCGCCGACAACGCTGACAGAGATGAAGGCTGTAACTGAGAAGCTGAAGGCGAAGAACGTGACGCCGTTCGTGCTCTCTTATAAGGAATCATGGATTCCGCAGCTGGTGCTTCCGCTGGCTGTAGGGGGGATGATGAAAACTGCGGACCCTGAATTCGTGAACAAGATGAACAAAGATGAGGGCTCCTTTACCGAGATGAAATCCGCGATCTTTGATGTGTTCGATCTCATCAACGACAACGGCACGGCGAAGGCCACTGAAGTCGGCGGCGATGACGGTGCGGCGGCATTTGCCGCTGGCAAAGGAGCCATGTGGCTGATGGGACCGTGGTATGCAGAAACCATTCTGAAGTCGAACCCGGATCTGGATTTCGGTGTTGCTCCGCTGCCGATCAGCGACAATGCGGATGCGACCCTGATCAATCTCAGCGCCTCGACTTCACTCGCGGTATCCCCGACCAGCAAAAACAAGGAGGTTGCGCTTGATTTCCTGAATTATGTGCTGGATGATCAAGCCTCCAACGGCTTATTCCAGGCAATGAAATTCAATCCGGTGTCCACGGTGCACACCTATGAGAGTTATCCTTGGATCGCCGAAGCGACTACCTATGTCAAAGCTGGCAAGTCGGTGCAGGACCCGGCGATTCCGCAATCCGTCAAGGATGAGGTGGGCAAAGGACTGCAGGCATATTATGCCGGACAAATGAGTCAGGATGATGTGCTCAAGGCGCTCGACAAAGCCTGGAAATCCTACAACAAGGTAAACAAATAAGCTACAGCTTTACAGTCCGGGATGGAAGAAACGGGGGCGCTGGCCCTCCTTCCTCCATCCCGTTTGCTTTGCACACCACAGAGGGAGAGGGGCGGATACTATGCCGGTCAAGCGCTATAAAAGTGTTGTTTCGCTGCTTGCTTTCGTTGCACCCGCATTTATCATTTATTCATTGTTTCTGCTGATTCCGACCATCGGCGGCATGTACTACAGCTTCACGGACTGGAACGGGCTGAACCGCAATTATTCTTTTATCGGCCTTGGCAATTTCATTGAAGCGCTGCGCGAGGACCCGGATTTCGTGCACGCCTTGCTCTTTACACTGAAATACGTGCTGTTCATGATCGTATTGCAAAATGTATTCGCACTTGTGCTTGCCGTGTTCATTGAGACAAAAACAAGAACCAAAGGTTTTTTCCGGACGATCTTCTTCATGCCGAATATGATCAGCACCATCATCAGCGCTTTTATGTGGACCTTCGTGTTCTCCCAAGTGCTGCCGCAGCTTGCCGAGAAGACGGCAGCCTCGTTCCTGGACCAGCTGTGGATCGGAGATCCCAGTGTTTCTTTCTATTCGATCATTATCGTATCGCTGTGGAATGGCGTCGGCTATATGATGATTATATATTTGGCCGCCCTGCAGGGGGTGCCGCAAAGCCTGAAGGAGGCTGCCGTCATTGACGGGGCCAGCCCGTTCCAGACGTTCCGCAAGGTGACGATGCCGATGATTACGCATGCGGTTACGATCTGTTTTTTCCTTACTCTGAACGGGGCGTTCAAGGTATTTGAGGTGGTATACGGGCTTACCGGCGGCGGTCCGGGACGCAGTACACAGGTCATTACGATGAATATCTACGAAGAGGCGTTCTCCAATAACTTCCGCTACGGGTATGCCAGCGCCAAATCGGTGATCCTGTTCGTGATTATCCTGCTCTTCACTTTTATCCAGATCGGTGTCATGAAGAGAAAAGAGGTGGAAGCATGAGACTGAGAAAGGGAGCCAACCTATTTATCACACTGTTTCTCTGTATCGGCGCTGTCATGTCCTTTTTCCCGATTTATCTGGCAATTATCAATTCCGTGAAAACCCAAGGCGAGATGTTCGCTTCCTTCACGGCGCTGCCGACCAAGCTGCACTTTGAGAACTACAGCCAGGCTTTTAGCAAAATCAACCTGCTAAGCAGCACCCTGAACTCGGTTGTTGTCTCAGTCATTGGTATTGGAGGCATCATTTTCTGCGCTGCCCTGGCCGGCTACAAGCTATCCCGGACCTCCGGCAGACTTAGCGCGGCGCTCTTCTCGCTATTCATTGCTTCCATGCTGGTACCGTTTCATTCGATTATGATTCCGCTTACACGGATGGCCAAAGCACTGCATGTCAGCGGCAGCACCTACGGCCTTGCTGTGATCTACATTGGTCTTGGAGTGAACATGGCGATCTTCCTGTACCACGGCTTTGTGAAGTCGATCCCCCGCGAGCTGGAGGAAGCGGCACGGATTGATGGCTGCGGCGAGTTCCAGACCTTCTTCCGTATCATCTTTCCGCTCTTGCTGCCGATTACGGTAACCATTGCGATTCTGGACTTCCTGTGGATCTGGAATGACTTCCTGCTGCCGCTGCTGATGCTCACCGACTCTACCAAATATACGCTGATTCTATCGACCAACACGCTGTTCGGAGAGTACAATAAGGAGTGGTCGCTGATTCTGGCGGCGCTGGTGCTGACTGCGCTTCCTGTGATCGTTATCTATGGATTCTTCCAAAAGTTTATTATGCAGGGCATTGCCGAAGGGGCAATAAAAGGCTAAAGCGAGAGGAGCATCAGAGTAATGAGTCAACTACGTTACGGCGTCGCCTACTACGATGAATATATGCCTTATGAGAGGCTGAATGAGGATATTGCCATGATGCTGGAGGCCGGGATCAATACCGTCCGCATCGCCGAATCGACCTGGAGCACGCATGAGCCGCAGAACGGGATATTCGACTTCTCTTCCGTCGACCGGGTGCTGGATGCGATGCATGCCGCAGGAATCTCCGTAATTGTCGGGACACCAACCTATGCCGTTCCCACATGGCTGGTCAAAGAGCATCCCGGAGTGCTGGCTGTAACGGCGGACGGTCCCGGCCGGTATGGCGCACGGCAGATCATGGATATAACGAACCCGGTCTACCTGTTCCATGCGGAGCGGATCATCCGCAAGCTGATCGGCAGGGTCAGCAAGCATCCGGCGGTCATCGGCTACCAGACAGACAACGAGACGAAGCACTATGGGACAGCCGGAGAGAATGTGCAGCTGCTGTTTGTTAAGCATATGCGGCAGAAGTATGGAACACTGGATGAGATCAATGACCGGTTCGGGCTGGATTACTGGAGCAACCGGATTAACAGCTGGGAGGACTTTCCGTCCGCTGTCGGCACAATCAACGGCAGCCTGGGTGCGGAATTCGCCCGTTTCCAGCGTGGTCTGGTGAAAGCGTTTCTTGCCTGGCAGGTGTCGCTGGTGAACGAGTACAAGCAGCCGGGACAATTCGTCACACAGAATTTTGATTTTGAATGGCGCGGCTATTCGTATGGCGTACAGCCGTCCGTGGATCATTTTGCCGCGGCTGAAGCCTTCGACATCGCCGGAGTGGATATTTACCATCCCTCGCAGCATGAGCTGACCGGAACGGAAATCTCCTTCGGAGGGGATATCGCCCGTTCCCTGAAGCGCAGCAATTATCTTGTACTGGAGACGCAGGCCCAGGCATTTCCCCACTGGACACCCTATCCGGGCCAGCTGCGGCTCCAGGCCTTCAGCCATCTCGCCTCCGGGGCAAATATGGTGGCTTACTGGCATTGGCATTCCATTCATAATTCGTTTGAGACCTACTGGAAAGGGCTGCTCAGCCACGACTTCAAGCCGAATCCGGTATACAACGAGGCCAAGACTATCGGCCGGGATTTTGCCCGCTTAAGTCAGGCGCTGGTGGACCTGCGCAAGGATAACAAGGCTGCGGTAATGGTCAGCAATGAAGCCCTGACTGCGATGGAATGGTTCAAGCTGCCGGATGGCAGGAACTACAATGATGTGGTTCGCTGGCTTTACGATGAGCTGTACCGGATGAATATTGAATGCGACTTCATTCAGCCCGGCTGTACCGAGCTTTCGAGGTATAGCCTCATCATTGTTCCGGCACTTTATGCGGTTCCGGATGAAGCGCTGCTGCGCTTAAATGAATATGTGCGTGAGGGAGGCCATGCCGTCTATTCCTTCAAATCCGGCTTCGCGGATGAAGCTCTCAAAGTGCGCACGGCGGTGCAGCCGGGCATCATCAGCGAGGCCTGCGGAATCAGCTACAGCATGTTTGTGACTCCGCATGAGGTGACACTGCGCAGCGAAGCTTTGGATACCGGTGCGGCAGATCCAGCGGTGAATACATGGATGGAGCTGATTACACCAGATACGGCGGAGGTGCTGCTCCGTTATGAGCATCCTCATTGGAGCGAATATGCGGCCGTCACCCGCAACAGGTTCGGAAACGGTACGGCAACCTATATCGGCTGCATGACAAGCAGCGGGCTGGCGGGCAGCATCCTGAAATCCGCTGCCCAGGAGGCCGGACTATGGGGGCCCGATCAGGAGCTTGCTTTTCCGCTGATTGTCAAGACAGGAGTGAACCGGCAGCAGCAGAGGGTGCGCTATTATTTCAATTACAGCGATGAGCCGGTGTCTATGGTGTACCGGCATGGCCCGGCAGCAGAGCTGTTGTCCGGAAAAGAGCTTCACCCTGAGGAAAGGGTTGAGCTTGAGCCTTGGGGTGTGCGCATCCTGCTGGAGCATTCAAGCGGACAATGAGACCGGACGCGGCCCCGGGAATAATAGAGGGTTGCTTTTATCGGCGGTATTTGCTAGTATTCAATGTAACTTAATCAGATGTTTTGTTTTCTAGGGTTCCGCAGTTGCTACAGGCTGGTCTGGTCCGAGGGAAAACGCATGTACAACGATGTACATGTCTACACGGAGGGATAAAAGCCCGGGAGGTATCGTCAATTAGACGATGGCCTTCCGGGCTTATTTTGTTTCCGCGGTTAAGAGTTTTGTATCATAACTATTTAGGGGAAGAGGAGGGAATGGCAGTGAATAATAGTATGGCATGGATTAAGATTGCAGGCGCTGCCTGCTTCGAGGTCGTGTGGGTCATCGGGCTCAAGCACGCTTCGGCTCCGTGGGAGTGGCTCGTTACGGCAGTGGCCATTATCATCAGTTTCTATACGATCATCTCGGCGAGCAGCAAGCTGCCCGTAGGTACGGTCTATTCTGTATTTGTCGGACTCGGCACAGCCGGGACCGTCCTGGCGGATATCCTCTGGTTTGGTGAGCCGTTCAAGCCGCTGAAGCTGGTACTGGTGCTGATTCTGCTGGCGGGGGTTATCGGGCTGAAGCTTGTGACCGGTGATTCTAAAGAGAAGGAGGTGTCCTAAAATGGCTTGGTTAATGCTGATTGCTGCCGGGTGCTGTGAAATGTTCGGTGTGGCAATGATAGGGAGGCTACACCGGGACCGCAATTGGCAGGCGGTTGCCCTGCTGGTTCTCGGATTCGGAGGCAGCTTTCTGCTGCTGTCGCTGGCCATGGAAAGTCTCCCGATGGGTACGGCCTATGCGGTATGGACAGGGATCGGTGCTTCCGGTGGAGCGATTCTGGGCATGCTGCTTTATGGTGAAGCCCGGGATTTGCGGCGGATTATGTGTATTATTCTGATTCTCGGAGCTGCAGTCGGCCTGAAACTGGTAGGCTGACGACGCTGATATGTTAAAGAAATAGACACCTGTACGATGTTTCGAATGATGTAACATGGTAAGTATAGTAAGTAGTACTTAATCCATCGTATAAGGAGACTTCCACTATGAATGAAAATATCCCCGGGCGGATTAAACTTCCGGACGGAACAGACTTGCCGAGAATCGGGCAGGGAACCTGGTGTATGGGTGATGATGCTTCCAGACGTTCCGAGGAGATAGCTGCACTGAGGCATGGGGTAGAGTTAGGCCTTAGTGTGATAGATACGGCAGAAATGTACGGGGACGGCCGATCGGAAGAGCTTGTCGGCGAAGCGATCCGGGGGATCCGTGACAGCGTATTTCTGGTCTCCAAGGTGTATCCGCAAAACGCAGGCAAGAATCAGCTGGCCCGCAGCTGTGAGGATAGTCTGAAGCGGCTCGGTACGGATCATCTGGATCTGTATCTGCTGCACTGGCGGGGGAAGATTCCGCTGGAGGAGACCGTGGAAGGTATGGAGGAACTGGTGGCTGCCGGAAAAATAGCCCGCTGGGGCGTGTCCAATCTGGACACGGACGATATGCGGGAATTGCTGCGCATCCCCGGAGGCAACCGCTGCGCTGTCAATCAGGTTCTCTACCACCTGGGTTCCAGAGGTATTGAGCATGAACTGCTGTCCTGGCAGCGGAGCCACAAAATACCCGTAATGGCCTACTCTCCGCTGGCACAGGCAGGCACGTTGAGAAAAGGGCTGACGGAGAATGCTGCGGTGCAGGAGGTTGCCCTTAGACACGGAGCGACACCGCTGCAAATTTTGCTGGCCTGGAGCATCCGGGAAGGCGACGTAATCGCTATTCCTAAAGCATCGACCCCTCAGCATGTGGCCGAGAATGCGGCAGCAGGGGAAATCAAGCTCAGCACCGATGAGCTGTGGCAGCTGGACGAGGCTTTTCCGCAGCCGGCTTGGAGAGTTCCACTGGATATGATCTGAAACCATCTAAAGGGGCTGCCCCGAAAGCGGATATCCTACGAGCGGAGACAGCTCACATTCTTTCTCAAAACCGTAATAGTCAACAGAGCAGCGATCCTCCTGTTATTGGAGGATCGCTGCTTTGCGGTGCGCCTCATCGTTTGTTGAATAAGTTGTTAATTTAACATTTTAAAGTAAAGCATTTCTTAGTAATGAGAAATTACCTTCACAATCGGTACCTTGTACCTGATAGGTATGCCACTCTACTATCTCATGGGAAGGAGAGTTGATCCGCCAAAGACTTTTACAAGAAGCTATTAATATTAAATCAGAAAATGATTTAACGGTCTGAAGTGGGCATAGGGTTCAACTGAACACAAAAAGAGATGACCCTGATAATTTCAAGGATCATCTCTTTTTTAGAGAAAACAATTGAACACAAAAAAACACTATGATATAATCGATAGCGTTATTGACAAATTACAAAAAACAAAATAATTAATTATTAACCTTACTTTTATAGTACATCTAGAACTTTGATTTGTCAATGATTTTTTTCTGAACTAATGGTTAGGAGAGATGTTGAATGAATTCACTGGTTCTCGATTTTCAAGAAATGGATAACACTCAGCTTTTGCTTGTTGGCGGAAAAGGGCTGCAATTAGGGGTATTATCCAAAATGGAAGGAATACAAGTGCCAGAAGGGTTTTGTGTTACAACAGTGGGATATCAAAAAGCCATCGAACAAAACGAAAGGGTTCATGCTTTGTTAGATCGGCTAACTACGCTTAAAGTAGAAGATCGGGAACAGATTGATGAAATCAGCAAGAAGATTCGACAGGCCATTATGGAAGTAGCCATTCCTTCCGATGTTGTGAATGCAGTTGTTTACTATCTCTCCAAGTTTGGCGATGAATATGCTTATGCCGTGCGTTCTAGTGCGACTGCTGAGGATTTGCCGTATGCTTCTTTTGCTGGTCAACAAGACACCTATTTAAATATTATCGGCAAAGAATCCATCTTGGAGCATATCCGCAAATGTTGGGCTTCTTTATTTACGCAACGCGCGGTAATTTACCGAATGCAGAATGGATTTGATCACAGCCAAGTTTATTTATCTGTTATCGTTCAAAGGATGGTGTTCCCGCAGGCTTCTGGGATTTTATTTACCGCTGATCCCATTACCTGCAACCGGAAGCTGCTCTCTATCGATGCCAGTTTCGGACTTGGAGAAGCGCTGGTCTCCGGCTTGGTATCTGCCGATTGTTATCAAGTACAGGATGGGGTAGTCGTCAGCAAGAGAATAGAAACCAAAAAAATGGCTATTTATGGACGAAAAGAAGGCGGTACAGAGACCAAGCAGCTCGATCCTGATCAGCAAAAGACGCAAACCCTTACGGATCAACAAACTTTGCAGCTGGCACGCATTGGAAGACAGATCGAAGAACATTTCGGCTGCCCCCAAGACATCGAATGGTGTTTGGCTGAGGATACATTTTATATTGTCCAGAGCCGGCCGATCACCACTTTATATCCCATTCCTGAAGCAAATGACCAGGAGAATCATGTGTATGTATCTGTCGGCCATCAGCAAATGATGACTGATCCTATTAAACCGCTGGGGATATCTGTTTGGAAGTTAACAGGTAACGCACCCATGTTTAGAACTGGTGGTGGAAGGCTGTTTGTGGATATCACGAAGGGCCTGGCTTCACCGGCTGGCAGGCAAAATTTATTGGATGTTCTAGGGCACTCCGATCCGCTCATAAAAGACGCGCTTATTACCATCATAGAGCGGGGAGATTTTATTAAATCAGACCCATATGACAAAAGCGAACCGGGGCCCGTTAAAAGCCATAAGGGGATGTCATCTGCGGATATTCTAGAAGAAGCAGGAAATAACCCGGGAATTGTTGCTGTTTTGATTAAGAGCAGTGAGACATCGATATCAGCGTTAAAACATAATATCCAAACGAAATCAGGATTGGATGTATTTGATTGTATCCTGGAAGATATGCAGCAACGGAGGCAGCGAGCGTCCGATCTGAAGAATTTGAATGTGGTTATGGCCGGCATGCATGCTTCAGCATGGATCAATGAAAAAATGAATGAATGGTTAGGTGAAAAAAACGTAGCAGACACACTTTCCCTGTCTGTGCCTAACAACGTCACTTCTGAAATGGGTATGGAGTTACTGGATGTTGCAGATGTGATTCGTCCCTATCCGAAAATAATTGAGTATTTACAGCAGGTAAAGGATGATAACTTTTTGGATAAACTGGTTCAATTCGAAGGTGGGCAGCAGGTGCGTGATGTTATTGCAGCTTTTCTCGACAAATATGGAATGCGATGTGCCGGGGAGATCGATATTACAAGAACACGCTGGAGTGAAAAACCAAATATACTGGTACCTATGATCCTCAGTAATATCAAAAACCTTGAACCTGGCGCCAGTAAACGGAAATTTGAGCAAGGGCGACAGGAAGCGTTGAAAAAAGAACAGGACTTATTAGCCCGATTGAAACAATTACCGGGTGGTGAACAAAAAGCCGAAGAGACAAAACAAATTATCGGCCAGATCCGGAATTTTATCGGTTATCGTGAATATCCGAAATACGACATTGTTAGTCGCTACTTCATTTATAAACAGGCTTTACTAAAGGAAGCGGAACGACTCGTGCAAGCCAACCTTCTTCATGAAAAAGAAGATATTTATTATCTCTCTTTTGAAGAATTGCAGGAAACCATACGCACAAATAAACTGGATTACCAAATCATTGACAAACGAAAAGAGGAGTACAGATTATATGAAAAACTAACTCCGCCACGTGTTATCACCTCTGATGGTGAAATCATTACGGGTCAGTACAAACGAGAAAATATCCCCGCCGAAGCTGTTGTGGGCCTCGCTGTTTCTTCAGGCGTTGTAGAGGGGCGGGCACGTGTAATTCTGAGTATAGAAGAGGCTGATCTGGAGGATGGCGATATACTAGTCACCGCTTTTACCGACCCCAGCTGGACTCCATTGTTTTTATCCATCAAAGGCTTGGTTACGGAGGTGGGCGGGCTGATGACCCATGGAGCCGTTATCGCACGTGAATATGGCCTGCCAGCCGTTGTGGGAGTGGAGAATGCGACCAAATTGATAAAAGATGGGCAACAAATTCGCGTGCATGGAACAGAGGGGTATATAGAACTTTTGTAACACATACAGAGCTGAAATATAACCATATAGTTAGGGCTCAGTATGCATGCTAAAGCTTTTATTGGTATCAGAATATGATCGGAAACAACGGATTGGAAATCTAAATAAAGCACACCCTAAACGGGAGTCTTGCAGCTGATGCAGACTTCCGTTTTTTTTGTAAATATAAGGATGTTTAGGCTTCACGCCATAAATTATTTTTGAATTTGCTAAAGAAATGGACCCCATCCCCTGAGGATGGCAGGGCCGTTTTTTTCTTGTGTCCATAAGCCGGATGCATGTCCAAAAGCCTGTAGCAGCAGCTCTTAAATGTTGTCAACAACGTTCATGACGAAACCGTGTTTTCAATTTGATGACAAAGAAAGCGCTTTGATTTACGCTGTGTGCATAGGGGATTACCTTTAAAGAAATCTTAAATAAAGGCATCCCATTTAATTTATATTAAGGGGGCATTTTAAATGGCCACAACGGCAACGACACAAACTTCATCCGGCGGTACAAGGGTGAGAGTTCAACAATTCGGCCGCATGCTCAGCGGTATGGTTATGCCGAATATCGGCGCTTTTATCGCATGGGGTTTAATCACGGCTTTATTCATTCCAACAGGCTGGTTTCCAAATGAAAGTCTTGCAGCTCTAGTAGATCCAATGATTAAATTTCTGCTTCCGCTGCTCATCGGGTATACGGGCGGACAGATGGTACACGGCAAACGCGGCGGTGTTATCGGGGCAGTAGTCACGATGGGGGTTATCGTCGGTTCTTCTATTCCGATGTTCCTCGGCGCTATGATCGTCGGCCCGCTGGCCGGCTGGGTCCTGAAGCAATTCGACCGTGCGGTTGACGGCAAGATCAAAGCCGGGTTCGAAATGCTTGTCAACAACTTCTCGCTCGGCATCATCGGCGGCGGCTTGTCCATTGCTGCGCTGAAGGGAATCGGACCACTGGTCGAAGGCTTGACCAATATCCTCTCGAATGGTGTGGAGTTTCTGGTTAACCATAACCTGCTGCCGCTCGTCAACATCATCATTGAGCCGGCAAAGGTATTGTTCCTGAACAATGCCATCAACCACGGCGTACTCGGACCGATTGCGCTGGAAGAATCACAGAGACTGGGACAGTCGGTACTGTTCATGCTGGAATCGAATCCAGGACCGGGGCTGGGTATCCTGCTTGCTTACTGGCTGGTAGGACGCGGTTCGGCGAAGGCTTCCGCACCAGGTGCAGTTATCATTCACTTCCTGGGGGGGATTCATGAAATTTACTTCCCGTACATTCTGATGAATCCACGACTGATCCTGGCTGTTATCGGCGGCGGCGTGTCTGGAACGTTCACATTGCAATTGCTGGGAGCAGGTCTGGTAGCTTCTCCATCGCCAGGCAGTATCTTTGCTTACTTCGCCATGACACCTAAGGGCGGATATGTGCCAATGCTTGCCGGTGTCATTGTTGCCACAGCTGTATCCTTTGTGCTGGCTACACTGCTCCTTAAGACTGTGAAGAAGAACAACGAAGAAGAGATGAATCTGGAAGAAGCTGCGGCAAAATTGAAAGACATGAAGTCGGCAGGGACTGCAGCGCAAACCGCTGCTGCTGCCGCAACTGTAACTACAGCGGCAAATGTCCGCGGCAAGGCTGATGTGAACAAAATCGTCTTCGCTTGTGATGCAGGTATGGGGTCCAGCGCGATGGGCGCATCCGTGCTAAGAAAAAAACTGCAGGCTGCCGGAGTCAATATTACGGTTGTCAATTCCGCAGTCAGCGAAATTCCTGCGGATGCTGATATCGTGGTTACCCAGAAAACACTGACGGACCGGGCGGTTGCCAGCAATCCGAAAGCAGAGCATATCTCCATCGACAATTTCCTGAAGAGCCCTAAATATGATGAGCTTGTGGAACGTTTAAAGTAAATGGAACAAGCATAGAAATGATGTATAACGCTAACTCAGGAGACGCTGGCCCGCAAAGCCGGCGTTTGTCTCCATTTAGGGCGGGGGTACACGGTTATGAGAAAAGTTACCGCGAGGCAGCGTCAAATCATCTGGCTTCTCTTAGGGGTCAGTGAAGAGATTACTGCCGCCGAAATCGCCGAGAGCACCGGTGTGAGTGTAAGAACGGTTCACCGGGAGATGGAGGACATCGAGCTTACGCTGGCGGATTTCGGTCTGGATTTGATCCGTAAATCAGGAAAAGGAATTCAGTTGAGCGGCCCGGCGGCCGGTCTTACCGAGCTGCGCCTGTTTTTACGGGAAGAGAAGCCAGCGGAACATTCCAGCGAGGACCGCAAGGTGTATGAGCTCTGCTCCTTGCTGGAGGCAGAAGAGCCAGTGAAGCTGTTCACACTGGCCCACTGGCTCAAAGTTACGGTGGCTACAGTGAGCTATGACTTGGATGAACTTGAGCCTTGGGTCCGCAAGTTCGGCCTGCAGCTGGTCCGCAGGCGGGGCTATGGTGTTGAGATTACCGGCAGCGAGATTGATAAGCGCAGGGCGATTGGCCGGCTGGCCGCTGAGCATCTGGATCTTTCAGATCTGGTGGGGCATAATCCGCAGCCCGCGAGCAGTCCGGTTTTCCGGATTCTTCTGGATGCGGTAGGCAAAACCAATCTGATGGATGTGGAGAACACGCTGTGGGATATGGAATGGAAATGGACGGCGGAACTGCCGGAAATCGTTTATATGGAAATGCTGCTTGGCCTCGCGGTAACCACCAGACGGATTGAGATTGGCCGGAGTATCGACAACGGCGGGGAAGCAGGATATCCCCGAATGTCCGATCACCGCCATATTGCCGCCGCCGAGCAATTTGGGCAGCGGCTGGGCCAGGCACTGGGAGCTGAGATACCGCGGGCAGAGGTTCTATATATAGCCGGTCTGTTCGACAGGGTCCAGGAATCATTCTCCTCAGCCGGATTCGCCTACGGTGATATTGAGCTGATGGAGATTGTATATAAGCTGACGGAGAACGTGGTCAAACGGACGGGAGTTCCGTTTCAAAGCGACCGCTCCCTGCGGGAAGGGTTGCTGGAGCATATGGATCCGGCTTTCAAGCGGCTCCGGGAGGGAACCCGTATCCGCAATCCGCTGCTGGGTCCCATCCGTAAGGATTATGAATATTTGTTCCAGATTGTGAGGGCCGCGGTGGAGGAGCTGGAGCTGGAGCTGGACATCCCCGATGAGGAAATTGGATTTCTGGTCATGCATTTCGGCGCTTCTGTCGAACGTCTGAATCAGCTCAGGCGGGGCGTCCGGGCAATTCTGGTCTGCGCCAGCGGTCTCAGTTCTTCCCGGCTGCTGGCTACCCGGCTGGCCAAAGAAATGCCGCAGATTGAAATTCTCGGCAATATTTCCTGGTACGAAGCGGCGCGGCTGCCTGAGGTTGACTACGATCTGATTATTTCAACGATTGATTTGCCGCTCGACAAAGACCGCTATATCAAAATTAGTCCTCTGTTGACAGGGGAAGAAATAGAAAAACTGCTGAGTTATATCCAGAACACCACGCTGAGAGAACGGGATAGTGTTCCGCAAGGCGAGTACGACAGAACAGCGAGTGAAGAGCATTCCCTGGAGCGGTTGAAAAGCTACCAGGGCATGCTGGATGAAACGGTCAGCCTGCTGGAGCGGTTCCGCTTCTATCCGCTTGATAATAGCGGGATAACGCTTCCCGCAACGATTTCGGCGATGCTCGATTTTCTGGATGGCAGCGGGGTGGTCGGTGATGCAGATATCCTGCTGGAGCGGCTGCTGGAACGGGAAAGGATGGCCAGCCAGGTCATTCCGGACACTGGGCTTGCGCTGTTTCATGCAAGAAGCAGCCACATCCTGATGTCTTCCCTGACGCTGTACCGTCTGCGGCAGCCGGTTGTTCTGGATGGGGGTACCGAGGTCAGGGTCATCCTGCTGATGCTTGCACCGCGCAAGCTGTCCAAGGAAAGCCTGGAAGTGCTGAGTGAAATCAGTGCAATGCTGCTTAATTCCGAGCTGGTGAAGCTGCTTGAGGAGCGCACGGAGTCCGAGATCAGGCGATATCTGTCGTCAGAGCTGCTGCGTTTTTTCGAAAATAAAATGTGAAAGCGAGAGAAACCATATGAGTATACTGTCAGAGAATAAAGTGATTATGAACGGTGCTGCCAAAGATAAATACGAGGCGATCACCATGGCCGGAAGACTGCTTGTGGATGCCGGACATGTAACGGAAGAATATGTGCCGAAGATGCTTGAGCGCGAAGAGGTCGTTTCCACTTATATGGGCGAAGGACTGGCCATTCCCCACGGAACCAAAGAAGCCAGACCCTTCATTAAATCTACCGGATTATCCATTATCCGCTTTCCGGATGGTGTTGATTTTGGCGGAGATGAGCCGGCCTTTGTTGTGATCGGCATTGCAGCGGCAGGTGACGGGCACATGGAGATATTGACGAATGTGGCGATGATCTTCTCGGAAGAGGATGCTATTGAGCGGGTCATGAATGCGCCAACCCCGGCCGATGTGATCGCCATCTTTGAAGGAGGCCTGGAATGATGAAGGCTGTTCATTTCGGTGCCGGCAATATCGGCAGAGGTTTTATCGGTCTGCTTCTGTCGCAGGCAGGCTATGAGGTCACCTTCGTCGATGTGAATGAAGCCTTCGTCACACAGCTTCAAGAACGCGGGGAATATCCGGTGATGCTGGCCAGCGAGGGTCGGGAAACGGTGATCGTGACGAACGTGACTGCACTAAGCAGTGTAACCCATGCCGAAGAAGTTGCCGCGGCCATTGCCGGAGCGGATCTTGTTACGACAGCGGTTGGAGTATCCATCCTGAAGCATATTGCAGGGGTGCTGGCTGAGGGGATCGGCAGACGGCTTGCAGGTTCCACCGCTCCGCTGCATGTCATCGCCTGCGAGAACGCCATCGGCGGCAGTGCGCAATTGAAAGAGCTCGTATACGCCAAGCTTGATTCAGAAGTCCAGGCCAAAGCGGATATATCCGTAGCTTTTCCGAATGCGGCTGTAGACCGGATTGTTCCTTTGCAGCAGCATGAGGATATCCTCAAGGTAGTGGTAGAGCCATTCTATGAGTGGGTGGTAGAGTCTTCTCAGATGCTTCCGGGTTACCGTCCGGTAGAAGGTGTTCACTATGTAGATAATCTTGAGCCTTATATTGAACGCAAATTGTTTACGGTGAATACCGGGCACTGCTCGGCAGCGTATCTCGGGTACCTGCGCGGATACGGGACGATCCAGCAGGCCATGGCGGATGAGGGTTTGACCGGGCTTGTGCGCGAAGTGTTGGAGGAGACAGGGGCGGTGCTGGTTCAGAAGCACGGGTTCGACGCGGAGCAGCATAGCAAGTATATCGACAAAATACTGGAGCGCTTCCGCAATCCGGCTCTGACGGATGAAGTTAGCCGTGTAGGACGTTCACCGATCCGCAAGCTGTCGCCGAATGACCGGCTGGTATCGCCGGCGCTCCAGGCTTTTGACAGAGGGCTTGAATACACGGCCCTGACCCGCTCCATGGCGGCAGCACTGCTGTTCAACGTGAGCGATGATCCGGAAGCGGTTGAGCTTCAGGCGGCTGTCGCGGAGCTTGGTGCGGCAGCGGCAGTTACGAAATATACCGGTCTGGCCGCAGATCATGCGGTGCACCGGTCGGTGATGGCAGAGTATGACAAACTGAAATAACGATGAGGGCATCATAAAAAGCCGCAGGGGAGGTCATATCCCCTGCGGCTCTTCGTCTAACTTAGCTTAGCTGTTCTCAATAATGGTCTGCAGCGTTGTGCGGTCCAGTCCTTCCACAAGCTTGATCAGCAGCTCTTTGGCGGCATCATAATCATCGCTGTGAATGATGGAAGAGGACGTGTGGATGTAGCGTGAGCAGATTCCAATCACTGTGGACGGCACGCCAATTCCGCTGACATGCACCTGTCCGGCATCGGTTCCGCCTTGGGAGACAAAATACTGGTATTTGATCCGGTGGGTATCTGCCGTATCCTGAACGTATTCGAGCAGGCCGCGGTGGGTTATCATCGTCGGATCGTAAATGCGCAGCAGCGCGCCTTGGCCCAACTGGCCGAAGGCCTGGCGGTCGCCGGTCATGTCGGCGGCGGCACTGGCATCCAGGCCGAAGAAGATGTCCGGCGACAGCAGGTTAGCTGCTGTGCGGGCACCGCGCAGGCCTACCTCTTCCTGGACCGTAGCGCCGGCGAAGACGGTGTTCGGCAGTTTTCTGCCGTGCAGCGCTTTGACCAGCTCAATGGCAAGGCCTAAGCCATAGCGGTTGTCCCACGCTTTGGCCATGATTTTCTTCGGATTGGCCAGCGGGGTGAACGGGCAGATCGGCAGAATCTGCTGCCCCAGAGCTACGCCATAGCTCTGGGCTTCTTCCCGGCTGTCTGCACCGATATCTATGTACATTCTGCGGATGTCACCGGTTTTGTTCCGTTCGTCCTCACTCAGCAGATGGATTGGCGTACTGCCGACAACGCCGGTCAAAGTCCCTTTCGGTGTAATGATCTGCAGCCGCTGTGCAGCTACGGCTGAAGCCAGCCAGCCGCCAAGCGGCTGAAAGCGGATCATTCCGTTGTCCGTGATGCCGGTGACCATAAAGCCCACCTCATCAAAGTGTCCGGCTACCATAATCTTGGGGCCGTTCTCTTCACCGCGCAGGACTCCGAACAGGCTGCCGAGGCGGTCCTGGACGAACTCTTCGGTATACGGTGTCATAGCATCCTTGACAAAGGCACGCAACTCGCGCTCAAAGCCCGGAGCTGCGGGGAATTCAGTCAATGTTTTGAACAGATTGGTCGTTTCTTGATTCATATACATATCGCTCCTTTACTATTGTCTAGTATGAACATTGTCGCGCTACTTGTCCATGTCTTCAAAGGGGTAAATGAACACTGGGCGCCACCTTTGCGAATAATATGCAGTAATGGCTCTGCAGGCAGGAGCCGGGAAAGGGAGCGAGGAAGATGAGGGTGGCAGAAAGCAGGTCAGCGGACAACCCGCAGGGCTTCTACGGTAAAGTGAATGCCCGCGGGGTGCCGAGAAGATACCTCCGCCGGTATGGGCCGGAGCGCGAAGCTGTGCTGATTTTGATTCTGTTTATATTGCTGATTGTAATACTGTTGTATTTTACCTGAACTGGGGAGACATAACGAAGCCGCTTACGGCGAACAATAAGGAAAAACTTCTAAGCGAAGAAAAGTCCGAGGGGAAATGTCCGCACTCACTGGTTCAGCCCTCCCCTCGCATACATTCCAGGAGGTGTCCTCATTTGCCGGCCAAAACTCGAAAGTCCGGTGTCAAGCTCCGGCTTGACACCATGACCCCACAGGATTATGAGAAATTGTCCAAGCCGTATGTGCCCAGTCGTCCTGTGTTCAAAAACTGCATCCGGGCTTTTCTGTCGGGCGGTTTGATCTGCGTAATCGGACAAGGCATCACGGAGGCTTTTATGGCGATATTCGATATGACCTCCAGGGAAGCCTCAAGCCCTACCGTTGCGGTTTTGATCCTTATCTCCGTAATCCTGACCAGCTTCGGTGTATACGACAAAATAGCTCAATGGGCAGGAGCGGGTTCTGCAGTTCCGGTCACCGGCTTTGCCAACAGCATGTGTTCTGCCGCGCTTGAACACCGTGCGGAAGGACTTGTGCTCGGGGTCGGCGGCAACATGTTCAAGCTGGCTGGTTCTGTTATTGTATTCGGTGTCGTCGCGGCCTTTGTGGTCGGGGTAGTTTATGCCATTATGGGCTGGGGAGGTTCTCACTAAACTATGAAGCAGCTTGGCAGCCAGACCTGGCAATTTACTACCCGTCCTGTCATTCTCGGTTCTTCCGCAGTAGTAGGGCCGGAAGAAGGGGAAGGCCCTTTAGTTTCCGATTTTGATTTTATCTATGACTCGCTCAAAATGGGTGAACAGACATGGGAGAAGGCAGAACGAGCCCTCTTCGAGAAATCGTCCAAGCTGGCGCTGATGCATGCGGGACTCGAGCAGGAGAAGCTGGAGTTCTTCGTCGGCGGGGATTTAATGAATCAGATTATCAGCAGCTCGTTCGCAGCCCGAAAGCTCGGTGTACCCTATCTTGGCGTCTTTGGCGCATGCTCCACTTCCATGGAGAGTCTCGCCATCGCTTCGATGATCGTGGATTCCGGCGGGGGCAAATACGCGCTCGCGGGAACTTCCAGCCATAACTGTACCGTGGAGAAGCAATTCCGCTATCCAGTCGAATACGGCTCCCAAAAGCCGCCGACGGCCCAGTATACCGTAACCGGTTCGGGCTGTGCCATTGTCGGCCGCAATGACGGCTCCGCTGCGGGCCCTTATGTTGTTTCGGCAACCCTTGGACGCATTATGGATATGGGGCTGACGGACCCTTTTAATATGGGCACAGCCATGGCTCCGGCCGCCGCGGATACGATAACTGCACATTTTCGCGATACGGGCTTGTCCCCGGGCCATTACGATTTAATTGTAACCGGCGATCTGGCTTCCGTCGGTTTGCCTATTGCCAAAGATTTGCTGGCCAAAGAAGGCATTCCCATGGAGCAGACGACATTTGATGACTGCGGGCTGCTCATTTATGATCGCGACAAGCAGAAATATGTCATCGCCGGAGGGAGCGGCTGCGGCTGTTCGGCGGTGGTCACCTATGGACATATTCTCAAACGGATGAAAAAAGGCGAGCTGAAGCGGGTGCTGATCGTGGCAACCGGAGCGCTGCTTTCGCCGCTGTCCTATCAGCAGGGAGAAAGCATACCGTGCGTGGCACATGCTGTAGCGCTGGAGAGCGGAGGTGAAGGAGCATGATGATTTATGTATGGGCATTTTTGATTGGAGGCGCCATCTGTGTCATCGGGCAGCTTATGTTCGATGTGCTGAAGCTGACACCGGCTCACACGATGAGTACGCTTGTCGTGTCTGGAGCGATCGCTGACGCGTTTGGACTGTATGACCCGCTGGTGAAATTTGCCGGAGCGGGGGCTAGCGTCCCTATTACCAGCTTTGGTAACTCGCTGGTGCACGGAGCACTAACGGAACTTGAGCGGGACGGCTGGGTCGGCGTGGTGACGGGGATTTTCGATGTGACCAGTGCGGGGATTTCATCAGCTATTGTATTCTCATTTCTGGCAGCCGTGCTTGTACGGCCTAAGGGGACGCATTGATCAGCTGAAAACTATAGGTTTTCTTTTCCGGCCGCCACATTGGCGGTCTTTTTTTGGTCTGTCTGAATAGAAAAACGGATTCGGTTTATAATCATTTCTATAGGAACAATATTTTTCCTTCTATATAATAGAGAGATTTCCTTGTCCATGGTTTGGTGTATCTTTAATTTCCGGGCTGCAATAATGTACTTTGGGACCCATAATCATGTAAAATATATGTATTGCGCTTATTCTGACATAGGAGGTTTACTATATATGCCCGTACGTCAAGAATCAATTCACATCATGAAGGCTGTCCGCCATAATTTGGAATCCTGTATACTCGGCAAAACATTTGAAATAGAGCTACTGCTTACGGCGCTGCTGGCCGGTGGGCATGTCCTGATCGAGGATGTTCCGGGAACGGGTAAAACCCAGCTCATTCGGGCGCTCTCCAGATCAATGTCCGGGGAGTACCGCCGGATTCAGTGCAATCCCGATATTCTCCCTAGTGATATAACGGGGGTATCGGTCTATCATCCGCGAGATGAGATGTTTCATTTCCGTCCCGGTCCCGTGATGACGAATATTCTGCTCGCTGACGAGATCAACCGTGCCACAACCAAGACGCAATCTGCGCTGCTTGAAGTAATGGAAGAACGGAATGTAACCGTCGACGGAGAGACGTATCCGCTGCCGCATCCGTTTATGCTCTGTGCGACTCAGAACCCGATTGATTTCGAAGGCACCTACACGCTGCCCGAAGCACAGCTTGACCGTTTCATGCTGCGTATCAGCCTTGGCTATCCCGATGCGGTTACCGAGAAGAATCTTCTGATGAGCCATCAGGAGGGACAGCCGGTGGACAGGCTTACCCCGGTAACAGGCATGGAACAAATTGCGGCTATCCAGGAAGAAATCCGCGAAATTTATATCAGCGATCCTGTGCTGAACTATTTGCTGGATATTGTCCGCCAGACCAGAGAGCATCCGCTAGTCCTGCTTGGTGCCAGCCCCCGTGCTTCGCTTTCATTCATGATGGCCTGCAAAGCCTATGCTTTCCTGCAGGAGCGCGATTATGTCCTTCCTGATGATGTGAAGATTCTTGCTCCGTATGCGCTGGGACACCGCATTCTGCTGCGTCCGGAGTCGCGGCTGGATAATATCAGCGTAGATTCCTTGCTTCAGAAGCTGCTGCAGAGCATACATGTGCCTGTGACGATGAGGCAATAATGATGAAAAGGTATTTGTCCGGAGCGGCAGCTGTCATTCAGCCGGGGAAATTCGCCGGCATCCTTGCGATCTGGGGCATCACGCTGCTCTACGTACTGTTTCAGGGCGGCAAAACATCATTCATGCTGTTTATAATGGTATCTGTACTAATGATATATCTGATGATAGGAGGCTTAGGCGGAGTACGGCGGGCCAAAGGCACGCGCAGCCTGTATTCCGAATTGGACAAGCCTGATCTGCTCTATGCGGGGGGCTTTCTGCGGGTAAAGCTGGACGTTACAATTCCAGGCTTTTTGCCTCTGCCGTATGTGGTGGTGAGAGAGATTCTGAAGCGCCATAACGGCGAATCCTGGGTATTTGAGGAGAGCATGGTTCCCAGCCTGAGAGGGCAGGGGGAGCTGCTGTTTCAGACGCCGGCACTGGAGCGCGGCCGCTATACGTTCGAAGGAACGGATATCCTGAGTGAGGATATCTTTGGCCTGGTGGAGCATAAGGGCACCTTTATGGCCGAAGGGCAATTCCGCGTACTGCCCCGTGCGGTATTCGTGCCGCGCTGGCAGCTTTATGAGCGGAAGTCACGGCTGGCGGGGCAGCAAGCCTCGCTGCTCCATTCCCGGAGAGAGACAACGCAGATCAACGGGGTCCGCGATTACGTCTATGGCGACCGGTTGACGCGAATCCACTGGAATGCAACCGCCAAGACGGGTAACTGGAAATCCAAGGAATTCGAGCATGAATCCGTACCCAAGACGATGATTGTGCTGGACGGCAGCGCCATGGTATATGCCGGCTCGAACCAGTTTGAGCTGGCGGTGTCCATTGCCGCCTCCCTGCTCGGCTTTGGGATCCGCGACCGGATCGGCATCGGTTTATGCTGTCTGGACAAGAACACCAAGATTTTCATGCCTGCCGAGGGCGCTGCGGAGCGGCAGAAGATGATCCAATATTTGATTGACATTAATGCGGAAGGCCGGGGGCCGCTGGTTCCCAGGCTGGACAAAGGACACCGTATGTTTCCCAAAGGTTCCTATCTGGTATTGATCAGTCCGCAGAGCGGACAGCCTGTACTGGATGTGATGCGCTGGGCGGAGAGCCGGGGAATGACGCCTTCCCATATTCATGTGCGCAATCCTGCAGCGGTCAACCGCGGCGTAGAATGGATGGATGTGCTGAAATCCCGCGGGGCAACCGGCTATAGCGTAAGTTCGCTTCAGGAGCTGCCCTCAGTGCTCGGAGGTGATAAAGTATGATGAGACGCTGGTGGAGCGGGATGAAGTCCTCATGGCATTACTCCTTCAGTCTGCTATGGCTGATGGTTATCGCCCTGCAGTGGCTCACTTATACAGAGCCCATCTGGCTGAAGGCGACCACTGCCGCCGTACTGCTGACCTTGGCTGCGGCGGGGGTTATTGAAATTCTTTTACCTGTTAAACGGGGATACCGGCTGATTCTTGAAGTTTGCGCCATGCTATATTTCGTGTACAGGGTAATTCTGCGCTACGAACTCTATGTTCCTGATCCCTGGCTGCCTTCGCTGCGCGACCGTCTGTCTGACATCGCCATAAATATGGTTCCATATCTATGGTTTGCTGCGGGTGCGCTGGCCTTGCTGCTCCTGTCATCGTGGTGGGTCTCCTCCAAGGCGCGGATTCTGCTGTTTATCACCACGAATATTGTAGCCTTTGCGGCACTGGATTCCTTCACTTCGGCCGTACTCTGGCAGGAGGTCGCCTGGACGGTGTTCGCGGGGATGGGCTGGCTTGTTACCCAGCATTTGAGAAGCTTTCAATTGCATTATCCCCGCGGCTGGACTTATCTGCTGAAATATCCTTTCAAGATCTTCATTAATATCGCCATCATTTTCTCCTTTGTCATTATTACAGGTGTGAACATGCCAGAGGTGCGGCCGACACTGACAGATCCTTATACCGCCTGGCATAAATGGAACGGCACCGGATTATCGGCAAGCTCCGGCACATCGGGAACAACAAATGCCGGAACCAGTGATGCTTCTGCAGGAAGGACTACTTCGGGTTATAGTATGAACGACGATAATCTGGGCGGGGGCTTTAACTATGATTATTCGCCAGTCATGACAGTGACCTCGGATATACGTTCCTACATGCGGGGGGAAACCCGCAGCGTATATTCCGGAAAAGGATGGAGTGATGACGACCGGCTTACACGCGGTCCGCTGTCCGGGGCAGCCGTAGGCAAAGAGCTGGACAGGGAACCCGGCTCCAAGGTGGAGACGCAGACCCTGCAGCAGACGGTAAAGCTGCTTGGGAACATTGATTATCCGGTATTGTTCGGAGCCTATTCCATTGCGAAGGTCGATTCCATAGACGGCAAGGAACAGAGCAGCCGCTTATTATGGAGAAGCACAGACAGTGAAATGCTGTGGGATACGGATGGGAACAGCGGAAACTATCCCCAGACTTATGTGCTTACTTCGGAGGTCCCAGTCGTATCCGTGCAGGAGCTGAGCAAACAGACCTTCGATCAGCTGTACACCGGCCAGAATAATACGCAATACCTGCAACTGCCCGACAATTTTCCAGAGCGGGTCACAGAGCTGGCAGAGACAATAACCGCAAGCGCGAAGACCCCTTATGACAAAATTGTGCTGCTCCAGCAATATCTGCAGCAAACCTATCCCTACTCGAATCAGCCGGATCTGTCACGCGGCAAAAGCAAGGATTTCGTGGAGAGTTTCCTGTTCGAGATTATGGAAGGCTACTGCGACTACTATTCCACCGCACTCGTGACCATGGCGCGTTCGCTGGATATTCCGGCACGCTGGGTCAAGGGATATGCACCCGGTGAACAGGCACAGCTGCCGGACAGTCTGGCCCAGCAGGGATTATCCAATAATAATTATACGATTACGAATGCCGATGCCCATTCCTGGGCGGAAATCTATTTCGGTGAATACGGCTGGATTCCGGTCGAAGCGACCCCGGGCTTTAATGTCCCTCTTCTGACACAGAGCGAAGAGCCTGAGAGTAAGGAAGATATACAGCCGGAAGAGGATAAACCTGAGCCTGAACAAGAGGTGGCAGATCCCGGCAAAGCCGGTGGAAGCCTTCATGTGGGCGTATGGGCCGTATCGGCCGCTGCGGCAGTGCTGCTGCTGTGGGGAGGTTATCTGCTCTGGCATTACCGCTTCAGTCTCCGGTTCCTGCTTGGGCGGCTGCGCAACGGCAAACCGTTGTCTCCGGTGCAGAAAGTTGTGGCTGAAACCGAGCGGTGGGTAAAGTATGCCCGCAGAAAGGGCATGCTTAAAGAAGAGCACGAAACGCTTCGTGAATCGGTGGCCCGCTGGAGCCGTGAACGTCCGGCAGCTGCAGAAAGTCTGGCGTCGCTGCTGCAAATGTTCGAGAAGGCGAAGTACAGCCCGGATGTTATAGAAGACAAAGATTGGCGCAGCGTGTATACTGAAGCTTTGCGGCTGCACAGTCTCTTGAAATCAGATAAATAAACGTGGCAGTCCTAACATCGTCGCAGATTCATTTGCGAAGCGCAAAGAGTATGATATAGTTTTTCGTATGAAATCGAGGTGAACGTATTGTTTGAAAGGTTGGTTCCAAAACTCCGGGTGAATACGGTATTTGATATTGGGCTGGAAGAGCTGTACAGCCGGGGATACCGTGGTATCATTACGGATCTGGATAACACGCTAGTCGGCGCCAAAGCGCCTCTGGCCACTCCGGAGCTGCTGTTATGGTTCGAGAAGGTGAAAGAGCTGGGCTTCAAGCTGATCATTGTGTCGAACAATAACATGGACCGGGTGTCACGCTTTGCAACGCCGCTTAATATTGAATTTGTACATCAGGCCCGCAAGCCGATCAATACGCCTTTCGTGAAGGCGATGAAGCTGATGGATCTGAAGCCGGAACAGACGATCGTAGTTGGCGATCAGATGCTTACGGATGTATTCGGCGGCAACCGGCTCGGCCTGTATACGGTACTGGTGCTGCCCATCTCCGTGAAGGATGAAGGTATTGGAACTAGAATTAACCGCCGGATCGAGCAGATTGCCCTGACACGGCTTCGCAAGCAAGGATTGTGGCATGAGGAGGATAAACCCCAATGAATCAACAGAATGAAACACAGCGCCCTGTAAAATGCAGCGGCTGCGGCATTAAGCTGCAGACCGAAAAGAAGGATCTCCCGGGTTATATTCCGGAGGTTGCATTTGAACGGGAACCGGTTATCTGCCAGCGCTGTTTCCGCATCAAAAACTATAATGAAGCTTCTTCGGTATCCGTCGACCAGGATGAATTTCTTCACCTGCTCAGCGGAGTGGGCGAGAAGAACGCGCTTGTTGTGCATATTGTCGATCTCTTCGATTTCGAAGGCAGCCTGATTTCCGGCCTGCAGCGTTTTGTCGGCAATAATCCGGTTATTCTTGCAGTGAACAAATGTGATTTGCTGCCCAAGGTAACGAACTGGAACAAGCTGCGTAACTGGATGCAGCAGCGCTGCAAGGAGCATGGACTGCGGACTGCGGAGATTATACTCTGCAGCGCGAAGCGCAATCAAGGGTTCGAACGTTTGCTGGAAGCAGTGAATGAGCTTCGCGGACAGCGTGATGTCTATGTCGTTGGGGCAACCAACGTAGGCAAATCCACGCTAATTAACCGGCTTATTTCCGATTACAGCGATCTCGAGCAGGAACTGACGACCTCGCGTTATCCGGGAACGACTCTCGATACGGTCAAAATCCCGCTGGATGACGGCCACTATATCATTGATACTCCGGGAATTGTATATCCTTGGCGGTACAGTGAACTGGTGGAGCGCAAGGACCTCGGTGCCGTTATGCCGGAAAATCCGCTCAAACCTGCGGTATATCAGCTGAATGAAGGCCAGACGCTGTTCTTCGGCGGTCTGGGGCGTTTTGATTTCATTCAGGGTGCCCGGCAATCCTTCACCTGCTTCATCAGCACTACGCTCAAGATTCACCGTACGAAGCTGGAACGTGCGGATTCCCTGTATCAGGATCACCGTGGTGTGATGCTGGCTCCACCGGTAACTGCCGACATGGACAAGCTGCCGCAGTGGCAGCGTCATGAATTCCGAATCAGCCGGGGCAGCCAGACCGATCTGTTCATCTCCGGCTTGGGCTGGATCAAGGTGAACGGAACCGAAGGTGCCGTTGTGGCCGTTCACGTTCCGCGCGGCGTGAAGGTGGTTACCCGCCCTTCGCTGATCTGACGAAGGGTGGGGGATTGCCTGTGACAAGTGCAAACGGAAATGACAGAAATACGGATCTGCTGCTGGGGGTTATGGGTGATCCGATTGCCCAGTCTAAATCCCCGATCATGCACGGGGCCGCGCTGAAAGCGCTGGGCATACAAGGGGCTTATGTCCCCTTGCATATTACCGGAGATCAGCTTGGCGATGCGGTGCAGGCCATCAAGATCCTCGGCTTTCGCGGAGTCAACGTAACCATACCGCATAAGGTTGCGGTGATGGAGTATCTGGACAAGCTGGATGAAAGTGCGGTTGCTGTAGGTGCAGTGAATACAATTGTCAATGACAACGGGGTACTTACCGGATTCAATACGGACGGCATCGGTTATGTCCGTTCGCTGAAGGCGGAAGCTGTTCCCGATCTGTCCGGAACCCGTATTCTGGTAATCGGTGCCGGGGGCGCGGCGAGAGGGATTGTCAGCGCTCTGCTGTCCGAAAAGCCATATTCGGTTAAGATCGCTAACCGTACTGCCGGGAAGGCCGGGGAACTGGCGGCATTATTCCAGGGCCGGGGCAAGGTTGCCGGAGTGGGCATGGATGAAATCACGGAAGCGGCTAAGGATGCGGATATTGTAATCAATACCACATCTGTTGGAATGTATCCTCATCCGGATGACCTGCCGATGGATCCCGGACTGCTGCGTGAAGGAATGGTCGTAAGTGATCTTATCTACAATCCGCTGCGTACCCGGCTGCTGCTCGAGGGCTTGAATCGGGGCTGCACAATCCATGGGGGGCTGGGAATGTTCGTATATCAGGGAGCCTATGCGCTGGAGTATTGGACAGGGAAGGCTGCACCCGTGGATATTATGCGGCAGACGATTATCGACTGCCTCGGCGGCAGTGCCAGTGAAATAGATCCGCAAGTTTAGGGTAATAATATATGTTAATTAAGGGGTTTGTTCATTTATGTTAACTGGAAAACAAAAACGCTATCTCCGCTCTTTGGCTCATCATCTTGACGCTGTCTTTCAGGTCGGCAAAGGCGGTGTGAACGACCACCTGGTCCGTCACATAGAAGAAGCTATTGAAAAACGCGAGCTGATGAAGATCAGCGTGCTTAACAATAATGCGGATGACCCGAAGGAAATCGGTGCTGCTCTGGCTGAGCAGTCCGGCTCCGAGCTGGTGCAGGTTATCGGCAAGACCATCGTTCTTTACAAAGAGTCACGCGACAACAAAACGATTGAGCTTCCACGCTAGGCAAGCTGCGCCTTGCGGCTGTCTTGCAGTCACATGGAGTCATTTCGCAGGAAGATAAGAGGAGGTAGGCCTCTCTTGAAAATTGGAATAATGGGAGGAACCTTTGATCCTCTTCACATAGGACATATGATGGCGGCGGAAGCTGCGAGGGACACCTATTTGCTGGAAGAGGTCTGGTTTATGCCTTCGCATATCCCGCCCCATAAGCATGAAGCCGGAGCTTCGGGTACAGACCGGCTGGCGATGGTGCAGTGTGCGGTCGAGGACAATGAGTCTTTCCGCACGCTGGATTGGGAAGTCCTCAGAGGCGGCGTTTCCTATACACTCGAGACCGTGCGCAGCTTGCAGCAGGAATACCCGGACCATGAGTTTTATTTCATCATTGGTGCGGATATGGTGCAATATTTGCCGAAATGGCAGGGGATTGAAGAACTTGTGCAGCGTCTGGCCTTTATCGGTGTGGGCCGTCCGGGCACTCCGCTGGATCTGGCAGCGCTGCCCGGCTATATCGCTGACAAGGTGCTGCTGGCGGACATGCCGCTGGTGGATATTTCGTCCACGATGCTCCGGGCGCGCTCCGCTGAAGGAAAATCAATCCGTTATATGGTACCGGACAAGGTTTTCGATTATGTGCAAAGGAGTGGATTGTATGGCCTACAGCCGGGAAGCGCTGATTGAAGCGGTCTCTTCGCAGATGCCAGATAAGCGCTGGCAGCATACCCTTGGCGTAATGGAATCCTCAGTGAAGCTGGCTGAGCGCTATGGAGCTGATCCTGCCCGTGCGGAGACAGCAGCGATTCTGCATGATGTAGCCAAATATTGGCCTGTGGAGAGAATGAAGGAAATTATAGAGCAGAATGGTCTGCCCTCCGAGCTGTTATCCTACGATAAGCAGCTGTGGCATGCGGAAGTGGGGGCATTTGTAGCGGAACGGGATTATGAAATTACCGATGCCGAAGTGCTGGGAGCCATACGCTATCATACTTCGGGCCGTGAAGGCATGAGCCTGCTCGAGAAGATTGTCTGTCTGGCCGATTATATCGAGCCCGGACGGGATTTTCCCGGTGTGGACGAAATACGCAGGCTTTCCAAAGTAAGTCTGGAGGAAGGGCTGATAGCCGGATTTGATTCGACGATCAGCCTGCTGCTGCAGAAACGCCGGATTGTGTTTCCGTTAACGGTGCTGGCGCGTAATGATCTAGTAAGAATACTGGAGGATAAATAATGAGTGTACAATCAAGCAAGCTGCTGGAACTGACTTTAAAAGCTGTGGAAGATAAAAAAGCGATGAATGTTGTTGCGTTGGATCTGCGCAATGTTTCCCCAATCAGTGATTATTTTGTGATCTGTCATGGTAATTCCGATACCCAGGTGCAAGCGATTGCCACCGAAGTACGCAAGGTTGTTCATGAAGCAGGCGGTATGATCCGCGGAATCGAAGGTATGGACGCGGCACGCTGGGTGCTGATGGATCTTGGTGATGTTGTTGTGCATGTGTTCCACCGCGATGAACGCGAATATTACAACATTGAGCGCCTGTGGTCTGACGCCAAGATTGTGGAGAACGTATGAGTCTGATTGCCGGAACTGTAGTTAAACTGGATGTACTCCGGGAAGTATCGCCTTACGGCTACTTCCTGGGTGCCGGTGATCAGGATGTTATGCTGCATTATACGGAGCTGGTTGGCAGCAAGCCCAAGTCGGGCGATAAAGTGGAAGTATTCATCTTCTTCGATACGGAAGACCGGCTTGCGGCAACAATGAAGAAGCCTTTTCTGACACTTGGTGAAATGGCACTGCTGGAAGTCGCGGATATTCATCCCCGTCTTGGCTGCTTTCTGGAAATGGGACTTGGACGCCAGCTTCTGCTGCCGATCCGCGAGCTTCCTGAACTGATCGAGCTGCGCCCTCAGGTTGGTGACAAAGTATTTGTTATGATGGAGCACGACAAACAGGGGCGTCTCCGCGCCAAGCTGGCCGGTGAACAGGAGCTTGCTCCGCTGGCGCTTCCTGCGCCAACCTCATGGATGGGGCAAATGGTAACCGCAAGAGTGTACAAGCCGCTGCAAATGGGCACCTTCGTGCTTGTGGACGGCGGAGTGTTGGGCTTCGGCATTATCGGAATGGTTCATTCCTCGGAACGCAGCCGTCTGCTGCGTCTGGGCGAGCAGTTTGAAGCCCGGGTCTCACATATCCGCGAGGATGGCCGGGTCAACCTTTCCATGACCCACCGCAAGGAAGTGGGACGTGATGTGGATTCCGCTGCCTTGCTGGACTTTCTGAATTCCCGCCCGGGCGGTGCCATGCCGTATTCGGATTCTACGCCTCCGGATATTATCAAGCAGCGCTTCGGCATCAGCAAGTCGGCCTTCAAACGGGCGATGGGCAAGCTGATGAAGGAAGGCCTTATTACCCAGAAGGAGAATTGGACCTACCTTGCAGGCAAGGAAGACACAGCTCCGGATGAGAATCAGGGCGATGAAGGAACAACGGAGAAATAAGCGGTTATGACAGTATTTGATTACAGGTAATTATAGAAAGCGGTGTGCGCAGTGTCTTCCTATGGGAAATTTGCATATGTATACGACGAGCTTATGGCCGATATGCCATATCCGGATTGGCTGGAGTTTGCGGAAACCGCCTGGAAGCTGCACGGAAAGCCGCTCACCGTGGCCGAACTCGGCTGCGGAACCGGCAGCATTACCATTCCGCTTGCCGCATCAGGGTATCATATGACGGGCATTGATCTCTCTTCTGACATGCTGTCTGTGGCGCAAAAGAAGCTGGAGGAGCATCCGCAGGGCCGCAGGTTCCTGCGGGAGGGCAGTGTGCGCTGGGTAAGGCAAAATATGAAGGAATGGGAGCTGCCGGAACCGGTGGAATCCGTTATTTCTTTCTGTGATTGCCTCAACTATGTGCTGGAAGAGCAGGACGTTCAAGCGGTTTTCGCCAGTACCTTTGCCGGTCTTAAGCCGGGAGGAACCTTTCTGTTTGACGTGCATCATCCCAATACATTGATCCGTTACGAGGAAGAGCAGCCCTTTTTCATGAATGAGCCCTCCATATCGTATATTTGGACCAGTGAGCTGGATGTGCCGCGGCGGGAAATTGAGCATCATCTGTCTATCTTTGTTCGTGAAGAGGAACGGGGTAATCTGTACCGCCGCTTTGAGGAGACTCATGTGCAGCGGGCTTATGATCCGGAGTGGATGACAGCGGAACTGCTGAAAGCCGGGTTCAGTGATGTGAAGACCTATGCCGACTTCGAATGGGTAGAGGCGGATGACAGTGCCCAGCGGCTGTTTTATGTAGCAGTGAAATAAACCATATGCTTATGTGGGTCCTTGCCCGGAGGGTGAGGGCCTTTTTGCGCTAAATCCGGTTGTTCCTATAAGGAACCGGCCCGTACATAAGCAAGGGCCGGCATCTTCCAACCTTTTACCGGTGCTCAAACAAATCGATCGCGCCTAAGACAATATGCGCCAGACCAAAGCCAAGCACGCCGGTTGCGGCCAGCTTGTATTTGCTTCCCAGAAAAGCTGCGCCGGAAGCGGAAACTACGGTACCAAGAACGGCAGGGATCAGACCTTCACGCATATGAAACACTCCTTCTCGGTGGTATGGGAGACATCGGTTAGTGTGGGTTAAGCCGATAACAATTATACAGGCAAAAAATGCTCACATAGACATAAAAAAAGACCATCTTCTGGCTAGCCGCCGGGGATGGTCCTTATGTGCTTACTCGCTTGTTGTCATGGAAACACAGCTGCCAACTTCTTCAACCTCATGTACATTATAAAGCACGCGGGCCATCAGATCCTGGCTGTAATTGCCGAAATGCTTGCCGTAAATGGTCAGTCCGCGTTTGTTGACCGGCTTGTCGGTAACGGCAATGCGGAAGGTCAGCTCGCTTTTGTAGTCCAGCTTAATATCATCAAGGGTAATATCCGAAATGCGGCAGCCGTCGATAAAGCTTCCTTCATTGTTAATCCGGATCAGCTTGAGCATCCCGTATTGATTCAGGTGAGGAGGCCACCAGTCTGGATTAAAGGTACCGCGCTGATCCCCGAAGTCTCCGGGACTGGTCCAGTAACCGATTTCGATGCCGTTTACATAAAAGTAGAGGTCTGAAGGATAGTTATCGCTGAAACCGGGGGCCTCTGAGCCAATTTCCATGGAGAACTGAATTTCACGGAAGGTCTGATTGGCCTTAAGATAGTTCGGAATGCGGTATTCCAGGAATCCTTCAGCCATCCAGATAATCTCCGAATCAATCCGTTGGGGATCTGCGAAATAGCGCGGCTCGTCGAAGTCACCGATAATGCTGTCCTTGGTGGCCAGCCCGCAGGTAGGAACAGCCTGATAGTTGCTGTAATGGCCAACCTGAATCTCAACTTCATACAGGTTGTCGACATCCTTGCTGCGGAGATCAACCATCAGCTTATCTTTATTAAGGTAACAGACTTTCTGAATGCCATGTTTGCCTACAGAAGTATTAATTTCGATCAGGCCGCTTTCTTCCAGCTTCTTGATATGCATCGTGATGGCGCCATTGCTGAGATTCAGCTTCTTGGCGATTTCATTCAGGTTAAGTGCTTGATTGGTGGCAAGCAGCTCAAGGATCTGGATGCGAATCTCGGAGCTCAGTGCCTTGAAAATATCAATGCCACTCATTAAATCTTTAATATAAATCATTGTACAATACCTTCCTCCGCGGACGTCATGAAAGACTATTTTATAAAATTATAAACTAATTGAGGTAAAAAGGAAAGACTTCTTCCTTTATTTGTGTAATACAATTAAATTTAAGTCATTTTTTAAGCTAATTAGTCCTTTGATTCACATATTCATAAAGGTACTTTAGTGATATAAGATGAAAAAGACCTATTATTTTCTGAAAGTAGCCTTTAATTGATTTTATTTTGGATACATATAAAAAGGTTTATACTTTTATGTTTACATGAGGGCTTATATATGTTATTTTATATCTGTAAGCGAATACATTCAAATGTTTTTTAATTAATTAATAAAAATGTGAAATGGAAGTGATGAGATTGTCGGCAGACACACTAAGAGCGACGCTTATCGCCGATAAGTCCTTTGTTATCGCTGAAGTGGATAAACGGATTTACGGCTCCTTTATTGAACATTTAGGCCGTGCAGTATATGGCGGAATTTATGAGCCTGGTCATCCCAGCTCCAATTCTCGTGGCTTCAGAGGTGATGTGAAATCACTGGTCAAGGAACTGGGTGTACCGATTATCCGTTATCCCGGAGGGAATTTTGTATCCGGCTACAATTGGGAAGATGGCGTAGGTCCTGTAGAACAGCGTCCGAAGCGGCTGGAGCTGGCCTGGAGAACTATTGAACCTAATGAGGTAGGTACGAATGAATTCATGAGCTGGGCCAAGGAAGTAGGCTCAGAGGTGATGATGGCTGTCAATTTGGGTACGAGAGGTATTGATGCCGCACGTAACTTGCTGGAGTACTGCAATCATCCCGGCGGAACCTACTGGAGTGATTTGCGCCGCAATCATGGTGTGGAGCAGCCGCATAAGATCAGAACCTGGTGCCTCGGCAATGAAATGGATGGACCCTGGCAGATCGGCCAGAAGACAGCTGTAGAATATGGCAGGCTGGCTTATGAAACCGGCAAGGCGATGCGCTTGATAGATCCGGATATTGAGCTGGTTTCCTGTGGAAGCTCAAGCTCAGCGATGCCGACCTTCCCGGAATGGGAAGCGGTAACTTTAGAACATACTTATGAAGTAGCCGATTATGTTTCCCTTCATCAATATTATGGGAACCGGGACAACGATTCTGCCAATTTCCTGGCACGCAGCATGGACCTGGAGCATTTCATCCGCACCGTAACGGCCACCTGTGATTACATCAAAGCCAAGAAGCGCAGCAAGAAAACGATGTATCTCAGTTTTGACGAATGGAATGTCTGGTACCACTCCAATGAGTCGGATACGAAGATTGAGCCTTGGACAGTAGGTCCGCCGCAGCTTGAGGATCATTATAATTTTGAAGATGCCCTGCTGATCGGCAGTATGCTTATTACCTTCCTCAGACATGCGGACCGTGTGAAGATGGCTTGTCTGGCACAGCTTGTAAATG
Organism: Paenibacillus sp. EB106-06-01-XG199; assembly: GCF_058791575.1. Lineage (NCBI taxonomy): Bacteria > Bacillati > Bacillota > Bacilli > Caryophanales > Paenibacillaceae > Paenibacillus > Paenibacillus sp. EB106-06-01-XG199. Next base: position 345,592 of record NZ_JBYTDQ010000004.1, on the reverse strand, counting down.
TAATTGCACCCATTATGACAGAAGCGGGTGGAGCAGCCTGGAAGCAGACAATCTTCTATCCATACTTGCATACCTCCAAATACGGGCGCGGCGTTTCGCTTCAGCCGATTGTCAATTCGCCGAAATATGACGCTCAGGACTATACCGATGTTCCATATCTCGACAGTGCCCTTGTGTATAATGAGGAAGCCGATGAGCTAACGATCTTCGCCATTAACCGGCATTTGGAAGAAGCCCTGCATTTAAAATGCGATGTGCGCGGATTTGAGGGCTACCGGTTAATCGAGCATATTGAGCTCCATCATGAGGATCTGAAAGCGGTTAATACAGCCAAGGAAGAGCATGTGAAACCAAGACAAGCAACCGGAACCGAATGCAAGGATGGTTTTGTAGAGACTCTGCTGTCCAAGGCCTCATGGAATGTGATTCGTTTAGGCAAGGTGAACTGATTTGGGATTTTGGAGTTCCCTGACAGGCTACAAACTGAGTTCATTGTTTGCAAAAACATTTTTGTAGATGATTTACTAATTTAATTATTAGGAGGAGAAAGTGTTGAAGAAAAAGTGGGGTTTTTCGGCATTAGCACTTGTTCTATCATTATCGACGGTATTGGCAGGCTGCGGGAAGGATGATTCAAAGACAATAACCTTCTGGACGCCGCTGACCGGTGATGACGGTGCCTATATGGACCAGCTTGTTAAAGATTACAATGCTACCAATCCAGAGATAAAGGTGAAGCATGTAATTACCGCGGATATGTATACCAAAATTTCGACGGTTCTGAACTCCGGAAAAGGCGTGCCTGACTTGGCCATTATCCACGCTGACCGTGTACCGGGTTATGTGAAGCAAGGAACACTGGAGCCAATGACTGCAGTAACAGCAGCTCAGCCTGAAATTAAACAAGACAATTACCTGCCGCAAGCGTGGTCAACAGGTACAATAGATGGAACTCAATATACAGTGCCTCTCGATATTCACAGTAATGTTATGTACTACAATAAAGATTTGCTTAAGAAATATGGTGCGGAATCCTTCCTCGACGACAATGTGGTGACGATAGATGAAATGCTGTCGCTGAAAGGCAAATTGGCTGAAGGCGACTTTGTGGTCAACGATGCCCTGCTGGGCTGGGTTATCCTCGGGCAAGTTCAGAACCTTGGCGGAGATATCCAGGAGAACGGAAAACCTGCTGTAAACACACCGGTGATGAAGCAAGCTTTTGAAAATGTTAAAAAGATCAACGATGCCGGTCTGATGACACCGTTTGGTGAAGACGGATACCTGATGTTCCAATCGGGCAATGTATTGTTCTCCACAGACGGCACATGGAGCTCCACAGCGCATGCCGGAGTTGAAGGCCTTAATTTCGGAGTAACCAACGTATATTCCAACACGGCTGACAAGTTCACGAACAGATCCTCTTCGCACTTGTTCTCCATGTTCAAGAATAAAGACAGATCTGAAGAAAAGGTAGCCGGAATCGGTAATTTCCTGGAGTTCATCCGTCAGAATTCCATTGAATGGGCCAAAGCCGGACAGACCGTAGCAAGTAAAAAAGTTATTGAGAGCCCTGAGTATAAGGATTACATGCAGTCCTTCTTTACTTCGAATGAGAAAGAGATTGAATCCCTCTACATCTACACTTATGAATACTACCCATATATCGCAGAAGCAGTGGATACGTATTGCGGAGATATCGTCCGCGGCAATGTAGATATTGATGAAACTCTTCAGACCATGCAGAAATTTGTAGAAGATAAAATCGCTGAAGGCACAAGCGGAGCAGCGAAGTAACAAAAGGAAGCGGAAATGAATGCATAAAGCAATGTGCCGGAATACGGCACATTGCTTTATGCCAAAGGAGAAAAGAATGCCTATGAAAAAGAAACTTAATTTGGCGCCTGTTTTCTTTGTAGGTCCACATGTCATCTTATTTGCTGTATTTATTTTACTGCCCACGATCTACGGGATTTACGCTTCCTTTACCAAATGGAATCTAATGAATGATCCGGTCTGGGTAGGTTTAGACAACTACAAGACCATTTTGTTTGACAACAGTTCCACCTTTCATACCCAATTCAACAACGGGCTTAAGAACACATTGATTTTTGTGCTGCTCAGTGTTCCGCTGTTGATTGTGATTCCGCTGCTTGTTGCCGTTGCACTGGAACATAAGAAAGTCAAAGGGAAAAGCCTGATCCAGTCCATCATCTACATTCCGGGCCTTATTTCCATATCTGCAGGCGCGCTGATCTGGCTGCTGCTCTTTAACAAGCAGCTCGGAATGGCGGGGAATGTGTTCGGCTCAGACGTATCCTGGCCGGCCAATCAGCCATATGCGTGGATTATCATTATTATCATTACAGTCTGGGGCGGCGTCGGGGGCAATATGATTATTTACCGTGCCTCCATAAGCGGTGTGGCACAGGATCTGTATGAATCGGCGGAAATAGACGGGGCAGGACCTGTCCGCAGATTCACGAGTATTACATTGCCTTCCATTCGTTTTCCGCTCATCTATACCTTTGTCATGACTACTGCCGGAGCCTTTAACGTATTCGGGCAGCCGCTCATGATGACCGACGGCGGACCACGGCAGAGCACGCATGTACTCATGATGTATATTCGTCAACTGGCGTTCGGCAACGGGGAATCCATTGCGGGAATGGCATCGGCGATGGCGGTGTTGCTGGGACTTATAATCCTGGTCATCTCGGCTCTGCAATATTATGTGATGAACCGGAATGCAGCTTAACACTCGATAAGACAATGGACCAGCAATGGAAATTGAAAAGGCAGGTGTACCCGTATGTCAAACCAAGCGGCACAACAAATGGATAATAGTCCGCTTCTTAATGGACAAAACGCTGGGAAAAGAAAAGGCTCCGGCATCAGTATCTCTAAATATCTCTCCTATCTCTTCTTAATTATTCTCTGCATTATTTGGATCGTTCCTGTGATCTTCGGAATCACTACCTCCTTCCGGTCGCAAACCGAGGTGGTCAGCTCCGGGTTCAGAATGTTCCCGAAAGAGTGGATTTTTGACAACTATATTGCGATTTTGGAAAACACCTCTACCGCACCAATCTTGCGCTGGCTGATGAACTCACTGCTTATTGCCACAATGCATACTCTTTTGGTGGTTGTGGTAATCTCCATTACCGGTTACGGCTATTCGCGGATGAAATTTAAAGGCAGAGACACGCTCTTTTTCACCCTGCTCGGTATTTCGTTCTTCCCGGGTGTCGTGAATCTGATTCCTTCCTACAAAATTATAGATGCTCTGGGCTGGGTTAATACCTCCTGGGCAATGGTAATCCCCGGACTCGCGGGTATGGGGAATATCTTTTTGGTCAGACAGTTTATGAACGGCATTCCGAAGGAACTCGACGAATCGGCCCATGTCGATGGTGCGAGCCATTACAGAATTTACATGTCGATTATCGTGCCGCTGATCAAGCCTGTATTGATCGTGTGTGCCCTGTTCTCGTTCACCGGATCCTGGAATGACTTCCTGTGGCCGGTAATCGTATTCACGGATGTTGACAAAATGCCGGTTACTGCCGGACTGTTGTTGCTGCAGGATATTTATGGGAATTACCGGATGATCGGACAGCTTATGGGTTCGGCGATTCTCGCTATTATTCCTACGCTGCTGCTGTTCGTGTTCGCCCAGAAATACTTTGTACAATCGATTAATTTGAATTCAGGGATAAAGGGCTAAATAAAAAAACATTAGCCAAGGAGAGAGAAACTATGACTGCAAAGCTTGTGATTCACGCTGACCTGCCCAAAAGCAAAATCAACAAAAATATATATGGGCATTTCGCAGAACATTTGGGCAGATGCATTTACGAAGGTCTGTGGGTAGGCGAGGATTCGCCGATTCCCAATACGGACGGCATCCGCAATGACGTCATCGAAGCGCTGAAGAAACTGGACATTCCGGTGCTGCGCTGGCCGGGTGGCTGTTTTGCCGATGAATATCACTGGAAAGACGGAATTGGACCGAGGGAAGGCCGCAAGCGGATGGTTAATACGCACTGGGGCGGTGTAGTGGAGAATAATCATTTCGGCACCCATGAATTTTTCCGCCTGTGTGAGCTGCTGGATTGCGAACCGTACATTTGCGGCAACGTAGGCAGCGGTACGGTTCAGGAAATGTCGGAATGGGTCGAGTATATGACCTTTGACGGCGAATCGCCAATGGCGGACTGGCGCAGGGAGAACGGAAGAGAACAGCCCTGGAAGCTTAAATACTTCGGTGTCGGCAATGAGAATTGGGGCTGCGGCGGCAATATGCGTCCCGAATATTATGCGGACCTGTACCGGCGCTATCAGACCTATTCCAGAAATTACGGGGATAACCGGCTGTACAAAATTGCCGGTGGAGCGAATGTGGACGACTACAACTGGACGGAAGTATTAATGCGGGAAGCCGGCCGTTTCATGGATGGCCTCAGCCTGCATTCCTATACCATTCCCGGCAGTTGGGAAGAGAAACGCCAGGCGCTCGGGTTCGACGAAGCTGAATGGTTCGAAACGATGCAGAAGTCACTTCATATGGATGAGCTCATTACCCGACATTCGGCCATTATGGATCAGTATGACCCGGAGAAGCGGGTAGGATTAATTATAGATGAGTGGGGGACCTGGTTCTTGAGCGAGCCCGGAACGAACCCGGGGTTCCTGTATCAGCAGAATACTTTGCGAGATGCGCTGGTAGCAGGCATCCATCTCAATATTTTTCAGAATCACAGCAGCCGGGTGCAGATGGCAAATATTGCGCAGATGGTAAATGTCCTGCAGGCGCTGGTCCTGACCGAAGGCGATAAATTACTGCTAACCCCTACGTATCATGTGTTTGAGATGTATAAGGTGCATCAGGATAATGAATTGCTCGAGGTTGCCTTTGAGAGTCCGCAATACACCAGCGGCGGGGTTACTATTTCACAGCTTAGCGTATCTGCTTCACGTGACGGGGAAGGCAAGATCTATGTGTCAATCTGCAACTTGAGCCATGAGGACGGTGCAACTCTCAGCTTTGGTATCGGTGGCGCAGCACCAACCAGGGTAACCGGGCAAATTCTGACGCATCCGGAGCTTGGTGCACATAACACGTTCCAGACGCCAGACAAGGTAGCGCCGTCTGTCTATGAAGCTGCAGCTTTGGAGGATGGACTGCTGAACTGTGTCCTTCCGCCTGCGTCTGTAGTTGTGCTTACTTTGGAGTAGAGAAGCAGCGAATTCATTCTTTATATTTACTGATCAGATCAAAGGAGAAACCATTATGAACACAAATAGAGAATACAGCAATCCGCTTGTGGAACAGCGCGCTGATCCATGGGTGTATAAACATGCTGATGGCTATTATTACTTCACCGCCTCCGTGCCGGAATATGACCGGATCGAGGTGCGCCGGTCAGAGACCATTGAAGGACTTACTGAAGCCGTGCCGGTTGTAGCCTGGCGGAAATATGAGACGGGACCGCTAAGCGCGAATATATGGGCGCCTGAAATTCATTATATTGACGGGAAATGGTACATTTATTTCGCCGCTGCCCGCACAACCGAAACGAACGAGGGCTTGTTCGACCACCGTATGTTTGCCCTGGAGAACGAATCGGCCAATCCGCTCGAAGGCACATGGGTAGAGAAAGGCCAGGTGAAAACAGCCTGGGAGTCCTTTGCCCTGGACGCGACTACGTTCCAGCACAAGGGAGTACTGTATTATGTATGGGCGCAGAAGGACCCTGAAATTCCAGGGAACTCCAACCTGTACATTTCCGAAATGAGCAACCCCTGGACCTTGACCGGTCCCCAGACCATGATTGCGACACCTGAGTATTCCTGGGAGAAGATTGGCTTCAGTGTAAATGAAGGCGCAGCGGTACTGAGACGTAACGGCCGCATATTCATGAGCTTCTCGGCCAGTGCTACCGATTACAATTACTGCATGGGCCTGCTGTATGCCGATGAAGACAGCGATCTGCTGGATGCTGCATCTTGGACTAAACATCCCGAGCCTGTGTTCAAGACCAGTGAAGAGAACGGACAATACGGTCCGGGACACAACAGCTTCACTGTGAATGAACAAGGTGAAGATGTGTTGATCTACCATGCCCGCAATTATAAAGAGATTACCGGCGATCCGCTTTATGACCCGAACCGTCATACCCGTGCACAGGTGCTGCATTGGAACGAAGACGGCACACCAAACTTCGGCCTGCCCGTGAAGGACAGCAGCAAGTAAGGTTGTGAACTGAGCAACTGCAAACCAACAAAGAGTCCAGGAATCCCGTATATCAATGGGGACCTGGACTCTTTGCTGTTGGTGTATTCACTTATAAAATCCGGAAATCGTGTAGTTATCTAGTGGATTTTGAATTTATGCGCATAACCGAAGCATTAACGTGGAATGGCCACAAATGAGGAAGCTTTCCGCGTGTGATCGTTCCACAAACGGGGAAGTGTTAGCTTAAAATGAACCATGATTTGGCTAAAGGAGACTCTTTGTTCAATAAACTGATGAAAGCAGCCGGTAAAAACGGGTTGCTTTCGTTTCGTTAAGGGGCAGGATTGCGTAGTACAGGGAGCGAATAGATTAATACAAAAAACGGATGTATGGAGGATTTTTAATGACGCAATTTTATCTCATTCGCCATGGTGAACCTCTATGGGACATAAATGAACATTACAAATTAAAGGGACATGGCCGGGACATGGTTCCTCTTACGAATAAAGGGGTTAACCAAGTATATTTGACAGCAAAGGATGAACGTTTAAAAGAAGCTGAAATTGTTGTCTCTTCCCCTTACCCAAGAGCACTTCAAACGGCCGCTATTTTATCAAAGGAACTTGGTTTAGAAATAATGGTTGAATTCGATTTAAGGGAATGGCAACCTGACTTAACATTTGAATATGATTCATTGGAGAGGCTTAAAGAACTGGGGGATGATTATGATGCTAATCATGGAGTCTATCCTCCTGGGGTAACCAAGCCTTGGGAGTCCAAAGAACTACTGAAGAACCGCATGGAGAAGGTGATTAACAAATATCTTGAATTTGAAAAGGTGATAATTACTGGACACGGCATGGCTTTTCGTACCTTGGTAGGAGAGGTAGGCGAAATTCCACATGCTTCAATTATTGAGTATTATAAACAAAGCCACGTCGCTTTACCCCTAACGGGAGACATTAGTTGAACAAACACAACTCGGCAGCCGTCCAAAAGGATCGGCTGATTTTTATTCAAGATAACTAATGAGTATTCCGCCGATAGCTCCTGCAATGACAACCATCCAAGGCGGTGTCTTCCAAAAAACTAGCATAATAAAAAGTATTGAGGCAAGAGCGAAATCAACAGGTGCCAATATTGAACTTGTCCAGATTGGATTATAGAAAGCAGCTAATAAAATGCCTACCACGGCAGCATTTACACCGACCAATACGCCTTGAATCTTCGGTACTCTTCTGAGCGAATCCCAGAAGGGCAAGGCTCCAACGACTAACAAAAAAGCCGGCAAAAATATAGCGAAGGTAGCCACAATAGCCCCTAACCAACCATTGATAATGGCTCCCAGGTAGGCAGCGAATGTAAATAATGGTCCTGGCACAGCTTGGGCAACACCATATCCGGCAAGAAAGTCCTCCTTTGATAACCAGCCGGTTGGTACTACTTCTCTTTCGAGAAGAGGAAGGACAACGTGTCCTCCACCAAAAACTAGAGATCCAGCCCTATAAAAGCTGTCAAAAAAAGCAAACCAATGAATCGAAGTTATTTCTCTTATTAGCGGTAATATAATTAATAAGCCGAAAAATAATACAAGGCAGATTACAGCGAGCGAACGTTTAATAGGAACTTGGACTTTTGGAAGATCAGGAATATTGATATTTTTGTAGAGAATCAAACCCGCTATGCCTGACACAATCATAATGGCAACCTGGCTAAACGCCGTTTGCCATAATAAAGCAATTGCAGCAGCCAATATAGCGATTGTTACTCTATTTCGGTCAGGAGTAAGTTTTTGTCCCATACCTAATATCGCTTGAGCCACAATTGCCACCGCGACTAATTTCAATCCATGGATCCATCCGGCGCTTCCGATATCAAAGCCTTGCAGCAAAAAAGCAAACAGCACTAAGGCGATAACGGAAGGAAGGGTAAATCCAACCCATGCAGCTAATCCTCCCAATAGTCCGGCACGCATGACCCCAATGCCGATTCCGACTTGGCTGCTCGCAGGTCCAGGAAGAAATTGACAAAGTGCAACCAAGTCGGCGTAGCTCCGTTCATCCATCCATTTTCTTCGCTTAATATACTCGTTGTGAAAATAACCAAGATGAGCAATGGGACCGCCGAAGGATGTCAAACCTAGCTTTGTGGAGACCAATAATACTTCCATTAACGATCTAGGCTTACTTTTATTTTGTGATAATTCATTGTCCATTGCTGATCATTGCCTCCATACTTATTTTATTTCTTATAAAGCTCATACATAATCTATAATCCGTCCTCATTATTTGTTTTTGTTATCGATTTTCGATATCAGCGTATCAACTTTGCGTAATATATGCAATATCATTTCACCAGAGGTAAACGTGAGAGAGGTGAAGTGTGGTCAAACTACAAGTTTCTTAGAAGGTCCTTCGGTAATTAATTTTGATTATTTGTTTCCATTGACGGTTATCTAAAATGTCTTATCAGAAAATGCATTGTTGGCTATTATAGGGAATTATTTAAAGGTAACTTTGTTGCGGAGGTAAAGATTATTTAAATAATATGGAGAATAACAGTAAAAGCTTTGGAATATATAAATCAGCAAACTTTATGGTCAATACCACAAGATAAACTTAATGCAGCAATCTCAAAAGCAAACGAATACGTACTGCAACTCTCAACTTAAAACTATGGGTCGCGCGCTAAAAAGGCGTACCAAAAAGACGGTGTCTGCCCGGATGGCGACACCGTCTTAATTTGTACGATTATAACAACGGTTATGGAATATATTGCTGCACGATTGAAGTTACTTGACCGTCTTCGATCGTGAGATGGTATGGAAATTGGCTTAAGTCGATAATATCGGTCTTGGTGAATTCCTTCTGGAACTGAGGTAGAGAAATTCCCTCGTTCCAGTTGATATCCAGATCCTCGATCGTTCCGGTATGATCATAGATTTGCATGGTTACGCCGGCATTATCGGCTACCGGATAAGAGGTTAGCAAATCACTGTCGTTAACGATATAATATCCGTCCGGTGCGCCTCCCAGCTCGGCCGCACCATCCGGCTCCCGGTCGGCGAACACCCGGTTGGCGTCCGCGCCTTCAAACCATTCGATATCGTCCGCATTAAGCATCAGCTTGCCGTCTACGATTTGCAGATCGTGAATATACGCTGTGAGATGCTGAATCTGCCCGCCGCTTTGTGCTTCCGCACGTGTTCCTGCTGTGCTTGCCGTTGTTGCAAGGGAAAGAAACAGCAGGACCAGCAAAGGCAGTACATACTTGGAGTTTTTCAATAACATCTTTTCATTTCCCCCTTGGCTTAAATATGGCTTGTGAATAGCCTATATACCTCTTTACCCTTCGCTATAGTTCTCAAACGGGTATGTACCTCTATTAACGTAAATTAGCAAGAAATGTTGCAAAAATTTTGCTTAGGTCTATCAGAACTGCCGAAGATGTGATAAACGGCAGCGGATTTGTAAAAAGCTTCATGCCGGGACATATTAAAATATCCAAATAACGGCTTGGGGGTGACTGGCGGATGGCAGAAATATGGTGGATCTATTTAAATGATTGGCGCAACCTGTTCAGGATTCCGGTGGCGGTGCTGCTGATTGCAGCGCTTATTGTGCTGCCCTCTGTGTATGATTGGGTAAATGTAGCCGCAGTATGGGACCCCTACAGCAACACCTCCGGCATCAAAATCGCCGTGGCCAGTCTGGACAAAGGGGCGGAGCTGCAGGGGAAAAGCTTCAGGGCATTTCTTTCAAATCCTGAATCCTTTTATGCCGTTTACCTATGCGATCAGTCTGCTGCGGGAAGCGGTTGGGGGGGTCTTCCTGAGGTGGTCCTCCGGGATGCGTTGGCTCTGCTGCTTTTCGGCGTGCTGGCATTACTGCTGGGGCTTACGCTGCAGAAACCGCTTGAACGCTTTATCAGCAAAGCCGCAGAACAGGCTGAGAAGTCCAAGCTGATCTCTTGATGTAAGGAATTAGAAGATAAGAGCTTTTATTTCCATCTGTCAACCACTTTTGAACGTGCCAATGGATGTTGACCTATGTAATATTTACACCTATTATGTAGGAATATCTGGATTATTGTTCAAATAATTGGATTTGAGAGGTGGAGTTTGTTTGGAGCCTAAGATTACGATCCAAGGGGAACTGGACGCTTTTCTCAAAAGGGAAGGCAAAACCATTAATCAATTTGCTGGAATATCCGCTGTCAACTCCGGAACGCTCAGCAGCATTATCAATGGCAACCGCCCGATTGCAATGCAGCAGCTGGACCGGATAACTGCCGGAATGGGTCTGCCTGAAGGTGCGTTTTATGAAATGTATATAGATGAATGCATTATTCATTCCACGCCGGACTGGCGGCGGCTGGGCCCGTTTCTGCACCGCTGCGCCGAGCTGGACAAGCTGGAATGCATCCGGCAAGTGGTACATAATCTGATGGATAATATCTCCTATGCTCAAGCGCTGTTTGACACGGCGGAGGAATTTTACAGGAATGACAAAAAAGAAGCTGCGGCGCTGCTGTATGAAGGCGTAGCGGAGAGCGAGAAGTATCAGCATTCCGAACGGCTGGCGCTCTGCCAGTACCGCTTGTTCACGATCGCTTTGGGTGACAATCAGGATATCAACCTGCAGGCTGCCATGCAATTTGAATATTTTGTCGAACGGCTGGATGAGGCCGATCAGCTTGATGCGCTGCACGCGCTGGCGAATATTTATATTTCCCTGCACCGCTGGAGCAAAGTGAATATTCTGGCTGAAGAAATGGAGCGCAAAGCCTCCATTCAATACCAGAATCAATACCTGGTGACCAAACAGCGTGAGACGCGTAAGGAACCGGCAAGACCAATCTGCTTCTACATCCTTTACGCTTATCTGCTCCGTTCGGCGGTATGCCATGAACGTGGCGAATACGAACGGGCTTTGCATTATGCTTCACTCTACGCGGACTCCGCCTGGGTGCGTGAGGACACGGATAAAGTCCGGGAGGTGAAGGCGCAGTTTCAGGAATGGGCGATTGCCAATTCGTATCTCCATCGGTTAATGGCTGGTCAAATGGATGTGCTTACAGAGTATGTCGAGTTCATTGCGGCCCGGGAAAATGAAATTCTTCCGGCTTTAATGAAAATTATGCAGGCCGCCAACCGCTATCAGTTCAATGTGGATGGAATTATCGAACGTTTTCAGGATCAGCTGGATTTCAAAGAGCTGCGGAGCCGAATCGGCATTATTAATTCAAGGGTTACCTGGGATGAATATACAGACCTTCTCTGTGAGGTGGCCGCCTATTACTTTAATGCACAACGATATGAGTCGGCTATTCATTATACGTTAAAGGCATTGGAGTATTCCGCTAAAATAAATGGTGATGCATGTGTTCTCCGGTGCGTGAGATTATTTGAAGAATGCAGGCATCTGGCCACTATAGAGGACGAAAAGAAGTATAAAACACTAATCAGCGGGGCAGGACGGATGAATGAAAAGAAAGGCAGCTTGATGCCTGTTCACTATTAGTATGGAAAGGACTGTCTCTTCCGTAGAAAACTCTGCGGGTAAGACAGTCCTTTTTTGGAAAAATAATTTATATGCTTCACGCTGTAATTTATCCTTCTATTTCTCGCTCAACTTCCCTATCTCGCCGGTGCGAAACCGGCCACCTGGCGGAGCAGGCCGTCGATGGTCTCCAGCGTTTCCTGCTGGAGAAGAATGCCGGAGGCCTGCGCATTCTCTTCAACCTGGCCTGGCTTGCTGGCTCCGATCAGTGCAGAGCTGACACCTGGCTGGCGGAGTACCCAGGCCAGCGCCAGCTGTGAGAGCTTCAGGCCGAGGCTGGCCGCCAGGTCATCCAACTGGGCAACGACGCCAAGGACATCGTCGCGCAGATAGCTGCGGATGACGCCGTTCACTGAATCGTCTGCGCCGCGTGTCCCGGCCGGAGGCTGTTGTCCCGGCTTGTATTTGCCGGTCAGAATACCCTGGGCGAGCGGCGAGAAGACGACTTGTCCCAGTCCTTCCTGTCCCGATATCTCAAGCACCTCTTCTTCGATATAACGCTCGAACATATTGTAGATCGGCTGATTGGAGGCCAGCGGGCGGAGATTCAGCCTGCGGCTGATGCCTCCGGCACGGGCGATCTGCGCCGCGCTCCATTCGCTGACTGCGGAATAGAGGATTTTACCTTGGGCTGTAAGATCATCCAGCGCGCGCAAGGTTTCTTCCACCGGCGTATCCTTGTCAAAGCGGTGGCAGAAATACACATCAATGTAATCGGTTCCGAGACGCTTCAGGCTGGCCTCGCATTGCTCCATAATATGCTTGCGGGAAAGCCCCCGGTCGTTCACCCCATCTCCCATCGGGAAAAACACCTTGGTGCTGAGCACATAATCCGACCGCTGGTAGGAGCGGAGAGCTGCGCCAATCGCCTTCTCGCCTTCCCCGAGGTTGTAGGCATTGGCGGTATCGAAGAAATTGATACCACATTCAAATGCTTTAGCCACGCAGGCATCCGCTGCTTTCTGCTCTGCGGCTGTTCCGTAAGTAAGCCAGCTGCCCAGGCCGATCTCACTGACCTTAAGACCTGTATTGCCTAATCTTCTATACTTCATTTGGATTCCATCTCCCTTCATGTCATTTGTTAAATTCTACCACATAGCTGGACGGCATCACAAATCATTGAAGAATTAGCTTCAATTACGGTAGAATCATAGATAGTGCCAAATCTATCTAATTATAATAGTTGAAGGGTGAACTGGATGTCTATTTCATTTGCTAAGCCAAACACAGTTATTCTGTTTCAGGGAGATTCCATCACCGACGGCAACCGTGGCCGCGATAACGATCCCAATCATATTCTGGGGCATGGCTATGCCTACATCATTGGCGGCAAGCTGGGCAATGAGCTGGCTGAGCAGCAGCCTATGTTCTACAACCGCGGAGTGAGCGGTGACCGGATCTCCGATCTGTATGCCCGTTGGAATGAGGATGCGTTCTATCTGCAGCCGGATATTCTCAGCATCCTGATCGGGGTCAACGATATTTGGAGAATGATGAAGGGCGAGCCGGGCGGCTGCACCGACCGCTACGAACGTGCTTACCGCCATGTGCTGGAAGAGACGCGCGAAGTGCTGCCGGATACGAAGCTGGTGCTGGTCGAGCCGTTTATCCTGAATACCGGAGCACCCGCGGAAGACTGGAGTGGATGGTCCAAATGGATCAGCCATTATCAGGGGGTTGTCCGCGAGCTTTCACAGGAGTTCGGCACCGTGCATGTTCCGCTGCAGGAAGCTTTCAACGCAGCAGCGCAAAGAACGGATGCTGCCTATTGGTTGTGGGATGGCGTTCACCCGACGACTGCCGGGCATGATCTGATTGCTAGGGAGTGGCTGAAGGTTGTGGAGAAGAGCGGGATATGCTAGGCCTGCTCAGAAGAAGTTTTGCCCGTGAAATAGAGCTGTTGTCCGCATAGGACGGTATGCTCTATTTTTTTTGGAAGCTGGACATTTATTTTTCTCAACGTTCAATAGGTGCAGTGATTTCCAATTGTATGAAATAAAGAGGAAACAACAATGGTATTCTTTTTATGTTGACCTCAAAAGAATGTGGAGTAAGATGGGTAATGCGAGAAATCACTGATTTTCCAGGTTGTTATTACTGAAGGAGAAGAAGGAACTGAAACGGCAATGGCCGGAGAACGGACTTTAAATATTGTATGCCACGGACACAGTGTGCCGTCTGGATATTTTGCCACCCCCATTGTTGATACCTTTCATGCTTATCCCCATTTGCTGATTATGGATTGAATGACCGAGGCATTGGACTGGACGCTGCTGCCGATTCGTGGAAAGCGATGATCGAAGCCTCTCTTGAACAAGGAACCAAAGTCATCCTGTTGACACCCACCTGGGATCGGTCGTATGGTACAGGAAACGAAGCTGGCATTCCTTGCTGGAGCACGCCGGGCAGATCCGGCAGCTCGCTGAAGAATACAAGGTCGGATTAAGTGACAGCTTCGCCGCCTTCCAGACCTACATCGACGGCGGAGGCGAACTCGAAGATCTGCTGTCCTATGTGAATCATCCCAATGAACAGGGGGCACCGGCTGCTAGCCGGCGAACTGGCGAAATTTCTGCTGTAGGAAGGGGCGGGTGCCTCCATGAAATCCCTGAGAAGGTGGGGCGGGCTGATCCGGGAGAAGCTTAGCGACAGATTTTATCAGATATCGATCAAACAGAGAGTGCTGTTCTCTTTCATTCTGTTGATAACGCTGTCAATCAGTGCGATGGGATTGTTAACCTACCGGATTGCCGGGAAGGAAATTCAGAACAACGCCTTTGAGACCAGCAGGGAAACGGTGGACAAGACCATGCAGCTGCTCGATTACAGACTGAATGATGTGGCCATGTCGGTACAATCGCTGATGCTGAGTGATGCCTACAGGCAGATGATGATCGATGTTCAAGCTCATGATGTGAAAAATTACTATGTCCATTTGTCGGAAATGCAGTATGTACTCTCCCAGGCCACCTTCAATGAACCGATTATTGAGAACGTTCTTATTGCAACGCCAATCGGCGATTTCTACTCGACAACGCAAGTGCGGACGCAAGATCATTCATTTTACGGCTCGGAGCTGTACGACAACAGTAAAAAAAATCCCGGCGGTTATTGGGCCAAAGCCCATTACGACCGGCTGTTTACAGGCAATCAGCGTGTTGTTTCTTTTGTGGTGCGGGGAATATATGAGCAAACGCCGATTACGAATGTGTTCATCGTCGTCAACCTCCGGGAGAACCGGATCACCTCGCTGCTGAATCAGAACAGCTCCGGCAATGACCGGGAATACCTGCTGCTGAACAAGGAAGGCGAAGCGGTGGTGCAGAGCGGCGGGTTCACCCGCGAGGAGCCGCCGAAGGACCCGGCATTTCTGCGTGACAGCACCACTGGCAGCGAGGGGAATTTCTTTTACCCTTTTGACGGAGAAGATTATCTGGTCAACTATAAGCAATCGACAATTGCGCCGAACTGGATCCTGGCCGGGATACAGTCCAAGGATCAGCTTCTCGGACAGCTGAAGGGTGTGCAGCGGACAATTCTATATGTCATTCTGGTGTTTCTGCTGACCACATGGTTTTTCTCGAACAAACTGACAGCCGCCCTCCTTAAGCCGCTCTTCAAGCTGAGCAGACTGATGCGCAGGGTGGAGGAGAACCAGCTAAGTGTGTCTTTTGAGAGCAAATATAATGACGAGATTGCCCAGGTTGGCTTCCAGTTTAACCGGATGATGACCGAAATCAAAAGCCTGATCGAGGATGTGCGGCAGAACGAAGAGGGCAAACGCCATGCCGAAATCCGGGCGCTGACAGCCCAGATGGAACCGCATTTTCTCTACAATACGCTGAATACGATCTACTGCAAATCGGTGATGGGTGAAAATGACGATGTAAACGAGATGATTCTGGCCTTGTCGCAAATGTTCCAGCTGGGCCTCAGCGGCGGCAAGGATCTGATTCCGCTGGAGGACGAGCTTTCTCATGTGCAGCAGTATTGCGCCATCCAGCAAAAATGCTATGAAGATCTGTTCCAGTACAAGGTTGATATCGGAGAAGAAGAGCTGTTGTCCTTCCCGGTCCCCAAGATCCTGCTGCAGCCGATTGTGGAGAACAGCATCCAGCACGGCTTTGCGGACCGCCGAAGGGGCGGTGTCATTCAAGTGCGGATTTCCACGGAGCATTCCATGCTGCATATTGTGGTGGAGGACAACGGCAAGGGAATGGATGTTGTGAAGGTGGAGCAAGGAATGCACAAACGTGAAGTTTCCAAAAAAGGCTATGCACTGGTCAATATCAGGCATAGGCTGATGTTATATTACGGCGGTGAGGCGCGGATGGAGCTGTCCGGTGAACCGGGCGCTGGCTCCCGCACTGATTTATGGATACCCCTCAGCCCGCTGAGGGGGGAGGGAGGAAGCTATGGAATATAGAGTGCCTAGGCTGCTCAAAATTTGTGTTATCGATGATATCCGAAGTGTGGTGGATATGATTGCCCGCAAGCCGGACTGGCAAAAGCACGGCATTGAAGTGGCGGGGACCGCGCTTGATGGCGAAGAAGGACTGCAGATGATCCGCGGGTGCAAGCCTGATATCGTGCTTACGGACATCCGGATGCCGCGCATGGACGGGCTTGAGATGACCCGGGCAATTCTGGAATTTGCCCCCCAGTGCAAAATCATTATCCTCAGCGCATATTCAGAGTTTTCTTATGCGCAGCAGGCGATCCGCCTCGGGGCAATGGATTTTGTCAAAAAGCCATTTTCACTCGAAGAGATTGTGAATGTGGTGCTGAAGGCCAAAGCGATATGCCTGCAGGAGCGTGAGGAGCAGGAGAAAATCAGGGAAATGGAAGCCAAAATCAAAGAAAGTCTGCCGATTCTCCGCCAGGAGTATCTGACCTTTCTGATGCAGCATCAGACCACGGAACATAGTGCGAAATCCCGCTGGGAGTATTTGGGGATTCCGCTGAATCAGGAGAATTTCATCGTTTTTATCGCGGAGATTGATCATTTTGCCGAGAAGTTCGGCAGCCAGCCGGTGCAGGAGATTGAGCTTGTCCGCTTCAGCCTGCAAAATATACTGGAGGAGACGATACGCTCCCGGACGCAGGGGATTATCTTCCGGGAGGCAACGAACCGTTACGTTTGCGTGATGAACGGGGAGGATCCCGGTACTGCCGAGCAGATTGCGGAGGCTTGCTGTGTCAATATCAGCCGGTATTCCCGGTGTACGATCTCGATGGGAACGGGGCTTTGCGTATCAACGGTACATGAGCTTGCGGATTCCTACGCACAGGCGCTCAGCGCGCTGGCTTATCATTTCTATACAGACGGAAATGCTGTGTACAGTTATTCGAGTATCGTCCATAAACCCCGTTCCGTGAACAATTATTCCGTTGCCGCTGAACAGGAATTTCTGTTCGCGCTCCGTTCGGGCAACCGCGACAAAAGCCAGCAGGTGCTGCGGCATATTTTTGACGAACTGCTGCAGTTGGACCCGCTGCCCGAGCCGCAGTACGTAGAGAACATCGGTTATGAGCTGGCGTTCAAAATCTGCCGGGTTATGCTGGAACTGTTCCCCTACGAGAAGGTTCAGCCACTAGAGCAGCAGGTGAACCGGCTGAGGAACCGGCATTCCCCTTCTCTGCAGGAGATACGCACGCTGCTGGAAGGGCTGTGTGCGGAAGGCTGCCGCTGGATTGAAGAGGAGCGTTCCATGGAGTCCACCCTGATTATTCATCGGGCTAAAGCGTATATCTGTGCCAATCTCCATACCAGCCTGACACTGGAGCAGGTGGCGAAGCAGATCAATTTGAGCCAGGGATATTTCTCTAACCTGTTCAAGAAGGTAGCGGGCATTTCCTTTCAGCAGTTTGTCACGCATGAGAAGATGGAGAAGGCTAAAAGTATGCTGATTGAAGGCATGCAGGTGCAGGAAATCGCCATAGAGCTGGGCTACGAGCACCGCCGTTATTTCAGTGAGGTGTTCAAGAAGTCCACCGATATGACACCTTCGGAGTTTAAAATATCTTATCTGGGCAAAGGTTGATGCCGGGTGAATCGCGTCTGCTTGCGTAACCTGGCCTCAACATATTTGTCAACACCACGGGGATGAACGATCTGCTTATACAGCGGAGGTTCATCCCCGTTTGGCATTATTTCAGCAGAAAGCTGCCCTTAATGTGGGCTTACCCGCATTATGCAGATTATGGAGCTGCCCTATAATCAAGGTGTAGGGAATCAGTATTGAAATATAAGGGGGCTAACAGCAATGAGGAAACAACTGCTTCTGACTGCATCAAGCGTAGTATTGGCATTCGGCCTGACCGCATGCGGCAATTCCGATACCACGGATAAATCCGGAGAGACAGGCGGATCAGCACCGGGAGAAAAGACCAAAATCAGCTATTGGACGGGAGACCGCCATGACGCCGAATTTGTGAAAGAAAAGGTGGCCGAGTTCAATGAAACGAACACCGACGGCATCGAGGTGGAACTGGTCGTCAAGGGTGATGATTTCGATACCGCACTAGATCTTTCATTCCAGACCTCAGACGCCCCGGACATCATCCGGGTGAAGGAGAATACGATTGGCACCTTTTATAAAAAGGAATATCTGGCTCCGATTGACGAGTACCTGAGTGAGGAGCTGAAAGCGAAATTTCCGGAAATGGTCGATCTGAACACATTTGACGGCAAGCGCTACAGCCTTCCCAACTATGGAACGACGATGCGTCTCATCTATAACAAAGACCTGTTCGCTAAAGCGGGCATCCAGAACCCGCCAACGACCCTGCAGGAATTGGTGGACACCGCCAAAAAGCTGACCGAAGCGGGGAAAGCGGATGGTGCGTATGGCTTCGCCCAGAACTTTAAGAATCCACCCAGTGCGCTTGGACGCTCTTCACGGGTCATTGCTGAAATGAGCGGTTATGGCGGGTTCGGGTATGACTTCAAGACGGCCAGGTTTGACTTCAGCGGCTTCAAGCCGATCATTGAAGCTTTCAAGCAAATCAAGGATAACGGGAGCATGCTGCCGGGTGTTGAGTCGCTGGATATTGACCCGCTGCGGGCACAGTTTGCCGAAGGCAAGATTGGAATGTATCTGAGCTTCTCCTCGGAGCCTGGCGTATATAGCAAACAGTTTCCGGCCAAAATCGACTGGGCTGCGGCTCCCGCTCCAACGATTGACGGCAATGTGAAGGGGGCTTCCGGTTTCCTCGGTGGACAATGGCTTGCGCTGAGCTCCAAATCGGAGCATAAGGATGCCGCATGGAAGTTCATGGAATTCATGTACAGCGATCAGATGCTTACAGCGTATCAGGAAAACGGCTACGGTATCTCGATGGTGCCTTCCATCAGCGCCGCAGCAAAGACCCCGGAGGTCAACGGAATCGAAGGCTTCCTGCCAAACAAATATGACGGCGTATGGCCGGTCTATCCTACTGTTGCGCCGGAGGGCATGAAATCGGATGACGCGTTCTTCAAGTACATGCTGAACGGCGGCGATCTGGATGCTATCATCACAGATCTGAACAAACGGTACAATGCGGCGCTTGACGATGCGATGAAGAACGACGGTCTGAAAGCCGAACCGGACGCTGGTTTTGACCCGGCTCAGCTTGGCGGGAAATTCGCCAAGTAAGTCCAACGCCATGAAGATGTAGAGATCGGATAAGGAGGGGGAGGCTCTCCCCATCCTTATCTATATACAGCAAGACAGGAAAGGAGTCTGAAGAGATCCTATGCGCAAAACCAAAAACGCTGTTTTTGCTTACAGCTATCTGCTGCCCAGCGCACTGCTCACACTGGTGCTGGGCATCTATCCGATTGCCTGGGCATTCCGCTATATGTTCTACAATTACAAAGGTTATGGAACGGCCCGCTTTATCGGTTTAGATAATTTTACCCGGATTCTGCAGGATACCCAGTTTTGGGACTCGGTTGTCAACACTTTTGTATATGCGGGAGGCAAGCTGCTGCTCTCCATCCCGCTTTCATTGCTGCTGGCTGCGATTCTGAACCGCAAACTCAGAGGCAGACAGGTACTTCGGGCTATCTTTTTCATGCCTACGGTGATCAGTACGGCTGTCATGGCCGTGGTCTTTTTTACCATATTCAATTCTTACAACGGAATTCTTAACCAGTTCCTGATCAAATTTAACATTACATCCTCCGGCATTGACTGGCTCGGTCCGAAACATGCCATGCTTACGGTCATTCTTGTCGCTGTGTGGGGCGCGGTGGGCAATTACATGCTGCTGTTTCTGGCCGGACTGCAGAATATACCCGAGGATGTTTATGAGAGTTCCTCTTTGGATGGAGCCAATAAAATACAGCAGTTCCGGTTCATTACTCTGCCGATGCTCGGTCCGGTCCTGCAGATGGTCATTATGCTGGCGATCATCAATGCACTGAAGGGCTATGAGAGCATTATGGTGCTGACGGAAGGCGGACCTGCGGGCAAGACGGAAGTGATGTTCCTGTACTTGTATAAGCTGTTCTTTCCTGTCGGCGGCGGCGCAGCCTCAACCCAGGTGCAGGAGTTTGGATACGGCAGTGCGGTCGCGTTCGTTTCTGCGCTTATCGTAGGGATGATTTCCATCATTTATTTCTATGCGTCCCGGCGAATGAATCGGATCGATTGAGGAGAGATGTGACATGAGAACCAAAACGGTATTGGGAAAGACGTCATTATGGTGCTTTTTGCTGGTGTTCGCCTTTATTACTTTAATTCCTGTCGTAATAACTATTCTCGGCTCGTTTAAAACGAACAGTGAGCTGACTACGGGTGCGACCTTCCTGCCAAGCAAATGGCAGTTTTCTAACTACCTGGAGGCCTGGAAGCAAGCTAATTTCTCCACGTATACGATGAACAGTCTAATTGTGTCCCTCTCGGTGGTAGTGGGCACTCTGGTGGTCTCCTCCATGGCAGCTTATGTGGTGGACCGTCTGGAGTTTTTCGGCAAGAGGATCTATATCGGTATGCAGTCGTTCACGATGTTTGTTGCCGTCGGCGCGGTAGTGCTGCGCCCGCAGTTCGATCTGATGGTGAAGCTGCATCTGCACAGCTCCTTATGGGGAGTCATACTGATCCTAATTTCCGCGCATGCTTCAATCTTCTTTATCCTGCTCAGCTTTATGAAGGGCATTCCCCGGGAGCTGGATGAGGCCGCGCGGATCGACGGCAGCTCGCTTGGCCGCACCTTCTGGACCATCATCCTGCCGCTGCTTGGCCCCGGCCTCGGCGTCGGCGCGTTGTTCACCTTCCGCGGCGCCTGGAATGAATATCTGCTGCCGCTTGTATTCACGATGACGAAGCCGGAACTGCAAACGTTGACTGTCGGCCTGGCCAACCTTAAATACGGCATTTCCGCCGCTTCGCAGACCCACTATATGATGGCGGGGGCCTGCTTGTCCATTCTACCGATTCTGGTGGCCTATGTGTTCGCCAACAAGTCCTTTATGCAGATGACGGCGGGGTCCCTGAAAGGATAGGAGCATTCCTTCCGGACAAATGGCACTATCTCGAAACTACGTCTAACAATGTGTTTAATACTACTTTTGATACATCAAGCAACAACCAGGAGGTTTACATTATGACAGTTCAGGTACCAACAATCCTTACATCCAGTCCGCTGATTCAGCGCTACCCTGGCAATCCGGTGCTCGATGCTGCGCGTGTACCCTATCCTACCGCACTTGTATTCAACGCTGGAGTGACCAAATTCAAAGGCAAGTATGTGATGGTCTTCCGAAATGACTATGGTTCCCTGAGCAATCAGACCATTGAGCCGCATCATACGACAGACCTCGGGATTGCCTTCAGCGAGGACGGCATCCACTGGGAGGCCAGTCCGAAGAAATGCTTCAGGCTGCATGATGAGGAAATCATCCGGGCCTATGATCCCCGGCTAACCGTCATTGACGGACGCTGCTATATGTGTTTTGCGGTGGATACGAAGCATGGCATCCGTGGCGGCATTGCGGTGACGGATGACTTTGAGGAATTTGAGATCCTCAGCCTGTCGTCGCCGGATTTGCGCAATATGGTGCTGTTCCCCGAGAAGATCGGCGGAAACTATGTCCGCCTGGAACGCCCCTTCACCGTGTACAGCCGGGGTGGCAAGGACCGTTTTGACACCTGGATTGCTGAATCCCCCGATTTGAAATACTGGGGGAATGCCGATCTGCTCTTTGGGGTAGAGCATGTGCCATTCGCCAATGACAAGGTGGGACCGGCTGCGCCTCCGGTGAAGACGGACAAAGGCTGGCTGACGACCTTCCATGCGGTGGATGTGGATCCTTCCCGCGGAAAGCATGGCTGGGAGCCTACCTGGAAGAAACGGTATACGGCAGGCATCATGCTGCTTGATCTGGAGAACCCGAAGCGGATTATCGGCATGAGCAAGGAACCTTTGCTGGCGCCGGAGGCCAGTTATGAAACCGACGGAGGTTTCCGCAATAATGTTATTTTTCCGGGCGGGATGATTCTGGAAGAGAGCGGCGAGGTCAAAATCTACTACGGCTCAGCGGACACGATTGAATGTCTGGCAACCGCGCATGTGGATGATCTGATTGCGCTCTGCTTGAAAGGCTGATTGGCCGATGACGAAGATATGGAATCATCTGGAGAATCCACCGGCGGAGTACCGCCCGCTTCCCCTCTGGTCCTGGAATGACAGGCTGGAGAAGAAGGAGTTGGAGCGGCAGATTGAAGAGATGCATAAAGTCGGCATTGGCGGTTTTTTCATGCATGCCCGCGGCGGGCTGCAGACGCCTTACATGAGTGAGGAATGGATGGACGCCATCCGTATCTCCATTGAGAAGAGCCGTGAGCTGGGGATGCACGCCTGGTTCTATGATGAGAACGGCTGGCCCAGCGGCTTCGCGGGGGGAGCGGTTCCAGCCAAGGGACTGACTTACCAGCAGAAGAGGCTGGTTTATGAGCAGGCTCCCTTCCAGAGTGCGGCGGAGCGGATGATTGCCTGTTATGCCCGTGGAGCAGAAGGGCAGGGGTACATTCTTCTGGCTGCGGATGAGGAGGCGAATGCCGACCTGCGCATCTGCTATGAGGTGAATCCGTATTATACAGATACGCTTAGTGAAATGGCTGTACAGGAATTTATCACGACGACCTACGAACGGTATTGGGAGCAATTTGGCGCAGATTACGGGGCGGAGCTGCACGGTGTGTTCACCGACGAACCGCAGTTTGGACGCGGCGGACTTCCCTGGTCCTTCGAGCTGGAGGAGCGCTTCGCCTCCCGCTGGGGTTATGATGTGAAGGAGATTCTTCCCGCCTTGTTCCTGGAAACGGAAGGCTGCCGCAAAGCCCGCTATGACTATTGGGAAACTGTGACCTTTATGTTCACCCAGGCGTATGCTAAACAAATCGGCGATTGGTGTGCGGATAAAGGCTGGTCAGCGACGGGACATGTTGTCGATGAGCAGGAACTGATGCATCAGGTGACCTCTGTCGGCGATCCCATGGCCTTCTATGAGCATTTGCAAATTCCCGGATGCGACTGGCTGGGCCGGTTCGTCGGCAGTGATGCCCTGGTGCCGAAGCAGGTGAGCTCGGTGGCCCGTCAGCTGGGCAAAAAACGCGCGATCACTGAGAGCTACGGGTGCTCGGGCTGGAACATCAGCTTCGCCGATCTGCGGAGGATCGGGGAATGGCAGTTCGTGCACGGCATTAATCTGATGTGCCAGCATTTGCAGGGCTATACGCTGCGGGGCCTGCGGAAGCGGGACTACCCGCCTTCCTTGTACTACCAGCAGCCCTGGTGGGAGGGCTACAAGGGCTTTAATGACTACTTCGCCCGGCTGTCCCTGCTGCTGGCGGAGGGCAAAGGCCGGGCGGAGGTGCTGCTGCTGCATCCGGTGCGCACAGCCTGGACCCTGCAGCGCGGTGCTGACTCTTCGGCGGTGATTCCCTTTCATGAGGCATTCGCGCAGCTGTCCCGGTGGCTGTGCCAGAGCCTGATCGAGCATGATTACGGCAGCGAAAGCATCCTTGCCGGCCATGGCCGGGTCAGCGGCGGCTGTTTGTGGGTTGGTGAGGCAGCATACCGCGTGGTCATTGTTCCGCCAAGCCTCACGCTGGATACGGCAACTGCTCAGCTGCTGGAGCAGTTCGTCTCCCAAGGCGGCCACTTGATAGCCTTCGACCCCTATCCTGTGCTGGTGAACGGGGAGCCTGATGGCGGGCTTGCAGACCTCATGCAGGCTGCGGTCCATCCCGGATGGAGCCGTGATGAGATTAGCCACGCCGTATCCGCTGCTTCCCGGCCGTTCCTGCACATTACGGAGGAAGACGGAACGGCAATTGCGGTGGATACGCTTAATGTGCGGACACTGGAACTGGAGGGCGCGGTGCTCTGTTATATCGTGAATTCCGGTGAGAAGTCCTATCCGATGTTGCATATGGAAGTGTCCAGGCCCGGCACCGTTTCACTGATTGATCTGGAGACGGGGAGCCTTCACGCGCTCAGACAGGAGGTCCGGGAGGATAGTGTCCGGCTGCGGCTACCGCTGTATGCCGGAGGTTCCTACATGCTGAAGCTCGATCCGTTGCCGGAAGCAACTGTTGCGGCTGGGAAATTAGGTTCAACGGTGGAAGAGGAAATAACAGAAGAAACAGAGCTGCCGTATCCGCCTAGCAGAGTGGAAGCATGCACACGGCTGGAACTCGCCCCGGAGTGGGATATTGCCTATGCGGATCTTAACAGCTTAACGCTGGACTCCGCCCGGCTGCGGGTGGAAGGCGGAGCATGGTCGAAAACGCAGCCGGTGATTTTCATACAGGAGCAGTTGTTGGCTTATGACCGGTCTGTTGCGTTTGAATTGGAATTTGTTTTTCAGGTGGCCTTTGATCCTAAGCGTCCGCGGGAGCTGTATCTGGTGCTTGAACAGCCTGAGGAAATGGAAATCCTGTTGAACGGAAGTGCAGTCTCCAGTGTAAGCTGCGGCTGGTGGAGGGATTCTTCCCTGCAGAAGATTGATATAGTAGGGTTGGCCATCCGGGGCAGCAATGTCATTACCCTGAAGGGGATGTTCAGGCATTCTGCCGAGCTCAACGACAAGCTGGAGCGGGCCAAGCAATTTGAAGCCGAAGGGAACAATCTGACGCTGGACCAGGAAATAGAAAGCATCTATCTGCTGGGCTCCTTCGGTGTGGAAGCTGCGGAGCTTTTTGAAGAGACCGAACGCAGGGCGCTATGGACCGGAGGACCCTTTACACTGACTGAAGCTCCAGAGCGGGCATGCACCGGCGATCTCGCACAGCAGGGATTTCCGTTCTTCGCGGGAAGCATTCATTTATTTCAGACGTTTGAACTGGGGGGAGAAGAAGCAACCGGAGCTCAATGGACCTTTCAGTTTCACTCTGCACCGGATGCGGTTGTAACCAAGCTGTTCATTAACAGGGCCGAGGTACGAACCTTCCTGTGGGAACCGTATGAAGCTGATATTACCGCTTATTTGCAGCCCGGAGTAAATGAAATTGTACTGGTGCTGACCGGCAGCTGCCGCAATCTGCTGGGACCCCACCATCATATTAAAGGCGAAGTATACAAGGTAGGACCGGACAGCTACAGGGATAAGCCGGGCTGGACAGACAAGGATTTGAAACCGGACATCCATGTGTATCAGGACAGATATTGTTTTGTGCGTTTTGGATTGGCGGCGGCTCCCGCTATTCTTGGGGATACAAATGACATCAGCGGTTTTGCTTGCGGTATTGCAAAGGCGAGCGTTTAACAATTTGTTTAAACACACGCCCGAAGTGGGCGATGCTGTCAAAACCGGTCTCCTCGGCAATCTTTGTGACTCTGTCATTCGTATCCCGCAAACGGCGCTGCGCCTCCTGGACACGGACCGTATTGAGGTACTCGACAATGGTGAAGCCGGTGGTTTGCTTAAATAGGCGGCAGAGATAGGTGCTGCTGATAAAAAAGGTATCCGCCAGCTCCGTTATCGTCAGCTTCTCGGCGTAATGGGTCTGTAAATATTCGATAATCTCATAGGTTTTGCGCTGTTTGTCATTGTTCACCGGAACGATGCTGTCCGGAGCCCGCTCCCGGATCCGGTTCATCCCGATGAGCAGCTGCAACAGCAGGGTCTGCATAAAGGGGATGTGCTGCGCCCGCTCCGCCTTCTGTTCCTCCAGCATGGCGAAGAGAAGGTTCTCGATCATCCCCTGTTCATGCGCATCCGGGCGCAGCAGCAGGCATTGTCCACTGAAAAAGGGCAGCTCCAGCTGGAGTTGCTCCATCAGCCTGTTAACAAAGTCATGCCGGAAATTGATCAGGATCCGCTCATGGCGGCTTGTTCCTTTGGCTACAGTCCTGTGAAGCTCGTTGCGGTTAATAAAGATCAGATCGCCGCTGCGCAGCGCATATACCAGATTGTTGATGTAATAATTGCGCTCTCCCGCAAGCAGATAATAAATTTCATAGCTGTCGTGATAATGGTCGGAATCCATACTGAAGGCTCCGGCCCTTTTAATTTGTTCAATCATGAAAAGGGGTTCCATTTTTCACGCGCCTCCTCTATAAGAAGCTAAAATATGCATAGTATCACTAAAAAATGCTAAATAATGCTTAGAAATAGATGTATTTTATACTATACACTATATTCAGAAAGCGCAACCAAATCAATGGCGATGGAGTGATAATAATGATCAGCAAAAAGTATGCATTTGTCGGTACCGGCGGCCGGGCGGAGTTTTTTTACGGGGAGATCACGAGAAACTACCGGGAGACGGCTGAAATCGTCGGCTTCTGTGATGTAAACGCGGCAAGAATGGCTTATGCCAACACCCTGCTGGTGGAGAAATACGGATACCATAAGGTTCCTGTGTACAAGGCGCATGAATTTGACCGGATGATTGCGGAAACGCAGCCCGATGCCGTGATTGTAACCAGCATTGACCGCACACATCACCGCTATATCATCCGCGCCATGGAGCTTGGCTGTGATGTGATCTCGGAGAAGCCGATGACGACGGACGTAGAGAAATGCCAGGAGATTCTTGAGGCGATCGAACGCACCGGGCAGAAGCTGCGGGTGACCTTCAACTACCGCTATGCACCGCATAATACCAAAATCCGCGAGCTCTTGATGGAAGGGACTATTGGTGAAGTGCTGTCTGTCAACTTCGAGTGGCTGCTGAATACACAGCATGGTGCGGACTATTTCCGCAGATGGCACCGCGATAAGCGCAACAGCGGCGGCCTGCTGGTTCACAAGTCTACCCACCATTTCGATCTCATGAACTTTTGGCTGGACTCTAAGCCGGATACAGTATTTGCAATGGGCGATTTGCGCTTTTATGGCCGGGAAAATGCCGAGAACCGGGGAGTAACCGAATTTTATCAGCGGGTGCACGGCAGCGCAGCAGCGCAGAATGATCCGTTTGCCCTCCATCTCAAAGATAACGAGCAGCTGAAACGGATGTATTTGGATACTGAGCAGGAAGACGGGTATTTGCGTGACCAGAGCGTGTTCGGAGATAACATCAGCATTGAGGATACGATGGGTGTAATGGTCAAATACAAGAATAAGACGATTATGAACTATTCGCTTAATGCTTATCTGCCGTGGGAGGGCTTCAATGTAGTGTTCAACGGCACCAAGGGGCGGCTGGAGGTCAAGGTCGTAGAACAATCCTATGTCAATGCCGGAGGCGGCAAGGAACTGGAGGGGGCGGTAAAAGATAAGCAGATTACTGTCTATCCGCAATTTGCTGCACCGTATGAAGTGGAGATTGAGGAAGGCATCGGCGGTCACGGGGGAGGCGACCCGGTGATGCTGCGGGATATTTTTGAACGGCACGCCGAGGACCGGTTTCGGCGTGCAGCCTCCCATATGGATGGAGCCTGGTCGATCATGACAGGAATCGCCGCCAACCGCTCCATGGCCACCGGGCTGCCGGTGAAGGTAGACCAACTGATTCAGCTGTAGCTCCCCCGGTGAAGGTAGACCAAT